>NZ_RFLV01000001.1:0-1200000 GCF_004920405.1 Pseudomonas leptonychotis
ATGCATGAAGAACTAGAGTATTCACTTGTATGTAGAACCACTTCTTTTGGCGCTGCCTAACAAGTGGTTCAAACCGTTCGCTTCGCTCACTGGGACCGGCTAAAGCCGGCCCCTTAACCAAACGTTAGGTGGCTTATGAGATTTGAGGACATCTATACCAACAAATTAAAACGATACTCGTTAGGTAACGATGTGGAGTCTGATAAAAGGTATTTGTCGTTTCCTGTATCAAACCAGTACGTGGACTATGAAGAATACTACGAGCTAAGTGAAAATTTATTCATAAACTTTCCAGAAACTGAAGCTCTTGTTGAAGTTTTTCTAGATGAGTGCCGCAATCACAAACATGACAACTTACTATTGCAAAAGCCAGGGCGGCTCCGTGGTAACGCCTCCTAACAAGTGGTTCAAATCGTTCGCTGCGCTCACTGGGACGGGCTAAAGCCCGCCCCTTAACCAAACGTTAGACATTTTGGGAAAGTCGCAATGACAGCTGCAACCGGGACATTCGAATCAAGCATGGAAGTCGTCCGGCATTTCCATACCGTGTTGAATAGTGCTTCTGCTGTTCCTGAGCATGCCTTTAGGCGCAACAGCACTTCTTATCCTTTGGTCTGCTACGTCAACAACATCACGGGGCTCTTTCTTAGCGAGAGCTTTGATCAAATCCCGATCTTCGTAGCAAGAGCAATCGAGCATATGGCTGATTTCCCACCCCATACCGAGAGATTGGAGCGCTACCATCAGTTGGTAACAAGCTATCTCACCCATACGGCCTACCATCTCTCCAACTTTGTCGCTGGCGCGGTCTTCGACTCAGATCGAGTGCCCGCTGTTGTCCTGCATGGTGGTAGTCAGCAAGTGCCAAGCTGGGTTCAGCGCTAGCCGCTAGCACATGCCTAACAAGTGGTTCAAATCGCTCGCTTCGCTCACTGGGACGGGCTAAAGCCCGCCCCTTAACCAAACGTTAGGCCTTTATGGAAATCACCAAACACATCGAAGGATTCGAGAAAGTATTGGCCGTACTGGGGTTCTGGCCCTCGTTTCATGATGCCGAGATCATTTCTTTTGCTCTATCGCGGGCATTGCCGCTAGAAGTAGGCGTTTCCGTTGCCAAGTTAACCGTTCATGTGCGGCAGTACGCTGAGGTTGGCGCTGGAACTGCTGAATATGAACTGGCAATTGTTAAAAGCGTATTAGTTAACTTCATATTCAAAGGCGTTTCTGATCTTTCGCTTTCAGAGTTCAATCATCAAAACGTTATAAATTCAATCACATTTACCGACGTTAAGCTTAATGGAGCACCTGTTATCTCCGTTGATATCGAATCCATCTGGGGTTTGGGTGGTTCGCTACAGTGCAGTAGTGTCACAGTCGACTCCGTGGAGGAGCTAACAATTGCGTAAGCCTAACAAGCGGTTCAAATCGTTCGCTTCGCTCTCTGGGACTGGCTAAAGCCAGCCCCTTAACCTGATCGTTAGGCACCTCCGGTACTCTTTACTTAATGCACCGCTTCACCCGTAACACCGCGTCGTTTTCAAACCGCATAGGCCGCTGTAAACACATGGAAGTACGATGGTAGACAGCAAAACATTAAATTTACCGCGTAAGAGGTTGAGCTCAGCTGTGTCAGCCTTTTCGCTTTGTGTTGGTCGCACTACCGCGCAACGCAGGCCAGGCCTAACATATGGCTAAAATCGCTCGCTGCGCTCACTGGGACGGGCTAAAGCCCGCCCCTTAGCCAAACGTTATGGGGCAAAGGAGTTAACGTGTCGCCTATAGATAAAATCTTTAACGAGATATTTGGACATTCCCCAAATAAAGCAGGCACAGCTTATGAAATATTTTCATGCATAGCTGAGCATTTGATGACTAATGGCGATGTTTCTCATGACAATAAAATTCGGGGGGAATTTTCAAAAACTCTCTACCAAGTAGATGTCCACTCATTAAGCGATAGTGGCCAATCTATGGGAGAAGCGAAAGACTATACTATTCAAAATAAAAAAGTAGGACGCGCAGACCTTCAAAAACTTGGAGGCGCGTTACCGGACTTGCCGGAGATATCTAAAGGGAAATTTTTCTCGGCAACTGGGTACACTGCTCCAGCGAAAAAACATGCTGATGCTGCCGAAACTTTCCCTGGGCTTAAGCCAATTGAAATATACGAACTCAGGCCAAGCACAGAAAAGGATGAAGAAGGAACAGTAAAAACCATACACATAAACATGCATATCCTTATGCCCCACCCTCAGCAAGGAAAATGGCTTCCTCATCTAACTAATGAAGCCGTGGCTCAATCGAAGACCATGATACCTGAGGGCGAAGAAAGCCTTCACTATACTCTTAGACTCGAAAATTTTTACGACTCCGCCGGAAATATAATTACCACTTTATTCGACTTAACGAGCATGGGGTATGGTGAAATTAACACTGAAACAAATTCTGCCCATGGCACCTTTTTGCTTCATGGGAATTACATTGATATAAACGGCTACTTTTTAGAGCTTAAAGGATTAGAGTACGAGATCCCTTACACCGAACGCCACCAAACAATTGAAATAACAGATGACAGCGAATGCAGGTTTGTTCTCAAGAATTCTAAAGATGAAATAATTAGATTTATCACTGATGAAAAGCTTCGCACTTACACTTTCGATGCGAATGGCCAACTAGTTGCCCCATAACAAATGGTTCAAATCGTTCGCTGCGCTCACTGGGACGGGCTAAAGCCCGCCCCTTAACCAAACGTTATATGCAACGAGCAGCCGCCCAATGAATTACGAAAAACACATAGAGAAAATTCTTGAGACCCTTCTAGGGCTTGAGAGCAAGGGCGACATTGTAATTACAACAACAACCCCAAAGTCCATTGCTCAAGCTATATTTCACTCATCAATTGAATTATTACTTAACAACAAAGAACAGAGTGAGACTCTAATCGAGTGCGACATACCATACTTGCTAGAGGAAACCGCAACACACCTAAGCGCTGTATTCCTCCAAAGCGAATCGCACTCCAATAAAATTGTCAATGCCTTTTATCACAGGTTGCTTCAGCGCTTAAACATGCGAGAAATTGCAGAAATGATTTGGCACGAGACCCCCTTCGAAATAGCTTTGCTTTCTTATTATTGCATTGAGCTAAATAACTCAGACTCTCGTGATCTTGAGTACCTTGAGTGGCGCAAAAAATATTATGCAAAATAATTCATTCAGCGTTGCATATAACTATGCGCTCAAAGCGCTCACTTCGTTCGCTGGGACGGCGCTCCGCCGCCCCTTAGCTTAATCGTTAGCCATCAAATGAAAATCATCTTTGCCGCCACCAACACAGAGATCAAAGAGCTTGACGCGCATGATGTCGATTTTAGCCTGTTCTTCGATGAGCCCATTCTTTCCTGCTGGTCGACATATGGCAACGGACAACTCCACCTAGATGGTGGAGATGAAATACTTTCTCTTTCTGTTGAGTATGTGGGGCCCAATCAATATTTCTTAGACTGGCACTACGACGGCCGTATGGTTCCGTACGATGGTAGTTCCTGTGATGAGTATCGAAATATCGAGATGGGTGGAGATCCGTTTAGAGTTCCCCTAGCTTGTACGGTGGACACCCATACCGCAATAAGAGCACTTACGTACTCGACAAAATATAGACAAAGAGATCCTCAAATTAACTGGGAGCTTATGGATAACGTTCCATTCTCAGCGAACTGGTATGACGGCTAACAATTGGTTCAAATCGTTCGCTTCGCTCACTGGGACGGGCTAAAGCCCGCCCCTTAACCAAACGTTAGGCAAAGGCTCAATGGAACCCATATTCCGACATATCCGTAAGAGCGATAAAGAGATCGATAAAGCTCATCGACAATGCTCAGATACAATTAATCGCTTCATTGAAATGGTCAAAATAGGGGGCGAGTCTACCTATATGGCAAAGCTAAGTTTTCGTGATCCAGAAAAATCCGAACAGGAAGGTATGGATCATATTTTTTATTTGTGGTTGTCCGATGTTTTGTACCATCCAGATACGAATTTACTTTCAGGAATATTTTTTGAAATTCCCGATGGCTTCGAAAAGTGGCACCAAATAGGCCAACGATTGGGATTTGATCCAGAAGACGTCTTTGATTGGATGGTAATTGATAAAGGCCATGCAAAGGGTGCATACACTCTTAGAGTGTCGAGAGAGCGGTTAGCTACTGAGCAAGAAAGAAAAGATTTTGACCTTTATATTGGTGTGGCATCCTATGAGTAGCCTCAAATTAACCGTTCACGCCTCAGCCTAACAAGTGGTTCAAACCGTTCGCTTCGCTCTCTGGGACGGGCTAAAGCCCGCCCCTTAACCAAACGTTAGCCAATTGCATTTTGAAAGTCTGTTTTTATACCGCGTTTAACCGTTGCAACGCTCCAATGCTTTAGGCTTCACAAATGTTCGAAATTTGTGTCTACTGAACCATCGCCGCCACTAACGGGGCACAGGCAAAACCGCATCTGTTCAGTTAAACCGTAAACATTAAATTTATTGCGTTTCGCCAGGTTCACCGCGTAACGCGTTACAAGCAGGAATGCGGTGCTTTAAATTATGCGTACATCCTAGCGTCTAACAATTGGTTCAAATCGTTCGCTGCGCTCTCTGGGACGGGCTAAAGCCCGCCCCTTAACCAAAACGTTATAGGAATCATTCTGCCGCTATGTACAGCGCAATTAAAAAATACGCACCAATCCTTTTCATCAGCACAGCTATTGTGTCGGCTTTAAATTATTATTCGTACCAAGCTATTATTTTAATCACCCAAGCACAAACCGACACAATTCCAACTGAATTAATTTTAGAAATCATCACCACAATTTTAATCCACATAATTGCTCTATCAGTAGCGCCATTAATTATTTCTGCAAAAAACAAAACATTCACCAGTTACGTGACCCTGATCATCCTTATCGCAATTTATACAACTTATATGACTGGAATAAATGTGATGGGGCCATTAATAGCTATTGTAGCTTTCTGCTACTTGGCCTTTTATTTTTACTCTAAGGCTAAAGATATCTACAACCATTACCGCACAAAATAGAGTGCGCGGTGAATTCCTATAACAATTGGTTCAAACCGTTCGCTTCGCTCACTGGGACGGGCTAAAGCCCGCCCCTTAACCAAACGTTAGCGGCTCAAGCAGGGAGCATTGATATGCGCTGGAAAACAGGGAAGGTATTCAGAATCAAGTTAGTTACAGGCGCTCATGCTTACGCCTTATCACTCAAAGATCCCGAGCTTGCATTTTTTAACTGCTTCAACCCAGATGCAACGCTAGAGGAAATAATATCGTCAGGAGTGCTTTGGCGGCTTTGGGTCATGAGACAAGCGCTAAAGGAGCCAACATGGGAGCTTCTGTGTGAAATCAAGAAAATCCCTGAGCCGCTTCAACAGGAAGTAACCCGCTTTAAGAAAGACCCGATTACAGGGAAATATTCACTATACATACACGATCAAGAAACTCCTGCATCAAAAGAGCAATGTATTGGTTTAGAGCGCGCAGCTGTCTGGTCTTCAAATCACATCAGCGACCGTCTCAACGATCATTTGGCAGGAGCTGAAAATGTTTGGGATGTATCTTTAAGGCCTTAGTACATCGCCGCTAACAAGGCGCTCAAATCGCTCGTTTCACTCGCTGGGACTGGCTAAAGCCAGCCCCTTAGCTTAATCGTTAGGTACAGAGAGAAAAATGAAGGCGCTTCGAATATCTTTGCAGATCATTGGTGCACTGACTCTAGGCGCAATCTTGCTTATTGCCTTGTGGCTGCTCCTGTTCTCTCGCTTCACTCCAAGTAGCCCCCTGAACAAAAACGATGCAGTCTTCGTTCTCAACTGGGCTGGCATCGATAATAATCAGAACTGGAAAGTCATTGAATCTTCAGTTTCAACGAGAAGCTTCACAGGTGACCACACGGATTTCTACTGCATCCAGTTGGAACAATTTAATATTTACGAAAAGTCACTTCAAGAGAATTGGCGGCAGGGTCCAGAAGAAAATGCCCTATTCGCAGAGGCCGTAGAAAGTGCTGCTATGTGGGCGCACCATGAAGGTAGCGAATGCTTTCCATCTCCAGAACTCGCAAACTCTTCACGCATGCAGATCATGTTCCAGTCTGTAATCACTCATAACCGCCGAGCAACAGCAGCAAAAGTAATTCTACTTGAACCAGAATCCAAGAAACTGTTTTACGTGAGCTATAAAACTTGAAGAAAAATATTAATTGGTATGCGGCACTATGCGGCACGTACCTAACAACTGGTTCAAATCGTTCGCTGCGCTCTCTGGGACGGGCTAAAGCCCGCCCCTTAACCAAACGTTATATTCCACGGTGATCACGTGAGAAATAAGCGCCTTCTAAAATTTGTTAGCGCTCTGATAACCCTACTAATAGCTTCCGCAGGATTAATTTATTATTTATTTGCCGAAGTTAATCACCGCAATCGAATAGCAATAGACCTTTTCACAAATTCAGATGGTAATTTTAATTACACTGCTCTAGAGGCATTACTTAATAATAACATCATGACAGATAACGGCTTTACAAGCGTGGTTGAATTTGTAACCAAACACAATGGCGCATGTAATGAGAACAGATGTAGACTTCCAGTTATTTTAAATTTCTGCATTACTCAAAACGCAATAATCACCATAGATATTAATGAGCAGCCTCAGAGAGTAAAGGTAGAAAAATCTCTTGATGGCTGCTAGAAATATAACAATTGGTTCAAACCGTTCGCTTCGCTCTCTGGGACGGGCTAAAGCCCGCCCCTTAACCAAACGTTAGAGAGAATCCCCATTTCCGTGGAAATCCTGTTCATTAGCGCTCTTGCCTTTGTCGGTACCGGAATGATTGGCGTAGCTTGCTCATATTTTAACAATAGATATTTGGCATATTTTCTAGCAGCAGTTATTCCTTGGTCTGCTTTTCTTATATTTAACATCTACGCCGAAAACCACGCACCGGACAAGGCAATAACCGAAGGAATTTGGGGCATTATCCAACTGATTTTTGGCTCAATCCTGGCGGTTACGGGTTGCTTTTGTGTTTGGCTTACCAGCAAGCTAAGCAAGTGAAATTCACTCTAACAACTGGTTCAAACCGTTCGCTCCGCTCACTGGGACGGGCTAAAGCCCGCCCCTTAACCAAGCGTTATGAGTACAGGGAAGGTAATTGAGTGCCAAAAATTGAGACTGCTAGCGCATTGGATCTAGTAATGGACAATCTGTTCACCGTGGTTTTGCGCGGCTTTCTCAAGCTGTTTGGAATGGAGCGGGAGTGTGTAGATGGGTGCGGCTGGTTCACAGTTGCTTTAGTGATGGGGCTTCTCCTATTAATTGCTCTAACTGTCTACTATTTCACCCTTCCCACTCGCAAAAAAAAACGTGGCCGGCGATGATTACGACTCATAACAAGTCGCTGTAGTACGCGGCCAATAGGCGTCGATAATCTCAGCGTTATGTAACTGGAGCAAGTACGCGAAAATGGCAATAGCTGATGGCATTGAGCTTATCGGATATATATTCGGCTTCTGGTTATTCATATTCAGTAAAAAATACCGGGAAAACTGGGAATATGAGTTCTCAAGCGGTAACAAAACAGCTAAATACTTCTCAATTCTTGAGGGTATATGCGCAACGCTATGTGGTCTTATCGGTCCGATCTGGCTTTTGGCTTACTTCTTACTAAGTCGCGGCGCTGCCTCATAACAATTGGTTCAAATCGTTCGCTTCGCTCACTGGGACGGGCTAAAGCCCGCCCCTTAACCAAACGTTAGGCACAACTGAATGCGGCCACCACCATGAATAGCTTTAACTTAGCGATTGTCAGTTTTTTGGGTGCGTCAATATTCCCTGCTATAGCGGGTGCCGTTCTGACGCCGATCATGGGAGGCGTCATAAATACTGATATTGTCAGCGTGCTTGGCCTATCTTTTGTTTTCTATCCATTTTCTTTTATGGCCACACTTATTTTTGGTGTACCACTATTTTTAATTTTCCAACACTACCAACTTGTTCGCTGGTGGTCTGCGATTATTTCAGGGGTAATTACAGCAATCCTAATAACGGTATGTTTACGATTACCAAGTGGTCCCCATGCTAGCGATTTTGCAGTGATGCTGCCTATCGGGGCTCTCTCTGGCTCAAGCTTTTGGTTAATATGGAAGCATGGCGCAAGCGCCTAACAAGTGGTTCAAACCGTTCGCTGCGCTCACTGGGACGGGCTAAAGCCCGCCCCTTAACCAAACGTTAGAGCCCACAACATGCATTTGGTGATCCATTTCGAATCTCGGCTATTTGATATATCTGACGAGCCTGAAAATTCGATAAACCCGACTCGGGGTATATCTTTTCTTCTATGGCTACGTAGTCGCGTTCATGCACACCTGAACATGGCGCGCTTACGACTTGCGCTATCCTCAAGACGCTGATACTCCAACTGATCCGTCTGCAGCGCCCTATATAGCATTGCTAAAAAAATTACCAAACGATTGGCAACAGTCTGCCGAATATACAAATTTACAAAATAGTGACGGCACCCTACGCATCGATCGCCTCGACTCGCTGATTGAAGGGTTTTCTGAAAAACCCATTAACATTTTCTTTGGAAAAGGAATTATCGGCCAGGACAAGGACGGAGTTGGCACTAAGCTACAGAAACCAGCAGTTTTGGCGGGTATTTTTTCAAAAATTGGTGGCGGAAATTGTACATGTCTCTTTGATGAAAGCTACTCACGCGTAGTTGTTATTCATAGCAACTATACGGCTTGCGTTTGGATACGTTCGAATATGTAAAGCATGTTAAATATCAACGCCTAACAAGTGGTTCAAATCGTTCGCTACGCTCTCTGGGACGGGCTAAAGCCCGCCCCTTAACCAAACGTTAGAGCCCACCCCATGACATTAATCGACTCAAAAGATGAAGATTCAAACTGGTCTGAAACATTAGATCTTTGGAGCCGAGTCGTTAATTGGGGCCACTACCTTACATCCGAATCACAGCTAAGGTCTCAAATTAAAACCTTGCTGGTTTATATGTGGAACGAAAAAGATTGGCTGAAAACTCAACATCCGTCCAGATCAAAAGAAATTAAAAAATATGTCAGCAACTCAAAATACATTTGCGTTCTAGCTGATCTGGCAAATACAGTTAAACATCGAAATCTCACTACCCCCCACGCTCGCCAGCAAGCCAAACCGAATACTACGGCAGTGTCACACTTGGAAGAGACGCAAAAAGGCGCTTATATTTCATAAATATGGGTAATGGTGATCATCTCGAAATTTTCGAAATTATTAGCGGTGCACTTGATGAACTCGAAGATCTTCAAATTGCCCTACTTTCAGGCACCGTGTAAGCGGTCTCTAACAAGGCGCTCAAATCGTTCGCTTCGCTCACTGGGACTGGCTAAAGCCAGCACCTTAGCTTAATCGTTAGGTTCATTCATGGCTAGAAGTGCGCGTCTTCAGAAAAAGCTTTTATCTAATGCTCTAATAACTGTTGCAGAAGACACAGTCACGGACAGCGAAACTCTGAATAAACTTTGGAACTTAAAACAAGGCGAGAGTATCCTTTTGAACTCTCACATTCTTAAGTCACAACCGCTCGTAAAGTATGGGCTTGAGTACCACGTAGTCCGCGGCCCTATTCCAGAACACTGGCTACATCGTGTGTTCGACGCGAAAGAATTAGAAGTTTTCTTCATAGCAAAAAATCATGAAACTATCTGTCATTCATGGCTAATATTCGATGACGAATAAACCTAACAAGTGGTTCAAATCGTTCGCTTCGCTCACTGGGACTGGCTAAGCCAGCCTATTAGCTTAAACGTTAGGCGCTTATCGGCATGCTAAACACACTCAAAACGCAAGCCAAGCAGCTCAAAAAGCACACTCTCACTGTTTATTTCGCAGCTCGTGATCCACGCACGCCCATTCTCGTCAGGACTTTGGCGCTTATCGTTGCAGCCTATGCGCTCAGCCCCATTGATCTGATTCCAGACTTCATTCCAATAATTGGATATCTGGACGATCTCATTCTGATTCCTATGGGTTTAGCCTTAGTCGTACGTCTCACACCACCTGAAGTAATAGAGTCCGCTCGGGCGCAAGCACAACAAGCATCAACCAAACCTGTCAGCTATTCTGCTGCGGCCTTTGTCATTGTAGTGTGGCTTATAGTTATGTGGCTCTTCGGGAAATGGACACTCAGTTTAGTACGCGCCTAACAAGGCGCTCACTGGGACAGGCTAAAGCCCGCCCCTTAGCTTAATCGTTAGGCACAGCACGATGATTATCTTCGCTATTTTTATTTGTCTCCCTATGACCATCACGGCGCTTGCTTTTGTAAAGCTGAAACCGAAACGCGTCTCCTCCGATCGTATCCGCGCATTTAATCGCTGGACGTGGTCACTCGCTGTACTTGCGGCGTTGGCCAGCGCTCTGTTCGCTTGGCCTGTCAATATTTACGCATTGGATAGCCTTTGGCGTCCTGCAGGCGCAGCATTTAATGCATCAACCGTATGGGCGATTGTGCTGCTCGGAGCAACGGCAATTCGATATTTCCTCTTCCGTGAGCAGCGCGCCTAACTTAAAGGCAGCATCGCTTGGCGCCCGTTTGAATCGCCCTTGTGGTCACCCTACTGCCTCGGTAACGTGTGCGGCACTTATCAGGAGTGCCACGATGCGTTTTAGCCGTCCTTTTTGCTTTGCTGTATTGCCATTACTCGCCAGTTGCCAAGTGTTCACCGACAAGCCTGTCGAGCCCAAGGTTGAGCTGACGCGCATGCAGGGCGAGCTCAACCTGAGCGCAGGTCAATTGCTCTTTCAGCCTTGCCACGAACAACGTCAATTTATCCTTAAGGAAGATGGCGCAGTCGGGCTGAGCAGTGATGCCAATAGCTTGTTCGCGGATGGTCACAACACCCTTTATGTCGATATGCGCGGCCAACTACAAGCCAATGCCCAAGCAGGTATTGATGGCCAGTTTGTACCCTCTCAGGTGTATCGCGTGCAGCCTAAAGGCCATGCCTGTACGGATATCAATTTCGCCCGCACCGTTTTGCGCGCCAACGGTCACGAGCCTGACTGGGATATTGCCGTAAGTAATCAGGGCATGATTCTCAACCGTGTCGGCCAGGAGCCGCAGGCGTTGCCGTATCTGGAGGAACAACTGCCGGAAGGTCGCCTGAGCCTGAGTAGCGAAGCCAACGGCCAACGTGTGGAGTTGTGGGTTGCCAGGCAGCGCTGTGTGGACAACATGAGTGGCGCAGTGCAGCACCTGAGCGCCGAACTGCGCGTCAATGGTGAAGTATTGCGTGGTTGCGCTTTCCTTGGCGGTGCGCGCAACGATTAGACATATGGCTAAACACACCAGCGCAGAAAACTGAGATAGATCAGCCCGCTCTATAAACGATTGGCCTAAGCTGAAAGGGAAGTCAGCCAAAGGGATATCGTTATGCTGCGCATTGCCATCAATGGATATGGTCGTATCGGCCGCTGCCTGGTCCGCGCGTTGTTCGAACGCGGGCTCCAGGAGCATATCCAGCTCACCGCCATTAATGACCTCGGCGAACAAAGTACCCTCGCCCACCTCACCCGCTTCGATTCCACCTTCGGCCGTTTCAATGGGCAGATCAGCCTGGCCGAAAACATGCTGCAGGTGAATGGCCAGGCCATCCAACTGCTGCGTGAACCTGAGGTGAGTAAACTGCCGTGGCGTCAGCACGCCGTGGATTTGGTACTGGAGTGTTCCGGTAATCTGAAAAAGCGTGCCGAGGTTGAACAGCATCTCAGTGCAGGCGCGCCGCGAGTGTTGCTGTCTCACCCGCTGGACAGTGCCGATCTGACCGTGGTGTATGGCGTTAACCACGAGCTGCTAGGCGATCAGCAGATCGTCTCCAATGCATCCTGCACCACCAACTGCCTGGCGCCACTGGCCAAGGTGCTGCACGAAGCGGTCGGTATTCGCCAAGGGCTGCTCAACACCATCCACTCCTACACCAATGACCAAAACCTGCTGGATAAAACCCACAGTGATTTGTATCGCGCCCGCGCCGCTGCACTGTCGATGATCCCCACCAGCACCGGTGCCGCCAAGACCATCGGCCTGGTATTGCCTGAGTTGGCCGGCCGCCTGGATGGGCTGTCGGTGCGCGTACCCACACCGAACGTATCGCTGGTTGACCTGACCTTTACCTGCGAGCGGCCGACCAGCCGAGAAGCAATCAACACCGCCTTGCAACAAGGTGCTGCGCGGATGCCTGCGGGCGTGATGGAATGCAACGAGCTTCCGCTGGTGTCCAGTGATTTCAATGGCTACCCGGTGTCGTGTGTGGTCGACCTCAACCACACCCGCGTGCAAGGGGATCTGGTCAAAGTCTTGGCCTGGTATGACAACGAGTGGGCGTTTGCCAACCGCATGCTCGATGTGATGCTGGCTTGGGTGAAACCAGAGCTGCGGTAGCCGCTGAGCTGCCTTTTAATAGCAGGTGGACACTATGACCACCGGGCGGTGCAGGCCCTGCAATCGCAGGTATAATCGCCGCCTTTTAAAAGCTGCCGGGTTGCCTCCGGCCCTGATAGTGGACCGTCCCATGCTACGCATCACCGAACTCAAACTGCCGCTCGATCATCCTGACGAGGCTTTACGCCCGGCCATCATTCAGCGCTTAGGCATTACCGATGACGCGCTGCTCGACTTCAGCCTGTTCAAGCGCAGCTATGATGCGCGCAAAAAATCCAGCGAAATGCACTTTATCTACACCATCGACTGCAGCCTGCGCGATGAGGCGGCGCTGCTGGAAAAATTCAGCGATGACCGGCATATCGGCCCTTCCCCCGACACCGACTACAAGCCCGCCGGGCATACCACCGAGCCGCTTGAAGAACGCCCCCTGGTGGTCGGTTTCGGCCCCTGCGGAATTTTCGCCGCCTTGATTCTGGCCCAGGCCGGTTTGCGCCCGATCGTGCTGGAGCGCGGCACCGAAGTGCGCCAGCGCACCAAAGACACCTGGGGCCTGTGGCGCAAAAACGTGCTCAACCCCGAGTCCAACGTGCAGTTCGGCGAAGGCGGTGCCGGCACCTTCTCTGACGGCAAACTCTACAGCCAGATCAAAGACCCCAAACACATCGGCCGCAAAGTGCTGCATGAGTTCGTCAAAGCCGGCGCGCCAGACGAAATTCTCTATGTCAGCAAACCGCATATCGGCACCTTCCGCCTGACTGGCGTGGTGGCGACCATGCGCGAAGAAATCAAAGCGCTGGGCGGCGAAGTACGTTTTCAACAGCGCGTCAGCGATGTGCTGATCGAAGACGGTCAACTGACCGGCGTGGTGCTCGATAGCGGCGAGCAGATTCACAGCCGCCAGGTGATCCTCGCGTTAGGCCACAGCTCGCGCGACACCTTCCGCATGCTGCACAAGCGCGAGGTGTTTATGGAAGCCAAGCCGTTCTCGGTGGGCTTTCGTATCGAACACCCGCAAGGCCTAATCGACCGTGCGCGCCTGGGTAAATACGCCGGCCACCCCAAGCTCGGCGCTGCGGATTACAAACTGGTTCACCACGCCAAGAACGGTCGCTCGGTCTACAGCTTCTGCATGTGCCCAGGCGGCACCGTGGTTGCTGCCACCTCGGAACCGAACCGCGTGGTCACCAACGGCATGAGCCAGTATTCGCGTAATGAGCGTAATGCCAACGCCGGCATCGTCGTCGGCATTACGCCGGAGCAGGACTACCCTGGCGGCCCGCTGGCTGGGGTTGAGCTGCAAGAACAGCTGGAGTCTCAGGCTTACCTGCTCGGCGGCAGCACTTACGAAGCGCCGGGGCAGCTGGTTGGCGACTTTATCGCCGGCACGCCATCGACCGCACTGGGCAGTGTCGAGCCATCCTACAAACCGGGGATCAAACTGGGCGACCTGGCCCTGGCGCTGCCGGACTTTGCCATCGAAGCCATCCGCGAAGCGCTGCCAGCCTTCGGCAAGCAGATCAAAGGCTTCGACCTGCACGACGCGGTGCTCACCGGCATCGAAACCCGCACGTCCTCGCCACTGCGCATCACCCGTGGCGCCGATATGCAGAGCCTGAACGTGCGCGGCCTGTACCCGGCCGGTGAAGGCGCAGGGTACGCCGGCGGCATTCTCTCTGCTGGGGTCGATGGCATTCGCGTGGCCGAAGCGCTGATTCGCGACATGCTCGGTATTGCTGAACCCATTTAACAACTTGCTCTAAGAAGCCCGCGCGCTGCCTGCAACCCAGGCAGCGCGCGGGCTTACAACTTAACCAGCTCGACCCGACGATTCTTCGCCCGCCCTTCCTCACTGCGGTTGTCCGCCACCGGCCGTTCCTGGCCAAAACCTGCAGCCGTCAGCCGCTGCGCTTCAATACCAGCGATGACGATGGCGCTCATCACACTCTGTGCACGCTGCTCGGACAAGAGCTTGTTGGCCTCGGCCTGACCCTGGCTGTCGGTATGGCCTTCGATGGCCAGGCGCAGAGCCGGCGCGGCTTTCAGCATGCTGACAATCTCCGCCACCGTGGCCTGGCCATCGGCCTTGAGCTCGGCTTTACCGATGTCGAAGTTGATATACAGGGCGATAAAGCCGTTACGGTTGAGTTCATCGAGCAACTGATTAGCACTGACCACCTGCTGCATGGCTGCCACTTCGACGATCACCAGCTTGTAGCTCTGGGTCGGTGCGCTAAAAATCTCAGGCTCGAGGCGCACCCACACCTCTTTACCGCCGGTCGTGACCTTCAACGTGGTTTCACCGCCATCACCGTCCTGGGGAAGGCGTTCGTAAATCACTTCGCCGCCGATCGATTTGATCGCGTTCTGGTAGTTGCGCAGCAGCTGCAACGGGCTCGGTTGGCTGTCTACCGCGTTGTGGTAGTAGCGAATCTGCGTGGCATCGCCTTCCACGCTCTGGCGCTGTGGCAGGCCGTTCAGGGTGCCTGTGGCGAACTGCGCGGCGTTGTAATTCTGCTCGTACTCGACGATATGCGAGTTCGGGTAGCGTGACAGCAACGGATGGTCCTTCGACCCCGCCGCATCATCGGTAGCCAGGGCTGCCTCACTCAGCCCAACGACCGACCACAGCAGCATGTGCAAGCAGCTGCGCACAATTCCCATGGCATTTCTCCTGCTGCATTCGGGGCGCGGTGTACGCCCACCTACAGCAGTGACTCTAGACCAGCACGGCTTGCCCAGAGGAGCGCGAGCGCCCGACTACACGTGCAGACGCAGACAACAGACCGTGGTGCGCCGCGAGCCATTGGAGCGGCGTTCGGGGTCAGCGTAGGTTTCAATCTCGACAAAGCCGGCCTTACGCATCATCCCGGCAGAGGCGGCGTTCTCTTCGTGACGATCGATATAGATATCGCTCACGCCCTGCTCGGCTAACGCGGCAACCACCTGCTTGAGCAAACGGGAGCCCAGGCCCTGCCCGGCCACCGCACGATGGGTGACCGCCTCGCAGATATAGGCGTGCTCTTGACCGCAGCGCGCCGGCGGCTGGTAGCGGGCAAAATGCCGCGAATGTTGATAGCTGATAAACCCCAGCAGTTCGCTGCCCCTCTCGGCCAGCAATGCCGACACTGAACCATCGGCAATCTGCTGGAGATGGGCCGTCACCTCTACAGAAGGCAGGTGATTCCAAGGATTCGGCCCGTGCTCGAAAATCAGCACACAGAGATTGTCGATATCGTCAGCCGTCGCCTGACGAATCCGCAGGTTGTCCATCTATAGCCCTGCCGTGGGCAAGTCACCCGGCAGCGCGACGCCGCGCTCCGCACAATCGGCCACCGCGGCGATTAACCCAGCCAGCTTGAAACCCTGGCTGCTGAGCCAGTCAGGGTTGTAGTAAGTGTCGGCATAACGCTCGCCGCCATCGCAGAGAATCGCCACCACCGAGCCGGACTCGCCCGCCGCCACCATGCGCTGCGCCACCAGCAACGCGCCGATCAGATTGGTCCCGCTGGAGCCGCCCACTTTGCGACCCAAACGCTGCGCCAGATAATGCATCGCCGCCAAAGACAAGGCATCGGGCACCTTGCACATGGCGTCGATCACCGTAGGTAAAAAGGACGCCTCGACACGCGGGCGGCCAATGCCCTCAATACGCGAACCGCAGTCCAGGGTCAGGCTGGCATCGCCCGTGCGGTAGTAATCGAAGAACACCGAACGCTCGGCATCAGCGCAGAGCACGCGGGTGTTATGCCGCCGATAACGCACATAGCGCCCCAGCGTTGCTAAAGTGCCGCCGGTGCCAGGGCTGGACACCAGCCAGCTCGGCTCGGGAAAGAGCTCGCTGCGCAGCTGCTGAAAGATCGACTCGGCGATATTGTTGTTGGCACGCCAGTCGGTGGCGCGTTCGGCGTAGGTGAACTGATCCATAAAATGCCCACCGGTCTCACGCGCCAAGCGCTCGGATTCGGCGTAGATCTGCGTTGGGTCGTTCACCAGATGGCTCTGTCCGCCGTAGAAAGCGATCTGCGCAATCTTCTCCTTCGAGGTGCTGGCCGGCATCACCGCAATAAACGGCAACCCCAGCAGGCGGGCAAAATAGGCTTCGGAAATTGCCGTGGAGCCGCTGGACGCCTCGACCACCGGCGCGCCAGGTTTGAGCCAGCCGTTGCACAGCGCATAGAGAAACAGCGATCGCGCCAGGCGATGCTTGAGGCTGCCGGTGGGATGACTGGACTCATCCTTGAAGTACAGCTCGACCCCCGGCAATCCTGGCAACGCCAGGGGGATCAGGTGGGTATCGGCGCTGCGCTGAAAATCCGCCTCGATGACGCGAATCGCCTCACATGCCCACTGTCGTGCATCGTTCATCGCTCTCTCCTTCTCAATCCAGCACACCAACCGGCACATGCGCACTGCCGCGCCATTGGCTCAGCAGCACACCGGCAAACACCAATGCCGCGGCCAGCATTTGCATGCCATTCAGGCTTTCGCCTAAAAGCAGTATGGCGAACAGCAGGGTGAACACCGGAATCAGGTTGGTAAAACCTGACGCTTGGCTGGCGGGTAAGCGGCTCACGCCGAAGTTGTATAAACCATAAGCGCCAACCGTCACCACGACCCCAAGGTAGGCCACCGCGCCCATGCCCATGGGGCTGATGCTGACAGGCAGCGGAGCACTCACGTAGGCCAACGGCAGGAAGAACAGCGTACCGACAAACGCCACCATGGCGGTCAGCAGAAAAGGCGAATAACGCGCTGACAGATGCTTGAGCAGCAGGGTGTACCCCATGGCGCAGAGCATCGCGAGCAGCTCATAGAAGTTACCGAGGATGGGGTTGCTGGCATGCTCATCGGCACTGCCGGCCAGGCTCAGCCAGATGGCGCCGATCAGGGCGAGGAGAAATCCACTCAACGTGGTTCGGTTAACCCGCTCACGCAGGAAGATAAACGCGCCGACTGCGACCAGCAGCGGCAGCAACGCCGTGACCATGCCAGCCTGCGCGGCGCTGGTGTGCTGCAGCGCCAGGGCTTCGAAGAGGAAATACAGACAAGGCTCGCACGCGGCCAGGCCCAGCAGGTACTTCCAGTCACCGGCGCGGTACTGCATCTGTCCGCGCCAGCGCCAGGCCAGCACAAACACCAGGCTGCCGAGGGCCATACGGCCGAAAATCACCCACAGCGGCGGCAACTCGGCAAAAGCCAGTTTCAGCGCGATAAAGGAACTGCCCCACAACGCCATGGCGATCACCAGGCAGATCACCGCGATACCCCTTCCCTGCTCACGCATACCAAAGCCCCTAACTAAAGGCTGCAGTGTAGAGAGGCTGGCGCGGCGCCGACAGATACAGTCAGGGCCGCGAATTGTGTGGGCGGGCTTTACAGCCGGTTTAGGATCTCGCCTTAACGCGAGACAACCTACGTGACTTAAGACAGTCCTCGGCAGACCAACACACCGAAGACACGCACACATGCAGGGTGGCCGGAGGTCGAACGAAGCAGGATGGCCGAGTCGAGATTAGCGTTCACCGACGCGCAGCAGAGCCGCGTCAGGCTTATTGCTCCCAAGGCTTGCCGCGAGTGTTCTGGTTGATATGGAGCTTTTGCTGCATGGCCGCTTTGGCCAACATATGGGCGCTGACCGGCGCGGTGATAAACAGAAACAAGGCGATCAGCAGTTCATGCAGGCTGATGCCCTTACCGCTAAAGCTGAAGTAAATCAGCGAGGCAATCACCATGCCGCCCACACCCAAGGTGCTGGCTTTGGTCGGGCCATGCAGGCGCATAAAAAAATCAGGCAGGCGATATAGGCCAATCGCGCCCACCAAGGCGAATAGACTGCCGATTAGCAGAAACAGCGCCACCAAGGCTTCGATCCAAGTATTCATACAGCAGTCTCCGTAGAACGTTCTTACTCGATGATGTCGCCGCGCAGCAAATACTTAGTCACCGCCACAGTGCCGATAAAGCCCATCACTGCAATCAGCAGGGCCGCTTCAAAATACAGGTCTGAGCCCAACCACACACCGAGCAGCACGAGGATGGCAATCGCGTTGATATACAGGGTGTCCAGCGCCAGGATACGGTCAGGCAGGTCCGGGCCGATGATCAGGCGCGCCATGGTTAGTACCAGGGCAATGCCGATAATCACCAGGCACAGCGGAATCACGTAGGCGAGCATGTGAATACCTCCAGCAAGGGTGCTTCGTAGCGTTGCTTGATTTCCGCCACCAAGGCTTCGGCGTCTGGCACATCGAGGCCATGCACCAGCAGGGTCTTGCGGTCATCGCTGAGGTCGGCGGAAACCGTGCCCGGGGTCAGAGAAATGATGCTGGTGAGCATGGTCAGGGCCAACTCATCCTCCAGCAACAGCGGTATTTCCACAAACGCAGGGCGCAGCTTGGCGGTTGGGCCGAGAATCAGCTTGGCCACCTGCAGATTGGCCATGACGATATCGCCCAGAATACGCAGCAGAAACAGACACAGCTTGAACGGTTTATCGACTTTCGGTGGGTTGATCCAGAACACCTGGGTCAGCAACGGAATGGTCCAACCAAGCAGCGCACCGAGCAAGAAGTGACCAAGACTCAAGTCATTCATCAACAGCAGCCATACCAGCAGCAAGCACACACTCAGCAGTGGATGGGGTAACCAGCGACGTGCTTTCATCGTACAGCTCCCGATTCGATGATCTGCCGGTACAGCGCCAGGTCATGCAACTGGCTGGCCGTAGCCTCGACATAACTCAACAGCGGCGCGGCGAACAGCATCAATACCAAGCTGAGCGCGAGCAGCCCTGTGCAGGCCAACAGCCGACCGTAATCCAGTTCGGCGCTGTCCAGTTGGCTCAAACCCACTCGCCAGAACAACATGCTACCGGCGCGACTCAGGGCAATTAGAGTCAGCAGGCTACCGCCCAGCACGACTGGCCATAACAGCAACGCTTGCAGCCCCGGCTCCAGTGAACGCAGCAACAGCAGCTTGCCGATAAACCCGGAGAGCGGCGGTAAACCCGCCACCGCAATCGCGCTAAAAAAGAACAGCGCACTGAGCACGTGCGGGTTCTGCAGCGCCGGCCCCTGCACCAACAACGCCTGCTTGGCGCCGCGCTGGCGGGCAATCAGATCAGCCAGCAAGAACAAACCACCGGCCACCCACGTGCTGTGCACCAAGTAATACAGGGCCGCGGCCAAGGCTTGTTCGGTGCCGATGGCAATACCGGCGAGCAACGTGCCCACAGACACCACCACCAGATAGGCCAACAGCCCTTGCAAGCTGACCGCCGCCAGCGCACCGATCACCCCAAGCGCCAGGGTCAGCAGGGCAATCGGCCAGAGCCAGTCGTTGGCCATATTGGCCAATGTGCCGGCATCATCACCAAAGATCAGCGTGTACACGCGAATGATCGAATACAGCCCGACCTTGGTCATCACCGCAAACAGCGCAGCGACCGGCGCATTGGCCGAGGCATAGGCCTTAGGCAACCAGAAATACAGCGGCATAAATGCGGCCTTGAGGCCGAACACCACCAACAACAGTAGGCCGGCAGCGCCCAACAGTGCCGCATCATCAGGCCCCGCGGCAGCTACCCGGATGGCCATATCAGCCATATTCAGGGTGCCGGTGATGCCATACAACACGCCCACGGCGAGCAGGAAGAACGCCGAACCGACCAGGTTCAGCACCACATAATGCAGCCCCGCGCGCACCCGCTCGACCCCACCGCCATGCAGCAGCAGCGAGTAGGACGCGATCAAAAGGATTTCAAAGAACACAAACAGGTTGAACAGATCACCCGTCAGAAAGGCGCCATTGATGCCCATCAGCTGGAACTGGAATAACGCGTGAAAACTCTGCCCGCGCTCATCATCGCCGCGCACCGCATACAGCAAGGCAAAGCTGCCCAGCACTGCAGTGACCACTAGCAACAAAGCGCTGAGACGATCCAATAACAAGATGATGCCGAAGGGCGCGGCCCAATTACCGGCGGCATACACCTGCAGCACATCGTGGTCAGCCAGCCACAGCAAGTAGCCGCTCAGCGGTAACAGTGACAAGGTAGCCAACAGCGACACGCAGCGCTTGAACCGCATGCTCAAGCCAGCCCCCAGCAGCAACAGGCTGCCAGCAAACATTGGCAACAGGATGGGCAAGATCAAGCCATGATTCATTGCACAGGCTCCTGGCCGTCAACATGATCAGTCTGGGTTTCGCCAACGCTACGCAGCGCCAGCACCACCACAAAGGCGGTCATGGCAAAACCGATGACGATGGCAGTCAGCACCAGCGCTTGCGGCAGCGGGTCCGCGTATTCAGCGCCCTCGCCGATCACCGTCACCACACCGCTCTGCAAGCGGCCCATGGCAAACAGGAACAGGTTGACCGCATAGGAAATCAAGGTCAGCCCCAACACCACTGGGAACGTGCGTGCCCGCAGCAACAGGTACACACCACTGGCGGTGAGGATGCCCAGGGTCGCAGCAAATATGGCTTCCATTTCAGAGCACCTCTTGAACAGCTTTTTCCTGGGTCAGCTTGCCCAGGTTGGCGAGAATCAGCAGGGTCGCGCCGACCACCGTCAGGTACACGCCGAGGTCAAACAGCATGGCGGTCGCCAGCTCGATTTCACCGATCAGCGGAATGTCGAAATGGCCGAAAGCCGAAGTCAGGAACGGTCGATCAAACAACCAGCTGCCAACCCCGGTTAAGCCCGCAATCAATACGCCGAGCCCCGCCATGCCTTGGTAGTTGAGCGGCAGCCGCGATTGCGTCCACTGCACACCGCTGGCGACGTATTGCAGGATCAACGCCACGGCCGTGACCAGGCCCGCGATAAAGCCGCCGCCGGGTAGGTTGTGGCCGCGCAGGAAGATAAACACCGAAACCAGCAACGCCATCGGCAACAGCACGCGCGACAGGGTGGCGAGGATCAGCGGATGACGGTCACGGGCCCAGTTACGGCCCTGTGCATCGACTTTGGGTTGGAACAGGCGCAAGCCGTCGAGCAACGCAAAGATGCCGACCGCAGCAATCGCCAACACGGTGACCTCGCCCATGGTATCGAAGCCACGGAAGTCCACCAGAATCACATTGACCACGTTAGTGCCGCCGCCACCCGGTACGCTGTTATCCAGGAAGAACGCGGAAATGCTGTCATATGGCCGCGTCAGCACCGCAAACACCAACATCGCCACCATCACCCCGCTGCCCACCGCCAGGGTGAAGTCACGCAGGCCACGCAGGCTGCTGGATTCAATGTTGGTATGCGCTGGCAGAAAGAACAGCGCAAGCATCAGTAAGACGATGGTCACCACTTCTACTGACAGCTGGGTTAGGGCCAGGTCGGGCGCTGAGTAGCGAGCGAACGTCAGCGCCACCATCAACCCGACCACGCTGAGCATCAGCAATGAGACCAAGCGCTGGCGGTGGAAAACCACCGTTACCAGCGCGGCCAACGCCATCATGCCCAAACCCAGGGCGGTGATGCCGTCGATTCGCGTCATGGCCAGCGACCCGTTGATCTGCGGCAACGAGCTTAACCCCTGCGTAACGACCAGAAGTGCAGCCGCCAGCAGCAACGCCAGGTAACGCTGCAGCGAAGCATTCTCCAGCCAGCGGGTCACGGCCGTGCAGGCCTTGATCAGAATCAGCACACCGCTCTCGAACAGTAATTTGGCATCCACGCTCGGCAGCCCGGCATACCAGCGAAATAAGGGCTGACGAAATACATAGACCAAAATCCCACCAAACAGGGCGATAAAGCTCATCAGCAACGCCATGTTTAAGCCATGCCATATCGCCAGGCTGTAGCTTGGCAGCTCGCCGCCCAGGGTTGCCGAGGCCGCCGCCGCCAACAGTGGCGCCACGGTGTAGGCCGGCACAATCCCCACCAGCAGGCAGAGAAATACCAGAATCTCCACCGGCACTTTCATATAGCGCGGCGGTTCATGTGGCGGGTAGTGCGGCAAGTTGATCGGCTCACCGTTAAAGAACACGTCGTGGATAAAGCGCAGCGAATAGGCCACAGAGAACACCCCAGCCAAGGTCGCCGCCGCCGGGATCACCCAGTTAAAGCTACCCAGCAGGTGTTGATTGAGGGTTTCACTGAAGAACATTTCCTTGCTCAGGAAGCCATTGAGCAATGGCACCCCGGCCATCGCCGAGGCGGCGACCATCGCCAATACGGCCGTATGCGGCATGTACTTCCACATTCCGTTGATACGCCGCATATCGCGGCTGCCGGTTTCGTGATCGATGATCCCGGCGGCCATAAACAGCGACGCCTTGAAAGTGGCGTGGTTGATGATATGGAACACCGCAGCCACAGCAGCCAATCGCGTATCCAGGCCGAATAGCAGCGTGATCAACCCCAGGTGGCTGATAGTCGAATAAGCCAGCAGACCCTTGAGGTCATGCTGAAACAGCGCCATCCCGGCGCCGACCAGCAAGGTCACCAAGCCGGTGATGCTGACCAGATAGAACCACCACTCCGAACCGGCCAACGCCGGGTACAGCCGCGCCAGCAGAAATACCCCGGCCTTGACCATGGTCGCCGAGTGCAGATAAGCCGATACCGGCGTTGGTGCCGCCATTGCATGGGGCAACCAGAAATGGAATGGAAACTGCGCCGACTTGGTGAACACCCCCAGCAACACCAAAATCAGCGCCAACGGGTACAGCTCATGGGCACGAATGGCGTAACCCGCGGCCAATACTTGGGATAACTCGAAACTGCCGGCGATATGACCGATGAGCAAAATCCCGGCAAACAGTGCCAAGCCGCCACCGCCGGTTACGGCGAGGGCCATGCGCGCGCCTTTACGCGCATCCGAACGCTCACCCCAAAAACCGATCAGCAGGAATGACGACAGGCTGGTCAGTTCCCAGAACATCAGCATCAGCAGCAGGTTTTCTGAGAGCACCACACCGAGCATGGCGCCCATAAACAGCAGCAGAAAAGCAAAGAAGCGCCCCATCGGCTCTTTCTTCGACAGGTAATAGCGCGCGTAAATTATGACCAGTAAGCCGATGCCGAGAATCAGCAGCGCAAACAGAAAGCCCAGACCATCAAGGCGCAGGCTGAGGTTCAAGCCCAGGGCTGGCAACCAGTCCAGCTTGACCTTAAGCAGCTCGCCAGCGAACACCGCCGACTGTTGCGAAAGCAGCAGGACCAAGGCCGCCAGTGGCGCCAACCCGGCTGCCACTGCACAGGCCGAGCGCCCTAGCCGCTCAGCCAGCAAAGGCAGAAGTATGCCGAGAAATGGCAAGGCGATGATCAGCGCAAGCGTCATAAAAAACCCCTTAATACGAACCAGACACGCACACGCACCCAGCTGACTCCCTAACTGCTGACGGATGACAAACCATAGGCGTTCACCCGCGCGACAACTCACACGAAAGTATTGCACCGCGAGGCGATGAAAGCCCGTCGACACAAAAGCGTGCGCGATTATCCATAACTATCGCCCAGTCGTCATGGATAGAACTATTACTAAACACGCTCCGGAGCGCGAGCTTGCCTGAAAAGCCCTTCAAACGCGGGTAACAATCTGGTTTTTCTAGAAAAAAGACAATAAAAAGCCGGATCAGTCAGGACTGATCCGGCTGTCTAAGCACTCAGTGAGCGACGCGACTGGTGCCATTTACAGTCATGATGCGTACGCGCTCGCCGACACGGAAAATCTGGTTTTCTTCAACGGCCTGCACGTATGCGCGCATGCTGCCGTCATCTTCCAACACGGTAATTTCTACGCCCTGGGTACGGGTCAGACCTTCCTCGGTCATCGCGCCCAACAAGCCACCGGCCACCGCACCGATCACCGCCGCGACCGCACTGCCGCGCCCGCCACCGACACCGCTACCCGCCACACCGCCGATAACGGCACCAGCACCCGCACCGATCGGAGTTTTGGTGCCTTCAATTTTCACCGGTCGTAGCGACTCAATGGTGCCCATGCGTACGGTTTGCACGGTGCGCGCTTCGTCACGCGAATAGGTGTCGCCAGTCAGACTGGAGGCGCAACCACCTAATAGGGCCAGCGCGGCAAAAGAAGCAGCCAACAAAAAGGATTTACGCATGATTATTTCTCCAGTTAGGCAGATGGTCATTAGAACGCCTGCACCACTCAGCTGTCACCCGCCAATATGCAGCAAAATCTTACCCGCGCAGCACTTCTCGGCGATGGCGCGACACTTCGCCGCGTTCAGTCAGCGTAGCCAGTCAGCCTAAGCTGAGGCTTGGTTTGGAGGATTTATGGATTACTTTATTGTCGCCATCACCGGTGTGGCTGGGCTGTATTTCCACTGGTGGCTGTATGTGCGGATCAAGCGCTGGATGGACCGCGACCTGGCGCTGTCACTGGCCGGAGACTCAGCGGCCAAGCGCAGCTATATGCTCGTTCGCTTGGCCGAAGCGCAGGCTGCCGGCATCAAGCGCAGCGCCCTACCGGCCTGGTTGGAGCAAGCCGCAGCGCAATACTCCGGCGACTAAAGCATGCTCAGGGCGCCAGGCGCTCACGCAGCCAGGTAGAGCCTTGCAGACGGAAATTGAGGCGATCATGCAGGCGACTGGAACGGCCCTGCCAGAACTCAATGCGCTCTGGTAGCAGACGATAACCCCCCCAGTGCGGCGGGCAATGCGGCGCACGATCCAGAAAGCGTTGCTCAGTTTCGGCCAGCAGGCCTTCCAGTTCGGCGCGATCAGCGATCACCCGGCTTTGTGGAGAAGCCCAGGCGCCCAAGCGACTGCCCAGCGGACGTACCTGGAAGTAGGCATCGCACTCCTCGGCACTGACGCGCTCAACCCGCCCCTCGATACGCACCTGACGCTCCAGGCTGGGCCAGAAAAAGGTCATGGCGGCAAAGGGGTTGGCGGCCAGGTGTTGGCCTTTGGCGCTGTCATAGTTGCTGAAGAAGGTGAAGCCGCGAGCATCTAAGCCTTTAAGCAGCAGCACTCGACAATGCGGACGACCCTCAGCATCGACAGTCGCCAGGGTCATGGCATTGGGCTCGACCGGCAGTTGCTCGGTCTTCACCGCATCGGCAAACCATTGCTCGAATAACGCAAAAGGCTCAGCCGGCGCGTGGGCCTCGCTCAAGCCATCACGGGTGTAATCACGGCGCATATCAGCCAGGGTTTGTGTCATCGCTAAGTCCTCTCGATCACCTATTGCTCAGCATACCTGCGAGCGCTCTACCTGGCTTGATCTGCGGCAACACGCCGCTGTACAACCGTTTATTGGCTGCTGGCGGGCTTATCGATCTTAGCGACGGTTTTTGTACCCTTGCCATCCGCAGGCTTGGCAGCAGCCACAACAGTGGCGGGCGCCGGCGCCGGCTGGCTGTACTTGGCGATCAGGGCGTTCAGGGTAGGCTTTGAGGTCAGGAGTATTTCTACCCGACGGTTGAGTGCACGACCTTGTTGGCTGTCGTTGGCCGCACGTGGCATATCAGAACCCAGGCCTTTGACCATCAAACGGTTTTGTTTGAGACCGCTCAGGCGAAAAATCGAGGTAAAGGCGCGGGCGCGCTGTTGGCTCAGCTCACGGTTGGCATTCACTTCGCCGCTGCTGTCAGCGTGGCCAAGGATCAACACGCCGATGCTTTCATCGCTTTCCAGCAGCTTGGCCATGCGGCTCAATGGCCCCAGGGTTGTCGGCAGCATCATGTGGGGGCGGTCCGGGTTGAACGAGCCTTGCACCGGAGCGGTCACCACCAACAGGTTTTCACGGCGCTCAAACTCAAAATGGGTGCCTTTAATCGCTTCACGCACCTTCGGCTCATACACATCCAACCAAGCCTGAGTCACTTCCGGGGGCGGCATGGCGACCACTTTCGGCGCAGGCTTTGTGTATTTTTCGAAAGCACTGCAACCGCTAATCAGTACACACAGGACGATGGCGAGAGTTTTGTTGGCGAGCATCGGGAATCCACATCGTAATAAGCAAAAGAAGCCGGTCAGTGGCCCACTGGGTAAGCGGGCCACGCCATGTTGCGCAGCAGTTTAGCTGAGCTGGCTATAAACAATCAGCCAATAGACGCGCAAGTTTCTGCGCACGAGGGTCCATCAAGACGAACGGTCCTAGGTTGTTGGTGACAAACCCGAAGGCCACATCCCGTTCCGGGTCGGCAAAACCAATGGAACCGCCGGCACCAGGATGACCAAAAGCACGCGGCCCCATGCCATAGGTGGCGTTGGCGACCTCAGGCTGGTCAAGCATGCACCCCAAACCGAAACGGGTACGGGTCAGCAGCGTCTTGTCCTCGCCCACCGCATGTTCACGGGTCAACTCGGCCAGCAACTCGCTCTCCAGCAGTTGGCCGTCCAGCAAGCCGCTATAAAAACCTGCCAGGCTGCGCGCGTTGCCATGCCCGTTAGCCGCCGGCTGCTGCATGCGCCGCCATTCAGGCTTGTTGGTACTGGTCATGATCGATGGTGGGTTGGTGAAAGCCCGGGTACTCATGGCCGCTGGCTCACTCATCATGGTTTTGAGCAGGCGCTGGGCTGCCGCGTCGCCGAAGTTACCCTTGCCACGGGAGATGATCGCCACCCGGTCGAACTCTTCATCGGCCAGGCCAACATGAAAGTCCAGCCCCAGCGGCTTGGCTGTGCGCGCGACGATAGATTCGCCCGGCCCGCACCCTTCGACACGGCGCAACACTTCACCCACTAGCCAACCGTAAGTGATAGGCGCATAACCATGGCCATCACCCAAAGCCCACCAGGGCTGTTCAGCGGCCAGCGCCGTGGTCATGGCCTGCCAGTCATACAGGGCCTCGGCTGGCAACATCTGGCGCAAGGCAGGCAGACCGGCTTGATGGCTGAGCAAATGACGCAGGGTGATCTTGTCCTTGCCGGCCGCAGCGAACTCCGGCCAGTAGCGCGCCACCGGTGCATCCAGCTCAAGCTTGCCTTCACCCACCAGCTGAAGAGCGGTGACCGCTGTAAAAGTCTTGGTGCATGAGAACAGATTGAGGATGGTGTCGCTGTGCCAAGCCTGCTGACCCTCCTTGTCAGCCACGCCGGCCCACAGGTCCACCACGGTTTCGCCACCAACCTGCACGCACAGCGCCATGCCGCGTTCCTGCGGTTCATCAAACAACGCCGCAAACGCGTCTCTCAATGCTTCGAATTTGAGATCAAAGTAACCCTGTATCTGCACACCCTGCTCCTCTAATACGACTGGGCCCAGTATTCGGCCGATTGTTTCAGCTCTGCTGCCCGCGGTGAACCCGACTCAAGGCTTGCAGCACCACTATCAGCCGCGCGAATAGGCCCTCACGGAGTTGCGGTGACGGGCGCAGGGGCCTCTGCCTTAAGTACAACTTTTGGCACATCCAAGTTGGCTTTGCGCACGGCTTTGACGAAGCTGTCCCACGGCCGGTCGGTGATGCCGACCAGGCCGAGATGACCGTTCTCACCATCCAACAAACGGCCAGTGACGGGTTGATCAAGGTATTGGAACCAGTGCACGCCAACGATCTGCGGCTCTTCCAGGGCCTTGGCCAGAAAATGCGCATAGGCCGGTCCGCGCTCTTCTTCTTTGTAGACCTCAGCCACACCGCCCCAGAACGGTCCACGGTCCCGCGAGCCGAAGTGGAACTCGGTGATCATCAGCGGCTTGTCCAGCTGGCGCAGTGCGGCAAAGTCATAACCATGCTGCGGTTCGCGGGTGTAGAAATTGAAGCTCAGCACATCACAGAAACTCGCACAGGCATTCACCGCCTCCGGAATGCTGCTGGCAAACCGGCCACCCAACAGCAGGTGGTTGGGCGCGTGCCAGTCAAGCGAATCGGCGATGGTTTTGAAATAAGTCTCGGCATAGAGGCGCAAGAATGCCTGCATGTCCTTCTCGATGGCCGGAAACTCAGCACTGGGCAACGGCGCTTGGAAGCCTGGATCTTCCATCAACTCCCAAGCCGGTAGCTCAATCCCCCAGGCTCGCGACAAGCCATTCTGGTTACGGTATTTGTCGCGCAGCAACTTGAGAAAAGCCCGCTTGGCCGGCACATCGGTACTCAAACGCAAGGTGGCGTACCCCAGGGCGTAACGCCCATTGGGGTCATCCGCAGGGCCCGCCCAGGCCAGCTCATTGTCGGCGAAATAACCAAGCAACCAGGGATTGTCACGGTGATCACGCGAGGCAATCGCCACCGCGCGCTCGGTGGCCATGGCAAACCGCGGATCGAATGGATCAGGCATCGCGCCCCACCAGTCAACGCCAGTGCTGATGGTGGCGTAATCACCTTGAATCGACAGTGGAATACTGAACGGCATGCGCGTGTCACCACCAAACGCAGGCTCGCTCCAATTGCCTAGGGTGTTGAAACCCCAGGCTTGCAGGCGGTCCTGGCTGAGAATGCGCCAGGCAGCAGGGTCAGCTTGACCATAACTGCGCTGCACGTTGGCCTTGTAGAAATCAAACCAGCGTCCACTGGCAAACGTGCGCCCCTGATTGGCACCGGTGTCGCTACGGCTATCAGACTGACCGAAATAGGTCGCCAGCGCGTCACCCGGCTGCGGCAGATCGGCAAACATCGCCTCGCGCCCCTCAACATAGGTGGCGCTCTGCTGCGCGGTTACTGCGTTGACGCCCAGCGAGTAGAACGGATGCCCTTCAGGCGTAACCAGAAACCAGCGACCATCACGTTTCTCAGTACGGAAAAAACCGCTCGCCTCAAACGGCATGCCACCGGTCCAGCCGGAAAATTTATCCTGCGCCGGGCGCTCGGCCAACCAACCATGCAGTTGTTTTTGCTCCTGGATCACGGCTTGTTGCAACTGCTCATCAGTCTTGACCTTGCCCGGCCAGTCGGCACGCGCGTACTGGCCGTAACGGTCGACGATACCGGCATAGGCTGCTGCCGAAAGCTGCTCGCCGGTCACGCCAAACTGGCTGATCAGAATATGTTGCGCCGCTTTCGGTTCGGGCATGGACAGGGTGACGGCACTGACCTTACTCACGTCCAGCGCGCCGCTGACCGTATCGGCCAGCAGCAACCGCTGGCCTTTGTGCGTCCAAGGCATCGGCACGCCGGCACGCATACCCTGATCGCGGGGCGAAGCCGCTTGCAAAGGAATCAACAGGGTTTGCGCAGGACCGGCAGGCAAGGCGATTCGGGTGTTGAGTCGCTGGCCATCGCTACTTTCAATCTGCACATCCAAGGTCAACGCCCAATCCATAGCGTTTTGTACACGCAGGCTGACCAGAGTTTGCTGCGACCAATCCCAACTGCCGCTTTGCGGAGTCAGCCGCAGGCTCGGCTGCGCGGCGGGATAGAAGGTCACCCGACGCAGCACTTCGCCCTGTGGCGTTGGCTCGCCGATGCGATTGGGCAACTCGGCGTCCTGCGTCGTGACCTGTACCGCGTCTAGTGGCCGTACGAAGTTAAATAACTCCTGCGGCTCTGATGCCACCGCGGCGCTGCCATAACCCAGTAGTGCTGATAACAGAACACCCGCTTGCAGCCTGCGTTTCACCTTCACGAACCACACTCCCCCATTGTTTCGGTCGCTTTGGGCAACACCGCCCAGAGCAAAATTCAGACGTTGATAACGACCAACGTATTGTGCACGCGCCACTTGGAACGAATACAGCGCGGCAAGTTGCCCAATACCGACGGGCGGGCTTAGGGAACAGTGAGAACGCCGAGGTTAATGGGCCTCGACAACTTCACTTAGTATTTTTAGCGGCCTGCTAGCTGATCTCACGACGGAACGGCGGTAAAGCATTGAGGATCGATTTTCCGTAGCGCTGGGTGACCACCCGCCGGTCCAGCAGAGTAATAGTGCCGCGATCGGCCTCGGTACGCAGCAACCGTCCACAGGCCTGCACCAGACGCAGCGAGGCATCCGGTACGGCAATCTCCATAAACGGATTACCGCCGCGCGCTTCGATCCATTCGGCCAGCGCCGCTTCTACCGGATCGTCCGGCACGGCAAAGGGAATCTTGGCAATCACCACATGCTCACAGTAAGCCCCCGGCAGGTCGACTCCCTCGGCAAAACTGGCCAGGCCAAACAGCACGCTTTCCTCTCCGCTATCGACCCGCGCCTTGTGTTTGTTCAGCGTTTCCTGCTTGGACAGGTTGCCCTGAATAAACACTCGCTTGCGCCAATCGCGCTCCAGCCCCTCAAACACATCCTGCATCTGCTTGCGCGAGGAGAACAGCACCAGGGTGCCGCGCGAACCTTCAACCAAACCAGGTAGATCACGAATAATCGCCGCCGTATGCGCAACAGCATCACGCGGATCAGCATTCAGGTTAGGCACTCGCAATACACCGGCATCGGCATGATGGAACGGACTCGGCACCACAGTGGTGACCGCCACTTTCGGCAGCCCTGCGCGCATGCGGTAGCGATCAAACGTGCCCAGTGCGGTTAGGGTCGCCGACGTCACTAACGCGCCATAGGCGACATTCCACAGATTACGCCGCAGTGTTTCAGCAGCCAGAATTGGACTGGCGTTGACCTCGATATCGAACAGTGCACCACTGTCAGCCAGGGTCAACCAGCGTGCCATCGGCGGGCTTTCCTCAGGATCTTCAGCGGTAAACGCCAGCCACAGCTCCCAACTACCCTGAGCGCGCGCTAACAAGCTACCGAACAGCGGATACCATTCTTCGGCCTGATGGCTGGCGATACCAACAGTGGCCTCACCATCCATGGCTTCTTTGAGCTGCTCGGCCACGCCGGTGAACAGCTCGGTCAACTTGGAGAAACCCTTCTTCAGCTCCACGCCCAGCTCAATCAAATGCGCCGGCACCACGCCGCCAACAAAGCGATGACGGGGTCGCTCGCGCCCCTGCATGTCTTCGCCCGGCTTGAAGTCAGCCACCTGTTCGCAGGCGGCGAACATGAACTGCTGCTGGGTTTTGATCTCACGCGCCAGCTCTGGCACTTGCTCAATCAAGCGTCCCAAGTCGCCGGGCAGCGGGTGCTGGGCCAATAGTTTGGTGAGGTTTTTGGCCGTCTGCTCCAACCAATCGGCCGTCGAACGCAGTCGGGTGAAGTGGGCGAAATGGCCGATGGCTTTGTCCGGCAGGTGATGGCCTTCGTCGAACACATACAGGGTATCGCGCGGGTCCGGCAGCACCGCGCCGCCACCCAGGGCCAGGTCAGCGAGGACCATGTCATGGTTGGTGACGATGACATCGACCTTGCCCATGCCTTCGCGTGCTTTATAGAAGGCGCATTGCTGAAAATTCGGGCAGTGACGGCTGGTGCATTGGCTATGGTCGGTGGTCAATTGCGACCAGCGCGCGTCTTCCAACTCTTCCGGCCAACTGTCGCGATCGCCGTCCCACTTATTGCCGGCGAGCTTTTCGATCATCACCGTGAAGAGCTTCTGACTCTGCTCATCCACATCGATCTTGAAGCCTTCTTCTTCGAACAACTGGGCGGTGGCGCTTTGCGCTTGACCTTCCTGCAACAAGACATCCAGCTTGGACAGGCACAGATAACGACCGCGCCCCTTGGCCAGTGCGAAGCTGAAGTTCAAGCCGCTGTTGCGCATCAGATCCGGCAGATCCTTATGCACGATCTGCTCTTGCAGGGCCACGGTAGCTGTAGCGATTACCAGACGCTTGCCGGCTGCTTTGGCCGTGGGGATCGCAGCCAGGCTATAGGCCACTGTCTTGCCGGTACCGGTGCCGGCTTCAACCGCCACCACTGCCGGTTCGCCCACGCGCCGACCTTCTTCGTCGGTACTGATCGCGCCCAGCACCTTGGCGATTTCAGCAATCATCAAGCGCTGGCCATAACGCGGCTTGAGCGACTTGGCTTCGAGGAAACGGGAATACGCGCCCTGGATCTGGGACTTGAGTTCAGTACTGAGCATGGGATCTTGACGCGAAAAGGCTGGATAAATTTTCAGTGTTTGTAATCGACGGCTATCATAGCGCGCTAATTGATCCAGCGCTGAACCGCTTAGGACCTGTTTACGATCTCGCGAGCTAGAGCCATGCAGGCAGAAACAAGCGAAAAACGCAGCAGGACCGACGCGCAGCAGATCGTAAATAGGTTCTTAACCAATAGGAGTGCCGCATGACCCCTTATGCCTTCGTCTACAGCTTGCACCTGCTCGCCGCCCTGGTCTGGGTAGGCGGCATGTTCTTCGCGTGGATGGTGTTACGCCCTGCAGCAGTCACCGCACTGGAAGCACCTGCCCGCTTGAAACTCTGGCTGGCCGTATTTCCGCGTTTTTTCTACTGGGTATGGGCTGCCGTGATTGTGTTGCCGATTACTGGCGTGGGCATGTTGCACCTGCGCTTTAGCGGCTTCGAAGCCGCGCCGCGCTATGTGCACATCATGATCGGGCTGTATGTCGCCATGCTGGCGCTGTTTCTGCGCATTCAGCTACTGCAGCTACCCGAATTGCGCCGCGCGGTGGTTGCAGAGGATTGGCCGAACGGCGGCGCTGTTCTTGGACGTATTCGTCGGTTGGTCGGCATCAACCTGTTACTGGGTTTGCTGGTAGTCGCAATCGCAGGCGCTCGCCCTTCGTTCTAATGCTACGCAGGTAAGCGCTGCCGCAAGGCAGCGCTTACTACTCAGAACTGCACAAGATTTAACGCACCAGCCGGGCCTGATTCGCCCGCACGGCCTGCCTGTCCGGGCTTGCCATCACGTGCGCCGTCAGTGCTGTACAACCAGCATCCCTTACTCACGCCACCTTGACCGCCCGCCCCCGGCGCACCCGGTTGACCACCACTGCCGCCATCCACGCGCACGGTTAACTGTTCCACCAAAACAGCTTGCGGTACTTCTAGGCGCACCTGCCCACCTGCAGCGCCAGGCTGGCCGTCACCGCCATCGAAACCGTCATGACCACGACTGGCTTCGCCCCAAGTGCAACCACCTGGCTTGCCATCTGCACCGGCAATACCTGTATAACCCGGCGCGCCGTGACCGCCGCGCACATCAAATGTCAGACTTTCCAGGGTTACAACTTGCAAACGAACGCTCAGGTCGCGACCCGGCAAGGCGGGGGTTTCATAGCTGCCCCGAGCGCCACGCGCAGTGATCTGCGCACCACTGGCAATCTCGGCGGCAGCCACTTCGAGGCGTAATTCCTGATCACTGGGTGCAATCGCCAGGCGCGCGTCACGACCCAAACGTAATTGCGCTACGCGAATTTCGGTCAATCCAGATGGAATCAGGAGCGTGCCGTGATCGGCAATGTCCAGCCGATCAAGCAACAACACACTGGTGTTGCTCGGCAGACGCATAAACGCGTTGGACTCAACTTCGATCACTGCTTCGGCCAATACGAGAGGGCTAAAGAGCGCGGCAAGGGCTAACCAATTACGCATTTTCAGCCTCCAACTGCAGGGCTTCCAAAGGTTGCTCTGGAGCCGTCACAGTGCCCTCGGCGGGCATACCCAGCAGCTGAAAAACCCCAAACAGCAGGATTTGAATCCGCGTCTGAGCCGGTTGGGCGCTCGCCGCAATGCGCTTGTCAAAGAGCCATAATTCCAACGCATGAACCAGCAGGATGAAGACGCCCGCCGCATTCAGCAGCAGCGTAAAAGGTTGTGCGAAAGGCTGCAGCAGGTTTGCCAGCACGACGCCCCAGAACAATGCCGTCAGCACTTTACCCACAGTCAGAAATAACTTCATACCCGCCCCCAGCAGTTTTTATTTCGCTGCACCTTATCTGCTTTGGGGGTGTGCTGCCAGAAGACCAGTAAAAACCATGAAGGACGAATACCTTCACAGTTTTTACTGGATGAAGCGGCTCGCTTGCTGACAGGCCGTTGCGAACCAGCTCATGGGTTCGCAACGGCCTGTCAGCACGTCACATCAGTTATGGCTGCGCCTCGACCTCCGCTTCAACACGGCGATTGATAGCCCGCCCAGACTCACTGTCATTATCAGCGACCGGCCGCGACTCACCATAGCCAACAGATGAGACCCTACTGCTGTCGATACCATGCTGATTGACCAGCACATCACGCACCGCATTGGCGCGCCGCTCAGACAACCCCTGGTTATAGGCATCACTGCCTATAGCGTCGGTGTGCCCTTCAACAGTGGTGCTGGTTTGTGGGTATTGCTTCATAAAGTCGGCAAGGCTTTTGATATCCGCCTGACTGCCTTCTTTTACATCGGATTTATTGAAGTCGAATTTCACATCCAGCTCTACCCGAACTGAGTCCACTACTTCCATGGGCTCTACAACGGCAGGCGCACTGGCATATTCTTTAATCGGACAGCCATTATGCTGAACCGGTGTATTGGGAGGGGTTCCTGGGCAACGGTCACGACGATCAAACACACCATCATCGTCTTCATCACCATCCTGGGCATAACAAATCAGCGTACCAATAACCGCACCGGCTACGGCTCCGCCTGCTGCCCACGTAGAACTTTCGATTGCGCCCAGACCTGCACCGGTCAGACCGCCAATTGCACTGCACAGGGGCCAGTTCCCTTGGTTGAGTGGCGCATCTCCCGTACTGGAAGTTGTGACGCAACCTGAAAGAACACTGCTGACCAAGAGAATGGGGGCTATCCCCATCATGGATCTAACTCTCATGGTAGAAATCTCCTGTAATGCCGGCTACTGCCGGTAACTTAGGAGTAAAGACCTACCCTTCGAGCTGCACAAGCCAGACCCTAATGGGCCTGGCTTGTTTTCTACAGAAAGCCTGGAGTCAGGCGATCAAGGACGCGCTTCTACTTCAGCTTCTACGCGACGGTTGACGGCACGGCCATCAGCGCTAGCGTTGTCGGCAACTGGGCGAGATTCGCCATAACCTACAGCGTTAACACGATCACTGCCTACGCCGTACTGGTTAACCAGCACGTCACGCACCGCATTAGCACGACGCTCGGACAGGGTTTGGTTGTAAGCATCACCGCCAACGGAGTCAGTGTGACCTTCAACCACTGTGGTGGTTTGCGGGTATTGGGTCAGGAAGTCAGCCAGGTTTTTAATATCACCATAGCTTTCTGGTTTGACCTGAGCCTTGTCGAAGTCGAACTTAACGTCCAGCTCCACACGTACCGCTTCGGCTGGTTCAGCCACAACAACTTCTTCAACCACTTCTTCAACCATAACAACCTGCTCATCGCTGGCGCCATGCACCCAGCAATACGCAGCTGCCATACCGGCACCCACTACAGCGCCGCCACCGGCCCATGTAGAGCTTTCAATAGCGCCCAGAGCAGCACCGCCCACACCGCCAATCGCGGCACAGGTTGGCCAATCCGTTTTCTGCAACCCGGCACAACCGGTCAAAAAGCTAGTCGCGACAATCAGGGGTAATGCTTTCCTGGTGATGCTCATATATACGTCTCCTATTGGTAAATCGGTGTAAACCCGATACTGACGAAGTAAAGACGCCAGCAACTAAATATGCCAGATAATCTGCAAACACATTAGTAGCACAATCCACGCTAGGCCTCACTGCTGCTGCACGTTAGTCTTTGCGCACTTGAGCGAGGAGTCGTCATGCCTGTAACACTATCCCCCCGAACGCCCCAGCAAGCCCTTGCAGCACTGCTAGCTCGCTACACCCCAAAACGCTTACTCGTGGTCGGAAGCCGCGATCTACCGGCTATTGATGCCTTTATCCAGGCCCACCCAAGCTGTCACATCGTTCACGCAGAAGCTGGAACACTATCCAGCGAGGTGGCCGCGCAGCGTTTCGATCTAGCACTTATCGTTGATTGCCTGGAGCACCTGCCCAAGCGCGCTGGGCTGGAATTACTCGGTGGCATTCGCAACCTGAATGCCAGCCGTATGGCCGTACTGGTCGACCTGCAGGCCTGTGACTGGCAAGAAACCGATTTCTTTGCCCTGGCTCTTCAAGCCAGTGAGTCCTTCCAACGCGAGGAGCAGACGCTCAACCTATTTACATATGACCTGCTCGACTACAAGCAAGTACCCGATTGGTTGAATGCCAAATTTTGGGCCAACCCGGAAAATTACGGCAAGTACTGGTGGTAAGCCCATGAGCAGCCAAATCTGCCCCTGCGGCAGCGATCTGTTGCTAACCCTGTGTTGCGGCCGCTACCACACAGGCACGCCAGCACCCAGCGCCGAAGCATTGATGCGCTCACGCTATAGTGCTTATGCACTGGCACTGATCGATTATTTGGTGCGCAGCACACTACCGGCCCAACAGGCCGGTCTCGACCAAGATGCCATACAGGCCTGGAGTCTGGGCAGTACCTGGCTTGGGCTTGAAGTCGAGCAGGCGCAGCTGATTGAGGGAGAACCGCAGCACGCCTATATCACCTTTACCGCACGCTGGCGTGACCACACCGGTGAGCATAGCCACCGTGAACGCTCGGCATTCGTGTGCAATAACGAGCATTGGTATTTCATTGATCCGACTGTCGAGCTGAAGCTTAGTCGCAATGAACCTTGCCCCTGTGCCAGTGGGCTTAAGTTCAAGAAATGCTGTGCAGGCTATTTTTGACGTTTGAGCGTGAACCCGCACAGGGCGCAACAAGCAACTGGCTAGTCCTGTAATTTCAGATGAGAAATATCAGGCGGCGGTCCGGCTGGAGCTTTTTTCGCCTCACCCATGTCGCTGCCGGGTGGAGCCAGACTGAACTGCGACAAGTCCAACACCGGGACCGCCATCTGTGGCTGCTCATCCTGTACGTCATCCCCCAACGGCGCAATGCCAAAATCCGGGGCATCCACTTCAGCAAACGCAGCCATGTATTCATCACGCGGCGCAACCTGCAAGCGCGCCGCAGGTGTGTTGGCGGCCGGCGAAGTGGAAGCTGCCGTCACAGCTGGGGCTGGAGCCACCGCAGGCGGAGCGGTCAACTCAATTTCCTCGACCTCATCCTCAATGCAGGTCACCTGCGCCAAAGCACCAGCGCGCTCCAACGTTGCACGGTACTTCTCTGCCCCGGCCGCGTCTAAGTTGCTTTTAATTACGATGCGCCTGCCAGAGAACAGCAACGCCAAACGTTGTTCATCGGCCTGAAACAGCTTGGCCAGATTAGCCTTCACCAACTCCAGCTGGGCACCTGGCAACAACTGCGCACTGAAGGCAATTTCGTAGCGAGCCATGGTCATACTCCTGTCCTATTCGTTGTTCAGTATGGCGCAGGTTTTTTTACCGTCACAACAGGTTGCAGCCAAGCACTTGCTTGTTACACTGATACGTCATTCGGAGTATGCAATGTTTTATCAGGCGCAAACGATAAGAATTCTCAGCCTATTGATGTTTTCTGGCCTTGTCTTTGGCCTTGGTGGTTGTTCCTCATGGACATCAGACGACTTTAAAGACCCCGAGGTTCGCTTGGTCAAAGTCGATGTGGTTAAAGCCAAACTGCTAGAGCAGCATTTCACCTTGCGCTTTCGCATCGATAACCCCAACAGCTTCAGCCTGCCCATACGTGGGCTGGACTACGTGGTGCACCTGAACCAGGTAAAGCTGGCGGAGGGTGAATCGAGCACATCCTTCACCGTGCCGGCTTACGGCCATCACAGCTTCAACGTTCCGGTACGCACCAATCTCTGGCGACACCTGCGCCAAATCGTAAAAGCGCTGGATAAACCCGACGAACCTATCCCTTATCGACTTCAAGGCGCGGTGAAAACCGGCTGGTTGTTCGGACGGAGCGTGCACATGTCGCGCAATGGCGAGATAATTCCCGGCGACTACATCCCGGAGTAATTCGCATGACCCAGCAAGAACACGTCCACGGCCCTGACTGCAATCATGACCACGACCATTCTCACAGCCACGATCACAACCATGAGCATGGCCACGTCCATGGCCCGGATTGCAATCATGGCCACCAAGAACCGGCACGTAACGCACTGAAAGACGTTGGTCGCAACGATCCTTGCCCTTGCGGCAGCCAGAAGAAATTCAAAAAATGCCACGGCGCCTAAGCCTGCAATGAATAACCTTACGTTGCTCGCGCTGACCCTGAGCGTCATAACGATTGCCGCACTGGGGTTGTATGCCCTGCAACTTTGGCGGCGCATTTGGGCCAAGGAAAAAGCACAAGCCGAGGCGCTCAACACACAGCGCGAGCGCATCGGCGGCGATCTGCGCATCCTCGCCAGCAGTTTACTCGAGGGCCAGTTACCGCTGATCGAGGGGGCGATTCGGATCAAAGTGTTGTTGGATAACTACGACAGCACCCTCAGTCAGGATCCGCGCTGTGAGGTTTTTCATCAGCTGTTTGCGGCAACCGCCCAAGTGCCGACCCACGCCGAGTGGAAGGCCCTGGAGAAAAGTGTACGCCGCCAGCATGAGCAGCACTTTAGTGCCTTGGAACTGCAGCACAAGGCGGCAGCCCGTGCAGCGGCGCGCTGGCTGCTCGACGAAGCGCTGCCAGCAGCACGCCAAAGCGCATGATTTGCCTGCTATGCGCCTTGTCAGGCGCATAGCAGCTGGCTAACGTAGTACATCCACTCTAGTACCCACGCACTTGCCATACAGTGCGCACACCCAACTCGACCCTCTCTATCGTCCGCAAGGAGCCTGCTGAATGTTAGCGCGTGCGTTACGCCCCATGGCCCACCTCAGTCTCGCCGCCATACTGACGGCTGTCGTAGCGCTCAGCGGCTGCCAATCATTCTTGAACAGTCGCTACAGCGACAGCGTACCCCCAGACCAGGGCATCGTCCGGGTAAAAGGCCTGGCGCAAAGCGTGGTAATCCGGCGCAACCCTCTGGGCATGCCACTGATCGAGACCACTACTTTTCATGACGCCCTGTTTGCGCTGGGCTATGTGCATGCCAGTGACCGCCTGAGCCAGATGGTCGGCTTGCGCTTGATGGCCGAGGGGCGTCTGGCCGAAATGGCCGGCCCCGGCGTGTTGGAAATGGACCGCTTCATGCGCGCGGTCAACCTGAAAAAAAGCGCCGAGGTGCTCTATAGCAACGCCTCACCGCGGATCAAACGCTTCTTCGAAGTTTACGCACGTGGGGTTAACGCTTACCTATTCCGTTACCGCGACAAACTGCCGATGGACCTGGCCGAGTCCGGCTATCGCCCTGCGTACTGGAAAGCCGAAGACTCGGCGCTGGTATTCTGCCTACTTAATTTTGGTTTGGCGGTGAATCTGCAAGAGGAAATCGCATCCCTGGTGCTGGCGCAGAAGGTTGGCAGCGAACAACTCGCCTGGCTGTTGCCAACCTACCCCGACGAGCCACTGCCACTCGAAGAAGCCGCCAAGCTCAGCGGGCTCGACCTGAACGGCCAACTGGCCGGTTTGAGCGAGGTCAGCGCGGCCGTCAGCCAATTTGCCGACGCCCACATGCTCGGCGTGGCGGCGTCCAATAACTGGGCCTTCGCCCCCCAGCGCACGCGCAGCGGCAAAAGCCTGCTGGCGAACGACACCCACCTCCCGTTGTCGATGCCGTCGGTGTGGAATTTCGTGCAGATCCGCTCGCCGAAATACCAGGCAGCCGGCGTGTCCATTGCCGGCGTGCCGGCTATTGTCGCGGGGTTCAATGGCAAGCTCGGCTGGGGCATGACCATGGTCATGGGTGATAACCAAGACCTGTTTCTGGAGAAGACCAGGCGCCAAGGCAATCGCCTGCAGTACCTGGCCGACGGCAAATGGCTCAACGCCCAAGAGCGCCAGGAAACCTTCTTTATCAAGGGTCAGCGGCCAATCCGCGAAACCCTCTACGAAACCCGCCACGGCCCATTGTTGAACTCAGTGCTGGGTGAGCGTAAGCACATGCTACAACCACTGCAGATTGGCAGCGGTTTCGGCCTGGCACTGAAAACCACACAGTTCGAAGCAGACCAGACCCTGGATGCCTTCTTCAACCTGTCCCGCGCCCAATCGGTCGAACAAGCCTTCGAGGCCACGCGCGAGGTGCGCGCCATGCCGCTGAATATTGTGTTCGCCGATGCGCAGCATATCGGCTGGCAAGTCACCGGGCGCTTCCCTAATCGCCGTGCGGGCCTGGGGTTGATGCCCTCACCCGGCTGGGACAGCCAGTACGAGTGGGACGGCTTCGCCGACCCAATGCTGCACCCCTACGACCAGGATCCGCCGCAAGGCTGGCTGGGTACCGCCAACCACCGCACCGTACCGCGCGGCTATGGCATGCAGCTGTCCAACTCCTGGTTCTACCCCGAGCGTGCCGAGCGCATTGCCGAACTGGCCGCTACTGGCAAGCATGATAGCCAGAGCATGATTGCGATGCAGTACGACCAAACCTCGCCCTTCGTCGCCAAGCTGCAGAGCATGTTCAGCGCACCCGGCATGGCTGCCCCCCTGAAAGCGGCCATCGATGCACTACCAACAGCCGAAGGCATCAAGGCACGCGAAACCTACAGCCGACTGATGAAATTCGACGGCAAAATGGCCGCCACCTCCACCGACGCAGCCCTTTACAGCGCCTTTCTCTATCAGAGTGCGCGCGAGACCTTCCTCGACGAACTCGGCCCGGACAGCACGCCCGCCTGGAAGGCTCTTGTAGAAACCGCCAACAGCTCTTATTCCGCTCAAGCGGATCATTTGCTAGGCCGTGATGACAGTCCATTCTGGAATGACCGCCGCACCGCGCAGCGTGAAGACAAACCCGCCATCCTCGCGCGCAGCCTCGCCGGCGCCATCACGCTTCTGGAAAGCAAGCTGGGCAGCGAGCGCAGCGCCTGGCAGTGGGGCAAGCTGCACACTTATAACTGGACCACCGAGACCAGCCAGCTGGCGCAATATATGAGCCCCAGCCAGCGCACCAGTATCAATGCCATCAAGGGCTACCTTGACCGCGGCCCCTACCCAGCCGGCGGCGACCACGGCACGCTCAACGTAGCTGCTTATCAATGGGGGCAGGACTTCGATACCTGGCTGATTCCCGCCATGCGCATCGTCGTCGATTTCGGCCGCGAGGAACCGCTGATTGGCCTCAACAGCTCAGGGCAGTCTGGCAATCCCGCCAGCAAGCACTACGCAGACGGTATCGATGCCTGGCTCAAGGGGCAGTACATGACATTCCCCTTCCAGTCGCGAAACCTCGACAAAGCCTACGGCAGCAAACGCCTGCTGCTAATGCCAGATAAGTAAACGCTAAGCGACCGTTCGTCGGCAGACGCTGAACCAATGCTTAACCCACTGCTCTGAGTAAGTGGACTTACTCCATAGATCATCACTTTAGGGCGCTTTATAGCGCCCTTTCTTTTGCCTGCGATTTAGCTCACCACAGCGACCAACTGCCAGTGCATAGCCTGCTGCGAAATGACCTTGTACGTTCTTTGTGTCTACGTACCGCGCCTTTCGTAGCCTGCGCATGCAGCTCTAGCGTGCACTTTGCAGGCAGTTCAACGTAAGCTTTGTGCCTTGTGCTAACGCTTGATGCCGGATCGCCGGGTATTTCTGCCCAGCGCCCGCATAAGCCTTGTGTTCTGCTCCCTGTGAGGACGTTGAAATGAGCAACCGCCAAGCCGAAATTGCCGCCGCACTCGACGTGGTGCCCCCCTTTGCTGACGACGATGCTTTGGTAACCGAAGTTGAACGACGCAAGGCTTTTATCAAGCAGTGCCTACAGAACTCGGGGCTTAAAGTGCTTGTGCTAGGCATCAGTGGCGGCGTCGACTCCCTCACCGCAGGCCGCCTGGCCCAGTTATCAGTGGAAGAATTGCGCAGAGACACCGGCGATAACGCTTATCGCTTTATCGCCGTGCGCCTGCCTCACGGCACTCAGCACGACGAACAAGACGCGCAGGATTCGCTGAAATTTATTCGTGCCGATGAAGAAGATACGGTGAATATCGCAGGCAGCGTGACGGGCCTCGGCGAGCAAGTGACTCATCTGCAGAAGCTCAGCGATACCCGTCGCGACTTCGTCACCGGCAATATCAAGGCGCGTATTCGCATGGTCGCCCAGTTCGCCATCGCTAACGCCAACAACGGCCTGGTGATCGGCACCGACCACGCGGCAGAAGCGGTAATGGGCTTTTTCACCAAGTTCGGTGATGGCGCCTGCGATCTCGCCCCGCTGTCCGGCCTGGTCAAGGGCCAAGTACGCGCCATCGCCAATTACTTAGGAGCCCCAGAAAGCCTGGTATTCAAGGTGCCCACTGCCGACCTGGAAGAACTGCGCCCCGGCAAGCCGGACGAAGAGGCTCACGGCGTCAGCTACAGCGAAATTGATGCCTTCCTGCACGGCCTGGCAGTACGTGAAGAGGCCTATACCATTATCGTGCGCGCCTTTGATGCCACCCGACATAAACGCGAGCTACCGCTGGCACCCTGACAACAACGCTCGGCTTACCACGTATCGATATCCATGCCGCGAGTTGCAGCCCACGCACAGGCTAGGCTTTTCAACGAGCGTGCCTGGTGCTTGGGCCGGCCTGATATCACCACCCCACACAGGAAAACCGCATGACGCCGCCACCCACTGCGGAACAGATATCCACTCGCACGCTGCTTGATACCCTAATCCGTGCGGGCCTGGTCGCCGCGTTGATCGTGGCGTGTTTCGAAGTGTTCAGCCCGTTCCTCAGCCTGATGATCTGGTCGCTGATACTCGCCGTCACCCTTTATCCGCTGCACAACCTGCTCAAAATACACCTGGGCCGCAGCGATAGCCGCGCCGCCACGCTGATCGTGGTCTTGACTATTGCCATCCTGATGATCCCCATTTATCTACTGGGCACCTCACTGACTGAATCGGTGGAGACTGTCATAACCAGCGTGAAATCAGGCGCCGTACGCATCCCCCCATTACCCGACGCAGTTTCTCAGTGGCCATTGATTGGCCAGCCACTGCATGACGCTTGGGCGCAGGCTGCCACCAACCTGACGGGCGTTCTTCAGCACCTGGCGCCACAGCTCAAATACGTCACCCTGGGGCTGCTGAGTAAGATCGCTGGAATAGGCGTTGGCATGCTGGTGTTCATTGCTGCACTGATGACGGCGGGCATCATCATGGCCTACGGCGAGACGGGGCACCGCAGCGCCAAGCGTATTGCGGCGCGGGTTTTCGATCCGCAGCGTAGCGATAAACTGATTGACCTGTGCACCGCCACCATTCGCGCGGTGGCCCAAGGCGTGATCGGCATCGCTTTTATCCAGATGCTGCTGATCGGTGTTGGGTTCGTCGTCATGGGGATTCCCGGAGCCGGCTTGCTAGCCATCGCAATCTTGCTCCTGGGGATCATGCAACTGCCGGCTACGTTGATTACCCTGCCGGTCATCGCCTTTGTTTTCTTCACTGAAGGCGCCTCCATGGCCAGTATCATCTTTGCCCTCTACACCTTCGTCGCCGGCCTAGCTGATAACGTACTCAAGCCCATGCTGCTTGGCCGCGGCGTGGATGTGCCGATGCCAGTGGTACTGATAGGCGCGCTGGGCGGCATGGTCAGTGGCGGCATCATCGGCCTGTTCATCGGCCCGGTGCTGCTGGCCGTAGGCTACAAGTTGTTCTGGCAATGGATCGACACGCCGACATCCAATCCCGTACCCGTCTCGCCGACGGGCGAATAAACACCTGCATTTGTTATTTCGCAGCCACCCCAGGTGGCTGCGCAGGCCGGTGTTTCGACGCCTAATCGTCACCTCAGACAAATAGCCCCTTGAGCCAGCCGCGCATGGCAACACAAGCGGGGCCATGCAAACTGCCTGAGCCGCTATTGTGAGAAACGAAAAAGCCGAGCATAGCTCGGCTTTTTCGGTCTGGCGGTGATCAGGCCCTTGGCAGAGTCACACCCAGCTGCCCCTGATACTTGCCGCCGCGATCCTTGTAGGACACTTCACAGGCCTCATCAGACTGCAGGAACAACATCTGCGCCACGCCTTCATTGGCATAAATCTTCGCCGGCAAGGTGGTGGTGTTGGAAAACTCCAGGGTCACATGACCTTCCCACTCAGGCTCCAGCGGGGTGACGTTAACGATGATGCCGCAGCGCGCGTAGGTGCTTTTACCCAGACAGATGGTCAACACATCACGAGGAATACGGAAAAATTCCACGGTGCGCGCCAGGGCGAAGGAGTTCGGCGGAATAATGCAGACCGGGCCTTTGACATCCACAAAGCTCTTCTCATCGAAGTTCTTCGGGTCGACGGTGACCGAGTGGATATTGGTGAAGACCTTAAATTCATCAGCACAGCGCACGTCGTAGCCATAGCTGGAGACACCGTAAGAGATCAGTCGCTCTGCGCCTTCGGTGCGCACCTGGCGCTCAACGAAAGGCTCGATCATGCCGTGCTCTTGGGCCATGCGGCGAATCCACTTATCCGATTTGATGCTCATGGCGGGTTTCCTGCTGAGTAGACGAGACGATGAAAAAGTGAGCGCATCTTACCGGTGCAGGCCACAGGGTTCAAAGGCTCTTACACGCGTAGCGGGCACAAACCGGCAAACCTGCGAGCTGTCGGTAAATAACATAAAGATGCACAGAGCATTCGCGCTTAGCGCGAAAATCAAGTAATGTGTCGCCCACTGTCTGCATGTGTCACCGCGAATCGCTACATGATGCCTAGATTTCGATCCAAACATCGTCCGACTCCTAGTACTCGTTGCACTCAGTCCCGGCCTGGGCTTTTCCAGGGCTGTTAATAAATTTGTTAGGAGACATAACATGTCGAATCGTCAAAATGGCACCGTTAAGTGGTTCAACGATGAGAAAGGCTACGGCTTTATCACTCCTCAGTCTGGTGACGACCTGTTCGTACACTTCAAAGCTATCCAGAGCGATGGCTTCAAGAGCCTGAAAGAAGGCCAGGCAGTGACTTTCGTCGCTACCCGCGGTCAGAAAGGCATGCAAGCTGAGGAAGTTCAGGTTGTATAACCTGCACTAACCCGCTTGATAAAAAGCCCCGCCAAGTGCGGGGCTTTTTTGTGGGCGCTGATTTTATTGGCACACCAAGGGCGCATTTACATGCGCCCTTGGTCATTCAGTCTTCGCTGATTTCGATATTCGGCATGGCCTGATGAGCTGCACCTTGAGCAATTCGTGCGCCTACAGTGCGTGCAGTCTCTTGGTAAATCATCGCAATCTGGCTTTCTGGATCAGCAATGGTAGTCGGCTTGCCGCCGTCTGACTGCATACGAATGGCCATCGACAGCGGCAATGAGGCCAGCAGATCAACACCAAACTGCGCCGCCAGTTTCTCGCCACCGCCCTCGCCGAACAGATGCTCGGCATGACCGCAATTCGAGCAGATGTGCACAGCCATATTTTCCACCACCCCCAGCACCGGGATATTGACCTTGCGGAACATCTCCACGCCTTTTCTGGCATCCAACAGAGCCAGATCCTGCGGCGTGGTAACGATTACCGCACCGGCCACTGGCACCTTCTGCGCCAGCGTCAGCTGGATATCACCCGTACCCGGCGGCATGTCCACCACCAGGTAATCCAGGTCATCCCAGGCGGTCTGGGTAATCAGCTGCAGCAGCGCACCGGAAACCATCGGCCCGCGCCACACCACAGGCGTATTCTCATCGGTGAGAAAGGCCATGGACATCACTTCCACACCATGGGCCTTGAGCGGCACAAACCACTTCTGATCCTTCACCTCTGGCCGCGTACCATCAGGGATGCCAAACATAATGCCCTGGCTCGGCCCGTAGATATCAGCATCGAGAATGCCGACCTTGGCCCCCTCGCGCGCCAGCGCCAGCGCCAGGTTGGCCGCGGTGGTAGATTTACCCACACCACCCTTGCCCGAGGCCACCGCAATCACATTTTTCACATTGGCCAAGGCCGGGATCTGTTCCTGCGCCTTGTGCGCCTCGATCACACAGTCGACCTGCACCTGAGCACGCTCAACGCCCTCAAGGTTCTCCAGCGCCATCTGCAGCATCTGCGCCCAACCGGTTTTAAACAGCCCCGCGGCGTAACCCAGCTGCAAACGCACTGTGACCTGGCCACCTTGAATATCCACCTCACGCACGCAACCGGCGCTGACCGGGTCCTGATTTAGATGCGGATCAGTGTATTGGGACAAGGCGGCTTCGACCGCTGCGCGGGTAACGACACTCATGGAAAGCTCCGAAAGGCTGAGTAAAGCAGGCAAGCATGTTACCTCAGGGCGGCAGTTGAATCAGCGCGACGGCTCCTGATCGACCTTCGCAGCACTTAAAGCCGCCTAAGGGTTACTGGCGCAAGGATGAAAAATATCCGCTGGCGCTATATAGTTGCCGGCTTCCCTGAGTTACCAGTGCAGCCGATTCCCATGAGCGAAGCCCGCAAGATTCTTGTTACCAGCGCCCTGCCCTATGCCAATGGTTCGATCCACCTTGGCCATATGCTCGAATACATCCAGACCGACATGTGGGTGCGCTTCCAGAAACTGCGTGGCAACCAAGCCATCTACGTCTGCGCCGACGATGCGCATGGCTCGGCGATCATGCTGCGCGCGGAAAAAGAAGGCATTACCCCCGAACAGCTGATTGCCAATGTGCAGGCTGAACACACCGCCGACTTTGCCGACTTCGGGGTGAACTTCGATAACTATCATTCGACCCATTCGGATGAAAACCGCGAACTGTCTGCGGCCATCTACCTGAAGCTGCGTGATGCCGGGCATATCGCCACCCGCTCGGTGACCCAATATTTCGATCCCGAAAAAGGCATGTTCCTCGCTGACCGTTTCATCAAAGGCACTTGCCCGAAATGCGCAGCCGAAGACCAGTACGGCGACAACTGTGAGAAGTGCGGCGCTACCTACGAGCCCACCGAGCTGAAGAACCCACGCTCGGCGATCTCCGGTGCTGTACCTGAGCTGCGTGATTCCAAGCACTTCTTCTTTAAGCTGCCCGACTTCGACGCCATGCTGAAAAGCTGGACGCGTGGCGGTGCACTGCAAGACGCGGTCGCCAACAAAATCGCCGAGTGGTTAGATTCCGGCCTGCAAGAATGGGACATCAGCCGCGATGCGCCTTATTTCGGTTTTGAAATACCCGACGAGCCAGGCAAATACTTCTACGTTTGGCTGGATGCACCGATCGGCTACATGGCCAGCTTCAAAAACCTCTGCGCGCGTACGCCCGAACTGGATTTCGATGCGTTCTGGGGCAAAGAGTCGAGCGCCGAGCTGTACCACTTTATTGGTAAAGACATCGTCAATTTCCACGCCCTGTTCTGGCCCGCCATGCTCGAAGGCGCGGGCTACCGCAAGCCAACCGCAGTGTGCGTGCACGGTTACCTGACGGTTAACGGCCAGAAGATGTCCAAGTCGCGCGGCACCTTTATCAAGGCGCGTACCTACCTGGACCACCTCAACCCCGAATACCTGCGCTATTACTACGCAGCCAAGCTGGGCCGTGGCGTGGACGACCTTGATCTGAACCTGGAAGACTTCGTGCAGAAGGTCAACTCAGACCTGGTCGGTAAGGTGGTCAATATCGCCAGCCGCTGCGCCGGCTTTATCCACAAAGGCAACAATGGTCTGCTGCTGGCTGGCAACATTGCACCCGAGCTGACCGAAGCCTTTGATGCGGCCACACCGGCTATCGCCGAAGCCTATGAGAGCCGTGACTTTGCCCGCGCCATGCGCGAAATCATGGCACTGGCCGATCGTGCCAACGCCTGGATCGCTGACAAAGCACCGTGGTCGCTGAATAAGCAGCCAGGCAAAGAAGCTGAGGTACAGGCCATCTGCGCACTGGGCGTGAACCTGTTCCGCCAGCTGGTGATTTTCTTGAAGCCTGTCCTGCCGCAGCTGGCCAAAGACGCCGAAGCCTTCCTCAATGTCGCGCCCCTGACCTGGGACGATCATAAGTACCTGCTGGCCGACCATCAGCTCAACCCGTTCAACGCCCTGCTCACCCGTATCGAACCAGCGAAAATCGAGGCCATGATCGAAGCGTCCAAAGAAGACCTAGCGGCCAGCGAAGCGGCACCTGCCGCTCAAGGCAATGGCGAGCTGGTTAAAGATCCACTGGCCAGCGAGATCGCTTTCGACGCCTTTGCAGCGGTTGACCTGCGCATCGCCCTGATCGAGAAATGCGAATTCGTTGAAGGGGCCGACAAACTGCTGCGCCTGACCCTGGATATCGGCGACGCCAAGCGCAACGTGTTCAGCGGCATCAAGAGCGCCTACCCGGACCCAAGCAAGCTGGAAGGCCGCCTGACCCTGTACGTGGCCAACCTGGCGGCGCGCAAGATGAAGTTCGGCATCAGCGAGGGCATGGTGTTGGCGGCAGGCCCTGGCGGCGAAGAAATCTACCTGCTTAGCCCCGACAGTGGTGCCAAACCGGGCCAGCGGGTTAAGTAAACCGCTACGAAGGATCAGCGCAGCCAGGCGCTCTGGCTGCGCTAGCCTTATGCCAACACCTCAGGAACGCTGATCCGGCTTGTATGGCCGCATCGGCTTACCGATAATAAGCACCCTTTTCCTGCGGCCTTTGCCCGTCCATTAACGGAACCTGCAATGACCGAACTCGCCTTGATCATGGTCAGCGCCATCCTGGTTAACAACTTCGTGTTGGTCCAGTTTCTTGGCCTATGCCCGTTTATGGGCGTTTCGAAGAAAATCGAAACGGCCATTGGCCTGTCGCTGGCCACCACCTTCGTGCTGACCCTGGCCGCCATGTGCAGCTACCTGGTGCAGCAGTACGTGCTCAAGCCGCTGGATATCGAATACCTGCGCACCATCAGCTTTATTCTGGTGATTGCCGTGGTGGTGCAGTTCACCGAAATGGTGGTCAACAAGACCAGCCCGCTGCTCTATCGCGTACTGGGTATCTTCCTGCCGCTGATTACCACCAACTGCATCGTGCTTGGTGTGGCCCTGCTTAACGCCAACAAGGCCGAGTTCACTTTTATTACCGCCACCGCCACCGGCTTTGCCGCCGGCCTGGGTTTCTCGCTAGTACTGGTGCTGTTCGCCGCCATGCGTGAACGCATTGCCATCGCTGACGTACCCAAGTCCTTCCAGGGTGCTGCCATCGGCATGATCACCGCCGGGCTGATGTCCCTGGCGTTTATGGGCTTTAGCGGGCTGATCAAGCTATGAGCCTGGTGCTGATCGCTGTTCTCGCGCTGCTCGCCCTGTGCCTGGTAGCCGGCGCCATCCTCGGTTTCGCGGCCATACGTTTCAAGGTCGAAGGCAACCCGATTGCCGAACAGATCAACGCCCTGCTGCCGCAAACCCAATGCGGCCAATGCGGCTACCCCGGCTGCAAGCCCTACGCCGAAGCGATTGCCGGCGGCGACAAGATCAACAAGTGCCCGCCTGGCGGTGAGTCGACCATTCAAGCGCTGGCTGATTTGCTCGATGTAGAAGCCGAACCGCTGGACGCTGTGGAAGGCGAGAAGCCGCAGATGGTTGCCTACATTCGCGAAGCCGAATGCATCGGCTGCACCAAATGCATCCAGGCCTGCCCAGTGGACGCCATCGTCGGCGCGGCCAAGCAGATGCACACGGTAATCGTCAGCGAATGCACCGGCTGCGACCTGTGCGTAGAGCCCTGCCCAGTGGACTGCATCGACATGCTTGAGGTCGGTAGTACGGTACAAAGCTGGAAGTGGGAAAAACCCCTGGCACCTGGCCAACTGATTGCCAGCGACCGGGGGCAAGCCGCATGAGCGACCTGAACCATGCTGACGCTTTGAAAATCTGGAACATCCCGGGCGGCATTCACCCCGCCGAATGCAAAGCGCTGTCCAACCGCACGCCGATTCAGCCAGCACTACTGCCCAAACAGTTGACCCTGCCGCTCAATCAACACATTGGCGCACCGGCCGAGCCGGTAGTGACCGTGGGTGAGCGCGTACTGAAAGGCCAATTGATCGCCGCGGCCAATGGTTTTGTCAGCGTGCCGCTGCACGCACCGACCTCCGGTACCGTGAGTTTTATCGGCCCACAGCCTTACCCCCATGTATCCGGCATGCTCGCCCCCGCTATCGTCATCGACAGCGACGGCTTAGACGAGTGGTGCGCACTCACGCCTTGCCCGGACTATCAGCACCTCGACAACAGTCTCCTGGCTGAGCTGATTCGCCAGGCCGGCATCAGCGGTATGGGCGGGGCAGGCTTTCCCACAGCGGTCAAACTCAACGCGCGGCCGACGCAAAAAATCCACACCCTGATCATCAACGGCACCGAGTGCGAGCCCTATATCACCGCCGATGACGTATTAATGCGCGAGCGTGCGAGCGCGCTGATCTCGGGTATCGACATCCTGGTGCAGCTGATTCAGCCACAAGACGTGCTGATCGGCATCGAAGACAACAAACCCGAAGCCGTCGCTGCCGTGCGCGCCGCACTCGATGGGCACCGCTATCAGCTCAAAGTGTTCCCGACCAAATACCCCTCAGGCGGCGAGAAACAGCTGATCCAGATTCTCACCGGCGTGGAAGTACCCTCCGGCGGCTTACCGGCTGATATCGGCATGCTCTGCCAGAACGTCGGTACCTGCGTGGCGATTCACGACGCCGTGGTCCACGGTAAGCCGCTGATCTCGCGCATCACCACCCTCACCGGCGAAGCGCTGGCGCAGCCGATGAACGTCGAGGTGTTGCTGGGCACACCCGTGAGCGAGCTACTGGCGTTTGCTGGCCTGGATCAAGGCAAACTCAACCGCCTGATCATGGGCGGCCCGATGATGGGCTTTACCCTGCCCGATTTCGCCGTGCCGCTGATCAAAACCACCAACTGCCTATTGGCCGCTACCGACGCCGAACTACCCGCGCCGCCGCCTGCCATGCCGTGCATTCGTTGCGGTGAGTGCGCCGAAGCCTGCCCTGCCAGCCTGTTGCCGCAGCAGCTGCACTTCTTCGCCATCGGCCAGGAGCACGAGCAGCTTAAAGCGCACAATCTGTTTGACTGCATTGAATGCGGCGCCTGCGCTTATGTCTGCCCTTCCAGCATTCCACTGGTGCAGTACTACCGCGCGGCCAAGGGCGAGATTCGCGACCTGGAGCAGAAACAGCTTAAGGCCGAACAATCCAAGCAGCGTTTCGAACTGCGTCAGGAGCGCCTGCGCCGCGCCGAAGAGCAGAAGGAAGCCGATCGCCAGGTTCGCGCCGCCAAAGCCGCCGCAGCCAAGGCCGCCCAGGCTGCAGCCGCTGAGTCCGGCGACGCGGCAGCCGCCGCGAAACCTGCAGGCCCAACTGATGAGCAGAAGAAGCTCAAGATCGAAGCCAGCATGGCCCAAGTCGCCCTGAGAAAAGCCGAAAAGCAGCTGGCCGCGCATGCCACGCCTGAGCTGCAAGCCCAGGTTGACGAGTTGCGCAGCGCCGCAGTAACCGCGCAGCAAGCACTGGACGCCGCCATGGCCGCCAACCCGCCAACACCGGTGGCTGCCGCCGCACCCGCTGCGGACGATGGCGCATTGAAGAAAACCAAAATCGACGCCGCCATGCTCCGTGCGCAACTGCGCAAGCTGGAAAAGTTTGAAGAACCCACCAGCGAGCAGCAGGCCGAGCTGCAGCAACTGCGCACTCAGCTAGAAGCCGCAGAAAAGCTGCTCGCCAGTTTGCAAGCCGAAGCCCCATTCGCCCCCGCTAAACCCACAGAAGCCAGCGCCGTCGATCCGCTGAAAAAAGCCAAAATCGAATTGGCCATGAAACGTGCAGAACTGAAGAAAGCCGAAAAAGCCGAAAGCGACGAGGCGACACTCAACGCGTTGCGCGCAGCATTGGCCCAGGCCGAGCAAGCCCTGCATGACGCCGAGGCTGCGTCCAACAAGCCTGCGTCGGAACTGGTACGCACAGACAAAAAGCCGATTGACGAGGCCACCCGCGCACTGAAAACCGAAGTCGCCTTCGCCCGCGCCGACCTGCGCAAGCTGGAGCGTGACGACAGCAGCGCAGCGGATGCACTGACAGCGGCCCGCCAACGCTTGGCCGATGCCGAACAGCAACTGGCGGAGCACCAGAGCGCATAGATTCGTAGGCTGGGTTAGCCGCAGGCGTAACCCAGCGAAGGCAGCGTGGCTGCCATAACCACTGGTTTTAACGACCAGCCGGCGGGTTAAGTCGCACAGCGCCTAACCTGCCCTACAACAGACTGTTCAACCGGAGCGTCAATGGTCCTGCCCCGCATCACCTCGCCCCATGCCAAGGGCAACAACCGCACTCAGCAAGTGATGCTGCACGTGCTGCTGGCGGCTGTACCGGGCATTTTGGCCATGACCTGGCTGTTTGGTATCGGCACTTTGATCAACCTGCTGTGGGCCAGCGCATGCGCCCTGGGTTTCGAGGCCGCCATCCTGGCGCTGCGCAAACGCCCAGTGGTTTTCTTCCTCAAGGATTACAGCGTACTGGTCACCGCCGTGCTGCTGGCCCTGGCGTTGCCGCCTTACTCACCGTGGTGGCTAACCCTGGTGGCCACTGGTTTTGCCGTGATATTGGGCAAGCAATTGTATGGTGGTCTTGGCCAGAACCCTTTCAACCCGGCCATGCTCGGCTATGTAGTGGTACTGGTGTCCTTCCCAGTGGAGATGACCTCCTGGCCAGCGTCACACAGCGTGGGAATGCTCGAAGGCTTACAGCAGATTCTCGGCATCGCCCATCTGCCGGACGGCTGGGCCCAGGCCACTGCATTGGACGCATTGAAGATCAACAAAAGCCTGACCATCGACGAGCTATGGGCGCAGAGCCCGGCATTCGGCCGTTTTGGCGGCGCAGGCAGTGAAGCGGTCAACCTGGCCTTCCTTGCCGGCGGTCTGTACCTGCTGCATAAACGCTTATTCACCTGGCATGCCCCCGTCGGCATGCTCGCCGCCCTGGCGGTGATGAGCCTGGTGTTCTGGAATGGCTCGGGCTCGGATTCGCACGGTTCGCCACTGTTTCACCTGCTCACCGGTGCAACCATGCTGGGGGCCTTTTTTATCGTCACCGACCCCGTTAGCGGTGCCACCAGCAACCTTGGCCGCCTTATTTTCGGAATCGGCGTCGGTGTGCTCGTCTATGTAATTCGCGCCTGGGGCGGCTACCCAGATGCGGTTGCCTTCGCCGTGCTGCTGATGAACCTCGCCGCCCCCACCATCGACTACTACACGCGCCCGCGGACTTACGGCCACCGTAAGCCGACTCGCGGCTTCAAGTTGGGAGAGTGACCGTGGCCCTGCCTGAAATTAGCCGCTCGATGCTGAAGAACAGCCTGGTACTGGGCCTGTTCGCCATTGCTACCGTAGGTTTGGTGGCCACCCTGCATCACGTCACCGCCGAACGTATTGCCACCGCCGAGCGTGACGCTCAAGTGCGCGCCCTCAGCGAAATCCTGCCACGGGGCAGCTACGACAATCATTTGCTGGATAACAGCATCGAGTTGCACGACCCGCTGCTGGGCAGCAAATCGCCACAAGCCGCCTATATCGCCCTGAAAGACGGCAAGCCCAGCGCCATTATTCTGCGCGCCACTGCGCCAGACGGTTACAGCGGTGCGATCCAGTTGCTGATCGGCATTCAAGCCGATGGCCGTCTGGCCGGCGTACGCGTGCTTAACCATCGAGAAACTCCCGGCCTGGGCGACAAGATCGAACTGGCCAAGAGCGCCTGGATTCGCAGCTTCGAAGGTAAATCGCTGGCTGCGCCCAGCGGCGACGGCTGGGCGGTGAAGAAGGATCGCGGTGAGTTCGACCAGTTTGCCGGCGCGACCATCACCCCGCGCGCAGTGGTCAAGGCGGTACACAAAGCCCTGCAGTATTTCGACGCCCACAAGCAACAGCTGTTCGCAGCCCAGGTGAAGTCCAATGGCTAGTCCCAGCTACCGCGAAATCACAGTCAACGGGCTGTGGAAAAACAACCCGGCCCTGGTGCAATTGCTCGGCCTCTGCCCACTGCTGGGGGTGAGCAACTCGGCGGTCAATGCGCTGGGTTTGTCACTGGCCAGCGCCGTGGTATTGATCTGCTCCGGCGCTGCGGTTTCCTTGGTGCGCGGCGTGGTCAACACCGCTGTGCGCTTACCGGCCTTTGTGATGATCATTGCCGCACTGACCACCTGCATCGAGCTGCTGATGCAGGCCTTCACCTACGAGCTGTACCAGATACTCGGGATTTTTATCCCACTGATTACCACCAACTGCGTGATCCTCGGCCGCGCCGATGGCTTCGCGGCGAAAACCGATCCGGCGCGCGCAGCCTACGACGGCTTGATGATGGGCTTGGGCTTTGGTGCCGTGCTGGTGATGATCGGCGCGTTGCGCGAGCTGCTCGGCACCGGTGCGGTGTTTGCCAATATGCATCTGCTGTTCGGCCCCATCGCCGCCAACTGGCAGCTCACGCTGATCCCCGAATACAAAGGCTTTCTGCTGGCCATCCTGCCGCCAGGCGCGTTTATCGTGTTGGGCTTGTTGATTGCCTGCAAAAACCGCGTGGACGAGGTGTTGGCTGAACGGGCCAAGGCCCAGCACGTGGCTACACCTGCACAGAGCCGCCGCGTGCGCGTGACCGGAGTGATCGAGTGAACGCTGCCAAGCGTCTGGAAATCTTCCGCCGCCTGCATGAAGACAACCCCGAGCCGAAAACCGAACTGGCTTACAGTACCCCCTTCGAGTTGCTGATTGCGGTGACGCTCTCGGCTCAAGCCACTGACGTCAGCGTCAACAAAGCCACTGCCAAACTCTACCCCGTGGCCAACACGCCAGAAGCCATCTATGCCCTAGGCGTGGCCGGCCTGAGCGAATACATCAAGACCATCGGCCTGTACAACAGCAAAGCCAAAAACGTGATTGAAACCTGCCGTTTGCTGATTGAGCGCCATAACAGCCAAGTGCCAGAAACCCGCGAGGAGCTGGAAGCCTTGCCGGGGGTGGGCCGCAAGACCGCTAACGTGGTGCTCAACACCGCATTTCGCCAGCTGGCCATGGCGGTGGACACGCATATCTTTCGCGTCAGCAACCGCACCGGTATAGCGCCCGGCAAGAATGTTGTGGAAGTAGAAAACAAACTGATGAAGTTTGTGCCCAAGCAATTTCTCCTCGATTCACACCACTGGCTGATCCTGCATGGCCGTTACGTCTGCCAGGCGCGCAAGCCGCGTTGTGGCAGCTGCCGCATCGAAGACCTGTGTGAATACAAACAGAAAACCTCCGACGATTGAGCCGCTATTCAGTCCCTCAATGAATCGATTGAAAAAAACTTTTTTACCCGCCCAGGTTTTGCCGCTATAAGGTGCGCAAATGGCCCTTGTAGCCTGGAGCGGAACTGATGAGCACTGATAAAGAAGAACTTGAGCTCGACGAAGATTTTGTGGCTGAAGACGCCGATGATGCGGAAGCACCGGTAGAGGTTGCCAAGACCAACCTGACCAAGCGCCGCATCATCGATAACCTCTTGGACGAACGCCGTCTGAGCAGGCAATTGTCCGAATACGATTTCGACTTTTAGTGACACTTATGCGCAGCCTTGTCCGGCAACGCTGCGGCAACCCCGTGTTCTAGGCCCTTTCGCGCCCCGGAACGCGGATTGGTTATCTCAGGGCGACCGTTGCCTAGGATGGCACCCCATTGGCTCTTGTCACGACGTAAGTGCTGCAAACTAAGTCCAGCCCGCGCTGAAACAATGGCTACCTAGCCCATTGATCATCTAGCGCACACTACCAGTGTGCCGCACAAGCCGTTGCTTGGCCTAGACTGGCCACCCCAACGCCCCTCAGGCACAGCCTTTGCAATCGAATTAACCAAGTAATCGCGGAGGGCTCAGCGCACACACGGCCCTACCTCGACTATTGCGAAACAGCGCTAGCCCTGTATTAGCCCTGATTAACTCCTGAAGGAAGATGGAATTTATGTATATAGGACAAGCCGCCAAGCTCTCAGGGGCCACGATCAAAAGCATTCGTCACTATGAAGAAATAGGCCTGCTCCCGCCGCCTCAACGCGAAGGTAAGTATCGCGTCTATCGGCAAGAAAGCGTCGATGTACTGCGTTTTATCAAGTGTGCCCAACAACTCGGTTTCAAACTGAAAGAACTGCAAGACATTCTGCAGGGTTACAACGGTTTGGATTTCCCTTGGGACTTGGCGCAACATGAAATCGCCAGAAAGAAAAATGAGCTGCTCACCCAGATCGATGCAATGCAGCAACTTTACGAAGGTCTGGCGGACTTCGAACAAAACCTCAACGGTGCAAAAGAGGAATGCCATCTCGCTCAGAACAGCGATCAAACAAAAAAAAATCATCCAGAATTACAGAGCTAGGCCACCTGCTAACGATGCTAAAAAAGCCCACTGCATCTGCAGTGGGCTTTAGTACTGGAGTAGACCTAAACCGCCAGCTCAGCAGCACTCGGATAGCTCTCTTGCGTTACCGGCACCACCTTGGCGAAGAACCACGGCGAGATCAGCGTCACCACCAGGATGGTCATCACGCCGCTGATAAACAGCGCTAACGCCACCAGACCGCCTAGGTCGATGATCGGTTTGTAGTCGGAAAACAGCAGCGCCAGGAAACCGACCGAGAAGATCACCACGTTGATCACGGTAGAACGCCCTACGCTGTGCATCGCCTCGAGTATTGCCGCATCAATATGCATGCCGCGCTGCACGAACAACTTGATCCGCGAGATCAAGTGCACCGCGTAGTCGACCACCCCTACCACCAGGAAAGTGACCAAAGCGGTGCCTATATTCAGCTCGATCTCAAATAGGAACATGCAGGCATAGAGGCTGACCGAGGTGGTCAACAGGGTGAACATGCCCAGCAGCCCCAAACGCAACGACCTTAGCCAAAGCATCATCATCAGGGTGACTGCCAATACGGCCAGGGTGAAGCTGAGTATCTGACCCCGAGTGATTTCCTGCAAAACCCCAGTCCAGATCACCGGCGTGCCAGCATGGGTGATCTCCAAGTTGGCGGGTTTATTCACCGCCAGCCAGGCATCCAGACGATTGAGCAGGCTCTGATAGTCGCTGGCCACCGACGAAGTCATGGTGTAAAGCACCAGCGCTTTCGAGTAATCGGCGTTGAGCACGTTGGTCAAATCCGAACCACCGCCATTCTCGAAGAGCATGACGTGTTGCTCGATCAGCGCATTGCCTTCGACATCGAAACTCTCTACCGAACCGTCCTCATTCTTTACCGTGACCTGCTCTTGTGCCCTTGGGACCCGCAAATAGCTCGGGTCCATATCGTTGAGCACCAAGTTCATGCGCTTGATATAGGTCGCTAGCGAATAGCCATAGCTGACATCCGGTTGCTCCTTCAGGAAGCGATCGAGCTTATCGATAAACTGCACCACCTCGGTGTCCAGCACGCCACGCGGGGTCTTGCTATCGATGGCAATCCAGCCCGGCGCGGTGCCCGCCACATGAGCGTTAACGAACTCATCGGAGATGCGGAACGGGTTGTCTTCTTTGAAGTAGGCAATACCGGAGTCCTCGATTTGCACGAGGAAGGTCAGCCCTGTCATCACTAACATCAGCGGCACCAACACCAGCAGAGCCGCCTTGCGCCGCGCAATCAACCAGGCGCACAAACCAACCAGCAACCGAGAAATCAGCGCGTCTTTGTGCGCTGTGCCGACCTGCTGCTTGGCGTCACGACCAAACAGCGCGATCCAGGCGGGGATCAACAACAGGGAAATCAGCAATGCAACGCCCAAACCGATGGACATAAACATGCCGAAGTTACGAATACTGACAATGTTGGTAACGGTGGAAAGCAGGAAGGTGGCAATGGTGGTCACAGTCGTAAGCACCACCGGCATCACCATCAGCCGCATGGTCTCCCGATTGGCCTCGCGAGAACTTTTCCCGGCGCGCGTCTGCTCGTAGTACTCAGACATGATATGCACCGCGTCCGAACAGCAGATGGTGAACAGAAACACCGGTAACACGCTGGTCAGCAGGTCGATGGGCACTTCCAGAAGCGCCATCAGCCCCAGGGTCCAGAGGGTGCAGAAGAGGATGTTGAGCAGCGGCAGCATCACGCCCAGCGGCTTGCGGAAGAACACTAGTAGCAGCGCCATAATCAGCAGAAACACCACTGGGAACAGCAGCCCTAGGTCGTGATCAATGATCTCCTGTTGCGCGCCGATAAAGATCGGCATGCCCGCGATAAACACCTCATCGGTGAACTCCGGATGCTCTGCCTGATAAGCGGCCACCATGTCGCGGAAAATCTGATAGGCGCGCAGCTGGGCAATCGCATCATCCTGCTTGGTGCCTAGCTCCGCCACCAACAAGGCGACGTTCTTGTCACGCGACACCACGCCATCGAGCATAAGCTCGTTACCCATGATCTCGGCTTCCACCTCGGCCGGATCCATATCCTTGGCGCGTAGGGTTTTATGAATCAGCAGCTCGCCCTCATCAGTGAGAACGATATTTTCCAGATCCCCCATCGAGGCCATTTCCCGAATGGGATTAACCCGTTCAGTCAAGAAGGACAGGAACTGTACCTGCTGCGAGTCCCAGCTCTGCTCCCGGGCATGCTGTTGCAACGACTGCAGTGGCCGATAGTCGTTCTGCGACAGCCCCTCGGGGATTATCGTCGCGAGTAACTCAGTGGCCACCTCATCCTCAGCGTGCTCAGCTACGATTCGCTGCAATTCAAGGGCATCGTCCTCATTGCTGAGCACCACCAGACGCACCGACTGAGACAGCGTGTACAGCGCGTTCAGCGATGTTTGGTTGAACACCCCTTGCGGGTTATGCAGCGCCACCATCACCGAGTCGAATGTGCCGGTGAACTCACCTTGCAAATCGATGATGGTCTTGCGCGCTGGGTGGGTTTCCTTAAGCAAGTAGGGGTTGGTGTCGGAAGTCAACGAACCCAATGCATAGGTGAAGTACGCGGTGATCGCCACCAGCAGCACGATAATCGAACGCGCGTAGCGTTCGATAAAAGCCAGATATCTTTCCATGGTCGCCTTTACCGGAACTTATAGGGAGGAAACAGCGAATTTGGGTACATCGCCGGATTTCAGGCCGCGTCGGATAGCCGTCTGGGTGAACAGTCGGTCGTCCAGTTCCAGGTTGTACTGCAGCTGTTTAAAGCGCATTTCCGAACGAGTGCCATCGATAAAGTGCTCGGTTTCGCTGAGCATGATGCTGTCGATCTTGTCCACGGTGGCGACTTGCTTGGTGCGCATCTGCTTGATATTCACCCCCTTCACGTCGAAGAAATCCTGACGCATCACTAGGAAATTCTGCTTATCGATCCAGATTTTGAGTTTGTTGTAACCGGTCTTGGTCAGTACCTCTGGTGAGGCTGGCACGCGCTCCAGCACATAGCAGTCGCGGCCGAGCACCTGCTCTTCACCCAGCAGAGTCTGCTGATAGTCATTTACCCGGATCTTGTCCAGGTCAGCGTAGGAGTAGTCGCTGCCCATAAAAGAACCACGTTTGTCGGTGGTAGAAATTCGCCGGGTCTGACGGCTTACCGGCAGATACATCCATTGACTGTCTTCGCTGCCTTGCGCTTCATGGGGGTTTTCGATGTGAAACGCCACGCCGCGCACGTCGTTGGGAGTGGTAAAGAACATGCTGAATTTGTCGCTATCGGCATAATCCTTCTGCAGATAGGTGAAATCCCTGACCCGCGTATTGCCCTTTTTGTCATGCAGAATTAGCGACACTTCGGACAGAAAACTGTGGCCGTCATTACGGTCCCTAGTCATGCGAATGATCTCGTCAGCATTCAGGCTTTCGGCGGCACTGGCCGCGCCTCCTGCCAGAATCACCACGGCGGCTGTCAGGCCTTTAAACATCCTCAACATATCAATCTCCTTGTGCGTGATGCACGGGTGGATGAAGAGCGGTACGGATCGCGGCCGGCTCTTAGGTTCAAAACAAATATCCGGCGGAAAGACGCAGTTGATCGCGCTGGTCATAGGCACCGAACGAGCGGTCGGACTTGCCAAAAAACAGGTCTACTTCTAGGCCTAACTTCAGCCAATCGACTGGTTTGTAAGTGAAAATGCCTTGCAACAGAACGTCGTCACGCAATGGCGGGGTAAACGCCATAACCAGACGGCTCTTCAGTTGATCCTGGAAGTGCGTGCCCTCGGCAGAAACGGTAAACAGATGGTCACGCCGGTCTTGCAGCATGCCGGCCTGCCAGTCGAGCACCTGCTGCTCTTGCCACTGCAACGAAAGCATCCAGTCGCGAAGCAGGTAGTCGACGCCCAGCAGCGCCTTGACCATGCGCGTCTTATCGGCGCCCTGACTGCGGGTCGGGTTGGTCACCCGCCAATCATCGAAATAAGCCAGTTCGCTACGCACCACGATGCTGTAACCGGCGTCCACCGCAAGGCCGGCGCCGCCCATCGTGTAGCGCGGGTGCTGGCGTTCAAGGCGTAACCGACCATCGTCGGCTAGGCCTTCGACGGCATACACCGGGTCCTGCTGTCGCGCATTTAGGGCGACCACACTGACGTCCACTTCACCCATGCGGCCATTGGCGCTCAAACCATAGGAAAAGCCGTCATCTCCGGCATAATCAGGAGTCGAATCAATCACGAAGTAACTCGGATCTGGCTTGCCAAAGAGCACCGAGTCGAACTCGCTGCCGGGTGCCGGCGCGCGGTTCTCCTCGAAGTCGGTGATCAGCAGGCCTTCAAGCTCCCACTCACCGAGCGGGCGGGTAAAGCGCACCATGGGCAACGCGATACGACTGTCCTCAAGCAGTGCAGTCACACCCTCGCGGTAGTCCAGCGGGTTGACTTGATCCAGTACCCGCAGCTCATCGGCACGTCCCCAAACCACCTGCTGCCAACCGACAGTCAACTCGCCATCACCTAGGTAGTGCCCCCAGTACAGGTGCCGCCAATCAGCGCTAGTACGGTAATCATCGCGAGCCTCATCGCTATAAGGCTGATTACCTTCATAACGAGCGTCATAGCGCACCCGACCTCTGGCCTTGTAGTAACCGCTGTCCCAGCTGTCCTCCAGATTGGCCTTGAAGTACAACGCCTTCTGCGTAACACGGTCGTCGCCATGTAGGCGTACGGCGCTGGCCACGCCGACCTCTGCATCCCAATAGGCAGGCGTGAGGTCGGCGTGAGCCGCATCCACCGTCAACAAGGCCAAGCCAGCGCACAGGCCAGGTTTAAGGAATCGATTCGACATACCTACATCCCCAACCCGACACCGCCATCGACCACCAGACTCTGAGCAGTGATAGCGCCCGCTTCCGGGCTGGCTAGGTAACGCACCAACGCAGCCACCTCTTCGCTCTCGATAAAACGGCGCAGGGGTAATTTGCGTTTGGCGTTGCGCAGGATTTGCTCCTGACTGATACCGGCAATACCGGCCTGCACGGCCAGTTCATGCTGCAACATAGGGGTATCAACCCAAGCCGGCAGTATTGCGTTGACCGTAATCTGACGGGGCGCCAGATCCAGGGCCAAGGCTTTGGTCATGCCCACCATGGCGTGCTTAGAGGCGCAATACGCCGTGTTGCGCACCTTGCCAGCCCGACCAAGGATCGAGGCAATATTGATAATCCGCCCCTGCTTCGGCAATAGCGGCAGACACAAAGAGGTGACATAGAAGGTGCCATGCAGGTTGACCCCTATCACCTTGTGCCAGTTGTCCAAGTCTTCCGGCTCGTTCTCGTTGCAGATACCCGCGCTATTAACCAGCACATCGATATAGCCATGCTGCTTAGCCAGGTCGTTGAACAGGCTGCGCATTCCCGGTAAATCGGAAATGTCGGCGCCATGGGTTTCGATACTGGCCTTGGCCTGATGGTCCGCCACCCAACGCTGCAACTCGGCCAGGTCGAGGTCCAACAACACCAGGCGATTGCCGGCGTCACCGGCGAAACTCTCGGCCACGGCGCGACCAATGCCTTTGGCGGCACCGGTAATAAGAATGGTACGTGGCTGGCTCATGGCATTTTCAATCCGCCGTTGACCGGCAACACTTCACCGGTCAGGTAGTGGGCACGCTCGGCAATAAACAACACCGCCTCAGCTATTTCTTCGGGCTCGGCATAGCGCTTAATCAGCAGGCGAGATTGAATGTCCTGCTCCAAGCTGCCGATCAGTGCCTTGCTCATCTCGGTGTTGACGATGCCGGGCGCCACCGCGTTGACCCGGATATTGCGCGGCGCCAGCTCGACGGCCAGCGCACGGGTGAGCGCTTCGACTCCGCCTTTGGCCGCCGCGTAGTTGCTCTGCCCCTTGCCCGGTTTTTGCGCCGCAACCGAGCTGATATTGACGATGCAACCGCTGCGCTGGCGCATCATGCAAGGCACCACCTGCTGACAGCAGAGCAAGGTGCCGATCAAATTGGTCTGGATGACCTGAGTGATGTCCTCCAGCGACAGAGTGGCCAGCAGACCATCACGGGTTACCCCTGCGTTATTGACCAACAGATCGATACGGCCGAACGCCCCCTCGATCTGTTCGAAAAAGGCCGCGATGCTCTGCGGTGCACTGATATCGCAATGCAGGGCCAGGCACTGGCCACCCTGCTGCTCGATTTCTTCGCGCAAGGCCGCGGCTGCGGCCTCATCACGCACATAGTTGAAAGCCACGGCATAACCCGCTCCGGCCAATGTCTTGACAATGGCCTTGCCAATCCCACGGCTGCCGCCTGTGACCACTGCTACTTTGTCGTGCATGCGGGTCTCCTTAGAGCGAATTCGCGGTTTTGAACTGGGCCAGGCCGAAGCCGTGTGTCGCGGCGATGGCGCGAATCTGCTGAACCTGCTCACGACTGATGTCGCCGTAGGAGTAGTGCTGCTTCATTCCCGATAGCCCCATCAGCACCGACTCGGCCATGCAGGCATACAGCTGATCTTGCTTCAGGTAAGCCCGCACATTCGGCGCCAGACCATCGCCCAGCGGGGTCTGCACAATGCCGCCATGCATATAGAGCACATCGGCGCGCTGCTCAGGCAGCGCTTGGTCAACGTTCAGCGGTACAGCGATATCGCAGATCACCGCGTTCTCGGCGAAATGGTCGGCGCCCAAGAATGCCTCCGGCGCATTGGCCGCGCAGAGCACGATGCGTGCCCGCTTAAGCACCTGCAGATCATTGCTGACGGTGATAAAGGCGTTTTCCCCGGCCTGCTCGCCAACATGGCGGAACAAACGCTGGCCCAGATCGTTGCTATCGCCGTGTTGCGCGATCAGCTCGCTAACCCCCGGCAGCTGCTGCAAGCGTGTCGCCAGGCGATCCTGAGCAAAGTTGTCATTGCGAATGGCCTTGGCGGCATCCGCGTAGATCAACTGAGCGGTTTTCTCCAGACGCCGGGTCGAGCCGTCGCGACCGCTGCCGATCAGGATCAGATGATCAACCTTCTCCGAGAGCAGCGAAGCGTAAGTGGAGGCAATATTGCCGGCCGCGCCGACCACCGCCGCGGTTTCCTCGGCCATATCGAGCCCCTGCTTGACGCAGCCCTGCTCAATGGCTTCCAGACCCATGCCGATGGTCAGGGCATTGCCGGAGGTCAGCGCCATATCCGGCACCGCCAGTGCCTGGCAGTTGTTGGTGACGATTGAGGTGTACATGCCCAGGCCAGCAACGCTATAGCCATCAGCCCGCGCATCGCGGATACGGTTGGTGATTTCCTCACGGATGGTGGCCAGATCGCCGCTGGCGATGTACTCGGCCATGGCGTTGGAGTCCATGCACAGCGGATACAAAGTGAACTCCACCGCTGTGCCCAGACGTGAACGGATCAGCACCGGGCCTATAGGCGCCGAGCGTCGTTCGGGAGCCATGCGTTGGATAAACACTCGCTTCTGTTCCGCGCTAAGAGCGGCCAAAGATGGATCGACATCGCTAAACATGTCGGCATCAATCAGGTGGTTGATAAAGGCCACCCGCGCCACCACCGGCACGGCCGAGTCAGGCTTTGGCGCACTGACTTGTTCCTGGAAGTTCCCCTCACGCTCACCCACCTCGGGAATCAGGTCGGCGCACACACCAGCCACCAACGGGAAAGCATCACGGCGGCGGAGCATTTCGCAGACCTTCTGCAGGGACGCTATCAGGCCGTCAATTTCGGCGAAGGTGATGCACGCAGGCGGCTCCAGGCGGATCACATTGGCATTGCTGCCAGACGGTGCAACCCGCAGCTGCTCGTGCTGCAGCAAATACCCCGCGATGATGTAGCCCAGCGCGTCGTTGTACTGCGCCGATGCCTGCACCAAGGAACTGCTACCGGTAACGTCGTGCAGCTCGAAACCAAGCAGTAAACCACGGCCGCGCACATCGGCGACCACGTCCGGGTAGGCCTGCTGCAACTCGACCAGCGAGGCTTTTAGGTACTCACCTTTTTTCTGCACGTCCTTGAGCATTGCGCCGTCTTCAGCCAGCAAGCGCTGCAGCGCCAAAGACGCGACTCGGCAAGACACATCGTCCTCGGCGAAGGTGGAACTGTGGATATAGCTGAAATCGGGGTCGTAATGGCTAGCGCGGATCAGGGTCGCAGCAATCTTGGTCAGGCTGCCGCCCAATGCCTTGGACAGGCAGTAATAATCGCCCTGCAGCTTGAACTGACTGCTAGCCAACAGGGTGCCGGCGCGGCCGAAACCCGACTGCACCTCGTCGATGATCAACGGGCACTGCTGCTCGTTGCAGAAACGCCGTACCGCCAGATAAAACTCGGCGGGAAACTCATTGATACCGCCCTCGCCCTGAATCGGCTCAAGCAGAAAACCGGTGATGGCGCTGAATGGTTGACGACGCAGCTGAACGCCCTCGCCCTGCCACTCCAGGCTCAGCCAATCGCGGCGGTAACGCACCTTCATCTCTTGCAGCTGCTCCGGCTGCTGCGGATCGAGAAACTCCACCTGTAAACCGAAGCGCGCGAAGGGTTGGCGATACTGCCGGCCATGGGTCAGCTGTACGGAATTGACCAGCTTGCCGTGGAAACTGCGGCGCATGGCGATAAACACCGGTTCGCTGTGCAACAGCTCCAAGTTGTGTTGACGCAGCGCTTCTACCAGCTGGCGTAACGTGCCATAGGACTGATTGCTTGGGAGCAACCCTGATGGCAAATCCAGCTCATCGAGGTCCAGCTCAGCATAGGCTTTGTCGCTTGCCAGCAGCTGCGCTAGGGCAAAATCCACCTCGTCGAATTGCTGCTGCAGGTTCTTCTGTCGACGGTACTCAGCGTGCTTGACGGCGATTTCCACCGACTCGGCACCACTGTTGGAGAAGGTCGAGATATAGCGCTCGCTGTTGTTCAGCTCGCCATTCAGCGCATCGCTCAATTGATGCGCCAGTTCACCGGCGGCGCTGCGCACCGACATCTGCGCATTAAACGGCACATCAGCGCGCAACATATCGCAGACCGCATCAACGAACTGTGGATCGTTGTGACCGAATAAGGCCGCCCCATAGCCACCCAAAAAGTCGGTCACGGCCACCTCGGCACCCTGCGCGTCGCGGTAGTACAGCTTGCTGCCGCGGGCTCGGTGGAATTCTTTCTCCAGACCAAGGGCCTGCATCAACTCAACGTATTTAGGTCTTACGTAATCGCGATAATCCATCTGTGCCACATCCTTTGCATGAATCAAGATTGCAGGGTCGGTTGAGAAAACTGTGCCGTGTCCGCGCCTAAGGTCCGTGCTTCTCGCTGCTCGAGCTGGTAACAAGCGCTGAAACCGTTGTCGTCGCGGTTAACGATGGCGCACCGCTGCAGTCGCGCCGGGCGGCTGGCACCCATGGCAAACGGCAGATCCTCGTTGATTGGTTGGCGCAAGCCGGCAATCGGCGGCACGCATTGGTCCTGCAGCGCGCGGCAGGCCAGAATCAAATCCACCAGACTGGGTGCGCCACTAAGAATGCCGGTCAGCGGTTGGCCGCTGGAGACGTGCGAGGTTTGTATGGCAGCCAGGGTTTCGCTCAACTGGCGGTCTTGCTCGGGTATCGCCGTACCGCCGCACAGCAGCAGATCGACCGGTTTGTTGGGCAGTCTCAACTTGCCAAGCTCGGCATGCGCCGATAGCCCAGTCAGGCAAATCTGCTGCGCCCCCCACAAGTCTTCGCTGCGCCGCAACACCAACGCCGCAGCGCCCTCACCGGCAATACCACCGCTGCCCTCTCGATCGAAGGGGCGGAACGCGCTGCTGCCGTTAGAGCTGATAACACCCGCCTGAGCCAAAGCTGAGAGGGCCAAACCATCCAGTTCGCTGCCTGCGCCAACCACCACGGCCACATCAATGCGGTAGCTTTGCAAGGCCGCACTGGCCTCCTGCAGGGCCGCCAGATTACCGGCCACGCCTTGCATATAAGCGTTGCACTCGCACTCGAATTTGTTGACTAGGCTGACGATGCCGAGCAGCCCATTACTCAGACTCTTGAGCACCAGAAAGGGGTCCAACGCCCGCTCCTGCAAGACCCTGCGTGCCAGCCGGCAGATATCCAAACCATTATTGCCGTTGCACTCATGCAGCAACTCCGCATAAGAGTCGAGCGAGGGGTGGGTATAGCCGCCCTGGCAGCAGTACAAGCCATAACGCAGACGGTCCTTGCGTGGTTCCAGCCCGGCCTCGTCCAAGGCCTGCTGTACTGCATTGACGCCCCAGATCACCGATGGCGGGCAATAACGCTGCAGGTTCGCCGCCACCTCCTTGCGACATTGTTGATGCACCTCGTCGGCGACATGCCCAAAGGCAACCACGCGCCGACTGTGAAAATGCGCAGAGCGCAACGGACCTATGGCGCTACGCCCATCGCGGGCGGCCTGCCAGAGCGCATCAACACCCAAGCCACTGGGCAGCACACAACCCGTGCCGGCAATACTGATTGAATTATCCAAACGCATCACAGAACCTCCCGGTATTTGCGCACGACCAGCGAGGTGTTCAAACCACCGAAGCCGAATGAGTTGCTCAAGGCCAGATCGACCCGACGGCTGACCGCCTGCTGCGCGCAATACTGCAGATCGCATCCGTTATCGGGATGGTGCAAGTTGACCGTAGGGGTGATTCGATCGTCGCGGCAAGCCAGTGCCGTGAGCATCATTTCCGGGGCACCAGCCGCCGCGATTAAATGGCCAAACTGCGATTTATTGGCGCTGACCGCTAGCTGCTGGTAGTGGTCGCCACGGGAGAACACGTTCTTGATCGCCAAGGTCTCGGTCGCATCGTTGAGCGGCGTGGACGTACCGTGGGCGTTGATCATGTCCACCTGCTCAGGCTCCACGCCAGCATCGCGCAGCGCAGCCTGCATGGCGAAAGCGGCCCCACGCCCCTGCGGATCGGGCGCGGTGACCTTATAGGCATCGAGGCTGCTACCGAAGCCGATAATTTCCGCGTAGGGCTTCGCCCCCCGTGCCAATGCCCGCTCGAGCGTCTCGAGCACGATAAAACCACCGCCCTCGCCGGCCACCAGGCCGCTGCGGTCACGATCAAAAGGCCGGCACAAATCTTTGCCCCAGCGTTGTTCGCTGCTGGCCGCGCCGAGCAAATAAAGCGCGCCCATGGTGTCCAGATTGAGCACCGAGTCGGCACCACCGGCTAAGGCAATCTCGACTTCGCCGCGCCTGATCATTTGGAACGCATTGCCAATGGCCTGGGCCGCACCCGCACAAGCGCTGCTGATATTAATCACTGGCCCCTCACACCCGAGATCGTCGGCGATTACCTGGGCCAGGCGGTCGTTGCTCTGGCGCAGCGAACCTTGCACCTGCACCTCAACAGCACGCTGCATCAGGTGCCGCCAATCAGCACCTGCGTGTGCCTCATCCGCCAGGGCTAGCTGCATATCCGCCAGCATGTGCTGCGGCGCACCAGAGGCGCACAGAACAGCTGCATCACGCAGCTGCTCCGCTTGCAACCCGCTGTCACTGAACGCCTGAGTGGCTGCAACCCAGCCATAACGGCTACGCTTCTCCAGCGGCAACCGCCAGGCAGGGTGTTCCTGCAAATACGCTGGCAGCAGGCCCATATCTACCGCTGCGGCATAGCGCACCGGAAAACTGCCATCGGTTATTTCCTCGGGCTGCCAAGGACGGATGCAATGCGCACCATCGAGCATCTGCATCCACATGGACTGCCACTCGAAACCAAAACCGGTCACCGCGCCCATACCGGTGATCACTACTCGTCTCGCACTCATGCGCCCTTCTCCATCTTTGCGATTTCCAGCAGTAGCGCGCCGCAGTGCCCTGCGCGACTGCGCGTCATCAGCAAGACATAACGCGAGCGAGGCTCGTGCTCATGGCGTGAGTCGCCAATTGCATAGGCGATATCGGTCAACAGCGCACTGGCGCCAAGATCACCTGTGAGGTCACGACTGCTGCGTGGGGTGGCGGCTGGCGCGAACAACTCACGCAGAATCGGGTCTCGCTCATCAGCGACCAACAACTCGACATCGCTCAAGTTGACCCGCTCAGTACTTAAGGCCTGCTCTAGTACCCGCTCGGCCAAAGCCGCAGCACGTTCGACGCGGGCGCTGTAAGCCCGCCCCCAGCCCGCGACACGAATGACCAGCGGCGCGGTGAGCGGCGCAACAGTGGCCAACAGCACAGCTGCCGCCCCCTCCCCATAAATGTCAGCGTCAGTGCCATCGGGATAAGACGTCCCTTCACGCAGGTACAACGCAGGGGTGATGTTCGGGCTACTGCTGACCACCAACGCAGCGTCTGCACGCGCCTCAGCAAGCATGGTTACAGCCTCGATAAAAGCGTCGATGCCGGCATTGCTCTGCGAGCAGTAACCCGCCATCGGCCCATTGCAGCGCAGGCCTTCTGCGACATAAGCCATCACACTGCTGTTGAGTAGGGTCAACGCGTGCAGCGGTGGCGTATTGGCAAACAGCTGGCCGAGCAGTTTGTGTGGTTGCTCGCGAATGGCCTCTACTGCGTCCCAGCAAGGGCTCGGCGCATCGACCTCAGGAATTGCCGCAGTGAGGGCAACCCGCTCCGCAGGCAGTTGCAAGTCGCGCAATGCAGGCGCCAGACGCGCAGCACAGTGCAGCAAACGCAGGCCCTGAGCTTCAACACTGCGTTGGATCTTGCGATCGAACAAGTCGATGGCCAAACGCGGAGTGGCAATAGGCCGCGCCAACCGGTCCAACTTGAAAGTAGGCGCTTGCGCCGGCTGAGCAGCTGCATATAGATCGCTTGGAGAGCTGCCGGCCGCATTGAGCAGCGCGAGGTCGACCAGATAAACCTGACGTGCATGTGAGCCATTCATGCTCATGCCCTCCCCAATACGATGGAGCTGTTTACGCCACCGAAGCCGAACGAGTTGGACAGCACGATGTTGATCGACTGCTTGAGTGGCTCGCTAAGGAAGCGCAGTTCGGGAAACTCAGCGCCTTGCGCGTCGTAGTTCAGGGTCGGTAGCAACACCCCATCACGCAGACTGATCAGCGACAGCACCGCTTCGATGGCGCCGCTTCCAGCCAGGGAGTGACCCAGCGCAGATTTGTTGGCGCTCAGCGTCATGCCGTCCAACAGATCACCGAACAAGCGTTTCAGCGCATGGGCCTCGCAACTGTCATTGACCTGCGTTGAGGTACCGTGAGTGTTCACATGCTGTATGGCGTAGCGCAGCAGACCGGCGTCTTCGATGGCCGCTTCCATGCAGTGTTCGTACTTGCTGCCGTCGCGACTGCTTGAAGTCATTTTCTCCGACTCGCAAAAGTTGGCATAACCGAGCACGCGCCCCAGCGGTTTAGCGTTACGGCGCTCGGCATGCTGTTTCGATTCGAGGATGATTAAAGCCGCGCCCTCACTCAGCACGAAGCCGCTGCGATCACGCATAAACGGTCGACTCTGCTGCTGCGCCGGCACATCGGCCTTCTGGCACAAAGCCCCTAGGCTGTTGAACATGTAATAGGGCAACTCGTTAGCCATCAGCTCGACCGCACCACAGATAGCCAGGTCGATTTCGCCGCGCTCGATAGCCCGATAGGCACTACCAATGGCCACAGTACCGGCGGCACAGGCATCCGAATGGGTGGAAATGTGATCGCGAATGCCTAGCCGCTTAGCAAGATGTAAGGTTTGCTGGTCAACGCGGCGAGCAAACGGATGCTCTACCCTTTCCTGACGCTGTAGAAAGCGATCCAGATCAAGGCTGCCGCGCTCGTCCAAACACATACAAGCCAGATCAAGGTCCTGACTGTTGGCGCAGTACTTGTTTGCCCCCAAAAACAGGCCGCTGGCAACCTGACTGAAGGCCTCAGGCTGTAATCCTGCATGCTGCAAGGCTTGTTTCGCTACGTACTCGGCCAACACCGTCTGACGTGGTTGAGCGCTCGGGTTCTCATCAAACCCTGCACGCAACTGTTGCCACTGCTGATCGTCGATAAAGCCGGCCGCCGCGTTGGGAAAACCAAGCTCGACAAATAGTGGATGCTCACGTACGCAAGAACGCTTCTCGCATATGCGCTGGAACAGACTCTGTGCATCCAATACGGTGGGGGCCACCAGACCGTAGCCGGTGACATAAACTTCGCGCGCCCGCATACCGCCCCCTAGGCGACTGCCGACAGATGGGTCGCAACAAATTTCTCCACCAGACGCTGGGAGATTTCGTCACCGTCCACCGGCGTAACCCGGGCGCTACAAGAAGAACACACCACCTGCTGACGCTCATTCAACTCAGCATGTTCCCCGCCGCACTCGGGGCACACGGCAGGCAAGTAGTTGAAGACACCACGGCACTGCTCTGCCCAGTTACGCACAGTAGTCACAGCAAACACATCCGCAGGCTTCATGCCGACCCGTAACTGGTTCGACGCGTAGACGCTCAGGCTCTCCTCCAAGAGTGCCTTGCCCGCTTCGGTCAGCCCGCCTTCAAGGACAAATGCATCCAGGCTCCCGCAAACGGTTACCGCATGCTCAAGCACGCTGGTTTTCGGCAAGGTACAGCCATAGAGTCGACCAAGCTGAAAACTCAGATCGACAATATCCAAAGAATCGGCGGACAAATCCTCAACCAAGCTACTATCAGGCGCTATATCCGCGGCATCAATCGCCAGCAGTTGCGCTAATATTTCACGGGCACTAACGATAACTTCATTCAGTTCGACGGGGTTATTCATATGCAACTCCTTATTTGTCCATTTGCAGAATTTCGTCGTATCGCAACGCTAAACAAGCACTTCGCTGCGGACGGCAAATCTAAACTCTCCCCCTAAGGGTAGAGTCAATACGGCATTACCAACTTCGCGGAAATGTCATACACAAAAGGGACAAAGAGTTTCTTTACAACCCCACACTCTATCGAGCCTCAACCGCTCTAGATAAGGCCTTAACAAGAAACTTCCAACTTGCAAAACCACCAGACCAGCAACACCACTGCAGGCTTTCAACTACTTGCCAGCAAAGCATTATGCAAACCAGCTCACACCTCATGGCCAACTTCTGACGACTTTCTTTCATTGCAATGGCTGTGCATTTCAACGCGCGCGCCAAAACAGGGCATAAATGACTACAGGGTCATTAAAATAAAATCATTTATTCATAAATTTGATATGCAGCCGACATCAAGTATCCGTTAGTAAATACCTGACAGAAGAATTAAAGGCTTGGTATTTAATAATTGAAGTTACTAATACGAAAAATCAACTATTCAGACAGTGCTCAAGCACACTTCATCAAACCAATATGGATATACAGCTCACCCTCTGGAGCTTGCGGAACGCGCAGCTAGTTAGTGGATATAGCCACAACAATCGACGTGAGCCGTCAGCCCACAGGTAGCCTGGCAACACCTGTTGGCCTATTCACAATCGGTTAGCTCGACAGGTAAACGGCGCCGCCTGGCTTGGGAAAGCAGTGAGTGCCATGCATGCTTAACCCCACGCCTCTAGCTCGGCGCACAGCAGGACATTTTTAGGGACGCCGAGGTGCCTGCCCGCCAAGCGCAACCCGGTTTCGTGCCCGTAGGCTAAATGCTGACAATCCAGTAGCTGTAGCCCTACCCTATGGGTTAAAGCTACGAGTCGACGCCAGGTATTGAACGATGCAGTCAGTCGCCCGCATGGGGCGTGCGCGACTCCAAAATAGAGCCCCTCAATCACCGCAATCTAGCGATTTGACATGCTGACTCGCCGACAGAGGCCTACTGAGCGACCCACAGCAGGTTGATCAGTCCTTACGCGAAGGCGATAACAGCTCGATCTTGTAGCCGTCCGGGTCTTCTACAAACGCCAGGATGCTACTGCCATGCTTCATCGGCCCTGGCTCACGGGTGATCTTGCCGCCGCGGGCACGGATGTCTTCGCAGGCTTTGTACACATCAGCCACTTCCAGAGCGATATGGCCATAGCCGCTGCCCAAGTCGTAACTCTCTACGCCCCAGTTATGGGTCAGCTCAATCACGCTGTTATGCGCCTCATCGCCGTAGCCGACGAACGCCAGGGTGAACTGCCCCTCGGGGTAGTCCTTGCGACGCAGCAGGGTCATGCCCAGCACTTCGGTGTAGAACGCGATGGATTTATCCATATCGCCGACGCGCAGCATGGTGTGCAGCAGTCTCATCAGGTATCTCCTCATCATTGCCCGCGATACCGGGCTTATAAATGCAAACCCCGGCTTATGGCCGGGGTTTGGTCAGGCTCAGGTGCTCAAGTCTATCAGAGCATCTTGCGGCCTTTGCCGGCGGCAATGCGCAGGCGCAGGGCGTTGAGCTTGATAAAGCCTGCAGCGTCCTGCTGATTGTAAGCACCGCCGTCTTCTTCAAAGGTGGCGATATTGGCATCGAACAGGGAATCATCGGACTTACGCCCGGTGACGATCATGTTGCCCTTGTACAGCTTCATGCGTACCACGCCGTTCACGTTGGCCTGGGATGCATCGATCATCTGTTGCAGCATCAGACGCTCTGGGCTCCACCAGAAACCGTTGTAGATCAGGCTGGCATATTTCGGCATCAGCTCGTCTTTCAGGTGGGCGACTTCGCGGTCCAGGGTGATCGACTCCATGGCGCGGTGACCCTTGAGCATAATGGTGCCACCCGGGGTTTCGTAGCAGCCACGGGCTTTCATGCCCACGTAGCGGTTCTCGACCATATCCAGGCGGCCAATACCGTTGGCCCCGCCGATGCGGTTCAACTCAGCCAGTACGGTAGCCGGGCTCATCTCAACGCCGTCAATCGCAACGATGTCGCCGCCGCGGTAGGTCAGCTCAATGTAGGTTGGGGTGTTGGGTGCGTTCTCTGGCGAGGTGGTCCAACGCCACATGTCTTCTTCGTGCTCGGTCCAGGTGTCTTCCAGCACGCCACCTTCATAGGAGATGTGCAGCAAGTTGGCATCCATGGAGTACGGCGACTTTTTCTTGCCATGACGCTCGATCGGGATGGCGTGCTTCTCTGCGTAATCCATCAGCTTTTCACGGGACATCAAATCCCATTCACGCCATGGCGCAATCACTTTCACACCCGGCTTCAGTGCATAGGCACCCAGCTCGAAACGCACTTGGTCGTTACCCTTACCGGTCGCGCCATGGGAGATAGCGTCAGCGCCGGTTTCGTTGGCAATTTCGATCAAGCGCTTGGCGATCAGCGGACGAGCGATCGAAGTGCCGAGGAGGTACTCGCCTTCATAAATAGTGTTGGCGCGGAACATCGGGAAAACGAAATCACGCACGAACTCTTCGCGCAGGTCATCGATGTAGATTTCTTTAACGCCCATGGCCTTCGCCTTGGCGCGAGCCGGCTCGACTTCCTCCCCCTGGCCGAGGTCTGCGGTGAAGGTCACCACTTCGCAGTTATAGGTGTCTTGCAGCCACTTGAGGATCACGGAAGTGTCCAGGCCACCGGAATATGCCAGGACTACCTTGTTTACGTCGGCCATGCCATCAACTCCACGGGGTTGTGCGGGAAACCCGTGATTCTACTGGTCGCGTCGCCTTATTTACAGAGGCGCGACAGCTTGTGACGACCAAGCGACGGTTAAATTGTTGAACAACCGTGCAATCACTGTTGCTAGGACGTGGCCGCAGGGTCAGTCGGCGCCGCTGCTGGCGCAGGTGGCACAGCGGCCTCAGGCACGCGATCAAGGAGGATGGTCACCCGACGATTCTTCGCCCGATTCGCTTCATTATTATTCGGCGCAACCGGGTAACGCTCACCATGAAAACGCATGGTGATCTGCTCAGGCGCAATCCCGCTCGCTTTGAGGTATTCCATTACGGCCAAAGCCCGGCGGCGTGACAGATCGCGATTGGTCAGACGATTGCCGCTGTTGTCAGCATGCCCGTCAAGCTGAATACGGTTGACGCTGGGGTCTGCCTTGAGGAAGTTCAAGATGATCTCCAGCTTAGCCTGGGCCAGCGGCTCAAGGTCCACCCCGCCCCCCGGAAAGCCGACCTGGCTTTTACGTATTTGATCAAAGTTCACCGGCAGCAGCTTGGCCGTGCAGTCCAAATAATCGTTGTAGGCCTTATGGAACTTAGCGGGCAGCAGACGCACCTCAACCGCATCACCGCCCATTGCCGCGCGATGCCGCACCACTGGGCTGCGGCCTTCAAGCAACCCCGTCAGCAAGCGCGCGCCCTGCTCCTGGGAACTGTTAAACAGCACCTCGGCGGGCACAACGCTGACCGAGCCCAGGTTGATATCACCTCGCCCCGGCTGCCAGGGCGCCGCCGCCGCCAACAGCGTGGCATTGCCAGCACCCAGCCAACGCTCGCGGGCTTCGAGACTGAAGGTGACCTGCTCGCCGGCACGGCGCACAAACACCCCGGATCCGAAATCGGTGACGGGCTGCGACAGACGGCACTCAAATTGATCGCCGTCTACCTTCCACTCGATCTTCTCCAGACGCGTCTGGAAACTGATAGCAAGAGCAGGCTGGCTTGCCAGCAGGCAAAGCATGGCGAATGGGGTGAGTCGCACGACAGGCTCCAGGGAATACGGCTTACCCTGTGGCTATCGGTGCCTTCGCGGAAAACTTGAGCACAACCTGTAACTGCTCACACGTATCGCCAGCGCACGTCGAGCCTGCAGCAGGTTTACCGCTTTACCGGTAAGCGCCGCTTTCAGCGTGCTGCAACGGGGCTTTTCCGGTAGCATTCTCGCCACGTTTTGCCCGCCTGGAAGCTTCCATGACTGACCGCCTTACCCTGCTGCGTCCCGACGACTGGCACATCCACCTGCGTGACGGTGGCGTACTGCCGCACACCGTCGCCGATGTAGCCCGTACCTTCGGCCGCGCCATCATCATGCCCAACCTGGTGCCGCCCGTGCGCAATGCCAGTGAAGCCGACGCCTACCGTCAGCGTATTCTTAGCGCCCGCCCAGCCGGCAGTCGCTTTGAACCCCTGATGGTGCTGTACCTCACGGACTTGACCGAGCCGGACGCTATTCGCACCGCCAAGGCCTCAGGCTTCGTGCATGCAGCCAAGCTCTATCCGGCCGGCGCAACCACTAACTCTGATTCCGGCGTAACCAGCATCGACAAGATTTTTCCGGTGCTTGAAACCATGGCCGAAGTGGGCATGCCGTTGCTGGTGCATGGCGAAGTAACGCGCAACGAGGTCGATATATTCGACCGCGAGAAAGTCTTTATCGGCGAGCATTTAAGCCGTGTGGTCGAGCGCTTTCCAACCCTGAAAGTGGTCTTCGAGCACATCACCACCCGCGATGCGGTGGAGTTCGTGCAAAGCGCCTCGGCCAACGTTGGCGCGACCATCACCGCCCACCATCTGCTGTACAACCGCAACCACATGCTGGTTGGCGGCATTCGCCCGCACCTCTTTTGCTTACCAGTCCTCAAGCGCAATACCCATCAGGACGCGCTGCTGGATGCGGCCACCAGCGGCAACGCCAAGTTCTTCCTCGGTACAGACTCGGCACCGCACGCCAAGCACGCCAAGGAAGCAGCCTGCGGCTGCGCCGGCTGTTACACCGCCTATGCCGCCATCGAGCTGTATGCCGAAGCCTTCGAGCAGCGCAACGCGCTGGACAAACTAGAAGCCTTCGCCAGCCTCAACGGCCCGGACTTCTACGGCCTGCCGCGCAACAGCGACAGCATCACCCTGGTGCGTGAAGACTGGACCGCACCGGCCAGCTTGCCGCTGGGCGATCAAACCGTTATCCCGCTGCGCGCCGGTGAAACCCTGCGCTGGCGTCTGCTGGAGAAGCACGCGTGAGTGAAGACCTGTACGACGACGAATCTGAGGGCAACAGCCATTCTGGCCCACGCCACCCGATGGCCGCGCGTTTTCGTGGCTACCTGCCGGTAGTCGTGGATGTGGAAACCGGTGGCTTCAATAGCGCTACCGACGCGCTGCTGGAAATTGCTGCCACCACCATCGGCATGGACGAAGGTGGTTTCCTCTATCCGGAGCACACCCAGTTCTTCCGTGTCGAGCCGTTCGTAGGTGCGAATATCGAGCAAGCGGCGCTGGATTTTACCGGCATCAAGCTCGATCACCCCTTGCGCATGGCCGTTACTGAGGAGCACGCGCTGACGGAGATTTTCCGTGGTCTGCGCAAATCACTAAAAGCCAACGGCTGCAAACGAGCAATCCTGGTCGGCCATAACAGCAGTTTCGACTTGGGCTTTCTCAATGCGGCCGTGGTGCGTACTGGCATCAAGCGCAACCCGTTCCATCCCTTCTCCAGTTTTGATACCGCGACCCTGGCCGGCCTCGCCTATGGCCAGACCGTGTTAGCCAAAGCTTGCCAGGCCGCCGGGATCGATTTCGATGGCAAAGAAGCCCACTCGGCCCGTTACGACACTGAAAAGACTGCCGAGCTGTTCTGCGGCATCGTCAATCGGTGGAAAGAGATGGGCGGCTGGATGGACTTCGACGACTAGGGTTAGGGCAGTCAACGATCTGCTGCGCGTCCGCCCTGCTACGTTAAAAACAGACGAGTAATGCTCATGTACAAAAGTACACTCCGCTTACTCGCCTGCCTTTGCCTTGCAGGACTGTAGCTCGCAAGATCTAGAGCAGTTGTGTCTATGCTGACGCCAGACATGAGCCAATAAAAAGCCCCGCACTAAGCGGGGCTTTTTATTGGCTCATAAACCGCGCAGGCCAAAGCCTGCGCGTTTACCCTTATGCGCTTTGCGCCAGGTCCATCAGCTCACGGTTAGCCACGGCGTACATGGCGTAATCGGTTGCTGTGGCGGCGCGCAGCTCACCGAGCATGAGCTTCCAGCGATCCACCAAACGACGGTGCTGATCCAGCCACACGCCGACACGCTCCTCGATATCCGCAGGACCTTCGGCCATCTGCAACACCGACACCGTGATGGCGCGCTGCTGCCAATCCAAGTCATCGCGGAAGGCTTCACGGGCCAGCGCTTGCCAGTTGTTTTCCACCGGCAGGCTGGTGATCTGCTGCAGATACCAGGACAACTCCAGGGAGCCGCCAATGGCAAAGTACGCCGCCGCCACCCGGTCAGGCTCTTGGGCGGTGACGTCCGACGCCTCGATGATCGGCAGCAAGGTGTACAGATGGCTGGTGCCTGCAACAACACGGGCCAGTACCTCCGGCACGCCGGCTTCGACATAGGCCTGGAAGCGTGCCAACCATTGTTCACGGGCCGGGCCTTCGAGCAGCTCGTCCAGACGCAGGGCCAGCGCTTCAACACGCGGCGCAAAATGCGCCACATCGCGCGCTGCATCAAGGTCACTACGGCGGTTGCGCAAGAACCAGCGAGTAGCCCGACGGCCCAGGCGCATCAACTCATCCATCAGATGCAGTTGCAGCTCTGCTGGCACCTGGTAATCCAGCGCTTCGATCTGCTGCCACCAGTGCGGCAAACGGAACAGGTCACGCACAATCACATAAGCCCCAGCGACATTCGCCGCGCTCATGCCCGTGGATTCCTTCAGGCGCTGCACAAAGGTGATGCCCATGTGGTTGACCAGATCATTGGCGATCTGCGTGCTGACAATTTCACGCTTGAGGCGGTGACGACGCATCTGTTCGCCGAACTTCGTCGCCAGCAGCGGCGGGAAGGCCGTTTCCATTTCACGCGCCAGGTACTCATCATCGGGCACCTGCGATTTGAGCAAGGATTCTTTCAAGTCGATCTTGCTATAGGAAATCAGCACTGCCAGCTCAGGCCGGGTTAAACCCTGCCCTTTGGCTGCCCGTTCATTGAGCTCGTCATCGGTGGGCAAGAATTCCAAACCGCGATCCAGCTTGCCAGCCGCTTCCAACGCCGACATCAGACGTTTGTACTCACCCACCCGCTCGCGGGCACGGCGCTCGGCCAGCGACAGCGCCTGGGTTTGCTTGTAGTTGTTGCCCAACACCAAGCCGCCGACCGCATCGGTCATTTCCACCAGCAGCTTGTTGCGCTGCTTGCCGGTCATGTCGCCAGCGCTGACGATTTCACCGAGCAGAATCTTGATATTCACTTCGTGGTCAGAACAGTCCACGCCACCCGCGTTATCGATAAAGTCGGTGTTGCTCTTGCCACCATTGAGGCCGTACTCGACGCGGCCCAGCTGGGTCATGCCGAGGTTACCGCCCTCACCTACCACCTTGGCGCGCAGTTCGCGGCCGTCGACCCGCAGAATATCGTTGGCTTTATCGCCGGCATCGGCATGGCTTTCTTTGCTGGATTTGACGTAAGTGCCGATACCGCCGTTCCACAGTAAATCCACCGGCGCCTTGAGCAAGGCATTGAGCAGCTCGGTCGGCGCCAGCTTGTCAGCACTGATATCGAAACGCTCTTTCATCTGCGGGCTGATGGCGATGCTTTTGGCGCTGCGCAGGAAGATCCCGCCGCCAGCTGAGATCAGCTTAGCGTCATAGTCAGCCCAGCTTGAACGCGGTAAATCGAACAGCCGCTGACGCTCGACAAAGCTCTTGGCAGCGTCCGGCGTCGGGTCGATAAAAATGTGCATGTGGTTAAACGCGGCGACCAACTGCAAGCTCTTGGACAGCAATAGGCCGTTACCGAATACGTCACCGGCCATGTCGCCGATACCAATCACCGTCACGTCATCTTTTTGTACGTCGATGCCGCGCTCACGGAAATGCCGCTGCACCGAGACCCAGCCGCCTTTGGCCGTGATGCCCATGCCTTTATGGTCGTAACCGGCCGAGCCACCCGAAGCAAAGGCATCGTCCAACCAGAAGCCATAATCAGCAGCAATGCCATTGGCAATGTCGGAGAAGGTTGCAGTGCCTTTGTCGGCAGCCACCACCAGATACGGGTCATCACCGTCGTGACGCACCACGCTTGGCGGCGGCACCACGGCACCTTCTTTAAGGTTATCGGTGATATCCAGCAGACCGCTGATAAAGATGCGGTAGCAGGCAATGCCTTCAGCCAGCACCTCATCGCGCGAACCGCCGAGCGGCAAGCGGCGTGGGATAAAGCCGCCCTTGGCGCCCATCGGCACAATCACCGCGTTTTTCACCTGTTGCGCTTTGACCAGGCCCAACACTTCGGTACGGAAGTCTTCCTCGCGGTCCGACCAACGCAGACCGCCACGGGCAACATCGCCAAAGCGCAGGTGCACGCCTTCAACCCGCGGTGAATAGACGAAGATTTCAAACTTCGGCGTCGGCCGCGGAATGTCCGGAATCGCCCGCGGGTTGAGTTTGAAGCTGAAGTAACTCTTCGGTGCGCCACTGGCATCGGCCTGGTAGAAGTTAGTGCGCAGAGTGGCTTTGATCAGGTCGAGGTAGCGACGCAGGATACGGTCTTCGTTGAGCACGGCGACGTTGTCCAGCGCCGAAAGAATCGCTTGCTCAAGTTTCTGCTGTTTATCTTCCAGGTCATCAGCGGTGAGCTTACGCGCTAGATAGAAACGCGTCTTGAACAGGCGCACCAGTTCCTTGGCGATGTCGGCGTGGTTGACCAGGGTGCTGGCGATATAGCTCAAGTCAAAACCCAGGCGAATCTGCTTGAGGTAGCGCGCGTAGGCACGCAGCAATGCCACATCGCGCCACGGCATGGCCGCCATCAATACCAGGCGGTTGAAACCGTCATTCTCTGCCGCGCTGCCGACGATATTGACGAAGGCGTCCTGCAGAGTGTCGTTGAGCTGCTGAATGTCGACATTCAGACCTTCAGCGTAAGTAAAGGCAAAGTCGTGAATCCAGAACTCACGGCCATCGGCGCGTCGCAGCTTGTATGGGAACTCACCCAAAACGCGCAAGCCGAGGTTTTCCAGAATCGGCAGCACGTCCGACAACGGCAACGGCGTGTCCGCGTGATACAGCTTGCAATGCAATTGCTGCTCGCCCTGAGTCAGCGGCTGGTAGAAGCTCATCACCAACTGGCGCTTAGTATTCAGGCTGAGCAAGTGTTGCATGTCGACTACCGCCGAGTGCGGGGCAAAACGCTCACGGTAACCGGCGGGGAAACCAGCAGGAAACTCGCTCAGCACTTCGGTGCCTTGGGCCTCACCGAAGCTTTCCACCATTAAACTGGTGAAATCATCCTTCCACGAACGGCACGCCTGGATCACTTCTTTTTCCAGGCGTACGGGGTCGATCTGCACGCGATTTTTCGGGTCAACCTTGAGGATAAACTGCACCCGTGCCAGCACCGACTCCGAGAAGAACGTCCAGAACTCGCAATCGATACCCTGCAAACGATCCATCAGCACCTGCTGGATCTTCATGCGGGTTTCGGTGGAATAAACATCGCGCGGTACATAAGCCAGGCAGTAGCAGAAGCGCCCGTAAGGGTCGCGGCGCACGAACACGCGGATCTTGTTGCGTTCTTGGATCTGCACAATAGCCAGGGCAGTGCTGAACAGCTCGTCCACCGGGGTCTGAAACAAATCATCACGCGGCAAAACTTCCAGTACTTGGGCCAGCTCCTTGCCCAAGTGCGCACTGCTATCGAAGCCTGAGCGTTGCTCGATCACCGCCACCTTGCGGCGGATATAAGGAATGTTCCACACGCTTTCGGCATACACCGCTGAGGTGTACAGCCCCATGAAGCGGCATTCCTTGATGACATTGCCCTTGGCGTCCAGCTCGCGGATCGACACCAAATCTGGGTACGCCGGTCGGTGCACGCGGCTGGGTACGGCGGCCTTGGCGAAAGACAGCAGCTGTGTGCTACGCAGGTAACTAACAGCCTCGGCCTCGATATGCGTGTCATCGGCCTTCAGGCCTGTGCGCAGGCTTTTGGACAGGCCCAACAGGGACTTTTCGTCATAGACAATAGTGCCGCCATCGGCACTGTCGGCGACGGTGAACTCTTCATAACCGAGGAAGGTGAAGTGGTCATCGAGCAACCAGCTCATGAACACCTTGACCTCTTCCAGCTCGGCGCCTTCCACTTTGAGCTTGGCCTTATCCAGCCAGGCACGCAGTTCTTTGGCCTTGGCTTTCATGGGCTGGAAGTCCGCCACACTCAGGCGCACATCGCTGAACACTTCCTGCAGGGCTTTCTCTAGAACTTTCAGCTCACCAGCGCTGGAACAGCGGTCAATTTCCAGAAACATCAGCGCTTCTTGCTGCACATCAGCGCCCTGAGCACCTTTGCTCAAGATTTCCTGCAGTTCACCGTTCTTGTTGCGGCGCACACTGAACACGCTGTTCTGCAGGGTGTGAATGCTGTAACCGCGACGGTTCAGCTCCATGCGTACCGAGTCGACCAGAAACGGGATGTCGCTGTGCAAAATCTCCACAGCGGAGTGAGTGGACTGCCAGCCGTGTTTTTCGTAATCAGGGTTAAATACCCGCACTTCGGGTTTGGCCGCGTCAAAACGCTCCAACACCCGCCAGGACGACAAAGTGCAGCCGACCAGATCAGAGAGGCGCCGTTGGGTCAGCTCCTCAAGGGCGATAATGCCGAAGAATTGCTCGGCGAACAGGGCTACTTGTGGCAAAGCCTGTTCGCTGACGTGCTGCGCCAGCGCCGTTTGCAGGTGATGCTGAAAATCGGCTTTGCTGGCCGCCGTAAAGAACGCCATGGGTGTGCTCCGTTTGGCTGGTGATTCGACTCGGGGGCAGTCGCGAGAATGACCTTCGCCACAACCTTGTTGTTCAACGTTAGTCTAGGAGGCAGCGATTGCATTAAAGTGGCTGCCACTTAACTCTGGCGAGTCTCACGACCCGCTGGTCACATTTGCTGGATGAGCTTAACGATGGAACACCGTGAAGCGCTTGTCGCGCTGCGACATTTTCTTTCAAGTCAGATCCTTGGCCAGGAAAAACTCATCGAAAGGCTGCTGATTGCCTTGCTCGCCGATGGTCACATGCTGGTTGAGGGCGCACCTGGGCTCGCCAAGACCAAGGCGATCAAGGAACTGGCCGAAGGTATCGAGGCTGAGTTCCACCGTATTCAGTTCACCCCTGACCTGCTGCCAGCCGATATTACCGGCACTGAAATCTATCGCCCGGAAACCGGCAGCTTCGTATTTCAGCAGGGGCCGATCTTCCACAACTTGGTATTGGCGGACGAGATCAACCGTGCGCCGGCCAAGGTGCAATCCGCACTGCTTGAGGCCATGGCCGAGCGACAGGTCAGCGTCGGGCGCAGTACTTATCACCTGTCACCCTTGTTTCTGGTGATGGCCACGCAAAACCCGATTGAGCAGGAAGGCACCTACCCGCTGCCCGAAGCCCAGCTCGACCGCTTTCTGATGCACGTGAAGATCGGCTTCCCCGACGCCAGCGTGGAACGCAAGATCCTCGCCCAGGCCCGTGGTGAAGCGCTCAATGGCGAAACCAAGCCCGAGCAGCTGGTCAGCCAGCAAGCCATCTTCGCCGCACGCCAAGAGATTCTCGGCCTGTACATGGCTGATGCGGTGGAGGAGTACTTGGTGCAACTGGTGATGGCCTCGCGCACTCCGGCCAAGTTCGACCCGGAACTGGCCGAGTGGATCGCCTATGGCGCCAGCCCGCGCGGCTCGATTGCGCTGGATCGTTGCTCACGGGCGCATGCTTGGTTGGCTGGGCGTGATTTCGTCAGCCCCGAAGACATCCAGGCGGTGCTGTTCGACGTGCTGCGTCACCGCATCATTCTGTCGTTTGAGGCCGAAGCCGCTGGCATCGACCAGGACCGTGTGGTGCAGCGTATCCTCGACGTTGTGGCGGTCGCTTAAGCACCATGCATGATCAACCCACGCAACCCGGCATTCGCGTCAGCCTCGGTGAACTGATCGAGATGCGCCACCGTGTGCGTGAGGTTCAATTGTTTTCTACCCCCGCGCAGCGCAGCCCACTGATCGGCCTGCACCACTCCAAGCTGCGTGGACGCGGCGTGGACTTTGATCAAGTGCGGGTTTATCAGCCCGGTGACGATGTGCGCACCATCGATTGGCGCGTCACCGCGCGCACCCAGGAGCCGCACACCAAGTTGTTCCATGAAGAGCGCGAGCGACCGATCTACATCATGGTTGAGCAAAGCAAGCGGCTGTTCTTCGGCTCTGGGCTGATGTTCAAGTCGGTGCTCGCGGCCCAGGCTGCCAGCCTGATCGGCTGGGCCGCACTGGGCCATAACGACCGCATCGGCGGTCTGGTATTCGGCGACGTTGAGCACCACGAAGTCAAACCGCGGCGCAGCAAGCAAAGCCTGCTGCAGCTGCTCAGTCGTCTGGCCAAAGCCAACCAGGCACTGAGTTGCGACAGCCAAGGTGAACGCGACAGCTTCGGCCTGGCCTTGCGCCGTGCCCGCGAAGTGTTACGACCCGGTAGCCTGGTGGTGGTGCTGTGCGATGAGCGCACACTCAACGACAGCAGCGAACAACAGTTGCAACTGCTCGCTCGACACACCGACCTGCTGCTGCTGCCGCTTTCGGACCCCCTCGACCACGAACTGCCCAATGCCGGCCTGCTGCGTTTTACCGAGCGGGGCGCACAGCTGGAGCTGGACACCCAGGACGCCGAGCTGCGCCAGGCGTATCGCAACCTCGCCGATGCACGCCAGTCCCGCTGGCAGCGCCTGGCGCAGAAGCTCGGTGTGCCGCTGCTGGCCTTGAACACCCAGAGTGAAATGATTGAACAGTTACGCGAACATCTAAACGCCCAGCGCCCGAGGAAAACCCCGTGAACCCGCTGGATCAACTCGAACCTCTGATCGCCCCACCGGCCATCAGCTGGTGGCCGCCGGCGCCGGGCTGGTGGTTGCTCGCTCTGTTGTTGCCATTGCTGCTGTGGGGTGGCTTCACCTTGCTCAAACGCCTGCCGCGCAAAGCCACCGGCGCCGCGAACGATGCGCTACTCGACCCGCTGCGTCTGGCAGCACTGAACGAGCTTGAAAACTTGAGCAAGCCCTATAACGGTGTCGATGCCGGTCCTTGGCTGCAACAACTCAACGCCATCCTCAAACGCCTGTGTCGCGAGCGTTACCCGCAAAGCCACAGTCACGTGCTCAGCAGCCGTGCCTGGCTGGCCTTTCTCGACAGCCGCTGCCCAGCTGCCGGCCTGACCCGGTGGATGATTCTGGTCGAAGGGGCCTATCGGCCCCATTGCAACCTGGATGACAAAGCCATTGCCGGCCTCAACCAGGCAGTGTCGATCTGGATTCGCAAACATGTTTGAGTTTGCCTGGCCCTGGGTCTTTCTCCTCGCGCCCCTGCCCTGGTTGCTGCGAACCTGGTTGCCTGCAGCGGACAGCGGCGAGGCGGCGCTGAAAATCAGCTTTCTGGCGGAACTCGAAGGGCTAAGCGGGCGACGAGCGCGCGTACGCCTGCCAACCTTGCGCCAACAAGCGCCGTTTGCACTGGTTTGGTTATTGCTGCTGCTGGCCTGCGCCCGCCCGCAATGGCTCGGTGAACCGCTCCCCTTGCCCGCCAGCGGCCGCGACCTGTTGCTGGCCGTGGATGTGTCCGGCTCCATGGATTACGCAGACATGACTTGGGAAGACCAGGAAGTCAGCCGCCTGACCCTGGTCAAACATCTGCTCGGCGACTTTATCGACGGTCGCCAGGGTGACCGAGTCGGCCTTATTTTATTCGGCAGTCGCGCTTACCTGCAGTCACCGTTGACCTTTGACCGGCAGACCGTGCACACCTGGCTGGATGAGGCGCAAAAGAATATTGCCGGGCCCCAAACCGCCATCGGCGATGCCATTGGCCTGGCAGTCAAACGCCTGCGCGAACGCCCGGCGCAGAGCCGCGTGCTGGTACTGGTCACCGACGGCGCCAACAACGGTGGTGAAATCGAGCCGTTGACCGCCGCACGCTTGGCCGCCGAAGAAGGCATCACCATTTACCCTATCGGCATCGGTGCCGACCCCGAACAAGGCGGCGTGCTCGGCATGCTCGGCTTCAACCCCGGTATCGAACTGGACGAGCCGAGCCTGCGTGCAATTGCCGAAGCCACCGGCGGCGAATACTTCCGCGCCCGCGACAGCGAAGAGCTGCAAGCGATCGAAGCCACCCTCGACCGGCTGGAGCCGGTGGCGCAAAAACCAACCCTGGCGCGCCCAACCTTGCCACTGTATCCCTGGCCACTGGGCCTCGCGCTGCTGCTCAGCCTGTTACCCGCCGGCCAAACACTCTGGCCAACCCTGCAGCCACGCTGGCGCAACCCACTGACACGACGACAGGGGAAACAGCCATGAGCGACCTGGCGAACCTCTGGCCACACTGGCAGCGACCTTTCTGGTTGTTACTGATACCGCTGCTGGGTGTGCTGTTGTGGCAACTCTGGCACCGGGAAAAACGCGCCGGGCGCTGGCAGCTTTTGCTACCAGCGGCCTTCCAGGCAGCGCTATTGACCACCACACGCGGGCAGAACAGCCGCTTGCCCTGGCTGGCCCTGGGCCTAGCCTGGCTACTTGCTGTACTGGCGCTGCTGGGCCCAAGCTGGCAACGCATTGAACAGCACAACCCCAAACCGGCTGATCCGTTGGTGGTGATGCTGGAACTGACCTCTGACATGCTCGCCAGTGACGCCTCACCCAACCGTCTGGCACAGGCCAAGCGCAAGCTGCTCGACCTGTTAGACGCACGCCAGGATGCACAAACGGCCATCGTCGTGTATGCCGGCAGCGCGCACACCTTGGTGCCCCTGTCCGACGACCTGGCCACCAGTCGCAACCTGCTCGACGCGTTGAACCCGGGGATCATGCCCGAACCTGGCAAGCGCGCCGACCTGGCCGTAGCCAAAGCCCTGCAACTGCTCGAGCAGGGCGGCCAGGGCAACGGTCGCCTGCTGCTACTGACCAGCAGCCTGAGTGAAACGGAGCGTCAGGCCATCAGCCAAAACCTCGGCCGCCGTGGCGAACGCCTGCGTATTCTCGGCATCGGCAGCACCCAAGGTGCGCCGATCATTCAGGAAGACGGCTCATTCCTCAAGGACGCCCAAGGCACCATTCTGCTACCGCGCCTGGACAGCAATGGTATGAAGCGCTTTGCCAATGAGCTCGGCGGCCAGTATCAGGGCGTGACGCTGGACGAGCGTGACCTGCGCACCCTGGGTCTGCTGGATGCGCCACAGCAGCTGCGCCGCGATGGCGAGCTGACTCGCCTACAAGCCTGGGCCGACCAGAGCCACTGGCTGTTGCTGCCGCTGCTGTTACTCGCGGCCTGCGCGGCGCGGCGCGGCTGGCTGCTGTGTTTGCCGCTGCTACTACTGGGCTTGCCGCAAAACAGCTACGCCTTCAGTTTCGAAGACCTCTGGTTACGCGCCGATCAACAAGGCCAACGCCTGCTTGAGGCACAACAACCGGCAGAAGCTGCGCAACGTTTCAACGATCCGCGCTGGCAAGGTCAAGCCCTCTACCAAGCCGGAGATTACGCTGCGGCCGCCGAACGCTTCGGCAACGGCGAAAGCGCCAGCGACCACTACAACCGTGGCAACGCACTGGCGCAGAGTAATGAGTTGGAAGCGGCCATAGAGGCCTACACTCAGGCGCTCGAGATACAGCCTGAGCTGGCTCAGGCGCAAAAAAACAAAGCCCTAATCGAAGAGTTGCTACGCCAGAACCAGCAACAGCAGCAACAGCAGGACCAAAGCGATAGCGCGCAAGAACCGAATGAGCAGCAGAATCAGCCCAGCAGCCCGCCACAAGCCGGGCAGCCCGATCCAAAAGCCCAGCAGCAGACCGAGCAATCGCCGGCCAAGCCATCGGCGCCTGAAGACGAGGGTGAAAAGCCCACGCAACCCGGCGCCGACAAAGACGCGGAGCCATCGCTGTCGCAACCAGAAGAAGACGACAACAGCGGTGAAGAACAGGTCGCCAGCGCCGAGCCGGCCCTTGACGGCGAACGACGCCAGGCATTGGAACAATGGCTGCGGCAGATCCCTGACGATCCAGGCGAATTGCTGCGGCGTAAATTCAGGCTGGAACAACAACAGCGCCAGGAACAACTGCAATGAGTCGACTGCTCTGTACCCTTTTGCTTGGCCTGCTGGCCCTGAACGTCAGCGCGCAAAGCCTGACCGCCAGCGTCGACCGCACCCGCCTGGATGCCGGTGAGAGCGTTGAGCTGACCCTGGAATCGGATGACGCCACACTGTTTGGCAAGCCTGACCTGCTGCCGCTCAACGATCTGTTCGAGGTGCTCGGCACCCGCCAGGTCAATCGCCTGACCACCGGCAGCAATGGCGCCCAAGCCAGCACCCGCTGGATTGTCACCCTGCAACCCAAGCACAGCGGTTACGTGGTGATACCACCACTGAGCCTGGGCCAGCTACAAAGCGCGCCCATCACCCTGCACGTACAGCAGGGCAACAGCGCTGCTGACAGCCGCCTGGCTCCGGTGTTTATCGACGCCAGCCTGGATCAGGAGAGCGTCTATGTGCAGGCGCAAACCGTACTGACGCTGCGCATTTACCACTCTGTTTCGCTTTACGACGACAGCAGCCTGACCCCGCTGGATATGCCCCAGGCGCGGGTGGAGGCCCTGGGCGAACCACGTACTTACGAAAAAGACATCAATGGCGTGCGCCATGGTGTGATCGAGTTGCGCTATGCGATCTTCCCTCAGGAAAGTGGTGAGTTGCTGATCCCGGCACAAGCTTTTACCGCCACGGCGGTTGATCGCTCCAGCAGCAATGCCTATAACCCGTTCGGCCCACGACCCGGCAAGGTCGTGCGCGTCAGGTCCCCGGAAATCCCGCTGACAGTAAAAGCCAAGCCGGCCAGCTATCCAGCCGATGCACCCTGGCTGCCCGCGCAAGCGCTGACTCTAAGTGAGGTGTGGAGCCCTCAACCCGAAGATGCCCGCGTCGGTGACTCGCTGACCCGCAGCCTGCTACTCGAGGTGCAAGGTCTTGCCAGCGCACAGCTTCCGCCTTTGCCTGCAACCCAGGTCAGTGGCCTGCGTCGCTATCCCGACCAACCGCAATTAACCAATCAGGCCAGCGACAACGGCCTGATCGGCAGCCGTGAAGAACGCGAAGCCTTGGTGGCCAATCGCGAAGGTTTGATCGTTCTGCCTGCAGTCGAGGTGTTGTGGTGGAACACCAAGACCGACCAACTGGAACGCAGCAGCCTGCCAGCACGCGACCTGCAGGTAGCGGCCAATCCCGCGCTGGATACCCTACCCGTGGAAGCAGAGCGACCTGACTCCATCGCAATATCTACCTCAGCGCTGTGGCCCTGGCAGTTGAGCACTGGGCTACTGAGCCTGACCACCCTGCTCGGTTTCACTCTCTGGTGGCGTGCACGTCGTCAGCCTGCCGTAACGCCCAACCAGCAAACAGGCCCCAGCCCGCGTAACTTGCTCGACGACCTCAAGCGCAGTTGCTTGGCCAATGACTCGCAGGCCACCCGCCACGCGCTGGATGCCTGGGCCCGCCAGCAACCAGAAACCTTGGCCGACATGGCCGCGCGCTTTACTCCACTGTCGGAGGCGCTTGATGGCCTCAACGGCGCGCTCTACAGCGAAAGTGGCCAGCACTGGCAAGGTCGTAACCTCTGGCTGGCTATTCGCAGCCTGCCCGCCGTAGAAGACCTTGAGGGCAGCGCCAACATCGACACCAGCGCGCTGCCTCCGCTGTATCCGCGCTAAGAACAGCACCGGCAAGGCCTAGCAGACGCAAATCATGTGTACGCCCACGCTCACCAGGCGCATTGGCTTAACGCCAACAGGGTAAGCGTGCGGCACACACAGACGTGAACCTCAGCACCCAAGCGCAGCCTCACGCCTCATCAAACGGCAATAATCGGCATCACGCATGGCCGGCATAACGCCACATGCTGAATACGCCAATCCGCCCTAGCACTGCCTCAAGTGTGTATGCCTCAAGCGTGAACATGGACGCTCGGCCCACCACGGATAAACAGGCAATAAAAAACCGCGGCCCAGGGCCGCGGTTTTTAGTGTTGCGACTGCGTATTAGGCTCAGGCCTTGTTGCGCAACTTCTCTGGGTTGATCAGGAAGCGTGCCAGGGCAGGCAGCAGCCAGATCGCACCAATCATGTTCCACAGGAACATAAAGGTCAGCATCAAGCCCATATCAGCCTGGAACTTGATCGCCGAGAAGATCCACGTTGCCACGCCAATCGCCAAACAGATACCGGTAAACAGCACCGCTTTACCCGTCGACTTGAGGGTCTCGTAGTAGGCATCCTGCAACGACAGGCCCTGACGCAGGTAAGTCTCCAAACGGCTGTAGATATAAATGCCGTAGTCGACACCAATACCTACACCCAAGGCGATTACCGGCAGCGTGGCTACCTTCACACCGATACCCATATAGGCCATCAGGGCGTTACCCAACACCGAGGTCAGGACCAACGGCAAGATCACGCAGAGAGTGGCCGCCAGCGAACGGAAGGTCAGCAAGCACATGATGCTCACGGCCGCATACACCGCGATCAACATGGTGGTTTCAGACGCCGCGATCACCTCGTTGGTGGCCGCCTCAATGCCCGCATTACCGGCTGCAAGGATGAACTCCAAACCGTCCGTGTTGTTCTCTTTGGCAAAATCTTCAGCGACTTTAACCGCACGCGTTAGCGTTTCAGCTTTATGGTCGGAGAGGAAGATCAGCACCGGAGCAACCGAGCAATCACCGTTGTACAGACCATCGGCCCGGGCAATGGAGTTGTTCAGCATGTCCTGATTGCGCGACAGGGCTTCCCATTTCAGGTTGCCCTCGTTCATGCCTTTGATCACCTGACGCGAGACCGTGACCATGGAAATGGCCGACTGTACGCCTTCGGTGTTCTCCATCTTCCACATCAACTCATCCATGGCCGACAGAGTCGGATACGTCGAGCAGCCTTCTGCCGCTGTCTTGACCATGATCACCAGTACATCGGAGCTGGTGGAGTAATTTCGGATGACGAAATCGTTGTCCAGGTTGTAGCGCGAGTCCGGATGCAGCTCTGGCGCGCCTTGATCAAGGTCACCGATCTTCAGGTTCTGCCCGTACCAGACCCCACCCGCCAGCGCGACAATTGCCACAACCACGGAAATAGGAGCCACCATCGGGTGTGCGCAGTTGGAGATAAAGCGCCAGAACGGATGCTCTTTTTCAGCCTCTTCACGGCTGATCCTCACCGCCTTCTTGCTGATGCCGACGTAGGAAATCATCACGGGCAGCAGAATCAGGTTGGTCAGAATGATCACCGCCACACCCATGGATGCGCCGATAGCCAGCTCGCGGATCACACCGATGTCGATCAGCAACAAGGTGATAAAGCCCACCGCATCCGACAGCAGCGCCACCAAGCCTGGAATAAACAGCTGACGGAACGCCATACGTGCGGCTGACAACGAATCGGTCGCTTCACCCGAAGCCATGGCGATGCCGTTGATCTTTTGCACGCCGTGAGAAATACCAATGGCGAAGACCAGGAACGGCACCAGCATCGAGTAAGGGTCAAGTCCGAAACCGAGGGTATGCAGCAAACCCAACTGCCACACCACCGCAATCAACGTGGCAAGAACCACCGCCAAGGTGCTTTTGAAGCAGTGGGTGAACCACAGCAAGAGCACAAAGGTGATGCCGATTGCCACGGCAAAGAACAGCGCCACGCCAATCAAGCCATCAATCAGATCCCCGACTTTCTTAGCGAAACCGATGATGTGAATTTTAACGTTAGGGTTCTGCGCCTGGTACTTGTCGCGGATCTTCTCTTCAAGTTCATGGGAGAACTTCTGGTAATCGAGAGGGATCTGCTTACTCATGTCATTAGGGTCGGCATAGGTTTCCAGCAACGGCAAGTCGACGATGCTCGACTTGAAGTTGTTGGCGACCAATCGGCCAATTTGCCCGGACTTGAGAATGTTGCTGCGCAATTCTTCCAGGCTTTCAGAGGAACCGTCGTAGGTTTGCGGAATGACTTCGCCGCCGGCAAAACCTTCTTCAGTCACTTCGGTCCAGCGCACGCTGGGGCTCCACAGTGACTTCAGGCCTGAACGGTCAACACCCGGAATGTAGAAGGCCTCGTCATTGATCTGACGCAGCGTTTCCATGTACTCCTTGCTGAAGATGTCGCCATCTACCGCTTCCACCGAGATACGCACGGTGTTACCCAGGTTTGCCAGGTCATTGCGGTGCTCGAGCATCTTCTGGATATAGGGGTGCCCCAGCGGAATCATCTTCTCGAAGCTGGTCTGCGGACGCACTTGCGCCGCCTGGAAGAACAGAAACAGACTGATCAACAGGCACAGCAGAATCACAGCCGGACGATTATTGAAAATCAACCGTTCCAGAAAGGAGGCAGGTTGTTGTTGATGCTTACTCATGCAAAGGCTCCCGGCTTATTATTGTTGGCCCAGATCGGCGCCAGTAGGCGCAGCAGCGTGAACACCACCCTGCCCTACCAGAATCAGATTGCCGTTTTCCATTGCTGCAACGCCTGCCAGCGATAGCCGGTCGGCACGATTGGTCACACTGAAGTTGCGGCCATTATCGGTGCTCTTGAGCACAGTACCGCCATGCCCAACAACCACAATAGAGCCATCAGCCAAACGATTACCATCCGCCAAACCGAACTCGAGGGGGCCATTGTTGGCGGTATTTAGCGTGATTGCTTGCCACGTCGTACCAAAGTCAGCCGAGCGGAACAAATGTCCACGCAGGCCGTAAACCAGTAACGCTCCGGCTTCATCAGTGCCCAATGCGCCGAACAGCGAACCCTCATAAGGGCCCTTTATGGTTTCCCAGGTTTGCCCCCAGTCTGGAGAGCGGAACATCACGCCCTGTTCGCCGACGGCAAACAGGCCGGAGTCTTTGACCTCGACGATGGCGTTGAGGTGATAAAGATCTTCATTGCCCATACGGTCACTGATATCGGTCCAATTGGCACCACCATCAGTGGTTTCCAGCAGAGCACCATAGGCACCCACTACATAACCGTTATTGCGATCTTTAAACCAGACATCAAGGAACGGAGCCCCTTCTTCACGCTCTAGGTCTTCGAACTGCTTGACCCAGGTCGCACCGCCATCAGTACTGGCAAGAATTTGCGCATCGTGCCCGACCGCCCAGCCATGGCTATCGTCGATAAAAAATACAGCTGTCAGCATCTGCTTAGTCGGCACCTTGGCCTGAACCCAGCTGGCGCCATTGTCATCGGAGTACAGGATATGCCCGCGCGCACCGACGGTGACCACGCGCTTACCTAGGCTGGCGACGTCCAGCAACAGACTTTGCTGAGCTCTGGCAGAGACGACCGAGTATTGACTGACGTCATCACTGGCAGCCTGCAGTGGTGCGCTGGTAAACATCAGCACGGACAGCACACTGCACAGCGACAGCGCTTTGGCTATCGGTGAGTGGACGCGGAGCGCCGGTGCGCGGGACAAACCCACAACACGATCGGCCTGGGTGCGCCGCATGACGGGCTCACTCATATACCTTCCCCCTTATTCTTATTAGGTAGCACTACCCTTCATAGCAGTGCGCCTATCCTACTGAGCTTTCAAAAGGCCTGACAATCGGCGCGACGTTATGTTTTGTTAAACCCGACTGCTTACCATGCCCTGTTCGACTAACAAATAGCAAAAGGCCGCTACAACATTAGCGGCCTTTTGCTCAACCCACACGCCGATTAACGCGTACCGCGGCGACGCAGCGCTGCAGGCTTGAAGTAACCGTCGTCCGGCACGGCCTGACTGAAGTCAATGGTGCTTGGCTCTTCGTTATCCAAGTTCTGCACGTGATAACGGCGCGCCTGCAAGTCATGGAAGCTGTCCAGTGCAGACCAGGTGGTCGGAAGCTCGTAGTAGTTTTTCAGGTAGGCAATCGACACGCGCCACAATTCACCGCGGCCGTCGTACTGATCAACCACTGCTGCTTGCCAGCTGTCCTCGTCAAGGAACAGGGTGCGCTTGGAGTAGATGTGACGCGAACCCGACTTCAGCGTGCCCTCGACCACCCACACACGGTGCAGCTCATTGCGCGTAAACGCTGGGTTCAAGTGACCGACTTGCAGCAGGTCCTTGTACTTGACGTCTGGGCTGGTGACTTTGTAGCTGTTGTAAGGAATATAGATTTCTTTCTTACCGACCAGCTTCCAGTCATAACGATCTGGCGAGCCGTTGATCATGTCGGTGTCGTCTGCAGTGCGCAGGCCGTCAGCGGCAGCGATTGGGGTGTCGTATGCCAGGTTCGGCGCACGACGTACGCGACGCTGACCGGCGTTGTAACCCCAGGCCTGACGCGGCTCTTTAACCTGATCCAGGGTTTCGTGTACCAGCACCGCACCACCGGCCAGACGCGCCGGGCTCTTGGTGAAGGACAAGTAGTAAAACATGATGTTGTTCAGGTCAGCTGCAGTCCCTTTCGGGTTGTAGAACTTGAACATGGCTTCCTGTTGCGAGGTCACCAGCGAATAGCTGCCGTTACGTTGCACGGCCACTTCCGAGGCGCGACGCACGATGTAGGTGCCGCGGTAGCGAGCAATGTGGTTCCACAGCGCTTCTACGCCATTTTGCGGAATCGGAAACGGAATGCCGCCGTAAGCCTCGGAGAAACCGTTGCCACCATCGAGCAGTTTGGCCGTGCTGGCGTTTTTGAGAGTGTTGTCATACACCCACTTTGGCGCGGAACCGGAGCGACGGGTCTGGTAAACCGGCATCTGGTAACTGTTGGGGTAGGTGTTGAACATCGCAATCTGACCTGGGGTCAGGTTGTCCTTGTACTGTTCCAGGTTGGCCTTGGTGATGGTGAACAGCGGCTTGTCATCCGCAAAGGGGTCAACGTGGTGCTGGCCTGGCGTTTTGTAGGCAGCAGGTACCTGAGTGATGCCACCGGTCCACTCAGGGATGGTGCCGGCGGCGTTACCGGCTTTCTCGGCACCAAACGGGGTGAGGCTTGCGCCCAATTTGGCCACCTCAGCAGGTGAAACTGCGGCGAGCGCGCTACCAGCGGACAGTGCCAACGCAATGGCGGCACCAATCAGCGTGTGCTTGTTCAGCATCTTGATTCTCCGTAATAAGTCATCGACCGAGCGCCCACAGGCACTCGGTGTTTTCTAGTTGTATTTAGAAGGAATATTTGACGTTTACACCGACATTATCGCGGTCGCGACCCGAGTTACTTTGACCGCCCCCCATAAACTCGGTGTACTGAATTTCAGCTTCAAGGCTGTTCTGGTAGCTGGCACGCAGACCTAAGGTGTAGGCCTTGCGATCTTCAATAAAGTTACCGGTCTGGTGCGAGTTACCCTGGAAGTCGTGTTTGAACACTGTAAATGGCGACAGGTTTACACCGGCATATACATCATTCCAAGTACCAGACAGCACCAACGTATAACCATAAGCATCCGCCGATGCACAATCTTGCTTGGCCATAGCGGCGTCGGTCGAATAGGACGTATTGGCACGACCTGCGATGCAACGCTCACCATTGGTAGCGCTGTACTTCAAGCTGTCGCCACGCAGATGCTCCGAAGCAAGTTCGGCAACACCAAACAGCGAATCGAAACTCAGGACATTGCCAAAGCTATGGATCGCACCAATGGATGTATTAAACGCCTCAACTCGACGCGAGTTACTGACGGAGCCATCACGCGAAATCTGCTGACCGGAGATAAGCGCCGTGCCTGCGCCCGGAAGCGTGCCTGAGTTATCCGCAAGTTTTGCGCCCTGCAAAACCAAATCCCCAAGCAAATCGTTTGTGGCAGCGATCCCTACTGGAAGATTCGGGCGGTAAGACAACTCACCAAAGACCGACGTTTTATTCAGCGTGGTATTGAAGCTGAATCCATACATGCGAATGTCTTCAGCATACTCACGCTTGGCCCGAGTGGAGCCTAAAATATCGACTGTAGCCAAACCACCAGCCGCCGCAGCCCCCAGTGCATTTGACAGCGCGCCCACATCAACACCTTGATAACCATTTAAATCAGCATAAATGGTCGGCTCTTTCGCATGATAATTAACTAAGTACGCGCCAAACTCTGTCGAATTTAATTCCTCGACAATGTATTTAAATGAAAGCCCATACTGCCCATCATTTTTCGCATTCAAATCACTGCTTACATCGGCAACTTTAAGAATATCGCCAAACGATGAGTTAACCCCATTTTGGTATATTCCCGCCGCGCGTGCAGTCGCAAGTGGGCCAGCACCGAAACCACCAGCGGCCAACGAGTTATAACCAGAAATCGCCGGCGCCAAAGCGGTTCCAGCAAAATCGTTATAGGCAGTATTACCACCTTCGCCAAATAAATCAGTTTCAGAGAAATAGGTGCCAACCGGATCAATAGCCGACTCTTTCCAGTTGAACTGATAGAACGCATCCATGGAAAGATTGTCAGTCAAACCGACGTTAAAGCTGAGCGCTTCAACTGGAACCAATACTTCTTTAACTTCAGCCCCTGGCAGGCGGAACTTACCGGCATCTACCGGGTTTGTAGTATTAATACCCCCGCGATAGAACAGCCCCTCACCCCAGTTAAACACCTGTTTACCGAAGCGAGCGCCTACAGGCATATCGCCAATATCCCAGTTACCGTAAACATAAGCATCGAGGATTTCTGCGTTACGCCCCGCTGTGTGCCGGGTGCCGCGCGTAAAGCTGTCATCTTTCGGTACATTCTGGCTCGGCTGATAAGCCAGACTGGTGTCGTAATAATCGCTGCGTTTGTCCATGATCTGGGTGTCATAAAACGCGGTACCACGCACGAAGGCACCGTAGTTTTGGTACGTCACTTCCAGGTCAGTAGTGGCTTTGAATACTTCAGAGACCAAGCCAGTATCAAAATTGCGATTACCGTCATTGGTATTGATATCGTTGTTGGTCTTATCCTGCCCTTGCACACGCCAAAGCTGACCGTAAGAAACAGTGGTGTCGATGGAGCCGCTGATTTCATTGTCGGCGAAGCTGAATTCAACCGCCTGGGCATGTGCAGCCATAAGCAGGGGAAGAATGCCGACAAAGGCAAAACCTGCCTTAGCAGGTGCGAAACGCAATACAGGCTTGCGGGACTTAATTTCCATCGAACCGTTACTCCGTGGACAGATCATCTTTTAGTACCCCAACCACTGGGGCATGTTATGGCCATACTGATGACGGCCTTAATGTTGATTGGAAGTAATCTCCCAACGCGCTCACGCGCCCCTACGGCTTGGCATGTGCCTTGAAAGGTCAAATCTGTTCAGCACCTGCAACCATGGTGCCAATTCAAACGATCGTATAAAAAGCTCACAACCGCCGCACACAGAACTTAAAAGCCATTTTATGACCACTCATTCAGCGCGCAGATGACGGCATGCAGTGACGGTTTTTCTTTTTTTGTCCTACCATCTGGCGTGATCCGCCACTACCCGCGAAATAGAGCGCTCAAGCCGTTCAAAGAACCTTGATAAGGTCAAGCCATAAATCTCAATTACAACCGCAAGCACTGCGCTTTCAGCCACCCAAGTAACAAAAAAGTGTTACCCGACACAGCCGGGTAACACTTTTCGCAACTCGATAGACTCAAACGGAACAGCTGGAAGCCTATGCCTTGCGCATAGGCCCGTAGATGCGATCTTTAGTGTTAATCACCCAGATCAACACCCCCACCTAGTAACGCCCCACAGAGGGGAACGGTTTCTGCCAACTGTTACTGCGTCGTGATTAACCCGCCAGGCTCTTGCTGACGACTTCATAGACATCACTGGATAACTCACCCGAGGCCAGAATCCGCTGCAGTTCGCACTTCATCTGCGCCTGACGAGCTGGGCCATATTTGCCCCAGCGGGTTAGCGGCGCCAACAGACGCGAGGCGATCTGCGGGTTGAGGGCATTCAAAGTGATCACCTGATCCGCCAGGAAGCGATAACCACTGCCATCCGCCTGATGGAAGCCTTGTAGGTTCTGCCCAGCAAATGCGCCGATCAAGGCGCGCACCTTATTCGGATTTTTCAAGGTAAATGCGGGGTGCTGCATCAATTGCTCAACGCGCTGCAACGCACCCGGCAAGGCGCAAGCGGCTTGCACGCTGAACCACTGATCCATAACCAAGGGGTTGTCTTTGAAGAACTCGGCGAAGCTGGTCAGCGCCGCAGCCTTCTCGACCTCAAACGGCGAGTTGACCAACACGGCGAGAGCCGCCAAGCGCTCAGTCATGTTGTCAGCGTCCTCGAACTGCTCCAAGCAAGCGGCCAACACCTCGGCTTTGCCGCTCAGCATCAGGTAAGACAGCGCGATATTTTGCAGGCTGCGTCGGGCAAAGTGTTCAGCCTCGGCCACATAAGCGCTCGTACGAGAAACCTCACGATTGCTCTGGTAACGCTGCCATAGCAGATCGAACAAGGCTTGCGACAGCTGTTTACGAGCAAACTCACGAGCGGCGTGAATGGCCTCCACGTCCGCCACGGAGCTGATTTCCGTCAGATACGCCTCACCCGGCAGCGAGAGCATCTCAGCCACCATGGCCTGATCCAGCGAATCATCTGCCAGCAGAGTTCGGCAGGCATCAACCAGACGCTGATCGAGCACCAGCGCCTCACCGCGCTGATGTTGGCCGATCAGGTCCTGCAACACCTGCACCGACAGCTGCTGCCCCGCTTCCCAGCGGTTAAACCCATCACTGTCATGCTGCATGAGAAACATCAGCTGATCACGGCTGTAGGGAAAGCTCAGTTTGATCGGCGCTGAAAAGCCGCGCAGCAATGAGGGCAGTGGTTTTTCGGCCAGGTTGATAAAGGTGAAAGCCTGCTCAGCCTCGGTCACCTGCACTACGCGCGCGCCTTGCACAGCGGTATCTTCACCCACCAACTGCAGTGGTAACTCCATGCCCTGCGCATCGAGCAACGCCAACTCAACAGGAATAACAAAGGGTTGCTTTTGCGCCTGCTCCGGAGTGGCTGGGCAGCTTTGGCGAAATTGCAGGCGATAGCTATTGGCCGCAGCGTCATAGCTTTCACTGACTTCAAGACGTGGCGTACCCGCCTGACTGTACCAACGTTTGAACTGAGTCAGGTCGATGCCGTTGGCCTCTTCCATCGCACGGATAAAATCGTCACAGGTCACGGCCTGACCATCATGGCGCCCGAAGTACAGGTCGCTGCCTTTGCGGAAACCTTCGGCACCGACCAAGGTGCGAATCATGCGCACCACTTCCGAGCCTTTCTCATACACCGTCAGGGTGTAGAAGTTGGAAATTTCCATAAAGGCATCAGGGCGCACCGGATGGGCCATGGGGCCTGCATCTTCGGCGAACTGGTGGGTACGCAGGTAGGCCACATCCTCAATCCGCTTGACCGTGCGCGAATGCATATCGGCGCTGAACTCGGCGTCGCGGAACACGGTGAAGCCTTCTTTCAGCGATAGCTGGAACCAGTCGCGGCAGGTCACACGGTTGCCCGACCAGTTATGGAAATACTCGTGAGCCACCACGGCTTCAACGCGCTGGTGAGCAGCGTCAGTGGCGGTCTCGGCCTTGGCCAGCACGCAACTGGAGTTGAAGATGTTGAGGCCTTTGTTCTCCATGGCACCCATATTGAAGTCGTTGACCGCGACGATCATAAAGATGTCCAGGTCGTACTCGCGGCCGTACACCTCCTCGTCCCACTTCATCGACTTCTTCAGGCTGTCCATGGCGTGCTGGCACTTGTCGATGTTTTCCGGCTCGACATAAATGCGCAACGCCACGTCACGCTGGTTCATGGTGGTAAAGCTGTCTTCAACACACCAGAGATCACCGGCCACCAGCGCAAACAGGTACGCCGGCTTCATAAAGGGGTCTTCCCAGGTCGCCCAATGACGGCCATCACCCTCGCTACCGCTGGCAATCGGGTTGCCGTTAGACAGCAGCACCGGATAGTCATGCTGGGCCGCGCTCAGGGTGGTGGTGAACTTACTCATCACATCCGGGCGGTCGAGGTAGTAGGTAATTTTGCGAAAGCCCTCGGCCTCGCACTGGGTGCAGAACATGCCGCTGGATTTATACAAGCCCTCCAGCGCGGTATTGCTCTCGGGGTGGATGCGCACGCTGCTGTCGATAACAAAGCTGGCGGTGCTCGGCTGCACGGTCAGATGGCTATCGTCCAGTTGATAATCACCGGCGGACAATGCGCGGTCATCCAGCGCCAGGCTCAGCAGTTCTAACTGTTGACCGTCCAGCACCAATGGCGGCAGACCACTGCCCGCCGCCGGGTTGCGCCGCATCACTAACTGCGCGTGTACCAAGGTGTGGTCATCGAACAACTCGAAGGTCAGGTGTGTTTCATCGATCAGATAATCCGGAACCTGGTAATCCTTGAGGTAAATCATCTTCGGCTGTTCAGTGCGCATGGCTTGTGGCCCTTTATCTGCGGCGCGCTCGCGCCGGGTTTGCGTAGATGTCAGTCAGACGGCCAGTTCGTGGACGGCCAGCTGATAAGCAGTGTATTTGCGGATATTGATCACGCCGGTGTCGAACATCAGGTACTGACCCTTGATGCCCAGCAGTGTGCCCTCGGCCAGCGGATTCTTGTCCAGGTTGAAGCTGTTGATCTTCGCCGGGTAGGCGTCAATCGGGTAGGTAATTTGCACCACAGCCTGGTCGTTCAGCGGCTGAATGGCTTGGATGCCAAAGCGCTGCTGCAGCTCGGTCAGCCCGCTGCTGCAACTGGTAAATAGCTGCTCGCGAACCGCTACGAGATCCACCGGTGCTGCATCACCTTTGAGCAGCGCGCGCCAGTTGGTTTTATCCGCCACCTGGCTGCGCAGCAAGTCTTCGACAAAGCCCGATTGTTGACGGGTAGCCACCCGCGCAATAGGTAACGCTTGGGTTGCACCTTGGTCGATCCAGCGCGTGGGGATCTGCGTAGCGCGAGTAATACCGACCTTGACCCCACTGGAGTTGGCCAGGTAAACCACGTGATCGGTCATGCAGAACTGTTCGCCCCAGCTCGGCTCGCGGCAAGTGCCGGCCTCATAATGGCAACGCTCGGGGCTCATGATGCAGATATCGCACTGCGCCAGCTTCTGCATACAGGGGTAGCAATAGCCCTGGCTGTAGCTGCTCTTGGTCTTGCGCCCGCAATGGCTGCAATGGATGGCGCCGAGGAACTCCAGGCGCAGGGTCTTGCCAATCAGTGGATTCACCGGCAGCAGTTCATCACCTAAGCGAAAGCTGTACTGCACCGGCGCTTCCAGCTGCACCGCCATTTTACTCAGGGCACCACGAGCTATCTCACTCATCAGTGCAGGGTATCCGAGGATTTGAACAACAGATTGGGCACCGGCGCGGACTTAGAGCTGCATTCCTGCGGGCCCATATAACCGATGCGCTCTTCTTCCGGTAAGTTCTGAACCTCCCAGGCAATCAGGGCCTGCAGGGTCAGCTCCTTTTGCTCCAGAGTCAGTTTGCGGCCGTCCGGCCATTTGCCGATTTCTACAGCCAGTTTGAGGCTCTGATAAATCTCAGGGGTGATGTTTTCAATCGCTTGAAGAAAAGACGACATGACGCCTCCAAATGCAAAGTGGCAGTTTACCAGCCTGTAGAAGAACTAACTGCGTTGCCGACGCGCCAGCGCACCACCCAGCAGCCCTGTCAGGCAACCTACCAGCAGGCCGCCGACATGCGCCGCATTGGCAATCGCGCCGAATTGCAGCAACTCGAAGATGCCGGTCATACAGATCACCAGCCAGGCCAGCATCATTACCAGCACGCCAGGCGGTAGCTGATAAGCCCTGTTAGGGGCCAAGCGTTGGAAGATCCAACAATGCCCGAGCAAGCCATAGAGCACACCGGACAGCCCGCCAAACAGCGAGGGCCCCGCCCACCAATACTGCGCGATGTTCGACGCCAGACCGAACAACAGACTCAACCCCAGCAGACCGACACCGCCTTGGCGAAACTCAATACGCCGCCCCAGCTCCCAGTACCAAAGGCTGTTCATCGCCAGATGCAGCCAGCCGAAATGAATCAACATCGGCGTGATCAGCCGCCACCACTGGCCGCTGGCGAGGGTGGCGTCCACATAATTCAGGTAAAAGCGCTCCCCCTCGATACGGAAGTCGACGAAACTCAGCCAGCGAATCGCCGCAAAGTTTTCTCCAGCGCCGGTGACGGTAAAAACAATCAAGGTCAGCAACAACATGGCAGCGGTCAGCGGGCTACGCCGTAACTGCACCAGCACGCCATCGCGCAGGGGCTCAGCTGACTCAGCCGGCGGCACTGCAGCATCGCCCTGCGGATAACGTGCATAAAGTGCACGCACCTGTTCAGCCCATTGCTCTTCGGGCACCCAGACCACCTGCTCGCCCGCTTCTTCCGCCACCCGGTGTGGCACCTGCAAACGTTGCAATAACGTGATGAAGCCACTCAGGTCGATCTGTTCGGGTAAGCGCATTGCCGCTACTGCTGTCATGGTCGCGCCTCCGGGCGATCAACATCGACCCAAACAAACTTGTTGGCCTCTAGGCGTGTTTCCTGATCAAGGCGATAGGCGACTAATTTGCCATTGAGTACGGCGCTGTAATCCAAGCACGCCAAGTTGTTGCGAATCGGCGCGGGTTTGCCGCTGCGCCAGTAGTGGCCGACAAACAGCAGCGGCTGATCGGCCCGGTACTTGAGCAACTCGGTCTTCTGCGACTCACTGAGCGGCATCTGCGCCGCCAGCGCCGGCAAAGCATCGGGCTGGAACACAATATCGCCGTAGGTTTGCGGGTCTTCTTCCCAGAATTTGGTGCGAAAATGTGCGCGGGTAAAGCCATCATCACTCGTCAAGGTCATGCCGTGCGGCAGACGCATGTCAGTGCCGCGCAACAGTCGGTCCAGCGCAGTATTGGCAAAACTGCCATGTACCGCCGCCGCTTGCAGAAAATGTTCATCAATACAGCCATCGGCAAACTGTGCGCGCAGCGGTTCGATCAGGCTGTCGTCCCAACAGGCATGCACCACACGAAAACGCTCAGCATCGATAAACAGCGGTAATTCATAGAACCAACCGAGAAATTCGCGCCACTCATCTGGGTAGGCATCGAACTGCTCCAGGGTTTCCTTAATCAGTTTGGCGTGCCGCGGCGTGTGCTCACGTACAAATTGCCGACCACTGCCGGGGGCCGCAGGCGTACTCCAGCCCAGGGCATTGAACTCATGGTTACCCATGATGCACAGCGCTTGACCGGCCACGACCATGTCGCGCACCAGATGCAAGGCTTCACGAATGCGCGGACCACGGTCGACCAGATCACCGAGAAAAATCACCATCCGCTGAGGGTGCCGCCATACACCGGCCTGCTGGCGGTAGCCCAAGGTACTGAGCAATCGCTCCAGCGTTTTCGCACAACCGTGGATGTCACCGATCAGGTCGTAACCACGAGCGGGGTCGAGGTGCATTAGTTACCCCCACCGAGTCGACTGCCCCAGCCGAGCTTGTTGCGGCAGACCTCGAAGAAATTATGATCCAGCGGGTGAATCAGACGCAGCTTCTGCGGCCGCTTGGCCACGGTGATGGTGTCCCCAGGTGCACACGTGAAGTGATTCTGCCCATCACAGGACACCAGCGGATAAATCTGTAGATCCTTGGAGACAACGATTTTCAGCTCGCTGTTGGCATCCACCACAATCGGGCGACTGGACAGCGTATGCGGGTACATCGGCACGATGACGATGGCATCCAGCTTGGGGTGCATGATCGGCCCGCCAGCGGACAAGGCGTAAGCAGTCGATCCGGTTGGTGTGGCGATAATCAAGCCATCCGCTTTCTGGCTGCAGACAAACTGGCCGTCGATATACAGCTCGAACTCGATCATTTTGGTCGACTTGCCAGGGTGCAGCACGACATCGTTAAGTGCATCGCCCTGGCCAATAGCCTCGCCATTGCGGCGCACTTCGGCTTCAAGCAGGAAGCGGTTCTCCGTCAGGTAATGCCCTTCAAGCACCTGCGCAACCTTTACCTCCAGCTCATCGGGGCGAATATCGGTAAGAAAGCCCAGGCTGCCACGGTTGACCCCCAACACCGGTACTTTATGCCGCGCCAGGGCACGGGCCGCGCCGAGCATGCTGCCATCACCACCCACCACGATCACCAGATCGCAGATTTCACCGAGAATTTTGCGTGAGGACGTTTGCAGGCCATGACCGGGCAGCACTTCGGCAATGGTGTCTTCGAGAATCACATGCAGGTGATGAGCGAGCAGAAACTTCTTCAGCCGGCGAATGGTGTCGAGAACCTGGGTACTGCCCAGCCGACCGATGATGCCGATATTACGAAATTGCTCCATGGGGCTCCCGCCAGGCTCTGAATCTAATGGCTCGGATTATGGGCGAAAGCTGGCGGCAGCAGCAAACCGCCAGGCCATAACGCGGCCGTTAAGCGCTATGCTCGCAGCATGATGCCTTTCCCATCGCTCGCCGACTTACTTGCACATCTGCACCAACCTGCAGTGCGCGACTTGGCGTGGACGCTGCTATCACCGCCCCTGCTGGCACAAACGCCCTGGCCACAGCGGCACCCACTCAACGCCAGCAGTTGGCAGCGGCAACCCGATACGCTGGCCGACTGGCTGCTCAGTCTGGACGCCGACAGCCACACCCTGCAGCAATGGCTGAGTCAGCGCTCGGTGCGCCGCCTGGGGCTTTACTACGAACGGCTCTGGCAGTTTGCCCTGCATGCTGCGCCTGGCATCGAGGTACTGGCTGCCAACGTGCCCATCCGGCAACAGGGTCACACGCTTGGCGAGCTGGACATGCTGCTGCGTGATGAAGAAGGGGTCCATCACTTAGAGCTGGCCATAAAGCTGTACCTGGGCCAACCGCATTGCAGCGGCAGCGAGCTGTCACACTGGCTCGGCCCAGGCAGCCACGACCGTTTGGATATCAAACTGGCGCACCTCGGCGAACATCAACTGCCTTTGTCAGCTCGTCTAGAGGCACAACCGGCACTCCATGCACACGACATTGCACAACCTCAGGCCGCACTGTGGCTGGCTGGCTACCTCTTCTACCCCTGGCAACAATCCTACCGTGCAGCGTCAGGCACAAACCCTGCCCACCTACGGGGGCGCTGGCTGCACCGCGCAGACTGGACAAGCTTTACCACTCAGCACCAAGGTCACTGGCAGCCCTTACCGCGACAAGCCTGGCTCGCGCCTGCACGTATAGAAGGGGAGCAATTATGGTCGCACGAGCAATTCCAAACATGGCTCGCAGCACTGCCAAGCGATGCCAATGCGCAGTTACTCGTACGTTTTATTGAAAGCCCACAACACTGCTGGCTGGAAGCCGAGCGGGTGTTTCTGGTGAATGATGGCTGGCCGATGCAACCCACCGCCTAGCGCGCAACCTAAACCACCAGCCGTGAGCCCTTCAGCGACTGCGTTCGGTACGACCACCCGAGCGCGCCAGATAACCCGAGCCACTTTCACACAACAGCGCATCACGCTGCACCGCCGGCAAGGCATCCACACCATCACGCAAAGCGTAAGCGCTGTAGCCCAACTGTGAGAGCAAAAACACCGCACTGGCGCTGCGTTTGCCGCTGTCGCAATAACACAAGTAGGTGCGCGTGGTATCCAGCAGCCGTGCCTTCAAACGCAGTAACTGCAGCGGCATATTGAGTGACTGCAAAGCATGTGCACGCTCGTATTCTTCTTGCAGGCGCACATCCAGCCATTGCGCCCCCGCCGCCAGCAACCGCGACGCTTCGCCAAGCGAGACCTCGTTCACCACCGGCGCTTTCAGTAAAGCAAAGAAGTCCTGGCGATCCAGACGCAGCACCACCCCCTCTTCCAGCATGGTCACCGTGGCATTACGCGGGCTATCCGCCAGCAAAGCCTCCTCGCCAAAGCACGCGCCAATCTCCAACTCAGCCAACACCTGCTGGGCGCTGCCAGCACCACGAATCACTTCGGCCCGACCACTTTTGAGGAAGTAGCAACTGTCGCCAACATCACCTTCCTGCAGCACAGTACTGCCCGCAACCAACTCAATGCGCTGCAGGCGCTCTAGCATGGCGCGCACATTCGACGGTGGCACCTTGGCAAACAGTGGGTTCTCCAGCAAACGCTCAAGCCACTCGACCTCAGCATGGTTTTGCCCCAGCTCCAGCAGCAAATCCTGATAGGCCAGGCGCCACGTCAACAGACGATTGAGAGTCGCCGTGTCCAGCACCAGCACGCTGGCATCGGTCAGCGCCCGTACCTCATGCAGGCGCGGCAAACTCGGTGACAACGGATGACAGCTGGCTTCACTGCCGGCTTGCAAACGCTGCTCCTGGCCATCGACCGATTGCAGTAGCAACTCCCCCGCCAACAGGTAGTAGGTTAGGCGCGCCTGATCCCCAGGCCTAAACAGTAGCTGCCCCACCAACAAGGGTTGTGGGACCAGCTGCACACGCAACTCACGCCACTGTTGCTCGGACAGCACGTTGAGGGGCGTCAGGCTGCGTAACTGCTCGGGATTAAGGGGTTCGCTCATGGAATATCCAGGCTCCGCTGGTGAAATTCAGTGTAGCCGCGTTATGCCGAAGTGTGCTGCAGCAACGCCGCTGCCCGGCCCTGCAAACCACCCGTATGGACAAACACCAGACGACTGCCGCGAGCAAAGTAACCGGCCTCGACCTGCTGGCGCAACGCCATTAACGCCTTAGCGGTATACAGCGGCTCGAGCGGTACACCGCTTGCCGCTTCCGTTACCTGCATAAAGCTCAGCAACTCGGCATCTACCTTGGCAAAGCCACCGCGGCTGGCAGCATGTAACTGGTAGCCGCCAACGGGTCTATCAGCATCCTGCACAATCGCCTGCACCTGCTGCTCGACACCATGATCAATCGGTACGGCCAGCGCGGCGTGCACCGGATGCTCAGCGGCCTCACCCAACAGCACACCGGCCAGCGTGGTGCCCGTACCCGCAGCCAGCCACCAGGCGTCATAATCGGCCCAGCCTAGACCAGGCAATTGCTCACGAACCTGTCGCACCAGCCCTATACACCCCAACGCCCCCAATAGTCCGCCACCGCCCTCCGGTACGGTATAAATACCCGGATACTGCGTCCGCCAGGGCAGCCAAAAGTCCGCGGTATGCCGCGCCCGATAGCCCGCATACCCCAACCAGTGCAATTGCATGCCGAAGGCGTGGAGATCACGCACCGTTGGCGTCTGCTGGGGATGCCCACGCAGCAGGCCAACCGTGTTAAAGCCAAAGCGTTTACCAGCAGCTGCCAGCGCATGCAGATGGTTAGAGTGGGCACCGCCCAGGCTGATTACGCCAGTAGCGGCGCAGGCCTCTGCTGCGCGCAGGTGCTCGGAGAGTTTGAACCATTTATTACCACTGATCAGCGGATCAAGCAGATCCAGACGCAATATCGCCAGCTCGACGCCAGCTGCGACCGACCAAGCCAGCTGCAACGGCTGTAAAGGCGCACGTGGAGCCCAGTCAGGCAGGATTACAGGCAAGGTTAACTAACGGTGCGCAAACGGCTACTGGCCTTATGCCGCGCACAGCAATTGGACTCACCGAGAGCAAAACGACTGGGCGTATCGATACGGTCGATGGGGATGGCGCAGCGCTCACCACTGGGGAGCGCCGCTTCGCAACTGGGCTTCTGATAATGCGCCAGCCACTTGCGATACTGCTCTTCGCTGACAAAACACTTGGCGGCCACATAAGCCAACGGGTTGTCTTGGTAAGTAGCTATATCCTGCAAAGGAATGGTCAGGTGCCCGGCACCCGGGTGATACACCACAAAAACCACCCCAAGTTTGGCCAACCGCTCGAGAATCTGATCGCCACCCTGGCTGGCCAAATCCGCGTACGCCCGCTTGAGGCGATTGATTTCCTGCAAGGCCTGAGTGTCCTGCTCACCACGATAGGCCAACTCGACGTCGCGAATGGCGATCTGCTCTTTGTATTCAGCCACTGCCGAAGCGATCTTAGCCTGCATCTCGTCTTCGTATTGCGCACGTAGGCTGTCGCTCTCACTGCGGCCATCGTGCTGCAGTGCACGCAGCTGCTCGGTCATCTTTTCACGGGACGTTTGGAAGTTTGCCGCCTGCGCCGCGAGCTGAGCCTTCAGCGCACTGTTGTGCTCTTCTTGCTGCCGCAACGCCTGATGCAGGCCATGAATTTGCGCCTGCAGGTTCTTGTTTTGCTCTTCACTGGCCAATTTGAATTTAGCCAGTTCTTCCTCGTGCTGCTGAGTCAGGCTGCTAATGCGTAACCGCTGCTGCTTGATTAACTGGGCCGCTTTCAGTCGCTGTTCTTGGTCAAGTTTTTCAGTGGCTTTGGCCGCCTCATCCTGAGCAGGGTCAGGCGCGTACCATTTGTCTTCAGAGGCCATTTGCAAGCGCTCTAGCGCAACAGCCTGCGCATTTTCATCTTCGGCCAATAAGCCAAGGCTGTTGCGTTTAACCACATCGCGCAGCAGCGCTAGGTCGTTATTACCTGGCGTTAAGCCAGGGTCCCAGAGGTGCATCTGGTGCCAGGATACCGGGCACTGGCTGCGGCAAGCCAAGCGAATCGGTCCCGCTCCCAGATCAGGCCCCCGTCCGGCGCGCTCAGCCAACGCCTGCAATGGGATGTTCCAGCCGGAGTCCGGTGCGCCCTTCTCATCAAAATCCAGGTAGAAAAACACCAGCGCCTTAATCATCAAGCGCGGGTTGATCAGCACGTAAGCCACACGCATCTGTTGATCGGCGAATTCCGGCATATTTACCACGCCGTCAAGCAAAGCCTCGAATTCAGGGAAAAACATTTGCTTGCAGATGCCGCCGCGTTCACTGAAGAACAGTACGGCCTCAACCATCTGCGGCTTGTTCTGCATGCTCATCGGCTTTCCTCTAGGCTAAACGGGGCGTTCCGCTCAGCGCGTGACGCGCTTGCTTATACTGCGCAACAACTGGCGCAATCAGCAAGATCGCCAACATTCTGACGGGTTAAGCAAGGCCTCTGTTTCAGGCGCTATACCCTTGTTCAGGCAAGTCTAGGGGAAAAACCAAGCCCAGCAATGTGACTGGGTTGGCAGTCGCCCTGCCGGTGAACCGTAAAAACGGACCAACAGGGCAAAACTGTGATGGGTTTGGTGCAACGCCTCAGCTTTTCGCCGCCGCCAGAAAAGGCGCCAGCCTGCGCCCCATCTCCTCACCCAAGGCTTGCAAGCCACTCATGGGCCGAATCATCACCTCGAACTCCACGATCTTGCCGGCCTCGTCGAAGCGGATCATGTCGATACCCTTGAGCTCGCGCGCGCCCACCTTGGCGCTGAATTCCAGCACCACGTTGAGACCATCGGCTGTGGCCAACTCGCGGTGGTAGGCAAAGTCGACAAACACCTGACTCACGGTATTGAGAATCAGCGAAACCATGGGCGCGCCGACATAGGGGTTATACGCCATGGGGGAGCGGAATACCGCCTGCGGATGGAGCAATTCAGGCAAAGCGCGCAGGTCGTTTTTCTGCATCAGGCCATGCCACTGCGCAAGCGTGGCGGCCGCTGCCGGTTGAAGCTGGGCGTTACTGGACATGAGCATTTCCTTATTGTTATGAGCACATGCAAAACGCCCCGCACGAGGCGGGGCGTTTGTCGGTCAGAGTTCGGCGGCGAGGCGCGAACCCTGATTGATCGCGCGTTTGGCGTCCAGCTCACTGGCCACATCGGCGCCACCGATCAGGTGCACGTTTTGCCCGGCGGCGACCAGTCCATCCTGCAACTCGCGCAGCGGATCTTGCCCGGCGCAGACAATCACCGTATCGACCGGCAATACCTGCGGCTCACCGCCGGCAATGCTGATATGCAAGCCCGCGTCATCGACCTTGAGGTACTCAACCGAATTGAGCATCTGCACGTTCTTGTTCTTCAGCCCAGTGCGGTGGATCCAGCCGGTGGTTTTGCCCAGACCATCACCCACCTTGGTCTTCTTACGCTGCAACAGGAAGACCTGGCGCGCCGGTGCATGCACCTCGGCTTTAATTCCCGCCACGCCGCCGCGAGCTTCCAGGTTGGCGTCGATGCCCCACTCGTGCCAGAACGCTTCACGGTCCTGACTGGTGGCGACACCCTGGTGAATGATGAATTCCGAGACGTCGAAGCCAATACCGCCGGCACCAATCACCGCGACCGTCTGGCCGACCGGCTTACGCTGCAGGATGGCATCCAGATAGCTGATCACCTTGGCATGCTCGATTCCCGGAATGGCCGGAGTACGCGGAGCAATACCGGTGGCCAGGATGATTTCGTCAAAACCGCCCTTGGCCAGATCATCAACCGACACGCGAGTGTTCAGACGCAGGTCAACACCTGTGGTTTCCAGCTTGCGCTTGAAGTAGCGCAGGGTTTCAAAAAACTCTTCCTTGCCCGGCACGCGCTTGGCCACGTTGAACTGGCCGCCGATTTCGCTGGCCGAATCGAACAGGGTCACGCTGTGGCCACGCTCGGCAGCCACGGTGGCAGCGGACAACCCCGCAGGGCCGGCACCGACCACTGCAATCTTCTTCACCGCGGTGGTGGCGATGTAGTTCAGCTCGGTCTCATGGCAGGCGCGTGGGTTGACCAAACAGCTGGTCAACTTGCCGCCGAAGGTGTGGTCCAGGCAAGCCTGGTTACAGCCAATGCAGGTGTTGATTTCATCGCTACGGCCTTCAGCGGCCTTGTTGACGAACTCCGGGTCGGCGAGGAACGGACGGGCCATGGAGACCATGTCGGCGTCGCCTTCGGCCAGCACTTGCTCAGCCACTTCCGGGGTGTTGATGCGGTTAGTGGTGATCAGCGGAATGCTGACCTCGCCTTTGAGTTTGGCAGTGACCTTGGTAAAGGCTGCACGCGGCACCTTGGTGGCGATGGTCGGGATACGCGCTTCGTGCCAGCCGATGCCGGTGTTGATGATGGTCGCGCCGGCCTTCTCGATGGCCTTGGCCAGCAGGACGATCTCATCCCAGGTGCTGCCGCCCTCCACCAGGTCGAGCATCGACAGGCGATAGATGATGATGAAATTCGGCCCCACGGCTTCACGCACGCGACGAACGATCTCCACCGGCAGGCGCATGCGGTTCTCGTAACTGCCACCCCAGCGGTCGGTGCGGTGGTTGGTATGGGCGGCAAGGAACTGGTTAATGAAGTAGCCTTCCGACCCCATGATCTCGACACCATCGTACTCAGCCTGCTGAGCCAGCAACGAGCAATTAATGAAGTCCTGAATCTGCTTCTCGATGCCTTCCTCGTCCAGCTCGCGTGGCTTGAACGGGTTGATCGGCGCCTGAATGGCGCTCGGTGCTACCGATTTCGGGCTGTAAGCATAACGACCAGCGTGAAGGATCTGCATGCAGATCTTGCCGTCCGCCTCGTGCACCGCTTTGGTGACGATCTTGTGCTTCTCGGCTTCCTCGACGGTGGTCAGTTTGGCCGCACCGGAGTACACGCCGCCTTCGTCGTTCGGGCCAATGCCGCCGGTGACCATCAAGCCAACACCGCCGCGGGCACGCTCGGCAAAATAGGCCGCCATGCGCTCGAAGCCGCCCGGCTTTTCTTCCAGACCGGTGTGCATGGAGCCCATCAAGGTGCGGTTTTTCAGGGTGGTGAAGCCCAGATCAAGAGGGGCCAGCAGGTTTGGGTAATGAGCAGTCATGGAAGTCTCCACATCGGGCGTTGGCATTTCACGGAAAATGCTGCGATCTCTTAATGGGCCGCAGTCGATATGGTCTAGACGATAAAGAGCCTGGGTGAAGGCCTCAATGACCTAAAGTGACAACTTACTGACTGTAAATAACATCGTCTCTTGGCAAAGCCTAAACACCCACCTACCCTGAGGTCCGGCACGAAGCCCACCCACAGAGCCGTTCCAGGCACAAAACGCAGGGTCCTCAATGGTCAAAAACACCCGGGTCAAACTCGGCGATTTGTCGGTCAGCTTTGTCGACAGCCTGGCTGATGCCATGCGCCGCTGCGCCCAAGATCCACTTCCACTGCTCAACAGCTATGGGCTGGATGCCGCACGCCTGGCCGAACCGCGCGCACGACTGTCGATCCCACGTTATATGCGCCTGGGCCATGCCGCTATCCAGCAATGCGACGAACCGGGGTTGGGCTTACTGATGGGCCAGACTGGCCGCCTGAGCCAACTGGGCTTAGCCGGCGTGACGGCCGCACAAGCACCAACAGTGCGCGAGGCGGCGCGCGCACTGATTCGCTTCGAACCGCTGTATGCCAGCAATTATCGCGGCCAGTCCAGCCTGCATGAGGACAACCGCGGAGCCTGGCTGCGCTTTTATTCGATCAGTCCGTACAACGCCTACAACCGCTTTGTAGTGGATTCGGTACTGGCCAGCTGGGCGCAACAGCTACGCAAACTGGCGCAACAGCCGTTGCCGGTGGAGAAAGTTCAGATCGAATTCCAGGCACCCATCTACGCCGCACAGTACGCCGCGCTGTTCGCCTGCCCGGTGGAGTTTGCCAGCCCGCACAATCAGCTGCGCCTGGATCAGCACAGCCTGAACATGCGCAACCCCGAGCATTGCCCGAGCACCTGGCGGCATCTATTAGAAATCTGTGAGCAGGAACTGACGCAACTAACCCGTACACGCAACCTGCGCGAACGCATTGCTCAACTGCTCGGACCCCTGCTGCATGGCCGTGAGCCGGATCTGACAGAGGTCGCGGCACGCCTGCAATTGCCTGCCTGGACACTACGGCGCAAGCTAGCCGAGGAAGGCACGCAGTTTCGCAGCATTCTCAACGACACTCGCCGTGACCTGGCGATGGCCTATATCCGTGACACCGAACTGGCATTCGGCGAAATCGCTTATCTACTCGGCTTCGCTTCAGCAGAAGCCTTCCAGCGCGCGTTTAAACGCTGGAACCAGCAAACCCCAGGAGAGTATCGCCGCGAGCAACGCAGAGCCGATTAAAGCTCGGTCGCATCCTCGTTCCACTCGGGTAGATCGAGCTCAACGCTACGCTCTTCCAGCAGTTCTTCTTGATAGTCATCCATTGCATATTCCTCCCAACCAATATCGTGGCGTGTGCCCATTGCGCTAACAAAGAGCATGCCAATCAAGCTAAGGGAGGAAGATGAACGCACGATGACAGTTTCTTGCAGGCAATAAAAAACCCTCAGGTATTGCTACCTGAGGGTTTCGTATATGGCGCAGCGGACGGGACTCGAACCCGCGACCCCCGGCGTGACAGGCCGGTATTCTAACCGACTGAACTACCGCTGCGTGTCGGTGGACTTGCGTCCGTACAACTCTTGCTTCATCGGGATGATCAGCTAAATCAGCTTTTCAACCTCACATCGAGCAAGCTCGATATGGAAAATATGGCGCAGCGGACGGGACTCGAACCCGCGACCCCCGGCGTGACAGGCCGGTATTCTAACCGACTGAACTACCGCTGCGCGTCGGTGGACTTTCGTCCGGTTTCACAAGAGTGGTGGGTGATGACGGGATCGAACCGCCGACCCGCTGCTTGTAAGGCAGCTGCTCTCCCAGCTGAGCTAATCACCCGCTGCTTGCGAGGCGCGAAATTTACGCAAGGGGCGCACCTAAGTCAATACCCTGCTTCAAGTTTTTCTAAAAATAAGAAAAGTCGATGCGCCCATCCAGTGCCCAAGTGCGCGGTCACGCACGGTAATGCAGCTGACGTAAACGATTATTGAGCAACCCTCAGGCTCAACCGTGCCGCCACCTGATTGTCACCACTGCGATCCAGGCCTGCCTCGGCAATCTGCACGCCCTGCTCCTGCAAAGCGGCGAACCAACGCAACAGCTGGGCAAAAGGCGCGGCCTGCACACTGACCTGCAGCACACCCTCCCCGTCGCTATCCAGACGTTCAATGGTCAGACCCTGGGTCGTAGCACTGGCCGTGACCAACCCTTGCAGCCGCGCCGGCTCGACGCGGCTCTGCGGAGTGCTGGCCAGGTTGCGCGCCAACGGGGCCTGGCTATGCAGGTAGGCATTGAGTTCACGCTGCGTTTCGAACGCCGCACGTGCTGCCAGCAAACGCTGCTGCGCCGGCTGCCAGAGTGCTAGGTACAGCAGCACCAGCAACAAAAAACCGCCCAGACTGGCCAGCGACAGCTGCTCACGCGGGGCCAGTGTTCGCCAGCGTTGCAGTAGCAGCGAGTTTTCCAATTGGGCCGTAAAGCCTTTGCTTGCCTGACTCATGCTCATCCTCCGATTACCACACGTGCACTGACGCCTGCAGCCTCGCGACTGGCCGAGCCCAACTGCACCGCCAGCCCACTTTCCTGCAATCGTTCACGCAAACGCTCCAGCTCGGCAAAACCCGCAGCCTGGACTTGCATGGCCAGGTCACCACGCGTCTCACTAAAATCCACCTGGCTGATCTGTACCTGCCCGCCTTCAGCCGTCAGCGCACCACTGACCTGAGCGAGCAAGCCAAGCAAACGTGTCTGCCCACCGCCCGCGCCAGCCTGTAGGTGCTGGTCAAACTGTGCTCGCAGGTTGACCAGCTTGCTGTCCTGCGGGAACAGCTCTTGGTACAACGCGGCACTGGCAACGGCGTACTCATCCGCCTGACGCTGCAGGTGCCAGCCCTGCGCCAGATTGAAGCCCCATTGCAACACCAGCCACATGCCCACCAACCCCAGTAAAGGCCGCCAGCGTTGCCATTGACCACCACTGCTCTGCACCGCGAACTCACCTTGCGCCAGGTTATTACGCAGCGGCTGCTGGGCCAGCCAGGCGAACGGCTCGACCACTGCGCGGCGTTCGTCCACAGGCTGCGCAACCGAATGTTGAGGGTCACACCAGGCAATGTGCGGGTGCGCGCACAGTGCACTCAGTTGCGGCCAGTCCGTTGCGGTCAGCGCCATGCGTGTGATGGTTTCACCGCCCAGCAACCAGCGGCCGTGCAGCGCCAAGAGTGCGGTGCCAGGGCCTGGCAGCAGATCAGCATCGACGGCAATCGTCTGAGGGGGCGTGGTGCACAAGGCCAACCAGGCGCTCAGCCAACTACGGCGCACGGCAAATACCCGGTGCCGACCATCGGCCAACTCCTCGCCCAAGGCCAGGTGCATCAGCTCAACCTCCTCGGCCAGTAACTCTTCCACCGCGAATGGCAGGGCCTGACGTAACCAACGGGTTTTGCGCGTCGGCAAGTTGACCGCGCAGGCTGTTACCGCTTCGACCGGTAGGACCAAGGTCCAACTGCCACTCAGCTGTGCCTGCGCAGCGCTGAATGCCAGGGTTTCGGTTACGCCGCTGGCAACCTGCTGTACGGGTAGATCCGCTTGCGCACCAACACAGGCCGCGGGCGGCAAAAACACATAGCTCTGACTCATGGATCGACTTCCTCAACAGGCACTGGCGGCATACCGCCCTGCCCTAAATCACGGGCTAGCACATACACCTTGCCGTCGCTGGCACGCTGCAAGGTACTGCGTAAAACCTGACGGCGCTCACCGACAGTGACTTCGCTGAGCACCTGAAAATACTGACTACCAACACCCAAACCCTGGCTCTGCACCTGCAGGCCGCCGAGCTGCGCGGTAAAACTGGGGAGGTCACGATAACCCTCACTGCCCCGCGCGGCGACCAGCCCCTGGGCGGTGCTAAGCGGCAGGCCGTCGGCCACGCTGGCCAGCACCCGCGCGCTGGCGGTGTTGACGTTAAGCGTGGCATCCGCCGGCAAAGCACTGACAAAGGGCGACAGACGCTGGTAATCCGCTTCGGTCATTTCCAGCAACAGACGCAGCTCGGAGACGTCTTTCAACTCTCGGTTACCGGCACGATAGGCCGGCTGGGCCAGCAGGTATTGGTTGTCTTCGGCACCGTAACCGCCGCTGGGCTGATCGTCGGCATCCAGCCAATCGAGCAGGCGTTCAGCGTAGGGTGCTTCGATCTGCAACCCCAGCAACAAACGGCGAAATTGCGCCACGGCCGCTTCGTTGGGCTGGCCCTGGCGCAGCAGGCTGTTGAGGTTGAAACGTGCGGTCAGATCGGTGATCTGCACCCGCAAGGCGCCGCCCTCATCCAGGGTAAAGGGCGCACGAGCTTTGGCCCAAGCCTCACCCGGGTGATCCACCGACGCACGTGGATCACCCTCACGCAAGTCGCGCTGCAAAATGGCTTTAGCCAGTGTTTCGCCGCCTAGGGCGTAATGCCAAGCCTGGCGTACATGCAGCTGATTGGCACTGCTGCGAATCGACAGTTGTTGACGAGCGATAATCCCGGCGCTGACTACCGTGACCACCGCCACCACTAACAGCACCGTGATCAGCGCCATGCCGCGCTGCCGGTTCATGAGCGAGGCTCCTGGGCAGTGTCATCACCCGGATCACTGGGGTCTTCAGGATTCTGTTCAGGGGCTTGTTGCAAACGCTCAGGCACGCCTTCGGGTAGGCGCAGTAGGCGACGCAGTTCACCGTAACGGCGATGTTCAATAATCAGTTCGACGGCTTGCGGCAAAGCGAGCAACGCATCGGCCGGATTCTTTTCGGCTGGCGGCCAGCTGTCATGCCAGGCCCCTTCCTGATCACGGTAACGCAGCTGCAGCCGCGTCACCCCATCCAACGCCTGTTGCACTTGCAGCTCACTGTCCTGGGCCTGATCCAGCACTGTCCAGTATTGGCGCTGCCATTGCTCGCCACTGAGTTGCCAGCGCACCCGCTGCAGGCTAGAGCGCGGCTGCCCCAAAGGATTGCGCCAGCCATTGCGGGTCAATTCTATGCTGGGACTGTCCAGTGCCTCACCGAGCAAAGCCGCACGCGGATCACCAAACGCATCACGCGTGGCGCGTGCCTGCACTTGCAACAGGTCACGTTCAAAAGCCGCCATGGCGCGCACCAGCTCGCGCAACTGCATTTCGTGAGCGCGGGTGACCTTATCGGTCTGCAGCACGCTGTCGAGCATGCGGTAAGTACCCAGACCCAGCAGGGCAAAAATAGCGATGGCAATCAGCAGTTCAAGCAGAGTAAAACCGCGCACGGCTTTCATTGCATCACCCCGAGAAAACCATTCAAGCTCACTACTGCCCGTTCACGCACATCTCCAGCCAACCGCCCCGGCTCTGAAAGAGCGACCCAGAGGGTGACGCGGCGCATATCAGGCTCACTGGTGGCTTGCACTTCGCTCTGCCATTGCCATCGTCGCCCGGCGAAGTCCAGCTCGCCCTGCTCATGGCCATCAGCCACGGGGCTCGGCGCCAGTTGCAGTTCAGTCAGGCGGTTATCGGCGATCCACATTGCCAGGGTTTTGTCTTCTAAGCGGGCGGCGGTTTGCAAGCTACGCGCGGTGGCGGTCAACACACTGGCGGCGACCATGGCGAAAATCGCCAAAGCCACCAAAACCTCCAACAGCGTGAAGCCAGCGCTGCGCTTCATTGTCTGCGCCCTGCCGGTTGCTCGCTCTCGACCTTCGGCAACTGGAAACCATCGCTGACCAGCTGCAGGCGCAAACCATCGGCGCGCCGCTCGCCCAGGAGCAGGCGAAACGGACTGATCTCCCCACTTGAAAGCAGCAACAACTGCGGCACCAGGGTGGTCTTGGATGGTTCCTCACCCTCAGCGGCCGGTAATTCGAGCGCCGTACCTTCCAGCTCAACACTCAACTGCGCCCACGCGGGCAGCTGGTGCGGCTTGTTGCTCAGCGCCTGCCAAGCCTGCTTTGTAGAGTCATAACGCAGCACTTGATAGGCCTCGCGACTGAGCAACAGACCGTACTCCTGGTTATCCAGCACGGCCTCCTCGGCCAGCACGCCAATCAGTCCGGCCAGCCGTTCGGCTTCGTTATGCAGCTCGCGTCCGGGACCGGCGATGCCCACGCTAAGCACCGCAATACCGATCAGGCTGCCGAGAATAACCAGCACCACCAGCAGTTCGATCAGGGTGAAACCCTTGGCCTGATTCACATGCTGGCGCATACGAGTCAGAGGTCCCAGTTACCGATATCAGCATCCTGATCGCTGCCACCTTCCTTGCCATCAGCGCCCAGCGAATAGAGATCAAGCGCGCCCTTGGTACCCGGTGACAGATACTGATAGGCATTGCCCCACGGATCGACCGGCATACGCTTGAGGTAGCCATCGCGGTTCCAGTTCTTCGGCTGCGGGTTACCCGAGGGCTTTTTCACCAGCGCTTCCAGGCCCTGCTGGGTGCTCGGGTAGGCGTGGTTGTCCAATTTGTACATGTCCAGCGCAGCCGCCACGGCCTTGATATCACCCTTGGCCACGGTGACCTTGGCCTGATCGGGCCGGCTCATCACCTGCGGAACGACCAGCGCGGCAAGAATGCCGAGGATCACCACCACCACCATGATTTCGATCAGCGTAAAACCGGATTGCCGCTTGTTCACTTGCTTACCCCACCAACTGATTGAGAGACAGAATCGGCAGCAGGATAGCCAGTACGATCACCAGCACCACTGCGCCCATAAATACCAACATAAACGGTTCGAACAGCCCGACCAGCAAGGCCACCTGCGCACCCAGGTCGTTTTCCTGATTGCGCGCGGTGCGCGCCAGCATCTGGTCCAGCTCACCCGAGCGCTCGCCGCTGGCGATCATGTGCAGCATCATCGGCGGAAACTGGCCGCTGGCTTCCAGTGCACGCGTCAAGCTGCCGCCTTCGCGAACCTTTTGCGCGGCGATCACCACGTCGGCGCGAATCACTCGGTTGGCGATCACCTGCGCACCAATGCCCAGGGCTTCAACCAACGGCACGCCGCTGCGAGTCAAAATAGCCAGGGTCGAAGCAAAGCGGGCGCAATCGGTGGCGCGGATCAAACGCCCCACCAACGGGATACGCAGCAAAAAGCCGTGCCAGCGCGCCTTGACGCCATCATCACGCAACGACCAGCGCAGGGCGAACACACCCAATATCACCACAATCACCGCCAGCCAGCCCCACCCCTTGACCCAATCACTCAGAGCAATCAGGCCACGGGTCAGCGCCGGCAGGGTTTGCCCGGAGTCGATAAACACCCGCACCACATCCGGCACCACATAGCCAAGTAGAAAGCCGACGATCAGTAACGAGGCGCACATCAGAATCAGCGGATAGAGCAGCGCCAACTGGATTTTCTGTCGTGACTGCTGGCGTTGCTCGGTGTAGTCGGCCAACTGTTCCAGCACCGGACCCAGATGGCCGGCATGTTCACCCGCCGCTACGGTGGCGCGGTACAGCTCGGGAAACGCCGAAGGAAATTCTTTCAGGCTGCTGGCCAGGTCATGGCCTTCGAGCACCCGCGCCCGCACCGCCAGCAACATACTTTGGATACGCGGTGAGCTGGCCTGCGCAGCAGCTGCGCGCAAGGACTCCTCAATCGGCAGCGCCGCCTGCACCAAGGTTGCCAATTGGCGGGTAATCAGTGCCAGATCACGGGCTGAAATACCCCGTGCGAAGCTGAAATGCCCCGCACCGCTGACGTTTTCCCGGGTGCGGGTGGCCTTAACGTCGAGTGGTGCCAGTTGTCGCTCGCGCAGTATTTGCCGCACCTGGCGGGCGCTATCGGCTTCCAGCACGCCTTTCTGCTGGCGTCCGTTGCCGTCGAGAGCAAGGTATTCGAAGGCCGCCATTATTCTTCTCGCGTCACGCGCAGCACTTCCTCGACCGTGGTCGCCCCTTCCAGCACCTTGCGCCGGCCATCCTCCCGGATGCTCGGGCCCAGACTGCGAGCGTGGCGGGTCATGTCTTGTTCGGAGGCAGCGTTGTGAATCAGGGTGCGCAGGTGATCGTCAAACACCACCAACTCATAAATGCCGGTACGGCCGCGATAGCCTTGCTGGTGACACTCGGCGCAGCCACGGGCGTGATACAGGGTCGGCGGCGGCGCAAATGGCACGCCAAGCAATTTGCACTCGGCTTCATCAGCTTGATAAGCCTCTTTGCAATGCGGACAGAGCACCCGCACCAGGCGCTGAGCCAGTACACCGAGCAAGGACGACGACAACAGAAACGGCTCGATGCCCATGTCCACCAGGCGGGTGATCGCGCCGATGGCACTGTTGGTGTGCAAGGTCGAGAGCACCAGGTGACCAGTCAACGAGGCCTGCACAGCGATTTCGGCGGTTTCCTTGTCGCGAATCTCACCGACCATTACCACATCCGGGTCCTGACGCAGGATGGCGCGCAGGCCGCGGGCAAAGGTCATATCCACCTTGGCATTAACCTGGGTCTGACCAATACCTTCGAGGTGATATTCGATCGGGTCTTCGACGGTAAGGATATTGCGTGTGCGGTCATTCAGGCTGACCAGGCTGGCGTACAGCGTGGTGGTCTTGCCCGAACCAGTGGGCCCGGTGACCAGCAGAATGCCGTGGGGCTTGCGCACAGTGGCTTCCATCAGGTCGCGATCGCGCGCGCTCATGCCCAGGTGCTGCAGGTTGAGGCGGCCGGCTTGCTTGTCGAGCAAACGCAGCACCACCCGCTCGCCATTGGCCGACGGCAGTGTGGAAACCCGCACGTCCACCTCACGACCGCCGACTTTCAGGGAAATTCGTCCATCCTGGGGGATACGCTTTTCGGCAATATCCAGCCGCGCCATGACCTTGATCCGCGACACCAGCAGAGCTGCCAGCTCGCGCTTGGGCTCCAGCACCTCACGCAGAATACCGTCGACGCGAAAGCGCACGACCAGGCGTTTTTCGAAGGTTTCTAGGTGGATATCCGAGGCGTTTTCCTTGATCGCTTCGCCCAGGATGGCATTGATCAAACGAATGATCGGCGCGTCGTCTTCCTGTTCCAGCAGGTCCTCGGTTTCAGGTACCTGCTCGGCCAGAGCGGCCAGATCCAGGCTACCGCCAATGTCCTCAGCCAGCTGCATGGACGCCGAGTCATGCTGGTAAGCCTTGCCCAGTGCTTGCTCGAAGGCCTCAAGTGACAAGGCATGCAGCGGTAACTGCGCACCGACGAAGCGTTGCGCCTCGGCCAGCGCCACCAGTTCAGCGCCAGGACGGTAGGCCAGGCCAGGCACGCCCTCCACCACCAGCAGGACCACGCCATGGCGCCGGGCAAAACTGAATGGTAATCGCCGTACTGGCACATCTATAAGCAGCGCGTTCATTCGTAACAGGCCTTAAGCACAGTAACCCGACACAGCACCCACGGCTGGAAAGCGAAGGCTCAAAATCAAAGGTTCTGTGAATTAATTGTTGTATGTTGCTCGCAGTAGAGCGAAAACAGCACGCTATCTTTAGCACATTGAGCTGACCGACACACTACCCCAACGGGGGGCTGCCAAATGCTTGCCAAGTGTCTATGATCAGCGCGCGATCCACGCCACATAGTAGGCCACATAATAATAAGTTCTGGAGTGACGCACCTTGCCCTTTTCGGCTATTCAACGCTGGCTGCAGAGCCATATCGCGACCCTAATGGGGCTTGTGCTTGTGACTGCCATGAGCGCCAGCCTGGCATGGCAAAGCGCCGATTGGCTGCGGTTGCTGCGTTCACCCGCGGCGGCGAGCGATAACACGAGCAACGAAGCCGCTGTGGCCGTGCATAGCCTCGAAATCGGCCACTTATTCGGCACCCACAACGCAACCAGCGACGGCCCCGCGCCCAGCACCAACCTGCGCCTGACCCTGCTCGGCAGTTTCGTGCACGCCGATCCTGCTCGCTCCACCGCGATTATTCGCAGCGAAGGCAGCACCGCGCAGCGTTACAGCATCGACAGTGAAATCAGCAGCGGCGTGCGCTTGCACTCGGTCGCAGCGGACCGCGTTGAGCTGCTGCGCAATGGCCGCCGTGAGAGCCTCAGTTTTCCGCTCAATAGCTCGACCGCCGGCAACGTGCAAAGCAATACCCAGGAAATCATGGCCGACCCCCTTGAGCAGCTCAGCGAGATGGAGTCCGATGACCTGAGCCAACTGCGCGAGCGCATGGACGCCCTGCGTGAGCAAATGCAGGCCTCAGACAGCCTACCCAGCGGCGCAGAACCCACCGAACAGCCCACGGAAGACAACTGACACGATGACCCCGACTCTCTCGCGCGTTACCATCGCCCTGCTGGCCGCCGGATTGGCCTGCAGCTCATTACCACTGAGTGCAGCTGTTACAGCCGTCACACCGAGCGCCAGCCAGCAAGAAGAAAGCTGGACCATCAACCTCAAAGGGGCCGATATCCGTGAGTTTATCGACCAAGTCGCGCAGATCAGCGGGCAAACCTTTGTTGTCGATCCGCGGGTCAAGGGCCAGGTCAACGTGGTGTCTAACAGCCCACTGACCTTGAGCGAGGTCTATCAGCTGTTCCTCTCGGTGATGGCCACCCACGGTTTCAGCGTGATCACCCAGGGTGACCAGGCGCGCATCGTGCCTAACGCCGAGGCCAAGTCCGACGCAGATGCGGGCCGCAGCGCGCCGGATCGCTTGGAAACCCGGCTGATTCAAGTACAGCACGGCTCAGCCACCGAGCTGATTCCGCTGATTCGCCCATTGGTGCCGCAGTACGGTCACCTGGCGGCAATTAGCAGCGCTAACGCGATCATCATCAGCGACCGCACGGCCAATATCGAACGCATCGAAGACCTGCTGCGTCAGCTCGACCAGAAAGGTCAGAACGACTACAGCGTGCTCAACTTGCAACATGCCTGGGTGATGGACACCGCCGAAGTGCTGCGCAGCGCCGTGGACCGCGGCCAAGCCAAAGGCGCATCCGGCACCCAAGTGATTGCCGACGGCCGTACCAACCGCCTGATTTTGCTCGGCCCACCCGCCGCACGGGCCAAACTGGTAGCCCTGGCGCAATCACTGGACACGCCCACCAGCCGCTCGGCCAATACCCGAGTGATTCGCCTGCGCCATGGCGATGCCAAAAGCCTGGCAGAAACCCTGGGGGAAATTTCCGAGAAGCTCAAACCGGAAGCGGCCGGGGAAACCACTGGCAAACCGCAAACCATCCTGATTCGCGCCGATGAAAGCCTCAACGCCCTGGTGTTGCTGGCTGAACCGGATGTGGTGGCCACCCTGGAAGACATCGTGCGCCAGCTCGACGTACCGCGCGCTCAGGTCATGGTCGAGGCCGCCATTGTCGAAGTCTCCGGCGATATCAGTGACGCGCTGGGCGTGCAATGGGCCGTAGATGCCCGCGGCGGCAGCGGCGGCCTGGGCGGTACCAACTTCAGCGGCACCGGGCTGTCAGTGGGCCGAGTCCTGCAAGCCATCCAGGACAGCGGCAATGACACCGACAACAACACCCTGGGCAACCTTCCGGACGGTGCAATCATCGGCTTGGGTACCGACAGTTTCGGCGTGCTGATCACTGCATTGTCAGCCAACAGTAAAAGCAACCTGCTGTCGACGCCGAGCCTGCTGACCCTCGATCACCAGAAAGCGGAAATCCTGGTCGGGCAAAACGTGCCCTTCCAGACCGGCTCCTTTACCACCAGTGCCTCAGGAGCCGACAACCCCTTCACCACCATTGAGCGCCAGGACATCGGCGTGACCCTGAAAGTCACCCCGCATATCAACGATGGCGCCAGCCTGCGCCTGGAAATCGAGCAGGAAATCTCCTCGATCGCGCCCACCAGCCAGGGCGTAAATGCGGTCGACCTGATCACCAACAAGCGCTCGATCAAAAGCACCATTCTCGCCGAGAACGGCCAGGTCATCGTATTGGGCGGGCTGATTCAGGATGACGTCACCCAAGCTGATTCCAAGGTGCCGCTGCTGGGTGACCTACCCCTGCTCGGCCGGTTGTTCCGCTCCACTAAAGAGACGCGGATCAAACGCAACCTGATGGTCTTCCTGCGCCCGACGGTTATCCGCGACGCGGCCGGTATGGCAGCGTTGTCCGGGAAGAAATACAGCGATATCCGTGTGCTCGGTGATGTGCGCGAGGACTATCGCCCCGGCATATTGCCACGTGATCCGGTGCAGCTGTTTGACAAGGCAGAACCTGGGGCCGTCGATCTGCGCGAATAGCGCATTGGCAAACAAAAAGGCCTCGGTAAATACCGAGGCCTTTTTTTATTACGGCGACTAGCGCTTACTTATCTTCGTTACGCTGATGCTTGAAGAACACCCCGTTGTCACCGAAGGCTGAGGCGATAAACGCCGAGGTCAGCTCCATCTCGCCGATCTTCACCGCGCTGTTGCGGCGCTGAGCAGCATAGTAACGACTGATCGAGGGGATGATTGAGGTTTTGATCTCCATCGCCGTAGCGTAAACGTCATAGACCTTGGTGCCTGCATTCAAGGTCAGCAGATCGTTGCGGAAATCATGGGCCGTGCTGGCAAAGCGGTTACGCAGCTCACTTCGCGGCACGAAGTAGATCTGCGTCGGCGCCTTGGGCTTGGCCACCACCGCACCGTTCTGGCTGACTTCGGCCAGGTCGTTAAGCAGCAGCAATGTCGGTTTCATGCTCACCGCCGAGAACAAGATGGTCGTGCCCAAGGTGTCGTTAACTTCCGGCACCACGTATTGCGATAACTCGTTGGCGAAGAAGTTATGGTTCGCGCCCTGCCCGCTCAAGGTATAGAGCGCCGAGACGTTTTCCGACGGTTTGCCATCGACAAAGGCTTTCCACGCCAAGCCAGGGGCAAAACCTCGATCAGCCGGATCACCGGTTACTGATAAGCGCAGCAAGCCACTGTCTGAGCCTTGGAACAGGCCGCTGAAGGGGTTGTTCGGCACGGCAACAAACTTGACCTTGGCCATCACCCCATGGGGATGAATGGGTTTCTCGTAACCAGCCGGCGCCACGTCGCTGCGGGTTTTCACCTTGCTCCACAGGATCGAGCTGATCAGTCCGCCAATATTCACTGGCTGCAAAACTGGCAGCCGGTCGGCGGCGTACTGGGTGCGTAACGCGCCGTTAACCCAGAGGTTTTCCTGCTTGTTGGCCGCCGGCCAGCTTTCGTAATCCGCCGGGATGTTCAGGCCCCAGGGTTTGAAGGCGTTTTCCACACCAACCAAACTGCTCTGCAACTGCGGGTTATGCCGACGCAATACATCGACCATGGTCGTGTGTTCAACCCAATCGATACCTTCCTGGGTGTACACCTCAGGGCGATAGTCCTTGGTATAGAAACGGTCAGCCATCAGCCGGCGTGAGGCGTTCATGATGAAAATCTGGAACGCTGTCTCACCGAAAGCAAAGCCATCTGGGCGCACCGTTTCCGCCAATTGGCCGACCAGGGTGTCGATTTTCTCGATGTCGTTGCTGTACAGACGCTTGAGCTCGGCCAAGGTGGCCGCATCCTTAGTCAGGTCCTCGAACTTGGTGATTGGATTGAGGCCGATCTGCCGGCGGAACTCGTTATAGCGCGGCACGCCACGTTCACGGTCACGCAGCACGTCGATGGCCGCCAAGTCGATATCGCCTACCAATGGCATCGACAGGTTACGCAGGAAGTTGGGGTAGTTGTGCAGCGTCAACGAACCTGGATTGGTGATACCGAAGGAATACCACAGGCGCTCCGGGCGTTCGTCGTTGAGCAGGTTCTCAGCGTCGCGGTCACGGGTATTTTGCAGTGCAATGGTGCGCGAGACCTGATTGGAGCCGATGTCATACACCTGCACGTTGTCACGCATCAGTGGGTGCATGCGGTACACCGAGACAAACTCTTCGGTGAGGGTGAACGGCACACCGTAGTTGTTCGGCGCAGTGGAGCCAACGATGCCCGTCAGGGCGTGATCGATGGCGCTGTTGCCGACACCTGGGGCCACATTCGGGTCGAAACCGAGAATGCGTTTAACGAAAGAGTCGGACTTAGCCAAGTCTGCCTGCAGCATGCGTACTTCCGCCTGGAAGTCATCACGCGGGCCGCCCTGACCGATTAAGCCCCACCAGTTGGAATACATGGCGCGCTCGGTAATCGGGTTGGCGATCACTGCCGGGGTCCATTCCACGGTATGGATCTTGGCCATCAACGCCGCGTTAATCAGGCGCGCCCGGTCGTACAGCCACTGGTCACTCTGCGCCGGGTATTTCTGCTTGAGTTTGCTGGCAATGGCGTTGTGCTCAAGGGTGAACAGCTGATGCAGCATGCTCAAGCCCACCCACCAGTTTTCGTTGAAACCGGTGACGGGTTTGCCGCTGAGCAGCTCGGTGGGCAAGGTGCCGTTGGCATTGACCTTGAGCTTGCCGTCGACAAAAGAACGCACCTTGTCGTTGGTTTCCTTGCTGCTGCCATACAGCTGCGAGCCATCCCACCAGTGGGTGTTGTGGTTACGGTAGGTTTGCGGCTTGCCGGCGTCACTGCTGCTGCGGCTCGGGTCAGGCTGGGTGCGCTTGACCGACATGTTACCGCTGCCCAGCACATCGCCTGGCGGTAGCGGAAACTGGATCGGATCGGCATCGGCATTCGGGCCGTGGTCGAACCAATCGTGCACCATAAATTGAATCCAGGCAGCGGCGATAAAGTTGAGGCTGGCCGCGGGTTTGAATTCCTCACGCGCCATCAGGCTGTTACTCACCTCGCGTGGGTTGGGCGTCAACAAGGTACTGGTTTCACCCCGAGTCACTGCCGGGTTGACGTTACGACCGAAGCGCCGATACACCGAGCCCTCGGCCGGATTACTGAGAATATTGCAGGTACCGTCCTCGGTACGCGCTGCCTGGCTGCGCGCATCACAGGTGATGTTGGCGTTGTAGCCCGCGTAATTTTCGACATCAAAAAGGTTGTTCTCAAACAATGACTGACGCTCTACCGCCAGCACCAGTAATCCTGAGACTACGCCCAGCGTTCCCAGCTTGGTTAACGCTGGCCAAGTGACCCATACCGACATGGCTATTTCTCCCGTTCTTATTGTTGTACGGACAAGGCGGCTACTGACATAGCAGCGCAGGATCAAGCCTATCGACGGGTATGGCCCAGCGCCCCCTTCCTGCGGAGGGGCTGGTGCCTATTGGTGTCTGGGCAGGTGAGCGTTCAGTTAAGCGAGGCGCGCGGCCGGACGGCAAGAATCGCCTCGGTGCGACTGGAGACGTTGAGCTTGGAGTAGATGTTTTTCAGGTGCCATTTAGTGGTGGACAAGGCGATGCCGGTCTTGGCGCTAATCTGAGTGTTCGACAGGCCGCTGAGCAGGCACTCGAACACCTCCACTTCACGCCCGGTGAGCAGGCTGCTGGCCAGCGCATCGACCGGCGGCGTAGCCTGGATACCCTGGAGAAATTCGCCGTAATGCTCACGGTATTTGTCCGGCACGACCAGTAGCCCAGACTGCGCCAGGTCCAGTACGCCTGCGGCAAAACCCGGCGCCTCATCGAATACCGAGCGGTTGATATTAACGATGCCATAGACCTCGACCAGGCCGCTCAAGGCCGCCAACTGCTGGCCCTTAGTCTGCGCAGGAGCCGCCAGCACCAGGCGATTGGCCTCGACGATCAACAACCGCGCGCGCATCTCACTTGGCCGCAATGAGGCCGCCAGCACCTTGAGAATGCGCTCCGCCTGGGCCAGGGCGCCACGGGCGCGCAGCCAGTACACACAGGCCAAGCCCACACGCTCCCAGTTCTCGTCATAGGCACGCACAACCGCCCACTCCCCCGCCTGGAGCCGCGCCGCTAAATCATAGCGCTGCGCCACGGCGTCCATGGCCGCGCTCGTACCGCTGAGCAAGGCCTGACGCATGCTTTCCTGGGCCACCTGACTGACAAAACGCGCGTAGTTACCCAACTGCAGAATGCACGACAATTGGTCGAGCAAGCGGCTGGCGCGTGCCGTCTGTTGCTGTCGATGCAACAGCCGCGAGAGGGTGATATAGACCGTGGCAATCGCCTCGGTGGCCGAGGATGAGTTAACCATCGCCATCAGTTCGTCACACAGCTGCTGCGCCTCGACTAACTGATTCTGCTCATACAGCACCACCACCATGGCCGTGGCTCGGTTTACCCAGGCTGGGGCCGCTTTATCGGTGCGCTGGTAATCGCTGCACACCTCTTTGCGCGCGTGGGTGGCGCGCCCGGCATTGCGATGGCAGAGCGCAATAGTCAGATCGGTGTAGCTCTCCAGAAAACTGTACCCACATTGCGCCAGCAACTGCTTGGATTCACTGGCGCAGCGGATAGCTTCTTGTAAGCGCGAGGCCAGCAAATGTTGATAGGCAATCACCGCCAGGGTGCAGGCGCGGATTTCCAGATCCTGGCCTGGCTCAAGTAACTCACGCCAGGCGGGTGGCGGGTCAAAGTCCTTGTCCTGCTCGAATAGCCCCAACAGCAGCGCAAGAAACTGCCGAGTGGCCGGTTCCAGGTTCGCCCCAGGCACGCCGCAACCCAAGCTGTCGAGTAACTCCAGGTAGTAATGCGCTTGATGGAAACGGCGTGACAATGACAGCGCCGCGATCAACCAACCGAGCAACTTGGGTCGGGCCGACAGCAGCGCTTCGGGCAACGGTTCCAGCCAGCGCAGGATGTCGCCGAACTGCCCATTGCGCACCCAACTCGCACAACTGCCCTCAAGCATGTCGAGAAAAACCGTTTGTTCGTTGCAGCGCTGGGCATGCTGCAACGCCTGCTCATGCTCACCCAACCCCAGGTAATAATCGGCTGCGCGGCTGTGCAGCTGATCCAGGCGCGCATATTCCTCGACGAGCAGGCGGCGATAGAGAAAATCCTGCAACAACGCATGGAAACGGAACCAGCCTGGCTGGTGCTCCACAGGCAACAAAAACAACTGTCGCTCGGCCAGCTCTTCCAGCAACAACGCCGAACCCGTGCGCTGCATGACGTAATCGCACAGCGCGCCGTCGAAGCGTTCGAACAGGCCACTGCAGAGTAAAAATTCACGCAGGTCCGGCGGCAACTGGCGCAGCACCACATGACCAAAATAATCGACGATTTCCGGCTGGCTGCCGTCAAATCGCTCCAGCGCCTGGGTGCCGAAGCGGGCATACGCGAGTAAGGCAATCTTCACGCCGGCCACCCAACCTTCGGTCATACCCAGCAGGCTGCCCACGTAGGCATCACTCAGGGCATGCCCACCCAGGTGCGCGTTAAGTTGCTGCACCTGGGCGGGCGACAGGCGTAGATCGTGCTGATCAATACACAGCAAGCGATTTTCCAGTTTGAGCTGGCTCAAGGAAAAACCTGGGTGATTACGGCTAGCCAGAATCAGTCGCACATTGGCCGGCAACTGCTCCAGCAAGCTGGTTATCACCTCAAGAATGCTCGGGCAATCGATCCACTGAAAGTCGTCCAGCACGATAAACAGGGGTTGCTCGATACGCGCCAAGGCATCGCTGAGCAGATCGCCGAGCAGCTGCGGCGACAGGCCAGTAGCCACCGCTAGCGGGTTGAACCAGGACGTATCAAAGTCACCCACCTGGGCACGAATGATCTCAGCCAAGCGCCGGAAAAAGCACAACGGATCGTTGTCGCGCGCTTGCAGCGGGTAATGCACCACCGCCGCCTCGCATCGAGCGCGCCAGTGTTGCAGCAGTGTCGACTTTCCCGAGCCGGCCGGGGCCAGCACTAAGGTCAGGGCAAAGCGCTCACTGCGCGCCAGCAGTTGCAAAAGACTTTCACGCTGCACACCAGTGGCCAGCGCCGCCAAAGGCTGTGGATGATCCATACGCAGGCACCCTTGTCAGGCGTCGATTTATTATTTTCACGCTGTCAGGCGCAGCGCTTGGCGGTGGATGCTAGCGTCCGCGCGCCCACAAACTTTGAAACGGGTCATGTTTCTTGCCCCCCCTAATCAAAGGTTTGCCCACAGCCAGGTGCACCTATGGATAAGGCGAGGCAATAGACGACACGTTGGGGAGAAATGAAGCAGCCTGGCGGGCCATTAAAGACCCGCCAGCTGAGGCGCAACGCTTAGAGCGCTGCCAGACCGCGGGCCAGATCCGCCTGCAAATCGGCCAGGTCTTCCAGGCCAACCGCCACACGGATCAAATTGTCGCGAATACCGGCATTGGCCCGCTCAGCAGGGCTCAAACGACCATGGGAGGTGGTCGCCGGATGGGCGATGGTGGTTTTGGTGTCGCCGAGGTTGGTGGTGATGGAAATCACCCGCGTGGCATCAATAAAGCGCCACGCGGCTTCTTTGCCACCTTTGACCTCGAAGCTGACCACCGCGCCGAACGCACTCTGTTGCCGCTTGGCCAATTCATGCTGCGGGTGGCTGGGTAAACCGGCGTAATGCACGCGCTCGATGCCCGGCTGCTGCTCCAACCACTGCGCCAGTTGCAGCGAGCTGTTGCAGTGCGCCTGCATGCGAATGCGCAGGGTTTCCAAACCTTTGAGGAAAATCCACGCATTAAACGGGCTCAGCGTCGGCCCAGCGGTGCGCAGAAAGCCCACCACTTCTTTCATCAATTCGGCCTTGCCCGCCACGACGCCGCCCATGCTACGGCCCTGGCCGTCGATGTACTTGGTCGCCGAGTGCATAACAATATCGGCGCCCATTTTCAGCGGTTGCTGCAACGCCGGCGTACAGAAGCAGTTATCCACCGCCAGCAATGCACCCTTGCTGTGGGCGATGTCCGCCAAAGCAGCAATATCCACCAGCTCTGCCAGTGGGTTGGACGGCGACTCGACAAACAGCAGCTTGGTGTTGGCTTTGAATGCAGCGGCCCAGCCGTCGAGATCCGCCAGCGGCACATAATCGACTTCAACACCGAAACGTTTGAGGTACTTTTCAAACAGGCTGATGGTTGAACCAAATACGCTGCGTGACACCAACACATGGTCGCCTGCGCTGCACAGGCTCATGACCATGGCCAGAATGGCTGACATACCCGATGAAGTCGCGACCGCCTGTTCGGCACCTTCCAAGGCCGCGATGCGCTCCTCAAAGGCACGCACAGTCGGGTTGGTGTAACGCGAGTAAACGTTGCCCGGCACCTCGCCAGCAAAGCGTGCAGCCGCATCGGCTGCGGTGCGAAATACATAGCTGGAGGTCGGGTAGATCGCCTCACTGTGTTCGCCTTCCGGTGAACGGTGCTGCCCAGCGCGCACCGCCAGGGTGTCAAAACCGACGCCGTCGAGATCGCTGTCCAGACGTCCGGCTTGCCATTCAATCGTCATTGCCAATCCCCTCAACCAGCCCGCCGTAACGGGCTGTGCGCAACTTAGTTGTTGTACAGGTCGATAATCGCACTGACAGCCTGGGATTTGACCTTCGAGAGGTCATTACGCGCCTGCTCGATCTTGTTCAGGTAAGCCTCGTCGACATCGCCGGTGACGTACTTGCCATCAAACACCGCGCAGTCGAAGTTATCGATCTTGATCTTCTTGCTGCCACTGACCGCTTCGATGAGATCCGACAGGTCCTGGTAGACCAGCCAGTCGGCACCGATCAGCTCGCAGACTTCCTCGGTGGTGCGGCCGTGAGCGATCAGCTCATGGGCGCTGGGCATGTCGATACCGTACACATTCGGGTAGCGCACAGCTGGGGCGGCCGAGCAGAAATACACGTTCTTCGCCCCCGCCTCACGGGCCATCTGAATGATCTGCTTACAGGTGGTGCCACGCACAATGGAGTCGTCCACCAGCATCACGTTCTTGCCGCGGAACTCCAGCTCAATAGCGTTGAGCTTCTGGCGTACGGATTTCTTGCGGGCCGCCTGGCCCGGCATGATGAACGTACGGCCGATATAGCGATTCTTGACGAAGCCTTCGCGGAACTTCACACCCAGGTGATTGGCCAGCTCCAGCGCTGCCGTACGGCTGGTATCTGGAATTGGGATGACCACGTCGATGTCATGCTCCGGGCGTTCACGCAGGATCTTGTCGGCGAGCTTCTCGCCCATGCGCAAGCGCGCCTTGTACACCGAAATGCCATCCATGATCGAATCCGGGCGCGCCAGATAGACATGCTCGAAGATGCACGGTGCGTACTTAGGGTTGCTCGCGCACTGGCGGGTGTAGAGCTTGCCGTCTTCGGTGATGTACACCGCTTCGCCTGGAGCCAGGTCACGAATCAGAGTGAAACCGAGCACGTCCAGAGAAACACTTTCCGAGGCGATCATGTATTCCACGCCTTCGTCGGTATGACGCTGACCGAAGACGATGGGCCGGATGCCATTAGGATCGCGGAAGCCGACAATGCCGTAACCGGTGATCATCGCCACCACCGCATAACCACCCACGCAACGCTCGTGCACGTCCGTCACGGCGGCGAATACATCTTCCTCGGTCGGCTGCAATTTACCGCGCTGCGCCAATTCGTGGGCAAACACGTTGAGCAGCACCTCCGAATCGGAATTGGTGTTGACGTGGCGCAGGTCTGACTCGTAGATCTCCTTGGCCAGCTGCTCGACGTTGGTCAAGTTGCCGTTGTGCGCCAGGGTGATGCCGTAAGGCGAGTTGACATAGAACGGCTGCGCTTCAGCGGAGCTGGAACTTCCCGCAGTCGGGTAGCGCACGTGGCCAATGCCCATATGGCCGACCAGGCGCTGCATGTGACGCTGCTGAAAGACGTCACGGACCAGGCCGTTGTCTTTGCGCAGGAACAAGCGGCCATCATGGCTGGTGACAATACCGGCAGCATCCTGGCCGCGGTGCTGGAGGACGGTCAGCCCGTCATACAGCGCCTGATTGACGTTCGATTTACCGACGATACCGACAATGCCGCACATGTGACGCAACCCCTACGCAATGGAACGAGATAATTCTGTATGCACTACGGCAGTTTAGGCTGCAGCAGCGCCTCTTTGAACGGTAATTCCGCCGGCGCGCTTATGCCGCTGGCAAGCCACTCACTGGACAGCCCGAGGATCAGATTTTTCGACCAATCGGCAACCATTAGAAAATGCGGCAGTAGAGCTGACTGTTGCCACCAGCTGTCTTGCTGAACCGGGGCCAGGCTAATGAGCCCAACCAGCACTACAACCAACAGGCCCCCGCGCGCCGCGCCGAAGACCATGCCAAGAAAACGATCAGTACCCGACAGCCCGGTAACGCGGATCAACTCACCAATCAGGTAATTGATTAAGGCTCCGACCAATAGCGTGACTACAAACAGAATCGCGCAACCTGCAATGACGCGCGCCGAGGGCGTTTCGATAAAACCCACCAAGTGCTGCGAAAGGGCGCCGCCAAACATCCAGGCGACCACGCCAGCAATGATCCATGTAAGCAGGGATAGGGCTTCCTTGACGAAGCCACGGCTCAGACTGATCAGACTTGAAACGGCGACAACGGCGATAATCGCCCAATCGACCCAGGTGAATGCCACGATGCAGGTTACCGACGAGAAAGGCGCTGCATTTTAGCAGAGCACCTGTGCAGGGCGTAAGCAAAGGATTCGCCAACCGCTGAAATGCCTGACCTACCTGGTTGAAGATCAGGCTTGGCCAGGCTGCGCAGCCAGACGATTAGCCGGCCTCAGGTTGAAAGCGCACCACAAAACCGTTGAGTTTGTGCTGACGATTGAGCTGATCACGTAAACGATCAGCCTCGGCACGCTCAATCAACGGCCCGACAAACACCCGATTCATGCCATCAACACTGCGGATGTAGGCGTTATAGCCCTGCGTGCGCAATGTTTTTTGCAGCTTTTGCGCCCCATCACCACTGGACAAGCTCGCCAGCTGCACCGACCAACTGATCGGTAGGCTGTTGGCATCCAGTTTACTAGGGGTTGCTGGTGGCGCGACTGGAGCCGCCGGTACAGGCGCTACAGCTGGCGTTTCCACTGCGGCCGTTTCGATCGATTCCAGTGGCTGCACAGCGTCAGCCTCAACCGGCTCGTCCGGCAGCAATTGTGGCTCTGGAACCACCACAGGTTGCAGCTCGATATCCGGCATCTCAGGCGCTACTGGCATCGCGGGGGCATCAACCTGAACCCGCTGCGACTCATCTTCACGCGAGAGCAGCATGGGCAGAAAAATGACCGCCAGCGCCAACAACACCAACGCACCGACCATGCGCTGCTTCAACCCTTTATCCAGCAAAGCCATCCTGCACGCCCTCATTGGCTTGACGGGCCAGCCAATCCAGGGCCTCGGCCACGCAATAGAAAGATCCAAACAACAGCACTTCATCCCCATCCGAAGCCTGCTCACACTGCGCTTCAAGCGCCGCTTGTACCGTGTCATGGGCTGTTACGTGCGCCCCACAGTGGTGTAAGTGCGCCTGCAACTCGGCTGCTGTACGGGTACGACTGGTTGGCAATGTCGTCACAGCCCAGCAGTCCACTTCACCGAGCAAGGGTGCCACGACGCCAGGCAGATCCTTGTCAGCAAGCATACCGAACACCGCCAGACGCTTGCCTGGCAGCGCACGACTGGCCAGACGCTGCGCGAGATACTCAGCTGCATGGGGATTATGCCCAACATCGAGCAGCAGCGTGAGTGACTTGCCCCGCCATTTAAATTTTCTGCGGTCTAGGCGCCCAATCATCCGGGTCTGCTGCAATGCCTGCGTGATCGCCTCAGGCTGCCAAGGCAACTGCATGACGGCATAAGCCTGCAAGGCCAAAGCTGCATTTTCCATGGGCAAGTCGAGCAGGGGTAACTGCGCCAAGCGCAATACGCCCCCCTGACAATCAAGACCGTACCAAGACCAGTCCTGCGCAGTAATGCTCAGGTCGTAGTCGCGGCCTCGTAGAAAAAACGGGGCATCCAGCAACGCCACTCGATCAAGTAGTGGCTGCGGCGGCTCCAGATCACCACACAAGGCAGGCTTGCCCTCGCGGAAGATTCCCGCTTTCTCGAATGCGACCGACTCACGGCTATCGCCTAGCCAGTCAACATGGTCAATACCGATGCTGGTAACCACAGCAACGTCAGCATCCAGCAAGTTCACCGCATCCAGCCGACCACCCAGGCCAACCTCTAGCACCAGCGCATCCAAACCCGCCTGCTGAAACAGCCAAAACGCCGCCAGGGTACCCATTTCGAAATAGGTTAACGAGGTTTCACCGCGGGCAGCTTCGACCACGGCAAAGGCTTCACAGAGCATGGCATCAGTGGCTTCAACGCCAGCGATCTGCACTCGCTCGTTGTAACGCAGCAGGTGTGGTGAGCTGTAAACACCAACCTTGAGCCCCTGCCCTTGCAGCAGTGAGGCCATAAAAGCACAAGTCGAACCCTTACCATTGGTCCCGGTGACGGTAATCACCCGTGGCGCCAGTTTAGTAAGACCAAGGCGCTGCAACACTACTCGGGAACGCTCCAAGCCCATATCAATGGCACTGGGATGCAGCTGCTCCAGATAGCTCAGCCAATCGGTAAGGGTGCGCTCGGTCATGCAGTAGCCGGTAATGCTACAGGCGATGGCAGCCCCATCAACTGCGCCAACAAGCGCGCTAGGCGCGGACGCAGCTCAGCACGATGAACGATCAAGTCGATGGCGCCATGCTCCAGCAGGAACTCGCTGCGCTGAAAGCCTTCCGGCAGCTTCTCGCGCACGGTCTGCTCAATCACACGCGGGCCGGCAAAGCCGATCAGCGCACGGGGCTCAGCGACAATCACATCACCGAGCATAGCCAAGCTGGCAGACACGCCGCCGTACACGGGGTCGGTCAATACCGAGATAAACGGAATACCTTCTTCACGCAAACGCGCCAGCACGGCCGAAGTTTTGGCCATCTGCATCAGCGAGATCAGCGCTTCCTGCATACGCGCGCCGCCAGATGCGGCGAAACATACCAACGGGCAACGCTGCTCCAACGCCGCATTGGCGGCGCGAACAAAGCGCTCACCGACGATCGCCCCCATCGAGCCACCCATAAAGGAGAACTCGAAGGCGCAGGTCACTATCGGCATGCCTTCCAACGTGCCACGCATGGCAATCAGGGCATCCTTCTCGCCGGTCTGTTTCTGCGCACCGGCGAGACGATCTTTGTATTTTTTGCTGTCGCGAAACTTCAGGCGGTCAACAGGCTCGAGTTCGGCACCCAGCTCTTCGCGCCCTTCTGCATCCAGAAAAATATCCAACCGCGCACGCGCATCAATACGCATGTGGTGATTGCACTTGGGGCAAACATCCAGGGTTTTGCCTAACTCAGGTTTGTACAGTACCGAGTCGCAGGACGGGCACTTATGCCAAAGGCCTTCAGGCACCGAACTCTTCTTGACCTCGGAACGCATGATCGAGGGGATCAGTTTGTCTACCAACCAGTTGCTCATGCTATCGACTCTCCAAAGCTGTTAACCGGGCATGCTGCGCTATATGCGGCCTGCATTACCCGGGGGAATTCATGAGTGCGGCCGTTTCAGGGACCGGTGCATAGCCATGACGACGTCACGTTCACACCCGCCGCCCTCGAACGACCGCCTGCAGCGTTTAAACAAACTGCAACAGGGGTATGGACGGCCAAGTCTGGAGCGCCGTCACATCAACACTGCATGCCTTAAGCAGCCCTTACCGCCTGCATAAACGCGCGAATCTTCTGCGCGTCCTTGATGCCCTTAGCTGCTTCAACGCCACCACTGACATCAACCGCGTAAGGTCGCACCCGAGCGATAGCCTGCGCAACGTTCTCAGCCGTCAAACCACCCGCCAGGATAATCGGTTTACTCAAGCCTTCAGGCACCAGCGACCAATCGAACGCCTCACCCGTCCCACCCGGAATGCCTGGCACATAGGTATCGAGCAGCACGCCACTGGCATTTTTGTAGAGCGCAACCTGCGCAGCGATGTCATCGCCCGGTTTTACCCGCAGCGCTTTGATATAGGGGCGGTGGTAGCCCTCACAGCTTTCCGGGCTCTCATCGCCATGAAATTGCAGCAGATCAAGCGGCACCGCATCGAGCATTTCACCCAGCTCGCAGCGGCTGGCATCGACAAACAGGCCCACCGTGGTCACAAAAGGCGGCAAGGCGTTAATGATCGAACGGGCCTGCTGCACCGTGACCGCGCGCGGGCTCTTGGCGTAAAACACCAAGCCAATAGCATCCGCACCGGCCTCAACAGCCGCCAATGCGTCCTCTACGCGGGTAATGCCGCAAATCTTGCTGCGAACGACTGACAACAGGATGACCTCAGTTAATTCAGTAAAGCTGGATGCTAACAAAATAGCCTTTCAAGCGTCAGCCGCCACATCCGGCAAGCCCGAGAGAAAGTGCGGGCCAAGATAACGCTTGGGCAGGTCGAATTCATCGGGGTAATCGACCTGCACCAGATACAAACCATAGGGATGTGCAGTCACACCGCCGGTACGTCGCACGCGGGTTTCCAGCACCTCTTGCGCCCACTCCACCGGCCGCTCACCCGCACCAATGGTCATCAGCACGCCGGCAAGGTTACGCACCATGTGATGCAGGAAAGCATTGGCGCGGATATCCAACACAATAAATCGCCCATGCTGCAGCAACTCTAGGTGATGGACGGTTTTGATCGGTGACTTGGCCTGGCACTGACGCGCCCGGAACGCACTGAAATCATGGGTACCGATAAATGCTTTGGCCGCCTCGCGCATGCGCTCGACATCCAACGGCCGGTGGTTCCAGGTCACTTCCTCGGCCATATGCGCCGGGCGAATCTGGTCGTTATAGATCACGTACCGATAGCGCCGCGCCTGAGCGCAGAAGCGCGCATCAAAGTGCGCCGGCATCGACTTGGCCCAGGTCACGCTGATATCACCGGGCAGGTTCATATTCGCCCCCATGACCCAGGCATGCATGGAGCGCTCGACCGGCGTATTGAAATGCACCACCTGGGCACTGGCATGCACCAGCGCATCGGTACGCCCTGCGCAACTCAGGGTTACGGGGACGCCGCCGGCGACTTTCGCCAAGGCTTTTTCCAGCGACTCTTGAATGGTAGGCACACCGGCACGCTGACGCTGAAAACCGCGATAGCGCGAACCTTTGTACTCAACCCCCAGGGCTATCTTGAAAACGCCAACGGCAGCCGAAGCGGCTGCCGTTGTAGTAAGACCATCAGACATGTATCAGACCAATTTAGCGATCAGCTCACGGGCTTCTTGTTGCTGACCTTCATTACCTTCGGTGACGACTTCATCGAGAATATCGCGAGCGCCTTCGGTATCGCCCATATCGATATAGGCACGGGCCAGATCAAGCTTGGTAGCCGTCTCATCGGTACCCGACAGGAAGTCGAAGTCATCATCATTGTCCAATGCGGCGCTGGACGCAGGGTTTACCGGAGCGGCTAGCTCGCTCGGCTCATCCATCGACAGCATGTCCAGCTCAGCACTGACTTCATCCAGTTGAGCAGCGAAGCTATCACTCGATGGCTGCGCAGGCGCTTCATCATTTAGGGCCAGGTCGAAATCAGCAGACAGATCAAAATCACCATCTGCTTGTTCATCCAGCGCATTAACTTCTGGCTCGGCTGCTACCGGAGCGACACGAGGTTCATCATCCAGGCTGAGCAAGAAATCATCTTCAGCAGCCGTAGCCGCTGGTGCCGGCGAATCGAGATCCAAACTGAAATCAGCCAAATCACCACTTAAATCCAGATCGTTATCGCTGCTCTCAGCAAGACTCAGGTCGAAACCCAAGTCATCATCCTTGCCATCGGCCTCTTCGATCGGCGAGCTGAAATCCAGATCGCTATCGAGCGACAGGCTGTCCAGATCATCCAGAGAAGCATTGCTGCTAGCAGCCTGCAGATCACGATCCAGCTCGGATTCGAGATCATCCAAGCTCAGGTCGAATGCATCATCCTGCTCATCTGCGGCCACGGCCGGGCTCGGCTCGTCCAGCGCTAAATCATCCAAGCTGAAGCTATCAAAGCTATCTTCGGTAGCCGCTGCAGCTAAACCTGCACTGGCCGCAACAGCCATGGCCGGATAGCGAGCCTTGATTTGATCAAGCTCAGCGGCACTGCCGCCAATCTCACGTAATTCATTATCCTGACGGGTGAAACCATTCCGATCGCCCATCTCGGCATAGACTTCCATCAGCTTCAAGCGTAGATCGCTGCGCTGCGGCTCGTCATTGATGGCCCCCTGCAGCAACTCAGCAGCTTGAGGGAAGCGGCCATAAGCAATGTAGATATCTGCCTCGCCCAACGCATCACCGGTTTGTGCAGTGACACGCTCTTCATTCGGCATATCGGCTTGCTGACCATCGAGGTCATCAGCCACGCCAGCAAAGCTGTCATCAGGCAGATCGAAGCCCCCACCCAAATCTGAAGAGTCGCTATCGGCGGCCATACTTTCCTGCAACTCTGCTTCTTTCAGCGCATTGCGGCGCGACAGCATCATCAGCGCAACCAGCAACAGCAACAGTGCCCCACCACCGGCGGCACCCAACAGCATCGGATTGGCCATCAAATCATCAAGCGTGCTGCTTTCAGTTTGTGGCTCGGCAACCACTGGCGCCTCAACAACCGGCGCGACGGGCGCTACCGGAGCTGGCTCAGGCGCTGCAACCGGGGCAGGTTCCTGCGCAACAGGTGCGACAGCCTCAGGCTGTACGGCTGGCTCTTCGCTGTAATTAAAATCAGTTTCACCTGTGGCCGCAGGCTCAGCTGGTACCACTGGAGCTGGTTCTACGACCGGTGCTGGTGGCGTAACCCCTTGAGCAGGCTCAGCCGGTGTCTCTACGGCAACCGGACTCTCAGAAGGTGCAGCGGCTGATATCGGCGCTTTGCTTTGTGCGGCCAGATCGGCCTGCAGCTTAGCCATCTGATCGTCTTTCAGCTGAATCAGGCGCTGTAATTTGTCGAGCTGGCTTTGCAGGTCGCCCATGCGGCCTTTCAACTCGTCATTTTCGCGACGGCTGGAGTCCAGGCTTTCCTGAGTCACGGCGAGCTTGTTAGTCAGCGCTTTGCTGTCGGCAGCACCTTTATCACTGCCAGCAGTGGCTTTACCGCTGTCAGCGGCAACCAGCTTCAAGCTATCGCCGGTTTCGACCTTGGCCGGAGCAGCGGCAGCGCTTGTACGCTTAGTCGCATCCAACTGACGGGCACTGGCAGCGACGCTGCGACCTTCACGCCACGCCGCATTTTGCTCAGCAACTTGAGCGATCGCTTCACCTTGGGAACGGCTCTTAACCTGCTGCTCATCAGGCAGACGCAGAACCTGACCGTTCTTCAAGCGGTTGATATTGCCGCCAATGAAGGCATCCGGATTCAAATCCTGAATCGCCAGCATGGCCTGGTGCACGCTGCCGCCTGCACTCGCACGCTGGGCAATTTCCCAGAGCGTATCGTTGGCAGTGGTTTTGTATTCATTGCCTTGCAGCGGCTTGGCTGCTGGGGCAGACGGTGCGACTGGTGCAGTAGGCGCGGCCGGGGAAGAAACTGGCTTAGTCGCAGCAGGCGCTGGGCGAGGAGCAGGCGCTTGTACACGCGGCGCAGGAGCTGATGCGGCTACAGGTAACTGCGCGGCAGCAGGCGTAACGCTCTGCGGGGTATAAAGCGGCGGATCAAGCAGCAGGGTGTATTCACGCAGCAAACGACCATTAGGCCATAGCACTTCCACCAGGAAGTTCAGATACGGCTCACGCATGGGTTTGTTGGAGGTGACCCGAATGACGCTTTTACCATTGGGTTTGAGCACCGGCGTGAATTTTAGATCCGTCAGAAAATACTGACGGTCTACGCCGGCCTTATTGAATGCTTCCGGGGTCGCCAAGGTCGGTATAACTTCATTGGAAGCCAGGTCACGCACCTCCAGCAACTCAATTTCAGCGACCAGCGGCTGATTGAGCGCCGACTGCAGAGTCACCTCACCCAGCCCCAGCGCGTGCGCCATACCGGATGACAGCGATGAAGCCGCTGCGATTGCCAGCACCAGTTTGCGAACCCGAACCATAGCGATATCCCTTGTTTTATCTTTTTTTCTCGACCAGCGAGAGGATCTTGAAAATTGCTGCCTGCTCCGTCCGAAGACGCAACCCCATCCAGCAATCAACTCAGCCAGTATTGCCAAGCTCGAAAGATTCTTCAAATTTCTAGGTAAGTATCTTTTACAGATAGTGTTTTATCAACAACTCGGCTAATTGCACAGCATTTAGCGCCGCGCCTTTTCGCACATTATCAGACGCAATCCACAAATTGAGTTCAGCTGGATCATCCAGACCGGCACGTACCCGACCAACATAGACCACATCCTGACCAACGGCATCGCCCACTGCAGTCGGATAATCATCCAACTCCACCCACTCCAAAGCGGGCGCGGCGTCCAGACTGGCATAGACCTGCTCAAGCTCAATCGCCGAAGCGGCTTGCAGCGAAACGCTCAGACTGTCGCCAAAAAAAACCGGGACCTGAATACAAGTCACCGCAACCTGCAAATCGGGTAATGCCAACAATTCCTTGAGTTCGCTGGCGATCTGCCGTTCCAGCGCAGCGTGCCCTGCACTGTCTGTCGGCTCGACTTGCGCCAGCAGGTTGAAGGCCATTTGACGATCAAACAACTGCGGTTCGAGTGCGCGACCATTGAGCAATTCAGCGGTTTGTCGCGCCAACTCGGACACCCCTTCGCGACCGCGACTGGACACCGCCAAACAGGCCGTCACAGTCACCCGCTGAATAGTCAGCTGTGCCGGCAACGCAGCCAATACGGCGGCCAACGCAATACCTGGAGCACTTGGACTGGTCAGTAGATAAGGCGCTTGTAGCCTCCCCAGCACCTCAGGGTTGACCTCAGGGATCACCCGCGGTGCTTGCGCAGCGGGTAGACCACTGGCCAGGTCAATCACGGCACAACCTGCCGCCGCAGCCTGAGCCGCATATTTTTGCGTCACTTTGCTGCCAGCCGCCAAGAACACCAGACGCACGCTGGTAAAGTCGAAGGTTTCTACATCGCGTACACGCAGGTTCTTGCCTTTGAAGGACAGGGATCGACCTGCCGACTCACCACTGGCCACCAGATGCAGGTTAGCCACGGGAAACTCGCGCTCTTCCAGCAGCTGCACCAAGGCTTCGCCAACGCTACCGGTGGCGCCGATTACGGCAATATCGAAGGTACGGATCATAACCAGGCTTCAGGCGAAATAAGCCCCGCACTGTATAGCCGAGCCTGCCAAATGCAAAGGAGCGGGCGGCTAAGCATTCGATTTAACTCGAACATCTAGCAACCCGCCCCTCGTTTTACTGCGCTAAAACACCTCAGTGCGGCGTCATTAACGCTCCAGCAGAATCCGCAGCATACGCCGCAGCGGCTCGGCGGCGCCCCACAACAACTGATCGCCAACGGTGAACGCGCCCAGGTACTGCGAGCCCATATTGAGCTTGCGCAGACGCCCCACCGGTACACTCAAGGTGCCAGTCACAGCAGTCGGCCCCAGCTCGCGGATACTCGCTTCACGCTGATTCGGCACCAACTTGACCCAAGGGTTGTGCTGGCTGATCAGGCCTTCAATGTCCGACAGCGGCACATCTTTGTTCAGCTTGATGGTCAGCGCCTGGCTGTGGCAACGCATGGCGCCGATACGCACGCACAAGCCGTCAACGGGGATCGGGTTTTTGAAGCGACCGAGGATCTTGTTGGTTTCCGCCTGGGCCTTCCACTCTTCACGGCTCTGACCGTTCGGCAGCTCCTTGTCGATATAAGGAATCAGACTGCCCGCAAGCGGAACGCCGAAGTTGTCGACCGGGAAGGCATCGCCGCGCATGGCTTCGGCGACTTTGCGATCGATGTCGAGAATGGCACTGGCCGGGTCAGCCAGCTCATCCGCTACTGAGCCGTGGATCGCGCCCATTTGCTTGATCAGCTCACGCATATTCTGCGCACCGGCGCCCGAGGCCGCCTGATAGGTCATGGCGCTCATCCACTCGACCAAACCGGCTTCGTACAGACCGCCCAAGGCCATCAGCATCAAGCTGACGGTGCAGTTGCCGCCGATGTAGTTCTTGGTGCCGGCATCCAGCTGCTGATCGATCACCTTGCGGTTAACCGGATCAAGCACGATGACCGAACTGTCTTCCATACGCAGCGACGAGGCCGCATCAATCCAGTAGCCCTGCCAGCCCGCTTCACGCAGTTTGGGGAACACTTCATTGGTGTAGTCGCCACCCTGACAAGTCAGGATCACGTCGAGGCTTTTCAGCTCGTCAATGCTGTAGGCGTCCTTCAATGGCGCCGTTTCCTTGCCAATGGCCGGGCCTTGGCCGCCGACATTGGAGGTAGTGAAGAACACAGGCTCGATCAAGTCGAAATCCTGCTCTTCCAGCATGCGCTGCATCAGCACGGAACCGACCATGCCACGCCAACCGACTAGACCTACACGTTTCATAACCACTACACCTATATAAGCTGACCGTCGGAACCGTCCGGCGTGCCAGGAAGATTACCAGGCTGCTGAAAAACTACCTACGTTGCCATCACTGCGTTAAAAACAGGCTCAAATGTTCATTTACAGCTCGTAAACTCCGCTTTTCGCCTGTTTTTGCCTTGTGCTGGCTGCCTCGCCAACCTTTCCAGCGGCCTGTTACAGACTGCGCAGCGCCTCGACTACCGCATCACCCATTGCTGCCGTACCGACCTTGGTCGTGCCGGCGCTATGGATATCACCGGTGCGCAGGCCCTGATCCAGCACCTTGCTCACAGCCAGCTCGATGGCATCGGCGGCAACGGTCTGGTTGAAGCTGTAACGCAGCATCATCGACACCGACAGAATGGTCGCCAACGGGTTGGCAATGCCCTGCCCGGCGATGTCCGGCGCGCTGCCGTGGCACGGCTCGTACATGCCTTTGTTATTGGCATCCAAGGATGCGGACGGCAGCATGCCGATGGAACCGGTGAGCATGGAAGCTTCATCCGACAGAATGTCGCCAAACATGTTGTCGGTGACCATTACATCGAACTGCTTGGGCGCACGCACCAACTGCATCGCGGCGTTGTCGACGTACATATGGCTGAGCTCCACATCCGGGTAGTCCTTGGCCACTTCGATGACCACGGCGCGCCAGAGTTGGCTGGAGGCCAGTACGTTGGCTTTGTCTACCGAGCAGAGCTTCTTGCCGCGCACACGGGCCATGTCGAAACCAACACGGGCGATACGGCGGATTTCACTCTCGCTGTACGGCAGGGTGTCGTAGGCCATGCGCTCGCCGTTTTCCAGCACTTTGCTCTCACGCGGGCTGCCGAAGTAGATGCCGCCGGTCAGCTCACGCACGATAAGGATGTCCAAGCCAGCGACGATTTCGCGCTTAAGGCTGGAAGCATCGGCCAGTTGTGGATAGAGAATTGCCGGACGCAGGTTGCCGAACAGGCCCAGCTGCGAACGGATTTTCAGCAGGCCGCGCTCCGGGCGAATGGCCGGATCAATCGCATCCCATTTCGGGCCGCCTACGGCACCGAGCAGAATGGCATCGGCAGCCTGGGCGCGGACCAGGGTTTCGTCGGCCAGCGGCACGCCGTAACGGTCGATGGCCGCGCCACCGAGGTCGTCGAAGCTCAGCTCGAAACCCAGGTTGTACTTGTCGTTGGCCAGGTTCAGCACCTTGACCGCTTCGGCCATGATTTCTGGGCCGATACCGTCACCGGGGAGAATCAGAATCTGCTTGCTCATCACATCTCTCAAATTTTCGGAGGGTGGATCGGGACGCGTAGTTGACGCTGTTTTCATCCACCGAAACTAAGCAAGGTGGATGAATAAAACGTCATCCACCCTAGCCTCATGTATTACTTGATTGCGCCGAACAGCCAAGGGCTGCGCTGCTGATAAGTCGTTTCAAAGGTTTTGATCGCATCACTGTCCTGCAGGGTCAGGCCGATATCGTCCAACCCATTGAGCAGGCAGTGCTTACGGAACGCATCAACCTCGAAGCTGTACTGCACGCCATCGGCACGGGTCACGGTTTGCGCAGCCAGGTCGACAGTCAGCTGGTAGCCAACAGTGGCTTCGGCCTGCTGGAACAGTGCGTCGACTTCGTCTTCCTTGAGGATGATCGGCAGCAGGCCGTTCTTGAAGCTGTTGTTGTAGAAAATATCGGCAAAGCTGGTGGCGATGATGGCGCGAAAACCGTATTCCTCAAGCGCCCAAGGCGCATGTTCACGAGATGAGCCGCAACCGAAGTTCTCCCGCGCCAGCAGCACGCTGGCGCCCTGATAACGCGGGAAATTCAGTACGAACTCCTGGTTCACCGGGCGCTTGGAGTTGTCCTGATTGGGCTGGCCGATATCGTGATAACGCCACTCATCGAACAGGTTCGGGCCGAAGCCTGAGCGCTTGATCGATTTCAAGAACTGCTTAGGGATGATCTGGTCGGTGTCGACGTTGGCGCGATCCAAGGGAGCGACCAGGCCGGTATGTTGAGTAAAAGCTTTCATAGTAGAGTCCTCAGGCCTGGATCAATTCGCGCACATCGATAAAACGGCCGGTCACGGCGGCCGCGGCAGCCATGGCTGGGCTGACCAGATGGGTACGCCCACCAGCGCCCTGACGGCCTTCGAAGTTACGGTTGGAGGTGGAGGCGCAATGCTCGCCGCTGCCGAGTTTGTCTGGGTTCATCGCCAGGCACATGGAGCAGCCCGGCTCACGCCACTCAAAACCGGCCTCGATAAAGATTTTGTCCAGCCCTTCGGACTCAGCCTGAGCTTTAACCAGCCCGGAGCCCGGCACCACCATGGCCTGTTTGATGGTCGCGGCCACTTTGCGGCCTTTGGCCACTTCAGCGGCAGCACGAAGATCTTCGATACGCGAGTTGGTGCAGGAACCGATAAACACGCGATCAAGCTGGATATCAGTGATCGCCTGATTAGCCTGCAGGCCCATGTACTTCAAGGCGCGAATGATCGAGTCTTTCTTCACCGGGTCGTTTTCAACCGCCGGGTCCGGCACATTCTGATCGACGGCCAAGACCATTTCTGGCGACGTGCCCCAGCTAACCTGCGGCTTGATGTCTTCGGCGCGCAACTCAACCACGGTGTCGAACACCGCATCGGCGTCGGACACCAAATCCCGCCACTGCGCCACGGCCTGGGTCCAATCCTCACCTTTCGGGGAAAACGGACGGCCTTCAACGTAAGCGATGGTTTTTTCATCCACCGCCACCAGGCCGACGCGCGCACCTGCTTCGATGGACATGTTGCAGATGGTCATGCGCCCTTCCAGCGACAGCTCACGAATGGCGCTGCCGGCGAACTCCAGGGCGTGGCCATTACCGCCAGCGGTGCCGATCTTGCCGATGATGGCCAGCACGATGTCTTTGGCGGTAACACCAAACGGCAGCGTGCCTTCGACCAACACCTGCATGTTCTTCATTTTTTTCGCCACCAGGCACTGGGTCGCCAGTACATGCTCGACTTCCGAGGTGCCGATGCCGTGGGCCAACGCACCGAAGGCGCCGTGGGTGGAGGTGTGCGAATCGCCGCAAACCACAGTCATGCCCGGCAAGGTAGCGCCCTGCTCCGGGCCAACCACGTGGACGATGCCTTGGCGAATGTCATTCATCTTGAATTCGAGAATACCGAAGGCATCGCAGTTCTCGTCTAGGGTTTGCACCTGAATGCGCGACACTTCATCGGCAATGGCTTCCAGGCCGCCCTGACGTTCGGCCTTGGTGGTCGGTACGTTGTGATCGGGGGTGGCGATGTTGGCATCGATGCGCCACGGCTTACGGCTGGCCAGACGCAAACCCTCAAAGGCCTGCGGCGAGGTCACTTCGTGGAGGATATGACGGTCGATGTAGATCAGCGACGAACCATCGTCACGGCGCTTCACTTCGTGCATTTCCCAGAGTTTGTCGTAGAGCGTTTTGCCGGCCATCAGCTTTCCCTCATCAGCGTCTTTCAGGCACCTCTAAAACTACCTGCGTTGCCATCGCTGCGTTAGAAGCAGACTCAGAATGCTCATTTACACCACGTAAACTCCGCTTCTTCGCCTGCTTTTGCCTTGCGCTGGCTGCCTCGCCTACGTTTTAAGAAGTGCCCTTTCTATACCTGGGCAAATAGCCCTTTGGCTTATGGGGTAATCCTATGGGCTTGAGATCAATTACTCAAATTCATATTTTTCATCCAAAGGATTCCCAAAAGGAATATAAGTAAGCGTGCACAACGCCCAACCACTATCAGGACCAGCCGCATGGACCTCGCCACCCTGAATGCTTTTATCGCCATCGCCGAGCTCGGCAGCTTTTCTGAGGCAGCGGAACGCCTATACCTGACCCAACCTGCGGTGAGTAAGCGTATTGCCAGCCTGGAACAGCAGCTCAATGTACGCCTGTTCGATCGCCTGGGCCGTGAAGTTAGCCTGACCGAGGCCGGCCGCGCCCTGCTGCCACGGGCCTATCAGATTCTCAATGTGCTGGATGATACGCGCCGTGCGCTGACCAACCTGAACGGCGAGATCAGCGGTCGCTTAACCCTGGCCACCAGCCATCATATTGGCCTACACCGCTTGCCGCCGCTGCTGCGCGCCTTTACCCGCGCCCACCCGCAGGTAGCACTGGACATCCAGTTTCTTGATTCTGAAGTGGCTTATGAGGAGGTGTTGCATGGTCGCGCCGAACTGGCCGTCATCACCCTGGCCCCAGAAACCCGCAGGCCGGTACATGCCGTGCCCGTTTGGGACGACCCACTGGATTTTGTTGCCGCCCCCGAGCACCCATTAGCCCGCAGTGGCACGGTCAGCCTGGTCGATGTGGCTCATCATCCGGCGGTATTTCCCGGCGGCAACACCTTTACCCACCATATTGTGCGACGCCTGTTCGAAGCTCAGGGGTTAACCCCCAACATCGCCATGAGCACCAATTACCTAGAGACCATCAAAATGATGGTGTCGATTGGCCTGGCCTGGAGCGTACTGCCGCGCACCATGCTCGATGAGCAGGTGGCACGCCTACCGTTACCCGGCATCCAGCTAACCCGCCAGCTGGGCTACATCACCCATACCGAACGCACCCTGTCGAATGCCGCGCGGGCCTTTATGAACCTACTCGATACCCAACGTGATGACCTTGCATAGGCCTGGGCCTAAGGGCTAACGTGGGCTCATAACGATAAGAAAGGTTTCTGCATGACTCAGCCCAGTTGCTTAGCCAACGACCACGAAACCCACGCATGTAAAGGAAGAGTTGTTAGTGGCTAAACCCAGTGATCGCCGTCCACCCCTGCCCTTTATTCCGGCACTCGATCCTGCCGAATTTGAAAGCACTTGGAACGATGCCCCGCGCTTATTGCGTGCGCTCAACGGCGCCAAACTGGGCACCTGGTATTGGGACATCGAAAGCGGTCGAGTCAGCTGGTCGCGCGGGGCGCAAGCCTTGTTCGGCTTGGATCCCAAGCAACCTCTGCAACAACGCATCGACTATATCGAGCTGATTCCAGAAGAGGATCGCCCTGAGGTATTGCGCCTGTTCGAACGGCTGTTGGCGGGCAACCCAACCGACCGGGCATTCCGCCACCGCATCTATTGGCCCGATGGCAGCCTGCATTGGCTAGAAATCAGCGGCAGCTTGCAACAGGACGCCGACGGCAAGCAGCGGGTAATGGGCGTAATCCGCGATATCAGCAACCAGCAATCGCGCGAACAAGCCTTGCGCAGCAGCGAAGAAAAATTCGCTCAGGCTTTCCATTACAGCCCCGACGCCGTGGTGATAACCGATAAGGCCAGTGGCCGCTTTCTCGAGGTCAATGCCGGTTTCGAGCGCCAGTTCGGCTGGAGCAGCGAGGAAACCCTCGGCCGTACGTCCCTCGAAATGGGCATCTGGTCATGCTTAAAAGACCGCCAGCGAATGATCGACGCAGCCAAGAGCAATAGCCTCAGCGGCTTGGAAGTCCTGCTCTACCACCGTGACGGCAGCATCCGCAGAAACCAGCTATTTGGCGGTGAAATACTTCTGGAAGGCCTTCCCTGCCTGGTGCTGTCGCTGCGCGACATCACCCAGCAACGCCAACAGGAACAAGCCCTACTTGATAGCCAGGAGCGCCTTAACCTGGCTCTGGACTCCGCGGACCTTGGCACCTGGGACTGGCACATCCCCAGCAACATGCTGTTCGGCTCCGCCCGCGCCTCAAAGTTGCACGGTTTGGCAGAGGAACCCTTTCATGACGACTTCCGCAAATTCTTCAGTTTTGTCCCAATGGAAGATCGCCATGCCATGCGTAAGCACTTCAATAACCTGGCACGGGGGCTTACCGAGGAATACCAAGTCACCTACCGGGCGGTGTATGGCAACAAGGAGGTGCACTACCTGGAAAGCACCGCCAAGCTTTATCGCGACGCCGACGGCAAACCAGAGCGCATGGCCGGCATTCTTATTGATATCAGCGAGCGCGTTCGCCGCGAACAGAGTTTAGCCGCCTCGGAAGCCAAGTTCGCCAGCCTGTTTCAGGCCAGCCCCGACCCCATCGCCCTTACTACTCTGCCTCACGGCCTCACGCTGGAAATCAACGCAAGCTTCAGTCAGACCTTTGGCTGGCAGCCAGAAGAAGTGGTCGGGCGCAGAATGACCGACATAGATTTGTGGGCCGACAGACAGCAACGCAATCGTCTAGCCGGGAAACTTAAACGCGAACAATTACTGGACAACGAGATCGCGGACTACCGCGATAAGAGTGGCCAGATCATCACCTGCGTCGTTTCATCGCGTGTTGTGTTGGTCAGCAATCAGCGCTGCATCCTTACCACTTTCCGCGATATCAGCGAGCGACAAAAAGCGCAGACCGAGCTGCAAGCCAGCCAGGAGAAATTTGCGCTGGCGTTCCACTCAAGCCCAGATGCCATCACCATCACCGAGCGTGATAGCGCACGCTATATCGAAGTCAACGAGGGCTTTAGCCGCCTAACCGGTTACACCTCCGAGGAGGTGATTGGTCGCAGCGCCAAGGATCTCGATGTTTGGGCCGACCTCGCTGAGCGCGAGCTGATGGTGGAAAAACTGAAGCGCGACGGTCACGTCTACCATATGGAGATGCACGGCAAGCACCGCGATGGCACGGTCAAACTGGTCGAGGTCTCGGTGGAAGCTATCGAGCTCAATAAGACGCCCTGCCTGCTACTCACCGCCCGTGATATCAGCGAGCTGAAAAATGCTCAGGCCCAAGTGCAGCACCTGGCTTACCACGACTCACTGACTAACCTGCCCAATCGTGCGCTACTGCTTGACCGCCTGACTCAACAGATATCCCTACTTAAGCGCCACGAGCTGCGCGGCGCCTTGCTGTTTATCGATCTCGACCACTTCAAGCATATCAACGACTCACTTGGCCACCCGGTGGGTGATGCCGTGCTCAAGCTTGTGACTGCACGGCTGGAAGCCAGCGTGCGCCAGGAAGATACGGTGGCACGTCTGGGCGGCGACGAATTTGTCGTACTGATTTCCGGCCTCGAAGGCAAGCGCGCGACCGTCGTGCAACACGTGCGTGCCGTGGCCGAGAAGCTGCGCCAACTGCTGGCTGAACCCATGCTGCTCGACGGCCACCAACTGCAAGTCACCCCGAGTATCGGCATCGCCCTGATTCCTGACCATGGCGACACCCCGGCCGATCTGCTGAAACGCGCTGATATCGCCCTGTACCGCGCCAAAGATTCAGGGCGCAATACCATCCAATTGTTTCGCAATACCATGCAAAAGGCCGCCAGCGAACGCCTGCGTATGGAAAACGACCTGCGCCTCGCCCTTGCCCGAGGTGAGTTCGAGCTGTACTTCCAACCCCAGGTGGATGCACGCAATAACCAGATTATTGGCGCAGAAGCGCTGTTGCGCTGGATGCACCCAACATTGGGAACACAATCGCCTGCGCTGTTTATTCATATTCTCGAAGAAAGTGGGCTCATTCTCGAAGTGGGCGGCTGGGTGCTCGCCGAAGCCTGCCATGCCTGCGCCCAACTCCTGCAACAGCACCTGGTCGACGTCACTCAGTTCAGCCTGTGCGTAAACATCAGCCCTCGGCAGTTCCGCCAGCATGACTTTGTCGAACGCGTTGAAAGCAGCCTGGCCAGCAGCCAGTTACCAGCCACGATGCTCAAGCTGGAAATCACCGAAGGCATCGTGATTCAAAACATTGACGACACCATCGCCAAAATGAATCGCCTCAAACGCCTCGGCGTGACGTTCGCCATGGATGACTTCGGCACCGGTTACAGCTCACTGACCTACCTCAAGCGTCTGCCGGTGGATGTATTGAAGATTGATCAGTCCTTCGTACGCGACGCTACTCAGGATGCCAACGACGCCGAGATTATCCGCGCCATCGTCGCCATGGCGCGCAGCTTGGGGCTGGAGATAATTGCCGAGGGGGTTGAGCAGACTGATCAGCTGGCATTTCTCCAGCAACAAGGCTGCCACCATTACCAAGGCTACCTATTCAGCAAACCAGTACCACTGGAACAATTTCGCCAATTGCTGCATGACAACCGCATGATCGCACCTCTTTAATAACCAAGCCCGTTAGGTTCCCTGCCCCAGCAGGAGTTAACCCCGCTCAGCTATTAGGCCGGTCGTTATGACCCAGACCCCTTGCGGGATCGATTTGGTCACGCACGCGCTGCTTGAGTACTTTGGCCTCGGGAAAACCTCCGTCGGCTTTGCGCTCCCATATCTGTACAGCATCGCAGGTGATACGAAACACGCCGCCAGTGCCGGGTTCAAGGCTGACCCGAGATAGATCATCACTGAAGGTCGACAACAACTCCTGGGCCAACCAGGCAGCGCGCAGCAACCACTGGCACTGGGTGCAATAGGTAATAACTACTTCGACTTTGCGGCTGGGCATTGAGGTGCTCATAACTGATGAAAAATCGATGATAACGCGCGCCTCGCCCCTTTCGGCTAACAAAAACGCCCGCGACCAATGGCACGCGGGCGTTTTTGTTAGCCTATTAAATCAGGCGATTTTAGCCAGCAGCTGGCGGGCCGCCTGTATCTGCTGTTCATCACCCTCATTAATCACCTCATTGAGGATTTCGCAGGCACTGTCCAAACTGCCCTGCTCGATATAGGCCAGCGCCATGTTCAGCTTGGAGAGGTTATCGCGGCTGCCGGCAAGCTGATCGAGATCATCCAGCAATGCCACATTGAACTCGTCACCATCCCAATCGCCATGAGGTGTTTCCTCCACCAGCATGGAGGCGGCAAACGGGCTGCGCGCGTCACGACTGCCCGACACGTCAAAGATGTCCGCACCCTTGCGTTTAGCTGCAGCATCGCTCCGGGCCTCATCCGCCGACTTTTTCTGCGTAGCCGGGGCAAAAGGGCTGACTAGATCCCAGTCAGCGTCTAGGGACATGTCATCCAGATTGAGCTGACCGTCATTGGCGGCGCTCTCAAATGGCTGCTCTTCGACTTCATCAAGTTGCAGCACCACATCCTCAAGCAGACTGCTGGGCGGCGCACTGAACAACCCGGCGTGCCGTGCCTTCAGCTCGTCGATACGCGCCGGGTTAAAGCCGGATGCGCGCACCCGCGCCTCGTGTGCAGCAAAGCCGTGGGCATCACCCAATAAAGCCAGCACTTCAAGTAGCCGAAAACCAATATCACTGCGTTGCGGCTGCGCCTCCCAGGCCTTGCGCAAGGTGCTTGCAGCCTCGCTCAGGCGACCATAAGCGATGTACACATTAGCGCTTTGCAGGGCATCTTCACCCGCTGCGGGCCACACTGGCCCGCTACGCGGCACGTCACGCACAGCGGGGGTAACCGGGTCCGCTGGGACGATAAGCGGAACACTTTGCGCCTTAGGCGTGACGGCTACAGGTACGGTGGCGGCCGTTACAGGTGCGGGCTTGAGCAGTTTTCTGCCACGCCAGAGTAAGCCCGCCACACCGGCCAATAACAGCGTTAACAGGCCGGCGATAATCGCCAGCCAACGGTTGTCAGTGTCGCCTGTAGCCGGTGATTTTTCTGTGTTTAATACAGGGGCAGGCGCCGTGTTGGCTTCAACATTCGCACGGCGAGCTGCCAACTCGGCTTGCAACCCAGCAATCTGCTGATCCCTGGCGTCCATCTGCTCTTGTAACTGCTGCACCTGCAACCCCAGCTGCGCGAGGCTTTGTTGCAACTGCAAGGTCTCTGCGGTCTGGCTGGCCAGCTCTTGCTCGACGCGAAGCTGTTCCTGAAGCAACAACTCAGCCTCCCGACCGGTCGGCAGTTCAGGACTCGCCACTGCTGCCACTTCAGGAGGTGTCGCAACTTGCACGTCCGCTACCGCTGCAGCCGGTTCGGCCATTACAGAGCCGACGCTATCGGGCAATAACAATTGCGCACCGGCACGCAGGCGATTGATGTCGCCATTAATAAAGGCTTGGGGGTTCAACGCATGGATGTCATTCATCAGTGCGTGGGGGGCAACCTGCCCTTCAGCGGCACTCAGGCGAGTAGCAATTTTCCACAGGCTGTCACCGCTAATGACGGTGTAGCGCTGACCCTGTTGCGCCGCCGGCATTACTGCCGGGCGTGCACGCTCGACGGGCACTGCACGCGACTTGGCTTGCACAACTGCGCCAGCAGGCGCGGCCAGGCTACGATAGGCCGCAGAGCTGGGGGGATCCAACAGCACCGTGTACTCGCGGTATAGCTGACCATTGGGACGTGCCACTTCGACGATAAAGTTCAGGTAAGGCTCGCGTACCGGCTGAGTAGATACCACGCGAATCACACTTTTTCCGCCACGCAGCAACGGAGTGAAACGCAGGTCATTGAAGAAATACAGCCGATCAACCCCGGATCGGCTGAATACCTCAGCTGGAGCGAGGCGCACGCGCATATCGGCGTCGCTCAGATCGCCCACATCAAATAATTCGATTTCGGCATCCAGCGGCTGACTGAGCGCCGAATGCAAGGTGATTTCGCCCAGGCCAAGGGCTGGAACCAGCCCCGAATAAAGGGCCGACCCAGAAGCCAGACCGATCAGTAGTTGACGAACCTTTGCCATAAAAACACTCCCGGTGAATCCGCCTCCTGCCCTCGCCACTACAGGTATACAACGTGCGCTTCCTGCGCTTGCGAGAGTTCTTAAAGACGGCAAATGTTGCCTTGGGAAGCACGCTCCATGTTTAACCCGGCTGGGGCATGACCTTGGGGGCGGCGAACTGCATACAAAAAACCAGCGCTGTTCGGCAAAAACACAGCGTATGAACCAGCATAGGCTTTCAGTCAAGAAAATGACAACACCGTCACACTGTCATGCAGCTGTCAGCGTCTCGCTGACTTGACGCCCCACGCTGCGAATAGCGTGACAGCGAACACCCCCGCCACGAGCCAGAAGCTTTGTTTGAAGGCCAGCATCTCAGCCCACTGGTCGCCGCCTTCAGCGCTGTGTCGCCATTCCAGAAAGAAGGTCAGCAAATTCACCCCAAATGCGCCACCCAGTTGCCGCACAAAGGTGATAGCGCCCGCGCCCTGAGCCAACTCATCGGGGCTGAGGATATCCAGCGAACCGGTGCTCAATGCTGGCAGAAGGACCCCCAAGCCAATACGCCCGACGCTGGCCCAAAAACACAAGACGAGGAATGAGGCACCCGAATCGACCCAGGCCAACCCCGCTGCCGACAATGCAAAAATAAGCAGACCAGCACTCAGCAGCACGGCCGCAGATAACCGATCACTGAGCCAGCCGCCGAGAAAGGACGCCATGCCCATCAACAACCCGGCCGGCAACAACAGCATCCCTGAACGTCCGGCGCTAAAACCTTCGACAGTCTGCAGATACAGCGGTATGAGGTAGGTCGAACCATACAGCCCCAGCCCCAAAGTCAACGCGACCCAACTGGCACTGCGAAACCCGGCATGCCGCCACAAGGCAAGCGGTAGTAAAGGGTGAGCGGCGCGGCGACTGCGCAGCACAAACGCGGTACCGGTCAGTAGTGCTGCAGCACCTGGCAACCAGACACGGGGGGCATTCCAAGCAAAGCGTTGCGCTTCAGCCAAAAAGCCTAACGCGGCGAATATCGCCACACAGAGCAGAGCAAACGCCGGAATATCCAGGCGCGGTGTGCTGCGCTCACGCTCACTGGGCAACAACCACTGCCCCGCGAGCAGGGCCAGCAGGCACATCGGCAGCGGCATCCAGAAGATCGACGGCCAACCAAAATGATCAACCAGATAACCGCCAATCCCAGGCCCCAGCGACGGCGCCAGCATTACCCCCAGGCCGTACATGCCCAATGCCATACCGCGGCCGCCGTCAGCGAATACGCGAAAGATCAATACCATGGCCAACGGCTGCACAAGCCCAGCGCACAAGCCCTGCACGATGCGCAGCGCGATCAGCTGCCAGGCGGCGTCAGCCACCAGCGCCAACAGTGAACTTAGGATAAACAGCAGCAGGCCGAATTGCGCCGTACGCCGCGCGCCAAAACGCGCCTGAGCCCAGGCGGCCAACAGCAAGCCGGCGGTCATAGCCGCAAGAAACCCGGTGGACAACCACTGCGCCAGCGGCCGGCCGATGGAGAAATCCACCATGATTGCCGGCAACGCGACATTGATACTGGTAGAGGCCAGCACCATGGCCATGCTGCCAACCATCAGCAACGCCAGCAGCCACTGGGGGTAACGCGGACCGAAGCGTTGCTGCAGGGCCTGCAGGTCGTCACGCATTAGCGCTTTTCCAGGTTACTCAATACCTGGGCGTGGACCTTCTGGCAGCGGCGCAATTCATCTTCATCGATACCGGCGAACACTTCCTGGCGCAGTTGCGCGGAGATCGCTTCGATCTTTTCAATCAGCGGACGGGCCTGTGGGCTGAGGGCAATCTTCTTCGCGCGACGGTCTTCCGGTACTGCCTGACGGCTCACCAAGCCCTGGGCTTCCAGGCTGTCGAGCAGGCGCGCCAGGGTCGGCCCTTCAACGCCGACGCTCTGCGCCAATTCGCGCTGGGTCGGCAATTCGGCAAAGCGCCCCAGGTGCAGCAGCACCAACCAGCGCGCTTGGGACAGGCCCAGGCCGACCAGGCGACGATCCAGTTCGGCGCGCCAGGCGCGTGAGAGTTGGGCAACTTGCATGGCAAAACGGTGTTGATCGGTATGCGACATGGACGACGGCTCTTAACTATAAAAAACTAATTATTAGCCAGCTAACCATAACCCTTTTAGCGAGGCAAGCCTGCAAAAGGCCTAGCGAGTCGTTGAAACGTAGGCGAGGCCGGCAAGACAAGGCAAAAACAGGCGAGGAAGCGGAGTTTACTGGTGTAAATGAGCATTCCGAGCCTGTTTTTAACGCAGTATTGCCAACGCAGGTAGTTTTCAACGGCCTGCTAGTCACCACTTTACATACTGATCTTCGACAAAGCCCCACAGGTTGTCGATGCGCACTTCGGGCCGGCCAGTCGGGCGCAGCACGCCGCTGAACTGGCCGAAAATCTGTTTGAAGTTGCTCGCCAGCAGCCCCACGTTCAGCCGTTCCTTGTGCAGGCCACGGCCCTCGAAACGCAGCTCCACCTGGCCGTCATAGGAGTTTATCAACCAGGGCTGCAGCGGCTGATCGCGATCAAAGTCAAACCGCACCGTATCGACCTTGAGCAGTTCACCGTCTAGCCAGAAACAGTTTTCGGTAAAGCTGCTTTCATTGACCCCGCAGGACAGGTTCAGCCCGACCCGCTGCTCACCTGCCTGACCAGAGAGGCAGGCCCAGTTCCAGTGCGTTTCCGGCCGCATATAACCGGCCGACCAGTCGTGGTGAGCGAATGCACCTATCTGCGTCAGATCGAAATCCCCCAGCGCGCTGCGTACCTGCCCGGTACAACGCACTCCCGCCACTTTCTGCGCATAGACCCAGCCATTGATGCCCGCCTGCGTGTTAATGCACATCGGTTGAAAAGCAGGCTCTGCCTCGGAGAAACAGGCCTCGATATGGGTGCCGTCATCCAGTTCCACCAGCAGGCGTTTTTCCTTCGATGCGGCACTGTTTTCCAGGCGCAGCAGGTTGCCGCCACTGCGCAGCTCGCACACACCCTGATCGGGCGTCTGCGAAAACTGGCTGCCAAAGCCCAACGGCAGCTTGAATTGACGCTCAATCATCCGTCCGCTAGCGGGATGAAACAGGTAGACAAAGCCCACGCCCAACAGGCTGAGATTGGCCAGCGCACAGCCGCCAATCAGCTCATCACTGATCAACCCGAAATACTGAAATTGATGGAAACGCCGCCACTTGGCCAACGCACCCAGCTTGCGCCCCATGGGCGAGCGAAAATCAAAATCACGGTAATTGACCAGCCCCGGCGCGGCGGGAAAGATGCCGTAGTGTGGTTGACCGTTGGCCTGAATCAATCGATCCATGGGGCTCTGTACTCAAAGGAAACTTCAGCGATGCTAGCACCGCCGCTAGCGCGCCAGCATTCACCGCACACGCCAAGCGCAGCGGCAAAATCGGCCACACGCACTGCAGCGTCTGTTTTTAATGCAGCAGGGCCCAGGCGCAGCAGATCGTAAACAGAGTCTCAGGCCACAACCTGATTACGGCCAAACGCCTTGGCTTCGTAGAGCGCACGGTCCGCATGCTCGTAGAGCTGCGCCAGCGCACCGCCTTCGCCGGGCTGAATGCAGGCGATACCAATCGACATGGTTAACATGCTCGCGGTGTCGGAACCGGCATGCTCGATATTCAACGTTTGCAGGGTCTGGCGCAGCGCTTCGGCGTGATGCCGAGCTTCGTGTTCACCGATGTCATAAAGCAACACGGCAAACTCTTCGCCACCCAGGCGCACAGCCATATCCAATGGCCGCCGCGCCGCATCCTGCAACAGGCTGCCAAGACGCTGCAGCACGTTGTCGCCAGCCTGATGCCCGTAATGGTCGTTGTAAGCCTTGAAGTGGTCGACATCACACAGCAGCAGCGCCAGGCAATGCTGCTCGCGCTGGGCCTGGCGCCACAGACGCTCGAACTGGCGGTTGAAGCTGCGACGGTTATGCAAGCCGGTCAGGCTGTCGTGATCAGCCAGCACACGCATTAACCGGCTGATTAAAAAGTGCTCACGGGACTTGAACTCCAGCAGGTAACAACCCACCGCGCCCATCAGGTTGCCGAACAGCAGAAACAGGGTGTTATTGATCATCCGTGGCACCGGCACACTGGCCACCAGCAGTTCGACGCAGACGTAGACCAGCAGCACCAGCAAGGAGCAGCACAACGCTTCGATCAGACGTAGACCCGCCAGAAAGTAGGCAGCCATACAGACCAGCAACAACCCCTCATAGGGGTAACTGGGATCAACACGGTGGGCAATGCCAACCACAAAGGACGCCGCCGCGCCCAGCGCCAACAGGCTGACCAGACTCAACGGCTGCAACAGGTGAACGTGCTTGCGCTGAATCAGCAGCCCGCCGAACAGACACAGCAACAATAAAACGGCAAGGCGGATGGCCAGCATCCACCACACCTCGGGCGCCTTGATCAGCACGAAATCGAACCCGGCAAAGGCCAGCCACACCAGAATGCCCACGCTCAAGGCAATACGCTTCAGCTCGAAGGTATCGTGGCTCAGGTAGTCACGGTATTCCTGCTCCAGCGGCCGGGAGAAACGCAACAGGCGAAACCCCAAGGCGAGCTGGTCGGCGTAGGGGCTGGGGCGAACATCATCAAGCCAGGCATGGGGAAGCGGCACCGTAACCTCTGCAGCAAAATGGCTGAAATCACCTTAGCCGCTCACACTCAGCGCCACAAGCCGAACCCATTGCGGGCAAGGTCATTACTCAGGCTTCGAATTCCGCCTGCAGGGCTGCGCGCACGCAATGCAGAATGCCCAGCTCAACCCGACCCGTAAATTGCTCGCTAATGGCGGCTACCGGCGGTAGCTCACCTTCGCCATCCAGAAACGCATCCTGAATTTCACCGAGCAATACCTCGGGCACATCCAGCGCCTGTTCCAGAGACAGCTGCTGACGGCCTATGGCTTCCGCCAGCAGGCTGTAGACATTCTTCTCGCTGCAATTGAGTTGCGCGGCAATTTGTACGGGGGTCATACCGGCGCGGGCTAGACTGACCAGCTCGTGGCGCAGGTCAACCACCGCACGCGGAGCATCATCTGCCGCACCCAACACAGCCAGAAACGCTTCGCCGTAACGCTCCAGCTTGCGTGCGCCCACACCACTGACCTGGGCCATTTCTGCCAGGGTGCTGGGCGTGCTTCGCAGCATCTCCAGCAAGGTGGCATCCGGGAAGATCACATACGGCGGTACGCCATGTTCCTCGGCCAATTTGCGCCGCAAGGCTCGCAGAGCCTCCCACTGACCGCGCTCTTCGCCGCGCACCAGTTGACTGGCAGCGCTGCTAGAGGCCTTGGCGCTCTGCTGCGGTTTGAGATCACGACGAAGCTGCAGGCTGACCTCACCTTTGAGCAACGGTCGGCAACTGTCGGCCAAACGCAGCCCTCCGAAGCCTTCGAGGTCAACATCGACCAAGCCGCGCGCCACCAATTGACGGAACATCGAACGCCACTCGCCTTCGGCAAACGCCTTGCCAATACCAAATACCGTCAAATGCTGATGGCCAACGGTGCGCATTTTGTCGTTGTCGCGGCCGAGCAACACATCCACCAAATGCCCCACGCCGTAGCGCTGGCCGGTGCGGTAAATTGCCGACAGCGCCTGCCGGGCCGGCTCAGTGGCATCCCAGGTTTGCACACCATCCATGCAGTTATCGCAGTGCCCGCAAGGTTGCGGCATGTCTTCATCAAAGTAGGCCAGCAGCGACTGACGCCGGCAGCGGGTTTCTTCACACAGCGCCAGCATGGCGTCGAGCTTGTGTTGCTCGACGCGCTTATGCCGCTCATCACCCTCAGAGTTGTTAAGCATCTGCTTGAGGAAAATTACATCTTGCAGGCCGTAGGCCATCCAGGCATCGGCAGGCAAGCCGTCACGGCCGGCGCGCCCCGTCTCCTGGTAATAGGCCTCTAACGACTTGGGCAGGTCGAGGTGAGCGACAAAGCGTACGTTGGGCTTGTCGATGCCCATACCGAAGGCGATCGTCGCGACCATGATCAAGCCTTCCTCATTGAGAAAGCGCTTCTGATTGAATGCGCGCAAGTCACTGGGCAGGCCGGCGTGGTATGGCAAGGCTGGAAAACCCTGATCGGAGAGAAAAGCGGCGACCTCTTCGACCTTTTTACGCGACAGGCAGTAAACGATGCCTGCATCACCTTTACGCGCCGCCAAAAAACTCAGCAACTGCTTGCGTGGCTGCTCTTTGGGTACGATGCGGTAAAAAATGTTCGGCCGGTCGAAACTCGATAGAAAACGCTCGGCATCTTGTAAATGCAGACGTTGAACGATTTCTTCACGGGTGCGCATGTCCGCCGTGGCGGTCAGTGCAATACGAGGGACGTTGGGGAATAGCTCGGCAAGCTGGCCCAGCTGCAAGTATTCGGGACGAAAATCATGCCCCCACTGCGACACGCAATGCGCTTCGTCGATGGCAAACAGGGCGATTTCGAGGCTCTGCAGAAAGCTCAACATACGCGGCTGCACCAGCCGTTCAGGCGCAAGATAGAGCATCTTGATCTCGCCACGGCGAATGCGCTCGGCGATCTCGCGCTGCTCATCATTGCTCAACGTGGAGTTCAGCGCCGCGGCTGCCACGCCTAGCTCATCGAGGGTCGCGACCTGATCGTCCATCAACGCAATCAGCGGCGACACCACCACCGCTAAACCCTCGCGCAACAGAGCCGGCACTTGAAAACACAGCGATTTACCGCCGCCGGTGGGCATCAGCACCAGCGCATCACCGCCACTGGCCACGCGCTCAATAATCGCACCCTGACGGCCACGGAAGCTGTCGTAGCCAAATACGTCTTTGAGGATGCGTTGCGCGCGCTCGAGCATGAAAGGTCTCCAAAACAAGCCGCGCATTATACGCAAGTGCCGGATGGGCACGCGCACCCTGGCGGAGTTTGTTCCGTTTTCATCACCGAGGGCCTGCGGCTATGGCCGCTCAGGCCGCTCTAGACTAGAATCCAGCCTCGTTTACTTCTTCAAGGTAGCCCCCGATGTCCTTCGCCGAGCAACTCTCCCGCCTGCAAGCCTTCCTCGATGCCGATGAGCTGCATGATGAGGCACTGGACTACATCGCCGCCCACGGCTACCTCACCGCCCTGTCGATCTGCCCGGAGCAAGTGCCGGCGCGCGAATGGATTGATGCGCTGTTCTCCGAACCGCCGCATTACCGCAGTGATGCCGAGCGCGAAGAGATCGAGGCCACCTTGATCCAGCTGCAAAGCCATATTGCCCGTCAGCTGGCCAGTGACGATGAACCGGAAGTGCCGTGTGAACTCGACCTGGGCGATGAGCCGGACGATTCCGACATGCGCGGCTGGTGCATCGGCTTTATGGAGGGGGTGTTCCTGCGCGAAGCCGTTTGGTTCGATGACGCCGAAGATGAAGTCAGCGAACTGCTGCTGCCGATCATGGTCGGTTCCGGTCTGTTTGACGATCAACCCGAGTTCTCGGAAATCGCCAGCGACCGTGACCTGGTTGACAGCATGGTCGAGCAGATCCCGGAACTGCTGACTGCGTTGTTCCTGCTGTGCAATGCCCCGGAAGAAAAGCCAGCATTGCTGAAGCCTCGCCAGCACTAAGCACGCGCCATGGCGCGTGATATCCAGCTGCAGCGCAACCCAGCCATTCGCTACGCACTTCTGGCCATTGGCTGGCTGAGCGTGGTGCTGGGTGTGATTGGCATCTTTCTCCCGGTATTACCTACCACACCCTTTTTGTTGCTGGCCGCGGCCTGCTTTATGCGCAGCTCGAAACGCTTCTACCTGTGGTTGATCAACCACCGCCGGCTTGGCCCATGGATTGTTGACTACCTCGACGGCCAAGGCATTCCGCTTAAAGGCAAGGTCTACGCCATCAGCCTGATGTGGCTAAGCATTAGCCTCTCGTGTTACTTGGTACCCCTGTTCTGGGCCAGAGCCTTTATGCTGACCAGCGCGGTGCTGGTCAGCCTGTATATCCTCAGGCAAAAAACGCGGGTCGCCCCCTAAGCAACACATCGACCGATATTCGACATATTCAGCGCGGCAAAAAACAGCAGCAGCACCTAGACTTTCTCAATCCCCGGCAGAGGCGCGGTACATGTCACCCCGTCAGCTTATTCAAGGATGGTCCAAGCGCCTCAACCGAGCGTTGCTGGGCGCCTGCATCCTGCTGATAGGCCTGGCTAGCGCCCTCGCCAATTGGGACTTCGGCGTTATCCTGCAAAAGGCCGAAAGTCGCTACGGCAATCTCGGCGCGGCCAAGCCACGCATTCAGGCTTGGGAGGCGCAAATCAAAGCCAGCAGCACCAGCAGCGAAATTGACAAGCTCACTGAGGTCAATCGCTTCTTCAATCGGCAGATCCGCTTTTCCGACGACATAAAAATCTGGAAACAGAACGATTACTGGGCCACGCCCATCGAGATGCTGGTCAAGGGCGAAGGCGATTGCGAAGACTACTCCATCGCCAAATACTTCACCCTGCGCCGCCTCGGCATCCCCAGTGAAAAGCTGCGCATCACTTACGTCAAAGCCCTCAACTACAACCAGGCGCACATGGTGCTGACGTACTACGCCAGCCCCAGCGCCGAGCCGCTGGTCCTGGACAACCTGATCAACGTGATCAAACCGGCGTCGCAGCGCCGTGACCTGTTGCCGGTCTATGCATTCAATGCCGAAGGACTTTATCTGCCAGGTTCCAACAGCAAAAAGAGTGATTCTAAAAAGCTCTCACGCTGGCAGGACCTGTTGAAGAAAATGCGCACGGAGGGCTTCGCCATCGGCGAAGGCTAGGAGGAACCTATGTCTTTACTCAAGCAACTATTTCTCGCCATCTGCCTGTTCTTGGTAGTGGCCTTTACCGGCAGTTTTATCGCTGGGGTGGAAAGCTCACGCGAACAACTGCTCAGCCAACTGCGCTCGCACGCGCAAGACGCTGCGACTGCACTGGGTCTGTCGATGACGCCGCATGCGGACGATCCGGCGATGATCGAGTTGATGGTCAGCTCGATCTTTGACAGCGGTTATTTCAACAGCATCCGCGTAGTGCGCATTCCCGGCGATGAAGTGATCATCGAACGACGCAGCGGCGACTCCACCACTGAAAATGTTCCGCTGTGGTTCAGCGAGCTGGTGGACCTGCAACCCCAAGGCGGCGATGCGCTGATCATGCGGGGCTGGGAGCAAGCCGCGCGCGTCGAAGTGCTGAGCAATCCGCAGTTCGCCCTGGCCAAACTCTGGGACAGCGCCATCGGCAGTTTGCTCTGGCTGCTGCTCTGCGGCTTGGTCAGTGCGGTGCTCGGCGGCTGGTTACTGCGCACCCAACTGCGCCCGCTCGACAACATGGTGCAGCAGGCTCAGGCCATTACTCGCCGCGAATTCCTTACCCTGCCTACAGTGCCGCGCACCCCAGAACTCAAGCGCGTGGTCACCGCCATGAATCAGATGGTGGAAAAACTGAAAACCTTGTTCGCCGAGGAAGCCGCACGCAGCGAGAAACTGCGTGAAGAAGCCTACCAGGACAGCATCACCGGCCTGGCCAACCGCCGCCTATTTGATATCCGCTTGACTCATCAACTGGCCGCCCACGAACAAAATGCCGAGGGTTATCTGGTCCTATTGCGGGTCAACGATCTCGGCGGCCTCAACCAGCGCCTCGGCGGCCAGAAAACCGACGCGCTGATTGCCGCCATCGGTGAGCTACTCAAGCGACTGCTCAACCAACCTGACCGCTCAGATTGGTTGGCCTCACGTAGCCGTGGCGGCGAATTCAGCCTATTGGTGCCGGGCATTGGCAGTGAAGAAGTCGAACTGCTCGCCGGTGAACTGCACAGCGGCCTGGAAAATCTGCGCCAGACCGGTGCCAGCGACTGTACGCCCGTGGCGCATCTGGGCATTGCCGCCTTCCGCCCCGGCGAAGAGCCCAGCCAGGTTATCAGCCGCGCCGACCAGGCCCTGGCGCAAGCACAAAATGACCCTAGCCGAGACTGGGTGCGCCTGGATGATTACAACGCCCAACCGGGCCAGGGCCTACATGATTGGCGGATATGGATCGACGATGCCCTGAACCTGCGCAAGTTGCAGCTGTACTTCCAACCGGTCACGCGATGCGCTGACCGCAACCAGCTGCTGCATCACAAAGTACTGGCCCGCCTGCTGGACCCGCAGGGCGAAGCCATTGCAGCAGGTCGCTTCCTACCCTGGATCGAACGCCTGGGCTGGACCGCACGCTTTGACCTGGCCATGCTCGAACACAGCCTGGCGCATCTCAGTCAGCATGCAGCGCCACTGGCATTGAGCCTGTCGGCAGCCACCCTGCGTGACACTGAAGCGCTCAAGCGCATCTTGGATATTCTCAAGCAGCATCCCCTGCAAGCCAGCCTACTAACTCTGGAAGTGGACGAACGTCACCTGCCGCCCGCCGCCGAACTGGAAGCACTCAGCCAGAGCATTCGTGACACCGGCTTCAGCCTCGGCCTGCAACACTTTGGTGGCCGTTTCAGCCTGATCGGCAACCTAACTCACTTAGGCCTGGCTTACTTGAAGCTTGATGGCACCTACATCCGCGCCATTGATTTAGAAAGCGATAAGCGCATGTTTATTGAGGCGGTATTCCGCGCCACCAACAGCATTGATTTGCCATTGATTGCCGAAATGGTGGAAACCGAAGGTGAGCTGAGCGTACTCAAAGATCTGGGGTTCTATGGCGCTATGGGCCGTCTGCTCGGCGCGCCTATGCCCTGGCAAGACTGACCTCTCAGGCATTCCCAGGAACGGACCAGGCCCGTAGAACAGAGTTTTTCTGCTCAGAGCCTAGGGTCGTAGCCCGGATGTAGTCCGGGGAAACGTCGAGGATCATCCCCCCGGATTGCACCCTGGCTATACGAGCAATCGCGATCAGGCGTAGGGTGGATGACGCTTCACCCATCCACCAACAGCGACCTTATGGTGGATGAAAAGAGCGCCATCCACCCTACAGCTCCGGCATTTCAACCTGTGGCCGAATGCAATCCGGGCTACTCATACATACAAGGTTTCAGCTGCCTCAGCTGGCAAATAGATAACCTTCCACATCCATGCCAGCATCACGCATCTGCGCCAGCTTGTAACGCAGGGTGCGCGGGCTAATACCCAGGCGCTCGGCCGCCTCCTTGCGACGTCCGCGCTCGGCCCGCAAGGTATCGATAATCATCTGAAACTCATGCCGACGTAGGTCATCGCCCAGCGCACCAGCCTCTGCAGTCGACATGTCGATCGGGGCAGGCGTGCTTCTGGCCACCACTGCCAACAACGGTTGCGCAGGTGCTATCGGCGCCGAACCTATGGGGGCGAGCAGACAGAGGTCTTGCGGCTGAATCAACCCCCCTTGTTGCAGGATCAGCGCACGCTGAATGGCATTATCCAGCTCACGCACATTACCCGGCCAACTGTGGCTCATCAGGCTCGTTTGCGCCTGGGCGGAAAGCCTGATCGGCGCGTGATTCATTTTCTTCACGTACTTGGCCAGCAGCCGCTCAGCCAATGGCACGATGTCCGCCGGACGCTCGCGCAGCGGTTGCCAGGCCAAGGGGAAAACCGACAACCGATAGTAAAGATCTTCACGGAAGCGCCCCGCCGCCACTTCTGCCGCCAAATCGCGGTTGCTGGTGGCCAGCACGCGGATATCCAAGGTAATCGGCTTACGCGCGCCCACCCGCTCAACCTCCCGCTCCTGCAGTACGCGCAGCAGCTTGGCCTGCAAGCCGAGCGGCATTTCGGAAATTTCGTCGAGCAAGATGGTGCCACCTTCGGCCAGCTCGAACTTGCCTGGCGCACTGGCAATAGCGCCGGTAAACGCGCCCTTCTCATGCCCAAACAACGTGGCTTCAAGCATGTTGTCCGGAATGGCGGCGCAGTTGATCGCAATAAAGGGTTTGCTACCGCGTGGCGACTGTTGGTGGATAAAACGCGCCAGCACCTCTTTACCAGTGCCGGACTCGCCGGTGATCAGTACCGTGGAGTCGCTCTGCGCCACCCGCGTGGCCAAGGCCAGCAGTTGTACACTGGCCGGCTCCTCGGCGACCGGACCATCCTGCTCACCGGTAGAGACACGCCCCAACGCATGCCGATCCACCAGACTCAACAAAGCCTTAGGCTCAAATGGCTTGACCAAGTAATCCGCTGCGCCTTGGCGCATGGCATCTACGGCACGCTCAACCGCGCCAAACGCAGTCATCAGCAGCACGGGCAGTTGTGGCTGGCGTTGGCGAATCTGTGCCAGCAACTGGTGGCCGTCCATACCGGGCATGTTTACATCACTGACCACCAGTCCATAGGACTCTTCAGCAATGGCCAATAACGCCGCTTCGGCGCAATCGACTGCGCGATACTCATGCCCACCCAGCGCCAGGGTATCGGCCAGTGCCTCGCGCAATGCGCGGTCATCTTCGACCAATAAAATTTTGCTCGCCATGGATGGTTACTCCTGAATCAAAGGGTGCGTAGCACCAAGCAGCGGCAAGGTGAGAATGGCGCACGTGCCACGCCCAGGCCGCGAACGCAGCTGCACATCGCCCTGATGGGCCCGGGCGACTGCTTTGACCACGACCAGGCCAAGCCCGGTACCGGTGGTTTTGGTGGTAAAGAAGGGTTCGCCGAGCCGCGCCAGCGTCGCGCTGTCGATGCCTGGGCCGTTGTCGCTGACGCACAGCCGCACAGTTTCACCGCGCTGATACAGATGAATCTTCAGGCGCGCTTCACGGCCACCAGCTTGGATGGCGTTCTCGATCAGATTGAGCACCGTGCCCACCAGGGTGTCGCGGTTGCACAACAACTCGCCCGTGCGGCTGTCGCACTGCCAGCGCACCTGCATATCGAGCACATGGGGTTCGGCGGCGCTGCGCAGTGCATCGAACAACGCCATGGGCGCCAAACGATCCGGCAGCGGCAGCTCGCCACGGGCAAAAATCAGCATGTCGCGCACTTGATGCTCCAGCTCGTGCAGACGCTCTTTCAAGCGCCCCGCAAAACGCTGCTGCTGTTCAACGGGCAGCACTTGCTCGGTCAGGTGGCTGGCATAGAGCAACGCGGCCGAGAGTGGCGTACGAATCTGGTGGGCCAGGGACGCCACCATGCGGCCCAAAGCGGACAACCGCTCATGGCGAGACAGCTGATCCTGCAAGCGCCGGGTTTCTGTCAGATCCGTCAGCAGCACCAACTGGCCCGGCTCGGCATGCAATGAGCGGGTGGCAATTGACAAGCGCCGGCCATCTTTTAAGGAAATTTCGTGGCCATCATCTTCGCGCGGGGCAAAGTTACGCGCGATCACCTGACGCCAGAGCATGCCCACCAGGGGCTGACCCAGCAGATTGCGCGCCACCGGGTTAGCCTCGCGCACCACACCTTGACCATCAATAACGATGACGCCACCAGGCAACAGATCCAGCAGGCTTTGCAGGCGGTTAGCCAGACGTTCTTTCTCGGCGAGCTCCTGCATGCGCTGAGCGCTGACCAAGGCCAGTTGCCCCTTAAGATCACTCACCCGCTCTTCTAGCATGGTGTAAGAGGCGCTGAGCTGAGTCGACATCTGGTTGAACAAGGCAAAAGCCTGTTCAAGCCCAGCGCGGCTGGCCTGCTCCACAGGTGCGGTGGAGTCTTCGGGATGTTCAGGGCGTTGGACGTTGGCGTTCATGGTTCTCTCTCGCGCAGCGAGCCGTCATAAGACAGTCAGTTGCATGAGAGGTAGCAATACCCGTGCCTGAAAAAATATCTTTTAAAATCAGCGATATAAAAAATAAAGCCGGAGACTTCGTCAAATCTCCGGCTTTATTAGAGGGGGCAAGCGCCAAGTCACTGACGAATACCTGAGGGCGCGCTCAGTCGTCCAATCCCTCATCATCACGCCGGCTCATACCGTACTTGCGCATTTTTTCAACCAGGGTAGTACGACGAATACGCAAACGCTCGGCGGCACGCGCCACCACACCATTGGCATCATCCAGCGCCTGCTGAATCAAGCCTTGCTCCAGGCTGCCCAAGTAGTCCTTCAGGTCCAGTCCCTCAGGCGGCAACATGGCCACAGAGTCCAGGCCGGGCAAACCAGCCATGAGGGTTGCGCGCTCGTCCAACTCATCGCGCAAGCTGGCCACAAGGCTCTCATCTTCATCATCAACATGACGAAACTTCTTGGGCAACTCGCCGACACCGATCACCCCATAGGGATGCATGATCGCCATGCGCTCGACCAAATTGGCCAGCTCACGCACATTACCCGCCCAGTCATGCCGGCAGAGCGACATGATCGCAGCCGAGTTGAAGCGTATGGAGCCACGCTTCTCGAACTCCATACGGGAGATCAATTCATTCATCAGCAACGGAATGTCTTCGATGCGTTCGCGCAGCGGCGCCATTTCGATTGGGAACACGTTGAGGCGGTAATACAAATCCTCACGGAAGCTGCCGTCCTCGATCATCTGCTCGAGGTTCTTGTGAGTAGCGGCAATAATCCGCACATCGGCATTCTGCGTTTTGTTACTGCCAACCCGCTCGAACGTACGCTCTTGCAACACCCGCAGCAGCTTCACCTGCATCGGCAGCGGCATGTCGCCAATTTCATCGAGGAACAGGGTGCCGCCATTAGCCAGCTCGAAACGCCCGGCGCGACTGGTAATCGCGCCAGTAAAGGCGCCCTTCTCATGACCAAACAACTCGCTTTCCAGCAACTCGGCAGGAATCGCGCCACAGTTGACCGGCACAAAAGGCCCCTCACGACGCTTGGAATGGTAGTGAAGGTTGCGCGCGACGACTTCCTTGCCTGTGCCCGACTCACCCAGAATCAACACACTGGCCTCGGTGTCGGCCACCTGTTGCATCATCTGCCGTACTTGCTGGATAGCGCGACTGGTGCCCACCAGGCTACGGAACAAGTTGGTTTCGCGCTGACGGCCACGTTCACGCGCCTGATCGTACATCTCGCGGTAAACCTGGGCGCGATGGAATGAATCGAGAAGCTTGTTGTAGCTCAGTGGCATTTCCAGGCAAGCCAAGACACTACGGCGCTGCTCTTCGGGCCACTCGCTGGCTATTTGCTCATCAATCAATAAAGCCGGCAGAAACTCGTCCCAAGCAGCCACTTGCTTGAGCAACTCAAGGACGCCGCCTTTGGCTTTAACCTCACCCAGCAGTACGCTCAAGACCGCACGGCTGGACTCAAGCGCCGCTACAGTTTCACGCCAGCTCTGGCTGTCACAGGCTAAATGGTCTTCACCAAGAAAACTCAGGATCACCGCTAAGTCACGACGGCGCTCACTGTTATCGTCAATCAGGAGGATTTTGGTTTCACGCCACATAATAATATTTACTGATCCTGGAGTGAAAATGCACCCGCCGCCCCACCACAACTCTATTCAGCGCCGGCAATTGGCCACTAGTAAAGTCAATTTTCTGTTAACAGTCAATTTTATGGCGTGCTTTTTTACCAAGCTTGGTCAACAAACTTAGCGGCTGTTCGTTTAAAGCGGGGGAAATAGGGAAAACCTAAGAAAACACCAGAAAGTCGACACCAGACAGCATCGACCAAAAATCACTGCTCAACCAAACAGCTGATAAACCTTAGCCCCTTGTTGCGACTGGTTCAGTTGAACCAGCTCATGAGCCAAGCGCTGTTGCTCCGCCTGGCAGACGCTAACCAGCTCGCGATAGAGATCCAGCAGCTCCTGCATACGCACGCGCAGAGTCTCTTCATCACTGGCAGACTCAACCATGGCTTCGTCAACAGCCTGACGGCACTGCAGATCCAACTCGCCAATTGCTGCCCAGTTCTGAGTAGCTAAGGCGCTGCGCAAAGCGCTGCCGGTTTCTTCTAGACGCTGCACGGATGAACTCATAAACAATTCCTCAGGCGGGAAACAGCATCACTCGGCGATGGCATCCCAGCCAGCTTTTACATTACGCAACAGGCCTACCACTTCATCTAGCGGCGCTATTTCGCTCTGCACATTGGCGTCAATCAAACGCGACGTCATGTACTCATAAAGACTATCTAGATTGGCAGCCACTTCACCGCCCTGCTCAAGATTCAAACCTTCGCGCAGGCCGCCGATAATGCCGATGGCTTTACTGATCAGCTCACCTTTGAGGGCCACTTGATTACGCTCCATGGCGCCTCGGGCTTGAGCCAAGCGAGTCAGCCCACCTTCCATCAACATCTGGATCAATCGATGCGGGCTGGCTTCAACAGCCTGAGCCTGGGTATTGACGGTTTGATACTGCTTGAGAGCCGCCATAGCATTCATCGTTGTTCTCGCTGTTCTGTTTGCTGGATACCTTGGGTATCGGCGCTACAGAGCAAAGCTTTAGCAACGAAATCAGTTTCCTACAGCCTGCTCAACCTCTGGACCGATAGCGTCCCAGGCACTTTTAATTTTCTCAAGCAGCGCCTCAACCTCATCCAAAGTGCGCGGCGTGCTGTCGAGCGCTACGCCCGCCAAACGACGCGTCATATAGTCGTAAAGAGAATCCAAATTCTCGGCAATCTCGCCGCCAAGCTCTTTATCCAGACTGGCCTGCAATACGCCGAGAATGGTAATAGTGCTGCCAACGGCCATGCCACGAATCTCGGCATCCCCCTCAACCTGCGCATGCTTGGCTAACATTACTCGTTGTAGCGCCCCCTCAAGCAACAGCTGAACAGTGCGATAAGGCGATACATCGTGGCTAGTATTGACTTGCTTGTAGGTGTCGATCGGCTTCTTGCTCATTACTTATCCTTTCTCACGAAACCTGGCAGGCTCGCGAGTTGATTGGCCAGGCTTTCACTGGTTTTCTGCAGACGCCCAACCAGGGAGTCCATTGCGTTGTATTGGGCATAAAGGCGCGTCTGCAAACTCTCAACGCGAATGGCCAATACTTTGCGCTGCTCATCGACACCCTTCTTGGTAACCTGCAACGCGTCAGTACGCTGCTTAAGCACACCCGTGGTTCCTACATATGCGCCAACGGATTTGGACAGGCGCCCCATCAGGCCATTGTCACCTGCAAGGTAACCGGCAACCTGATCGAAATTGCTCTCCAGCGCCTTGGTTAATTTAGTGTCATCCAGTTTAAGCTTGCCGTCCTTCTCGGTGGTGATGCCTAGATCAGCAAGCGCACGCACACCGTCCTCACCAGTCATCTTTACCATTTCGTTGCGCAAACTGGACAATACATTGCGTATAGATGAATCGCCGAGCAGAGGGCCCGTTACCGGATTGCCACCATCAACTGGAACAACAGCGGTCAGTTGAGAAGTCGTGCTTATCAACGCGTTGTATGCGTCAACAAATTTCTGCAAGTTACTCTTCACACTGCTCTTATCGACCCCAACAGTGACACTGATGGTTTTTCCATCGGCCAAGTCTGTAGAGCTCTGCGCTGCCGTGAGGTCAAGCGTTACCCCTTCAAGAGCGTCCGCAATGCGGTTGGTGTCGCGGACCAAGTCCAGACCATCAATGGATAACTTGGCCGACTGGGCCTTGGTAATCACACCGCCAGCGCCAGTGGTGGAGTCGGGCTTAATGAAGGCATCGGCATTGCCCGGATCGACAGTCGGCACAAGCGCCTGAGACGTCAGCGCATTAGCCCCTGTGGTCACATTGTCTTCACTGGCCACGACCTGAATATCATTGCCAGCACCACTCTTGGTGGAGCTCAGCACTAATCGCGAACCTGAATCATCAGTGATGATCGTGGCACTCACGCCGCTGCTTTTACCAGCTTCATTGATTGCATCGCGCATACCAGCCAGGGTGTTATTACTTGCTGTAATGTCGACATCGAAGCTCGAGCTGCCCGCAGAGATAGTCAACGAGCCACTGTTGAATGTAGCGGTGTTACCGCCTGCGACCGACTGCAACGCCACCTTACTGCTGGTCGCCAGCTGCTTGACCTGAACGTTGTAGTTGCCTGCAGGGGCAGTGGTTGCAGCAGTAACCTTGAGCGCACTGGTGTTGGAAGAACTCGCCGTTCGCGACTCGAACAAGGAAGTCTTATTCAGCGAATCAACAGCGGTTTTGAAGGTATTCAGCGCGCTGGTCAGCGAGCCCATGGCCGAGATGCGCGCAACAGTGGTCTTCTCGAGACGGTCCAGCTGGTTGGTCTTGGGTGCCCTTTCGGCATTGACCATCGCTGTGACAATACTGTCGATATCGATCCCTGAGCCAATGCCAGTAATCCCGACCATGTTTCACCTCGCCAATATAATGACTAAAAACACCAAGCAGGTATTAATAGTCAAAAGCCGTGCCAACCCTAAGGTCAGGCTTCGGCTTTGAATAACAAACTACGGACCTCCGAAAGATTCTCTGCCAGTTGCAGTGCTTCTTCAGAAGGGATTTGCCGAATCACATCACCCGATCCAGCATCAGTAACCTTGACCACTACGCGCCCACTGCCCTCTTCGAGTGAAAAATTCAGGCTACGACGAACTGATTGGACAAAGTCCTGAATCGTCGCAACTGCAGCTTCAACCTCTTCACGAGAGGCCGCGGAGCCATTCTCAACCTTTGCGGGACTACCAGTTGCGACGTCCTCAGACGGCTTACGCTCAACAGCATCGGCCCCAACCTTGGTAGAAGAACCAGGCCCACGCTCAGCTTTAGAAGCAACAGCGGTGGATGCAGACGAAACCTGAATAGAACTAATGTCCATAACTATGTCCTCAGAATGAGGGAACGGGGAGAAGAGACAAGCCCTTCCCCCCGCAGTCTAGCGCTTTTACCCTTAGCCGAGCAGGCTGAGTACAGCCTGTGGCAACTGGTTAGCCTGGGCCAAGATCGCAGTACCGGCCTGCTGCAGGATCTGATTCTTGGTCAGTTCCGATGTTTCGGCAGCAAAGTCAGTGTCGCGAATCCGGCTACGAGCAGCCGAGGAGTTCTCGGAGATGTTCTGCAGGTTCGAGATGGTGTTCTCGAAACGGTTCTGCACAGCACCGAGCTGGGCCCGCTGGCTATCAATGTTAGAGATCGCCCCGTTGATGATACCCAGGGCATCCTGTGCGCCTGTAGCCGTACTGATATCAATGGTGTTGACCGAATTCAGCTCACTGAACCCGTCAGCCCCCAGACCACCAGTCAAGCCATTCACGCTGAAGGCATCTGCAGCCTCAAGCTGAACCTGACCATCGGCACGCGCACCACCACCAACAACGATTGTCGCAGCAGTACCAACATCAGTCGCACCATCGAAGCTCTTGGTCTGCAGAGTTGCACCACCGGAACCGGCGTAGCTGCTGATACCGATCGCATCACCGCGGGAGCTAACCAGTTCAATGGTGTCGCCCTTGGAAACAGCCGAGATACCTGTTTTACCAGTTTCACGGTTGATTGCATCTGCCAGGGAAGACAGGTTTGTAATGTCATCCACGACTGCTGATACAGAGGTAGCGTCTGTCGAAAGCGACTTGCTGGTCAGACCAGAAAGATTGAAAGAGACAGTGCCCGACGCAGTGATGCCGCCTAACGTCGCAACGGTACGAGCATTAGCTGTCACACCGGTTTCATCACTCTTCGAGTTGACTGCACGCGCTACTTCACTGGCAGAACCGCTGGCCGCACCAGAGATCGCGACATTGCCATCAGACAGCTTGGAGTTGATGTTGAAGGAAGCGCTGCTGTAAGCACTGCCCGAAGTGGCGCTGAATGCTGCACCGGAAGCAGTGGCGTTAGCACCAGCACTGTCACTGGTGAAACGGTTGATGCCGATACGATCAGTAGCGGCGGAACCGATCGAAACACTGATAGTTTCGTAAGCGTTAGCACCGACCTGGAAAGCTTGAGACCCAAAGCTGCCGTCAAGAATCTTACGACCACCGAAGCTGGTGGTTTCAGAAATACGGTTCAGCTCTTGCTGCAACTGCGACACTTCGCCTTGCAGCGCTGCACGTTCAGTAGCACCGTTCGAGCCGTTAGCCGACTGCAGGGCCAAGTCACGGATACGTTGCAGTATACCGGTCGACTGCTGCAAAGCACCTTCAGCGGTTTGCGCCAAAGAAATACCATCGTTGGAGTTACGAGTCGCAACGTTAAGACCGTTGATCTGGCTGGTCAGACGGTTGGAGATCTGCAAGCCCGCGGCGTCATCCTTGGCACTGTTGATGCGGTAGCCTGTGGACAGGCGCTGCAACGAGGTATCCAAGCCTTTGGACGAGCTGTTGAGGTTACGCTGAGTGTTGAGTGACGCTACGTTTGTGTTGACTGTAAGGGCCATGGTGTTTGCCTCCAAAGGACCGTGCTACTGAGATTGTCTGAGCCTGCGAGCTTCGGGCCTGCTTTGCTCAGACGCCCCATAAAGTTCGCATTCGATCTTTATATCGGCGGTCTTGTGAGCAGCTTTAGCAACTCGTTCTATTTTTTTTTCCACTAACAGAACAAGTACTTAAGCGGCAACATCATGAAAAACCTGGCACCTGACGATATCTCGACAGCAAATATCACGGTTCTTCATGCACAAATACACGTTCTAGCGTTGCCCTAAACCCTCGCTAGCACTGTGTCGGCATCAATCGGGCAACCATGAGGCGCGCCACGCTTCAAGATTTGCACCTTCAAGCATCCAGCCTTCCTGCACTTGCCTGCGCAGCTCGTCTCCCGCCCTGGCACTCGCATCCGGGTCGCTGACGTGCATACGGATTGCATCGACCCAATCCTTAAACCGGTTCTTCACCCGGGTTACCGGCAGTGCACCCTGATAACAGACGAGATCACTGCAAACGACCGGGAAGCCGCAGGCGCCGTACTCGAGCAGGCGCAAATTACTTTTGCACTCATTAAATAAGTTCTGCTCAACTGGAGCCAACGCGAGATCAAGATCCAGGCTCGCCAAGGCTGCCGGGTAAAGATCAATACCGACCCCAGCATGCACCTCATGGACATAGGGCCGGATTTTATCCGGACACATCCCCATAAAAACCCATTCGACTTCGCCAGCCAACTCCTTGACCACATCAGCAATCAGCTCAAGGTCGCCGGTATGGCTAACGCCACCCGCCCAGCCAACTCGTGGTTTGGCGCCTCGCCGGCGCTTAGCCGACAAGCCGCTCCACCAATCCACCGGCAAACGGTTCTCAATCACCCGAATGTCGCCATGCAACCCAGCAAAGGCCTCGGCCAATGGCGCTGTAGATACCGTGAAGCGGTCAACAAAGCTCAGTCCCTTGCGCAGCGACTTGAGTATGTCCTTGGGCATTTGTGCACGATGCACACTCTTGAGCGGCAGGTTGGGCAGGTAATCATCCAGCTCATACACAGTGAACGCGCGCGAGAATTTCTGTATACGGCGCATCGCATCCAAACGCTGATCGCCAATCTGACGTTGCAGCACGATTACGTCCGGATCAAAACGCTCCAGATCCGGCACCTGCAAGAGACCGATGGACATCATGCCGTCCACTATTCCCGCCTCTTTGAGGGCTGAGAATGGCTTAATGACACGGTAGTTACCGCAACCAAATGGGTCAGCTGGATGAGCCAGCACGACCGGCAGCGGACGCCAGCTTAGTGGCCGCCAAGTCAGCCCGACGTCAGCTTCCAGGTCGAAGCCCCGGCCGCTCAGAGCAAGGTTGCGGTTATAGGCAGGGTCACGTGCTATCGCCGCTAAGTGACGCTCGTAAAGAGCGTCCTGCTCAGCCACTACGGGCTCTCGGTATACATGCTCATGCATCAGCACGGCATGGGCAGCCCATACGGTCAGATAGCCCGCCGCTCGCACACGCAGGCAGAAATCGACATCGCGATATGCGCTCAGCGCAGCGTCCAGACCACCAAGCTGACGGTATAGGTCGGCGCGCACCATTAAACAGGCATCACTGACCGCGCTGTAATTCTGATCGACCTGTAGACGCTGCAGATACCCTGCGCTGTCCATCGGCTCACCCGCAAAGGCCCGACCGGCAGGGCCGCGCAGCCCTAACAGCAGACCGGCCTGATCAATGCGCCCATCACTGCTAAGCAGTTTGCCGCCAACAACACCCACCTCAGGCCGCTGTGCATGATTAAGCAGCTCGCCCAACCAGCTCTCACTGACCGCCACCGACTCGCAAGAAAGCAGCAGTAGATAGTCACCTTGCGCCTCAGCAGCTGCACGGTTCTGAACCTGAGCAAGATCACCGCAAGACACTACGCGAAGCCTGGCATCAGCCAATGCGGCAATTCCCTGCAGCCAAGCTTGAGTCTCTACATCGGCCCCATCATGGGCTCCGAGCAGAATTTCGTAATGCGGGTAAGCAGTCTTCTCGAGCAGGCTGTCCAGACAGCGCTGGACGCACGCCAAAGGCGCATCAACAGCGATCAAAATCGATACCAGCGGGGTTGCAGAATGACCGTAGTCGATACGGTAACGCGCAGGCAGCCCGGGGACTACACGGGCTTGATAACCGCGCTGCGCCAGATGGCGTTCAATCACCCGGCGCTCATCCAAATTATCACCAAGCGCTGGGGCGTCGGTAATCAACAACGGCTCACCAACATGCCCCAACCCGAGCAAACCCTCTGCTTCAATTAAGCGGGTGAGAAGATCAAACTCCAGCGCATCGGCGAACTGCGCATCGAAGCCGCCAGCAGCCAGAAAGACATCACGACGGAACAGCCAGTGGCGCGCCATAACCAGCGGGAAGCTGAGCAGCAAATCAAGATTGAAGCCAGGCAGAAACGCGCCACCTAAACTGCCATCGGGCAGGCGCTGCAGCTGATCACCATAAATGGCACGACAGTCTGGGTTGGCCGTCAATTCAAGGCCGGCGACCATTAGACCGCTCGGCGTGAACTCATCACCCGCACGGGCCAGCATAAACCACGTGAAATCACTGGCACTGATCGCCCGGTTCAATTGCTCAGCAATTTCCCCGCCCGCCAGCTGGATAAAGTGCAACTTATCGGCTGCAGATGTAGCCGGTACAGTGCTGCTGGTTAGAACCACAATCTTCAAAGTGGCATAGAGACAACGCTCACCACTCAGACTCTTAAGGGTTCGCATCAATAACGACGAATCCGTCTCGGTATCGAGCACAACAATGCCGATCAGCGGTCCGCCATCATGCTCTAGCAAGTAGTGGTTGATCAGTTTGTTTTCTGCTTCCGTTGGCAGGCGTTCGGCGAGCCATCGCTGCAGGGCCGGCTCTTCCGTGCGCGCCTCAGCCAGGACACCCAAGCTCTGCAGCATGTCTTCCCGACCATGCTTCAGCGCCTCACTGGCCGAGCCGAGATAACGCCGATACAAGGTTTGATAGAGTTCCGGGAAGTTTTTCCGCTCCCGCCCCAGCATATGATCGCTGCCAGCCCCTTGGTCGCGGGTGTGCACCTCACTGGTAACCACTGGCACATGCACAAACGGGTAGCGTGTGGCCAGGCGCAGGAGCATGTCCCAGTCTTCGAATGCAGCCAGTCCCGTATCGAATTCCCCGACCTCATCCAGCATGTCACGAGGGTGCGCCCAGGTATTGACCGGGATGTAGTTCTGAACAAACAGGCGATCACGGTCAAAAGCGTTGTGCTCAAACGGCCTACTGCGGCCCTGCTCGATTCGCTGCCCATTCTCCAGGCGCTCACTGACGTACTCCACACCGGTGTACACCACGCTGCGTGGATGCGCCGCAAAAGCCTCAGCCAAGACTGCCAAATGGTTGGGCAGGTAAATATCATCGTCATCTAAGTAGACGACGTAGCGTCCTCTCGCCTGTTTCAAGCCAGCATTACGTGCAGCAGACAAACCGCGATTAGAGCCCTGACGAAGGTAGGTGATCGGGAACTCATAACCGGCCAAGAGCGACTCGACAGGGTCGCCATTATCGTTGACCAGTATCACTTCGAAGTCGCGCAGGCTCTGCTGTTCAACGCTGCCTAAAGCATCCTTGAGTAGGTCAGGACGATTATACGTGGTGAGAATGATCGAGAACTGGCACTCCAGCTCTGCACGCTCAGCACTGTCCAGCAGCGCGTTACGGATCGCCTCGATGCGGGCCTGCAAGGGCACTCGCACCTCAGGCGTATAGGCTTCGACACGCTGTCTATAAAGCTGCCAGATGGGTTGCGCAGCAGCGATCATGCGATTACGAGTTGCCGCATCAGCAAGGCTTATTTCAAGTATCTCGGTATGCTCGCGCAGAGGCCGATCACTGCCATAGAAGCTTTTTGAAATCTGCCCTTCGTGAACCCGATAGCCCACAGTGGGTTGACGTAAGAAAACGAAATCTGGAGCAACGCGGCCAAGACGAATCCACAACTCCCAGTCACCAGCCAGCATGTCGTGACGATGAATACCGCCTTCAGGTAGAGCCACTAAATGCAGAGCGCTGCGCCGCAACATAACGGCCGAAGGCGTGATGTAGTTGTCGAAACTGAGCAGGTCAATGACCTCGTCACGCCCCCCGCAATACGACTGAGGCCGGTGCCCAGGGTGCTCAGCATACTGAGTGCGCGCGCCCTGCTCATCGATCCAGTAACACTGCGTATAGCCCAATGCGGCCTGCGGATTAGCATCAAGCGCTTCAACTAGAGAGCTCAAGTGGCCTGGATAAAGAATATCGTCTGAGCCCAAAACAACGATATAACGCCCACTACCGGCGGCCACACACTTGTTGTAATTGCCGGTCATGCCGAGGTTCTGCGCGTTGACCTCGTATTGCAGGCGTGGCTCGTCAGCGTAGCCCTGCAAAACCGCCAGACTGTTATCTTTCGAGCAGTCGTCATAGACCAGCACTTCGACTCGAACACCCTCTTGAGACAGGATCGAATCAATAGTCTGACCAATAAACGCGGCGTTGTTATAGGACATCACGGCCACAGTGACATCGACCTGGGTTGCTGGCGCAGCAAGACCTGGTGATAGCGAAGCCAGCACGCCAGGTTTACGCCGATTGGCCAGCTCGCCATGCAGCGCCTCAGCGCTCAATGGCTGCTCGGGAAGCGCTTGCGAGAGCTCTTCCCGGCGTACGGCATCTTGGGCCAGCCAGTGCCGCAGCTCGCTCACCGGAAATTCAACACTCCAGTGAAATACGACCGTATGGGTGCCAGGTAAACCCTGTACTGGGTGGTAAACCAGACGCACGCCCACAGCAGCTGCCAGGGTGTGGAAGAACCAATACCACATCTGCGGATTGTCCTGGATCAGCATGACCAGGGTTGCCCCTTGGGGCATCCACAGCACATTGGCGGCAGCGGCTCCCGACCCCAGGACAGCTAGGTTGCAGGACGCCAGACTCCGAACTTGCGTAGAAAAGTCGCTGATTTCCGGCTGGAAAGCCTGAAAACCATCGGCTTGCAACTGACGAATCACCTCCTGCTGATTGACGATAGTGCGACCATTACCACCCGGCGGGCGAATTAGATAAGCCTTGCTCTGGCCGTCAATTGCTTCACAGCGAGACTTCACATAGCAGGCCATCCAGGCGATTGCCGTCGGATAAATATGATACTCATCGCCCCGGTAAACGTAGCCGGCACGCGGCTCCCAGATATCGGCGGTATCGGAGAAGTAATGAAGAACCGATACGTCGCAAGCGCGCCCAAACTCAACACAGACAGTTTTCTCCCGCGGCCAGAAGATCGCGAGAGACTCCATGATCGAGCTAGGTAAACCGGCCTCTACCAATAGAACAGTGTCATCCGGCAACACCGCCTGATTGATCCAGTAAAAACGCCCAAGTTTTTCGCTCAGCCAGTGGGCATAGTTGCCGTTTTCCCAACCAAAAAAAGCGATCGCATTAGCTACGCGTAAGGGCTCACCCTTGCCACAGTAAAACTGGCATTCGCCACTGTCGTTGATGCGCAGCCCGTGCTTCTCATACCAAGCGTTATTGATTCGGCCGAGGTTGTCATAAACACCGTCGCAGATGTACTCACCATGAGCGATATCGCCAATACCCGCCATACCGGCTACCAGGCGCACATCGTGAAAACGCCCACGGTACTGCGCCAAGGTAATCTGCGTTGCCTGACGTACGCTTTGCTCCAACGAGAAGTTCACCATTTCCAGTGGTGGAGGTGACCATGAGCTAGCCGTGGCCAGTTCCATCAGCTCGATGCAGCCCGCAGCGCTGCGAACAGGAACCACCTTGGCGCTGACGGCTGTATCTCGCAGATGACTCCACTGGGGCATACAGAAAACTCCGATTGAACCAATTGAATAGAAAGAAATAATGCCGAAGGTACAGACACAGCGCGCTTAGTTAGCCGAGCGGTTTGCCAAGGGCAGCCTGACTGAACTGATCATAATCACGGAAATAGTCGTCTTCGCTGAAGTGTTCAGACGCCAGCACCATGCACACAGACCCGCTGGAGAAATTGTCGATTTCCCGCCAGATCATTGGCGGGATATAGAGACCGTAGTAGGAGCGATTGAGGTGGTACTTGAATTTGGTGCGACCGTCGTCGAGCAAAATATCGAAGCTACCCGACATGGCGATCAGCAACTGGTGCAAGCCCTTGTGCGCATGCCCGCCTCGTTGGGAGCCACCTGGTACATCGTAGAGGTAGTAAACACGCTTAATATCAAAGGGAATGTGGTTACCACCCTCGATAAACGTGAGGTTACCGCGACGATCCTCAATGATCGGTAGGTCGATGATCTTGCAGTGCTGAAGAGACATATAAGCGCTCCAAATACGCTGGTAGAACCCATTCTGCCTACTCTCGATCATCTTTAGAGCGGTAGGGCTTGAGCAGCCGTAGTGTCAAAAAAACATGACCACCACGATTTCTATGTTCTATAGCAAAATTTGAACCACCCATCCATGTCACGCACGGAAAGCATTGCATGCGTCGATGGTTCGATCGATCCAAGTATCCGCAAGCCCAGGATAGAGAGGCAGACTGAGTACTTCGCCAGCCAACTGGCTGGACAACGGCAAGTTTAGGTTGGCGAAACCGTGGTAAGCCTGCTGCTTATGAATTGGAATAGGGTAGTGAATGAGGCTCGGCACACCGCTGCGTTCCAAGTGAGCCTGGAGCGCTTCACGCTGCTCGCAGCGAATCACAAACTGATGCCAGACATGACTGCTCGCAACTGCCGGCGCTTGCGGCAAACGCAGGTGTGGATTACAGATCTCGGCGAGGTAGCGTGTGGCTATCTTTCGGCGTGCGTATGCATCACTTTCCATGCGCAGCAGTTTCACTCGTAGAAATGCAGCCTGAAGCTCATCCAACCGCGAGTTGACACCCTGAACCTCGTGCACGTACTTGCGGCTAGAGCCATAGCTGCGCAGCTTACGCACCTGCTCGGCAAGCGCATCGTCGTGCGTGGTCAAAGCTCCGGCATCGCCGAGCGCGCCAATATTTTTTACCGGAAAAAAACTGAAACCCGCCGCGTCGCCAAGCGAGCCGGCTGGCCGGCCCTGAGCGTCAAGAGCACCGTGGGCTTGGGCCGCATCTTCGATAAGCAAAAGATCATAACGATCAGCGAGTGCCCGCAAACTCGCCATATCGGCGAGCTGACCATAGAGGTGCACGGCGATCACGGCTTTGGATCGCGCACCGATAGCCGCTTCAACAGCGGCAGAATCTATGTTGAACGTTACGCTATCAGGCTCCACCAGCACTGGAGTCAACCCCGCCTCGCTAACAGCCAAGGCAGTGGCAATAAAGCTGTTGTCCGGCAGAATGACTTCGTCGCCCTCAACCAAACGCCCCAACTGGATATAACCGCGCAGGATCAGGGTTAACGCATCAAGGCCGTTACCGACGCCAATGGCGTGTTGCACGCCGCACGCCACAGCGTACTCTGCCTCAAACGCAGAAACCTCCGCCCCCAGAACATACCAACCAGATCGGAGTACGCGTTGAAAAGCCTCGGTCAACGCGGTTTCATCACGCAGATTAAGAGCAGCAAGATCAAGAAAAGGAAACATGTTACTCATCCAGATAGCGCACGATACGTGCAGGATTACCTACAACAAGTGCGCACGGTGGGACGTCACGAGTGACGACAGCGCCAGCACCGACCATAGCGCCGCTACCAATAGTAAGACCCGGCAAAATGACGGCAGCAGCGCCGATCGATGCGCCTTGTTCAATCACAGTCTGGGCAAAGCTATCGGGGTAATGCTTGGAGCGCGGTAAGCGATCATTGGTAAACGTGGCATTAGGGCCGATAAACACATCGTCAGCAACACGCAAACCATCCCACAGATAGACCCCACACTTCACCGTCACCCGATCACCCAGAACTACATCGTTCTCGATGAAACAGTGTGCATTTATATTGCAGTCCCGCCCTATACGCGCCCGCTGCAAAATCACCACGTACTGCCAAACCGAAGTGCCTTCGCCGATCGACTGGCTTTGAACGTCCGCAGATGGATGAATGGATGCCATATATCGCCTCACTTACTGAATGGATGAGGGTAGCAAGCCTGATTTGCAGCGTCACGGAAGAACACCTTAACGGCCAGCGGATTTCCAGTAACATGAGCCAACAGTAATTGCCAGGATTGGACGGCATGGCGAGCGAACTCGATCGTATTGGTTTTTTGATTCATAACCCTGAGATGTTTAATCACTACCACGCTGTTTGGCAGCACCTGCCAGCGGGCAGTGTGGAAATCGCGGTCACCGGCAAAACCCAGCAAGATATTGATACGGTCATAGCAGCCAGCGAACGGCGGAATTTACCTTGGCGTGATGCCCGTGAGCTGCTGGCACGCAAGGAGCGCTACAACACACTGGTCTCCAGCTTTCCACAACACTATCTGCGCGGCGCCGACTCCCCTTACCTGCCCAAATCTATCGGCCGCTGCAACCTGAGGTTCATGTATGCCAATGGCAAGGCAGGCTGGAACTTTCAACCGTGGAATCAGCAGTACGACAGCATCCTGTGTTTTGGCCCCTACCAGGCCGAACATCTGGAGTTCTGCCGGAACACGCTAAAAGTCCAGATGGGTTACCCGCGCTTTGACCGCTTCTTCAACCAACCACTCGATCGCATTGCGAGCCTGACCGCGCTCAAGCTCGATCCGTCGCGCAAGACGGTAGTGTGGCTACCTACCTGGAGCACGCTGAGCTCAATCGAGCTGTTCGCAGTCGCCATTGCCCGACTGCAAACGCACTACAACGTGATCGTCAAGCCACACCCCATCACCCTAACCGACGAGCCTGCACGCATGCGCGAGCTCGAGCGTTTCAACTGTGTGATTCGTGAGCACATCGATAACGTCGAGTTGTTCCAGCTGGCCGACTTCCTGCTCTGTGACTACGGTGGCTCAGCTTTCGGCGGTATCTATACCGACCGTAATGTACTGCTTCTAGACCTGCCTAACGCCGAGAGCGACCCGTTAATGGGTGAAGACTCCTCCGACATCTGGTTACGCAAGTACATGCCACACCTCACTGCGCAGCAGGCCGGAAGGCTAGAGGAGATGCTCGATGACGAAGCCTTATGGACGGCCCAGCGCAGCGTGCGCGCCAGCCTCAGTCAGTACTACTTCGCCCCATTTTATGGTTACGCCGGCCAGGTTGCTGCCCTGGCTATTGCCAACGCTGCACGCTCACTAGCAGGAAGAGCCTAATGGTCATCTGGCTGATCGGCCTATCGGGCTCCGGTAAAACCACCCTAGGCAAAGAAATAGTCAGTCAGTGGAAAACCAGCGCGCCCAACACTGTCTTGGTTGACGGTGACGAGGTGCGGCGAATATTTCGCCAAGACACCCAAGCAGCCGATTACAGCATGGCCGGGCGGCGGCTCAATGCCGAGCGTATTTTCGAGCTTTGCGCCTGGCTCGACGCCCAGAATATCAATGTGGTGTGCAGCATCTTGTCGATCTTCCCCGACCTGCGCGCACGCAACCGGGAACAGTTCCAACGTTATTTTGAGGTGTACCTTAACCCGCCGATGCAGACGCTATTGGAACGCGACACCAAAGGCCTTTATCGCAAGGCCCTGGCCGGCGAAATGAACGATATGGTGGGCGTGGATATTGCCTTTCCAGCGCCAACGGCTGCTGACTTGGAAATTGACACCAGCCAGCCAGGCGACGTCAGCGCACTGGCACGTCATATTATTGAGCAGGCACAAGAATCGGCATGAGCAGCGTCAGCTATCCCTACAGCCAAGGCGACCGCCTGGAAGAGCGCAACACCTATTTCTATAGCGAGTATCACGGTGCAGCATTCTTTCCTGCTTGGCTCGCCAGCCGGCAGGCAGCACTGACCTGCCTCCCAGAGCCGCAGCCCCTCGGTTTACCCCTCCCCGACCTTGCCATAACGAATGGCTTCCACACTGCAGCACTGCTCGCTGGTTTGCTTACTGAGGCACCCGACAATCTGCAGAACAGACGCACTGCCGAGCGCCTGCTGCAACGTTTCGAAGTCAGCAAACGTCTCTATCGCAGCTACAACAGCGACTTCAGAGCCGTGCTCGACAGTGGATATGAAGAGCTGGAGCTTTACCTGCAGTTCGCCTCGCTATGCCTGCACTACGCCGCACAGCCAAATTCGCTGCCCTTCCTCAATGGCATGCTGAAGAGCCTGGACACCTTAATATCCATCAAGGAACGCCTGTGCCCGGAACAAAGCGCGCATTTGGCGTGGCTAATCCACGCCGAACATAAGTGGGTGACCGACGTTGCTGCAGCCGTGGCGGTAGAAATAACTCAATGACATACCTAAACGATGTAGTGCTAATTGCGGCCCACAGCGCACGCAGCCAAGCCTATGTGCAAACGCTTGCCGCGCATGAGCTGATGCCGTCCCATGCCCTCGTGCTTGGCGAGGCACCGCCCAGTGAAGCCGGACCACCCGCCCCGGCAAAGATCGTGTCGGGAGTTCTGCTCCCGGACCTGAGCATTCCCCTGAGCAAAACCCTGGCCGACACCGGCGTGCCCAGCACTTACCTCGCGACCCGTGACATCAATGCAACAGAGGTTCTTGAGGCCGTACGTGACCTTGCCCCGCGCCTGGTGATTTTTTCCGGCTATGGTGGCCACATCGTAAAGGCCCCACTAATCGAACTGGGTATCCCACTGCTGCACATACACAGCGGCTGGCTTCCAGAGTATCGGGGCAGTACTACGGTCTACTACAGCCTGCTGGAGGAACGCACCTGTGCCGCCAGCGCAATACTCCTCGACACCCACATTGATACGGGCCCAGTACTGGCGCGAAAACACTATCCGGCACCGCCCATGGGTACCGACATAGACCGACGTTATGACACGGCGATTCGCGCCGACCTGCTGTTGCAGGTACTACGTCGCTATCAGGCCAGCGGCAAACTGGATGTGCTCATGCACCAGCAGCGGGAGGACGGCAATACCTATTACGTCATCCATCCGCTACTCAAGCATTTGGCTTTGCTAAGCCTGCCCGAGAACTGATGCAGCAGCAAAGACGCCCACCTCGATAGCGGCTCAGGTAAAGGGTTGGCCTTGATAGCTATAGTGCTTGCGAGCCTCATGGAGGTTCATCCGCCGCTGGACAGCAGGCAACACCTGAGAGCGGCGACGCAACACGACAAACAATTTATCGACATCCTGACTGGGCACGAATGCCTTGGTCATCTTGCTGTCTACCAGCTCAAAGTAGCGCTCCATAATGTCGAACTTATGATCGAGATCGCCATCGTCCCCTGCCGTCCCAGCACCTGGACCGAACACATTGTGGCTTTCGAAAAACAACCAGCCATCTTCATTAGTAAGGTGCCAAAGCTTGGCCACAAAGCTTTCAAACTCGACAGACAGATTACCGTCGATCGTGCAGTGATTGGCGAAGGAAAGCACAACGTCATAGCGTTTGAGAGGCGCCCAACTGCTGAAGTCTGCAACCTCAAAGTGAACGTTGCGCTGGTCAAGCGCCTCTGCGGTGATGCGACCAATCTCGACCAGAAAGGGGTTGTACTCCACAGCATCAACTGAGCCCGCATGACGGGCCAGCTCGATAGCCATAAAGCCGTTGTTACAACCGATTTCCAAGACACTCATGGCGGGTTTCAGCCACGAGGTGAAGCCATAGGCCTGCAAACGTACTTCGGTCGGTTTGACACCGGCCAGACCGATGCGGGCATAACCTTGATAGGCATAGCCCCCGCAGTAGGGTTTCCCCCAGTGTTTGTTCTGCATGTCCAATAAACTAAATACTCGATCGAGCAGTTCGGTGCGTTGCGGTGCCACCAGCTGCGTCACCACCAGATCACGCCACGTGTAGTAACGCGCCAAGAACCCGAACGATGAATCACCGACAGGGTTGGCACTACTCAGATAGCTCAGCAGCTGATGCATCAGAGTATCTGGCTGATCCGCATCCCCCTGCTCTAATACCCATTGCGCGCTGCTGGTTTCTACCTGAGCCATAGTGGCGGGCACCCATAGCTGCTCACGCAGACCTTTCACAAGCTGCTGCATGTTTGGATGCTGGGCACAGACATCAGGCCAGAGCGCCTCCAAATAAACGGGACTCAGCAATACCCTCATGCATAACTGCTCCCATAAAGCGTCCGCCTCTTGAGCACTTATCGCCTGTAAATACTCGCGGGCCTTTTGCTCCAGCGTGTCAGCGGGACGAGGAAAGCGGCTCAGAATCGTAAGAACTGTTTGCCGGGGGAAACACAAAGGCATGGTGAGCGCTCCAAAGCTTAATGAGTCAGGTCAGCCACAGAAAATAGCCGGTGATAGAGCGCCAAATCATCTGCCGCATCCACTTCGCCCCATACTCCTTGAACGGGCGACACCGCAATTTGCCAATCGGCCTGCAAGCCAAGACGTAACAGCGTGGTCATATCCAACCGATCCACCTCTGCTTCACTGTAACCGGCCAACAGCTCGCGCACTTGCGCCCAGCCCGTTGGGGTGAACTTCAGCAGGCCCATATACTGCCCTTCGATCTCGGCTACATTGCTGCAGCGCTCACCGATAGTAGCCAAATAGCCGGCGCTATCCAGACGAAAGCTTTCGGCGTCAGCAAGAGGATCGTCAAAGCGTTGAGACCACAGCGCGTGCCAGTGTGGGTCGTAAGCTATCGCCAGATCTTGCTTGGCAGCCGCTAACCCAGAAACGGTTGCCGCACTGTAAAAAATGTCGCTGTAACTGACGATGCAATCTTCCGCCGCCAGCCAGCTATCGGCGGCCAATAATGTCCGCACCATATTGCTCTGCTGCCAGCGCGGGTTTTCAAAATAAGTTAACGGCTCAACGAAGCACTCAGCGCGGTAACCACGCACCACAGCCAGTTGCTCGATACCTGCCCCACGCAACGCCGTTAGCTGCCAATCCAGCAAGCGTCGACCATGCAGACGAGCAAAGCATTTGGGTTCGAGGGTAGTCAATTCGCCCATACGGCTGCCGCGGCCTGCCGCGAGAATGATGGCACGTGTCATTAACAACTCATTCCTTATTCAGACATTGCGCAAGAAGTGTTTTGTCCAGCTCGGCAAAAGGCATCTCTCGCTCCGGGTGCCACATTATTCCCATGATTGGCAGATGTTCGTGGGTGAAAGCCTCGACCACACCGTCATCACTCCGCGCCAGCACCTGCAGGGGTGCGCGGAGCTCTCGGCACCCCCACTGGTGATAGCTATTGACCGAAAAAGTACGGCCATTAATCGACACCTGATGACGGTTACCTACATGTCCTGTCACGCGTTCTAGGGGAATGCCGAACGCATCCAGCACCAGTTGCGCGCCACGGCATAGCGCGAAAAGCGGAATCTGCTCAGCCAGCGCACGGGCCAATAAAGCACGCTCCACGGCATCACGCTCGGGAGCATCTCCGCCGTAGTTAGCCAAATCATTCCCGCCAGAAAGAATCACAGCACAGGGACGCAGATGCGCCCATAGCGCCGCTAATCTCTCGAGGTTATTAGGTACAGGCACAGGCAGCAGGTCACTCGCAGCCAGCCAATCCAACAGGCGCTGATCGAGCGCATCGCGGCGCTCGCCTCGATCAGGCAAAACGTCGACCCGCTGACTGACCAGCACCGTCTTCACCGCAGCACCTCAACTCGACGATTCGCACAATCGATGCTGAGCATCTGCGCTGCCGCCCACTTCCGATAGAGCACCTCACCGGCGCCGATCACCGCCGGCAAACCCAGTTCGTTGGCGCGAATAGCCATATGTGAATTGGCTCCACCGTACGCCGTGATAAAGCCCGCTATGCGGTGAGAAAAAATCCAATCGAATCCAGGGTCGGCACTGGGAATAACCACAATGGCCCCTTGCAACCGATCACGCTGCTGGTAGTCCACTACGGCAGCCGTGATCTGACGCTGAGTAATAAAATTTGGCTCGGTCTGGGGCATGTGGAAACAGAGTGCATCCTCCGCCCGAGTAATCAGCGGCGGTAGAACAATCTGGCAAGTCTCGGCATAGCGCCGGCGCCCTTCCTCGATACTGGCCGCAATTAACTCTTTAGGGTCGGCGCTAGCGGCATGCAGCTCTTTGATAACTTGGATATTGGCGTAAGACATGTCATCAGCACTAAAGCCCAGGTCTTGGCCCAATTCGCGAAATAGCGTGAGCGCATCCGACAGGTTGCGGGTGAAGACGAACTTGGCGTACTCACGCAACTCGATGCCTGCTTGAAGAAAATCGAACAAGCCCACCACATCATGAGACAACCCATGCTCGCTTAGCAGCCGGCTGATCTCACGCATTTGCGCCAATGACAGGGCAAAACGCGCCTCATCGGGGCGAGGCTCAACAGCCATGCGCTGCCAGTCAAAATACAAGTCAGGGGCTTCGTCATAGCGCGGCGATAGGATGTCGTAGGTTCCGGGACGCAAGTGCCCGTAACGAGCGAGAAAGGTCGTGCGATTGAGCTGCTCAAAATCCTGTGTCATCTGCCCGCTGACAGTGGACAAACCACTGAGAAAAGCATCGTACTCGACTTGATTGAGCACACCGACAGTGACCAGCGAGCGCAGCAATTGCACCGCAATGAATCCGGCGCGTGCCAAGCCTGCAAACGGCAGAGTGCCGTAGCGGCGACAATCTTCCAGCAACCAATAGATGCGGGTGACCGGGTCGGTGTCCGCACCCAGTATTTCATCACGACGCGCCAATAGAACATCGAGCTTTTGCCGATCCGTACGCCACAACCCCGTTTCATTGTGCACGATACGATTGGTCAGATTGCGCAGACTGTCTGCCAACCGCTCGCATTCTGCCTCAGTAAACCCTTCGTTCTGCAAGGCTTGCAAACGTTGTGGCAAGTCCAATGTGTAGCAGGAGAAAACGATTTCAAACTCGATCTTGTCATGCAGGTTCGGCGCAGCCAGCAAGCGCTCAATGTAATAATTGACCAGCTTGTCAGCTAGCGCCCCTTCAATATCGCGGGGGATGAACGAGTTGAAACTGACGCGCACATCGATATACGGCAAGCCATGGAAGTGCAGCATTAACGGGAAACTGCGAAGGTTGCGATAACCGTAATTATTGCGCTGGTAGGCCCAAATCATATCGGTGACCAGCTCGCGATACAGCGACAAGGCCAATGGCCGAGGGCGCACACCAATAATCTCTGCGGGGTTCCAATCCGGCATCACGCCGAACACCGTTCGCTCGCCATGCAAAAAAGGCTGCGGCCGAATCCCCTGGGCGATGCGCTCATGAATCAAACGAACCAGCTTGGCATGGCTTTGCGCATCTGTCGGCTCGCCTGTCAGCACCAAGGGGCGAACCTGGAGCAGGAACAACCGCCCCTGCTTATCCATGGCAAATTCGATGTCGATGGCCTGCCGACCAAACAGGCTCTGCAACTCTCGCAACACGTCCACCACCGGGGCCAGGTCCAACGGAACCTGTGTCGCAGAGTGGTGGGCGTAAAAGGTTTTGAGCTCGTTGGAGCGTCCCGACGTTACGCTGTCTGTTAGGCCGCTACTTTCATCGTAATTAATCACGAAATAGGGGGCCAGGGTGGCTGGGTCAAGCCCAAAGCCAACACCTGCAAGGCTCACATCCGTGACCATCGGCTGCACGAAAAACTGATCATCCGGCCATGCGGCTTTACCGCCCATGGAGTCAAGCACGCGTTCGACAGCGGCCTCGACCTCATCGTGAGTGACATTCAGACAAGACTCGTACTCACCCGCTGCCGAGGCCTGCTCACCATCCTCACGAGCGCTGCTACTGCGCACGGCCATGTGGGGCCAACCCGCCTCATGCAAACGCGCCAGACAAGCTCCGGCATTCAGTCGCCAATCCGCCACGGTAAACAGTACCTGGGGCAATACAACAGCGCCTTGCAAACGGCCAGCCAGCAGTGCGAGCGTTCCCGCCTTGGTGGAAAAAGCCAGTGCCTGATCGGTCATGTTTTCGTCGATTCCTTCAAAATTGAACATGCCGCACTGCCCCACTGCGAGAGCAATAAAACCACCTATTAACGCAACTGGTTAAACAAATTCAGCCCAGCAATCTTCACATAGCTCTGCTGCGCAGCCTCGAGAATGATGGTCTGGAACGAGAGCCGCGAGAGTGCTTCAGCGTAATCCAGCTCACGCAGATCAGCCTGCACGGCCTTGTTAACCAGCGTGACATCCTCGTTATCAATCTCAGTGGTCTCAATCAGGTTCAGCCGTGCGCCGATTTCGGTTTGAACCTCCAGTACTTTGCCCAGCCCGTTATCCAGGTTGGTCAGGGCAATCGCTACTTCATCGCGTACACCCAAGTTGCCCGCAGGTGAAGTCGGCGATGACTCCAACGCCTGACGCAGGCGGCTGATGGTGTTGAGGATGCTGCGCTGCTCCTGAAACTGCGGCTGCACGCCGAACTCGTCGCCGCCGGCCGCAGCCGCGGGTGCCGACAGGGTGAAGTCGGCACCGAACACACTGAAAGTCGAAGGATAAGGGCCTGCCGCCGTACCGCTAGCAATCGCAGGGCTACCAGGCCCCACAGGTTGTGAGAACACCTGATAATTGGTGGCATCAGTGAAGCGCAACACAATGCCAGAGGTCGGAAACTGGCTATCGAAAGCAGCCTGATTGCTGATACCCGCCGGAGCAACCACTGCAGTCGAGTTGTTGGTCGAGGAGCGATTAACCGCAAACTCGGTAGGTGAAGATTGCAGCGTGAAGCTATGGGTATTGAGCCCAGGAGCCCCTGGAGTGGCTGTATTAGCCAGCAGGTTATCCAAGTCCAGCTCATTATCCCCAGGCTGCAACACCACATCCAACTGAAAGCGCATGCCGCGGAAGTTGATGGTGTTACCACCACTGGCCAGCGGGTCTATCGCACCGCCGCCCGGTATTTCCGAGGTTACATCGGCCCCGCTGCTGTCATAGATACGAAACTCCTTACCACTGACAAACGCCAGCGAGTAAGGCTCTCCTGTGCGGAAATTGCTGTTGAACGTCTGATTGTCCTGCACCAAACCAGGCGACATAAAAACGCGCTGATCAGCCGCCGGTAATGCAGCGATAGTAGTCGCGGGCAAAGGCGGTGTCGGTAAGGCTGGGTTGTTGACGCCTAACGCATTCACAACTCGGTCAGCATTGCTGACGTCTTCAAATAGGCGCTTGCCGTTGTCGTTGATCGCCACGTTGCTTGAGCCTGCGACCTGCAGACTACGCTGCCCCTCATCCCCCTTGTAGGAATAGGTGCCATCCGGGTTGCGCGTAAACGGCTCAGTCTTGCCAAGAAAGCCACTGAACAAATATTCGCCACGGGCGTTGCGGCTGTTCATCAGGTTGAGCAACTCGCCTTCACGCTCACTCAGTTCTTTGGCGATCGATTTGCGGTCTTCACCTGACAGCGCACCACCACCTGCCTGCACTGCCAGCTCGCGGATGCGCTGCAACACGTTGACCACCGAAGTCACGGTGGTTTCTTCCTGGGTCAGGCTGTTCTTCGCCGCGGTGAGGTTTTCCTTGTACTGGCCCAATACCGCTTGCTGCTGTTCAAGTTGCAGCAGGCGCACCGAGGCGACCGGATCGTCGGCCGGGGTAAGAATACGGTTACCGCTGCTGATCTGCTCTTGAGTGCGAATCAGGTTGGCATAGTTGCGCCCAAGGCCACTGACACCATTATTGAAGGCCTGGATCGAAGAGATGCGCATCACCATAAAACTAACCTCGAAGTTCTAGACGGCGCGTCAGAACGTGTTAATCAGTGTATCGAACAGGCTGCGGGCAACTTGAATGATCTGCGCCGACGCCTGGTAGTATTGCTCGAACTGAATCAGTTTGGCCGCCTCTTCATCGAGGTTGACCGCCGATACCGAATCGCGGTTATTGGTGGCCTGCTTGAGAATCGACCCAGTGGCCTCACCATCGACCCGCGCCTGGCTGGTCAGGGTGCCGACCCGCTCCACCAAGTCGCCATAGGCATCGGTAAAACTTGACCCCGTAGTCGCCGGAGCCAGGGGATTGATACCAATAGTCGTACGGTTCTGCAGATCAATCAGCTTCAAGGCATTGCGGTTATCAGACACCCCATTGGTGTTGAAGGAAACCGAAAAATTGTCGCCACCCTGTGGCCGGCCACTGATGGCCACTTCATAATCGAAGGGCACCGGAACTGCAGGCGGGCCAGCCGTCGCGGGTACGGTGATGGTCAGTTTGTTGTTCTGCCCAGGCACAATCACCCCGGTATCGATGACGTTGCCGTTGATATCGACGACGTCATAACCCTGAGTGGCGCCACCGCCTGCGCCCATGACGATGCGTAATGGCGGCGCATTGCGCAGACTGGTTTCCAGGTTCGCCTGAGCAACCGGGTCATAGATGTCGATTTCAGTCAGCAGGGTTGGCTGGCTGATCATCCCGGTGCCAATATTCGCCGGGCTGGTCTGCGATTTCAGCGGCGCGGCAAAGGCCAGCTCTTCCGGGCGTTTCATATCGGCGCGGATATACTCGCCGGCATTGCGTGTGGGCATGACCCGAAAACGGTCGCCAGCGGCAAAGGTACCGCTGGCCACATTCAGCGAGACGCCGTCGAACTCCGCCGCCGGCACCACGGTAATGTCGAATGGACCAAAGCTGGTGCCGTCACTGACGCGCCGCACGGTGTAATCCGTGGCACTGGTGAACTCCACCTCATAATCGCTGGTGGTCAGCTGGGTGGTGTCTTCAATCAACACATTGAGGTTGGCGGTGGTATCGCTGTTACCCACACGCGCCAAGCTGCGCTGGCCAATCAGCAGCGGGTCATTGAGGTCGCGGAACAAGCCATTGCCAAACTGGCCATTGAGGTCCAAACCTTGACCCAATTGACGATTGACCTGATCGGTGACCGCCAGCGCCAAGCGCCCTACCGAGTTAAGCGCGGTGTCCAGCACGTCTTCGCGATAGCGAATCAACCCGCCCATCTCACCGCCGGAAATCAGTGAGGTAATGCCCTGACGCGCATTGCCACTGACAAACTGCACTTCACTGCGCAACGGATCGGACAGCCCCGGCACCACTTCTAGGCGAGAAGCCTGGCGACCCACCACGAGGGGCTGACCAGAGCCGACAAACAGGTTGTAGCTGCTGTCATCCTGGGTGACGACCGTCACACCGATAAAGGTCGACAGCTTGCGCACCGCTTCCTCGCGGGCATCAAGCAGGTCATTAGGCTGTTGGCCGTTGGATGCGGCCACGGCAATAGCCTCGTTGTATCCGGCAATCGACCCAGCTAACTGGTTGATCTGATCAGTAACCGCCGACATCTGCTTATTGATAAACGAGTTCTGCTCGTACAAGCGGTCGTAGACGGTGTTGAAGCGTTTGGCCAAGCCTTCGGCTTCGGATAACGCCAGCTGCCGCGCGGGAATATTGGCTGGATCTTCGGCAGCGGTCTGCAGCGCAGCGAATACTTTCTGCAGCCCGGGGTTTACCCCAGTAGTGCTACCCGCAAGCAGCGAGTCGAGCTGATTAATCTGGCCCAAGTAGCTCTGCGTGTCGCTGTTAAGCGCCGTGCTGCTGCGTACCTGAGTATTGAGAAACTCGTTGTAGATGCGCCGCACATCGACCAGCGTGGTGCCCGAGCCGATATAGCCGGCACCACTAAATTGCGGAATGCGCGTGGCCTGAATGGTCTCTTGGCGCGAGAAACCCGGCGTATTGACGTTGACGATGTTATGGCCGGTAACCGCCAGCGAGGTTTTGTTCGCCGACAGCCCGGACAGGCCAATATTGAGTAAGTCAGCCATGGTTCATCATCCGTTAGTGGACGGCGTACTGACGGCCGCGACTGTTTGATAGGTCTGCATCTGCCGCGCTATCTGAGCAATTTTGCGGGCGTATTGCGGGTCCGTGGCATAGCCAGCCTTCTGCAATTCGCGGGCGAACTGCTCAGGTTTGTCCGTGGTAGCCAGGGCTTTTTCGTAACGACCATTGCCCTGCAGGAAACTCACATAATCCTCAAAACTGTGGGCGTAAGACTCATAGGCGCGAAAGGAGGCGGCCTCTTTAACAGCCTTACCGCCCTTGAACTCGGTGGTCAGTACACGCGCCGAGTCGCCTTCCCAGGTGTTATGGGTTTTGATGCCGAACAGGTTGTGGCTGCTGCTGCCATCCTGTTGACGGATGATTGACTTGCCCCAGCCGGTTTCCAGTGCGGCCTGAGCCACCAGGTAGCGCGGATCGACGCCAATCTTGTCAGCGGCCTTCTCGGCCATCGGCAACATGGCGGCAATAAACTCATCCTTCGAACCAAACGCGGCTTTACCCGGTGCCAGAGGCGGCTGCGCAATCCGCCGACCGGTAATGGCGTCCATACCATTCAAACCCAGCGCGGTATCGGCCGGTGCAGCAAAGGTTTTGGCAGGAATCCAGTCGTTCTGCGCCAACGGCTGGCCATCGGTGGCCACTGCTGACGGCACGATGCCGGCCAGTAAGCGGTCAGTCAGCTTACCTGGCAGAGACAGGCGCCGCTGGTTGAGCAGCGAACTGTCATCACGGTTGCTCTCAACCTGAGCCATTGGCTTAGTCGGGGCACTCGGCACTGGCTCATCAACCTGAGCAAAGGGGTTGGGACGACTGCTGGCATCCTTGATTTTCGACATCTGTCGCACCAGCACGTCGGCCAGACCGATACCGTTCTGGTGGTTGGACATGGTCACCGACAATTGTTGGTCGTGCATGTCTTGGTAGGTTTTGCTCTCGTTGCTGTTCATGAAGTTGCCTTCAGCGAACACTTCGTTAGCAGAGCGCATGGCTTTGAGCATTTCATTCAGGAACAGTGACTCAAATTCCTGAGCCACTTTCTTGATGTTCTTTTCGCTGTCACCGCCAACCTTGAATTGCTGCAAGCGGTTGAGGTCGTTGAAAGCGCCGCTGTCTAGCGTGGTGGTGCCACTGCTGCCGAGCAAACCGGCGGAAAGACGAGAGTCCATAGCGTGCGCTCCCTTTAAATGACGATCAGATCAGCCTGCAGAGCGCCGGCTTGTTTCAGCGCCTCCAGGATGGCCATAAGGTCGGAAGGCGACGCGCCCACTTGATTCACCGCGCGGACGATTTCATCCAGCGTGGTACCAGGACCGAACTTAAACATCGGCTTGGCCTCTTCGTCGGCATTGACCCGCGAGCGCGGTACCACTGCCGTCTGACCGCCGGACAGCGCTTCGGGCTGGCTGACAATCGGATCTTCGGTAATGGTCACCGTCAAGCTACCGTGGGTCACAGCGGCAGGCTGCACGCGCACGTTCTGGCCAATCACGATGGTGCCGGTGCGCGAATTGATGATGACCTTGGCTACGGCTTGACCGATCTCGACTTCGAGGTTTTCCAGAATCGATAAGTAGTCCACCCGCTGACCCGGATCGAGCGGCGCACTGACGCGAATCGAACCACCATCCACGGCCTGGGCCACGCCTGGACCGAGCAGCTCGTTGATGTGATCAACGATGTTCTTGGCGGTGGTGAAATCCGGCCGATTAAGGTTCAGGGTCAGGCTGTTACCCTGATCGAAACCACTGGGCACCGGCCGCTCAACCGTCGCGCCGCCAGGGATACGACCCGCCGATGGCACGTTGACGGTAATCCGCGAGCCGTCGCCGCCTTCGGCGTCAAATCCGCCCACCACCAAGTTGCCTTGGGCAATGGCATAAACGTTACCGTCGATACCTTTGAGTGGCGTCATCAGCAAACTGCCGCCACGCAGGCTCTTAGCGTTACCGATGGAGGACACCGTGATGTCGATGGTCTGCCCCGGCTTAGCGAACGCTGGCAGATCGGCATGAATGGACACAGCCGCGACGTTCTTCAGCTGCACGTTGCCACCAGCCGGCACCTTAATGCCGAACTGCGCCATCATGTTGTTGAACGTCTGCACGGTGAAAGGCGTTTGGGTGGTCTGGTCACCACTGCCATTGAGGCCCACGACCAAGCCATAGCCGATCAATTGGTTGCTGCGCACACCCTGGATGCTGGCCAGGTCCTTGAGCCGTTCGGCCTGGGCCAGCGAAGCCAACAACATCACAGCTGTAGCGATCAGGTATTTGCTAAACGTCATGGTGGCCATCCTCAAAACGGCCACATAGGGCTAACAAAGAAACGGCTCATCCAGCCCGGCTGGGAAGCATCGGCAAAGGCGCCGGTCCCCGAGTAGGTGATGCGTGCATCGGCGATGCGGGTCGAAGAGACGGTGTTGTCGGTGGCAACGTCATCAGAACGTACCAAGCCGGCAATACGCACCAGCTCATCGCCGGTATTGAGGGTCATCCACTTTTCACCGCGCACCAGCAGAATGCCATTGGGCATCACTTCGGCGACCGACACAGTGATCGAACCGGTCAGGCTGTTGCTCTGCCCGGCAGCGCCAGAACCATCAGCCGAGCGCGCGGCATCGAAGCTGGCATCCAGGCCAAGGGTGTCATTGGTCATACCCAGCGCGCCGAGCGAGGCCAGCGGATTATTCGGCGCCACAGTCATACCAAATAGGTTAGGCACGCCGAGATTGGCAGAACTGTCTTTGCTGATTTTGCTGTTGCTGTTCTTGCTGGCCTGGGTCCGCTCATTCAGGGTAATGGTAATGATGTCACCTACCCGATGAGCCTTACGGTCACCAAACAAACCGTTATCGAAGCCGGCTTGGTAGATCGAACCATTGTTTTGCGCGGCGGGCAGCGGTGTACGCGGCATTACAGGGGCGAAATAAGGATCGTCCGGCTTAGCCGTGGGCGCCATGCAGCCGCTCAAAGCCAGCGGGCCAAGCAGTGCACTTATGATGATCAGACGGTTCATATTTACTACCTCATGTGTTGCCTGGGGTGGATCGAGTCATCCGTATCCACCAGTACCCGTTCAAGCGATTCCTTGCTGTAACCCTGACCGCACCAGCCGCAACGCGACTAGCCAGCCTTACTCATCAAAGATTCTGTGAAATAAAGCCGAGCATCTGGTCAGCGGTGGAAATGACCTTTGAGTTCATTTCATAAGCGCGCTGGGTAGTGATCATGTTGACCAACTCTTCAACCACACTGACGTTGGAGTTTTCCAAGGTGTTTTGCAGCGTGGGACCCAAGCCATTCAAACCAGGGGTGCCGACTTGCGGCGCGCCGCTGGAGGCGGTTTCCAGAAACAGGTTGTTGCCGATCGCTTCCAGCCCCGCAGGGTTGATGAAATCGGCGGTCTGAAGATTGCCGACGATCTGTGGCTGCGGGTTGCCGGAGGTCGTGACCGACACGGTACCGTCCTCGCCCACGGTAAAGGTGCGCACCTCGTTAGGCAGCACAATGGCCGGCTCCAGGGCATAACCGCTAGAGGTCACCACCTGGCCATCGGAATTGAGGTGGAAGCTACCGTCACGGCTATAAGACACGGTGCCATCAGGCAGCAACACCTGAAAGAAGCCCCGGCCGTTGATCGCCATATCCAGCGGCTGCTCGGTGGTTTGCAGGCTGCCAGCGGTGAAAATCTTTTGCGTACCCACCACGCGCACACCGGTACCCAGCTGCAAACCTGTTGGCAGCTGGCTGTCCTGGCTGGACTGGCCGCCAGGCTGACGACGGATCTGGTACAGCAGATCCTCGAACTCGGCGCGATCACGTTTGAAGCCAGTGGTCGAGACGTTGGCCAGGTTGTTGGAAATAGTGGTCAGGTTCATGTCCTGAGCGGACAGACCCGTCTTGCTGACCCACAGTGCCGGAAGCATATCGATTCTCCTCGGGCGTCGGTTTAACGACGCCGCGTGCTGATAATTAGGTCATTTGCAAGACGCGCGCCATGGCCGCTGAATTGTCTTCAGCGGTGCGCATCATCTTCACTTGCAATTCGAATTGGCGAGACAGGGAGAGAATCGCGGTCATCTCTTCCACGGCGTTGACGTTGCTCGACTCAAGAAAACCGGAGGTGACTTCCATGTTGGCGTCCGCCTGCACAGGCCCTTGACCTTTGAAGCGAATCATCCCGTCGGTGCCCTTCTCCATCTGCTTTAAGTCCGGGTTGACCAGCTTCAGGCGGTCAACCTCGGCCAGCACGTTGGGGGCCTCGCCCAGGGCGCGGATGCTGATGGTGCCATCCTTGCCGATTTCGATTTTCTGCTCGGGCGGCACTGCAATCGGCCCGGCATTGCCCATCACCGGCAAGCCATTGCCGGTCCGCAAGACGCCGAGTGCATCGACGTTCAAACTGGCGGTACGCACATAGGCTTCGCTGCCATCGGGGGCCTGCACAGCCAGCCAGCCTTTGCCACCAACAGCCACATCCAGATCGCGACCGGTTTCTTGCATCGAGCCTGGCGTGAAGTCAGTGCCGGGGCGCTCGCTCATGGCATAAACCCGCGACGGTAAACCGTCACCGAAAATCGGCATGGACCGCGCTTGCTCGAAATCCCGGCGAAAGCCGTTAGTGGAAATATTCGCCAGGTTGTTGGCGTGGGCACGCTGGGCCAGGGTGTTGTTGTGGGCACCAGTCATGGAAACGTACAGCATCTTGTCCATGGTCATTCTCCGAGTTGGGCTTGCCGCCCGCTGCTCTATACAGGCTATAAAGCAAGGTCTGCGCCAACATTCGAAAAACAATCACAAGCACTTGATAAATATGATTTTTAAATAATAAAAAAGGCTCCAGGAGGAGCCTTTAAAATACTGACGTGGCGTACTTTTGCCGCCTACGACAGGTACTTGCCTATCACGGCCTGGCTTATCAACGCAGGTTGATAATGGTCTGGGTCACCGCACTTTCAGTCTCGATGGTTTTGGCGTTGGCCTGGTAGTTACGCTGGGCAACGATCAGATTAACCAACTGATCTGATAGCTCAACGTTGGAGTCTTCCAGTGCGCCGGACTGCAAAGCTCCCAGGGTGCCGCTGCGCGGCGTACCGACCACAGGCTCGCCGGATTGGAACGACTGCACCCAGGCGGTCTTACCTACCGGGGTCAGCCCCTGCACGTTGGCGAAGCTGGCCAACACCACCTGCCCTTGAATATTCGACTGACCATTGGTGTAGCGGGCAAAGATTACCCCGGTATCATCAATCTCCAGGCCGGCCAACTGACCCGTGGTGTAGCCATCCTGACTCACCCTGTTGACCGCAAACGTGCTGGCAAACTGAGTGGACTGACGCAGATCGATATTCACACCAGTGGCACTGGCATTCGCACCATTGCCAGACCACACCGGAGGAATAGAGGTATCCGGCGCGGCTGGCACCCAAGTCGTCAGGTCAATCGTGCCATCAGCGCCCACAGTAAAGCCGGTGGGCGCTGATGCGATCAGCGCAGGCACGTCCAATTGACCCGCCGTGGTGAACTGTAGAGGAACCGATGATGGCGTGGTCAGCGTCGGATCATCCGGGTTGCGCCCATCGATCAACACATTCATCTGCCAATTGTTTGGTCCAGTTTTGAGAAAGTACTGGGTAAACACATGCGAGTTACCCTGACTGTCATAGATGTTGGTTGACGTCGAGGAGTTATAGGACGTGGGGTCAGCCGGATTGAATGGCACCGTAGTCGGCACCAAGTTGGTCGAATTTAGATTAAAGGTTTGATCCAGATTGCTGGTCGGCAACGGCGCCTGACTGGCGGTCTGGATTTGCAGGTCGCTGATCACACCATTCTGCAGGTTGTTGTTGGCATCCACCGAATAACCCTGCAGTTTGTAGCCAAAGTTATTGACCATAAAGCCGTCGCGGTCGGTACCGAAGTAGCCAGCACGGGTGTAGCTCACCTCACCATTGTTACTGGTCTGAAAGAAACCATTGCCGTTGATCGCCAAGTCCAATCCATTCTGCGTGTTATTGATATTCCCTTGGTTAAACAGCTGCGAGACGTCAGCCAGCAACACACCACTGCCTTGCGAATTAGAACCGGACCCCAGTACGGAGGCTGAATAGACATCGGCAAACTCGGCACGCGACTGTTTGAAGCCGACCGTGCCTGCGTTAGCAATGTTGTTACCCGTCACGTTGAGGTCGCTGGTCGCGGCACGCAGGCCACTGAGACCGATATTGAAACCCATGGAAGACTCCTTTGCCGGAGAGCCGGCGACTAAAACCTGTTAGTTACTGACCGATAACCTGTACTTGCGACATCGGCACACTGCCGAGCCCCGCCAGATTCAACATCAACTCGCTGCCGCCCAAGGTCACGCTGTCAACGTTGGCCGGCAACATGGTGTAGAGCCCTTTGGTGCCTTCGGCATAAGAGGCCTGCGCCTCAAACTTGTAGGTGCCGGGTGGCAACAGATTGCCGCTGGAGTCCTTGCCATCCCAGATAAAGCTGACATTACCGGCCGCCTGCTCACCCAGGTTGACCCGGCTCACTGCAGAGCCGGCCTTGTCATAGATATTCACGTAGACATTGCTGCTACTGGCCGGCAACACCAGGCTAGCCTTGAAGCTCTCGCTGGTATCGACCACCGCCTTCTCACTCGGAATGATCACCTTGCGCCCGACTAGCGATGACGCCTGCAGCGCTTGGGATGACTGATAACCCGTCAGCAGAGAGCCCATGCTGGTATTCAACTTCTCGATCCCCTCAACTTGGCTGAACTGCGCCAGCTGGGCGATAAACTCGCCGTTACTCTGAGGCTCAAGCGGGTTCTGGTTATTCAGCTGCGCCACCAACAGGTTCAAGAACTCGTTCTTACCAAGGTCTTTATTGGTACTGCGCTCATTTTTAATCTGGTACTGGTCCAGGGCCGTGCCGCTGACATCGCCAACAGTACTCATAGGTATGCGCTCCTTATCCGGTGGCTTACTGACCCAGGGTCAATACGCGCTGCATCATCTGCTTGGCGGTGTTCATCATTTCGGTGTTGGTCTGGAAAGCCCGACTGGCAGAAATCATGTCGGCCATTTCCTCAACCACGTTCACATTGGGGTAATACACGTAGCCACCGGCATCGGCCGCAGGGTGGTTCGGCTCATAGCGCGGCATCAGGCTGCTCTGATCCTCAACCACGCCTAGCACCTGTACACCCACACCGGCATTGTCCTGATCAGCAAACAGCGAGCCGCGATCACCTTCCTGCGCCGACTGGTACACGGTGGCGAACACCGGATGCCGTGCGCGGTAAGTCTGATCAATACTCGATGAGACGGTCTCGGCGTTGGCGATGTTGCTAGAAATGGTGTTCAGGCGAGTGCTCTGGGCGCTCATTCCCATTCCGGCGATGTTGAAAACACTGGCAAGTGACATGGCATCAGACTCCTATTAATCGCCGCGCAGGGCGCTGACCAGCCCTTTGAATTTGCTGTTGAGCAGGGTGAAACTGGCCTGGAACTGCACCGAGTTTTCCGCGTAATTGGACTGCTCGATCTGCAGGTCAACGGTGTTCTGATCAATCGAGGGGCTCATCGGCGTGCGGTACGCCAGGCTAGCGTCACTGCTCATCACACCATCGGCAGGGATATGCTGACTGTTCGTACGGTTCAGGCTAACCGGGCCACGCTGGCTTTTAGCGCTCTGCTCAGCCAGCACATTCGCGAATTGCAGGTCACGCGCTTTGTAATGTGGCGTGTCGGCGTTAGCGATGTTGTTGGCCAGCACCTCGGCACGCTGAGTGCGAAAGCCCAGTGCTTGTTCATGAATGCCGAGTGCCCGATCGAAACTGATGCTCATGGTCAGAAACCTTTGCCGGTTAGCGTTACTGTTTTCCGTGCAAGACCATAAGCAAGGCGTGTGCCATTTTAATTTTTACTTATATTTCAACAGGTTGAATAAAAAATAAGTCGAGAGCTGCGGCAAAGCGGCAAGCGTTTTCCGCCTTTGCAAGGACAAGCGGCAATCTTGCGCTTACCCTTGCCGCTCCTGCCGGCACTGGCGCGCAGAGCCCTGAGAGCAAAACAGCCGCGTAATATTTGGCTTTCACGGCGCTAACAATTTTGTCCCAACTCCCCGCTCTACGAGCGAGCTCGACACATTCGGCTGAGTAACTGGCACACCACCAACAAACAACCGAACCAGCATGCAAATACCCACCGCCTATCAGTCAATCACACACAGCTTTGACAAGCATTCTCATTAACATTAGTATCCATGCATCTTAATTGCCCCACCACGAGCCCTCATCATGTATGTCTGTCTCTGCGAAGGTGTAACTGACGGCCAGATCCGCGAAGCCATCTACGAAGGCTGCTGCAGCTACCGCGATGTGCGCGCCACTCTGGGTGTTGCCAGCCAATGCGGTAAATGCGCATGCCTGGCCAAACAAGTGGTGCGCGACACATTGAGCGACATGCAAAGCAGCCAAGCGGCCATGGCCTACCCGGTAAATTTTGTGGCAGCCTGATCGAGTGCATAAAAAAACCGGACTTCACGTCCGGTTTTTTTATGCCTGTAATTCAATGGGTTACTGCCAAGATGCAGAACTTAAGCGCTCTCATTAGCATTAATTTTAACTTTGAATTCAAACACTTAGGTTTGACAGTCGAAAATCATCGGCCCAGAATTTGGGGCTAATCCCCCCGCATGGCAGACACGAACATGAAAGGCGACAAGAAAGTCATCCAGCATCTGAACAAGATCCTCGGTAACGAGCTGGTCGCAATCAACCAGTACTTCCTGCATGCGCGCATGTATCAAGATTGGGGCCTGAAAAAACTCGGCGAGCATGAGTATCACGAGTCCATCGACGAGATGAAGCATGCGGACAAGCTGATCAAGCGCATTCTCTTCCTCGAAGGCCTGCCTAACCTGCAAGACCTCGGCAAGATCCTGATTGGTGAGAACACCAAGGAAATGCTTGAGTGCGACCTGAAGATTGAGCACAAAGCCCATGTCGATCTGAAAGCGGCGATCGCTTACTGCGAAACCATCGGCGACTACGCCAGCCGCGATCTGCTTGAAGAAATTCTCTGCTCGGAAGAAGAGCACATCGACTGGCTGGAAACCCAGCTCAGCTTGCTCGAAGCGGTTGGCCTGCAGAATTACCTGCAGTCGCAGATGGACGAATAAGGCAGAAACGCTCACGCCATAAACAACAAACCCCGCACTTGGCGGGGTTTGTTGTTTATGCAGTTGCCGATTAGGCGTCAGCTTTCTGCATGGCGTCTTTGATCAGGGTCTGCAGCTCACCCTTGTCGAACATTTCCGCCAGGATGTCACTGCCGCCTACCAATTCACCGCCAACCCACAGTTGCGGGAAGGTTGGCCAGTTGGCGTATTTCGGCAGGTTGGCACGGATCTCTGGGTTTTGCAGGATGTCGACGTAGGCGAACTTCTCACCACACGCCATCACTACCTGTGAAGCCTTGGAGGAAAAGCCGCACTGCGGAGCGTTTGGCGAGCCTTTCATGTACAGCAGAACGGTGTTGTTAGCGATCTGCTCTTTGATGGTTTCGATGATATCCATTGGGCACCTCAGGACTTAACTTACCCGACTCACGGGTCGGCACGGTGGCGCCATTGTAGCGAAAAGCCGAGCGTAATGCTCGGCCTTCCCTGCCGCGTCCGTCAGTTGCGCTACGCTATTAAGCCGCCTCGACCTCAACCGGCACACCATTAAGCGCCGCATTACCGGACAACGCATCGAGCTGGCGCTCATCGGTCAGGTCATTGGCGCTGGCCCCGGGTTGCTCACTGGCGATGCTCATCTGCACGCCCGGGCGGGCATGCCCCCAGCCGTGCGGCAGGCTGACCACGCCGGCCATCATGTCTTCACTGGCCGCCACTTCCACTTCAATCATCCCGACCCGCGAACGCACGCGCACCAACTGGCCATCCGTCAGCCCGCGCTGGCTGAGATCCGCAGGGTGCATCAGCAGCTGGTGGCGCGGCTTGCCTTTGACCAGGCGATGATAATTGTGCATCCAGGAGTTATTGCTACGCACGTGGCGGCGGCCGATCAGCAACAACTCGCCGGCCTTGGCTGTCGGCTGTGCGGCAAAGCGTTGCAGGTCGGCCATGATCACGGCAGGCGCGGCCTGGACCTGCTTGTTGGCAGTTTTCAGACGGTTTGCCAAATTAGGTTTAAGCGCCCCCAGATCAAGCCCATGCGGGTGCTCGCGCAGCGTCGCCAGGGACAATTTGTGCGATGACTTGTCGCCATATGCACCCAACCGCAGCCCCATGTCGATCATTTGCTCAGGCGCCATGGTCGGTTTGAGCTCTGCCCCAGTCTTGGCGACAAATGCTTTGGCCAGCCCAATAAAGATTTCCCAGTCATGCAGCGCGCCCGTCGGCTTGCTCAGCACCGCCTCATTGAAGCGAGTGACATTGCGCACCGCGAACATATTGAAGGTGGTGTCGTAGTGGTCATGCTCCAGCGGCCCGGTCGGAGGCAGAATCAGGTCGGCATAGCGGGTGGTTTCGTTAATGTAGAAGTCGATGCTGAGCATAAACTCCAACCCCTCCAACGCTTGCTCCAGCTGTCGGCCATTGGGTGTGGACAGCACGGGGTTACCCGCCACCGTCACCAGCGCCCGTACTTGCCCTTCACCCTCGCTGAGCATTTCCTCGGCCAGAGCCGACACCGGCAACTCGCCGCCGTATTCCGGCAAGCCGGACACGCGGCTCTGCCAGCGGTTGAAGTGCCCACCCGAGGTCGATGCCACCAAATCCACTGCCGGCTCAGTACAAAGCACACCACCGACCCGATCAAGGTTACCGCTGACCAGGTTGATCAGCTGCACCAGCCATTGGCACAGCGTACCGAAGGCCTGAGTGGAGACGCCCATGCGCCCATAGCACACGGCCGACTCGGCGGCAGCAAAGTCGCGCGCCAATTGACGAATCGTTGGCGCGGGTACACCGCACCGCAGGCTCATCGCTTCGGCGGTAAAGCCGGCAATCGCCTGGCGCACCTCATCCAACCCATCTACCAACAGGTGGCTGCTGCGGCCGAGGTTTTCCTCGAACAGGGTATTGAGCAGGCCGAATAGCAGCGCAGCATCCTGCCCGGGACGCACGAACACATGCTGATCAGCAATCGCCGCCGTTTCACTGCGCCGAGGGTCGACCACCACCAGTCTGCCACCGCGCTTCTGAATGGCTTTCAGGCGTTTCTCTACATCAGGCACGGTCATGATGCTGCCATTGGAGGCCAGCGGGTTGCCGCCTAGGATCAGCATAAAATCGGTGTGGTCGATGTCCGGAATTGGAATCAGCAGGCCATGGCCGTACATCAAGTGGCTGGTCAAGTGGTGCGGCAGCTGGTCGACTGAGGTGGCGGAATAGCGGTTACGGGTTTTCAGCTGGCCGAGAAAATAATTGCTGTGAGTCATCAGGCCATAGTTATGCACGCTCGGGTTGCCCTGATACACCGCCACGGCGTTCTGCCCATGCTCAGCCTGAATTGCGTTCAGGCGTTCGGCTACCAGCTCGAAGGCGTCATCCCAGTCGATAGCCTGCCATTCATTACCAACCCGCCGCATGGGTTGACGCAAGCGATCGGGGTCGCTCTGGATATCCTGCAGCGCCACGGCCTTGGGGCAGATATGCCCACGGCTGAAGGTATCCTGAGCATCGCCCTTGATTGAACGAATCTGCGTCGAACCGTCGTCCTGCACTTCGGTTTCAATGGTCAGGCCACAGATGGCTTCGCAGAGATGGCATGCACGGTGGTGGAGGGTCTTGGTCATGGCCGGGCCTCTTATTTTGATTCGATGCGCGCGGCACCGTAAAGGCATGACTATGGCGGCTGGTTGCCCCCTGCGCCAGCAGGGTTCGCTGCGTGAATTGCGCGGCATCAGGTCAACCGATAGATGGCGCTCGACCCAACCCCACGCCCCCCCGAAAGCAGCAGGCAGTTTGCGCCTGATCGACGTTTGCTTATAAGATCGCGCCTTCCCCGTTTCGTCGCATGGTGCGGCCTCCCAGCCGTAGGTTCTGCCGTTTCTTTCATTTATCAAGGCCATTGAACCTGCGCCCTAGCTGTTAAAAAGGTAGTTAACGATGAGCGCAAGACACTTTCTCTCGCTGATGGACTGCACACCAGATGAACTGGTGAGCCTGATCCGCCGCGGCATGGAGCTGAAGGACTTGCGCAACCGCGGCGTGCTGTTCGAGCCGCTGAAGAACCGCGTGCTGGGCATGATTTTCGAGAAGGCCTCGACCCGCACCCGCCTGTCGTTCGAAGCCGGCATGATCCAGCTCGGTGGCCAGGCCATCTTTCTTTCGCCGCGCGACACTCAATTAGGCCGGGGTGAGCCGATTGGTGATGCCGCCATCGTCATGTCACGCATGCTTGATGCCGTGATGATCCGTACCTTCGCCCACAGCACCCTGACCGAATTTGCTGCCAACTCACGTGTGCCGGTGATCAACGGCCTGTCCGACGACCTGCACCCCTGCCAGTTGCTGGCTGACATGCAGACCTTCCAAGAACTGCGCGGCAGCATCAAAGGCAAAACCGTGGTGTGGGTCGGTGACGGCAACAACATGTGCAACTCTTATATAGAAGCGGCCATCCAATTCGACTTCCAACTGCGTGTTGCGTGCCCAGAAGGCTATGAGCCGAGTGCCGAGCTCCTCGCACTGGCCGGTGAGCGCGTGCAGATCGTGCGCGACCCACGCGAAGCAGTCGTCGGTGCGCACCTGGTGAGCACCGACGTCTGGGCGTCTATGGGCCAGGAAGAAGAGGCGGCCGAGCGCATGCGCCAATTCAAGCCTTATCAAGTCACACGCGCTCTGCTCGATGCTGCCGCCGAAGACGTATTGTTTCTGCACTGCCTGCCGGCACACCGTGGTGAAGAAATCAGCGAAGACCTGCTCGACGACCCTCGCGCGGCGGCCTGGGACCAAGCGGAGAACCGTCTGCACGCGCAGAAGGCACTGCTCGAATTCCTGGTTGAGCCGGCGTACCACCACGCATGAGCCAGCCACTGCTCAACCTGCGTGACCTAAGCTGCGGCTACCACGAGCACAAGGTGGTGCAGCAGCTTAATCTGCACCTCAATGCCGGCGATATCGGCTGCCTGCTTGGCCCTTCAGGCTGCGGCAAAACCACCACACTGCGCGCCATCGCCGGTTTCGAGCCGGTGCTGGAGGGCGAGATTCAGCTGGCTGAACAGGTTATTTCCAAAGCCGGCTACACCCTGGCCCCGGAGAAACGCCGGATCGGCATGGTGTTCCAGGATTACGCGCTGTTCCCGCACCTGAGCGTGGCCGAGAACATTGGTTTCGGTATCCGCAAGCAGCCGAACTGTGAACGCACCACCGCCGAGCTGCTTGAACTGGTCAAGCTCGGCCATTTGGGCAAGCGCTATCCGCACGAATTGTCCGGCGGCCAGCAACAGCGTGTAGCCCTGGCCCGCGCACTGGCTCCCGAACCGCAGCTGCTGCTGCTGGACGAACCCTTCTCCAACCTGGATGGCGAGTTGCGCCGACGCTTAAGCCATGAGGTGCGCGACATTCTCAAGGCGCGTGGCACCAGTGCCATTCTGGTCACCCATGATCAGGAAGAGGCTTTCGCCGTCAGCGATCACGTCGGTGTGTTCAAAGAAGGCAAGTTGGAGCAATGGGACACGCCCTTCAATCTCTACCACGAGCCGCTGACGCCCTTTGTCGCCAGCTTTATCGGGCAGGGCTACTTTATCCGCGGCCAATTGCTCACCCCCGACTCGGTGCAAACCGAACTGGGGCTGATTCGCGGTAACCGCGCCTACACCTGGCCGACCGGCAGTGCAGTGGATGTGCTGCTGCGCCCAGATGACATCGTGTATGACCCTGAGAGTACGCAGAAGGCACTGATCGTCGGCAAGACCTTCCTTGGCGCAGCCACCCTCTACCGCCTGCAGTTACCGACCGGCAGCCAGCTGGAGTCAATTTTCCCCAGCCACGCCGACCACCAGCCGGGTCAGCAGGTCGGTATTCGAGTGGCTGCCGACCACCTGGTGGTATTCCCAGCGCCGGGCAGCATTGCCGCTCAGGTCAACCTGGGCGAATCGGGTGTGCGCCGCTACAGCAGCGACACCTAATCAGCTCACGGCAGCAAAAGCCGGCCGCTGGCGACCAACAGCGCCTGGCCGGCAATCTTCACGCGACCGTCTTCTAGCCGGCAGTGCAGCTCGCCGCCGCGGGCCGAACACTGAAAAGCACTTAACTCAGACCGGCCCAACCGCTGCGCCCAGTAAGGCGTAAGGATGCAGTGCGTGGAGCCGGTGACCGGGTCTTCATTGATGCCGATGGCCGGGGCAAAGTAGCGCGAGACAAAATCATGCCGCTCACCCGGCGCACTGATCAGTAGGCCTAGGCCCGGCAACTTGGCGACCGCGGCAAGATCCGGCTGGCAGGCGCGCACGGCGGCCTCCGACGCCAGGATTGCCAACAACTCCTGAACACCCTCCGCCCCCGGCAAGGCCAGCACGGCCTCAACCGGCATGCCAAGCGCCTGCTCGACCTCGCGCGACAGCATGCAGGGCTCCGCCAGGCGCACAGGGAAGTCCAGCACCAACTTTTCGCCTGCACGGGTAACCCGCAACGCGCCAGACAAGCAGCTAAAATCGATCACGTCACCCGGTTCGTCATACAACTCAAACAACACATGAGCGCACGCCAAGGTGGCGTGACCGCAGAGCGGCACTTCAGCCTCAGGGGTAAACCAGCGGATATGCCACACCGCACCTTCCTTTACCACGAAAGCCGTTTCCGCCAAGTTGTGTTCGCCAGCGATCTGCTGCATCAGCGTCTCGTCCAGCCACTTGTCCAGGCGATAAACCATCGCCGGATTACCCGTAAACGGCCGCGCGGCAAAGGCATCGACCTGGTGAAATTCAAGCTGCATACAACGACTCTCCTTATTCGTAGTGATCTAAAGCATGCCGCAGCCTGACAACGCGCGCCCACTACAGCGGGCGGCGATTGCACCGGTACAGCTGCACTGTCTGAATGCGCGGCGAGCTGCAACGGTGCGGTTATTAATCGCCAAACGCTCTTAAAAAATCATAAAACTTTAACAAATCAGCAGCTTATAAATTCTGGCACGCCGCCTGCTATGACCCTCCCCGGTCAGCACAACGGCGTGTCTGCCACTCAACCGACAACGACGTCATAGCACCCACTCCTTTGAGGCATGGGCGCTGTGGCGTTTTTTTTTGCGTTTTTTGGCTCACAGGAAGACCGCTATGCGCACGATGAAACTGTCCCTGCTGTCGCTGGCCATTGCCGGCACCACCCTCAGTCACGCCGCCCATGCTGAAGAAGCCTTCAGCAACCTCTTCACTGAGGCCAAGCCGATCCTTGATGCGCGCTACCGCTATGAGCATGTCGATCAAGACAACGCACTCAAACATGCCAACGCGCAAACCCTGCGCACCCGCGTGGGCGTGCAGAGCGGCAAGTGGTACGGCCTCTCTGCGCTGATTGAGGCCGACAACGTCAGCCTCATTGGCGACGCCAGCTACAACGAAACCCGCAACGGCCAGAGCGAGTATTCCGTGGTTGCCGATCCGGATGGCAGCGAGATCAACCAGGCCCTGCTGCGCTATGACCATCAGTACGGCAGCGCCGTGCTGGGTCGCCAACGCATCAACCTCGACAATCAGCGCTTCGTCGGTGGCGTGGCCTGGCGGCAAAACGAGCAGACCTACGACGGCGCCCTGCTCCAGCTCAAGCCACTCAGCGGACTGACCCTGAGCTACGCCTATATCGACAACATCAACAGCATCTTCGGCCCCGGCAATGGTAAATACGACACGGCGGGCAACCCAGCCAATATCGAAGGCCACAGTCACCTGCTCAACGCTCAATACGTGCTCATGCCCGAGCTGACAGCCACCGCCTACCAGTACCGTCTAGGCCTGGACAACTTGGCCGCCGGCAACCAGTCGAGCAAGACCACTGGCGTGCGCCTCAATGGTGCCGTCGCCGGCGTGAGCTACGTGCTGGAATACGCTCAACAAACCGAGTACGCCGACAACCCCTTGGACCTGGACAGCGACTATTACCTGGCCGAACTCGGCTACATCATCAAAGGCGTGACACTCAAGGGCGGCTACGAAGTACTGGGGGGCGACGAGGGCCCAGGCAACCGCGCCTTCCAAACGCCGCTGGCGACCAAGCATGCGTTCCAGGGCTGGGCCGACATCTTTCTGCTGACCCCAGCCAACGGCATCAAAGACGCCTACGTCGGCGCCAGCGCGCCACTGCTGGGCGGCACCTTGGCGGCCTGGTACCACGACTTCCGTGCCGAAAAAGGCAGCAGCCAGTACGGCGAAGAAATCGACCTTTCCTATGCCCATCCGATCCCTGGTGTGAAGGGCTTGGTCGGCCTGGTCAAGTACGCCAGCTACGACGCCGACGACTTTGCCGTGGACACCGATAAGTTGTGGGTGCAGTTGCAATACAGCTACTGACGATCCTGGCCTCTGCAGGGGGCCTTTGCGCTATGCCCGCGGCGACTCAGCCGCGGGTTTTCAGGAGACTCATCATGCTCAAACCCATATTCTTTGGCCTACTGCTTAGCCTAAGCCTTTTCAGCCCCAGCAGCTGGGCAGTTATCAGCGCCGCCGAATCAATGAATCTCTCGGGCATGCAGCGCATGCTTAGCCAACGTATTGCCAAAACCTACTTGATGATCGGCGCCGAGGTTCGCCCCGAGCAAGCCGAACAGCAACTCGACCAAAGCATCGCCAAATTCGAGAGCAACTACCTCGCCCTCAGCGAATACGCACCCACCGCGGACATTCGTGCGGCGTTGGATGACGCCGGAAAAACCTGGCAGCGTTACCGTGAGCTGGCCCTGTCACGTCCGGACAAACAACAAGCGTTATTGGTTCTGCAGTTGAGCGATCAACTGCTCGCGCAGAGTGAACACCTGGTGCTGCTATTGGAACGCCACAGCGGCGCCCAGAGCGCCGCCCTGATAAACCGTAGCGGGCGTCAACGCATGCTCAGCCAACGCATTGCCGCGCTGTATCTGGCCATGAGCTGGCACTTGCCGATTAGCAACCTGCAACAGAGCTTCGAGCAAGCTGTCAGTGAGTTTGATGTCGCGCTGCACGCGTTGCAGCAGGCCAGCCAGAACACCGCACAAATAAGCAAAGGCCTGAGCCAGGCCGAAGCACAATGGCGCTTTACCCGCGCCGGCTTCAACCTCGCGAACGACTCGCGCTATGTACCGACAATCATCTCCACCACCACCGAAACCCTGCTGTGGCAGATGCATGAACTGACTAATCAATACGAAGGGGTAATGCTGGCAGGCTCCTGATCCACCTTGTAGGAGCCAGCTTGCCTTGCGTGATCGCCAGCAAGCGGGCTCCTACACAACAGAATCAACCTTCGCTGCGCACCCTGTTCACCGCATCCAACCAACCGTCATACAGCTTGCTGCGGTGACTGTCGGCCATGCGCGGATCAAACCGCTGCTGGCGATGCCAATGCTGGGCGATGCTCGCCATATCTTTGTATAGCCCGGCTTGCAGGCCGGCCAGATAGGCCACACCCAGTGCTGTAGTTTCGGTGACCTCCGGGCGCTCCACCGGCACGCCGAGAATATCGGCGAGAAATTGCATGACCCAGTTGTTTTCCACCATGCCGCCATCCACCCGTAACGCACTGGGCTCGGCCGCGCCGTCCTGGCGCATGGCCTCAAGCAGGTCGCGGGTCTGGTAACACACCGACTGCAGGCCGGCAGTGACGATTTCCTTGATCCCCGTGTCGCGGGTTAAACCAAAGATCGCACCGCGAGCTTTCGGATCCCAGTACGGCGCACCAAGGCCGGTAAATGCCGGCACCAAGTACACCCCGCACGCATCGCCGGTCTGCTCGGCCATGGCTTCAGTATCACGGGCATGGCTAATCAGCTTGATACCGTCGCGCAGCCACTGCACCGCCGCGCCGGCAACAAAAATACTGCCTTCCACCGCATAGGTGACCTGGCCATTCAGACGATAGCCAACCGTGGTCAGCAGACGGTTTTTCGAGATCACCGGCGTGCTGCCGGTGTTCTGGATCATAAAACAGCCGGTGCCGTAGGTACTCTTGACCATACCCGGTTCGAAGCACGCCTGGCCGATTAGCGCGGCCTGCTGATCACCGGCCATGCCTAACACCGGAATGGCCGCCCCAAGCAAATTGGCCTCGGTGATACCGAAATCAGCGGCGCAATCGAGCACCTCCGGCAACAGGCTGGCGGGAATCTCAAACAGTTTGAGCAACTCCTCATCCCACTGTTGGGTGTGAATATTGAACAGCAGGGTGCGCGAGGCGTTACTGGCATCGGTTTTGTGCGACTTGCCACCGGTCAGGCGCCACAGCAGAAACGAGTCCACGGTGCCAAAACGCAGCTCTCCGCGCTCAGCACGCTCACGGGCACCGGGCACCTTCTGCAGAATCCAGCGCAGCTTGGTTGCGGAGAAATAAGGATCGATCAGCAGCCCGGTCTTGGCAGCGACAGCGGACTCATGCCCAGCTTCTTTCAGCTCGGCGCAATAGTCGGCGGTGCGCCGGTCCTGCCAGACAATCGCCGGATGGATCGGCGTACCGGTTTGCGCATCCCACACCAGGGTGGTTTCACGCTGATTGGTAATACCGATAGCGGCTACATCGCTGGCACTCAGGCCGCTCTGTTTGAGCGCCTCACGGCAGACCTTGAGGGTGCTTAGCCACAGCTCTTCACCATCATGTTCAACCCAACCATCCTGCGGGAAATACTGCTTGAACTCCTGCTGCGCGCGCGCCACGGGCAAGCCCTGAGCACTGAAGACAATCGCCCGGCTGCTGGTGGTGCCCTGGTCGATGGCAAGCAGGTAATGAGACATGCAGATTTCCTTGTTTTTATAAGTTTAAAAGTTGAACGACTAGCCGCGACCGATGGGCGCAAACAACGCCTGCGTCAGGTGCGCCAGCACGGCGGCATCCAGCTGCACTTCCAACCCGCGCCGTCCAGCACTGACATAGATGTTGGGAAACTGCTGCGCGGAGTCATCGATAAAGGTGCGCAACCGCTTTTTCTGACCTAGCGGGCTGATACCTCCGAGCAGATAGCCTGTGGCTCGTTGCGCCGCATTGGGGTCGGCCATATCGGCTTTCTTCACCCCGGCGGCGTGAGCCAAGGCTTTCAAATCGAGCGTACCGACGACCGGCACCACCGCGACCAGCAGCTCACCCTTCTCACTGGCAGCCAGCAGGGTCTTGAACACCTGAGCAGGCTCAAGATTGAGCTTTTCTGCGGCTTCCAAACCATAGGAAGCCGCCTTGGGGTCGTGGTGATAACTGTGCACCTGATGCACAGCCTTGGCCTTTTTCAGCAAATCGATGGCTGGGGTCATGTTCGAATGTGAAAACAATCTGACAAAGTTGGCGTACCTTAGCCCAAAATGGCCGCGACGGCAGCCTATAATGGCGCGCACTTCCGAGGAGCTTTCATGACCCTGCCGCCCCGCCAACACGACATTCTCGAACTCGCCCGCGAACGCGGCTACGTCAGTATCGACGAGTTGGCCCAGGCGTTTTCCGTGACCCCGCAAACCATACGCCGCGACATAAATCAGCTCGCTGAGCAGGGGCTGCTGCGGCGCACCCATGGCGGTGCAGCGAGTGAAAGCTCAAGCATCCAGAATACCGCCTACAGCATGCGCGCCGGCTTGATGCGCGATGAAAAGCAGCGCATCGCCACCGCTATCGCCGCACAGATCCCCGACCACGCGTCGCTGTTTATCAATATCGGCACCACCACCGAAGCCATTGCCCGTGAGTTACTGGGGCACAAGGGCCTGAAGATCATCACCAACAACCTGCACGTGGCCGCCCAGCTCAGCGCCAAGGCTGACTTCGAAGTGCTGCTGGCCGGCGGCACAGTGCGCAGCGACGGCGGCGTGGTGGGCCAGGCGGCAGTAGACTTTATCCAGCAGTTCAAAGTTGATTTCGCCCTGGTCGGCATCAGCGGTATCGATGAAGACGGCAGCCTGCTCGACTTCGATTACCAGGAAGTGCGCGTTTCCCAGGCCATCATCAGCAATGCACGCCAGGTGTTCCTGGCCGTCGACTCCAGCAAATTCGGCCGCAACGCCGTGGTGCGCCTGGGCTCGGTCGCGTTGGTTGACCGGCTGTTCACCGACGCGGCCCCCTCGGCTGCAGTCAACCGCTTGTTGGCAGAACACAAGGTTCAGCTCGACCTGGTGTAAGCCACCCTCGAACCTGCCTTGTATCTGCTGCGTGTCGGCGATACTGGGTTAGAAATGGCCTATCTCGTTCTAGCTCGCAAGATTCGAGGCAGGTTCTTCCCTCTTAACCGGACGACCACTGGGCGCGAAAGCGCATTTCGGGGTGGCGAAGCCATGCGTATTCGACTAGCATATTTTCGAAAGTGAACATTCAAAGTTCAATACTGACTTTCGGTGCCGCCATGTCTACTCGCCCTACCCGCAACATTCCACTTGCTGAAGTTTATGACCTTGCCGTGATAGGCGGCGGCATCAATGGTGTAGGGATTGCTGCCGACGCGTCCGGGCGAGGTTTATCCGTGTTCCTTTGTGAAAAGGACGACCTGGCGCAACACACCTCTTCGGCCAGCAGCAAGCTGATCCACGGCGGTCTGCGCTACCTGGAGCACTACGAATTCCGCCTGGTACGCGAGGCACTGGCCGAGCGTGAAGTGCTGCTTACCAAAGCCCCGCATATCGTCAAACCCATGCGTTTTGTCCTGCCACACCGCCCACACCTGCGGCCGGCCTGGATGATCCGTGCGGGTCTCTTTCTTTACGACCATTTGGGCAAGCGCGAGAAACTAGCAGGCTCGCGCAGCCTGCGTTTCGGCGCCGGTAGCCCGCTAAAGGCCGAGATCAGCCGCGGTTTCGAATATTCCGACTGCTGGGTCGACGACGCACGCTTGGTGGTACTCAATGCCATGGCTGCCCGCGAACAAGGCGCGCATGTGCACAGCCGCACCCGCTGCGTCAGCGCGCGGCGCAGCAAGGGCTTGTGGCATATCCATCTGGAGCGCAGCGATGGCAGCCTGTTTTCGATTCGCGCCCGCGCCTTGGTGAATGCTGCCGGCCCCTGGGTGGCGCGCTTTATTCGTGAAGACCTGAAGCAAGAGTCGCCTTACGGCATCCGCCTGATTCAAGGCAGCCATATCGTCGTGCCGCGCCTGTTCGAGGGTGAGCAGGCCTATATCCTGCAAAACGAAGACCGCCGCATTGTTTTTGCCATCCCCTACCAGGAGCGCTTCACCCTGATCGGCACCACAGACCGCGAATACCAGGGCGACCCAGCCAAAGTGGCGATCAGCGAAGAAGAAACCGACTACTTGTTGAATGTGGTTAATGCCCACTTTAAACAGCAATTAAGCCGCAGCGACATCCTCCACACCTACGCTGGGGTGCGCCCGCTGTGCGACGACGAATCGGACGACCCATCAGCCGTCACCCGTGATTACACCTTGTCGCTGTCCGGCCATCCGGGCGAGGCACCACTGCTCTCGGTGTTTGGCGGCAAACTCACCACTTACCGCAAGCTCGCCGAATCAGCATTGGCGCAACTGGCCCCTTTCTTCACGAAGATGGGCCCCACTTGGACGGCAACAAGCCTGTTGCCCGGCGCAGAACAACTGGAGAGCCAGAGCGCTTTGGTTGAAGCACTGTGCGCACGCTTTAGCTGGCTGCCCACCTCACTCGCGCGGCGCTGGGCCAGCAGCTATGGCAGCCGCAGCTGGGTGATGCTCAAGGGTGTGAGCAACCTCAGCGATCTGGGCGAACACCTGGGCGGCGGCCTGTACACCCGCGAAGTCGACTACCTGTGCCAGGAAGAATGGGCCATGCAGGCGGACGACATACTCTGGCGACGCAGCAAGCTCGGGCTGTTCACTACCGCAGCGCAGCAAGCCAAACTCGACAGCTACCTGCGCATCGAATCGCCGCGCAGCCCTGAAGATGCTCACGCAGCGTAAATAGCGCTGTAACAATCCGGCCGCCATGGATGGCCGGCCATAAAAAAGGGCGACCTGAGTCGCCCAAATTGCCTTGCGTGCCCCTTCGAACCGATTCAAAGCCTGCTGCGCGTCGGCCCTGCTGCGTTAGAAACCGCTCGGCAAGCCGCTTGCGGCTAACGCGCTTCAGCGTGACCCGAAGGGCGAGGGAAACGAGTAATGCTCATTTACAACTCGTAAACTCCGCTTCCTCGCCGATTTCTGCCTTGCAGGACTCTAGCTCGCGAGCCTTGAATCGGTCCTTCCCAGCAGAATCAGCCTTGCTTACGCTTATGCGAATCCTGCCAGATGAAATAACCAACACCGACGAAGAAGGCAACCATCAAACCGACGGTGCCGATACCGGCGAGAACTACGACATCGATAAACATGCTTGCCTCCTGCATGAAGCCTGTGTGGGTATGGCTTCACGGTAACAGGGGCCGCGCAGGGGCTATTGATCCAGATCAAAACTGCGCTGTTCTATGCCGCATCAATAGATCCACGCATAGAAAAGAGCCTGACACTGTCAGGACTTTTTCGGTTTGCCCTTGGGTTTTTTCTTGCCTTTGGGTAGCGGCAAAGCCTGTTCGAAGGCATCGCGCATTTCATTGAGTTTTTTATCGCGCAGGTCATGGATGCGCTTGTCGCGCTCGGCGGCGAAATCAATCAGCTTGTCGTCTTGGCTCATGGGCTTGGCTTAATCAAACGAAAGGTCAGGTTCAGGCGTGGCGCACAGGGGCTGCGCGTTTTCGCCACTTGGTGTTGCCAATGATGCTGGGTTGGCCCGCGCATGACCAGCAATGAACCATGCTGCAGCGGCAACGAGTGTTCGATACGGTTACCGCCCTTGCGCCGCAAGTCGAAACGCCGGGTGCCGCCCAGATTGAGTGAGGCGATCAGCGGGTTAGCACCCAGCTCAGCCTCATCGTCACTGTGCCAGCCCATGGAATCCTGACCATCCCGGTAACAGTTGAGCAACACGCCATTCAGTGGCTGCCCCACCGCCTGCTCCACCTGCGCGCGAATCTGCGCCAGAAGCGGCGTCCAAGACAACGGTTGATGGGTTAACCCTGAGTAGCGATAACTGGCCTCGGCATCGCCATACCAGGCCACTAGGCGCGGCACCGGCAGTTGCCGCCCGTAAATGTGCACTTGCGGCTGCTGCCAGGGCGTGTGTGCGCTCAATTCGGCCAGCCACTGATCAGCCGTTGCCGGGGCTAGCCATTGCGCATGCAATTCAAGCTCGGCGTTGGGCAGCGGCAACGAAGCGTCGTTAAACAGCTCCATGGATAAAATTCTCAAACTTCCACATCCACCCAAAGCCCCTGACGCGGTAGTTCATTGATCACGGCTTCGTCTGCCTCGGCCACTTCGCCTTCAGCTAGCTCCTCAGGGCTGTATCCGTGACGACGCTGACGCCGGCGCTGCTCCTCGCGCAGCATCACCTCGGCTTCCTGCGGGTGCCGCTTATCCAGGCTGACGCCACTTTCCTTGGAGCTTTCAGCGGTGGCCGTAACCGGAGGAATTTCTGGGCGCGGCTTTACCACGTCCTGCTGAACGGTCACGGGCGCCAGACTATGAGGAATTGGCGGCAGCATGTATTAAACCCTCCTTTGGTCAGGCTGTCGGCCAGCCAAGCCACGACTTGAACGAGGTATCGCTACACTTTTGATCCACCTAAATACACAAAGTGCCCGATACGCTGCAATGCGTCTTGGGCCTTAGTGCAGGGTTCCGTTAACATAGTCGGCTTTTTCACGCGGGAGACAAGCATGGCGCAGTATGAACCGGGGCAACGCTGGATCAGTGACAGCGAAGCGGAGCTGGGGCTGGGAACCGTCCTGATGCAGGATGGCCGCATGCTCACCGTGCTCTACCCGGCCACCGGCGAAACCCGCCAGTACGCCCTGCGCAGTGCACCGCTGACTCGCGTACGTTTCTCTCCGGGCGATGAAATCACCCATTTCGAAGGCTGGAAGCTAACCGTACAGGAAGTCGACGACGTTGATGGCCTGCTGGTTTACCACGGTCTCAATGCCCAGCATGAGAGCGTCACCCTGCCGGAAACTCAGCTGTCGAACTTTATCCAGTTCCGTCTGGCCAGCGACCGCCTGTTCGCCGGGCAGATCGACCCGCTGCCCTGGTTCGCCCTGCGTTATCACACCCTCGACTACACCAGCCGCCAGTTGCAATCCACACTCTGGGGCTTGGGCGGCGTACGCGCACAACCCATCGCCCACCAATTGCACATCGCCCGCGAAGTGGCTGACCGCATAGCCCCACGCGTGCTGCTCGCTGACGAGGTGGGCCTGGGTAAAACCATCGAAGCGGGCTTGGTGATCCATCGCCAGCTACTGTCCGGCCGTGCCAATCGCGTGCTGATCCTAGTACCCGAGAACCTCCAGCATCAGTGGCTGGTAGAGATGCGCCGGCGCTTTAACCTGGACGTTGCGCTGTTCGACGCAGAACGCTTTATCGAGAGCGACGCCAGTAACCCGTTCGAAGACTGCCAGCTGGCGCTGGTCGCCTTGGAATGGCTGTGCGAAGACGAAAAAGCCCAAGATGCCCTATTTGCCGCCGGCTGGGATCTAATGGTGGTCGACGAAGCCCACCACCTGGTCTGGCACCCGGAACATGCCAGCCGCGAGTACGCGCTGGTTGAACAGCTGGCCGAAGTGATTCCCGGCGTACTGCTGCTCACCGCCACCCCGGAGCAACTTGGCCAGGACAGTCACTTCGCCCGACTTCGCCTACTCGACCCCAATCGTTTCCACGATCTTGCCGCCTTCCGCGCCGAGAGCGCCAACTACAAACCCATTGCCGAAGCGGTGCAGGAACTGCTCGACCAGGGCCGCCTGTCGCCTGCTGCGCACCAGACCATCCATGATTTCCTCGGCGCGGGCGGTGAAGCCTTGCTCGCAGCAGTCAGCGACGGCGACATCGAAGCCTCGGCGCGTTTGGTGCGCGAGCTGCTCGACCGCCACGGCACTGGGCGCCTGCTGTTCCGTAACACCCGCGCCGCCGTGCAGGGGTTCCCGGACCGTGAGCTGCACCCCTACCCGCTGGCCAGCCCCGACGAATACATGGAGCTGCCCATCGGTGAGCATGCCGACCTGTATCCGGAAGTCAGCTACCAAGCGCAAAGTGATGCTGATGAAGACCAGCGCTGGTGGAAATTCGACCCACGCGTCGAATGGCTGATCGACACCCTGAAGATGCTGAAAAAATTCAAGGTACTGGTGATCTGCGCCCACGCTGAGACCGCCATGGACCTGGAAGACGCCCTGCGCGTGCGCAAAGGCATTCCGGCCACGGTGTTCCACGAAGGCATGAGCATCCTTGAGCGTGACCGCGCCGCCGCCTATTTCGCCGATGAAGAATTCGGCGCCCAGGTGCTGATCTGCTCGGAAATCGGCTCCGAGGGTCGCAACTTCCAGTTCGCCCACCACCTGGTACTGTTCGACCTGCCGGCCCACCCGGACCTGCTCGAACAGCGTATCGGCCGTCTCGACCGGATCGGCCAGAAACACCGTATTCAGCTGCACGTGCCGTATCTGGAAAACAGCCCGCAAGAGCGCCTGTTCCAGTGGTATCACCAGGCATTGAACTCCTTCTTGGCCACCTGCCCGACCGGCAACGCCCTGCAACAGCAGTTCGGTACTCGCCTGCTGCCGCTGCTGGAAAGCGGCGACGATGGCGAGTGGCAAACGCTGGTCGACGAAGCCAAGGCCGAGCGCGTACGCCTGGAAGGTGAGTTGCATGCCGGTCGCGACCGCCTGCTGGAACTCAACTCCGGCGGCGCCGGTGAAGGTGAGGCACTGGTCGAGGCGATTCTCGAGCAAGATGACCAGTTCGCCCTGCCGATTTATATGGAGCAACTGTTCGACGCCTTCGGCATCGACAGCGAAGACCACTCCGACAACGCGCTGATTTTGCGTCCCAGCGAGAAAATGCTGGATGCCAGCTTCCCGCTCGGCGACGACGAAGGCGTGACCATCACCTACGACCGCGACATGGCCCTGGTGCGCGAAGACATGCAGTTCCTCACCTGGGAACACCCCATGGTGCAAGGCGGCATGGACCTGGTGCGCTCCGGCTCCATGGGCAACACCGGCGTCGCGCTGATCAAAAACAAGGCACTGAAACCCGGCACCGTGCTGCTGGAAATGCTCTACGTCAGTGAAGTGGTGGCCCCACGCGCGTTGCAACTGGGCCGCTACCTGCCGCCAATCGCCCTGCGTTGCCTGCTCGATGCCAACGGCAACGACCTGGCCGCCAAAGTCTCGTTCGAGAAGCTCAATGAACAGCTGGAAACCGTGCCACGCGCCAGCGCCAACAAGTTCGTCCAGGCTCAGCGTGACAGCCTCAACCCGTTGATCAATGCCGGTGAAGGCAAAGTCGCCGAGCGCCACAACGCCCGCGTCGATGAAGCCAAACGCCGTCTGGCCGCAGAAACCGATGAAGAACTGGCGCGCCTGATCGCCCTGCAAGCGGTCAACCCAAGCGTGCGCGACAGCGAGCTCAATGCTCTGCGCCAGCAGCGCGAGCAAGGCCTGACCATGCTCGACAAGGCGGCGTTGCGCCTGGAGGCTATTCGCGTACTGGTTGCTGGCTAAAAGGCTGCTGCGCGTCGGCCCTGCTGCGTTAAAAACAGGGTCGGCAAGCCACTTGTGGCTAACGCGCTTCAGCGCGGCCCGAAGGGCGAGTGGAACGAGTAATGCTCATGTACAACAGTACATCCGTTTCCTCGCCTGTTTTGACCAGCCGGAGGCTGTTACTGGCGTAGCGCCTTGCAGGGCTCTAGCTCGCAAGCCTTTGAACAGGCTCTGCCGCGTCTACCTGAGTAACTGCCAGCGGGCTGCTAGAGTCAGAAGCAATACTTCTGTCACTCCAGCTCACAGGAGCTTTCTGTGCCTGCACGCGCCGCCTCGCGTCGGTTTCGTCATAGCCTTGGCGGGCTTTGCCTATTGGCGCTGCTTCTGCTTCCCCTGCTGCATCTGTGGCCCGCGCTAAATGGGCTGAACAACGCTCACCTCGACTGGCTGATCCGCCAGCGCGCCGCTGAACAAACGCCCGACCCTCGCCTGCTGCTCATCGATATCGACGATCTGAGCCTGCAAGTGCTGGCCAGCGAGGCCGGCAAATGGCCGTGGCCGCGTTCGCTGCATGCCGAGCTGCTGGAATACCTGCTCAGTCAACAACCCAAGGCCGTAGCCTTCGACATCCTGTTCAGCGAACCCGATCAGTTCAATCCGGACGCCGACAGCTACTTTGCCGAAGTGCTGCAGCGCAGCGCCACCACCTACCTCGCCGCCCTGGTGCAACAGGCCGATGAAGGCAGCCAGCCACCACTGCTGCGCGACTACCCCGCCTCCACCTGGCAAGCACCGGGACAACGCGGCGCAGACGATCAGCGCGGCTTATTGCTACTGCCCAATGCCTTTCCCAGTGAGCTGTGGCGCCTGGGCAGCATTAACTTTCGCCCTGATAATGACGGTATCGGCCGGAGTTACGAGCTGTACCGCAGTTTTGCCGGCTGGCGCTTGCCCAGCTTGCCTGCGCGCATCGTGCATGACCTGACCGGCGCTTTACCGCCGCAACAGAGCCTGCTGCTGGACTGGCCCGGCACCAGCCGCCTGCCCTATCCACGCCTGCCTTACGCCGCCGTGCTGGCGGCGGCGCGCAACCAGGGCGAGCCACTGGCAGCCGAGCTGTTCAAGGACAAGATCATCGTTATCGGCACCACCGCCGCTGGCCTGCACGATCTGCGCCCGACCCCGCTGGACACTCTCTACCCGGCGCCATTTATCCTGATGACGGCCATCGACAACCTGCTCAACAAGCACCAGCTGTATGAAGTCGACGCCTGGCTGGAGTTGCTTGGCCCGCTGTTGTTATTGCTCGGTCTGAGTGCATTGCTGCTGCGTGAACAGCTGCCGGCGGCTTTTTCCCTGTGCCTGCTCGGCAGCCTGGCGCTGTTTACTGGCAGCTACTGGCTGGCCCTGCAGGGCATGCTGCTCGGCGTGCTACCGGGATTGATCTGCCTGTGGCTGCTGCTAGCCGCCGCGCTGGCACTGTTCTACCTGCGTCGGCGCCAGCAATTGCAGGACACCATTCGCTTGTTCAGCCGCTTTATGGACCCTGTGGTGGTCAACCAACTGGTGGCCCGCGACGACCCGGAGGCTTTGCTGGCGAGCAAGGAGTGCCAACTGACCGTGCTGTTCTCCGATATCCGCAGCTTTACTACCCTCTCCGAGCAACACACACCGACCGAAATTGTGCACCTGCTCGAAGGCTATTTCAGCAGCCAGGTGGAGGTACTGTTCAAACACCAGGCTACCCTCGACAAGTTTATCGGCGACGCCATCATGGCCTTTTGGGGCGCGCCGCTGGACAACCCACAGCAGGCCGATCAAGCCATCCTCGCTGCGATGGAAATGCTCGATAACCTCGACGCCTTTCGCCGCGACTACAACTGCCCGGATTTCGACATCGGCATCGGCCTGCACACAGGACCAGCGGTCGTCGGCTTGGTCGGCGCCAAGCAGCGCTATGACTACACTGCAATAGGCGACACGGTGAACCTGGCCAGCCGTATCGAGGGGCTGACCAAGGGCCGCGCCCACCTGCTGATTTCTGCCGCCACCCGTGAGGCCTGCACGCTTGATCTGGACTTCGTGCCCCAGGGCGAACACCAAGTAAAAGGCCGCGCCGAAGCCGTAATGCTCTTTGAGCCGCGAAGGAGACATGATGAATAAAGGCCTCTACAGCGCCATTGCGGCGCTGCTATTCAGCTTTTACGGTTTCTCGGCGCTGGCCGAAGTACGCCAGGCGCATACCGTCCAGGAAAGCGCCCTGCGCGCCGAGCCCAGTGCTTCAGCCGCCAATGTCGGCCAGATTGGCAAAGAGTCCCAAGTTGTTGTCCTTGAGCGTCAGGGCGGCTGGTACCAAGTGCAAACCTCAAACGGCCAACGCGGCTGGCTACCACTGCTTAGCCTGCGTTTTGCCAAAGATGCGCAAGCCAGCCGCAGCAATGATCTGGGCAGCCTGCTCAAGCTCGGCAACCAGGCCGCTCCCGCCAGCGGCGTGGCCACCGGCATCCGCGGTATCAGTGATGAGGAACTGCGCAGCGGCAACGCCAATGCCTCGCCCAGCGTGCAGGCTTTAGATGCCTTTGCCGCCAGCCCAAGCGAGGCGCGCAGCTTTGCCCAGCAAGGCGGCCTGCGCCGCCAGAACCTGCCCTACGCCCGCTAACACGCCGCGAGGAGAGCGACATGCAAACAGCCATATTTATCAAGTGCGCCAGCCTACTCGGCCTAATCATTAGTCTCAGCGCCTGCCAGGGGCTGGAAGGCATGCAGATTCAAGGCATTGACCTGGGCAAGCTGGCCAGCGCCGGCCAGAATCTGACCAACATGGGTCAGAAAAGCGTCGATGAAGAGCGGGTGATCGGCCAGAACACCGCCAGCATCCTGCTGAGCAAGGCTGCAGTGCTGAACAATCCGCCGCTGCAGGCCTACGTCAATCGTGTCGGCCTGTGGGTTGCGCAACAGAGCGAACGCCCGGAACTGCCCTGGCGCTTTGTGGTACTTGATAGCTCACAAGTAGCCGCCTACGCCGCTCCGGGTGGTTACGTGTTTATCACCAGCGGCATGCTCACCCGGATGAACAGCGAAGCCGAGCTGGCCGGTGTGCTGGCCCATGAAGTGGCCCATGTGGTGCAGCAGCATCACCTCAAAGCCATCCAACAGCAGGCGCAAACCGGCCTGCTCACGGACCTCGCCACCCTCGCGGTGCAAGCCGGCGCCGCCGACAAGGGCGGCAGCCAAGCCGGCGAGCTAACCGACCGCTTTACTCGCAGCGTCAGCGACCTTTACAGCCGTGGCCTGGACCGTAGCGATGAATACGAGGCTGACGCCATGGGCGCGGTAATCGCCACCCGCGCCGGCTACGACCCTTATGGCTTGGCCGGCGTGCTACAGACCCTCGGAACCACTCGGCAGAACGATGCGGCGCTCACTAGCTTTCTCAAGGTGCATCCAGGTATCGACGACCGCCTGCAGCGCCTGCAACCGGTCTATCTGTATATCGACAAGAACGCCGCCGGCCCGAGCCAAAGCCTGGATGCCCGTTATCAGCAGGCACTTAGAAGCAAGTGATAGAGGCGAATAGCCCCACCACCTCAATGACTGTGCGGATGTTCGCGGGTACAGGACGGCTCGTAATCACACACGTGATGACTAAAGGGTGATGTGGTGTGCGAACCCGGCACGCCTGTCACTTGAAAGCTGCGACTGTCGATAAACAGCTGCACCAGCTCGGCATCGAGTAATCCGCTCTGGGCCTCACTCTTGAGGATATCCAAGGCGCGCTCCAGCGGCATCGCTGGCTTGTAGGGACGATCAGCTGCCGTCAATGCATCATAAATATCGCAGATGGTCATGATCCGTGAAGCGCAGGGAATTGCATCGCCGCTAAGCCCCTTGGGATAACCACTGCCGTCGAGTTTTTCATGGTGCGCGCCGGCGATGTACGGTACGCCCTGTAGATCCGGCGTCCAGGGTATTAGGCTGAGAAACTGCTGGGTGTGCACCACATGGCGCTCGATCTCTTCGCGCTCAGCCGTGGTCAGGCTGCCCTTGCGTACCGCCAGGGCACTGAACTCACCTTCACTGAGCAGGCTGACCAAGCAATTACCGGGCGCCTTGACCAGCTCGCCCTGCACTTCCTGCAAGTGTTGGAAATCGCCTTCACTGAGCATGCTCGGCTCATTGGCCTGAATGATGTTATTCAGGTAGCGCTCCAGTCGCGCGCATTCATAAGCCAGCTCGGCCTCCAGCTGCAGGCGCCGCTCCTCACTCAACCCACCCTGATGACGGTAGGCATGCAGCATCTTGCGCAGGGTCTGGTTGTGCAGGTTCTCCTGAGCCAGGGCGACGCGATAGCGCAGGTTTTCCAGCACTGGCTCAGACAGCTTCTTGGCTTTGACCAACACATGCTCACGCACCCCAACCTTGCCAAAGTCATGCAGCAAGGCGGCGTAGCGCAACTCGCGCAAGCCATCGTTACTCAACGCCTGCTCACGCAGCCGGGCATGCGGCGCATGGGGTAACTGATTGGCCAGAGTCAGGCACAGCTCGGCAACCCGAAAGGAATGGCCACTGGTGGTGGGATCGCGTTGTTCGATGGCGAACACCGAGGCCTGAACGAAGCCGTCGAACAGCCGACTGATGTCATCCAGCAGCTGACGGTTCTCGATCGCTACCGCCGCCTGGCTGGCCAGGGCGCGCAACGACACGGCAACCTCTTCGTCAAAGGCGATCAGTTCGGGCTCAAGTGGGTGACTGCCCTTGCGCTGGCGGTTGATAAACTCCAGCACGCCGACCACTTCATGACGGTGATTGAGCATGGGAATCGCCAGAATCGACAGGGTGCGGTAGCCCATTTGCAGGTCGAAGGAGCGGTTGAAGCGGTACGGCGCATCAGCCGCAATCGCATACACATCTTCGATATTTAACTCCGCACTGGTCAGCGCCACGTAACCGGCAATCGAGGCTTTGCTCAACGGCATGCGCTGGTCCTGAAAGCTGTTCTGGCTGAGCGTGCCATTCTGCGTCAGCTTAAAGATCAGCTGTGGCGGCGCGTCCGGGCGGCGACTGACCAGAAACAGCGAGGCGGCGTCACTGTTGGACAAGCGCCGCCCCTCGACCAGGATTTTCTCCAGCAAACGGTCGAGGTCACGCTCGGCCGACAACGCCAAGCCCACATCCACCAACTTACTCAGGTCGTCATGTTTGCCCGCCAGGGCAGCAGCCAGTTGTTCGGTCTGATAACGCAGGCTGTACTGCTCGCCGGCAAAACGCAGCAGCGCCGACAGTTCCTCGACACTGGCGTGTGGTGGTAAGGGTAAGACGCCGGGCTGGTCCATGCAGCCCACCAGAATCGCGCCACAATCCAGCCAATCGAGCAACGGCCTGAGCGCCAAGAGACGTTCGTCAAGCAGCACCAGCACCACGTCATCTGACAATTCGTCCGGCGCGTCAAGCGCCTGCAAGGTCAGCTGACACTGAGCCAAGGCGTTACTCAAGGGGTGTTCGTCAAGCGCATTGCTGTGGCCCAGCACAAGGCGGGAAGTGCCCATGGTGGTTGTCCTCAGTCGCAGTTGCGTGACAGCAGTGCGACTGAGTATTGCACAGGATCTGGCGGTTGCCCGGCCGTCCGGCGCATGCCGGATGGCCTGACAAAACGGCTTAGGTGGCGGGCTGTAACTGCATCCCCTGCTGCATATTCACGGCGTCGGCTACGAAGCAGCGCGACGCCTGTAACAGCGCCAGCATAGTCAACAGTAACGCCACGGGAATCAGCAGCATGGCGTTATGCAGACCGACAGCTTTAAAGGTTTCATTCATTTCACTGGCCCCTGCAGCGAGCATCGCCGCCTGGGAATAGTGATCTGACAGCATGCCCACCGCCAATGGCCCCAGGCCGCCGCCAAGCAGGTACAAGCCGGCAAAGAACAACGCCATGGCCGTGGCGCGCAAACGCGGCTCGATAACATCTTGAATGGCGGTGTAAACGCAGGTGTAGAAGTTGTAGGCAAACAGCCAGCCAACGCTGAATAGAGCAACAAACACGGCAATTTCAACCCGCCCAGCGAGTAAGGCGCAACCTGTCGCAACCGAAGCGATCAACATACTCAGCGCGGCAAACAACAGCCGGCCAGTCTGCCAGCGCTGATGGACTTTATCCGCCACCCAACCGCCCAGCGTCAGGCCGACCAAGCCAGTCAAGCCAACGATTACCCCGGTGGCCATCGCCGCCTGCTCCAGCGGCATAAGGAAGTAACGCTGCAACATCGGCACCATGAACGAGTTACAGGCGTAGGTGGCGAAGTTAAACGCCAGACCGGCCATCACCAACCACCAGAAGGTGCGAATCGCCAGGACCTTACGCAGCGGCTTCTCGATTGGCGTGGTTTGCGACTTCACCTGTTCGGCGGCGCCACGTGTGGGCTCTTTGATAAAGAACATAAACAGCGCCAGGATCACCCCCGGTATCGCCGCAATAAAGAACGGCGCACGCCAGCTATCGAAAGCCTTGACCATCGCGCCGATGGTGAAGAACGCCAGCAGCAAACCAATCGGCAGGCCGAGCATAAAGATGCCCATGGCGCGCGCGCGTTTGTGTGCGGGGAATAGATCGCCAATCAGTGAGTTAGCGGCCGGCGCATAGCTGGCCTCACCAATACCAACGCCCATGCGAATCAGCAGAAAACTCCAGAAGTTCCAGGCCAGCCCGTTAACCGCGGTCAGTCCGCTCCACACCGCCAACCCCCAGCCCATGATCTTGCGCCGCGCCCCAGTATCGGCCATGCGCCCCAGCGGAATGCCGGCAATCGCATAAACGATGGTGAACGCGGTGCCAATCAAGCCCAGCTGCAGGTCGCTGAGGTCCCATTCCATGCGGATCGGTTCGATGATGATCGCCGGGATGGTGCGGTCAAAGAAGTTGAACAGGTTGGCGAGAAAAAGCAGGAACAAAATGCGCCAGGCATTCGTCGCTTGGAGGGACTGCTGCATGAAATCCATCTCTAATTGTTGTTATCGAAGCAGGTCGCTGACCTTGGGCCAGCCGCCGTATCCAGCACGTGCAGGCGCAATCTAGAGCCTTGCGTCTATGCTGTCAGTGACTATTGGTGATGTGTATGCCGGGTAATGGCCGTCCGGGCAAGCACGCAACCCACAAAACGCTGCAAAAAAATGCCGAAAATGCCTCGGTAAACCCGAGCAAAGCAGCGAGATTTTCCTTTTTTCATGCTACAAACAAGCTGGTTGTGCGCAATGTGGCCATTTGCCCAACCCCCTCGTTAGCCGCCGGACTGTCTCCTAATGAAAACAAAAAAAGACGCTGTGCCCTCCTCCGTAACCGAAGCCACACTGGCCGACCTGGCTGATACCTTGCTCGCACCGCTCGAGCCACTGGCACCGCCGCCGCCCCCCATGCGAGTAGACGGCAGTGGCGAGCAATACATGTATTTCACTGAGCGCGATATTGATCGCATCCTCGACAACCTCGACGGTCTGCGCAGCCTGGTGTTCCCCCCAGCCCCGCAGGATGACGACAGCGAACGGCGGGTGCAGCATTTCCCCTCCGTCTGCCTGATCGGCCTCGGTCGCTGCGGCTCGAACATCGCCCTGGATGTCGCCTCTCTGGTCTACAACGCCAGGCAGTTCTACCTGAGTGAATTCAACAACGAAGAAAAGTCCGTCGCTGAGCAAGATTTCCGCCCGACGCGCTGGATTCGCAGCAACCTGCTACGTGCACCCAGTAAGGACAGCAAGCCGGTATTTCTGATTGAGCCGCTAGTGATGCTTGGCGACCTGGACAAAGACATCGAAGGTCGCATCCGCTTCTCGCGCAAGGGTGAAACCAGCGGTTTCTTAAGCGACTACAGCAAGCTGAAGATCATGGACCTGTCCGAGGTGCATGCCGGGGGTGCCGGTAACGCGCCGATCCTCGGCCAGTATCTGGCCAAGATCATCCTCAATAAGGACACCCAACGCTTCACCAATGCCGACTGGAAGTTCATCCACAGTTACCTGATCGACTCCTGCGGGATTAAGGCCAACCAGTCGCGCCTGTACTTCTATATCTTCAGCGCCGGCGGCGGCACCGGTTCGGGCATGGCTTCCGAGTTCGGTCTGGCCCAGCAATTCGCGTATATGAGTAAGACCTTCGACACCAAAAACTTCGACGAAAGTCCGGAAAACCGCGACCACAGCTTCGTCTTCGAACCGATTTTCACCAGCGGCATCTGCATCCTGCCGAACATCTCCGACCAGCGCAGCGAGATGTCTGAGGCGCTGCATATCAATGCCGGGCGCCTGCTGTGCAAGTACCTGGCTGAAGAGTGGGACTTCTCCTACAACTTCGACAATGAAGAGAACAGTGAAGCCAGCGTGATGCGCCGCATCCGCCCGTGGAACGCGATGATGCTGATCTCCAACGACATCATGCGCTACGCCGAAGAGAGCGACGACGGCAATATCCAGAACATCGACGTCAACGCCATGGAGCGTCACGCCAACCAGTACATCTCGCAGCAGATCTTCAACATCCTCACCGCCCAGGCGGTGACCACCGACTACGACCAGAACTACTTCCGCCGCGCCGGCATCGATATTGGCGAAACCATTCGCCTGGATGCCAACGACTTGTTTATGAGCCTGGCCGGCCCAGTGGCCGTCGCCTATGCCGAATCCGTAGTGCCGGAGCAGAGCGCCGCGACGCTGGATAAATTCCGCGTGCTGGACAAAGAGCCGTCGCGGCTGAATATCGATGACCTGTTTTTCCGCTCCATTGACCTGCCGCACTTCAATAAGGTGACCCAGGCCATCGAGGGCATCAGCCTGCTGCCGATCGAGTCCAAGCGTTACCGTGAAGCGCTGGATGAATACAAGAAGTCTGACTTCAACGCCGCCAAACTCAGTGACCTGCACTTCTTCAAGAACTGCTCATCGGTGGTGTCGATCGTCTCGCTGCCCAAAGACTACAAGCTGTCCTATATGGACCTGAACCGGCTCAAGACCCACCTCAACAGCCTGTTCCCCAACACCACGCTAAAGCGTTATGCGCTGGTGATTGGTGCCTCCGCCAACCTGTCGCTGACCACCCTGATCGCCAAAAGCCCGTGCCTGTCGGACGACTTCCTGACCCTGATCGTGGCTTTTATCAAGCGCTGCTTCGCCCGCGACCCGCACCGCTTCGACGAGAGCCTGGACAACGCCATTCTCGACTTCATCATGGCTGACGAATTCGACGAGGTACGTATCGACGCCATGCTCAACGAATATGAGAACCCGGCGAAGATCCTCGACACCAACTGGTACGCGATCAAACCGATGTACGAGAAGAAGTACCGCGAGCTGATCCACGATCAGGACAAGTTCGTCTCGATCAACGACATCCGCCTGTCCCGCGACAGTGTGAAAAAGTCCATCAAATACTTGCGCGAGATCTACCGCCACCGTATCGGCAAGACACGGGTCATCTCACTCAACAAGTACACCGAAGACAAGCCCGAGTAAGCCCGTGCAACCTGCAACCCGAGCCGTCGGGTTGCAGGTTGGCGCCTCAGGTCGCTCGCCACTTACTCAGCCAGCCCAAGCTGGCTTGGGTGCCTGGATCGCCCGGCCGATACTCGGCCGCCAGCCAACCCTGATAACCACTGTCACGTAGAGCATCCAGCAGCGCTGCGAACTGCAACTCGCCAGTGCCCGGTGCACCGCGCCCAGGGTAATCGGCAAACTGCACATGGCCGATACGCCCAGCCAGCAGAGCGATACCCGCCTGGATATCCAAGCCTTGCCGTGCCATATGGTAGAAGTCGTACTGCACCGCTAAATTGGGGTGAGACACGGCCTTGAGCAACGCATCCAGCTGCTCCGGGGTGTTGATCAGAAAGCCCGGCATATCCAGCGGGTTAATCGCCTCCACCACCACGCCAATGCCCAATAACTGAAAGGCTTCGGCGCTCTTGTGCAGATTGTCGACCAAACAGGCCATTGCCTGCTCGCGGCTCAGCCCCTCGGCCAAACGCCCCGCCAGCACATTGATCTTGGCCGGCCGGACCAGGGCGGCGTAGCTCAGCGCCTGCTGCAGCGCCGCATCAAACTCGGCCTGCCTTGCAGGCACTGCAGCCAAACCGGCCCCGCCACTCATCAAATCACCGGCCGGTAAGTTGATCAGGCGCAGCGGCATACCCGCAGCGTCCAGCGCCTCTTTCAGGCGAATGGCCGGCAGCTCGTAGGGAAACTGGATTTCCACACCATCAAAGCCCGCAGCGGCGGCGGCCACAACGCGCTCGATCAGCGGTAACTCGCTAAACAGCAGCGACAGGTTGGCCGCGACCTTCATGGCTGTGGCTCTTGATGCGCTGGCTTCCGGTACAGCTGCACCAAGGTTGCCGGGTCACGTTCTAGATTGCCCTGGCTGCCGTGCTGGCGCATCAACTGCGCGGCCAAGCCACTGAGCGGCGTAGCCGAACCGATCTGTTGCGACAGTTTCACCGCCGTATCAAGGTCCTTGAGCAGGGTGCGCACATGCCATTTGACTGGCTCGAACTGGCTCTCGGCCATCTGCGGCGCGAGAATCTGCAGCGGCTTGGAATCGGCGAAACCGCCGGCCAGCGCTGGCGCGATCAGGCTGGCATCAACTCCGGCCTGTTCAGCCAAAGCCACCACTTCGGCGATCACCAGTGCGTTACAGGCGACAATCATCTGATTGCACACCTTGGTCACCTGGCCCGCGCCGACATCGCCCATGCGCGTCAGGCGTTGCCCCAAGTGCGCAAGAATCGGCCGTACCCGCTCGATATCCTCAACCCGACCACCGGTCATGATCGCCAATGTGCCGCTGGCCGCGCCTGGTGTGCCGCCGGACACCGGGGCATCGATCCAATGCATGCCACAACGAGCGTGCAACTCAGCGGCCATTGCGCGGGTAGCCGCCGGCTCCAGGCTGGAGAAGTCCACTAGCAACTGGCCTGGCTTGCCTGTTTCCACAATGCCGCCAGGGCCAAACACTATCTCGCGCACCACCTCGGTAGTGGCCAGGCACAGCATGACGATATCCGCTTGATCACAGAGCTGCGCCGGATTGGCCACGACCGTCGCACCCAACGCTTGCAGTGGTGCGCACTTATCAAGGGAACGGTTCCACACGCTCAGCGGATAGCCGGCGGCCAGCAGGCGCTGGGTCATGGGCAGCCCCATCAGGCCAATACCAGCAAACGCCAAAGCAGGGAGGGAGGTGGACATAGGCAGACTCCGACTTAGTGATGGCCGTTATCTTAACCTAGCGGCGCTAGAGCCCGCCGCGCCCCATTAACAGCCAAATTACAGACCTAGAGGCCGTCTTTTTCCAGGTGATCGAGGTTGACCGGCTCACCGCTGTGCACGTCGAGCTTGCGGCGAATGTCCTCGAACATCAGGTCGTACTCGGCATGGCTGCGCATGATCAGGCTGTTGTTGGTCGGCAGGCCATGTTTGTGTGCCAGACGCGTGGCCACGCTGGCGAAGTTGTAGGCGGTGTCGCGATGCAGCTCGAAGACCTCTTCAAACGCCTTGCCGTCCACCTGGCCCTGCATACGCATGTGCAACATAGGGCCCTCGGCCGAATCTTTGCGCACCTCATAATAGAGATCGACGCTGAACAGCGGCGTTTCCGCCGCGGCCAAAGTATTGGCGCGATGCAAATGTCCGGGTTCAAACATGCTGGCAGCTCCTGCAATCAGTTCATGGTGCTGCCAGCATAGTTACTCAGTATGGCTCGAGGTGCACGCGCCAGATCAGTGCAGCGGCGCACCCTGACTGCGTTCCTGCGCCAGCACCCAGGGCGCCACCACCACCGCCCACAGCTCTGGATCGCGCTTTAGTAGGTCTTCGGCGCGGCTGTCATCCACCCGGCTCAAGGTACCTGCGGCCAGCCAGGCGGCGACTTTGGCCTGGTCGTTCTGCGCTACGGCCTGCGCCACGTCGATCAGGTCCTGGGCACCATCTACCAACAGCAAGGCGCCGCGGGCGAAGGTCGGTTGCAGCTCTTGCCACGTAATAGCTGCAGTTTCACCAAGCAGCTTGGCATAGAGGGTGCTAGGTTGTTCAGTCATGGATTGCCCTGTCGTGGGTGGCGGATTACGAATCGGCGCTCATGATAACGGCAGCCAGCCAGCTGGCAAATTCGCGCAACAGTTCGCGACGTTGTCAGCAACGCGCAAGACACGCCGTTTTTCTATACGTTTATTACGTTAAAGCGACACCCCAGGGTTTTGCCCCCAGCAAGCCGCTTTTCAAGCCGCAAAGCCGCGCTCTACACTGCACCGGTACAGTTGCCGGGGGGATGACCGGGGAAACAACCCGGTTCTGCAGCTTTGGCCGCCAGAACTACAATAATCAAAACCAATAAGAGTGGAGCACTATGAACAAGGCTACTAAGCAGATTTCCAAACTGTTTGCCGCCATGGCCATGGCTGGCGTTGCCAGCTACTCGGTAGCGGCTGACACCATCAAAATTGGCCTGGCAGGCCCCGTCACCGGCGCCGTCGCGCAATACGGTGAAATGCAGTTCATCGGTGCCAAAATGGCTATCGAGCAGATCAACAAGGCTGGCGGCGTAAACGGCGCAATGCTTGAAGGCGTGGTGTATGACGATGCCTGCGATCCAAAGCAAGCGGTTGCCGTTGCCAACAAGATCGTCAACGACGAAGTGAAATTCGTGGTTGGCCACCTCTGCTCCAGCTCCACTCAGCCAGCGTCCGACATCTACGAAGATGAAGGCATCCTGATGGTTACCGCCGCCTCCACCAGCCCGGACATTACCGCGCGTGGCTACGAGCTGGTGTTCCGCACCATCGGCCTGGACAGCCTGCAAGGCCCTACCGCCGGTAACTTCATCGCTGACCACGTCAAGCCGAAAGCGGTTGCCGTGATCCACGACAAGCAACAGTACGGCGAAGGCATTGCTACCGCGGTCAAGCAGACCCTGGAAAGCAAAGGCACTAAAGTCGTTATGTTCGAAGGCATCAATGCCGGCGACAAAGACTTCTCCGCGATGATCGCCAAGCTCAAGCAAGCCGGTGTGGATTTCATCTACTACGGCGGCTACCACCCAGAGCTGGGCCTGCTGCTGCGTCAGTCGGCTGAGAAAGGCTTGAGCGCCAAGTTCATGGGCCCTGAAGGCGTAGGCAACAAGGAAATCTCGGCCATCGCTGGCCCGGCTTCCGAAGGCCTGCTGGTAACCCTGCCGAAGTCGTTCGACCAGGACCCACGCAACCAGGCACTGGTTGAAGCGTTCAAAGCCAAAAATGAAGACTCCAGCGGTCCGTTCGTGTTCCCGGCTTACGCCGCAGTACAAGTGATCGCCGAAGGCATCACCAAAGCTGGCGATACCGACACCGCTAAAGTGGCCGCCGCTCTGCGTGCCAACAGCTTCGACACCCCAACTGGCAACCTGGCCTTCGACGAGAAGGGCGACCTGAAAGACTTCAGCTTCGTCGTTTACGAATGGCACCAGGACGGCACCAAGACTGAAGCCAAGTAAGCTTCCCGCCTGAACCCAAAACCCACTGCTCTGGCAGTGGGTTTTGTTTATTAGAAGAATTCCGGTTGCACGCTGCGCCATAAGCGCTGCATTGCGTGACAACCCAGGAGTTAGGCAATGCCTGATCTTTATCACTACCTGCAACAGCTGGTTAACGGTCTGACCGTTGGCAGCACCTATGCCTTGATTGCCATCGGCTACACCATGGTTTACGGCATTATCGGCATGATCAACTTCGCCCATGGCGAGGTCTACATGATTGGCTCGTATGTAGCCTTCATCGTGGTCGCCGGCCTGGCCATGTACGGCCTGGACAGTTTACCCATCGTGATGATCGCGGCCTTCTCCGCCAGCATCATTGTCGCCAGTGCCTATGGCTACAGTATCGAACGCGTCGCCTACCGTCCTTTGCGCGGCGGTAACCGTCTGATCCCGCTGATTTCCGCCATTGGTATGTCGATCTTCCTGCAAAACCTGGTACTCCTCTCTCAGGACTCCAAGGACAAATCGATTCCCAACCTGCTACCGGGTAACTTTGTGTTCGGTGAAAGCACCATGAATGGCGTGGTGATTTCCTATATGCAGGTGCTGATTTTCGTCGTCACCTTCTTCGTCATGGTCGGCCTGACCCTGTTTATCTCCCGTTCACGCCTGGGTCGCGCCTGCCGCGCCTGCGCCGAAGACCTGAAGATGGCCAACCTGCTGGGCATCAACACCAACAACATCATCGCCCTGACCTTCGTTATTGGTGCCTCCCTGGCAGCGGTAGCTGCGGTGCTATTGGGCATGCAATACGGCGTGATCAACCCGCACCTGGGCTTTCTCGCCGGGATCAAGGCCTTCACCGCAGCGGTACTCGGCGGTATCGGCAGTATTCCCGGAGCCGTTCTAGGCGGCCTGCTACTGGGCGTAGCCGAAGCTTTCGGCGCTGATATCTTCGGCGACCAATACAAGGACGTGGTGGCGTTCAGCCTGCTGGTACTGGTGCTGTTGTTCCGCCCGACCGGCATCCTCGGCCGTCCGGAGGTTGAAAAAGTATGATTACCAAGAACCTCAAAACCGCAATCTTCAGCGCCCTGTTGGTGCTGGCCGTGGCCTACCCGGTTATCGGCCTGAAGCTCACTACTGTCGGTATCAAACTGGAAGTGCAAGGCGCCAGCCCAGCGGTGCTGTGGACGATCTTCGGTTGCTCGATTGCCATGTTCTTCTGGCAACTGTTTCGTAATCACCTGAGCGACGCCTGGAGCCACGCGCCCAAACTGCCGAGCATGCCGGGCAAAGCCAGCGAGTTCTTCACCCTGCCCTCGACCCAGCGCTGGATCGTTCTTGGCCTGATCGTCGTTGCCCTGGCCTGGCCGTTCTTCGGCTCGCGCGGTGCGGTGGATATCGCCACACTGATCCTGATCTACGTGATGCTCGGCCTGGGCCTGAACATCGTGGTCGGTCTGGCGGGCCTGCTCGACCTCGGTTACGTGGCCTTCTACGCCGTCGGGGCTTACAGCTACGCGCTGCTGTCCTTCTACTTCGGCCTGAGCTTCTGGATCTGTTTGCCCATCGCCGGCCTGATGGCGGCGTTCTTCGGCTTTATCCTGGGCTTCCCGGTGCTGCGCCTGCGCGGCGACTACCTGGCCATCGTCACCCTGGGTTTCGGCGAGATCATCCGCATCCTGCTGAACAACATGACCTGGCTGACCGGCGGCCCTAATGGCATTGGCTCGATCCCCAAGCCGACGCTGTTTGGCCTGTCGTTCGAACGTAAGGCTGCCGAAGGCATGCAGACCTTTCACGAGTACTTCGGGGTGGCCTACAACTCCATCAACAAGGTGATCTTCCTCTACCTGATCGCCCTGCTGCTGGTGCTGTTGACCCTGTTCGTGATCAACCGCCTGCTGCGTATGCCGATCGGCCGCGCCTGGGAAGCCCTGCGTGAAGACGAGATTGCCTGCCGCGCCTTGGGTATGAACCCTACCGCGATCAAGCTCTCGGCGTTCACCATCGGCGCCTGCTTCGCCGGTTTTGCCGGCAGCTTCTTTGCCGCACGCCAAGGTCTGGTCAGCCCGCAGTCGTTCACCTTTATCGAGTCGGCAATCATCCTCGCCATCGTCGTATTGGGCGGTATGGGCTCGCAGCTGGGCATCATCCTGGCAGCTATCGTGATGATCCTGCTGCCGGAGCTCGCGCGTGAGTTCAACGAATACCGCATGCTTATGTTCGGCGCCCTGATGGTATTGATGATGATCTGGCGTCCGCAGGGCCTGCTGCCTATGCAACGTCCGCACCTGGAGCTGAAGCGATGAGCCGCTCGATTCTGGAAGTAAGCGGCCTGTCCATGCGCTTCGGCGGCCTGCTGGCCGTTAACGGGGTGAACCTGCAGGTTGCGGAAAAACAAGTGGTGTCGATGATCGGCCCGAATGGCGCCGGCAAAACCACCGTATTCAACTGCCTGACCGGCTTCTATCAGCCCACCAGCGGTAGCATCCGCCTCAATGGCGAGCAGATCGAAGGCCTACCCGGTCATAAGATTGCCCGCAAAGGCGTGGTGAGGACGTTCCAGAACGTACGTTTGTTCAAGGACATGACGGCGGTGGAAAACCTGCTGGTGGCACAACATCGCCACCTCAACACCAACTACCTGGCGGGACTGTTGAAGACCCCGGCGTTTCGCAAGAGCGAGCGCGAGGCTATGGAGTTCGCGGCGTTTTGGCTGGATCAGGTCAACCTGACTGAGTTCGCTAACCGTACAGCCGGCACCCTGGCTTACGGTCAGCAACGTCGCTTGGAAATCGCCCGCTGCATGATGACCCGCCCGAGCATCCTGATGCTCGACGAGCCAGCCGCCGGCCTTAACCCACGCGAGACCGACGACCTCAAGGCACTAATCCGCGTGTTGCGCGATGAGCACAATGTCACCGTGCTGCTGATTGAGCACGACATGAAGCTAGTCATGAGCATTTCCGACCACATCTATGTGATCAACCAGGGCACGCCCCTGGCGGACGGTACGCCGGAGCAGATCCGCGCCAACCCGGACGTGATCAAAGCCTACCTGGGGGAAGCGTGATGCTGTATTTCGAGAACGTTTCCACCTTCTACGGCAAGATCCAAGCCCTGCATGACGTGAATGTCGAAGTTCGTCAGGGTGAGATCGTCACCCTGATCGGCGCCAACGGTGCTGGCAAGTCGACCCTGTTGATGACCCTCTGCGGCAACCCACAGGCCAGCAGTGGCAGCATTCGCTACCAAGGTGAAGAGCTGATTGGCCAAGACACTCCGAGCATCATGCGCAAAAGTATTGCCGTGGTGCCGGAAGGCCGCCGGGTGTTCTCCCGCCTGACCGTGGAAGAAAACCTGGTGATGGGCGGTTTCTTCGGCAGCAAAGCCGACAACCAGGAGCAACTGGACAAGGTGCTGCACCTGTTCCCGCGCCTGAAAGAGCGCTTTGCTCAACGCGCCGGCACCATGTCCGGCGGTGAGCAGCAGATGCTCGCCATCGGCCGTGCACTGATGAGCAAACCCAAGCTGCTGCTGCTCGACGAGCCGTCGCTGGGTCTGGCCCCAATCATCATCCAGCAGATCTTCGACATCATCGAACAGCTGCGCAAGGAAGGTGTAACGGTGTTCCTGGTCGAGCAGAACGCCAACCAGGCGCTCAAGCTGGCCGACCGTGGCTATGTGCTGGAAAACGGCCGGATCGTGATGCAAGGCAGCGGTCACGAACTGCTGAATGATCCGAAGGTACGCGACGCCTATCTGGGCGGCTAACACGGCCTGGGTAAATGAAACCGCTCCTCGGAGCGGTTTTTTAATGGTGGGCGAAAAGTTCATGGTCCCGCTGGATGCGCAAGCAACCTCTCCCACAAACTATCCGCGGAATAATCCGCACCGCACAAACGATTTATCGCCGCCGTTCGCCCGATGTTCCGTGCACAGGCGCCCTGGCCAGTTACAATGGTCGCCCTTTTTTTGCCGATGACCGCTTTTATGACTGACCCCATCCGCCTGTCCAAACGCCTGATCGAAGTGATCGGCTGCTCGCGTCGCGAGGCCGAGCTGTATATCGAAGGTGGCTGGGTGACGGTCGATGGTGTGGTGGTCGAAGAGCCACAGTTCAAGGTCGCCGAACAGCGTGTCGAATTGCTACCAGATGCGCAGCTGACGCCGACCGAACCCGTCACGCTGCTGCTCCACATACCGGCCGGGCACTACCCAGACCGAGCCGTCGAGAACATCGGCGCGACCAGCCACTGGACGGAAGACGGCGCCGGCATCCGCCCGCTGAAAAGCCATTTCGCCCGCCTTGTCAGTTGCGCACCGCTGCAAGCAGGGGCCGATGGCCTGCATGTATTGACTCAGGACTGGCGCATCGAACGTAAGCTCAAGGAAGACCTGAACAAGCTGGAGCAGGAGTATGTGGTTGAGGTCATCGGCACCTTGAGTGCCAGCCAACTCAAACGCCTGGCTCAGGGTCTGATCTTCAACGGCGTAACCTTGCCGCCGTGCAAGGTCAGCTGGCAGAACGAAACCCGCCTGCGCATTGCCCTGAAGAACCCACTGCCCGGGCAGATCGTATTCATGTGCAACAGCGTCGACCTCAAGGTGCTAGGGATGAAGCGCCTGCGCATCGGTGGTGTGCCCATGGCCAAGGTCCCTGCCGGCCAATGGCGTTATCTGGCCGACAAAGAACGTTTCTAATCATTTTTCAGCGGTTGCCCTTAGGCCACCGCCCTCTTCAGGATCTACCCATGCTTAACAACGACGTACTGCGCAGCCTGCGCTACACCCTCGACATCAGCGATGCAAAAATGGCCGAGATCATCCAGCTGAGCGGTAAACAGGTGACGGTGGCCGATCTTATCCCGCTGCTGAAGAAGGAAGATGAAGAAGGCTTCAGCGCGTGCGATGACGAGCTGATGGCACATTTCCTCGATGGCCTGGTGTACTTCAAGCGCGGCAAGGACGACAGCCGCCCGGCTCAGCCGTTCGAGCTGCCAATCACCAACAACATGGTGCTGAAAAAACTGCGTGTGGCTTTCGAACTGAAAGAAGACGACATGCACGAAGTGATGAACAGCGTCGACTGCCCGGTTTCCAAGCCGGAGATGAGTGCTCTATTCCGCAAGTTCGGCCACAGCAACTACCGCACTTGTGGTGATCAGTTCCTGCGCAACTTCCTCAAGGGTTTGACCCTGCGCGTTCGCGGCGAATAGCTCATCTGCGCCATGCGTCCCGCATGGCAGCGTATTTCCAAGGGCAATAGTGCCTGTCGCATCGCAGACAGACGATTAGGCTGATGGCATTCATCCCCTGAGGATTTGCCATGCACCCCTATTTTGATCTGCAAGATCGCACTGCCCTGGTCACCGGCGGCACACGCGGCATCGGCAAGATGATCGCCAAAGCCTTTGTTGAAGCCGGCGCAACGGTTTATGTCTGCGCCCGCGACGGCGAGGCTTGCGCGCAAACGGCTGCCGAACTCTCCGCGTTTGGCATTTGCCACGGCCTAGCCGCCAATCTGGCCAGTGAAGAAGGCGTACAGGTATTGGCCGCCGAGCTAAGCAGCCGTACTGGCCAACTCGATATTTTGGTCAACAACGCCGGCACCACCTGGGGCGCACCGCTGGAAAGCTACCCAGCCAAGGGCTGGGAGAAGGTCATGCAGCTCAACGTGACCTCGGTGTTCAGCTGCATCCAGCAATTACTGCCGCTGCTGCGCAAGGCCGGCAGTGCGGCCAACCCAGCGCGGGTGATCAACATCGGCTCGGTGGCGGGCATCAGCTCTCATGGCGAAGACGCCTATGCCTATGGCCCGAGCAAGGCAGCCCTGCACCAATTGTCGCGCATGCTGGCCCGCGAACTGGTCAGCCAGCACATCAACGTCAACGTGATCGCGCCAGGGCGCTTCCCGAGCAAGATGACCCAGCATATCGCTTCCGATGAGGCTGCCATGGCCGAAGACACAGCGCTGATCCCGATGAAGCGCTGGGGTCGCGAAGAGGAAATGGCTGCCCTGGCAATTAGCCTGGCCAGCACCGCCGGGGCCTATATGACGGGGACAATTATCCCCATCGACGGCGGTTTTCACCTCTAGCAGGCTGTCGCGTACTATGGCGGCGTTTATCATCAGATCACGCCGCCATGCCTTACTCCGTCTCACCTATTGGTTTTGTTCGTTCCTGCTTCAAGGAGAAATTCGCCATCCCGCGCCAGCCGCAACTGGCACCCGCGGCGCGTGGCGTATTGGAGTTGATCGCCCCTTTCGATAACGGCGAGGCAGTGCAAGGCCTGGAGCAGGTCAGCCATGTATGGCTGCTGTTCCTGTTTCACCAAGCCCTGGAAGATAAACCACGCTTGAAAGTGCGCCCACCGCGCTTGGGCGGCAATCAGTCAGTCGGCGTGTTCAGCACCCGCGCCACCCACCGGCCCAACGGCATCGGTCAGTCAGTGGTCAAGCTGGATAAAGTCGAGCCCGGCAAACTCTGGCTGTCTGGTATCGACCTGCTCGACGGCACCCCGGTGCTGGATATCAAACCCTACGTGCCTTACGCCGACAGCCTGCCGGATGCCTACAACCGCATCGCCGATAGCACCCCAGCCCTGATCAGCGTCACCTGGCAGGACGACGCATTGATTCAGGCCAACAGTCACAGCCAACGCCTGACTGAGCCGCTGGTTGAGCTGATCGAACAATGCCTGGCCCAGGACCCGCGCCCGGCCTATCAAAAGCCAGCGCCAGAACGCCGTTATGGCGCACGTTTCTGGGATGTCGATGTGCACTGGCATTACCCGCAGCCGGGAAGCATCTGCGTGCTGGATGTGCTGCTGGCCGACTGACTACTATTCCAAGCCAAGCTGGCCTGTGCGGGCGACCATCCAAAAATTGCCGCACACTCGACCCTGTTTTGTCTTATATTTACACAGTAAATGTATACAAAATAGGGAGTCTACTGATGCTTGAACGCCCCCGCCGCCTCAATGGTTTACGCCACTTAGCCCTGCTGGTTCCCAACCTGGAAGCCTGCGAACGCTTCTACGTGGATATTCTCGGCATGCAGGTGCTACACCGCGCCAATGAGGATCTGGTTTACCTGACCTGCGGCAACGATAACCTTTCCCTAGGCCGCGCCTTCGTGCCCAGCAGCGGTGAACAGGCGGTGGACCACTACGGTTTTATCGTCGACAGCATCGATGAACTGCACGCCTGGTATCACTACCTCAAGGAACAAGGCGTGACCTTGCTCGACCGGCCTTTCGCTCACGGCGACGGTGCGCACAGCTTTCACCTGCTCGACCCCGCGGGCAATAAGGTACAGCCCATTTATCATCCAGCGGTTTCCGGGCAGAGCTTTAGCTCAACCATGTAACGACAAGCCACCGCTGCACGGCACACAGCCCGGACAGCAAGGAGCCGCACCACATCAGGCTAAACAGGCATTCACTGTTTACTGGCTTGCAGGTAAGGTGGTGCCAAAGACTATGCTGCCAAGTAGCCAGTATTCTTTTTGCGCATCGCTATTATCAGTAATCGTATTGTGAGTGTATGAAAGCCAGTACCTACGCGCCGACCGAGAACCTTGTCGACTTGCTACTCGACGCTATATGCGTTGTGGATACACGCGGGCGCTTCGTTTTTGTCAGTGCGGCCTGCCAACGTATTTTCGGCTATCGCGCAGACGAAATGATTGGCAAGGCCATGATCGAAATGGTCCACCCCGAAGACCGCGGTAAAACCCTCCAGGCCGCCGCAGAGGTAATGGCCGGCGTGAACAAACCACACTTCGAGAACCGCTACCTACGCAAGGATGGCAGCACGGTGCACATTCTCTGGTCCGCACGCTGGTCAGAGGACGATCAGGTGCGCATCGCCGTGGCCCATGACATTAGCGAGCGCAAGCGCAGCGAAGCCCTACAAACGGCCCTGTATGACATTTCCGAAGCGGCCCACTCGGCAAAGAACCTGCTGGGATTGTTTCAGCAAGTGCATCAGGTCATTGGCGAGTTACTGCCGACCCTCAATTTTTCAGTGGCACTGTACGATGAACAGAGCGACGAGCTGAGTTATCCCTACCCGGCTGAGCAACCGCCGATACCTGTCACCCATGCGCACGTAAATGCCGCCACCCTGAGCGCGCAAGTGGTTCGCAGCGGTAAAACCCTGCTGCTCTGCGATGATAGCCAAACGCAGATGACCACCACGCACAGCTGGCTGGGTGTGCCACTACATTCACATCGTGGCGTCATTGGGGCGCTGGTAATGCAAAGCAGTGCATCGGCGCGTTACGGCGAGCGCGATCAGGAGTTGCTGCAATTTGTCTCAACTCAGGTGGCTACGGCCATCGAGCGTCAACAGATGCTCAGCCGCTTACAGTTTATGGCGCAGTACGACCAGCTCACGCAATTGCCCAACCGCGAGCTGTTGCGCGATCGACTGCACACGGCCCTGGCCCGTGCGCGCCGTGAGCAGTCGCAAGTGGCGTTGCTGTTCCTCGACCTGGACAAATTCAAGCAGGTCAACGACAGCCTTGGCCATGCCGCCGGTGATTTACTGCTACAAGGCGTCGCCCAACGAATCCAGCTATGTCTGCGCGAGGCCGATACGGTGGCCCGCTTTGCCGGTGATGAATTCGTCGTACTGTTGGAGGATTTCCACTCGGCCGATCACGCCAGCGCAGTGGCCGAAAAAATCCGCCATTGCCTTAACCAGCCCTTCGATCTCGATGGACAGAGCCAGACCATCTACCCGAGCATCGGTATCGCCCTGTATCCGCAGCATGCTCAAGATGAACAACAGCTGCTGCAACATGCCGACAACGCCATGTACCGGGCCAAGCAGAAAGGCGGAAACCGTGCGCATAGCGCTCTGGAGCCTGAGTAAGGCATATGAAAAAGCCCGCCAATTGGCGGGCTTTTTATTGACGTAGCGCTTACTTCTCGACGAAGGCACGCTCAATCAGGTAGTCACCCGGCTCGCGCATACGGGCCGAAACCTGCAGGCCGAACTCGTTGAGCACTTCACTGGTTTCATCGAGCATGCTTGGGCTGCCGCAGATCATCGCACGATCATCCTGCGGGTTGATCGGTGGCAGGCCGATGTCCTGGAACAGCTTGCCGCTGCGCATCAGGTCGGTCAGACGGCCTTGATTCTCGAACGGCTCACGGGTCACCGTCGGGTAGTAAATCAACTTGCCCTTCAATGCATCACCGAAGAATTCATTACGCGGCAGATGCTCGGTGATGAGCTCGCGGTAAGCCACTTCGTTCACATAGCGTACGCCGTGAACCAGAATCACCTTTTCGAAGCGCTCGTAGGTTTCCGGGTCTTGAATCACGCTCATAAAAGGAGCCAAGCCGGTGCCCGTGCTGAGCAGATACAGGTGTTTTCCGGGCTTTAGGTCATCCAGCACCAAGGTGCCGGTGGGCTTCTTGCTGATGATGATCTCGTCGCCTTCTTTAAGGTGTTGCAGCTGCGAGGTCAGCGGACCATCAGGCACCTTAATGCTGAAAAACTCCAGGTGCTCTTCCCAGTTAGGGCTGGCGATTGAATAGGCGCGCATCAGCGGACGCCCCGTATCCTGCTGCAGGCCGATCATCACAAACTGGCCATTCTCAAAGCGCAATCCTGGGTCACGGGTGCACTTAAAGCTGAACAACGTATCGTTCCAATGGTGAACGCTCAGAATGCGCTCGGCGTTAAGGTTGCTCATGCTCGGGGCTCCGCAGAGGGTAATGTCATCAGCGCGCCTGAGCGCAATTGCGAGCTAGTGTAATGATCGGCACAATATCTGTTAACTTGATTATCAAGATATAGGTTATCGGTTATATAGATATGCGATTTACCCTCAGACAACTGCAAGTCTTCGTCGCCGTCGCTCAGCAGGAAAGCGTGTCGCGCGCTGCTGAATCCTTGGCCTTATCACAATCGGCTACCAGCACCTCGTTGAGTGAACTGGAGCGCCAGTCCGATTGCCAGCTGTTCGACCGCGCCGGCAAACGCCTGTGCCTCAACGCACTCGGCCTGCAACTCTTGCCTCAGGCCGTCGCCCTGCTCGACCAGGCCAAAGAAATCGAACGCCTGCTGGGCGGCAAGAGCGGCTATGGCTCACTGAATGTCGGCGCCACACTGACCGTGGGCAACTACCTGGCCACCCTGTTGATCGGCAGTTTTATGCAGCGTCACCCGGAGTGCCGGGTCAAACTGCAGGTGCATAACACCGCCTATGTGGTGCAGCAAATCGCCCACTATGAGCTGGACATGGGCATGATCGAAGGCGACTGCCAGCACCCAGATATCGAGGTACAGCCTTGGGTCGAAGATGAGTTAGTGGTGTTTTGCGCGCCGCAGCATGCGCTGGCGCAGCGCGGTGAGGCGAGCCTGGAAGAGCTGGCACGCGAGGCGTGGATCTTAAGAGAGCAAGGCTCCGGCACTCGTCTGACCTTTGACCAGGCGATGCGTCACCACCCCGGCAGCTTGAATATCCGCCTTGAGCTGGAGCACACCGAAGCCATCAAGCGTGCAGTGGAGTCAGGTCTCGGCATTGGCTGCATTTCCCGTTTGGCGCTGCGCGATGCGTTTCGCCGCGGCAGCTTGGTCGCCTTGGAGACGCCACAACTGGACCTGCGCCGACAGTTCTACTTTATTTGGCACAAACAGAAGTATCAGACCGCCGCCATGCGTGAATTTATCGAGCTGTGCCGCGCGCTGACCGCCGGCGTGACGCGCAGCGATCAAATAGTCCTGCCTGCCATCGCCTGAGAACGTTGCATTACCCCAGCAGAATAATTGCCCACACCAGGCCGATCAGGCAGAGCGCAGTGAACTGAGCAGCGCTGCCCATATCTTTGGCGTTTTTTGACAGCGGATGCAACTCCAAGGAAATACGGTCAATCGCCGCCTCCACCGCTGAGTTGAGCAACTCGACGATCAGCGCCAGCACACAGACCGCGACCATCATCGCGCGCTCGACACGGCTGACATCCAGGAAGAAGGCCAAGGGCACAAGCACCAGGTTGACCAACAGCAGCTGGCGAAAGGCTGCCTCACCGGTAAAGGCCGCATGCAAACCAGCCAGCGAATAGCCGGTGGCATTGAGAACACGTTTAAAGCCTGTTTGGCCTTTGAATGGCGACATCATCACGACCATCTGCAAGAAAGCCCGGCAGGCTACGCCAAGCTTGGGCTAAAAGCACTTCAGTTCGCTGGGATCGATTCCAGCTGCTGCAACAGCAACGCGGCCTGAGTGCGTGTGCGCACACCCAGCTTGCGAAAAATTGCCGTGACATGGGCTTTAACCGTGGCTTCAGACACGCTCAACTCGTAAGCAATCTGTTTATTCAGCAAGCCGTCACAAACCATGGTCAGCACGCGAAATTGCTGCGGCGTCAAGCTGGCTAAGCCGGCGCTGGCCGCCTTGGCTTCGGCTGACAAGGCAATCGCTTCCTGACTCTGCTGCGGCCACCAAACCTCGCCATCGAGCACCAACCGCACCGCTTGTTGAATGGTTTCCAGCGGGCTGGATTTGGGGATAAAGCCACTGGCTCCAAACTCCCGCGAGCGTGCAACGATGGCCGGATCTTCCTGGGCAGAGATCATCACCACCGGAATATGCGGGTATTGCCCACGCAACAGCACCAGGCCAGAAAAACCGTAAGCACCCGGCATGTTGAGGTCGAGCAAGACCAGATCCCAATCCGTCTTCTGCACCAGGCAGGCTTCCAGCTCGGCAATGCTGGCCGCCTCAACCAGTCGCACATCGGGCCCCAGCCCCAGAGTCAGCGCCTGTTGCAGGGCGCTGCGAAACAAGGGGTGGTCATCAGCAATGAGAATTTCAAATGCGGCCATGGTGAATCCTGTTTTTGTTATATGGATACCCCTCAAGGGGGTACTGCCCAAGGCACGGTGAGCAGCGCATGCAGGTCGCAAAATTGCAGCGCAAAAAAATCTGAAAACGCAAAAAAGCGCCCCAGCATGCCGAGCGCTGACGGGGTGGTCAAGTACGACGCTTTGCGGCACAGTTCGCAGCTTTGCCAGCGAGAGTTTGAAATGCGAAGCCATGCCCTGCGCGCCGATCTGTTGATGCTCGTGACCGCCATGATCTGGGGCTCATCTTTTGTCGCTCAACGCTTGGGGATGGACTCCATTGGCCCCTTTCTCTACAGCGGCCTGCGCTTTGCTCTGGCGGCGCTGATTCTGCTGCCGGTGTTGCGTTTACTAGAAGGCCGCAGCAACAGCGCTACAATCGTCCCACTAAACCGTCAGCTGCTGCGTGGCGGATTGCTGATGGGCCTGGCACTGGCGCTGGGGATCAACCTGCAGCAGGTAGGCCTGCTGTTTACCAGTGTGACCAACTCCGGTTTTATCACCGGGCTGTACGTAATCATCGTGCCGCTGCTGGGGCTGTTTATCGGCCATAAGACCGGCCTGGGCATCTGGCTAGGCGCGTGCCTGGCGGTGGTCGGCATGTTCCTGCTCAGCGTTGGCGACGGCTTTCAGGTGGCCTCCGGTGATTGGCTGCAACTGGCCGGTGCCTTCGTCTGGGGCGTGCATGTGTTGCTGGTGGGGTTCTTTGCCGGTCGACATGACCCACTGCGCCTAGCACTGGTGCAGTTCATCGCTTGCGCGGCGATCAGCCTGGTGCTCGCGGTGATCTTCGAGGAAATTCAGTTGCAGTCGATCATTGCCGCGGGACCGGCAATTCTCTATGGCGGGATATTTGGCGTGGCCGTCGGCTTTACCCTGCAGGTGGTGGCGCAAAAAGACGCCATCGCCTCCCATGCCGCCATCATCCTCTCGCTGGAGGCCGTATTCGCTGCCATTGCGGGCGCCTGGCTTCTCGGCGAGTCGTTGGATGTGCGCGGCTACTTCGGTTGTGCACTGATGTTTGCCGGCATGCTGCTGGCGCAACTGTGGCCAAAAAAACTGGCATAACATCAGGGCCCGCTAAAGAAACTCGCGCAGGCGATCATGCGCTGGATCATCCAGCGGTACTGCGCGCGGAGCCTTGGCGGCCAGGTAGTGCTGACTAAAGACATCCAGATAGGCATTCAAACCATCGGCGGCGCGCTGGTCACCCGCCAGCTCCAAACACAAAGCTGCGACCTCGGCGGTACAAAAGTGATCGTCACGCTTGGAGCGGCGCAGCTTGTAGCGTGACAGCTGCTCAGCCTGCAGGCTGAGCACCGGCAAACTGTCGAGATAAGGGCTTTTACGAAACATCTTGCGTGCTTCGCTCCAGGTGGCATCCAGCAACACGAATAACGGCCGCTTGCCAGGTGCCGGCTGCACCTCGCTGACAACCCGCTCGGCCGCCACATATTCCCCGGGAAACACCAGATAAGGCTGCCACTGCGGGTCGCTCAGCAACGCTGGCAACCCTGCATCAACCTCCACCCGTGACCAACCGAATGCCGAGGTATCGGCCAATACATCGGCAATCAGCCAACCAGTGTTGCTCGGCTTGAGCGCCTCAACATCATGCATCAACAGGCACACCGCAGAGGTTGACTCGATACGTGGACGCCAGGCGCACAGGCAGTGAGTCACGGCCAAACGGCATTCATCACAGCGCACCGAGCGGCTGCCACGGGCCAGAAAAGGTTTGACGCTGCGGGCAATGCGCGCCGCACGCAAACGCGCAACAGCGTGACTCATACCCAATCCGCCTGCACAAAGAAAAAGAACGGCATCGGTTATTCCAGGAATCTATAAGCGCGGCAGTCTAACAAAGCTGCGTCATGCTTATTTGCCAACCTGCCAAACCCACAACGTACGACTGAGCCTGCCGTAACGATGAACGGACGAGTAAGATAGGCGCCACTGAACCTCTAGCGGTGCTCACCGGTCTGAGGAGTCGAATCGACTTTGGAGAACCCCATGCTGCGTTTGACCAGCCTGACCCTGGCCTTAAGCCTGCCCTTGTTTGCCCATGCCGCCAGCTTGAAAGACTTTGAACTGAACAAGACCCTGGAAAATGTCGCGCGCGAAAGCAGCGTGGGTACACCACGGGCGATAAACGAAGACATTCTCGATCAAGGCTACACCGTAGACGGCAGTGACTTGGTCAACCATCTCAGTGTACGCAGCGAGCATGCGGCGCAGATGCGCGGCAACCCCGACGTAGTCCGCGCACAGCTGGCCAATAGCGTGTGCCGCAATGCCGGTTATCGTCAGTTGTTGGTGCGCGGCGCGGCGCTGCGTTACGAGTTCAGCGAATATAAAAGCAATCGGCCAGTGACCACCGAACGTTTCAGCAAGGCAGATTGTGGCCTGTAGCCTTATCGCCTGCTGAAACGTGGCGTGACATGACGTACCACCCACACGATTTGCAGATAACGCACGCGCAACACCGCTGCGCCCTACGCACGCCGCAGCTCTCAGCTCAATTGATTGCTGTGTACGGCCGGTAACCGACAGTCTGTATTGACCCCTCAGAGCAACTCGAACCAACGCTATCGGCTCGCGCGCGCAGATGCCCTCTCGACTGATCAACCATTGCCTCCAGCTAATCAGGCGAGCCAGGACGGGCAGTTATTGCCCAGGTGTGGCGCCGCACAAACGTGCACTGCCAGCCATACTCAGGACAAGGCCGAGGCAGCATTCCAGCCTCGACCTGCAACCAGAAGGAGACGGTGTATGCCTTATGAATCGGACGAGCGTGTGCCCCCGCATTTTCGGATCAGTGACGTCGACCTGAACAAGAAAGTCGAAGAACTCAGCAGCTTGTCAGCGCCAATTAACAGCCCTAACACCAAGCTCTATCAAGCGATGCTCAGCACTCTTGTGCGGATGGCCCAAGCAGACCGCAGCCGCTGGGACGCCAAAATAATGCAACAGACCCTGCGCGAAATGGAGCATGCCTTCAGCGCGCTGGAGCCCTTCAAGCAGCGGCGTAAGGTGACCGTGTTCGGCTCAGCACGCACACCTAGCAGCCACCCGATATACGCTCTGGCTCGCGACCTCGGCGCCACCCTGGCCAAGCACAACCTGATGGTCATCACCGGTGCTGGAGGCGGCATCATGGCTGCCGCTCACGAAGGCGCAGGGTTGGAGAACAGTTTGGGGTTCAATATCACCTTGCCCTTCGAACAAGGTGCCAATGCCACCGTGCACGGCAGTAACAACCTGTTGCCATTCCACTTTTTCTTCTTGCGCAAGCTGTTCTTCGTCAAGGAAGCCGACGGCCTGGTGCTCTGCCCCGGAGGTTTCGGCACCTTGGACGAAGCGCTGGAAGTGCTGACCCTGATTCAGACAGGTAAAAGCCCACTGGTACCCGTGGTATTACTCGACCAGCCAGGCGGTACCTTCTGGACCAGTGCCCTGACGTTTATCCACGAACAGCTGCAAGACAACGGCTATATCCTGCCCAGCGACATGCATTTGGTGCGCCTGGCGCACAGCGCCGAAGAAGCCGCCGAGGAAATCGACCAGTTCTACCGCAACTACCATTCCAGCCGCTGGCTTAAGGAGCGTTACGTTATTCGTCTTAACCATGCGTTAAATGAGGCCGCCATGCAGCAGCTCAACAGCGAGTTTGGCGATCTCTGCAAACACGGCGATTTTCAACAACACCCACGTTGTGAATCCGAACAGGACGAACCTGAGCTCTGCCACATGACGCGTCTGGTCTTTGCTTTTAGCGGCCGTAACCACGGACGTTTGCGTCAACTGCTGGACCTGGTCAATCAGGAGCAAAACTGGGTAAAAAACGCCTGACCTGCGCCATCCTGCATGGGCCTGCTCACGGCTAGAGAAAATAGCGACCGCACCACCGAACAAACAGCTAGTGGCTGCCAACTTTGCAGTACACAAGCACGACAGCCGTACTGTTGCAGTATCGGGAGGCAGGAAGGGCTAATGGGGATAGCGAGATAAAACAGTGGGGACGGATGCAAGTTGGCCGAGCAACAGCAAGCGCCGACTTAATCGTCCAGCGCACCACGCAGCAACCGCCCGATCAAATCCAGCGGATAGCCGCGGTAGCTGAGAAAGCGCCCCTGCTGGGCACGCTCGCGTGCATCTTGCGGCAACTCACCGGCGAACTTGCGTTGCCAGGTGGCGTGTAGCTGCTCTCGCCAATCGATACCACTGTCGCGCAGCGCCTGCTCAACGTCGTCACGCGCCAGGCCACGCTGTGTCAGCTCTTCACGAATACGTAACGGTCCATAACCGGCACGCGCACGATAGCTGACAAAGGCTTCCAGATAGCGCGCCTCAGACAACAAACCCTCTTGCGCCAGGCGGTCGAGGGCTGTTTCGATCAATTCATCTGTTGCGCCACGCCGGCGTAGCTTGCGGGTCAACTCGACGCGACCATGCTCACGCCGCGCGAGTAGATCCATAGCCGCCCGTCGCACCGCGACGGGGTTATCTAGAACGATGGGCATAAAGACAATCAGGCGTCTGCGTCGGCCAAATCATCAGCCGTAGCGTTGGCTTTGACCGGCGCGGCAGTAACCAGCAACTTTTCACGGATCAGCCCTTCAACAGTGCGTGCCACTTCCGGGTTGTCCTCCAGGTACTTGGCCGAGTTGGCCTTGCCCTGGCCGATCTTGCTGCCTTGATAGCTGTACCAAGCGCCCGACTTCTCCAACAGACCAAGCTGCACACCGAGATCGATGATCTCACCGTTGCGGTAGATGCCCTTGCCATAAAGAATCTGGAACTCGGCCTGACGGAAAGGTGGCGCTACCTTGTTCTTAACGACTTTGACGCGGGTTTCGCTGCCAACCACTTCGTCGCCTTCTTTCACCGCGCCGGTACGGCGGATGTCCAAACGCACCGAGGCGTAGAACTTCAACGCGTTGCCACCGGTGGTGGTTTCCGGGCTACCGAACATCACACCGATCTTCATACGGATCTGGTTGATGAAAATCACCAAGCAGTTGGCGTTTTTGATGTTACCGGTGATTTTGCGCAGCGCCTGGCTCATCAAGCGAGCCTGCAAGCCGACGTGCATATCACCCATCTCGCCTTCGATTTCCGCTTTCGGCACCAGCGCCGCCACGGAGTCGATGACGATCACATCAACAGCATTGGAGCGCACCAGCATGTCGGTGATTTCCAAAGCCTGCTCACCGGTGTCTGGCTGCGAAACAAGTAGGTCGTCAACATTCACACCCAGCTTGCCAGCGTACTCAGGATCGAGCGCGTGCTCAGCGTCGACGAAGGCGCAGGTTGCACCAAGCTTCTGCGCTTCTGCGATGACCGACAGGGTCAGGGTGGTTTTACCGGAGGACTCAGGGCCGTAGATTTCGACGATGCGGCCTTTCGGCAGGCCGCCGATGCCAAGGGCAATATCCAGCCCCAGCGAGCCAGTAGAGATAGCGGGGATCGCCTGACGATCGTGATCGCCCATGCGCATCACCGCGCCTTTGCCGAATTGCTTTTCAATTTGGCCCAGGGCTGCCGCCAAGGCGCGCTTCTTATTCTCGTCCATTTAAGTCCTCACGTAATCAAGAAGGGCCAGTTAGCGGCCACCAACAACTGTATAAGTAGACAGTATTATTCCACAGGGCAAGTCGCCCGCCTACCCCACGTTTGGATTTTCTTGCGCAAGCAGGCGCAACAGGCCCGCCAGTGCGGCCTCGACCGTTTGTCGGCGAACCTCGGCCCGATCTCCAGCGAACTGACGACGCACACTGAATAACTGTTCATCGTCACCCCAGGCCAGCCAAACAGTACCCACCGGTTTCTCTGACGAGCCACCATCCGGCCCAGCCACGCCACTCACCGCCACAGCAAAACGTGCTCCGCTATTGGCCTGAGCACCACGCACCATGGCCTCGACCACGGTTTGACTCACGGCCCCAGCAGTGGCGAACAGAGTTTCAGGTACCTGCAGCTGTTTGGCCTTCTGTGCATTGGAGTAAGTGACGTAACCGGCCTCAAACCAGGCTGAACTGCCGGGAATCCGAGTAATCGCCTCAGCAATACCGCCTCCGGTACAGGATTCGGCTGTCGTTACCTCGGCCTTGGCGGCAAGCAGTTGTGCGCCCAGCTCCGCAGCCAATTCAGTCAGGGCATATTCATTAACAGTCATCTGCACTCCGGGGTTAAAGCCAGCCAGGTCGATACCGTACACTAGGCGCTTTTGCGATTCAGCCGGACAGTTAAACGATGAGCCAAAGCGACCTCAGTTCTCACACGCCGATGATGCAGCAATATTGGAGGCTGAAAAATCAGCACCCCGATCAGCTGATGTTTTACCGCATGGGCGACTTCTACGAGATCTTCTACGAGGACGCGAAAAAGGCCGCCAAGCTGCTGGATATCACCCTGACTGCCCGCGGCCAATCCGCCGGCCAGGCGATTCCTATGTGCGGGATTCCCTACCACTCGCTGGAAGGCTATCTGGTCAAGCTGGTCAAGCTTGGCGAGTCCGTGGTGATCTGCGAGCAAGTGGGTGATCCTGCCACCAGCAAAGGTCCGGTCGAACGCCAAGTGGTGCGCATCATCACCCCAGGCACCGTCAGCGATGAGGCGCTGCTCGATGAGCGCCGCGACAACCTGCTGGCGGCGGTGCTGGGGGATGAGCGCCTGTTCGGTCTGTCGGTGTTGGATATCACCAGCGGTCGCTTCAGCGTGCTGGAAATCAACGGTTGGGAAAACCTGCTGGCCGAACTGGAGCGTTTAAACCCGGTTGAGCTGCTGATTCCCGATGACTGGCCGCTGGGCTTACCAGCGGAAAAACGTCGCGGCGCGAAACGTCGTGCACCCTGGGACTTTGAGCGCGACACCGCCCACAAAAGCCTGTGCCAGCAATTCGGCACTCAGGACCTCAAAGGTTTTGGCTGCGAGAACCTGAGCCTGGCCATTGGTGCCGCTGGCTGTCTGCTGGCCTACGCCAAGGAAACCCAGCGCACCGCCCTGCCGCACCTGCGCGGCCTGCGCCACGAGCGCCTGGACGACACGGTAATTCTTGATGGTGCCAGCCGCCGCAACCTGGAGCTGGACGTTAACCTAGCCGGCGGTCGCGATAACACCCTGCAATCGGTGGTCGACCGCTGCCAGACCGCCATGGGCAGCCGCTTGCTCAGCCGCTGGCTGAACCGCCCACTGCGCGACCGCGCCGTGCTGGAGGCGCGCCAGGAGTCGATCGCCTGCCTGCTCGAACGCTATCGCTTTGAGACCCTGCAACCCCAACTCAAAGAAATCGGCGATTTGGAACGCATCCTCGCCCGTATCGGCCTGCGTAACGCTCGCCCGCGTGACCTGGCGCGCCTGCGTGACGCCCTCGCCGCACTGCCCGAACTGCAGCAGGCACTGAGCAGCCTGGACTCACCGCACCTGCAAAGCCTGGCTGTCATCGTCAGCACCTACCCGGAACTCGCCGAGCTGCTGACCCGCGCCATCAATGACAATCCGCCAGCGGTGATCCGCGATGGCGGCGTATTGAAAACCGGCTACGACGCCGAACTGGACGAGCTGCAATCGCTCAGCGAGAACGCCGGCCAGTACCTGATGGATTTGGAGACCCGCGAGAAAGCCCGCACCGGCCTGGCCAACCTCAAGGTCGGCTACAACCGCGTGCACGGCTACTTTATCGAGTTGCCGAGCAAGCAGGCCGAGTCCGCCCCGGCTGACTATATCCGCCGTCAGACCTTGAAAGGCGCAGAGCGCTTTATCACCCCCGAACTCAAAGAGTTCGAGGACAACGCGCTGTCAGCCAAAAGTCGCGCCCTGGCCCGCGAGAAGATGCTCTATGAGGAACTGCTCGAACGCCTGATCGGCCATCTAGGGCCACTGCAGGACAGCGCCGCCGCCCTGGCCGAGCTGGACGTGCTGAGCAACCTCGGTGAGCGTGCCCTGAATCTTGACCTTAACTGCCCGCGCTTTGTCGATGAGCCCTGCATGCGCATCGACCAAGGACGCCATCCAGTCGTCGAACAGGTACTGACTACGCCGTTTGTGGCCAACGACCTGAACCTCGATGACGACACGCGCATGCTGATCATCACCGGGCCGAACATGGGTGGTAAATCCACCTATATGCGTCAGACCGCACTGATCGTGTTACTCGCCCATATCGGCAGCTTCGTCCCAGCAAAAAGCTGTGAGCTGTCACTGGTCGACCGCATTTTTACCCGCATCGGCTCCAGCGACGACCTGGCCGGTGGCCGCTCGACCTTTATGGTCGAGATGAGCGAAACCGCCAACATCCTGCACAACGCTACAGAACACAGTTTGGTGCTGATGGATGAAGTCGGCCGCGGCACCAGCACCTTCGACGGCCTGTCGCTGGCCTGGGCCGCCGCCGAACAGCTGGCCAAGCTGCGCGCTTACACGCTGTTCGCCACGCATTATTTCGAGCTGACGGTGCTGCCGGAAAGCCAACCCATCGTGGCCAACGTGCATTTGAATGCCACCGAGCATAATGAGCGCATCGTGTTCCTCCACCACGTGCTGCCCGGCCCGGCCAGTCAAAGCTATGGTCTCGCCGTGGCGCAGCTTGCAGGCGTGCCCAGCGAGGTTATTGTGCGTGCTCGCGAACACCTGGCCCGCTTGGAAACCACTAGCCTGCCCCATGATCTGCCTGCAACCCAGCCAGGCCGAACAGCCGCACCGATGCAAAGCGACATGTTTGCCAGCCTGCCGCACCCGATGCTTGAGGAATTGCAGAAAATCAATCCAGATGATTTGACTCCGCGTAAAGCACTGGAGCTGTTATATACATGGAAGACACGCTTCTAACGCTATTGCGCACATAACTGTTAGAATCGCGCGCATTTTTATGACTGCCCGACTTCAAGCCTGAGCCGTGGCCAATACACCTAGCCTGCTAAAGCCCGCACAGAACGGGGCAGGCTGGCGCCCGAGGAGAGAATCAGAAATGACCTTCGTCGTTACCGACAACTGCGTCAAATGCAAATACACCGACTGCGTAGAAGTCTGCCCGGTGGACTGCTTCTACGAAGGCCCGAACTTCCTGGTGATCCACCCGGATGAGTGCATTGATTGCGCACTCTGCGAGCCTGAATGCCCTGCCCAAGCTATCTTCTCTGAAGACGAAGTACCGGAAGATCAGCAGGAATACATCGAGCTGAACGCCGATCTGGCGGAAGTCTGGCCGAATATCACTGAGAAGAAAGAGTCCTTGCCGGACGCTGAAGAGTGGGATGGCGTTAAGGACAAACTGCAGTATCTAGAGCGCTAGTAACCGGCTCCCCCTGCTGCAATAAAAAACCCGCCTTGCGCGGGTTTTTACTTTTTTGCAGACAAAAAAAGGGGCGGTATTAACCGCCCACTCTTTTGTCCCTAGTCCCTGTATTTCCCAGCTCATCATCCTGATGAATCGCGTCTTGCGATGTCCTGATTGCCGTCCTAGCAACCTGTGCTTGTCCGTTAGCACAGGTGTGATATTAGCGTTTTCCGCCTGCCTAACAAGCGCTGAAAATGTGCTTACGCGGAGTAATCTTGCCATTCATATTTTAAAAATATCTATATATATCAATTGCTTAAATATACTAAACGTATTTTTCTGAGTGCGTTACACACCGAACGCTTACGCAACCTGTAAGCAATCACTTACACGAGCACTCATAAAATACCGCCGAGACCATTGTTGCGATTGCACAGCCGCGCCTACGCAGAACTAAAGGCTTGATTGAGGGACCACAAAAAACCCGGCCTAAGCCGGGTTAAGAGTTACTGCATGGAGGTCATTGGAACAATGAGTCACTCGATAGGCCATTCTTTTCTAGTATTTCGCGCAGCCGCTTGAGCGCCTCAACCTGGATCTGCCGAACACGCTCACGGGTTAGGCCAATTTCCTGACCCACTTCTTCCAGCGTGCAGCTTTCATGACCTCGCAAACCAAAGCGGCGGATCACTACCTCACGCTGTTTATCGGTCAACTCGCCCAGCCACTGATCAATACTTTGCGACAGATCATCGTCCTGTAACAGCTCACAGGGATCGGTCGGGCGATCATCGGTCAGAGTATCGAGCAGGGTTTTATCCGAATCTTGCCCCAGCGACACATCCACCGAGGACACGCGCTCGTTCAGACCGAGCATGCGTTTAACTTCGCCCACTGGCTTTTCCAATAGGTTGGCAATTTCTTCTGCAGAGGGCTCATGGTCGAGCTTCTGGGTCAATTCGCGAGCAGCACGCAGGTAAACGTTGAGCTCTTTCACCACATGAATGGGTAAACGAATTGTACGGGTCTGATTCATGATCGCCCGTTCGATGGTCTGGCGGATCCACCAGGTGGCATAGGTCGAAAAACGAAAACCGCGCTCGGGATCGAACTTTTCGACCGCACGAATCAAACCGAGGTTACCTTCTTCAATCAGATCCAGCAGCGACAAGCCTCGATTGACGTAACGACGAGCAATCTTCACCACCAGGCGCAGATTACTTTCGATCATACGTTTACGGCCGGCAGGGTCACCCTTTTGCGCCAAGCGCGCAAAGAACACTTCTTCTTCAGGAGTCAGTAGAGGGGAAAAGCCGATTTCATTGAGGTACAGCTGAGTGGCGTCGAGCGCGCGGGTGTAGTCGATGTATTTGTGTTGTTTGCTGCTGGTTGTAGACGCTTTAGCTTTAGTGCGGGAAGTAGGCGATTGCGCTTCTTCGTCTGAATCATCGTCAAGGACAATTGCAGGCTCCATCAGGAGCACTTCATCATCGACGTCAAACTCCGGCGCTTCTTTTTTATTGAGAGCCATTTTTGTTATTCCTTGCTGAGTTCGACAGCAAGCTCTAGCGCACCAACTCCCTGGTCACACCCGAGCCCGTTCTCCCACGTGTGGAGACAGGCTAGCGTAAGGTCAACGCTTAGGCAGGTATTGCAAAGGGTCTACAGGTTTACCTTGGCGGCGGACTTCAAAGTGAAGTTTCACCCGGTCGGTTCCTGTGGAACCCATCTCGGCAATTTTCTGCCCGGCTTTGACCTTTTGCCCCTCCTGCACCAACAGCCTACGGTTATGACCATAAGCACTTACGTAGGTATCGCTATGTTTGATGATCACTAATTCGCCGTAGCCCCGTAAACCACTCCCGGCGTAGACCACTGATCCATCAGACGCAGCTAAAACAGGCTGTCCCAATTCCCCTCCGATATCAATGCCTTTATTCAAACTGCCGTTTGAGGAAAAACGCCCGATGACCGGCCCATTAGAAGGCCATAACCAACCCGACGCAGAACGCTGCGTCGGCGGTAACGCGGTGATGCTTGGAGAGGTCTTTATTGGGGTTGGCGGCTGGGTTGCCGTGGGTTTGTTCTGAATAGGCACGCTTGGCCGACCCGGCGGCGGCGTGACAATCACTGGCGCCGTCGCCACCACAGGCGCACGCCCCGCAGGCTGTCCGTCAAAGCGAATGATCTGCCCCACGCGGATTAGATAAGGCGGCGCAATACGGTTGCTTGCAGCCAGTGCTTTCCAGTCCCAGCCGAAGCGAAATGCAATGGAATACAGCGTATCACCACGCTGCACTCGATACTGACCACTACTGACTGGCTGGCGCTGCTGTGTTGAGTTAGTTGCGCCATGAGTACGATCAACCACCTTCACCCCTCCAGGTGGCGGGCTCGCACAGGCACTCAAAAGCGCGCCCAGGACAAGGCCACTCAGCAGGGCACGAGCGCTGCTGGGACGAATCGGCAATTGAATGGCTGTGAAACTCACCTGCATCTCCCTCGGGTAAAACTCATCACACTTAGCTGGCGTGCATTGTGCCGCAATTATGGGTTATCACCAGCGCTTTGCGGGTTGCGCCCAGCCAGCCATTCCAGGCCCAGCACCAGCGCAATGCCAGCCATCGCCAGGGCAACGGCCAGCAGCAGCTGCGGATCCTGCCCGCTGGTTTCGGCGAACTGCGCAGGCCAGAGATTGGCTTGCAACAGCGGCACCTGCTCACCATGGCTATCAGTACGCCAGGTCAGAGTTTCTTTCCAGGGCCAGACCTTGTTCAGTGAACCGACCATCAGCCCAGTCAGAAATGCCAGGGTAAGATCGCGCCAACGCGCCAGCAGCCAACGTAAGAACCCGGCAAAACTGACAATACCGATCAGGCAACCGCTGGCAAAAATCAGTAATACGCTGATATCCAGGCCTTTTACTGCCGTCAGAACAAAGCTGTACAGCCCTAACAGCAGCAGAATAAAACTGCCGGAAATACCTGGAAGAATCATCGCGCAAATCGCGATAGCGCCCGCGAAAAACAGGCTCAACGGGTCATGCCCCAACTGCAATGGCGACGCCACGGTAATCCAGTAGGCGAATGCCGCACCCAGCACCAGGCTAACAACGCGCGTCCAGTTCCAGCGCTCAATCTCTCGAACCACCAGGTGCGTGGAAACCACAATCAGGCCGAAGAAGAAGGACCACACGGGAATGGGCTGCTCGACCAGTAGGTAGGTGATCAGCCTCGCAAGGCTCAGCACGCTGGTCATGATGCCCAGCAGCAGCACCAGTAGAAAGGTCGCATTGGCGGCTTTCCAAGCGCCAACAATACGCCCGCGCAACAACAGGCCAAGCGCCACCGGCACGCTGGAAATCGAGCGCAGCAGTTCGTCATAGATACCGGTTATAAAGGCGACAGTGCCGCCAGACACGCCGGGCACCACGTCGGCAGCGCCCATGGCAATGCCTTTGGCGTAGAGCAGGAAATATTTCTTCATGGGTTCATCCGTAAACAATCGAATCAGGCCAAAGGCCCATTGAGCAGAGGCACGAATCGCACCGCATCCAGTACATGCCGAGAGAAACCGTCTTCCTCGCGAACAATCAGCATCAGCTCCTGCACATCCCCTGCGCCAACCGGGATGACCAGGCGCCCGCCCGGGGCCAGCTGATCGAGCAGCGCCTGTGGCACGTTGGCTGCGGCGGCTGTAACGATAATGCCGTTATACGGCCCGAGGGCGTTCCAGCCCTCCCAGCCGTCGCCCCAGCGGAACACCACATTGCGCAGATTAAGCTGCACAAGCCGCTCTTTGGCTTTGTCTTGCAGGTTCTGAATACGTTCGACACTGAACACACGCTCGACCAGCTGGGCCAGAATCGCGGTCTGATAGCCCGAGCCAGTACCGATTTCCAGCACCTTGTCCAATGGGCCTGCTGCCAATAGCAGCTCACTCATGCGCGCCACCATATAAGGCTGCGAGATGGTCTGATTGTTTCCGATCGGCAGTGCAGTGTCTTCATAGGCGCGATGGGCCAGGGCCTCATCAACAAACAGATGGCGCGGCGTTCGGCGAATAGCTTCCAGCACATGGGCGTTGGATAACCCTTCCTCATACAAACGCTGGATCAGGCGTTCGCGGGTGCGCTGCGAGGTCATACCAATCCCGCGGTGCTGTATTTCATCGTGTTCACGGCGGATCACAGCAGGCCCTCCAGCCAGGGTTGCAGGCTGCTTAAACCGTCCGCAAAAGTGCGATCGAACTGCAGCGGCGTAACCGAGACGTAACCCTGCATCACCGCATGGAAGTCCGTGCCAGGACCACCGTCTTCGGCATCACCGGCCACCGAGATCCAGTAACCTTCTTTACCGCGAGGGTTGACCACTTTCACGGGCGCCGCCGCACGGGCACGGTGACCGAGGCGGGTCAATTGAATGCCGCGAATATGCTCCAACGGCAGGTTAGGGATATTCACGTTCAATACGGTGCGCGGCGGCAGGTCGAGCTGCTCATGCGCTTCAACCAGCTTGCGGGCAAAATAAGCGGCGGTCGCCAAGTTATCCGGCAGGCGCGAAAGCAACGAGAAGGCGAACGCCGGACGCGCCAAAAATCGCCCTTCCAGAGCCGCCGCGACAGTGCCGGAATACAGCACGTCATCGCCCAAATTGGCCCCCAGGTTGATACCTGACACCACCAAGTCCGCCACCTGCGGCAACAGGCCATTAAGGCCTAGGTGTACGCAATCAGTCGGGGTGCCGTTCAGGCTGATAAAACCGTTGGGCAAAGTGGTTGGGTGCAAGGGGCGGTCGAGGGTCAGTGAACTGCTCGCGCCGCTCTTGTCTTGATCGGGTGCAATCACCGCGCACTCGGCATAATCGGCCAAGGCCGCATGTAGCGCAGCCAAGCCTGGCGCAACAACGCCGTCATCATTGGAAATCAGAATACGCATGGGTTGTCCGTCTGCCCTGCAGGCAACAGATCGACAAGCTCACGCACCAAGACGGTGGCGAAGCATCCAGCCGGCAGGACGAATTCCAGTTGCAGAATGTCAGGCTCGGGATAATGCCACGTCAACCCGCCAATGGGGAGGCGCAGAATACGCCGCTCGTGTGTCATGTCCGCTTCTGCCAACCAGTCGACCAAGACGCTTTCGCGCGCGCCAATCTGCTGTTCCAGCACTTGCGCAACACCCGCGGCGGTAGAAACGCCTGCGCCCCACAATGGCCCTGTGGGGTGTAGATCGAGAATCGCCAGGCGCGGATCACTGCACTCGGCTTCACCCGCAGCAAAGAAACTGCGGCTGTCAGTAAACGCCAGCAAATCGCCCAACAACGCCTGATTCCAAGTGCCAGCGGCTACCCGCTCAGCCAACACCTGATTGAATAGATAACTGCGCGCCGCCGAGAGCACCCGCGAACGCACATTGCGCTTCTCCGGCAGACTCTTGTTCGCCGCGAAATGCCGGGCATGGGCGACATTGCCACCTTCGAAACCAAAACGTTGCAGGCCGTAATAATTCGGGATGCCCTGGGCAGCGATCTGCGTCAGACGCTCATTCAGCAGAGCCTGATCGGCCTGCAGTTGCGTCAGGCGCAGGGTGAAACCATTAGCCGCATGAGCACCGCGCTGCAGTTTGCGGGTATGCCGCACCTGCTTGAGGATGCTCAAATTAGCATCTTCGGCGGCGCTTAGATCAGGATTGGCCTTGCCCGGCAGATGCAGGCTGAACCACTGACGGGTCAGGGCCTGCCGGTCTTTGAGGCCTGCATAACTGATCAAGCGCAACGATACACCAGCAGCGCGGGCGATACGCTTGGCGGCTTCTTCGGTATTCAGCTCGCGCTTTTCTACCCACAGCCAGAGGTGTTCACCTTCTCCGGCCAAAGGAATATCCAGCACTTCATCGACCTGAAAATCTTCCGCTACCGCTTTCAGCAACGCGCTACCGCAGGGCTCGCCATAGGCCCGCGGGCCGAGCAGTTCGAGTTCGTTCATCGGCTCACCAACAGCGCGACAGCATGCACCGCAATGCCTTCTTCACGGCCGGTAAAACCGAGCTTCTCGGTGGTGGTGGCTTTGACGTTGACCTGATCCAGGCTCACCTGCAGGTCTTCGGCAATCCGCGCACGCATGGTGTCGATATGCGGGGCCATCTTCGGCGCCTGGGCGACGATGGTGGCGTCAACATTGCCGACCTGCCAGCCTTTGGCATGAAGCAGACCGAGCACATGGCGCAACAACACACGGCTGTCCGCGCCCTTGAAGGTCGGATCAGTGTCGGGGAAGTGTTTGCCGATATCGCCCAACGCCGCCGCGCCGAGCAAAGCGTCGCTCAAAGCATGCAGCAGTACGTCGCCATCGGAGTGAGCCAGCAGACCGAACGCATGAGGGATTTGCACGCCACCCAAGGTAATAAAGGAACCCTCGGTAAAGCGGTGCACATCGTAGCCGTGGCCAATACGCATAAAAAACAACGCCCTGAAAAAGTCAGGGCGTGATTCTAACTGAAAGCGGCATGCAGAAGCCGGCTTGCTGGCGAAGCAAGCATCGCTCGCCAGCCCAACCTCAGCTCAACAGCGCCTTGGCGTGATGACGCAGATGGTCATCGATAAAGCTGGCGATGAAGTAATAGCTATGGTCGTAGCCAGGCTGCAAGCGCAGGGTCAACTGATGACCTGCGGCCTGCGCAGCTGCTTTCAGCGCATCGGGTTTGAGCTGGTTTTCCAGGAAATCATCGCGATCACCCTGATCAACCAAGATCGGCAGCTTTTCTGTGGCCTCCGCCAGCAAGGCGCAAGCATCCCACTCGCGCCAGCGCGAACGCTCATCCCCCAGGTAGCGTGAAAAAGCCTTCTCGCCCCATGGGCAATTGCTCGGATTGCTGATCGGCGCAAACGCCGACAGCGACTGATAACGCCCGGGGTTACGCAAGGCACACACCAGTGCGCCATGCCCGCCCATGGAATGACCACTGATACCGCGTTTATCGGATACCGGGAAGTTGGCCTCGATCAATGCGGGCAGCTCCTGCACCACATAGTCGTACATGCGGTAATGCCGTGCCCAAGGCTCCTGGGTGGCATTCAGGTAAAAGCCGGCACCCTGCCCAAAGTCCCAGGCTTTATCCGGATCATCCGGCACATCGGCGCCACGCGGGCTGGTGTCCGGCGCGACGATGATCATCCCCAGCTCGGCCGCCAGCTTGTGTGCGCCGGCCTTCTGCATAAAGTTCTCATCGGTGCAGGTCAGCCCGCTCAACCAGTACAACACCGGCAGTTTGCCGCCCTGCTCCGCCTGCGGCGGCAGGTACACGGCAAACACCATGTCGCAGCCCAGCACCGTGGAACGATGGCGGTAGCGTTTATGCCACCCCCCCGCACTCTTCTGACAGGAAATATTTTCCAGGTTCATGACAGACCTCAGAAGTGAATAACGGTGCGGATGCTTTTGCCTTCATGCATCAGCTCAAACGCCTTGTTGATGTCTTCCAGCGGCATATTGTGGGTAATGAAGGTGTCGAGCGGAATTTCGCCTTTCTGCGCCTTTTCAACATAGCCTGGCAATTCGGTACGGCCTTTCACCCCACCGAACGCCGAGCCGCGCCAGACGCGCCCGGTTACCAGCTGGAACGGACGGGTGCTGATTTCCTGACCGGCACCGGCCACACCGATAATCACCGACTCGCCCCAGCCCTTATGCGCGCACTCCAGCGCCGCACGCATCAATTGCACATTGCCGATGCACTCGAAGGAGTAGTCCACACCGCCATCGGTCATCTCGACAATGACCTCTTGGATCGGCTTGGCGAAATCTTTCGGGTTAATGAAATCGGTGGCACCCAGTTCACGGGCCACTTCAAACTTGGCCGGGTTGATATCAATGGCGATGATGCGCGAGGCTTTGGCCATTTTCGCGCCGATTATCGCGGCTAGGCCGATGCCGCCGAGGCCGAAGATCGCCACGGTGGCACCCTCTTCGACTTTAGCTGTATTCAGCACGGCGCCGATGCCGGTGGTGACGCCACAACCGAGCAGGCAGACCTTTTCCAGCGGTGCTTCTTTAGGGATGACCGCCAGGGACACTTCCGGCAGCACGGTGTATTCGGAGAAAGTCGAGCAGCCCATGTAGTGATAGATCGGCTCGCCTTTGTAGGAGAAGCGGCTGGTGCCATCCGGCATCACGCCCTTGCCCTGCGTGGCGCGCACCGAGCTGCACAGGTTGGTCTTGCCGGAGGTGCAGAATTTGCAGGTTCGGCATTCGGCGGTGTACAGCGGGATCACATGGTCACCCACCTGTACCGAGGTCACGCCCTCACCAATAGCCTCAACAATACCGCCGCCTTCGTGGCCCAACACCGCTGGAAATACGCCCTCAGAATCTTCGCCAGACAGGGTGTAGGCATCGGTGTGGCAGACGCCAGTGGCAACAATACGCACCAACACTTCGCCGGCTTTGGGCGGCGCCACGTCGATTTCGACAATTTGCAGCGGCTGATTGGGGGCAAAGGCTACGGCAGCACGAGACTTGATCATGGTCGCTCTCCAGCGGATTCAACAGTGGCGCAGAGTGTAGATCAGTGCCACGAATAGAATAATCAGCTAAAAAACAAAACATTCTTGCTATACAGGGATAATCTGCCCGCAACACCTATTTAAGGAGCCGTCATGAACCGCTGGGAAGGCCTCGATGAATTTGTCGCCGTCGCCGAGTGCGGCCAGTTCACGGCAGCCGCCGAACGCCTGAGCCTGTCGTCATCGCAAGTCAGCCGACAGATCGCCCGCCTGGAAGAGCGCCTGCAAACTCGCCTGTTCTACCGCAGCACCCGCCGCGTGGCGCTGACTGAAGCAGGACAAACCTTTCTGCAACATTGTCAGCGCCTGCAGGATGCTCGCGAGGAAGCCCTGCGCGCCGTGGGCGACTTGGGCAGCGAGCCCAAGGGCCTGCTGCGCATGACCTGCGCGGTGGCCTACGGCGAGCGTTTTATTGTGCCGTTGGTCACCGATTTTATGGTGCAACACCCTCAACTACGGGTCGACATTGAGCTGAGCAACCGCGCCCTCGACCTGCTGCATGACGGCCTCGACCTGGCTATACGCCTGGGTCGCTTACAGGACTCACGCCTGGTAGCCACTCGCCTGGCTCCGCGGCAGATGTACCTGTGTGCTGCGCCGAGCTATTTGCAGCGCTATGGCCGGCCGCATTCGCTGTCCGAACTGAGCCGGCACAACTGCCTGATCGGCAGCTCGGATCAGTGGAGCTTTCAGTTGCATGGCCGCGACACGTTGCAGCGCATACAGGGCAACTGGCGGTGCAACAGCGGCCAGGCGGTGCTGGAAGCGGCGTTGCGTGGGATTGGCCTGTGTCAGCTGCCGGATTACTACGTGCTGGAACACTTGCGCAGCGGCGCACTGGTGTCGCTGCTCGATAACCAGCAGCCGCCGGACACCGCCGTGTGGGCGCTCTACCCGCAGCAACGCCACCTGTCACCCAAGGTGCGGCAGTTGGTGGATTTTCTTAAACAGGGGTTGGCGCAGCGCAGTGAATATCGGCAGGAGACCTGCTAGGAACGGCCCTGCCAAAGTCGATTGAGACTCAGCAGGTCTTCAGGACGAGTGACCTTAATATTATCCGAACGCCCCTCAATCAGCCGTGGCGCTTGCCCGGCCCATTCGATAGCCGAGGCTTCATCGGTAATTGCCACACCAGCAAGCAAGGCATCAGCCAGCGCACGCTGCAATTCACCTAGACGGAACATCTGCGGAGTAAAAGCCTGCCAGATGGCCGAACGATCCACCGTGCTCCGTACCCGACCATCAGCACCCGCACGCTTGAGCGTATCGCGAGCAGGCACGGCAAGCAGGCCACCCACCGGATCATCGGCCAGTTCACTGAGCAACAGATCCAGGTCGCTACGCGCCAGATTGGGCCGTGCGGCATCGTGCACCAGCACCCAATCCTGTTCTTGCGCGCCCAATTCGGTCAGGCGTAGCAGGCCACTCAACACCGAGTCAGCACGTTCGGCACCACCAGCGGCGCGCTGAATACGCGGGTCGTTGGCGCACGCAAGACTCGGCCAATAAGGATCGTCCACCGCCAGGCTGACCACCACCGCGCGCAACTGCGGGTGCTCAAGAAAGCAGGCCAGGGTGTGTTCGATAATGCTTTTACCGGCCAACTGCAGATACTGCTTGGGCCGATCGGCGCGCATGCGGCTGCCGATGCCGGCGGCCGGGAGCAAGGCCCAGAAAGGGGGTAACGCGGGGGTATTCATTCAGCCAACTGATAGAGGGTTTCACCCTCTTTAAGCATGCCCAGCTCGTGCCGCGCACGCTCTTCGACGGTTTCCATGCCGCTTTTCAGTTCCAGCACTTCCGCTTCAAGAATTCGGTTGCGCTCCTGCAGCTGCTGATTTTCGCCCTGTTGATCGGCGATCTGCTGCTGCAACTGGGTCACCTGCGCCAAGCTACCATCACCGACCCACAGGCGATATTGCAAGCCTGCCAGCACGGCAATCAGCACGATAAACACCCAGTAGAAATTAGTGCGCATAACCAAAAAAGCTTCCGAACGAAAAAAGGGGCGACTCACGCCGCCCCTTTTACCATGCCTTGAGTGATCGCTGAAAACATCGCGACCCTAGAGAAGGCAAGATCAGGCGGGCGGCGAAGTTTACTGCAGTAAACGCGCATGCCAAGCCTGATTTTTAACGCTGTAGTATCAAGCGCAGTAGCGTTTAGCCACTGAACTCGCCGCGGCCTTTGTACGGAGCTTTAGCACCAAGCTGCTCTTCGATACGCAACAACTGGTTGTACTTGGACACGCGATCCGAACGGCACAACGAACCGGTCTTGATCTGACCAGCCGCAGTACCTACAGCCAGGTCGGCGATGGTGCTGTCTTCGGTCTCACCGGAACGGTGCGAGATCACCGCGGTGTAACCTGCCGCCTTGGCCATCTGGATGGCTTCCAGGGTCTCGGTCAGAGTGCCGATCTGATTGAATTTGATCAGGATCGAGTTGCCGATCGACTCATCGATACCGCGCTTGAGAATCTTGGTGTTGGTGACGAACAGGTCGTCGCCGACCAGCTGCACCTTGCTGCCGATCTTGTCGGTGAGGATTTTCCAGCCAGCCCAGTCGGACTCATCCATACCGTCTTCGATGGAGATGATCGGGTAACGCTCGGACAAACCGGCCAGGTAGTCAGCAAAACCTGCAGCATCGAAGACTTTGCCTTCGCCAGCCAGGTCGTACTTACCCTCTTTGAAGAACTCGCTGGAAGCGCAGTCCAGAGCCAGGGTGACGTCATCACCCAGGGTGTAACCGGCATTGGCCACAGCTTCAGCGATAGCCGCCAGAGCGTCTTCGTTGGACGCCAGGTTTGGCGCGAAACCACCTTCATCACCCACCGAGGTGCTCAGGCCACGGGCCTTCAGCACCGCTTTGAGGTGGTGGAAAATCTCAGTGCCCATACGCAGTGCATCGGAGAAGGTCTTGGCGCCAACCGGCTGCACCATGAACTCTTGGATGTCGACGTTGTTATCGGCATGCTCACCACCGTTGATGATGTTCATCATCGGTACCGGCATCGAGTAAACGCCTGGCGTGCCGTTCAGGTCAGCGATGTGTGCATACAACGGTACGCCTTTAGCCTGAGCAGCCGCTTTGGCAGCAGCCAAGGACACAGCGAGGATGGCGTTGGCACCCAGGGAGCCTTTGTTCTCGGTACCGTCGAGGGCAATCATCGCCAAATCCAGAGCTTTCTGGTCAATGGCATCTTTACCCAGCAGCAAATCGCGGATCGGGCCATTGATATTGGCCACGGCTTTCAGTACGCCCTTGCCCAAGTAACGGCTCTTGTCGCCATCACGCAATTCCAGCGCTTCACGCGAACCGGTGGAGGCACCGGACGGCGCGCAGGCGCTGCCCATAATGCCGCCGTCGAGAATTACATCGGCTTCCACAGTCGGGTTACCACGGGAATCGAGAACCTCACGGCCTTTGATGTCGACGATCTTTGCCATTGCGTGTAGCACTCCAAAAAATTGACGAAAAGGGTAGTACCGAGTTGCACTCATATTGCGCGCGGGAGGCTACTCCGGCGCGCAACATGTACTGAATATTTAGTCAGATTGTATACAGCCCGCACTTTACCGGAGAATGACCGTTTCAGGCAGTCTCAATCGGCGCAAAACTCTTGATCAAATCATCCAGCTGTTTGAGCTGAGTGAGGAACGGCTCCAACTTATCCAAACGCAGGGCACAAGGGCCGTCACATTTGGCATTGTCCGGGTCCGGATGGGCTTCGAGGAACAAGCCGGCTAGGCCTTGGCTCATGCCCGCTTTAGCCAAATCAGTGACCTGGGCACGGCGTCCACCCGCCGAATCGGCGCGACCGCCCGGCGTTTGTAACGCATGGGTCACATCGAAAAACACCGGATAGTTGGTCTGCTTCATGATGCCGAAGCCGAGCATATCCACCACCAGGTTGTTGTACCCGAAGGAACTGCCGCGCTCGCAAAGAATCAGCTGGTCATTACCCGCTTCTTTGCACTTGGCCAGGATGTGCTTCATTTCCTGGGGCGCGAGAAACTGGGCTTTCTTGATGTTGATCACCGCGCCGGTCTTGGCCATAGCCACCACCAGATCGGTCTGCCGTGAAAGAAAGGCCGGCAACTGAATGATGTCGCAGACATCGGCCACAGGCTGAGCCTGCTCAGGCTCATGCACATCGGTGATCACCGGTACGCCGAAGGTTTTTTTGATCTCTTCAAAGACCTTCATGCCTTCTTCCAGGCCAGGGCCACGGAACGAGGTCACGGACGAGCGATTAGCCTTGTCGAAGCTGGCCTTGAATACATAGGGGATACCGAGTTTCTCGGTGACACGCACGTACTCTTCACAAGCGCGCATAGCCAGATCGCGGGACTCAATAACGTTGATCCCACCGAACAGCACGAAGGGTTTGTCGTTGGCGATTTCAATGCTGCCGACTTTGATGGTCTTCTGGGTCATGCGTTGCGCGCCTTCTGAGCCAGAGCCGCGTTGACAAAGCCACTGAACAACGGGTGGCCATCACGCGGGGTGGAGGTGAACTCCGGGTGGAACTGGCAGGCCACAAACCATGGATGTTCAGGTGCCTCGACCACTTCAACCAATGCACCGTCGCCGGAGCGACCGGTAACCTTGAGGCCAGCCTCGATCAGCTGCGGCAACAAGTTGTTATTCACTTCATAGCGATGACGATGGCGCTCGACGATTACATCCTTGTCATAGCACTGGTGCACGCTCGAACCGCTGAGCAACTGGCAATCCTGGGCACCCAGGCGCATGGTACCGCCCAAGTCGGAGGCGTCGGTGCGCTGTTCGGTCACACCAGTAGCGTCCTGCCATTCGGTGATCAAACCGACCACGGGATGCTGACTGGCGGTGTCGAATTCAGTGGAGTTAGCATCCGTCCAGCCCAACACGTTGCGGGCGAATTCGATCACAGCCACCTGCATGCCGAGGCAGATACCCAGGTAAGGAATTTTGTTCTCACGAGCGAATTGCACGGTCTTGATCTTGCCTTCCACACCGCGCAGACCGAAGCCACCCGGAACCAGGATGGCATCTACGCCTTCGAGCAGGCCAGTGCCTTTGTTCTCGATGTCTTCAGAGTCGATATAGCGCAGGTTGACCTTGGTGCGGTTCTGGATACCGGCATGGCTCATCGCTTCGATCAGCGACTTATAAGCATCCAGCAGCTCCATGTACTTACCGACCATGGCGATGGTGACTTCGTGTTCCGGATTGAGTTTGGCATCCACCACACGGTCCCACTCGGACAGGTCGGCACCGTTGCATTCCAGGCCAAAGCGCTCAACGACGAAATCATCCAGGCCCTGGGCATGCAGCACACCCGGAATCTTATAGATGGTGTCGACGTCTTCCAGGGAAATCACCGCACGCTCTTCAACGTTGGTGAACAGCGCGATCTTGCGCCGCGAGGAGATATCGATCGGGTGATCGGAGCGGCAGATCAGCACATCCGGCTGCAGGCCGATGGAACGCAGTTCTTTAACCGAATGCTGAGTAGGCTTGGTTTTAGTCTCGCCAGCGGTGGCGATGTACGGCACCAAGGTCAGGTGCATCAGCATGGCGCGCTTGGCACCCACTTCCACGCGCAACTGGCGGATGGCTTCGAGGAACGGCTGCGATTCGATGTCACCCACCGTGCCGCCGATCTCGACCATGGCTACATCAGCGTCGCCCGCACCCTTGATGATGCGGCGCTTGATTTCGTCGGTGATGTGCGGGATGACCTGAATGGTCGCACCCAGGTAATCACCACGGCGCTCGCGGCGCAGCACGTCTTCGTAGACGCGACCGGTGGTGAAGTTGTTGCTCTTGGTCATCGTGGTGCGGATAAACCGCTCGTAGTGGCCCAGATCAAGGTCAGTCTCAGCGCCATCGTGAGTGACGAACACCTCACCGTGCTGGAACGGGCTCATGGTGCCCGGATCGACGTTGATGTAGGGATCCAGCTTGAGCATCGTGACCTTCAGGCCCCGCGCCTCCAGGATAGCCGCCAATGAAGCCGAGGCGATGCCTTTCCCCAAGGAAGAAACAACACCACCCGTGACGAATATGTAGCGCGTCATGAAAAACCCTAGAAGTCTGCGTTTAAGCGGTCAGTGCCGCCGGGGAAAGCGAAGGAGTACCCAAGCCACTTGCTGCAACACACTGCAATAAGCTAGCCCTGCCGATTCCCAAGGGAGTCAACAAAAGCACTAGTAAGACGGGAGCGTAGTCTACCGGAAAGGGCTTATCAGCTCAAACCTTGATCGCTGGTCGGCGGCTGCCAATGTAATTGCCAACGGCCATCGGCTGGACCGTGCAAACCTGACAGGTTGGCCAATGCCATAACTTGGCCGTCCAGCAGCAACAATGGCAAGCGATCACGCACAAAGGTCGGCAGCCGCCGTTCGTTGAGCACACGTTTCAGATCGCGCCGCCCACGCCCTGCCAACAGCATCTGCTCGCCGCCCTGGCGATAGGCCAGCTGCCAGTTGCCCGCCGGCAGCGCGCCGCGAATCTGCACATGGCCATTACCGGGTAGTTGCACAATCTGCTCCGCACACACTGGCTGCGCCAAACGCGGCGGCGTACGCAACCAGTCTCCGCTTAACCACCATAGGCGTTCATCGCCACGACGCAATTCGCCCTCGGCCAGACGCCAGACGGGGGACGCATCCGCAGCCGCCTCACGTAACGCCTGCCAACCGGCCCAATGCCCGCTGTCGGGCATGGTCGTGAACGGGCGCAGCCAGTAACGCAGCGCATTTCGCTGACGCGCCTCACCTAGACCGCGCAGCGCAGGCAACGCCAGGCTTGGCACAGGCAACCAGGCGAGCTCGGCCGCCACTTCAGCGCCAGCCAGATCTTGCTGCGCCAGCTCATCGAGTAACTGCCCCGCCTCACTCAAGTACGCAGCACTGCGGGCCATATTGGCACCGGCCTGCGGCCAACGACTGAGCAGTGCAGGCAACACCTGACGGCGTAGATAATTGCGCGAGAAACGCTCATCGGTATTCGACGGATCATCGACCCACCTCAAGCGATGGGCAGTGGCATAGGCCTGTAATTCGGCACGCGAGCAATTCAGCAATGGCCGCACCAACTGCCCCGCCCCCAACACGCGCTGCGCGGGCATAGCGGATAAGCCCTGCACCCCCGCGCCGCGTAACAAGCGAAACAACAAGGTTTCCGCCTGATCATCACGGTGCTGTGCAGTCAGCAACACCTCATCAACACCCAGCGCCGTTGCAAAAGCGCCGTAGCGAGCATCGCGTGCGGCACGTTCAAGGCTGGCACCCGGAGCAACCTGCACATGCTCGATGTGCAACGGCACGGACAAGGCCGCACACAACTCACGGCAATGTGCCGGCCAGGCATCAGCCGCAGCCTGCAGACCGTGATGAATATGAATGGCGCAAAGTGGCGGCAACGCCTCACGTTGCGCGAGGCCGGCCAGCAAATGCAACAACACCGTGGAATCCAGCCCGCCAGACAAGGCGATGTGCCAAGCCGGCGCTGCGCGCCAGGGCGCTAGAGATCCCAGCAGCCTGGCGCTCAGGCTCATGCTGCAGACCGTTTAAACATGTAGGCGAGGCAGCCAATACAAGGCAGAAGCGACCGAAAAAGCGGAGTGTACGAGCTGTACATGAGCATTTTGAGGCCACTTCTAACGCAGTATTGGCAACGCAGGTAGTGTTTCAACGGCCTGCTAAGCGATGCCGTAGCTCATCAAACGGTCATAACGACGCTTGAGCAACGTATCGGTATCGAAGGTCTTGAGCATTTCCAACTGCGTCCGCAACGCCTGACGCACTGACTCGGCAGCCGCAGCCGGGTCGCTGTGTGCGCCACCGAGTGGCTCACCAATGACCTGATCGACAATACCCAAACCTTTCAGGCGTTCAGCGGTAATGCCCATGGCCTCAGCAGCATCCGGCGCCTTTTCTGCAGTTTTCCACAGTATCGAGGCGCAACCTTCCGGCGAAATGACTGAGTAGGTGGAGTACTGCAGCATGTTGAGCTGATCACACACGCCAATCGCCAACGCGCCGCCCGAACCACCCTCACCAATCACGGTGGCGATGATTGGCGTCTTCAGCCGCGCCATCACCCTTAGGTTCCAGGCAATCGCTTCGCTTTGGTTGCGCTCTTCAGCGTCGATACCCGGGTAGGCGCCCGGCGTGTCGATAAAAGTCAGGATCGGCATCTTGAAACGCTCAGCCATTTCCATCAAACGACAGGCTTTGCGATAGCCTTCAGGGCGCGGCATGCCGAAGTTACGGCGTACTTTTTCACGAATCTCGCGGCCTTTCTGGTGGCCGATGACCATCACCGGTTCACCGTCCAGACGGGCAACACCGCCGACCAGAGCGGCGTCATCGGAGAAATGCCGGTCGCCATGCAGCTCATCGAATTCGGTAAAGATGTGTTGCACGTAATCCAGGGTGTAAGGGCGACGCGGGTGGCGCGCCAACTGGGCGATCTGCCAGCTGCTCAGGTTGCCGAAAATGCTTTCGGTCAGGGTGCTGCTCTTATCCTGCAGGCGGGCGATTTCATCATTGATGTTCAACGAGTTGTCGTTACCGACCAGGCGAAGCTCTTCGATCTTGGCTTGCAGGTCGGCGATCGGCTGTTCGAAATCGAGAAAATTCGGGTTCATAGTCATCCGTCTTGCGTCGACGGCCAAGTGGCCGGGAGCTGTATCCGTTATCGCGCCTACCTTATAGCAGTAGGCGCATTCAGGTCGACACCCGGTTCTGCACGAAAGCCTTCAATGCAGAACCCGTTGGGCATCAGGACCAATCGGCGAAGCCTAGGCCTCGCAAATCAGCGGTAGTGCAAAAAGACGTTGTCTTTACCGAACTGGTCACGCAATGCCTGAATCAGGCTGTCCGCCGGTTCGATTCGCCAACCTTCGCCGAACTGCAACAGTGCCTTGGCATCGTTACCGCTGTAATCAACGGTAATCGGACACGCGCCTTTGTGCTTGCCGCACAAATCCGCCAGCCAACGCAGACGGTCGCCCTGCAAGACGTTGCTGGCGACTTTCAGACGCAGGCTGTCGGCCAGACCGGTACGCGCCTCTTCCAGGCTCATCACCCGTTTGGCGCGCAGACGCAGGCCGCCGGAAAAATCGTCGTTGCTCACCTCGCCCTCGACCACCACCAGGGCATCGGTCTGCAACAGTGCTTGCGCACTGTTGAACGCTTCAGCGAACAACGAAGCCTCAATGCGCCCGGAGCGATCATCAAGGGTGATAAAGCCCATCTTGTCGCCCTTCTTGTTTTTCATCACCCGCAGATTGACCACCAGCCCAGCAATGGTCTGATCACCACGCGCCGCTTTAAGGTCGACGATACGCTGGCGGGCAAAACGCCGTACCTCGCCTTCGTACTCATCAATCGGGTGACCAGTAAGGTACAGGCCGAGGGTGTCTTTCTCGCCCTTGAGACGCTCTTTAAGCGTCAGCTCACGGGCGCGCAAGTGATTGCGATAAACATCGGCCTCGGTATCAGCAAACACGCCGCCAAACAGATCCATATGGCCGCTATCGTGGCTGCGCGCGGTCTGCTCAGCCGCCTGCACCGCTTCTTCCATCGCCGTCAGCAGCACCGCGCGATTACGGTCGATATTGGCTTTGTAGGCCTTCAGCTCTTCATGAAAGTGCGGACCGAGACGGTCCAGCGCACCGCTGCGAATCAGCGCTTCCAGCGTGCGCTTATTGATGCGTTTGAGGTCAACCCGCGAACAGAAATCGAACAAATCCTTGAACGGACCTGCTTGGCGCGCCTCGACGATCGCCTCGACCGGCCCCTCGCCGACCCCCTTGATCGCACCTAGGCCATAAATAATCCAGCCTTCGTTATTAACCGTGAACTTGAACTCGGAGACATTCACATCCGGCGCATCGAGGCGCAGCTTCATGCTGCGGCACTCCTCGATCAGGGTCACGACCTTGTCGGTGTTGTGCATGTCCGCCGACAACACCGCCGCCATAAAGGCCGCCGAGTGGTGCGCTTTAAGCCAGGCGGTCTGATACGAAAGCAGGCCATAAGCCGCTGAGTGCGACTTGTTAAAGCCGTAGCCGGCGAACTTTTCCACCAGGTCGAAAATGTTGCCCGACAGGTTCGCGTCGATGCCGTTGTTCGTGCAGCCCTCGATAAAACCGCCACGCTGCTTGGCCATTTCTTCAGGCTTTTTCTTACCCATGGCCCGGCGCAGCATGTCCGCACCACCGAGGGTATAGCCGGCCATCACCTGAGCAATCTGCATCACCTGTTCCTGATACAGGATGATGCCGTAAGTCGGTTTGAGCACCGGTTCCAAACCCGCATATTGATAGTCTTGATGCGGGTAGGAAATCGGCTCGCGGCCGTGTTTGCGGTTGATAAAGTCGTCCACCATGCCCGACTGCAACGGACCCGGACGGAACAGCGCCACCAAGGCGATCATGTCCTCCAGACAGTCCGGCTTGAGCTTTTTGATCAGCTCTTTCATGCCCCGCGATTCAAGCTGGAACACCGCCGTGGTCTCGGCACGTTGCAGCATCTGGTAGGTCGGCTTGTCATCCAGCGGGATAAAATCGATGTTCAAATCCGGCAAGCCCTGCTTGGCTTGCTCGCGGTTGATGGTTTCCATCGCCCACTTGATGATCGTCAGAGTCCGCAGACCGAGGAAGTCGAACTTCACCAGACCGGCAGATTCCACATCATCTTTATCGAACTGGGTAACCAGGCCACCGCCCTCGTCATCACAGGCAATCGGCGAAAAGTCTGTCAGTTTGGTCGGCGCGATCACCACACCACCGGCATGCTTACCGGTACCGCGGCAGATGCCTTCGAGCTTGAGCGACATTTCCCAGATTTCCCGGGCATCTTCGTCAACCTTGAGGAAGTCGCGCAGCGGCTCCTCCATCTCGTAGGCTTTTTCCAGGGTCATGCCGACTTCGAAGGGGATCATCTTCGACAAACGATCGGCCAGTCCGTAGGACTTGCCCTGCGCCCGCGCCACGTCACGCACCACCGCCTTGGCCGCCATGGTACCGAAGGTGATGATCTGACTGACCGCATTACGGCCGTATTTCTCCGCTACGTAGTCGATGACGCGGTCACGGCCGTCCATGCAGAAGTCGACGTCAAAGTCGGGCATGGATACCCGTTCCGGATTGAGAAAACGTTCGAACAGCAGGTCATAGGCCAGCGGATCGAGGTCGGTGATCTTCTGCACATAGGCCACCAGCGAACCGGCACCTGAGCCACGGCCTGGGCCCACCGGCACGCCGTTATTCTTCGCCCACTTGATGAAGTCCATTACGATCAGAAAGTAACCGGGAAAGCCCATCTGGATGATGATATCCAGCTCGAAATTCAACCGATCAATGTATACCTGACGCTTCTCTTCATAGTTCGGTGTGGTGTCTTTCGGCCAAAGCACGGCCAGACGCTCCTCCAGCCCCTCGAAGGAGACTTGGCGGAAGTACTCGTCCATGGTCAGGCCGTCAGGCACGGGGAAGTCCGGCAGGAAGTACTTGCCCAGCTGCACCTCGATATTGCAGCGCTTGGCAATTTCGATAGTGTTTTCCAGCGCCTCGGGCAGGTCACTGAACAGCTCGGCCATTTCCTCAGGGGTTTTTAGGTATTGCTGATCGGAATAGGTACGCAACCGACGCGGGTCATCCAGGCTGCGGCCCTCGCCGATGCACACACGGGTTTCGTGGGCGGCAAAGTCATCTTCTTTGATAAAGCGTACATCGTTGGTCGCCACCAACGGCGCGCCGAGCTTGTCGGCCAACGCTACAGCCGCATGAACATGCTCTTCATCGTTGACCCTATTGGTGCGCTGCACTTCCAGGTAGAAACGCTCCGGGAACACCGCCATCCACTCACGCAGCAAGGCTTCGGCCACCGCTGACTCACCACCGAGCAAGGCATGCCCCACCTCACCCTCCTTGGCGCCGGACAGGGCAATTAGGCCTTCGGCTGCGGCTTTGACCCAGTCACGCTGAATGATCACCAGATCATTGCTCTGCCCTTCGCTCCAGCCACGCGAAACCAGCTCGGTGAGGTTGCGGTAACCCTTGGCATTCATTGCCAACAGGGTCATACGGCTCAGTGGGCCGTCTTCTTCAGCACTCGCCAACCAGATATCGGCACCGCAGATCGGTTTGATACCACCGCCCATGGCCGCCTTATAGAACTTCACCAACGAACACATATTGCTCATGTCGGTGACCGCCACCGCCGGCATACCGGCCGCCGCCACTGATTTGATCAATGGTTTGACCCGCACCAGACCGTCGACCAGGGAATACTCGGTGTGCAAACGCAGGTGGACGAACGAGGCGGTCATGGCAGTCCTATACAAAACACAAAAACGATAAGGCCCGGATTGTACCGGGCCAAGGTTTAAACAACAGCAAGTAGGATAGGTTGAGCGCAGCAATACCCATCGCGCGACAGGATGGGTATCGGCGCAAGCGCCTCAGCCCATCCTACGTCTCCAACAGCGCCTTGACCGGGCCGAACGAGCGCCGGTGAATTGGAGTCGGCCCCAGGCGACGCAGTGCTTCAAGGTGCACTGGGGTCGGATAACCCTTGTGTCCGGCTATGCCATAACCAGGGTACTGCGCATCGAGCAGCTGCATCTCGCGGTCGCGGCTGACCTTGGCCAGAATTGATGCGGCAGCAATCGCCGGCACCTGACTATCACCCTTGATCACGGCGGCGCTAGGCACCTGCAATACAGGGCAGCGGTTGCCATCAATTAGCGCTAATTTGGGCGTCACACTCAGGCCCTCGACCGCGCGCTGCATGGCCAGCATGGTGGCGTGGAGGATATTCAGCTTATCGATTTCCTCTACCTCGGCGCGGGCAATACACCAAGCCAGGGCCTTCTCGCAGATCTCGTCGAAGAGCTTTTCGCGGCGCGCCTCAGTCAGCTTTTTTGAGTCGTTCAGACCCAGAATCGGCCGCGCCGGATCAAGAATTACCGCCGCCGTCACCACTGCACCGCAGAGCGGACCACGCCCCACTTCATCAACCCCGGCAACCAGCTCCTGCACCAAGGTGAAATCCAGTCCAAGTTGCATCAGTTGCGCCCAACCAGCTGCAACACTGCCTGAGCGGCTTGCACTGAGGCATCACGGCGTAATGCCCGATGAATCACATCAAAGCCTTCGGTTTGCACTGTACCGCCATCCAGCAGCGGTGCTAGCAACTGCGCCAGCGCTTCGGGGGTGGCCGCATCCTGGATCATTTCAGGCACCAGCAAACGCTCGGCCAGCAGATTCGGCAGGGAAATATAAGCACTGGTCACTAGGCGTTTGAGAATGCGGTAGGTTAATGGCGCAACCTTGTAAGCCACCACCATCGGCCGCTTGTACAGCAGGGCTTCAAGAGTCGCCGTACCAGAAGCGATCAGCACCGCATCACAGGCAGCCAGCGCCTCATGAGAGCGACCATTGAGCAAGGTCAGTGGCAAATCACGGCCTACTAGCATCTGCTCAAGCTGTGCACGGCGTTCGGGGCTGGAGCATGGCAAGACAAACTGGATACCTGGGCGCAAAGTGCGCAACCGCACCGCCGCATCAAGAAACAGACTGCCCAGGCGCGACACTTCACCGCCACGACTGCCAGGCATTAACGCTACCACCGGTTGCTCATGCGCTAAGTTCAGCGCCTCACGCGCCGCAGCACGATCCGCCTGCTGTGGAATGGTGTCGGCCAGCGGGTGACCGACAAACCGCACCGGTACCTGATGGTCTTGGTAGAACTGCGCCTCAAACGGGAACAGGGTCAGCATCAAGTCGCAGGCGTCACGAATCTTCAACACGCGCTTCTGCCGCCAGGCCCATACGGATGGGCTGACGTAATGCACCGTTTTGATTCCGGCCTGACGCAACTTGAGCTCAAGGGTCAGGTTGAAATCCGGCGCATCGATGCCGATAAACACATCCGGCTTGGCCTCGATTAGGGTATTGATCAGACGCTTGCGTCGCGCCAGCAACTCGGGAAGACGCCCCAACACCTCGACCAAGCCCATCACCGATAAGCGCTCCATCGGGAAATAGGAGTTCAGCCCCTGGGCCTGCATCAGCGGGCCACCGATGCCGATAAATTCGATCTGTGGGTATTGGGTTTTAAGGGCCTGCATCAGGCCCGCGCCGAGAATATCGCCAGACGCCTCGCCGGCGACCAGCGCGACACGCATCAGGTCAGTCATAAATTATCGGGTTATGCCGCGGCTGGAAGCCTGGATAGAGTCGCGAAAAATTGCGACTTCGGGGAATTCTGCGCACGACTCGGCCAACTCAGCCATTGCCTGCTCTACGGTTAGCCCTTGGCGATAAACAATCTTGTAGGCACGGCGCAAGGCGGCGATTGCATCGCTGCTAAAACCACGACGGCGCATGCCTTCGAAGTTCATGCTGCGCGCTTCAGCCGGATTACCAAATACGGTGACGAACGCCGGAACGTCCTTACCAATCGCCGTGCCCATGCCAGAGAAGCTGTGCGCACCGATATGGCAAAACTGATGGACCAAGGTGTAACCAGACAAAATAGCCCAGTCATCCACCCACACATGTCCGGCCAGCGCCGTGTTATTGACCAAAATGCAGTGATTACCAATGACGCTGTCATGACCGATATGGGCATAGGCCATGATCAGATTGTGATCGCCAAGGGTGGTTTCACTGCGGTCCTGTACGGTACCGCGATGGATGGTGACACCCTCACGGATCACGTTATGGTCACCAATCACCAGGCGAGTCGCCTCGCCCTGGTACTTGAGGTCGGGGGTGTCTTCACCCACCGAGGAAAACTGATAGATGCGGTTGTGTTTACCGATCTGGGTCGGCCCCTTGAGAATCACATGGGGGCCGATCACTGTACCCTCGCCAATTTCGACTTCGGCCCCGACTATCGACCATGGGCCAACGACAACGTCGTCGGCCAACTTGGCACTGGGGTCGATGATGGCGCGAGGGTCAATCAAACTCATAGTTTGCGTTCCGCACAAATAATTTCTGCCGAGCAGACTTCCTTGCCGTCGACGCTGGCTTTACACGCAAACTTCCAGATGCTGCGCTTGCTGCTCAAGTAATGGGCTTCGAGAATCAACTGATCACCCGGCACCACGGGTTGACGAAAGCGTAGCTTGTCGGAACCCACAAAGTAATACAGGGTGCCGTCAGACGGTTTCAGATCCATCATCTTGAAGCCAAGAATACCGGCAGCCTGGGCCATCGCCTCGATGATCAACACACCAGGCATGATCGGGTGCTCAGGAAAGTGCCCGTTGAAGAACGGCTCATTGATGCTGACATTCTTGAAAGCACGAATGCGCTTGCCCTCAAGATCCAGCTCAGCCACCCGATCCACCAGCAGGAATGGGTAGCGATGCGGCAAGTATTCGCGAATCTGGTTAATGTCCATCATGTGCAGAGAAGCCTGTAAGAGAAAATAGAGAAGCCGGCAGGTGCCGGCTCAGGCATCAGATGGCATGTCAGGCGCCGAGGTCACGGCGGCGAGCTGCTTTTCCAACTGCTGCAGGCGTCGCGCCATGTCATCCAACTGACGAATCCGAGCCGCGCTCTTGCGCCATTCCGCCGCTGGCTGCATGGCGGTACCCGACGAGTAAGAGCCAGGTTCGGTAATCGACCGGGTGACCATGGTCATACCCGTGACGAACACGTTGTCGCACACCTCGATATGCCCAACCATGCCGACGCCGCCCGCGATCATGCAGTTTTTGCCAATCTTGGTGCTTCCGGAAATACCCGCACAACCCGCCATAGCGGTGTTATCGCCGATCTGCACGTTGTGCGCGATCATGATCTGGTTATCCAGTTTCACGCCGTTACCGATCAGCGTGTCCGACAACGCGCCACGATCCACCGTGGTATTGGCGCCGATCTCGACGTCGTCGCCAATGGTCACCCCACCGATCTGAGCGATCTTCTGCCAAACGCCTTTCTCATTAGCAAAGCCGAAGCCTTCACCGCCAATGACCGCGCCGGATTGAATGACCACGCGCTTACCGATACGCACATCGTGATACAGCGTCACCCGCGGGGCCAACCAACCACCCTCACCGATCACCGAACGGGCACCGACAACGCACTGCGCACCGACGGTTACGCCAGCGGCAATGTGCGCCTCACTTTCGATCACCGCATACGCGCCAATACTGGCAGCCGGATCAATCTGCGCATCGGCCGCCACCACCGCAGTGGGGTGCACGCCAGGCAAAGCCTTGGGCTTGCGATCGAACAGATGGGAGAGCTCGGCATACGCCAGATAAGGATTAGCAACGACCAGCGCATTGCCGACATAACCGTCGGCATCACCAGCAGTCAACAACACCGCGCCAGCCTGGCAGCTGGGGAGAAACTTACGGTACTGAGCGTTGGCCAAAAAGCTTAGCTGATCAGGCCCAGCCTCTTGCAGTGTGGCTAAGCCGGTAATTGGCTTATCCGCAGTGCCACGCAAGGTGGCACCCAGACGCTCGGCCAACTGACCCAGGGTAAAAACTGTTGCACTCATGATCAGCGCAGCTGATTCATACGCTCGATAACCTGGCGAGTGATGTCGAACTGAGGTTTGACATCAATCACCGCACCACGCTCCAGCACCAGATCGAAGTTACCGCTCTTGATCACTTCTTCCACGGCCTTGTCCAGGTTCGGCTTGAGTTTTTTCAGCATTTCGCGATCAGCCACAGCTTTGGACTCATTCAGCTCTTTGGACTGAAACTGGAAATCACGGGCTTTTTGCTTGAATTCAAGTTCCAGGCGCTCACGCTCAGCGGTCTGCATTTTATCGCCATCTTTGACTAGACGGTCCTGAATACGCTTGGCATCGCTTTCCAAGGTTTTCAGCTTGCTCAGCTGTGGGCCGAATTTCTTCTCGGCATCCACGGCATAACGCTTAGCAGCATCAGATTCAAGCAAGGCCATTTGATAGTTCAATATTGCTACTTTCATCTCGGCAAAGGCCGGAGTCGCCAGCAGGGCAACACTTAACAAAACCAGTTGAGTCAACTTACGCACGGTGCAACTCCTGAAAAACTGTTGGTATTCAATAATCCGACGCTTAGAACGTCTGACCGAGAGAGAACTGGAAAATCTGCGTATCGGCATCGTCTGGTTTGACGAGAGGCATGGCCAAACTAAAGCTCAACGGGCCCAGTGCGGTGATCCAAGTTAAACCGACACCCACGGAGCTGGCCAAGTTACCCGGATCAATGCTGCCGCAATCGCCCTGAGACTTGCCGCAGCTGGTGTCAAACACATTACCCACATCCCAGAACAGTGCTGTGCGCAAAGAACGTTGATCCTTGACGAACGGCATAGGGAATAGCAGCTCAACCCCCCCTTGAATCAGAACGTTACCGCCAAATGGCAGCGGATCTTGGTCGTCTGTGTAACGCCCGTCATCACCAGGGCCAGCACCTTCATTAAAGTTCGGCACACCGTTGATGCGCGCAACGCTTGGCGTACTGCGCGGCCCCAGACTGCTGTCCTTGAAGCCCCGGACAGAGTTAAAACCACCCGCGTAATAATGCTCATAGAACGGTAACTCGGAAGTTGAACCGTAGCTATCGCCGAAGCCCAGCTGGCTGTGCAGACGCAAGGTATAGGTGTCACTCAACGGTTTGAACAGCTGGCCGCGGTAATCGACCTTGAAGAACGACAAATCACTGCCTGGCACCGTGGTTTCGAACACCAGGCTCTGCGAGTGCCCGCGATTAGCTAGCACGCCACGGTTGAGGGTCGACTCGGACCAACCAATCGAGGCTTTGACGTTCAAGTAGCTGTCGCCCTCTTCCTCAATAAAGTCGTAGATCTCATCAACCGTGTAATTACCGGTGCCGATACTGTCGTTCTGAATGGTCAGGCCATAGGTTAGGCGTGACGTATCGCTGATCGGGTAGCCAATACTGGCACCAGCACCGTAGCTGTCGACCGAGTAACTGGATACATCAGTATCGAGCTCGTCGTAATCGGTTTCACGGAAGAAGGCGTTATAACCCAGGCTGACACCATCTGGCGTCCAGTAGGGGTCAACAAAACCGAAGTTGTAGTTGCTCTGGTATTCGCTGCGGGTCAGACCGACGCTGACCTTGTTACCCGTACCGAGGAAGTTGTTTTGGGTAATCGAACCGCCAAGGATTAGACCGGCGTTTTGGGCAAAACCAACGCTTGCGGTGATCGAGCCGGACGCCTGCTCTTCAACGCTGTAATTAACGTCGACCTGATCATCAGTGCCAGGAACCTGCGGCGTTTCGACGTTTACTTCCTTGAAGTAGCCGAGGCGCTCTAGACGGGTCTTGGATTGGTCGATCAGATAAGTTGACGCCCAACCACCTTCCATCTGGCGCATTTCACGGCGCAGCACTTCGTCCTCAGACTTGGTGTTACCGCGGAAATTGATGCGGTTAACGTAAGCACGTTTGCCCGGGTCGACCACAAAGGTAATAGATACGGTGCCATCATCATGAGCTTCTGGCACGCCATTGACGTTGGCGAAGGTATAACCCTCGTTACCCAGACGGCGGGTGATCAGCTCGGAGGTAGTGGTCATCACTTTGCGTGAGAACACCTGCCCTTCTTGCACCAGCAACAGCGCCCGAACATCTTCTTCCGGCACTTTCAGCTCACCGCTGAGCTTGACCTCACGCACAGTGAACTTCTCGCCTTCATCGACGTTGACTGTCACATACACATGTTTCTTGTCTGGGGTGATGGATACCTGCGTAGAGCTGATATCCATATTGATGTAGCCGCGATCCAAGTAGTAGGAGCGCAGACGCTCCAAGTCGCCGGAGAGTTTCTCACGCGCGTACTTGTCATCATTTTTGAAGAACGACAGCCAATTGGTGGTCTTCAACTCGAACAGATCGATCAGGTCTTCATCAGAAAAGACCGAGTTGCCCACCACGTTGATGTGCTGGATAGCGGCAACAGAGCCTTCATTGATATTGATCTTCAACGCCACACGGTTACGTGGCTGGGGAATCACTTCAGCTTCAATTTCGGCTGAGTAACGGCCCTGAGCAACGTATTGGCGCTGCAATTCGTTGCGCACGCCCTCCAGAGTTGCCCGCTGGAAAATCTCACCTTCGGCCAGACCGGATTGATTCAAGCCTTTGAGCAAGTCTTCGCTACTGATGGCCTTGTTACCTTCAATCTCGATACCGGAGATCGACGGACGTTCAACGACCGCAATAACCAGTACGTTGCCCTCACGTCCGAGCTGAATGTCCTGAAAGAAACCGGTTTTGAACAGCTCGCGAGTGGCTTCGACCAATGCGCGGTCATCCGCTTGTGCACCCACATTCAGGGGCAAGGCACCGAACACACTGCCCGCAGAAACGCGTTGCAGGCCAGTGACCCGGATATCGGAAATGGTGAAGGACTCGGCGTGAACTTCGGTGATCATCAGTGCGGCAAGCACCGCAGGTAGCAGCAGACGTTTCATGAAGTCCTTTCTTATTTCAACTGACAATAAAAAATCTGCCGCTTTAAGCGACACTTTTGGCACATAAGGAGAGCGTAATTCAGTGACGGTTACAGCCGACCCAAGTCGTTTATCAGGGCCAGCAACATCACCCCAACCACCAAACTGATGCCGATCTGCATACCCCAACCCTGTATCCGATCCGAAAGAGGACGACCACGCGCCCACTCGACTAGATAAAAAAGCAGATGCCCGCCATCCAGCACGGGTATAGGCAGCAAATTAAGAACCCCCAGACTAATGCTCAGATAGGCGAGAAATTTAAGAAAATCACTCAACCCCGACTCAGCAGAAGCGCCCGCCACTTTAGCAATGGTTATCGGCCCGCTCAAGTTTTTTACCGAGAGCTCGCCAAACAGCATTTTCTTCAGGGAATTAAGGGTCAGAACGCTCATTGTCCAGGTATTTTTGGCACCTACAGCGATGGCCTCCAGAGGGCCGTAGCTGACTTCGCGCAACATCTCAGGCGGCCATTGCCCACCCGCGACGCCCGCACCCAGGTAACCGCTGAGCACTTTGCCTTCGCCACGCGCAGCCAAGGTTAACGGCACATCCAACTGCTGGCCTTGACGCTCAACCAACAGGGTGACTTTTTTACCCGGCAAACCACGGACCTGATCCACCAACTGCTGCCAATCGGCCAGCGACTGACCGTCGAGCGCCAGCAGGCGATCACCGACCTGCAAACCCGCAGCAAAGGCTGGGCCTTCGGGGTCCAGCTGCGCCAACACCGGCTGCAGGACCGGACGCCAAGGACGAATACCCAAGGAGGCGATAGGGTCCGGCTCATCAGCACCGCGCAACCAGTTATCCAGCGCGATCTGTCGCGCACTGTCGATCGAAGAACCAGGCTCGCGCACCACCAGATCCAAACGACCACTCTCACCCAAGCGGCTAACCAGTTGCAGATTGACCGCAGCCCACCCCGTCGTCGGCTCGCCATCTACCGCAATAATCTCCTGCCCTGCCTGCAAACCAGCGAGATCAGCCAGGCTACCCGCCTCGACTGCACCGATAACCGGGCGCACCTGCTGGCTGCCCAGCATCGCCACAACCCAGAAGAACAGCAGCGCAAGCAAGAAATTCGCCACCGGACCAGCCGCCACAATGGCAATGCGCTGCTGGACCGACTTGCGATTGAACGACTGATCAAGTAACTCAGGCGGGACGTCACCTTCGCGCTCATCCAGCATCTTTACATAGCCACCCAACGGAATAGCGGCCACTACAAACTCAGTGCCCTGACGGTCATGCCAGCGCAGCAACGGGCTGCCAAAGCCGACGGAAAACCGCAGCACTTTAACGCCGCAACGGCGGGCCACCCAGAAATGACCGTATTCGTGAATGGTTACCAAAACCCCTAGCGCAACCAGGGTGCCAACCAACATATAGAGCGCACTCATCAACCTTCTCCGCGTCAGCGATCAGCGCCGACTTAGCCATTGTTCAGCAAGGTTACGTGCCCGACCATCAGCGGCCAGCACCGTATCCAGGCTTTCAACCGCCAGGGCGGGCTCAGCATGCAGAACGTCTTCGATAATACGCGCGATCTCGGGAAAACGGATGCGCCGCTCAAGGAACGCCGCAACGGCTACTTCATTGGCCGCATTCAACATCGCAGGCGCAGTACCGCCAGCTTGCGCGGCCTCGCGTGCCAGCCGTAAACAAGGAAAGCGCTGCTCATCCGGCGCTTGAAAATCCAGCCGGGCAATGGCGAACAGATCCAGCGGCGCAACACCAGAGTCGATCCGCTCCGGCCAGGCCAGGGCGTGGCTGATGGGCGTGCGCATGTCCGGGTTACCCAGCTGCGCCAGCACCGAACCGTCAACATAATCCACCAGCGAATGGATCACGCTCTGCGGATGCACCACCACTTCAACCTGCGCAGGAGTGGCATCAAATAACCAGCAGGCCTCGATCAACTCCAGGCCCTTGTTCATCATGCTGGCCGAATCAACCGAAATCTTGCGCCCCATCGACCAGTTGGGATGGGCACACGCCTGCTCAGGCGTCACCGCATGCAACTGCTCCAGCGGCATTTCGCGAAATGGTCCACCCGATGCGGTCAGCAAAATACGCCGCACACCGACCTGCTTTAGGCCTCGAGCGTAGTCGCCCGGCAGGCATTGGAAAATCGCATTGTGTTCGCTGTCGATCGGTAACAGCACCGCACCGCTGCGTCTGACGGCCTGCATAAACAGTGCGCCCGACATCACCAAGGCCTCTTTATTGGCCAAGAGTACTTTCTTACCGGCTTCGACTGCTGCCAGGGTTGGCGGCAAACCTGCCGCCCCAACAATAGCGGCCATCACCGCATCCACTTCAGGGTGCGCCGCTACCTGACACAAGCCTTCAGGACCATGCAGCACCTGAGTAGCAAGCCCGGCAGCCCGCAAACCTTCTTGCAGATGGCGACCCTCAAGAGCCTGCGGCACCACAGCAAACCGCGGGCGGTAGATCATGCATAACGCTTCCAACTCAGCCAGGCGACTGAAGCCGGACAACGCAAAGACTTGATAGCGCTCAGGATGACGAGCGATGACATCGAGGGTGCTCAGACCGATCGAACCGGTCGCCCCCAGCACGGTAATCTGTTGCGGGTGACTCACAGCGCGCCCCAACCCGCCAGCCATAACAGCGCCGCGAACACAGGAATGGCCGCCGTCAGGCTGTCGATACGATCGAGCACGCCACCATGGCCGGGTAGCAGATTACTGCTGTCTTTAACCCCTGACTGGCGCTTGAACATGCTTTCGGTCAGGTCGCCGACCACTGAGATCAGCACCACCACGGCCGTGCCGGCCAGCCCCAACAGCAGGCTGAAAAACGACCAGTCACGGTAAATAGCCACGCCCAGGCAAATCAGCAAGGTCACCAACAAACCGCCGAACACCCCTTCCCAACTTTTACCGGGGCTGACCTGCGGGGCCAGCTTACGCTTACCAAAACGTCGACCGCTGAAGTAAGCGCCAATATCGGCACCCCACACCAACACCATCACCGCCAGAATCAGCCAGTTCGCCTCAGGCCACTGCTTAAACAGCACCAAGCCTTGCCAGGCCGGCAGCAGAATCAACAGACCAATCAGCAACCTGACCGGCGCCTGCGCCCAAAAACGGCTGCTGGCGGGATAACCCAAAACCAGAAAAGTCGCCACGACCCACCAGACCACCCCAAGTAACAGCACCCAAGGCGCCAACCCGGGCAATAGGTACAAGCCGAACAACAACCCCGCTACCGACGCGGCATAGGCAATGCGCTGCACCTGCGCAGTAAACCCTGCCAAACGAGCCCACTCCCACGCACCCAAGCTAACGACCGCACCAATAAACAGCGCAAACAGCGCACCATTGAGCAGAAAAAAGCCGCCTAGGGCGAATGGCAATAGCACCAGAGCCGTGATAATTCGTTGCTTGAGCATCAGCTGCGGGCCTCAGCAGTCACCTGATCGCCGGTTTTACCAAAGCGACGCTGACGGCTAGCAAAATCGGCCAAGGCTTTACGCATGGCGTCGTGTTTGAAATCCGGCCAAAACAGGTCGGAGAAATACAACTCGGTGTAGGCCAGTTGCCAGAGCAGGAAGTTGCTGATGCGGTGTTCACCACCGGTACGGATACACAGGTCTGGTAACGGCAAATCGCCGGTGACCAGACAGCTTTGCAGCAACTCAGGGGTTATGTCTTCGGCCTTTAGGTGACCGCCCTGAACTTCCCGCGCCAGCCGCTGCGCCGCCTGGGCGATATCCCATTGGCCGCCGTAATTGGCTGCGACCTGCAAGATAAAACGCTTATCACCAGCGGTTTGCGTTTCCGCTTCACGCATGGCGGCTTGCAACTCAGGGTGAAAGCGCGAGCGATCACCGATGATGCGCAGACTGATGTCATTGGCGTCGAGTTTCTTCGCTTCGCGGCGCAGCGCACTGAGGAACAACTCCATCAGCGCGCTGACCTCTTCGGCCGGGCGCTGCCAGTTTTCACTGGAGAAGGCGAACAGCGTCAATACTTCAACGCCCGCCTCAGCACACACCTCGATCACCGCACGCACAGCATCAACACCGGCTTTATGGCCGGCCACACCCGGCAACAAGCGCTTCTTCGCCCAGCGATTGTTACCGTCCATGATGATCGCCACATGCCGTGGCACGGCCGGCGGACTACCGTCTTTGGTCTTTTCCATGACGAGATCCTGACCGTTAAACGGCCATCAGATCCGCTTCTTTCTGCTTCACCGCCACTTCGATCTCAGCCACGAACTTGTCAGTCAGCTTCTGCACATCATCGGCAGCACGACGCTCTTCGTCTTCGCTTATTTCCTTTTCCTTGACCAAGTCTTTCAACTGGCTCAGAGCATCGCGACGGATATTGCGCACGGCCACACGACCATCTTCAGCGGCATCACGCGCCTGTTTGGTGAAGCCCTTGCGGGTTTCTTCAGTCAGGGCTGGCATGGAGATCAGCAGCAATTCACCCAGGTTGGTCGGGTTAAAGCCCAGACCCGAACTTTGAATCGCTTTGTCCACGGCGCCCAGCATGTTGCGCTCGAACGCCACGACTTGCAGGGTGCGCGAATCTTTAACGGTAACGTTGGCCACCTGATTGAGCGGGGTGTCCGAGCCGTAATAAGGCACCATGACGCCACCCAAAATGCTCGGGTGCGCTTGGCCTGTGCGGATACGGCTAAACGCATTGAGCAGCGACTCTAGGCTTTTTTGCATGCGCTCTTGGGCGTCTTTTTTGATCTCATTGATCATTCTTGTCTTCCTCAATCAGAGTGCCTTCAGCACCACCCACCACAATGTTTAGTAGGGCGCCGGGCTTGTTCATATTGAAAACCCGCAGGGGCATATTATGGTCACGGCACAGGCAGATAGCCGTCAGATCCATTACGCCCAGCTTGCGGTCGAGCACCTCATCGTACGTCAGACGATCGAATTTCTCGGCATGCGGATCCTTGAATGGATCGGCAGTGTACACACCATCGACCTTGGTCGCCTTCAACACCACGTCGGCATCAATTTCGATGGCGCGCAGGCAAGCGGCTGAGTCAGTGGTAAAGAACGGATTGCCAGTGCCAGCGGCGAAAATCACCACCTCACCGGTTTTCAGATGACGCAGCGCTTTGCGTCGGTCGTAGTGATCGGTCACTCCGACCATGGAGATGGCCGACATCACGATAGCGGGGATGTTCGAGCGTTCCAGCGCATCGCGCATGGCCAAGGCGTTCATCACGGTCGCCAGCATGCCCATATGGTCGCCGGTTACCCGATCCATACCGGCTGCACTCAGCGCAGCACCACGGAACAGATTGCCACCGCCAATCACCAGACCGACCTGCACGCCAATGCCTACTAGCTGGCCGACTTCCAGCGCCATACGGTCCAGCACTTTCGGATCGATACCGAAATCTTCCGACCCCATCAGGGCCTCGCCGCTAAGTTTGAGCAGAATGCGCTTGTAGCGCGGTTGACGACCACTCATCTGCTGAGCCATTGCGAGTCTCTCCTGCGGCGTTTGAATTCTGTGCAAACCTTCGGTTCGCTTTTATCGAGCGCTTCGACAGCGCTCCGGGTCATTGGTGCCAAAGCCCCAACACCCCACAGCTTAGCTATGCCCTCAATTTGACAAAGAGGCCGCGCGCGTTAGCGGGCAGCCTCTTCGGGGCGACAGCTATTAACCGTCTTACTGCTTGCTGGCAGCCAGCTGAGCAGCAACTTCTTCAGCAAAGTTGTCCACTGGCTTCTCGATGCCTTCACCAACCTTGAAGTAGGTGAACGAAACGATTTCAGCACCGGCTTTCTGAGCCAAAGCACCGACCTTGATTTCCGGGTCTTTAACAAAGGCTTGCTCAACCAGGCTGGCTTCAGCCAGGAACTTGCTGATACGACCAGCAACCATCTTCTCGACGATTTCAGCCGGCTTGCCCTTGATTTTGTCTTCGTTGAGGCTGATGAACACGGCTTTCTCGCGCTCAATGGCTTCAGCGGAAACTTCCGCAGGCAACAGGAACTCTGGGTTGCTGGCCGCTACGTGCATGGCGATGTCTTTAGCCAGCTCAACAGAGCCGCCTTTCAGAACAACAGCGACACCGATCTTGTTACCGTGCAGGTAAGTGCCGACCACATCACCTTCAACGCGAACCAGACGACGAATATTTACGTTCTCGCCAACTTTGCCCACCAGAATCAGACGATCAGCTTCACGCGCCTCGATCAGCGGAGCAGCATCGGTCAACTTGTCAGCAAAGGCTTGCTCAACGCTGGCAGCAACGAATGCCTTGAAGTCATCTTGCAGAGCCAGGAAGTCAGTCTGCGAGTTAACTTCCAGTAGAACGGCAGCTTTGCCGTCTTCTTTGATAGCGATTGCGCCTTCAGCAGCTACGTTACCGGCTTTCTTGGCAGCTTTGATCGCGCCGGAAGCACGCATGTCGTCGATGGCTTTTTCGATGTCGCCGCCAGCCTTGGTCAAGGCTTTCTTGCAATCCATCATGCCTTCGCCAGTACGCTCACGCAGTTCTTTAACCAACGCCGCAGTAATTTCTGCCATTTCTAAATTCCTCTTGGATAGGTTTTTAACCATTCCACCCGCGAACGGGCGCTCAATTCTTAACGCACTGCCGACTGTGACTTAGAACAATTGCAACTAATACGTCGACGATGGTTTTCAAGGTGGCAAAAAGGGGGCCAGGCCCCCTTTTTGCGAACTAAGCAAACGCTAGGCGCGTTTTGCTTAGCCTTCAGCCGCTTCTGCAGCAGGGGCTTGCTCGACGAATTCGTCGGTGCCGCCATTTGCATTGTTGCGAGCACGGATCACAGCATCAGCCATGGCACCCATGTACAGCTGGATGGCGCGAATGGCGTCATCGTTACCTGGGATGATGTAGTCAACGCCTTCCGGGCTGCTGTTGGTATCAACGATGCCGATAACTGGGATGCCCAGCTTGTTGGCTTCGGTGATAGCAATGCGCTCGTGGTCAACGTCGATTACGAACAGCGCGTCTGGCAGACCGCCCATGTCCTTAATACCACCCAGGCTGCGATCCAACTTTTGCAGATCACGGGTGCGCATCAGGGCTTCTTTCTTGGTCAGCTTGGTGAAAGTACCGTCCTGGGACTGAACTTCCAGATCACGCAAACGCTTGATCGAGGCACGGATGGTTTTGTAGTTGGTCAGCATGCCGCCCAACCAGCGATGATCGACGTACGGCGAACCGCAACGTGCTGCTTCTTCAGCAACGATCTTGCCAGCGGAACGCTTGGTGCCAACGAACAGAATCTTGTTTTTGCCCGAAGCCAGCTTCTCAACGAACGACAGTGCGTCGTTGAACATTGGCAGGGTTTTTTCAAGGTTGATGATGTGGATCTTGTTGCGCGCGCCGAAAATGTACTTACCCATTTTCGGGTTCCAGTAACGGGTCTGGTGACCGAAGTGCACACCGGCCTTCAGCATATCGCGCATAGTGACTTGGGACATTGTAGTTCCTTGATAAGTCGGGTTAGGCCTCCACGTATCCCGATCTCCAACCGCGCGAACTCGCCGCAAGGCACCCAGGAAACCGTGTCGATACGTGTGTGGGTTTAAGCTTTCGGGCACACAGCCCGTAAAGCGGCGCGTTTTATACCATAAAAGTGTGCGGCGCGCTACACGCCCACCACAACACATGCTGCCTCTACGACCGGCACACGCTCACATGGCGCTTATGGCTGCAACCTCTAGCTGTTAAGATGACGCCCTTTCTGTTCGCGTTCGAGAACCGCACATGACCGTCACCATCAAAACGCCCGATGAAATCGAAAAAATGCGCGTAGCCGGTCGCCTGGCTGCCGAAGTTCTAGAAATGATTGGCGAGCACGTCAAGCCCGGCATCACCACCGAAGCGCTCGACCGTATCTGCCATGACTATATTGTCGACGTGCAGCAGGCCATCCCTGCCCCGCTCAACTACAAAGGTTTCCCAAAATCTATCTGCACGTCGGTCAATCACGTGGTCTGCCACGGCATCCCCAATGACAAGCCGTTAAAAGAAGGCGACGTGATCAACATCGACGTTACCGTGATCAAGGATGGCTACCACGGCGATACCAGCAAGATGTTTATGGTCGGCAAGGTGCCTGAGTGGGCTGAGCGCTTGGCCAAGATCACCCAAGAGTGCATGTATAAAGGCATCGAACTGGTCAAGCCCGGCACACGCCTGGGCGATATTGGCGAAGTGATCCAGAAGCATGCTGAGAAGAACGGTTTCTCGGTGGTGCGCGAATACTGCGGCCATGGCATTGGCGCGGTGTTCCACGAAGAACCGCAAGTGCTGCACTACGGCCGCGCTGGCACAGGCATGGAGCTGGTAGAAGGCATGACCTTCACCATCGAACCAATGATCAATCAGGGTCGCGCAGAAACCCGCACCCTGGGCGATGGCTGGACCGCCATTACCAAGGACCGTAAGCTTTCTGCGCAGTGGGAGCACACCCTTCTGGTAACGGCTAACGGCTACGAAATCTTCACCCTGCGCAGTGATGACACCATCGCCCGCACGTCGGCCTGACCCATAGCCGCATCCGCCTTATAGAAAGAAGGAAGGCCGCAATGCCGCAAGTAGATCCCGAGCTGTTCGACCGCGGCCAGTTCCAGGCAGAGCTGGCCCTCAAGACCAGCCCCATTGCGGCGTTCAAGAAGGCTATCCGTCACGCCCGTGACGTGCTCGATGGGCGCTTCAACAATGGCCGCGACATCCGCCGCCTGGTCGAAGACCGCGCCTGGTTCGTCGACCAAATCTTGCGCGAAGCCTGGGAGCGCCTGCCATGGAGCGAGGATGCCGACATCGCCTTGCTGGCGGTCGGCGGCTATGGCCGTGGTGAACTGCATCCCTTCTCCGACATTGACCTACTGATCCTGCTCGACAACGCCGACCACGAAACCTTTCGTGAACCTATCGAGCACTTCCTGACCTTGCTCTGGGATATCGGCCTGGAAGTGGGTCAGAGCGTGCGTTCAGTCGATGAGTGCGCCAGCGAGGCCCGCGCCGACCTGACCGTCATCACTAACCTGATGGAAAGCCGCACCATCGCCGGCCCAGAACGCTTGCGCCAGCGTATGCAGGACGTCACCAGCACCGCGCAAATGTGGCCGAGCAAGCAGTTTTTCCTGGCCAAGCACCAAGAGCAGCGCGCCCGTCACAGCAAATACAACGACACCGAATACAACCTGGAGCCCAACGTCAAAGGCTCGCCAGGCGGCCTGCGCGATATCCAGACCATTCTCTGGGTCGCGCGTCGTCACTTCGGCACGCTAAACCTGCATGCCATGGTCGGCCAAGGCTTTCTGCTGGAAAGCGAATACGCCCTACTCGCCTCCAGCCAGGATTTTCTCTGGAAGGTGCGCTACGCCCTGCACATGCTCGCCGGACGCGCCGAGGACCGCCTGCTATTCGACCATCAAAGCAAGGTAGCGGCGTTGCTCGGTTTCGAAGGCAGCGACAACAAACGCACCATCGAACGCTTTATGCAGAAGTACTACCGCGTGGTCATGGCCATTGCTGAGCTTAGCGATCTGATCGTGCAGCACTTTGAAGAGCAGATCCTGCGGGCCGGCGAAAGCGGTCAGGCGACCCAACTCAACAGCCGCTTTCAGGTGCGCAACGGCTATATCGAAGCCACCCACCCAGGTATTTTCAAGCGCACGCCGTTCGCCATCCTGGAAATATTCGTGCTCATGGCCCAGCACCCGGAAATCGAAGGCGTCTGCGCCGACACCATTCGCCTGCTGCGTGATCACCGCCACCTGATCGATGATGACTTTCGCAGCGATATCCGCAATACCAGCCTGTTTATCGAGCTGTTCAAATGCAAGGAAGGCATCCACCGCAACCTGCGGCGGATGAACCGCTACGGCATTCTCGGCCTCTACCTGCCTGAGTTCGGCTTGATTGTCGGGCAGATGCAGCATGACCTCTTTCATATCTACACGGTCGATGCGCACACCCTGAATGTGATCAAACACCTGCGTAAATTGAGCAAGCCTGGAGTCGCGGAAAAATTCCCGCTGGCCAGTGAGCTGGTCGAGAAACTGCCAAAACCCGAGCTCATCTACCTCGCGGGCATTTACCACGACATCGGCAAAGGCCGTGGCGGCGATCATTCTGAACTTGGCGCAGTCGATGCGGCCGCCTTCTGCGTACGTCACCAACTGCCCGCGTGGGACTCCAAGCTGATTGCCTGGCTGGTGCAGAGCCACTTAGTGATGTCGACCACCGCGCAACGCAAAGACCTCTCAGACCCTCAGGTGATCTCTGACTTTGCCCATTTAGTCGGCGATCAGACGCACCTGGATTACCTCTATGTGCTGACGGTGGCCGATATCAACGCCACCAACCCGAGCCTGTGGAACTCATGGCGCGCCAGTTTGTTGCGTCAGCTGTACACCGAAACCAAGCGGGCACTCAACCGTGGCCTGGAAAACCCCCTGGACCGCGAAGAGCAGATTCGCCTGACCCAAGGCACAGCGCTGGACATATTGGTACGCGGCGGCACTGACGCCGACATCGCCGAGCAACTCTGGGCGCAGCTGGGCGACGACTACTTCCTACGCCATACCGCCGAGGATGTCGCCTGGCATACGCTGGCGATCATCCGTCACCCGAACGACGGCAACCCGCTGGTGCTGATCAAAGAAACCACCCAGCGCGAATTTGAGGGCGGCACACAAATCTTCATCTACGCCGAAGATCAGCACGATTTCTTTGCGGTAACCGTGGCGGCCATGGCCCAGCTCAACTTGAACATCCATGACGCGCGGATTCTCACCTCAACCAGCCAGTTCACCCTCGACACCTACATCGTGCTTGAGAGTGAGGGCGGCTCGATTGGTGACAACCCGGCCCGCATCGAAGAAATTCGCCAAGGCCTGATCGACGTGCTGAAACACCCCGACGACTACCCCAACATCATTCAGCGCCGAGTCCCGCGGCAGCTCAAGCACTTCGCTTTTGCACCGCAAGTGACGATTCACAATGACGCCCATCGCCCGGTGACCATCATCGAAGTCACGGCCCCTGACAGGCCAGGCTTGCTGGCGCGCATCGGGCGGATTTTCCTCGATTTTGACCTGTCCTTGCAGAACGCCAAGATTGCCACCCTGGGCGAGCGCGTCGAAGACGTGTTTTTTGTCACCGACGCGCAGAACCAACAGCTTTCAGACCCAGAGCTGTGCATGCGTCTGCAGGCCACCATGATTGCCAAGCTGTCCGATAAAGCGGCGCAGCTGTCCGAACCCAGCACCATCAGTTTTTAACCCTTTCGCCCAAGCCTGAAGCCGCACGCAGACAGCGCGCGACGTATAGACCTGAGACAGAAACAATGAACGACGCCTTAACCCAGTTGCAGCCTTACCCCTTCGAAAAGCTCCGCGCCTTGCTGGGCAGTGTGCAGCCGCCGGCTGACATGGCACCGATTGCTCTGTCGATTGGTGAACCGAAGCACCGTTCGCCAGCGTTTGTCGCCGAAGCCCTCAGCGCCAACCTTGACCAGCTGGCCGTATACCCCACCACCTTGGGCATTGCGCCACTGCGCGAAGCCATCAGTAACTGGTGCACCCGCCGCTTTGGCCTGCCCGCCGGCACACTCAACCCGGCGCAGCATGTGTTGCCGGTCAACGGCACCCGTGAAGCACTGTTCGCCTTTACTCAGGCGGTGGTACAGCGCAGCGCACCCGGGCAAGAGCCGGGCCTGGTGATCAGCCCAAATCCGTTCTACCAAATCTATGAAGGCGCAGCTTTTCTCGCTGGTGCGCAGCCGCACTACCTGCCGTGCCTGGAAGAACATGGCTTCAACCCGGATTTCGCTGCGGTCAGTGATGACGTCTGGCAACGCTGCCAGATTCTGTTTCTCTGCTCGCCCGGCAATCCGACCGGGGCACTGATCCCAGTCGAGACATTAAAAAAGCTGATCGCCCTGGCCGATAAATTCGACTTCGTGATCGCCGCCGACGAGTGCTACAGCGAGCTGTACTTCGATGAAGGCAACCCGCCAGCGGGCTTACTCAGCGCCTGCGCAGAACTGGGCCGGCATGATTTCAAGCGCTGCGTGGTGTTCCACAGCCTGTCTAAACGCTCCAACCTGCCAGGCCTGCGCTCCGGCTTTGTCGCCGGTGACGCCGCCATTTTGAAATCATTCTTGCTGTACCGTACCTACCACGGTTGCGCCATGCCGGTACAAACCCAGCTGGCCAGCGTGGCCGCCTGGAACGATGAAGCCCATGTAAAAGCCAACCGCGACCTGTACCGCGAGAAGTTCGATGCAGTGTTAGCGATTCTTGACGGTGTATTGGACGTGCAGCGTCCGGACGGTGGTTTCTATCTGTGGGCCAAAACGCCGATAGACGACGAAACTTTTACCCGCGAGCTGTACGCCCGCGAACACGTCACCGTGGTGCCTGGTTCGTATTTGTCACGTGAGGTAAACGGCAATAACCCAGGCGCCGGTCGGGTACGCATGGCACTGGTGGCTCCGCTGGCCGAATGCGTGGCGGCTGCTGAACGTATCCGTGACTTTGTGAAGAGCCTTCAAGCATGAGCAACACCCTGTTTGGCATCAAAGCCTGCGACACCATGAAAAAAGCCCGCACCTGGCTCGACGAGCACGGGGTAAGCTATGCCTTTCACGATTACAAAGCCTGCGGCATCGACCGTGGCAACCTGGAAAAGTGGTGCAATGAACATGGCTGGGAAATCATCCTGAACCGTGCTGGCACCACCTTCTGCAAGCTGGACGAGTCGCAGAAAAGCGACCTCGATCAGCACAAGGCGATCGAACTGATGCTCGCCCAACCGTCGATGATCAAACGCCCAGTGCTGGATCTCGGCAACAAAACCCTGGTTGGCTTTAAAGCTGACCGCTATGCCGCCGAACTGGTATGAACCAGCCGGCCCACACGAATTTGCGGTAAGGAAAACAATATGAGCACAACACTATTCAGCCTGGCCTTCGGCGTCGGCACCCAGAACCGCCAGAGCAACTGGCTGGAAGTTTTCTACGCCCAACCCTTGCTCAACCCAGGCAGTGAGTTGGTCGCCAAGGTAATGGAAAAGATCGACTACCAGGGCGGCAACCACGCCATCATGATCAGCAACAACCAGGCTGGCGAACTGGCCGAAGCGCTGAAAAATGTCGATGCTGCGCAATCCGCTCTGCTCACGCGCCTGGCCGAAAGCCAGAAGCCACTGGTGGTCACCTTGATCGCCGAAGACAGCGCGCTGACCAGCACCCCTGAGGCTTACCTCAAGCTGCACCTGCTGTCGCATCGCCTGGTCAAGCCGCACGGGTTGAACCTCACCGGCATCTTCCCACTGCTGCCCAACGTGGCCTGGACCAGCCAGGGCGCAGTTGACCTCCTTGAACTGGCCGAACGCCAGCTGGAAGCCCGCTTGAAAGGCGAGCTGCTGGAAGTGTTCTCGGTGGACAAGTTCCCGAAAATGACCGACTACGTGGTGCCGACGGGCGTACGTATTGCTGACAGCGCGCGTATTCGTCTGGGCGCCTACGTGGGCGAAGGCACTACCGTGATGCACGAAGGCTTCGTCAACTTCAACGCTGGCACCGCAGGCCCTGGCATGATCGAAGGCCGCGTCTCCGCTGGCGTATTCGTCGGCAAGGGTTCGGACCTGGGCGGCGGTTGCTCGACCATGGGCACCCTGTCCGGCGGCGGCAATATCGTCATCTCCGTGGGCGAAGGCTGCCTGATTGGCGCTAACGCCGGCATCGGCATTCCGCTGGGCGATCGCAACACCGTGGAATCCGGCCTGTACCTCACCGCCGGCACCAAGGTGGCGCTACTGGATGCTGACAACAAGCTGGTCAAAGTGCTCAAAGCCCGCGAGCTGGCTGGCCAGCCGGACCTGCTGTTCCGCCGCAACTCGCAGAGCGGCGCCGTGGAGTGCAAGACGCACAAGTCAGCCATCGAACTGAACGAAGCCCTGCACGCGCACAACTGAGCCTGACGACAGACTGCAAGCCGAGCGCTTGTAGTCTTGTAGGATGGGTTGAGCTTCGCGATACCCATCAGACGATCTAGGTATCAGTCAGCCGAAGTGGGAGGGGCTTTAGCCGCGAATGACTAAACAAAAGTCGCGACTAACATCCCTCCCACTGCATTAGGCACTCCCCGTCGTCTTGAGGCCCATATGTCCTTGACCTCTCCCTGGCGCGCCGACTTTCCCGGTGTGCTGGCCCTTGAAGCCGAAGGCCAGACCTACCTCGACAGCGCCGCCACTGCGCAAAAGCCCCAGGCCATGCTGGATGCCCTGCATGGCTATTACGCAGGTGGTGTAGCCAATGTACATCGCGCTCAGCATTTACCTGGCGAGCGGGCCACACGTGCCTTCGAAGCGACGCGGGAGAAAGCCGCTCGCTGGCTTAATACAGCCGATGCACAGCAGCTGATATTCACCCGCAGCGCGACCGAAGCCTTCAATTTACTGGCTTACGGCCTTGAGTTGCGTTTCCAGCCCGGCGACGAGATCGTCATCAGCGCTCTGGAGCATCACGCCAACCTACTGCCCTGGCAGCAATTGGCGCTGCGCCGCCAGCTCAAGCTGGTGGTGTTGCCGCTGGATAACCATGGCCTGATCGACCTGGAGCAAGCGGCGCAACTGATTGGCCCACGCAGCCGTCTACTGGCCGTCAGTCAGCTGTCCAATGTGCTGGGCTGTTGGCAGCCATTGGATCAACTCCTCGCACTGGCTCAGGCTCAAGGCGCTGTGACTGTGGTCGACGGCTCGCAGGGCGTGGTGCATGCACGCCATGACCTGCAAGCCCTGGGCTGCGACTTCTATATCTGCTCCAGCCACAAGCTTTATGGCCCGGACGGTGTCGGCCTGCTGTATGGCCGCGCCGGCGCCTTGCAACAACTCAGGCACTGGCAGTTCGGCGGCGAAATGCTGCACCACACCGATTTCCACACTGCCACGTTCCGCGATGCGCCACTGGGTTTTGAAGCCGGCACCCCAGCGATTGCCTCGGTCATCGCCCTCGGCGCTAGCCTGGACTATCTGGCCAGGCTCGACAGTAACGCCGTAAGCCACCACGAGGCCGCGTTGCATGCTCAACTGCTGTCTGGCCTGCGCCTGCGTCAAGGCATCCGTTTGCTGGGCAGCCCTGATGTGGCCCTGGCCAGCTTTGTCGTCGATGACGTGCACCCTGCCGATCTCGCTCACCTGCTCACCGAGCAAGGCATTGCCGTGCGCGCAGGGCATCACTGCGCCATGCCCTTGCTGCAAAGCCTCGGCTTGAGCGGGGCCATTCGGGTGTCACTGGGGCTGTATAACGATGCCAACGATCTGCAGCGCTTTTTTAGCGCACTGGACCAGGCTCTGGAGTTGCTGCAGTGAGCCTGCCCGCCAACGCCCAAACTGCACTGCACGCATTCCGTGCCTGTAGCGGCTGGGAACAGCGCGCGCGTTTACTGATGCAATGGGGGGAACAGCTGGCACCGCTCAGTGAAAACGAGCGCTGTGAAAGCAACCGAGTAACGGGCTGTGAAAGTCAGGTCTGGTTGCTGCTCGAGCGTAACGGCGAGGAATGGCAGTTGCGCGCTAGCAGTGATGCGCGCTTGCTGCGCGGACTGCTCGCACTGCTATTGGTGCGGGTCAATGGGTTGACCCGCAGCGAGCTGGCGCAGCTCGATCTGCCGGGCTGGTTTGATCAACTCGGCCTGGCGCGCAACCTATCGCCCTCGCGCAGCAATGGCCTACAAGCGGTGCTTAAACGCATGCAGCAACTGCTGGACGCGACCGATCAGGGCGCGGTTAACCATTGATCCGTATTGCCGGTATACAACGCTTGCTGCAGACGCTCCAGCTCACCGCTCTTGGCAAAACCGCGCAACCCTGCATTGAAAACCTCGCGTAACTGATCGGCCTTCACGTCGTTTTTACGGAACAGCAGATGCAGAGGTTCGGTACTCAAAACGCGTGGGTGGTGGCTGATAGCGGCTCGCGCCTCAGGCGTAAACATCCTTCGCAGCATGGCGTACCCCACCGCTCGGTCCTGCGGGTGAACATCCACACGGCCCAATTCCAATAAGCGAAAGCCTGTATCTTCCTTGCCGTTTTGCTGCACGTTCAACTGCCCGCTCTGCAGCGCCGCATCGAATTGCGGACCATAGGAATAGCCCAGGGTGGTGGCGATGCGGAGCTTGTTAAGGTCTTCGATACGCGTCCAGTTCAGCCCCTGATCACGGCGCATAAACAACACTACTTCCCCGTTCACCACTGGATCACTGCAATCGCTGATTCGACTCCTCTGGGCTGAGCAGGAATAAGGCATCACCGCATCCAAAGCCCCCTGCTCTAGCATCAGCAGGTTGCGGTCCCAGGGGTAGTAGACGAACTCAACCTGATAACCCGCAGAGGTGAATATCTCGCGAATCAACCGTGCCAGCGCCCCGCCATCCGCGCGCAGCTGATCAACATAGGGCACCCAATCACCCGTACCAATGCGCACAACAGGCTGCGCACTGATATTCAGACAGGCAAACAGGAGCGTAAGCGGCAGCAGGCGACTCAGGGTACGGCTTAAAACAAGACGCAGCAGGGACAACACAAACACCTCAACGGATAAACACTAATGCATCCCTGCTAAACATCGACCTGAACCGGTCATTATTTACAGCGTAGCCAACACCCTCAACCCGTGGGCGATCGCTCTGACGGGCGCCGTGTACCGGCGACCAATTTATCGACAATGCGCGCAGCGGCCACCATGCCAAAGGTTGCAGTGACCATCATCACCGCGCCAAAACCGCCGGCGCAGTCGAGCTTCACGCCCTCACCGACAAAGCCTTTGTACTGGCACACCGTGCCATCGGGTTTGGGGTAGCGCAGCTGCTCGCTGGAGTAGACGCACGGCACGCTGTAATTACGCCCAGGGGTGCGCGAGAAGCCATATTCGCGGCGCAGGGTGGAGCGCACCTTGGCCGCCAGCGGGTCATTCCAGGTTTTGTTCAGATCGCCTACCTGAATCTGCGTGGGGTCGATCTGCCCGCCCGCCCCGCCGGTGGTAATCACCTGGATCTTGCGCCGTTTGCACCAGGCGATCAGCGCGGCCTTGGCGTTGACGCTGTCAATGCAATCGATCACCGCATCCAGCTGCTCGCTGATGTACTCGGCCATGGTCTCGCGGGTGACGAAGTCGGTCACGGCGTGTACCACGCAAGCCGGGTTGATACCGCGAATGCGCGCCGCCATGACTTCAACTTTGGGCTGACCGACTGTGCTGTCCAGCGCATGCAGCTGGCGGTTGCTGTTGCTCACGCAGACATCATCCAGATCAAACAGCGATATTTCGCCCACCCCGGAACGTGCCAAGGCTTCCGCCGCCCAGGAACCTACACCGCCGATGCCGACCACCGCCACATGCGCCGCCGCTAAGCGCTCAGCACCTTGACGACCATACAGGCGAGCGATCCCAGCAAAGCGTTGTTCATCCACAGGCATTCAGGCCTCTCAAACCCCTAAGCGGCGCGCATTATAGGTAGCCGGCGGCTTGCGCCCAAGCATTGTGTTGGGCAAATCGGTTGTAACTGACGAACAGCAGTAGCACAAGGCCATTAACGGAACCTTTAGCGCCCACTATCGTCTGAGCAAAAGCCCCGTAGGCCGGGCTATACAGCCCTGTAGCGGCGGCGTAGCATGCGCCACCCGACGCCCGTCGTTTTATTGCCCCTTCGCTGGACCTGCACACTATGCCTTCGCGTAAGTTTGGACTGAACCTGGTTATGTTCCTGGCGATTGCCGCCTTGTTCACCGGTATCTGGGCGCTGTACAACCGCCCGGTAACAGCACCTGACTGGCCAGAACAGATCTCAGGGTTTTCATTCTCGCCTTTTCGCGCGGGGCAGAACCCACAGCAGGACACTTACCCCAGCGATGCGCAGATGCGTGCAGATCTGGAATTGCTCAGCACACAAACCGACAACATCCGCACCTACTCGGTGGACGGCCCACTCAGCACCATCCCCCTACTGGCGGAAGAGTTCGGCCTACGTGTAACCCTGGGCATCTGGATTAGCCCCGACTTGGAACGCAACGAGCGAGAAATCGCCAAAGCCATCGAAATTGCCAACGATTCACGCAGCGTGGTGCGCGTGGTGGTCGGTAACGAAGCCCTATTTCGCAGTGAAGTCACCCCAGAAAACCTGATTGCCTACATCGACCGCGTACGTGCGGCGGTCAAAGTGCCGGTGACCACCTCCGAGCAGTGGCACATCTGGCAGGACCACCCTGAATTAGCCCAACACGTCGACCTGATCGCCGCCCACGTGCTGCCTTACTGGGAATTTGTGCCAATGGAGGACTCCACCGAGTTCGTCCTTGAACGCGCCAAAGACCTGAAAAAGCTGTTCCCGAAAAAACCTTTGTTGCTGTCCGAGGTAGGCTGGCCAAGCAATGGCCGCATGCGCGGCGGCGCCGATGCCTCCCAGGCCGACCAGGCCATCTACCTGCGCACCCTGGTCAATGCGCTGAACGCCAAAGGCTATAACTACTTCGTTATCGAGGCCTTCGATCAACCATGGAAGGCCAGCGATGAAGGCTCGGTAGGCGCCTACTGGGGCGTGTACAACCTTGAACGCCAGGCTAAATTTGCCTTTGAAGGCCCCGTGGTGGCCATTCCCCAATGGCGTTTGCTGGCCATTGCCTCAGTGGTGCTAGCCCTACTCAGCCTGGCGCTGCTGCTGATCGACGGCAGCGCCCTGCGCCAACGCGGGCGCACCTTCCTCACCGTGGTGGCTTTTGCCGGCGGTTCGGCCTTGGTGTGGATCGGCTACGACTACAGCCAGCAATACAGCACCTGGTTCAGCACCCTGGTCGGCTTACTGCTGGGCATCGGCGCTTTCGGGGTGTTTATCGTGCTGCTCACCGAAGCCCATGAACTGGCCGAAACCGCTTGGACTCGCAGCCGACGTCGGCCTTTCGTGCCGGTGGACAGCGACAGTGCCTACCGGCCTAAAGTGTCAATCCACGTGCCCTGCTACAACGAGCCGCCGGAGATGGTCAAACAGACCCTCGACGCCCTTGCCGCACTGGACTACCCGGACTTCGAAGTCATCATCATCGACAACAACACCAAAGACCCTGCGGTGTGGGAACCGGTAGAGGCCTACTGCAAGGTGTTGGGCCCGCGCTTTCGTTTCTTCCACGTGGCACCGATTGCCGGCTTCAAGGGTGGCGCGCTGAACTACATCCTGCCGCACACCGCCGCAGATGCCGAAGTGGTGGCCGTGATTGATGCCGACTATTGCGTCGACAAAAACTGGCTGAAGTTTATGGTGCCGCATTTCAGTGATGCAAAGATCGCCGTGGTGCAGTCCCCGCAAGACTACCGCGACGGCAATGAGAACATTTTCAAAAAGCTCTGCTACGCCGAATACAAAGGTTTCTTCCATATCGGCATGGTGACCCGTAACGACCGCGACGCGATCATCCAGCACGGCACCATGACCATGATTCGTCGCACCGTGATGGACGAGTTGAAGTGGGCAGACTGGACCATCTGCGAAGACGCCGAACTGGGTCTGCGCGTGTTCGAACAAGGCTACTCGGCCGCCTATGCCCATCAAAGCTTCGGCCAGGGCCTGATGCCGGACACCTTTATCGACTACAAGAAGCAGCGTTTCCGCTGGGCTTACGGCGCCATTCAGATTATGAAAGGCCACGCCCGCAGCCTGTTCATGGGTAAAGGCTCCGAACTCAAGACGGGGCAGCGTTACCACTTTGTCGCCGGCTGGCTGCCGTGGATTGCTGATGGCCTGAACATATTCTTCACCGTCGGCGCATTGCTCTGGTCGGCGGCCATGATTATCGTGCCGCAACGGGTCGACCCACCCCTGATGATCTTTGCCATCCCGCCCTTGGCGCTGTTCTTCTTCAAGCTGGGCAAGATTCTGTTCCTCTACCGCAAGGCCATGGGCGTGGATTTGGTGCGTTCGTTCCAGGCCGCCGTGGCAGGCCTCGCGCTGTCACACACCATCGCCAAGGCTGTGCTGTACGGCACCTTCACCAAAACTATTCCGTTTTTCCGCACGCCGAAAATGGCCAGCAACCACGGCATCATGGTGGCTTTGTCGGAGGCGCGTGAAGAGGTCTTCATCATGCTGCTGCTCTGGGGCGCGGCACTGGGTATCAGCATCGTTCAGGGCTTGCCCAGCGCCGATGTAAAGTTCTGGGTCGCCATGCTGCTGGTGCAATCGCTCCCTTACTTGGCGGCGCTGATTATGGCCTTGCTGTCGTCATTGCCCTCGCCTCAGCCAACATCACAGGAAGCAGCAGCGGCAAGCTGACGACGAGTTTGCTTGAATGCCAGACGGCGGCCAATGGCCGCCGTTTTGCTTTAAGATGGCGACCTTTCCGCCTGACGCCGCTACGGAGCCGCAATGACCGCCAATGCCACGCCCCTCTCCCCGACGCTGGAACTTGCCTGCGAACTGATTCGCCGTCCGTCCGTCACGCCGTTGGACGAAGGTTGCCAGGAGCAGATGACGCGCCGCCTTAGCGCCTGCGGTTTCACCATCGAGCCCATGCGCATCGAGGACGTGGACAACTTCTGGGCCAGTCACGGCAGCGACAACGGCCCCGTGCTGTGCTTTGCCGGCCACACTGATGTAGTGCCGACCGGCCCGGTGCAGAGCTGGCAGCACCAGCCGTTCGATGCCCTGATTGATGAGCAAGGCATGCTCTGCGGTCGTGGCGCAGCGGACATGAAAGGCAGCCTGGCATCGATGATCATCGCGGTTGAACGCTTTGTGGCCGAGCACCCGAATCATAAGGGCAGCATCGCTTTTCTGATCACCAGCGACGAAGAAGGCCCGGCCCATCATGGCACCAAGGCGGTGGTCGAGCGCCTGCGCGAACGCGGTCAACGCCTGGACTGGTGCATCGTCGGCGAACCGTCGAGCACCACCCTGGTCGGCGACGTAGTCAAGAACGGCCGCCGTGGCTCGCTCGGCTGCACCCTCACCGTACGCGGAAAACAAGGCCATGTGGCCTATCCGCACCTGGCTAAAAACCCGATTCATCTAGCAGCTCCGGCCCTGGCTGAGCTGGCCGCCGAGCACTGGGACGACGGCAATGCCTTCTTCCCACCGACCAGCTTTCAGATATCCAACCTGAATGCCGGCACGGGCGCGACCAACGTCATCCCCGGTGAGCTAAAAGCAGTATTCAACTTCCGCTTCTCCACCGAATCCACAGTGGAAGGCCTACAGCAACGCGCTGAGGCGATCCTCGACAAGCATGGCCTGGACTATCACTTGGACTGGGCCCTCTCCGGCTTACCGTTCCTCACCGAACCCGGCGCACTGCTCGATGCCGTGGCTGCCAGCATCAAAACAGTCACCGGGCGCGAGACTAAGCCTTCGACCAGCGGCGGCACCTCCGATGGCCGCTTTATCGCCACCCTGGGTACCCAGGTGGTCGAACTCGGCCCGGTCAATGCCACCATTCACCAGGTCGATGAGCGCGTGCTGGCCAGTGACCTGGATGTGCTGACTGAAATCTACTATCAAACCCTGGTCAATCTGCTCGCATGAGTCTGATCTGTCCCATTTGCCAAGCGGCACTGAGCGTCGTTGACAACGGTGTGGTTTGCTCAGCCAATCACCGCTTCGACCGCGCGCGCCAGGGCTACCTCAATCTATTGCCGGTACAACACAAGAACAGCCGCGACCCTGGCGACAATGCCGCGATGGTCGAGGCGCGTCGACGCTTTCTCGACGGCGGTCATTACGCGCCGCTGGCTAGGCGTCTAGCCGAGCTGGCAGCACGCTATAACCCATCCCGCTGGCTGGATATCGGTTGTGGCGAGGGGTACTACACCACCCAGCTCGCCGACGCCCTGCCACAAGCAGACGGCTATGCCCTGGATATTTCGCGAGAGGCGATCAAGCGCGGTTGCAAACGTGCACCCCAGCTCAACTGGCTGGTGGCGAGCATGGCCCGCGTACCCTTGAGTGACGCCAGCTGCCAGCTGCTCGCCAGCGTATTCAGCCCGCTCGACTGGGAGGAAGCCAAGCGTTTGCTCGCCCCCGGCGGCGGCCTGCTGCGCATGGGCCCGACCCGTGAGCATCTGATGCAGCTACGGCAAAAGTTGTATGACGAAGTGCGCGACTACGATGATCAGAAACACCTGGAGCTGATCCCCGATGGTATGCGCTTGGCCCACAGCGAAACCCTGACCTTTAACCTGCACCTGGCAAGCAGCGAGGCCCGCGCCGACCTGCTTTCCATGACACCGCATGGCTGGCGCGCCAGCGCCGAACGACGCGCGGCCGTAATTGCCGAACCTTGCGACGTGACTGTTGCCATCCGCTACGACTGGATCGAGAGGCTATAACCATGCGCCAACCAGATATCGAGATTTACCTGAAAGACGCCGACCACAATGCCATCAGCGAATGGCTGAGCAACGCGCTGGGCAACTGCACGCCCTGGCAACAGAAAGGGCAGACCTATAAGTGCGTGGCTGGCGAAGTGCCGGTGACCTGGCTGCCCAAGGCTGTTGGCAAATGGCACAGCCTCCTTCTGGAAAGTGCTGCCACACCTTGGGCCGATGACCTGGCCTGCGCGCAAGCGGCCTTTGCCGCACTGAATGTTGAAGTACGCTGCGCCCCAAACGGCTGGCAAGAAGAAGAAAGCGACGAACAGGCCGACCGCTGGATGCGCATCAGCGCCGATGGCGTCGAAGAGATCACCTGGCGCACCGCCTAAACACTCACCGATTCGGCTCAAGCAGCCTTGTTTAACCCGCGTAGTTGAACAGTCGGTTATAGATGTGCAGAAAAAAACCCGCCTAGGCGGGTTTTTTGTTCAGCCGAGGGCTTACTTTTTGCCCATTTTCTTCAGCTCTTCGTCACGCAGCTCGCGGCGCAGAATCTTGCCCACGTTGGTGGTCGGCAATACGTCACGGAACTCGACGGCCTTGGGCACCTTGTAACCGGTGACATTGGCGCGCATATGCTCCATGACCTGCTCTTTGGTCAGGGTTTCACCCGGCTTGACCACCACAAAAATCTTGATTGCTTCGCCTGACTTTTCATCTGGCACACCAATCGCGGCGCATTGCAGCACGCCCGGCAGTGTGGCGAGTACGTCTTCCAGCTCGTTCGGGTAAACGTTGAAGCCGGACACCAGAATCATGTCCTTCTTGCGGTCGACGATACGCATGTAGCCGTCTTCCTGAATCACCGCGATGTCACCCGTCTTCAACCAACCCTCGGCATCGAGGACTTCGTCGGTGGCTTCCTGGCGCTGCCAGTAACCTTTCATCACTTGCGGGCCTTTAACGCACAACTCGCCAATCGAACCCAGCGGCTGTTCAACACCTTCGTCGTCGACCACCTTGCAAATGGTCGACGGCACCGGAATGCCGATGGTGCCAATCTGGATATTGCTGAATGGATTGACCGACGCCACTGGGCTGGTTTCAGTCATGCCGAAACCTTCACAGATAGAACAACCCGTCACCTGCTTCCAGCGCTCAGCAGTGGCCAGTTGCAGGGCCATGCCGCCGGAGAACGTGGCTTTTAAGGTGGAAAAGTCCAGCTTGCGGAAGTCTTCGTTGTTACACAGGGCAACAAACAGCGTGTTAAGGCCGACAAAACCGGTGAACTTGTACTTGGCCAGGTCCTTGGTCATCGCTGGCAGATCACGCGGGTTGGTGATCAGCACGTTGTGCCCACCAATCAGCATCATGGCCATGCAATGGAAGGTGAACGCGTAGATGTGATACAGCGGCAATGGCGCGATCAGCACCTCGCTGCCCTCGCTCATTTCCGCGCCCATCAGCGCCTTGACCTGCAACATATTGGCGATCAGGTTGCGGTGAGTCAGCATCGCACCCTTGGCCACGCCGGTGGTGCCGCCGGTGTATTGCAACACGGCGATTTCAGCGTTGCTTGGCGCGGCATTGTTGACCGTCTGGCCACGGCCTTTGGCCATCGCCGCGGTGAATTTGACCGAGTGCGGCAGGTTATAAGCCGGCACCATCTTCTTCACATGCTTGATTACGCTGTTGACCAGCAAGCGCTTGAGTGGCGAAAGCATGTCACCGACTTCGGTGATGATGACCGTCTTGATCCCGGTTTTCGGCAGTACTTGCTCAACCAGATGAGCCATGTTGGCCAGGCTGACCAGGGCCTTGGCGCCCGAATCATTAAACTGGTGCTCCAACTCCCGCGCGGTGTACAGCGGGTTGGTGTTAACCACCACCAGGCCGGCACGCAGGGCACCGAAGACGACAACCGGGTACTGCAGCACATTGGGCAGTTGCACAGCGATACGGTCGCCGGGCTGCAGATCAGTGTTTTTTTGCAAGTAAGCGGCAAAGATGCCGGACAACTCGTACAGCTCGCCATAGGTAATGGTTTTACCCAGGTTGCTGAAAGCTGGCTTGTCGGCGAAACGCTGGCAGGACTCTTTCAGTACCGCCTGAATATTCGGGTACTGGTCAGGATTGATTTCGGCAGCAATCCCAACGGGATACTTATCCTTCCAAAAGTTTTCGGTCATGGAAGCCCACTCCTCAGCAACAGCTTGATCTTCACCGCGCGTAGACGGTTGTTTATTGTAAGTTCGCGTGTTTTTTTGCGGTTTTAACGGCAAAACGATGCAGGGAGCAGTTTTTGACGTCGCGCAGCAACGGCCCAAGAGGGTGATCGCCCTAGATGGTGGATCGCAAAAAAGCCGCCCGAGAGTAGCAGCTTTGCCAAACAGCGACTAGCACCAATAAGTGCCGCAACGGTATCGAACGTGACCGAATAGCGATGCTCGGTCACGCAGTAGAATTCCACCGAAACAGGCCATCTACAGGCCTTGCACTAACCGACTGGCGCACCATCGCCCACGTTTCACGCGCGGGCGATGGTTGCTGAAACGACGGTTAAGCACTTCTTATGAGGCAATATCGCGCAGCTCGCGACGGAGGATCTTGCCCACTGGCGTCATCGGTAGCGAGTCGCGGAAAACGATCTGCTTGGGGACTTTGTAGCCGGTAAAGTTTTCCTTGCAGTAAGCCTTGAGCTCATCCGCATTGAGGCTGCTATCACGAGCCACCACGAAGAGTTTGACGGCCTCCCCAGACTTCTCGTCCGGCACCCCGATGACGGCGCAACTGGCGACCTTCGGGTGAGCCATGACTACATCTTCAATTTCATTGGGGTATACGTTGAAGCCCGAGACGATGATCATGTCCTTTTTACGGTCGACGATGCGCACGAAACCGTCCGGATCGATCACCGCCACGTCACCGCTCTTAAACCAACCGTCGGCATCCAGCACCTCAGCAGTGGCTTCTTCGCGGTTCCAGTAACCCTTCATCACTTGCGGGCCCTTGATGCACAGCTCGCCGCGCTCGCCCAACGCCTGCTCAACGCCATCATCATCGATGACTTTAAACGCGGTGCCCGGCACGGGAACGCCAACAGTGCCCAAGCGCACCTTGTTACCGTAGGCATTGGTACTGGCTACCGGAGAGGTTTCCGTCAGGCCATAGCCTTCAGTCACCGGGCAACCGGTCATGGCCTGCCAACGCTCGGCAGTGGCTTTAACCAATGCAGTGCCCCCGGAGTTGGTCAGCTTGAAGTGGGAGAAGTCCAGGTTCTTGAATTCGGGATGGTCCATCAGTGCCACGAACAGGGTGTTGAGACCCAGCAGCGCAGAAAACTGCCACTTACCCAGCTCCTTGACGAAGCCTGGGATATCCCGCGGATTGGTGATCAGCACGTTGTGGTTGCCGTTGACCATCATGCACATGCAGTTCGCGGTGAAGGCATAGATATGGTAGAGCGGCAGCGGCGCGATCATGATTTCCTGGCCCTGCTTCATCAGCGGAGTGCCGTCATCGCCCAGCTGTGACAGGCAGGCATCGACCTGCAGCATGTTGGCCACCAGGTTGCCGTGGGTCAGCATCGCGCCCTTGGCCACGCCGGTGGTACCGCCGGTGTACTGCAGCACAGCGACATCGCCCTGACTGACCTTGACCGGCTTCAGTGCATGGCCCTGGCCTTGCTTGAGGGCATCTTTGAATGCCACCGCCTGCGGCAGGTGGTAATCGGGCACCATCTTCTTGACCTTTTTCACCACGGTGTTGACCAGCCAGCCTTTCAGGCTTGGCAGCAAGTCGCCCATCTTGGCTTCGATCAGGTAATCAATTTCAGTGTCCCCCAGTACGTCCTGCACCAGCTTGCCGAACATATTCAGGTAGACCAGCGCGCGCACACCTGCGTCTTTGAATTGATGGCGCATCTCGCGAGCGGTGTACAACGGGTTGGTGTTGACCACAATCAGCCCGGCGCGCATCGCACCGAACACTGCAATCGGATATTGCAACACGTTGGGCATCTGCACGGCGATGCGGTCACCCGGCTGCAGGTCAGTGTGTTTTTGCAGATAGGCGGCAAAGGCCGCCGAGAGCCGATCCAGCTCGGCATACGTCAGGGTCACGCCCAAATTGCTGAACGCTGGCCGGTCCGCGAACTTCTTGCACGAACGCTCGAACACCTCGATCACCGACTTATAAGCCCCCAGGTCGATGTCATTGGGTACGCCGGCCGGGCGCTTGTCGCTCCAGAAATCAGGCTGCATTATTTTTATCCTCTTGCCCTGAAATGATCCTATCCGCTGAGCGGAGTTGGCTGGAAAGTAGCAGCTAACGCCTGGCAGGCAAATAGCCAGGCAGCGTCATTGACGCACTGAATCTTGCCGCTCCTTGTGGAACTATCCTGTCGCACGACCTATAACCTGATGTCCGCCTCCGTTATATAGCCCTCTATGCCGACTGCTCCTCTGCTCGCAATATTGCTGTTTCTGTTCGCGCAACTGGCGCAGGCCGAACCACACCTGCGCATGGCCACTTTGGAATACCCACCCTACAGCTCTGAGCACCTGCCTGACGGCGGCAGCATTGTTGAGTTAACTCGCCGGGCTTTTGCCGTGCGTGGCCATCCGATACAGATCGACTTCATGCCATGGGCGCGGGTACGCATGGCGTTGCACAACCGCAGCTACCAGGGCGCTCTGGCGCTATGGCCCAAGGAAGTAAAAGAGGAAGGGCTACACCCTTCACGCCCACTCTTTTACAGCGAGCTGGGTTTATTTATCCGTAACGGTTATCCGCTGCAATTCAGCGCTTTGCGGGAGCTGCGCGGGCAAACCTTAGGCATCGTGCGGGGTTACGGCTACCCGCAGCATATTCTCGATGCAGGCCTGCCCCTCGAAAAGGCCGTGGACGACATCAGCAACCTGCGAAAACTGAACGCCCGACGCTTCAATTTGGTGCTGCTCGAACGCATCGTTGGCAATCACCTGATCGTCAACGATGCGCAGCTACGCGGGCAACTCAGCTGGCACGACCATGTGCTGGAGCGGATTCCCCTGCTGGTGGGCTTTATACCTCCCAGAGCGGGTGAGCCGGACTGGAGCGCCGTCTTTGAGCAGGGCCTGCGCGACCTGCACAGCAGCGGCGAGTACATGCAGATTCTGCGCAAGCATAATCACTGAGCCCCTAGAGGCTGTTCCTGCTTCATCGCGAGCCGCGTTGCAGCGAATGAAGTGAGAACAGCCCCTGGACTTTGCGCCGCGCCGCGCGAGGTGCACAATGCGCAGCTTCTGCAGGCTTTAGGGATTCGCCATGCTCCACCAAGCGTTCTGGCTCAATAGCACCGATGCAGCGCCCCTCTATGTAAACCGCTGGTACAGCGAGCAGCCGCCCAAAGCCCTGCTGATGGTGGCGCACGGCATGGCCGAACACAGTGGCCGCTATGCACGCCTGGCTGAGGCATTGGTGGCGCAAGGTTTCGAGGTGTATGCACATGACCAGCGCGGGCATGGCAAAACAGCCGAGCATGGTTTACTCGGCCACTATGCCGATAGCCAAGGCTGGGATTTGGTGGTCAATGACTTGGCCCACCTCAATCACCATATGCGCCAGAGCCACCCGCAAACGCCGATCTTCTTGCTTAGCCACAGCATGGGCAGTTACATCGGTCAGGCCTACCTGATGCACCACAGCTGTAGCCTGCAGGGCGCGATTCTTTCCGGTTCCAATTACCAGCCGGTTGCGCTGTACCGTGCTGGCCAGCTGCTGGCGCGTTTCGAACGTTGGCGGCAAGGCCCGCAGGCCTACAGCGCCCTACTCGAATTCGCCTCATTCGGCTCATTCAATAAAGCCTTCAAACCCAACCGCACGGCCTTCGACTGGCTGAGCCGCGACCCGCTGGAAGTCGACAAATACGTCAACGATCCGCTGTGCGGCTTCCGCTGCAGCAACCAGCTGTGGGTCGACCTGCTTGGCGGCATGCAACAGATCACGCCTATCGAGAACCTGGCGCAAATCGATAGCAGCCTGCCGCTGCTGGTGATCGGCGGCGCCCGTGACCCGGTCAGCAACGGCCATCGCCAGCAGAATCTCGCTGACGCCCTGCGCGAAGCGGGCAACCAACACGTGCAGGTTAAAATTTATCCTGAAGCGCGCCACGAAGTGCTCAATGAGAGCAATCGCGAAGAAGTCACCACCTACATTATCGACTGGTTGCAACAGGCCCTCAGCCAACCGCGCCAGTGCCACCTACAGAGCCAAGAGAGTCATCCATGAGCCAGAGTAGCAACACGCCCTACGACGCACTCGAAGTCGGCCAGACCGCCAGCTACAGCAAGACCGTCAGCGAACGTGACATCCAGCTATTTGCCGAAGTCTCCGGCGACCACAACCCGGTGCACCTGGATGCCGAATACGCCGCCACCACCATGTTCAAGGAGCGTATCGCTCATGGCATGTTCAGCGGCGCACTGATCAGCGCCGCAGTGGCCTGCGAACTGCCTGGCCCGGGCACCATCTATATCGGCCAGACCATGCGCTTCACCGCGCCGGTGAAACTCGGCGACACCCTGACTGTGCGCTTGGAAATTCTGGAAAAGCTGCCTAAGTTTCGCGTGCGCGTGGCCACCCGCGTGTTCAACCAAAACGATGAAATGGTGGTCGATGGCGAAGCCGAAATTCTCGCCCCGCGCAAAGCGCAGACCGTCGAACTGACCAAGCTGCCGCCAATTACTATTGGCTAAAAGACTGCCTCGGCGCTCCGCAACAGGTTCTATGCTTACCGCCTCGGGTCGCCGCTAAGCCGCTGGTGCATCCCCTTTCTACGCAATAACGCCCGAGCAATCCGCTGCGGCGTTTCTGGAGACGTTCATGTCCATGTACCAAACATCCATCCCGGTCTTCACCCGTCAGCTGACCAACCTGTCGACCATCCTCGGCATCGCCGCCGCCCACGCCGAAGAGAAGAAAATCGAGCAGAGCGTTTTCCTCAATGCGCGCCTGGCGCCGGATATGTTCCCGCTGAGCCGTCAGGTGCAGATCGCCTGCGACGGCGCTAAAGCCGGCGCGGCGCTGCTGGCTGAAGTTGAAGCACCGAGCCATGCCGACGACGAAACCAGCTTCGCCGAGCTGCAAGCGCGTATCGCCAAGACCCTGACCTTCCTGCAGAGCCTGAGCGCCGCGCAGATCGACGGCAGCGAAGCACGCACTATCACCCTCAAGCGCCGCGACAAAGAAACTCACTTCCAGGGTCAGGCCTTCCTGCTCGATCACGTGCTGCCGAACCTGTATTTCCACCTCACCACCGCCTACGCCATCCTGCGTCACAACGGCGTGGCCATTGGTAAACGCGACTTCCTCGGCACCCGCTAAGCACTGTTGCAGAGCCCCTCGCAACCTAGCGAGCGAGGCTTATAGAAAACACGACGGGAGTAACCGCAAGCGCTGTTACTCCCGTCGTGCGTTACAACGCAATAAGACAAACACGCAACAGATCTATGAGCAGACGCTTAGGCAAACACGCTAACCGTCTGCCGACTAATCACGCAGGCTCGGCCGTGCTTGTCCCAGAGGGTCGCGTCGATATGGCTGTAGCCGTTGGCCGAACTTTGAATCGCCGCCCGGTATTGCCACCAGTCATTACCGCTGCAGTCCTGTGGCACCTGCACCACACTCAGGTTCCAGGTCAGCGAGCTGCCACTGGCGGGCTTTTTCAGCAAGCTGAACACCGCCGGCGGCCAGGCGTCCACCAGGGCCAGCAGCGTGCTTAGGCAAACCGCTGCCGGCGAGGCCTCGCGTAAGCGGATCCAACCACCCATATCGTGCTGCTGCGCGCCCATAAAGGGCATCTTGCCCAAGGTATAGCGGTAATCGAAGTACTGAGTGAAATCCGGCGTCAGGCCGGGGATAAAGGGAAAAGCCTGCACCTCATCCGGCCCTGTAAAAGCGGGTGCCGCAGCAGCTTCCACCTGAATCACCGAATCACGGTCACTGCCAAAGCTGGCCAGCATCACGGCGCACACCTGCTCCTGCTGAATGGCCGTAGCCTGCACCTGGCTCGCCGCCTTGCCTTCGCGTAGCAGTTTGATCTGCACCTCCAGCGCGCCCGGTGCCACCGGCGCGACGAAAGACAGCGACAGAGAACGCAACGGCCGCTGAGAGCCGATCTCAGACATCATTTTTTGTAACATCGCCGCGGCGATTAAACCGCCGAACGTGGCCCGTCCCTGCCCCCACTTTTCTGGAATATCCAGACTTTGCGATGCGCTATCGCGTACCGCCACCATCACATCATTGAAATCCATAAGAACGCCCCTCTTCCATTGCTCGGCCTCAGGCAACCTGCTGCTGGCCACCTAGTTGTTCGTCGAGAAAACCTATGACTTGCTGCGCATAGGCTTGCGGCTCAGCAGCATAGGCATGAGTGTGCCGAGCCTCGGGCACCTGCCAGAAACGAGTCAGCGTACGGCCGCGCAGTGCCTGCCAGAGCAGCTGGCCGTCACGCACCGGGGTAAACTCATCAGCTTCGCCATAGATCAGCAACAGCGCCGGGCTGCCACACAGATGCTCGGCCGCATGCAAGGGCCGCAAGCGTCGCTCACCGGCGGGGTAAACCAGACGGGAGAGTTGAATGCCCAGCCGAGGAATCGGGTAGCGAGACCAGAAGTGCAGCAGGGTCGGAAAAGCAGCCTCAAGTACCGCCGCCTTGAAAGGATGATCGGCCTGGGTCATGGCACACAGACTCATGGCCGCACCCATCGAGGCGCCCAGCACCGCCACTGCTAACTGAGGGTATTCCGCCTGCAGGGCTTGCCCGGCTGCCAGCACATCCAGATGAAAGTCCATGGTGCTGGAGCTGCTTTCACCAAAACCATTCAGGTCAAACAGCATCACGTGGTAGCCGGCCTGACGCAGCAGTTCGGCGTGGCCGTATTTCATCCAAAAGCCTTTGGCCACTACGCCCATGGGATGGCACATCAGCACCGCGCCCTTGACGTGCTCACCATGCGCCTTGGCCAACAGCGCACTGAGCGTCGCACCGGACCCGCTGGCGACCCGCAAAGGCTGCCACTGCTCCGATTCGGCCTCTGCCGGCCAACGCCAAGGGCGAACAAAACGCCCGAAGAAAGGTTTCTTGAACAGCCGGTATGCCGCGTGCTTCATGCAGGTAACTCCCTCGAATTATTTGCTATCGTGCCGGGCACACAGGCTACCCAGCAGCCTGAGTGGCAACCATGGCGAGAAATGCCAAATAGCATGCGAGTTTTCGCGGCGTGGAAATGACTCGGAGCGCCCCCTGAAATGAATGTCACCCTGTTAATGGCGAATCAGTGCTCTTCCACCAGCGTGGCCGCTGCCCTGGAGTTCTTCGAGACGGCCAACGTGCTGCATCACTACTCGCTTGATAAGCCAGCACGGCAGCACGCCAACGGCGCGCCGCTGTTTCGCCTACAAACAGCATCGATGGATGGTCTGCCGGTGGCTTGCACAGGCGGTTTACGCCTGACACCGGATCTGGCCGCTGCGGATATCCACAGCACCGAGCTGATCGTGGTGCCGGGCTTTATGTTCAATATTCTCGGCGTACTGCCGCAGCTGAGCGGCATGATCGAGTGGCTGCGCCAGCACCATCAGCAAGGGAGCTATATCGCCAGCCTCTGCACCGGCGCGTTCGTCACTGCCCAGGCCGGGCTCCTCGACGGCCGCAGCGCCACCACCCACTGGGCTTTCAGCGAGCAGTTCGCCAGGCGCTTTCCCCAGGTCAAATTGCACACCGAACGCACCGTGACCGATGACGGCCAACTGCTGTGCTCGGGCGGCTCCACCAGCAGCAGCGACCTGTTGCTGCACCTGATTCGCAAGTTCGCCTCACCGCAATTGGCGGCCGAATGCGCCAAGAAGCTTCTGGTGGATGTGGCCGCCCGCAGCCAGGCGCCCTATGCCAGCACCACCTTCAAAAAGAACCACAGCGACGCCGAGATTCTCAAGATCCAGATCTGGCTGGAGAGCCACCTGAACAGCCCTATCCAGCTTGAGCAGGTGGCCGAGCGGTTTGGCCTGAGCCTGCGCAACCTGATCCGCCGCTTCAAAGACGCCACCGAGCAGACGCCCATGCAGTACCTGCAGGAGCTGCGCATCGAAAAAGCCAAGCTGTTGCTGGAAAGCAGCCAGGCAGCTTTTGACCAGATCACCCTGCAAGTGGGCTACGAAGACGGTAACTCTTTCCGCCGCCTGTTCAAGCAGCGAGTAGGCTTGGCACCCATTGCATACCGCAAACGATTCACCACGTTGCGCCAATGAGCCCGCTCCAGACCTCGATTACAACTGCGCCCAATGTCCATCCTGGCGGTGCGCCTGTAAGTGCGGCAAGACCGCTGCCAATAGCGGCTCTTTGAACGCCTCCTGAAAGCGATGAGCCAACCCCGGAATCAGCTTCAATTCACTGCCTTTGATATGCGCCGCCACATGCACGCCATGCATCACCGGCAGCAGCGGATCGGCCGTACCATGCACCACCAGCGTCGGCACGCGCAGACGATTAAGCAGTTCGACTCGGCTCGGCTCAGCCAAGATCGCCAAGAGTTGGCGTTGCACGCCTTCGGGGTTGAAGGCACGGTCGTAGGAAAGCTCAGCCTGCTGCAACAACAGGTCGCGGTCATCGGTAACAGTCGGGCTGCCCAGCGCAGCCAATAAATCAGCCTGCTGCTCCAGTGCCAGCGCACGGTTAGGCGCTTCACGTTTGGCCAGTAACGCCAATAACGCATTGCTCGGCGCCGGCAAGCCTTGAGCCCCGGAGCTGGTCATGATCAAGGTCAGGCTCTGCACTCGCTCTGGCGCGATGTCCGCCAGATGCTGGGCAATCATCCCACCCATGCTCGCGCCCAACACATGAAACTGCCGTACGCCCAGGGTATCCATCAGCCCCAAGGCATCGCCGGCCATATCACGCAAACCATAAGGCGCGCTCACCGACAGCCCGACGCGATAACGCAGGGCTTCGTAAGTCAGATTGATCGCCGGCGCCGCGTGCGTCCAGGTGCTCAGGCCCACATCACGGTTATCAAAGCGAATGACGCGAAAGCCTTGCTGACACAAGCGCGCGACCACTTCATCGGGCCAGTGAATCAGTTGCCCACCCAGGCCCATCACCATCAATAACGCCGGGTCACTGTTACGCCCGATGCTCTGGTACGCCAGGCTCACCTCGCCAACATCGGCCATTTCAGTCGGCACTTGCACATCACAACGTTGGGCTGCAAAAGCAGGCACGCCGCACAACAGCGCAGCGAGAAGAATAAGTACACGCATAACATCACCACATCGCAGGACAGCGAAACGCAGCCCCCCATTAAGGCGCGAGTGTGGTGAAAGTTGTGCGCACGCGCTGCCACATAACCGTGACAGTTTGATGAAGGGAGACGAGTGGTTGCCTGGCACCCACAAAAAATTGCAGCCGCTACACCTGTATGGATGCAGACAGTCGCGGCTAAAGCCCCTCCCACGGCCCGCTTGTTGTTGTGGGAGGGGCTTTAGCCGCGACAGAACAGCGCTTAGGCCAACTCAGTACGCAGCTGACGGGCCGCCGCGACCATGTTCACCAATGCCGCTTCAGTCTCCGCCCAGCCACGGGTTTTCAGGCCGCAGTCCGGGTTAACCCACAAGCGTTCAACGGGGATACGCTGGGCGGCCTTGCGCAGCAGCTTGGTCATCTCGGCCGTATCCGGCACGCGTGGCGAGTGAATATCGTAGACGCCCGGACCGATGTCATTGGGGTAGTCAAATGCCTCGAACGCCTGCAACAGCTCCATATCCGAGCGCGAGGTTTCGATGGTGATCACGTCGGCATCCATGGCCGCGATGGCCTCGATCACATCATTGAATTCGCTGTAGCACATGTGGGTGTGGATCTGCGTTTCGTCACGCACACCCGACGCGCACAAGCGGAACGCCTGCGTGGCCCAGTCCAAGTAGCCCTGCCACTGCGCCTGACGCAGCGGCAGGCCTTCACGGAACGCCGCCTCATCGATCTGGATGATCTTGATGCCAGCCGTTTCCAGATCCAGCACTTCGTCACGAATCGCCAGCGCCAGCTGCTGCGCCTGCTGCTCGCGGGAAATGTCGTCCCGCGTGAACGACCACATCAGCATGGTCACCGGGCCGGTCAGCATGCCCTTCATCACCTTCTGGGTGAGCGCCTGGGCGTAACCAATCCAGGCCACGGTCATGGCGTGCGGACGGCTCAGATCGCCATAGATCACCGCCGGTTTAACGCAGCGTGAACCGTAACTCTGCACCCAGCCAAAACGGGTAAAAGCGTAGCCATCGAGCTGCTCGGCAAAGTATTCGACCATGTCATTGCGCTCGGCTTCACCATGCACCAGCACATCCAGGCCGAGGTTTTCCTGCACTTGCACCGCGTGGCGAATCTCGCTGTGCATGGCCTCGGTGTATTCAGCGGCAGACAGCTTGCCGGCCTTGAATGACTGACGCGCCAAGCGGATCGACGCGGTCTGCGGGAACGAGCCAATGGTGGTCGTGGGAAACGCTGGCAGCTGCAAACGCGCACGCTGCTGCTCGATACGCTGCACAAACGGCGACTGACGCTGACTGTCGGCGCCGCTGATGGCAGCCAAGCGGGCCTGCACGGCGGGTTTGTGAATGCGCGGCGATTGCGCGCGACTGGCCTGCACCGCCCGGCTCTTGGCCAGAGCGGTGTGTACTGCGGGGTTCTGCGGGTCATTCAGGGCGGTGGTCAGCAGCGCAACTTCTTCGCATTTCTGTACGGCGAAGGCCAGCCAGCTTTTCAGCTCATCATCCAGCTTGTCTTCACGAACCAGGTCGACCGGACTGTGCAGCAATGAACAGCTCGGCGCCACCCACAGGCGTTCGCCCAGGCGTTCATGAGCCTGCCGCAAGATGGCCAGCGTACTGTCCAAATCATTGCGCCAGATGTTGCGGCCATTGACCACGCCCAACGACAACACCTTGTACGCCGGCAGGCGGTCGAGAATGCTCGGGAACTGCTCAGGCGCACGCACCAGATCGATATGCAGGCCATCCACCGGCAGACTGGCAGCCAGACCGAGATTGTCTTCCAGGCCGCCGAAGTAGGTGGCGATCAACTTCTTGCCCGGCTCACGCTGGAGAATGTTGTAGGCGCGCTCGAAGGCGTTTTTCCAGACTTGCGGCAGATCCAGGGCCAGAATCGGCTCATCGATCTGCACCCACTCCACACCTTGAGTCGCCAAGCGTTGCAGGATCTCACCGTAAACCGGCAGCAGCCGCTCAAGTAAATCCAAACGGTCAAACTCGCTGCCTTTGGCTTTACCCAGCCACAGATAAGTCAGCGGCCCAATGATCACCGGCTTGACGTTATGACCCAAGCTACGGGCCTCGGCTACCTCGTCAAACAACTGCTCACAGCTCAGCTGAAACTGCTGGTCAACGCTGAACTCGGGGACCAGATAGTGATAGTTAGTGTCGAACCACTTGGTTAGCTCTTGTGCAGAAGCGGGTTGCGCATGGACGCCGCCACAGCAAGTGTTCTGACTGACGCCACGGGCCATGCCGAACAAGGTGCCCAAAGTCGGTTTGCCGCTGTGCGGGCGGAAGCGCTCCGGGATCACGCCGAAGGTCAGCGAGTGGGTCAGCACCTGGTCATACCAAGCGAAGTCGCCCACGGGCAGCAGGTCGATGCCCGCCTCCTTCTGCAGCTGCCAATGCGTCGCACGCAACTGACGGCCCACAGCCTGCAAACCTGCCTCGTCCAGCTCACCCTTCCAGTGCGCCTCCAGGGCTTTTTTCAGCTCACGGTCGCGACCAATACGCGGAAAACCAAGGGAATGGGACAAGGCCATGTCGAAACGCTCCATAGATAAACAAGATGGGAGCTATTCTCGGCAACAAGGCAGAGTGAGACAAACTCAACATATTCGCCTTGAACTATAGTTTTACTCATGTAGGGTGGATGACGCTGTTTTCATCCACCACTTGAACACCCAGCTCAATGGTGGATGGGTGAAGCGTCATCCACCCTACCCCGAGGCCCGCCATGCTCGAACTGCGCCACCTGAAAACCCTGCACGCCCTACGCGAAAGCGAAAGCCTGGTGGATGCCGCCGAGCGCCTGCACCTGACCCAATCGGCGCTGTCGCACCAGTTCAAGGAGCTGGAAGAACGCTTGGGCATGCAGTTGTTTGTGCGCAAAACCAAACCGGTACGCTTTACCAGCGCTGGCCTACGTTTGCTGCAACTCTCCGATGCGGTGCTACCCCTGTTGCGCGGGGCCGAGCGTGACTTGGCCCGATTGGCCGGCGGCACGGCTGGGCGCCTGCACATGGCCATCGAATGCCACAGCTGCTTCCAGTGGCTGATGCCGACCATCGACCAGTTCCGCGACGCCTGGCCAGAAGTCGAGCTGGACCTGGCCTCAGGCTTCTCCTTCGCACCGCTGCCAGCCTTGGCCCGTGGCGATCTGGACTTGGTGGTGACGTCCGACCCGGTGGAACTGGCTGGCATCACTTACGTGCCGTTGTTCACCTACGAAGCCATGCTCGCCGTGGCCAACCAGCATGCATTGGCAAGCAAGCCTTGCATCAAGCCCGAAGACTTAGCCAGCGAGACCCTGATCACCTACCCGGTGGAACGCGACCGTCTGGACATCTTCACCCGCTTTCTGGAGCCCGCCGATGTTGAGCCGGCCCAGGTGCGAACCTCAGAACTGACCGTGATGATGATGCAGCTGGTGGCCAGCGGCCGTGGCGTGTGTGGCTTACCCAACTGGGCGCTGCATGAATACAGCTCACGCGGCTACGTGACCGCCAAACGCCTGGGCGACAAAGGCCTGTTCGCCACCCTGTACGCCGGCATCCGCACCGACATGCTCGACTCGCCTTTTATGCGCGACTTCCTGCTGACCGCCAAAGACACCTCCTTCGCCAACCTGGAAGGGGTCAGCGTCGCGCGCTAAACCAGCCGCAAGTTGTAGGATGGGTTAGCCGCGCAGCGGTGTAACCCATCATTTTCTTGATGGGTATCGCTGTGCTCAACCCATCCTACGGACTGACGGCCAAAGACACCTGCTTCCAGTTCGAGAGACGGCTTAAGTCAAAGCGGCTTACGCCTGCGCAGCAGCAGATAGGCCGCCGGCAACACGAACAACGACAGCAACGGCGCACTGAGCATGCCCCCAACCATAGGCGCGGCGATGCGGCTCATCACCTCGCTGCCGGTGCCGCCGCCGAGCAAAATCGGCAGCAGGCCGGCAATGATCACCGCCACGGTCATGGCTTTGGGCCGCACCCGCTGCACCGCCCCCTCGCGAATGGCCGCAAGCAGCGCCGCCTCACCGCCTTGCCCCCTGGCTTGGCGCTCCGCCCAGGCGTTTTTCAGGTAGAGCAGCATGATTACGCCGAACTCCGCCGCCACCCCAGCCAAGGCGATAAAGCCGACCCCAGTGGCCACCGACAGGTGATAACCCAACAGGTAGAGGAACCAGATGCCGCCGGTGAGGGCAAACGGCAGCGTGGCCATGATCAACAGCGCCTCGCTGAAGCGGCTAAAGCACAGGTACAGCAGCACGAAGATGATCATCAAGGTCGCGGGCACCACCAGCTTGAGCCGCGCATTGGCCCGCTCGAGAAACTCGAACTGCCCTGAGTAGCTGACGCTGATACCCGCTTGCAACGGCACCTGAGCCTCGATGGCGCGGCGCAAGTCCGCCACCACCGAGGCCAGATCGCGACCACGCACATCCACATACACCCACCCTGAGGGCCGCGCGTTCTCGCTTTTGAGCATCGGCGGACCATCGCTGACTTTGATTCGCGCCACCGTACCGAGGGTGATCTGACTGCCCGCGGGGGTGTAGATCGGCAGTTGTTCCAGCTTGCTCAGTGAGTCGCGCCATTCACGGGGGTAACGCACGCTGATGGGGAAACGCGCCAGCCCCTCAACGGTCTCGCCGACATTTTCACCACCAATCGCACCAGCCACGATGGCCTGCACATCGGCGATATTCAGGCCATAACGCGCCGCCGCTGGCCGGTCGATATCGACGTCGATATAGCGCCCGCCAGTCAAGCGCTCGGCCAAGGCGGAGCTGACGCCCGGCACTGTTTTGGCGACCTTTTCGATGGCCTGGGTCGCCTCATCGATCTGCGCCAGGTTGCTGCCCGCGACCTTAACGCCAATCGGGCTTTTGATCCCGGTGGCGAGCATGTCGATGCGATTGCGGATCGGCGGAATCCAGATATTGGTCAGCCCCGGCACCTGCACCACCCGGTCCAGTTCATCCACCAACTGCTCGGCGGTCATGCCGGTGCGCCACTGCTCACGCGGTTTGAACTGAATGGTGGTTTCAAACATCTCCAGCGGCGCCGGGTCGGTGGCGGTTTCCGCACGGCCGGCCTTGCCAAATACGTGGGCGACTTCCGGCACGGTTTTGATCAGCCGATCCGTCTGCTGCAACAACTGCGCGGCCTTCTGCGCCGACAACCCCGGTAAAGCTGAAGGCATATACAGCAGGTCACCCTCATCCAGCGGCGGCAGAAACTCACCGCCCAATTGCGACAACGGCCACAGCGTGCTGAGCAGCACCAACAGCGCCAGCGCCAACGTTGCTTTGGGCCACCGCAACACCGCCTCCAGGGCGGGCTGATAGAGGCGGATCAGCCAGCGGTTTAGCGGGTTACGTGCCTCATCGGGAATCCGTCCGCGAATCCAGTAGCCCATCAGCACCGGCACCAGGGTCACCGACAGCCCTGCGGCGGCGGCCATGGCATAGGTCTTGGTAAAGGCCAGTGGGCCAAACAGGCGACCCTCCTGAGCCTGCAGGGTGAATACCGGAATAAACGACAGGGTGATGATCAGCAAACAGAAGAACAGCGCCGGGCCGACTTCTACCGCCGCGTCGGTAATCACCCGCCAATGCTGTTCGCCCTTGAGCTCCTCGTCTGGATGTTGCTCACGCCAAGCCTCGATCTTCTTGTGCGCGTTTTCGATCATCACCACCGCCGCATCGACCATGGCGCCAATCGCAATAGCGATACCGCCGAGGGACATGATGTTGGCGTTAATGCCCTGCTGCTGCATCACGCCGAAGGCGATCAACACGCCGACCGGCAAGGACACAATCGCCACCAGCGAAGAACGCAAATGCCAGAGAAACGCCGCACAGACCAAGGCAACGACGATAAATTCCTCAATCAGTTTGAAACTGAGGTTCTTCACCGCACGGTCGATCAGTTGGCTGCGGTCGTAGGTGGTCACCACTTCCACGCCTTCGGGCAGGCTGCTTTTCAGCGTTTCGAGCTTGGCCTTGACCGCCGCAATGGTGCTGCGCGCGTTCTTGCCGCTGCGCAGAATCACCACGCCGCCAACCACTTCGCCTTCACCATCCAGCTCGGCGATGCCACGGCGCATTTCCGGCCCTAACTGGATATGCGCCACATCACCAAGGGTAACCGGCACGCCACCGTTATCGAGGCGCAAGGGGATGGCGCGAAAGTCGTTGAGACTTTGCAGATAACCGGAGGCGCGCAGCATAAATTCGGTTTCCGCCATTTCCAGCACCGCGCCCCCGGTTTCCTGATTAGCCTGACCAATCGCGGCCGTGACCTCGGCCTGGGTGATACCGAGACTGGCCAGTTTGATCGGGTCGAGTTGCACCTGGTACTGCTTGACCATGCCGCCGATGGTGGCCACTTCGGCGACGTTGGCCAGGGTCTTCAGCTCGAACTTGAGGAACCAGTCCTGCAGGGCACGCAACTGCGCCAGGTCATGCTTACCCGTGCGATCGACCAAGGCGTACTGGTAGATCCAACCGACGCCGGTGGCATCCGGGCCCAACGTGGGTTTGGCACTGGCCGGCAGGCGGCTCTGGATTTGGCTGAGGTATTCCAGCACCCGCGAGCGGGCCCAATAGAGGTCGGTGTCGTCGTCGAACAGCACATAGACATAGCTGTCACCGAAGAACGAGTAACCACGCACGGTTTTCGCCCCCGGCACCGAGAGCATGGTGGTGGTCAGCGGGTAGGTCACCTGATTTTCGACGATCTGCGGCGCCTGCCCCGGAAAAGGCGTGCGGATAATCACCTGCACATCGGACAAGTCCGGCAAGGCATCGATCGGCGTGTTCTGCAGCGACCAAATGCCCCAGGCCGTGGCGAACAGCGTGGCTAATATCACCAGAAAACGGTTAACCACCGACCAGCGAATCAGCGCGGCAATCATGGTTGCACCTGCTGCTGGGCCGAAGGCAGGTGTTCGAGGTGTTCAATCAGCAGGCCATCGTCATCGGCGCGCACGCCGACCTTGACCTTGTCGCCTACTTTGAAGCCCTCTAACAACGCCGGGTTGGCAAGCGGGAAAAGCATGCTCATGCCGGGCATGCCCAAGGTTTTGAATGGCCCGTGACTGAGCATTACGCCCTCCGCTTCGATGCCATCGATTTGCCCCTCGGCCTCGTGCAGCGCTGCTTCCAACTGCACTTCAGCGGCGGCCTGCCCCAGGCCTTGCACCGCAATACCGCGTAGGCTGGCCTCGGAATCCAGCAGGAACTGCCCGGAAGCGACCACCTGCTGGCCCTCCGCGAGCCCTTCAAGCACCTCGACCTTACCCTCGGCCTCAGCACCCAAACGCACCTCCACCGGGCGATAACGCCCTTTATCCTCAGCCAGCATTACCAACGCACGACGACCGCTGCGGATCACCGCCTCGCTTGGCACGAGCAAGGCATCACGCTCGGCTGGGCGACTCAGGCGTACCTGAGCCGTTAACCCAGGGCGCAAACGACCATCTGGATTGGCCAACTCGACCCGTACCCGCAGCGTGCGGCTATCGAGATTGGCCTGAGGCAAAATGGCCGCAATGCTGCCGCTGAGCACTTCACCGGGGAAGGCCGGCAAACGCGCCTCGACCTGCTGGCCCGTGCTCAGCCCTTTGCCCTCGGCCTCCGGCACGGCCACCTCCAGCCATACCGTGCGCAAACCGTTAATGGTGGCCAGGGTTTGCCCAGCCGCCAGGGTCATACCCTCACGCACATCGAGTTGTTGCAGCACACCGCCAATGGGGCTGGTGACTGTCCACAGAGCCTGCACCCGCCCGCTGCGCTCGACTTGAGCGATCAGCGCCGCCGGCATGCCGGCCAGACGCATACGCTGACGCGCAGCGCTCAACAGGCCAGGATCACCCGCATTACGCAGGGCCAGGTAGTCTTCCTGAGCACTGACCCAAGCCGGCACCAGCAGATCGGCCAACGGCGCGCCGGCCTCCAGCACATCCTCGGCGGCGCGGGCATACACCCGCTCAACAAAACCGGGGCTACGCGCCTGCACCACGGCCACATCACGGCTGTTCAAGGCCAGACTGCCAACCACTTCCAGGCTACTCGCCGCAGAACCACGAGTTACCGGCGCCAGACGCATGCCCAGATTCTGGGTGATGCTGGGGTCAATACTGACGGCGGCACTGTCACCGCCCTCGTCGGCATAACGCGGCACCAGCTGCATGTCCATAAAGGGCGACTTGCCCGGCTCATCGAACTTCTGCTGCGGCACCATCGGGTCGTACCAATAAAGCACCTTGCCCTTATCGGCCAGCGGCGCCATCTGCGCGGAGTCAGCGCCATGGGGCATCGACGACTGTGCGACCCAGTAACCACCTGCCGCACCTACGGCCAGCAGCAGGCTCATCAACACTGCGCCTTTTACACTTGCAGCACTCATTGCTCAGCCCCTTCATACGCGAAATACAAGCGGGCGCTGGTCAGCGCGCGCGCTTGGGCAAAATCGATGTGTTTCAGGCGGGTCTCGATCAACTCACGCCGCGCAGCAATCACGCTGGCCAAGTCACCCGCGCCTGAGCGGTAGTCAGTCAGACTCAACGCAACCTTCTCCTCAGCCAAAGGCAGCAGGCTGTCTTGGCTGCGGCGCAGTGCACGGTCAAGGCGTTGATACTCGGCCAGATCAGTGGCCAGCTGCTGCGCATGCTCACGCTCGGCATTCGCTCGTTCGGCTTCCAACTGATTCAGTTGTGCTTGCTTGGCGGCAATCCGTGGGCTCTGCCGCGAAGCGGGAAATAACGGCAAATCGACGCTGAATTGCACACTGAGCATGTCGCCAAACGCAGCGTCACGGTTCTGATAAGCCAGCTGCCAGCTCCAGTCTGGGGTTTTCTCGGCCACGGCCTGGCGAATCTCGGCTTGCGCCTCAGCAGCCATCGGATCAAACAGTGCCAGCTCAGGATGGCGCTGCAGGTTGTGCTGATAATGCTGGGCATTCACCGGCCAACTCGGCAGTTGCCCTGTCAGCGGCTCGTCACCACGTGGGCCGATCCAGCGGCGTAAGACGGCGCGCTGCTGCACACGCTGCTGCACCAACTGATCTTCCTGCTCGGCCAGCAACGCCGCCTCTTGGCGTGGGCCGATGCTGTCGGCAGCAGGCCCGCGACCGGCACTGATGCGCGCGCGCACGGCTTTGCTCAGCAAGGTATTTTCCGAGTAAAGGTCTTGGAATAGCCCTAGTTTCTGCTCGACGGCCAGCGCCTCGATCCAGGCCAAGGCTGTTTCACGGCGTACCTTGAGTCGCTCCACACGCTGCGCCTGAGTGGCACGATTGACGCCGGCTTCGGCCACCTCGATACGCGCAGTACGCTTGGCGCGGCTGGGCACCTCCTGCATCACGCCGATCATCTGCATCGTCATCGGCTCGCCGTCGAGACGGCCGCGGTTGTCGCCTTCGATAGGCACATTCTGCAGCCCTAGCAACAATTTTGGATCGGGCAACTCACCTGCCGGTATCGCCAAGCTACGTGCAGCCTCGACCTGTGCGGCTTGCGCCGTCAGCGAAGGCGCTTCGCGTTCAGCCAGGCGCAAGGCTTCATCAAGGGTCAGGGCCGCCGCCGGCAAGCTGAGCAAAACAGCCGCCACAGCCCCGAACAGCCATATCAGGCTGGGGTTGAACATCAACATGAAGGTGATTCCTGTCGAAATCGCAGCCCATACAGGGCATGCAACAATCACCGTGCAGCCATAACGGCACGGTGGCGTTTATTACGGAGCAGGAATCAGACGCGCGGAGGGCGCCAGGGAGCAGCCAGCGGCTGTGAAGGAAGCACAGTCTGCGTCAGCCAGAGGGGGCTGGGGTCAGGTGTACGGAAGCTAAGCTTAAGTCGCTGGGCATCCAGCAATGGCAAGCTAGCCGTAGAGCACTTGAGCATATCCAGGCACGGCGGGTTGCCGGCGGGCATATTCATTTCGTCGCAGCAATCCATCTGCTGTTGGCTGCCGTAGTCCGGCGGGCAAATTTCACCCGCCTGCAACAGGCCCGCCAGGCTCTGCAAAGGCAGAATCAGCGACAGCAGCAAGACCAAACAAGCACGACGATAGTCATTCATGACGGCAGTCTAGCCCTGCGCCTCGATTTGAACAATTGGCATAACAGTCCTGGGCCACCCCTGTTTCACATGCCAAGTCCTGAGCCGCACACCGTTCAGCAACCTCGCGGCACGCTCTCGCACAGTCTGAAACAACTCGGCACTTGCTCATCGTGACCAACGGTCATAGCATGACCAGCAGTCACAACGCCAAAGACATCCCTATGCGCTATCAAGACCAGCTGTTTGAACAACGCGAAAACGCCCTGCTCGATGCGGCGCGGCAGCTGTTTGCCGAACAGCCCTGGGACCGCGTCACCATTGCCGAAGTGGCCATCGCTGCGGGTATCGGTAAAGGCACGGTGTACAAGCACTTTCCCAGCAAGGAAGCCTTGTATGCCCGCCTGGTACTCGACCTTAGCCAGGCAAACTTAGTAGAGCTGCGCGACCTGCACGCCGCCAGCCCAGCGCAGGACGCCATGCGCCGCGTGATCCGCCGCGCCTTCGAACAGATGATGGCCAACCCGATCCAAGCGCAACTGTGCCTGCATTGCGATCGTCCGGAGTTTCAGGAGCGCCTGGAAGCTCCTTATCGCCAGCAATTCATCGACATGGAACACCAATACCAGCTGTTTTTCGGCGACATGCTCAGCGTCACCCTAAACAACCAGGTCCTTAGTCAGACGGATTGCCAAAACCTGCTGTGGGGCGTGGAAGCTTGTGTCAATGGCGTGATGGCGCGTATTGCCTCGGGTGGTTTCTCGCATTGGGCCGAGCCGATTGCCCTGGATGACTATTTCGCCCGCGTGACTGATTTCATCATTGCCGGCCTGCGTGCCCAGGCGACCGCCCTACTTACTCACCCTCTTAGCCACGAGTAACCCTCATGTTCAGTCAGCTGTCCAAACGTCCCTGGTTGATCGCCGTCGCCATCAGTCTGCTGCTTGTGCTGTGGCTCATCAGTGGTTCGCTGTTTAAAGCTCAAGAGACTGCCAGTGCTGATGTAGAGACAGCAGAACCGGGGCTGAGCAAGGTCGAGATCCAGTGGCTGCAAGCCGAGCCCATGCAGCGTCAGCATGTAGTACAGGGCCAAGTCGAGGCCTGGCGCCGGGTCGAGCTGCGTGCTCAAGTCAGCGGCAGTGTCACCCGCCTGGACCAAGATAAAGGCAGCACGGTGACAAAAGGCCAACTGCTGTTAAGCCTGTCTGGCGATAACCGTCCAGCTCAGGTTGCCCGTGGCGAAGCCGATGTGCGTCAGCGCGATGCCGATGCCAAAGCGGCAGTCCGCCTGCGTGAACGCAACATGGTTTCCGCCAACGAATTAATCCGCCTGCAAAGCGAATTGGCCAAAGCACGCGCCGAGCTGGACCTGGCCCGCATTCAAATGAGTAATACGCAAATTACGGCTCCCTTCGCCGGCACCTACGATCAGCGCTTGGTCGAACTGGGTGATTTTGTGCAGCCGGGTCAAAGTCTGTTGACCCTGGTCGATATCAGCCAGCTCAAGGTCAGCGCCCAGATCGCCCAACAAGAAGTGACACAGCTGACGCTCGGCCAAACGGTAAAAATCGAGCTGCTCGATGGCCGTGAATTACAGGGTGAATTGCACTTTATCGCCGCGGCGGCCGACCCTGACTCACGCAGCTTCCGCATCGAGGTCAAGGTCGACAACCCCAAGTCTCTGCGCCTGACCGGTGCCAGTGCGACGCTGCATATTCAGACCGGCGAATCCCTGGCCCACCGTATTTCCCCAGCATTACTGAGCCTGGATAAAGCCGGCCGGCATGGCGTCAAGTGGGTCAATGAGCAGCAACGAGTCGAGTTCACCCCAGTGCAACTGATCAGCGTCGACAACCAGGGCGCCTGGGTCAGCGGCCTGCCGCCCAAAGTGGCGCTGATTACCCTTGGGCAAGGTTTTGTCGAGCCGGGTCAGCAGGTGATTAGCCAGCTGGCCAAAGGGGGGAGCTGATATGCACAGCCTGATCGCTGCGGCGCTGGATCGCAGCCGCACCAGCCTGTTGTTGCTGATGTTTCTGATGCTCGGCGGCCTTGCGGCGTATTTTGCCATCCCCAAAGAAGCCAACCCGGATGTCAGCATCCCGATCATCTATGTCTCGGTCACGCTTGAAGGCATCAGCCCGGAGGATGCCGAGCGTCTTCTGGTACGACCACTGGAACAGGAGCTGCGCAGCCTCGAAGGGATCAAGGAAATGCGCTCCATCGCCAACGAAGGCCACGCCTCGGTGACCCTGGAGTTCGATGCGGGCTTCGATGCCAAACTGGCCCTTGCCGATGTGCGCGAGAAGGTCGATACCGCCCGCAGCAAACTGCCGGAGGAAGCCGAGGAACCCACGGTCAATGAAGTCAATGTGGCGCTGTTCCCGGTGCTGTCGATTGGCCTGTCCGGGCCGATTGCCGAGACCGAGCTGGTGTATATCGCCCGCCGTTTGAAAGAGAACGTCGAAGGCATCGCCGAGGTGCTGTCCGTCGAAATTGGCGGCGACCGTGAAGACCTGCTGGAAATTGTCGTCGATCCTCAGGTGCTCGACAGCTACGGCATTGATTACAACGAACTGTTCAACCTGATCAGCCGCAATAACCGCCTGGTCGCGGCCGGCAGCCTGGACAGCGGCGCGGGGCGCATGAGCTTGAAGGTTCCAGGCGTTATCGAAGACCTCGAAGATGTCCTCAGCATGCCGATCAAGGTGGTGGGCAACAGCGTGGTGACCTTCGGTGATGTCGCCACCATCCACCGTACTTTCAAGGACCCCACCGGCTACGCACGCATTAACGGCCAACCGGCGGTGGTGCTGGAGGTTTCCAAGCGCAGTGGCGCCAACATCATCGCCACCATCGAGCAAGTCAAAGCGCTGATGGTCAAGGCGCAGCCGCTACTGCCGGAAGGCCTCAAGGTCAGCTACATCATGGACCAGTCGCAACAGGTGCAGAGCATGCTCAGCGACCTGCTCAACAACGTGATGACTGCCATTGTGCTGGTGTTGATTCTGGTGGTGGCGAGCATGGGCATGCGCTCGGCGCTGCTGGTCGGCCTGACTATTCCTGGCGCTTTTCTTACCGGCATCCTGCTGATCTGGGCGCTTGGTTTCACCCTCAATATCGTCGTGCTGTTCAGCCTGATTTTGGTCGCCGGCATGCTGGTGGACGGCGCCATCGTGGTCTCCGAGCTGGCTGACCGTTATTTGCACCAAGGGCAGACGCCACGCCAGGCCTGGGCGAATGCCGCCACGCGCATGGCCTGGCCGGTGATCGCCTCTACCGCCACGACCCTGGTGGTGTTTTTGCCACTGCTGTTCTGGCCCGGTGTGGTCGGCCAATTTATGAAATACCTGCCAGCCACGGTGATTGTCTGCCTGCTGGCCTCGCTGGCCATGGCGCTGGTATTTCTGCCGGTACTCGGCGCGGTCACCGGCGGCCAACCACTGCCGCAAGCAACTCAACCCGGCCGCGGCGCCGTCGGTTATCGCCGTCTGCTCGGCACCTTACTGAAGCGCCCAGGGCTGACTCTGCTCGGCATGCTCGCAGTGATTGCGCTGATCTACACCGCCTATGGGCGCTTCAACCATGGCGTGGAGTTCTTCCCCGAAACTGAGCCGGAAAGCGCCCAAATCTGGCTGCGCGCCCGTGGTGACCTGTCAGTCCAGGAAAAGGACGTTCTGCTGCAGAAGGTGGAAAAACGCTTGCTCGGCATGAGTGAAGTCAAGGCACTGTATGCCCGCTCGTTGGCGCAACCAGATGGTCAGCTGGGGGCGGACGTGATCGGCACCCTGCAGTTTCAATTCGTCGAGTGGCATGAGCGGCGTTCGGCCAGCAAGATTCTTGAAGACATGAGCGCGCGTACAGCGGACATCCCCGGCATTATTCTGGAGTTCCGCAAACAAGAGGAAGGTCCGAGCAGCGGCAAGCCATTCAAGCTGCAGATCAGCTCCCCGGACCTGCAACAGGCCGATCAGTATGTCGACCAGCTGCGCGACTCCATGCAGCGCATTGGCGGCTTCAAGGACATTGAGGACGACCGCGCGCTGCCGGGCATCGAATGGCGGATCAAGGTCGACCGCGAAGCCGCCGCCCGCTTCGGCACCGACATTTTGAGCGTGGGCAATGCCGTACAAATGGTTACTAATGGCCTCAAGTTGGCGACTTATCGCCCGGAAGATGCCACTGATGAAGTGGATATCCGCGTGCGTCTTCCCGCCAACTGGCGCTCCCTCGATCAGCTGGGTCGTTTGACCCTTAACACACCGGCCGGGCAGGTCCCGCTGAGCAACTTCGTTTCGCTTGAACAGGCGCCCAAGGTTGGCACCCTGCGGCGGGTCGATGGTAACCGCACCATCACCCTGCAAGCCGATCTGGCCGAAGGTGCGCAGCTCACGGAGCGCCAACAAGCCCTGGTTAAAGCCATGGGCACGCCACCGAGCAACGTGCAGATTAAAGTGGCCGGCGAAGGCGCGGATCAACAACAAGCCGCCACCTTCCTCGGCACCGCCTTTCTGGTGGCGATCTTCCTGATGTTTATCATCCTGGTGACCCAGTTCAACAGCATCTACCAATCACTGCTGGTGCTCTCGGCCATCGTGCTGTCGACGGCTGGGGTGTTGATGGGTTTGCTGGTCAATGGCCAGTCGTTCGGCATCGTCATGGTCGGTATGGGCCTGATTGCCCTGGCCGGGATTGTGGTGAACAACAACATCATCCTGATCGACACCTACAACCAGCTGCGTCGTCAGGGCCTGGAGCCACGCGCCGCTGCGCTGGAAACCGGTAGCCTGCGTTTGCGCCCAGTACTGCTCACCGCGGTAACCACGGTACTGGGGTTGATCCCTATGATGGTCGGGGTCAATGTCGACCTGCTCACCCCAAGCCTGGGCTTTGGCGCACCCTCGACCCAGTGGTGGACGCAGCTGTCCAGTGCGATTGCCGGCGGCCTGACCTTCGCCACCGTGCTGACCTTGTTGCTGACGCCTTGCCTGCTGGTGCTCGGCTCGCGCTTCGAGCGGCGTCCACCGCCGCTGGAAACCTTCGACGATGACCTGCTCGACCTGCCGGAACATTTGCTGGCCCGTACAACCGGTCAGACCGAGCTGCAACGCACGCCCTAACCCGTAGCCCAGGTCAGCAATGGCCTGGGCGCACGCACCCTCCCCCAACGAAAGCCTGGACTGCCGGTTACGACTGGGTAGTCGGCGTAACAGCCCGTACACTCGGCGCACTATTGTCGAGGGCCCACCATGCGCACGCTTTATCAGTTCCCGATTTCCCACTACTGCGAAAAAACTCGCTGGCACCTGGATCACAAGGGCCTCGACTTTCAGGTGGACAACCTGTTCCCCGGCCTGCACCGGCTGAAAAGCAAACGCCTGGCCGGCATCGTTACCCTCCCTATCCTCCAGGATGGCGACCGCATCATTGGCGACTCCACGCAAATCGCCCTCTATCTGGAACAGCGCTACCCGGAACGCCCACTGCTTCCGGCTGATGCCGCACAACGCGCCGACGTGCTGGCACTGGAAGAGCAGTTCGACCGCCTGGGCGTACACGTGCGTCGCTGGCTGTACGGCCAGATCAAACAATGGGACTCGGTGATGCACGCCATGCTCAAGGTCTACCGCCCACTGCTGGGCCTACGCGACTTGATGAAGCCGGTGCTGATCAATGGCGTGCAGAAACTCTATGGCGTAACCCCGCAGCGGGTGGCTAAATCTCAAGCCGAACTGCTTGAAGGTTTGGCGCTGATCGAATCGCGCATACATGGCGACCCGTCGCGCTACCTGGTCGGTGAACAGCTAACACTGGCCGATATCAGTGCCGCTGCGCTGTTCGCCCCGTTATTCACCCCCGCCGGCACGCCGTGGGAAGGTGTCGCCGGGCATGACGACAAGACCCAGACCTTTCTCGATGAGCTACACGCCCACCCGGCCGGGCAATGGGTACTGCGCCGTTATGCCGAAGACCGTCAGCGCCGCTGAGCAATCGACTCAAACCAAAGGGCTGCATAGATGAACATCAGCGATATTCCCTTCGGCGTCACCGACTGGAGCCAGATCGAGCGCAGCGAGCATGCGGGCGAAACCGGCATGGCCTATTGGCGCACCCAGGTATTTGGCGCGCTGCGCGTACGAATGGTCGAGTACAGCGCCGGCTACCTGGCCGATCACTGGTGCCACAAAGGTCACATCCTGCTATGCCTAGAAGGCGAGCTGCACACTGAACTGGAAGATGGCCGGCGCTTTGTGATGACGGCGGGCATGAGCTATCAGGTCGCCGACCAGGCCGAGGCGCATCGCTCGTCCACCCCTGGCGGGGCACGGCTGTTTATCGTCGATTGATGCTTGATCAGACCTCTCAGTTGCGCTCGGAACTGAGCAGCATCAGCAGCGACACTGGCTGCTCGCTCTCCGGGTGCAACGGCTCCTGCAGCCATTGCAGGCGCCAACCGGTGTCGCTGAACAGCCCCAGCCAGGACTCCAACGTGCGAAAGAACCAGGGCATCGGCTGGGCAAACCCCTCACCAAAGCCGGCAAAGGTTTCCACCCGCCAACCGTCGCGGTAACCCACGTCATTGAAGGCGCGCCAAGGATGCAGGGTCTGGATCAGCAGCCGGCCATCTTCAGCCAGCAAGCCATGCAGAGCATTCAAGGTTGGCGCCAGGGGCTCTTCGAGTAGGGCGAAATTGCACACCAGCAGGTCAAAGCGGCCCAGCTGTTGTGCCTGATTCTGCAGCTCCGCATAGCCGCACACACGATACTGCGATGCACCACTCGCGGCCTGCTGCGCCACGGCAATCAGCGGCGCCGAGGCATCCACGCCAACCGCCTCGATGCCATGCTCGACCAGCCCACGGCACAACCAGCCCTCGCCACAGCCCAGGTCCAGTACGCGTGTGGGGGCCAAGGCCAGAATCGCCTGAACGATGGCCGCATCAGTCACCAGCCGGCGGCTCTCGATACGCTGCTCGCGCACGGCCGCCGTCCAGGCATCGGCATTGGCCTGCCAGCTGAGGTTGAGTTGCTCCCGATGGTCGCGTTGCATCGCTCACTCGTCGCCTGTTCCGTCACGGCAAAATTCTAGCAATCTGCAGTTGCACGCAGCGCCAAGGGCAATCCTGCGCCAGTTGCCGGGCATTTGTGTTGCCGCTGATCACTTAATCCACGTGCCAGCGCATAAAAACCCACAAAAAAACTTCTGTCTGCCAAGCCCATCCCTGCCTGCTCCATGTACCAGCGGCTAAACTGCAAACAGTGGCCAGCTGAGAGGAGCTCAGTGTTCAAGCCCGCTGATGTTATTCAGCAACCTGTCAAACCTATGGATGAGTACATCAGGCTAAATGAATATGGGCGCACCTTGGCAACTCGACATCACCACCCTGCCAGCCGGCGAGCAACCCAACCGGCGCAAGCGCACCAGTAAGCTGAAGGTCACCTTCTGGCTTCTCGCTCTGCTGCTGTGCATCGCTGCCGGCCTACTGCTTGTCGAGGAAGTGCGCACCTCGCGCTTTCAGGCCCAGGAACTCAGCCGCTACGCGCAAACCCTCAGTTACCGGGTCAAGCCAGGCCCCAGCCCATCGATCATCTACCCCAAGGAAGGCCCCTTCGATAAGCGCCAGGGTTACACCTACCTACCCTTGATGCTGGAGCGTCTCGGTCAGCGCGACTTTATCGTGCAACAACAGGCGCAGTTCTCCCCGGCCTTACTCGACTATGCCCAACGCGGCCTGTTTATACCCTACCCGGAGAAAATCCAGAGCGGCCTGCGCATCAGCGATTGCAGCGGTACGCCCTTCTACGAATTCCGTTATCCACAGCAGCGCTACCCCAGTTTCAATACCATCCCGCCGCTGGTAGCCGGCAGCCTGCTGTTTATCGAAAACCGCAAACTGCTCGACCCCGAGCAGCCGCTGGCCAACCCGGCGGTAGACTGGCCACGCTTCGTTATGGCGGCCATTTCTCAGGTCGGCAAGCTGCTGGATATGCAGGACCAATCGGCGGGCGGCAGCACCCTGGCCACCCAATTGGAAAAATACCGCCACTCACCGGACGGTCTAACGCTTTCGGCCACAGAAAAACTACGGCAGATGCTTTCCGCCAGCGTGCGCGCTTACCAAGGCGGCCAGCAAACCCTGGCTGCGCGGGAAAATATCGTGCGCGACTACCTCAATAGCGTGCCGCTCTCGGCTGCACCCGGACACGGCGAAGTGCACGGCCTGGCCGACGGCTTACGCATCTGGTTCGGCGCGGACTTTGCCCGGGTTAATCTGTTGCTCGACCCGGCTCGCTCGCCCGAAGCCACCACTCAGGAGCGCGGCTTGGCCTTGCGTCAGGTGCTAGCTCTGATGATTGCCCAGCGCCGCCCCTCTTATTACTTGGCTCAGGGCCGCAATGACCTGGCCGAACTGACCGACAGCCATATCCGCCTGCTGGCAGGCGGTGGTTTGATCGACTTAGCGCTGCGCGATGCGGCACTAAACCAGCCACTCACTTATCGTGACTGGGCCCTGGAGCCCAACCTGCAGGTGGTGGACGGTAACAAAGGCATCAGCGTTTCGCGGGCGCGGCTGTCAGCCATGCTCAACATGCCGCTGTATGACCTTGATCGCCTCGACCTGAGCGCCACCAGCACGCTGAACAACGAGCTGCAGCAAGCCGCCAGCCACTACCTGCAGCAATTGGCCGACCCGGAATTTGCCGGGCAGCTCGGCCTGTTTGGCGAACGCCTGCTGTCGCCGGAAAAAACCGCCGACGTGCGCTACAGCTTCACCCTCTTCGAACGCACCAGTAACGGCAGCGTGGTGCGGGTGCAGACCGACAGCACCGATCAGCCGTTCGACATCAATGAAGGCAGCAAGCTGGAACTGGGCTCCACCGCCAAGCTCAGGGTGCTGGCCACTTACCTGGAAATCATCGCCGAACTGCACCAGCGGCATGCCGGGCAAAGCGCCAGTGAGTTGCGTGCCGTTAACGCTCAGGACAACTTGACTCGCTGGGCTATTAGTTACTTGCAGAGCACGCCCAACGCGAGCTTGTCGACGATGCTCGACGCCGCGTTGGAGCGCCAATACTCAGCCAACCCTGGCGAGCGGTTCTTCACCGGTGGCGGCATTCACACCTTCGCTAACTTTCGCCGCGAAGATAATCAGCGCATTGCCAGCATGCGCGTAGCCCTGCGTGAATCACTCAACCTGCCGTTTATCCGCCTAATGCGTGACCTGGTGCGTTACAGCACCTATCAGGGGCCAAGTAACAGCGCCGAACTGCTCAGTGACGATAAGGACCCGCGCCGCCTGGCTTACCTGCATGATTTTGCCGACCGAGAGGGAAAGACCTTCTTGCTGCGTTTCTGGCGCAAGTACCAAGATCAACCCGAGCAACAGCGCCTGGACACCTTTCTCAACGGCCTGCGTCACACCTCGGTGCGGCTTGCGGCCGTGCATCGCTACCTGATGCCGCATGCGGACGAAGCCATCTTCGCCGCCTTCCTGCGTAAGTACCTGCCCCAGGAAAAGCTCAGCGATAAGCGCATAACCGAGCTCTATAAACGCTACGGCCCCGGAGCCTACAGCCTGCCGGATCAGGGTTATATCGCCCGCGTCCACCCGCTTGAACTGTGGCTACTGGGCTACCTGATCGAGCAACCGCAAGCCACCTTCAGCAACGCAGTGGCCGCCAGCCAGGATGAGCGCCAGGAAGTCTACGGCTGGCTATTTCGCAGCCGTCACAAGAGCGCTCGCGACAGTCGCATTCGCATCATGCTTGAGGTGGAGGCCTTCCTCGACATTCACCGACGCTGGCAAAACCTCGGCTACCCCTTTGCCCATCTAGTGCCTTCGCTGGCCACTGCCATCGGCAGCTCCGGCGATCGTCCAGCAGCACTCGCCGAGCTGGTCGGCATTATCCAGAACGACGGTATTCGCCAACCCGCGACCCGTATCGACAGCCTGCATTTCGCCGCCGATACGCCTTACGACACCTTGGTAGTCCGCGACCATATCGTGGGCAAGCGCGTCATGGCCCCCGAGGTCGCGGCCGCCCTGCGCAGCGCCCTCGCCGACGTGGTTGAAGCTGGCACCGCGCGCCGCTTGCTCGGCAGCTTCACTCAGGCTGACGGTCAGCCCCTCAAGGTCGGCGGCAAAACGGGGACCGGTGATAACCGTATCGAAACCGTTGGCGCCGGCGGCCGGGTGCTCAGCTCGCGGGCAATGAACCGCACTGCGACCTTTGTGTTTTACCTAGGGCAACACCACTACGGCACCCTTACCGCGTTCGTCCCGGGGCGCGCTGCCGAAAACTTCCGTTTCACCTCGGCGCTACCTGTACAGGTGCTCAAGGGTATGGCGCCGATACTGCTGCCTTACCTTGAACCAGGAACGCACAGCCAATGCCTGCCACCCATACCCGCCGTCCAGACCAGCGCCTTGTAAGGTCAGAAACAACATTGCCGACAATAAAAAACGGGAGGCCATTGGCCTCCCGTTTTTTTGAACCCGGCAACTATTACTTCGCCTTGTAGATGATCCCTGGGCTGCACTGCACCATCTGGTAATGGCTAGGCAGGCCATTGAGCGCCTCCGAGGCCCCTAGAAACAAGTAACCGCCTGGTTTCAACATGGCATGAATACGCGTGAGAATGTCCTTCTTCACCTCAGCCGAGAAGTAAATCAGTACATTGCGACAGAACACCACATCGAACTTGCCCAGACTGGCGTAACTGTCGAGCAGGTTCAGCGGTCGAAACTCAATGCGGCTACGGATAGCAGGCTTGATCACCCAGCGCCCCGGCCCTTTCGGATCGAAGTAACGCTGTAAGCGTTCCTGGGAAAGTCCGCGCCCCATCGCCAAGCTGTCGTATTCACCCGACTTACAGTTAGCCAACATCGTCGGTGAAAGATCTGTGGCAACAATCTGCAAACCACCCTTGAGCTGGCCGATGTTGGTCTTCTCGAACTCCTCAATGGTCATCGACAGCGAATAAGGCTCCTGACCAGAGGAGCAAGCCGCCGACCAGATGCGCAGACGCTGGCCCGGACTGGCCTTGATAATCTCCGGCAGCACGCGGTTTTTCAACACCTCGAACGGATAAGTATCGCGAAACCACAGTGTTTCATTAGTGGTCATGGCATCGACCACCTGTTCACGCAAACCGCTGCGTGGCTGGCTCTGCATGCGCTGCACCAACTCACCCAGAGTCTTGATGCTGTTCTGGTCCATCAACTTGTTGAGTCGACTGGAAACCAGATACTGCTTGTTAGTACCAAGCAGGATGCCGCAGGTTTTTTCCAGGAAGGTCCGGAACTGCTCGAAATCCAAATTACCTGTAGACACTCGCGAGGCCTCGACGGACATATGTTTCACTGAGGGCGAAGCCCTCAGTCCCCTGCCGCAATATTGATGCGTTCAGCTACCCGTGCAGCCAGGTCATCTGGACGAAACTTGGCGAGAAAATCATCTGCGCCCACTTTCTTCACCATGGCCTGGTTAAACACGCCAGAGAGCGAAGTATGCAGGATGATGTGCAGCTTTTGCAGACGCGGATCGGCGCGGATCTCCGCCGTCAGCGTATAGCCATCCATTTCAGGCATCTCGATGTCGGAAATCAGCATGAGGAACTCTTCCTCAGGCTTACGCCCCTCCTCGACCATGGCCTTAAGATAATCCAACGCCTGACGTCCGTCGTTCAGCGCCACCACCTCGACACCAACGGTCTCCAGGCAGCGCGTGACCTGTTTGCGCGCCACAGAAGAATCATCGCAGGTCAGCACGCGCATACTCACTGCCCGTGCTTGCGTGCGGGCGTCCAATATACCTTCGGAGATGACTTCTGATGTCGGCGCCACCTCAGCGAGAATTTTCTCGACGTCGATGATTTCGACCATCTTGTCATCCAGATGGGTCACCGCTGTCAGGTAGTGATCACGTCCAGTGCCCTTGGGTGGTGGATGAATCGACTCCCAGTTCATATTGACGATGCGCTCGACCGATTGCACCAGAAAACCCTGAACCTTGGTGTTGTATTCCGTAATGATCACAAAACTGTTGTCGATATTGGCCAGCGGCGCACTACCAGTCGCCATGGACAAGTCAAGAATCGGGATAGTACCGCCACGGATATTGGCCACACCGCGCACGACAGGGCTGGATTTCGGCATGATGGTGAGCTTCGGGCATTGCAGCACCTCTTTCACCTTAAACACGTTGATGCCATACAACTGATTGCTGTTCAGACGAAACAGCAGCAACTCCAAACGATTCTGTCCAACCAACTGAGTTCGCTGGTTAACCGAATCCATCACACCGGCCATACCCAAACTCCTTATTTGAGTAACAGATTGCTGTCAGCGTAGCAGGCGGCACGCGCCTTGCTATCTAACCCATATGAACATTGAAACGACAACTAACCGACGCTCACTGGCAAAATGCCGCTACTGGCTGGCAGTTGTACCCGCTTTGCTGGCACTCGGCTATAGCGCAATGGCAACAGCCGACTTCACACGACCCGAACAACTTATCGGCGCTGGGGAAGTTTTTCTTGAGCAAACGGTGAGTGATTATTTACAGCGTAGCAACATAGCTGGCCGCCATGAGGTTCAAATCAATCGGCTCGACCCTCGCCTGCGCCTGCCATTGTGTGCACAACCACTGACCACCACTTTGGAAAGCCCTGCCGAGCCCATTGGTCGCGTGACCTTGCGCGTACGCTGCGAAGGGGATGCACCGTGGACGGTGTTCGTGCCTGGGCAAGTGCGTTTGTACCGTGAGGTGGTGATCGCCAATCGTCCGCTCAAACGCGACAATCTACTGACAGAAATGGATATCGTGCTGGCCGAACGTGATGTTGGGCTACTCAATCAGGGCTATCTAACGGCACTCCGACAGGCACTTGGCAAAAAATTGACGCGCTCGCTGCTACCCGACCAGGTTCTTGCGCCGAACCATGTTCAATTAGCCGAAGCGATACGCAAAGGTGATTATGTGGTTATCAGTGCACGCAGCGGGGGCATCAGCGTGCGTATGCCAGGCGAAGCCTTGTCGGACGGCACGCTTGGCAAGCAGATCAGCGTACGCAATCAACGCTCCAATCGCGTGATCAGGGCCCGTGTAGTCGGGCCTGGACAGGTTGAGGTGGCAATGTAGGCATGATTCTTGTTTTAACTTTGTGCACTCAGTGAGCTGACGATTACCCACACTGCGTTTAGACTGTTATCGGGCGCACATTTTTTGCCCTAAAGTTTTCCAGGGTAAGGCCGACAACCAGGCAAGCGTCCAAACACTGTTCGAGGTTTTGCATCATGGTCATCGACATCAACCGGCTCAACAATGCCGCAACGCCAGCCAACTCGGGGCGTACCGGCAGTGCACAAGCAGGTGGTCAGAATGAAGCCATCGGCAACAAACAACCTGGCAACGTACCCAGCACCGCCGCCCAGGCCCAGCAAGCCGGCAAAAGCGGTGAACCGGTGCAACTGAGCCGCGAAGCCCAACAGCTGCAAAAAGTCAGTGAAAAACTGCGCGATCAGCCTAGCGTCAATAAAGAACGTGTTGCCCAACTGAAACAGGCGATTGATGACGGCAGCTACCAAGTTGATAGCCAGCGCGTCGCCAGCAAACTGCTTAATTTCGAATCCCAGCGCTAGTCATCGGGCTACGCTGGGGTAATTGGCCGCCCAATAGACACTTCATGCCATGTGCTGAAGCGTTTGTTACCCCGAAGAGCCCGCCATGCACGACACCGCCCTGCTTGAACTGTTCAGCAACGATATCGGCACCGCCGAGAAATTGCTTGAATTGATCGACACCGAATTCAAAGCCCTCAGTGACCGTGACCTGCCTCACCTGCAGAGTATTCTCACGGAAAAACTGCCGTTGTTAGCGCAACTCGACCAGCACGGCAAGGAACGCAGCCAGCTGCTCACCGGCCTCAGCCTCAGCGCCGACCGCGCCGGCTTGCAAGCACTTGCAGCACAATCCAGTCACGGCGAACTGTTGCTTGAGCGTGGCGATCAGCTCAATGCTCTATTAGAACGCTGCCAGGCAGCCAACCTGCGCAACGGTCGATTAATCCGCTCCAGCCAGGCCTCAGCCAACAGTATGCTCGGCATTCTGCGCGGCAATGACACACCCAGCCTCTATGACAGCCGCGGCAGTGCCGCTAGAATCGGCCACCAGCGCCCGCTCAGCCAGGCCTAAACCTTTAAAAGGCACAGGGGACATACTGTCATATAGCCAGTATGCTAGTGCCATTGCATTTGCTCGGAGAGTTACGGACTGTGTCCAGCCCCTTTAGCCAGGAAGATGGCCCGCAACCCCCCAAGGTGCTTAAGGCACCCCTGGAAATAGTTGCCAACCTGCGCCAACTGCAACAAGACCACGACCCACTGATCATCACCTTCCACGAACGCAATCAGCGCTTCCAGAGTTACGTGATCGAGGCTGATCGCGATAAAAACCTGTTGATTCTCGATGAGCTGATGCCGAGCGACGGCGAACGCTACCTGATCAGTGGCGAAACCTTCAGTGTCGAAGCCTTCCACGATGGTGTTCGGGTCGCCTGGAAATGTGAGCAGAACGTGCGCATTGCCGAGCATCAAGGTGCGCGCTGCTACTTCAGTCCGATGCCGACCGAGGTGCTGTATCACCAGCGCCGCAGTGCTTATCGCGCACCACTTAAGCAAGCCGAATTAATCAAGATTGAACTCGCGGGCAACAAGCTACGCACGGCTTTACCGGGGCAGTTGCTGGATATCTCTGCCACCGGTTGCAAGTTACGATTTCCTGGCGACATCAGCAGCAGCCTGCAAGCCGGCCAAGTCCATGAAAGCTTTTCAGCACGGTTTCCATTTGGCGTCATGACTACGCCCGTTGAAATACGCCATGTGCAATACGAAGATAAGGTTGACACTACCTTTGTAGGCGCGCGCTTTCATCGTATCAGCGGCCAGGAGCAACGCCAGGTCGAGCGCTTCGTCTTTCAATTACAGCGCGAGGCGCGAGCAGATGGCGACGGTCTTTTCTAGCAAGCGCTGTGATATAGCCGGCTAAATTTGGATATTCAGTTCAGCCAACCGCGGCAAGTCCTCAGGTCGGTCTACATCCCATAGCATGGGCAGCAGCGCCGGGGGCCAACCCAGCTGCTGTAAGCGCTTCAGTGTGATATTGAAAACTCGCTCAGTCCCCCATGGCATATCACTGAACAAAGTGGCATCCATACGGCGCAACCCCAACAGCACATAACCGCCATCTTCTGCCGGGCCGATCACCACCGTTTGTTCTTGCAGCGCTTTACACGCCGCCTGCAGATAGTCGCCATCTATCGCAGGGCAGTCATTGCCGATCAGAATTACGGCATCGCTTTCTGCCAATCCCAGGGTCGCAATACGACGCATACGCTCACCCAGATCACCAGCCGGCTGTTCGACCAGCGTCCAGCCAAGACGCTGCGCTAACGCCTGTAGGTCTGCACTGGGCAAATCGTCCAACCATAAAAACCGCTCACTGAAGCCATGCGCAGGTAACTGCAAAGCACGCTCCAGCAACAGCTGCTGTAAATCACAGGCCCCCTGAGGCCCCAGCGCTGGAATCAGGCGCGTTTTCACCTGCCCTGCCACGGGGGCACGTGCAAGCATGTGCAGTGAGATCGAAAGATTCATAGCAACGACCCTCGACGGTACTGGCGAGCCAGTTTTTCTGGACTCACACCGCAGTAATAAGCCAAACGCAGACACCACATCAGCACCACGGTACGCCAGATACCTTTTTCCTCCCAGCGCCGACTGGAGGTCGACAGTGGTGGGCGCAGGCAACGCGGGCGAGCCTGCACCCTCAAGCGCCGACACAGCTGTAAATCCTCCATCAGCGGAATCGACGCATAACCACCTAAGGCGTCAAACCCCTGCCGGGTAACAAATATCCCCTGATCACCCGAAGCGATGCCGGTAAGCCGAGAACGCAGGTTGATCATCCAACCAATCACCCGAAACGCCAGCCCTCCCCCGGACAAACGCACATCAAAACGCCCCCACAGCGGACGCTCACCAAGCACACTCTGCAAGCGACTAAGCGACTCGGCACTGACCCGCGTATCGGCATGCACGAACCATAGGTATTCGCCACGGGCTACCGCCGCACCGGCGTTCATCTGCAGCGCGCGGCCTGGGGCGGACCTAAGCAGTTGGTCCACTCGCCCTAATGCCAACTCGCAGGTGCCGTCACTGCTACCGCCGTCGACCACAATCAGCTCCGCTCCGGCAGCACGCAAAGCAGACAAATCGTCCAGCAAGCGCGGTAACACCTGCGCTTCATTACGCACGGGGATTATCACGCTGAGCTGCGGCATCACATGCGCATCTCTTGCTGGGCGGATGACTCAGTTGCAGACTCAACGCCCGCGTCCGGCGCAGGGCTGTTGTCATGCATCTGCTCATGCACCACCTGCTCATCCACACGCGGATCGAGTGCTGCTGTCAGCGGCGAACTGGTGGTGCTATCGGGCATCGGAATATGGTGCAGCGGCGCATCATCCACCTGGTGCAGGTGGGTCACGCGCTCAGGCCGTACGCGTATCACCAAGATCAAAGAGCCCACACAGACGAAGGCGTAAAGCATATTTGCGCCTAAGAAGCGCATCAATACCCCCGCCAACAGCGGGCCAATACAGGCGCCCACGCCAAAAGTCACCAGCAGCATGGCGGTCAACGAAACCCTGCGCTCAGCCTCAACATGGTCATTAGCCAGCGCCACCGCCAATGGATACAGGCTGAACTGCAGCGCAGACACCAGAAAGCCAACCACAAACAACAGCGGCAGAGTGGCCTGCGGCAAGATCGCCAGTGGCAAAGCTGCCAACGCCAGCAGAGCGGCGCAACCACGAATCAAACGTACCCGATCATGACGATCAGACAGCCAGCCCAGCGGCCACTGCACCACCAGACCAGCAATGATGCAGCACCCCATAAACAGGCCGATCTGCTCAGTGGACAGCCCCATCCGCGTGCCATACAGCGGCGCCAGACCGTAGAACGAGCCGATCAATAACCCCGCGACCACGATAGTGGTTAATGACAGTGGCACGCGGTCGAGAAAAAAGCGCATGTCCAAGGGTGCTGGGTGCAGAGGCTCAGGGTGTAACTTACGGGTCAATGCCACAGGCACTAAACACAGCGCAAAACACAGCGCCACCAGCATCAGCAGCTCAAGGCTGAGCGCCGGATGCACGACCAGCACGAGCTGCCCCAAGATCAAGCCTAAGTAGGAAGCCCCCATATAGCCGGCAAATACCTGCCCACGCTGGCTGGTTTCGGCCTGCTCGTTGAGCCAGCTCTCGATCACCATGTACTGGCACATCATGCCCAAACCCACCAACACCCTCAGTAACAACCAACTGGGTAGCCAATCGCTCAGGCCATGCCCCAGCACGGCAGCGGTCACCACACCGGCACAAGCGACATAAGCCCGGATATGGCCGACGCGGGCAATCAATCGATGCCCCAGTTTGCCGCCCAGCACCAGCCCCAGATAATTAGCCGCCATCAGCGCACCGACCCAAAGACCATCGGCCGTTTCCGCCAGACGCAATGCGAGGTAGGTACTCAATAAACCTGAGCCCAAGAGCATCAACAAGGTGGCGAAATACAGCGAACTGAATGATTTAAGGATCACAGACATGGGACGGCACATGGCTCCATAGAGAGCCGCCAAAACTATGCTCGGCGGCCAGGCGTTAGATTCTGTTTACGATCTCGCGAGCTCGAGCCCGGCAAGGCACTACGTTAGTAACAGCCTAGGGCTGGCCCCGCAAAACCAGCTTGCAGTAGATCGTAGACAGGTTCTCAGGCGTGGGCCGCCAGCACACGGCGCTCCCACGGAGTAATTTCATCAAAGAAGCTGGTGAGCTCCATGGTCTTGCTGGCGATGTAGCCTTCGATAAACTCTTTACCGAACAGTTCCAACGCCAGATCACTGCGCTTGAGACGCTCAATCGCGGCGTGCATGGTACAGGGTAGCGCCAATTCATCGGGTACTTCGAACTCGCCCTGAATCGGCGCACTGGGCTGCAACCGCTGCTCCATCCCGTACAAGCCCGCTGCCAGACTTGCCGCCAGCGCCAAATACGGGTTGGCATCAGCGCCTGGCAAGCGGTTCTCGACCCGCCGCGCCACTGGGGCACTGGCCGGAATACGCAACCCCGCTGCGCGATTATCCTCAGACCAGCAGGCGTTGTTCGGCGACGCGTAAGGATGGCAAAGGCGCTGATAAGAGTTCACATGCGGAGCAAACAACAACGTGAAGTCGGCCATGGCCGCTTGCTGCCCTGCAATAAACTGATAAAACGCCGGCGTTGCCTGGCCATCGGCCGCGCTGAAAATATTCTGCCCACTGCCTTGTTCCACCACACTCTGATGAACATGCATGGAGCTGCCCGGTGTGTGTGCCAGTGGCTTGGCCATGCACACCACACTCAGCCCATGCTTGAGCGCCACTTCCTTGAGCAGGTGTTTGAACAGAAAGGTCTGGTCGGCCAACAGCAACGGATCGCCATGCAACAGGTTGATCTCGAACTGACTGACGCCCATCTCGTGCATAAAGGTATCGCGCGGCAAACCCAGCGCCGCCATGCACTGATAAACCTCACGGAAGAACGGACGCAGGCCGTTGTTGGAACTCACGCTAAAGGCCGAGCCGCCGTCCTCACGACGACCATCGAGCCCCTGCGGTGGCTGGAATGCTCTTTGCGGATCGGTGTTGGGCGCAAACACAAAGAACTCCAGCTCGGTCGCCACCACCGGCTGCCACCCGTGCGCTGCATAGCGTGCAATTACCTGCTTGAGTAAACCGCGGGTCGACAACCCAGAGCTGCGGCCATCCAGCTCATCGGCATCACAGATAGCCAGCGCTCGTGGCGTATCCGCCCAAGGCAAACGGTGAATCTGAGTGGGCTCGGCATTCAACGCCAAGTCACCGTCATCGCTGCCGTAAAAACGCGCGGCCGGGTAGCCGCCCATCATGCATTGCAGCAACCCCCCCCGCGCCAACTGCAACCGCCGCCCCTCGAGAAACCCCTCAGCGGTCATCACCTTGCCGCGCGGCACCCCATTCAAATCTGGAGTCACGCATTCGATTTCATCAACACCACGCAGCAGTTCAGCCAGGGCGGTGCGGTCGAGGGTGTTCATTTGCTGTTGTCCTTATTTGCGCAAAATAACCGTAGTTGAACGGCTGAAGCGTACAAAATACGCATCAGCCGTTCGAAATATCAAGCAGAGCTATCCAAGTGATCAAAAAAGCCCACAACATATGGGCATACACATCAACTTAATCGATATATATAGAAAGACAGAAAACCTCGAGGAAACTACGCTTTTTTCTAATTTAAAAAATACTAGTTAACTGATTTACATAGAAAAAAATCAACTATCAACGGCATCGATGATTACCATGCCCAGCCTGCACTTCTTCATCAATTTTTCGTAAGTAATATGGACCCGTACTCACTGACGACCCGCCCTTACGAGGAGCCTGAACATGAAAAAGCAAATTCTCACCGCCCTGATCCTGACCAGCCTGTCCGCCAGCGCTTTCGCGTTACCGCAGAACAACCCGCAACCATTACTCGGCGAAATGCTGGATAGCAGCGTACACACCCAGCTGGGCTTGGGTCGCAACCTGCAAACAGAAGGCGGGGCTGATCGCCTGCAAGAACGCTTACGCATCGCAGAAGATGGGGCCGAGCGCACGCCGGGCATACGCGTAGCGGCAGACGGAGCCGACCGCACAGGTCTGAACCGCGTTGCCGAAGGGGGCGCGGAGCGCACACCCGGCATGCGCACCAGCTAACACCACCCCCGCTTTACCTCTCGCATAAGGCACCCTTGGGGTGCTTTATGCGTTTAAGGCCGCCTCCAACTGCGCAAGCCGCTGCTCCAGCTCCGCCACTCGCGCTTCCAGCGCATCAACTCGGCTGTCTTGTTGCGCATTACTCGACGGCCGGTTTGGCTCACTGGCTTTGGCCTCCAGCGCCGCCTGTAAATCGGCGGGATCACCCAGCACGTGCATGTAGCGATCCTCACGTTGCCCGGTCTGACGCGGCAGCAGGCACGCCAGTTCACGGCTGATCAGTCGCTCAAGATTGTGCTGCACCTGCTCGGCATCCTCGAACGCATGCATGCGACTGCTGCGCGTGAGTAACTCATTAACCGTTTGCGGCCCACGCAGCAGTAACAAACCCAGCAGTACAACCTGCGCGACCACCAGCTCCAGGCCTTTATCGGCGCGGTGCTCCCAACGGTCCGCGCGGCTGCCCATAACTAATCGGGCCAACTCGCGCCCTTCGAGGCTGCGCAAAGCCTGCCCGACCTGGCCTGCAGTCAGGTTCATCACCGGCTCGCGGCTGGTTTTCTGGTTGCATGCCAGCACCAACGCGTTGAGGGTCAATGGATAGGCTTCCGGGGTGGTCAGTTGCTTCTCAATCAGGCAGCCCAGCACCCGCGCTTCGGCTGCCGTCAGGGGCTCAAGAGCCACGTCACTCACACCTTCATTGGACATAACGACCTCACTGTCTTGGAGAGACCTAGCCTAGCCCGACCGGCTGTAGGTTGATAGCCACAGCCATTGTGGCCATGGCGCTGCAGGTAAATAGCGGGCGCTGTGCTAAAGTCGCGCGCTATTTTTCAGCGTGGCCTTGTTTCATCCCCCGCGAAAAGCCTCATAACGCGCAACGCAGCCATGCATCCAGCCCCCCGGCGCTCCAAGCCCGGCGAGCAATAGGAAGAGATCGCAGGCCTGCCCGCCAAGTAGAGATGCATGCCATGACCACTGCCCAACACCCCCTTCTACAACTGCTCAACCGCACCAGCCTGGTGCTGCAAATTGCCATCGGCTTGGTTGCCGGCATTGCCCTGGCGCTGCTCCTGCCTGAAGCCGCGGCAAGTGTCAGCTTCCTCGGTACGGTGTTTGTCTCGGCGCTGAAAGCCGTAGCTCCGGTGCTGGTATTCGTACTGGTGGCGGCGTCGATTGCCAACCATCAACAAGGCCAGCAAACCCACATCAAGCCCATCCTGTTGCTGTACTTAGTCGGCACCTTTGGCGCCGCGCTGATTGCCGTGGCCGCCAGCTTTGCCTTCCCGTCCAGCCTGACACTGGTGAGCAACAGCGCCGAGCTGTCGCCCCCTGGCGGCATCAGCGAAGTACTGAAAACCCTGCTGCTGAATGTGGTGGATAACCCGATCAACGCGCTGCTCAAGGGCAACTTTATCGGCATCCTGGCTTGGGCCATCGCCCTGGGCTTTGCCTTGCGCCATGCCAGCCCTAGCAGCAAGCAGATGCTCGCGGACCTTTCCAACGCGGTCACCAGCATCGTCAAGCTGGTGATTCGCCTGGCGCCCTTGGGGGTCTTCGGTCTGGTGGCGGCCACCTTGGCTGAGTCGGGCATGTCCGCCCTGCTCGACTACCTGCATTTGCTGCTGGTACTGGTGGGTTGCATGCTATTTGTCGCATTGGTGAGTAACCCGGCGATTGTCTACTTCAAGACCCGCCGCAACCCCTACCCATTGGTGCTGACCTGCCTGCGCGAAAGCGGCCTGACCGCGTTCTTTACCCGCAGCTCGGCCGCCAACATCCCGGTCAACCTACAGCTCTGCCAGCGCCTGGGCCTGCATGAGGAAACCTACTCGGTGTCGATCCCGCTGGGCGCGACCATCAACATGGCCGGCGCGGCGATCACCATCACCGTGCTGACCCTGGCCGCCGTGCACACGCTGGGCATCGCCGTCGACTTGCCGACAGCCTTGCTACTCAGCCTGCTTGCCTCCATCAGCGCCTGTGGCGCATCGGGAGTTGCCGGTGGCTCGCTGCTGCTGATCCCCCTGGCCTGCAGCCTGTTTGGCATCCCCAATGACGTGGCCATGCAGGTGGTGGCTGTCGGTTTTATCATCGGCATCGTGCAGGACTCAGCGGAAACCGCACTGAACTCCTCCACCGACGTGCTATTCACCGCAGCCGCCTGCATTGCTGAAGAGCAACGCGGCTAACCCCCAGCCCCACAGCGCGCCAGACGATGCTCGTTAGTCGTCTGGCGTTTGAATAGCCGCCTGATTCCGGTAGGCTTTGCCCCGTATTTATTTATCCCCCTTCTTTAAATGGAGTAATCCCATGGCCCGCGCCACTGCCCGTCACATCCTGGTTGCCAGCGAAGACAAGTGCAATGAACTGAAAACCGCTATCGAAGGCGGTGCCGACTTCGCCCAAGTCGCCAAAGACAACTCCAGCTGCCCGTCCAGCCGCAGCGGCGGTGATCTCGGCTCGTTCGGCCCAGGTCAAATGGTCAAAGAATTTGACGCCGTGGTGTTCAGCGCACCGGTCAACGTGGTGCAGGGCCCGGTGAAGACCCAGTTCGGTTATCACCTGCTGGAAGTGACCAGCCGCCAGGATTAATCCTGCTTGCTCGCTGGGCCGCCCAGGCCCAGCGTCTTCGTGTAGCACCTCGCATGCACGACACCTGACCAACAACCGCAAGCCGCAGGCAATAGCCAGGTATACTCGCCGGCCTTTTGTTCTCGCACCCGCGGATCTCGCCATGACTCAGACACCAGCACCCACACTCGCCGTTCAGCCTGTCGACAGCGCTGCGCCGGCCAGTGACGAGGCCGCCACCGTCAACGCACCTAAAGCCACTGGCTTTTCCTCACTGTTCAGCGCCGCCAAGGCTGCCTCCGGCAAACTGGACGATCAACCTTGGCATCAGAAGGGCAATAAATCTGCCCATGAAAAGAAGATTGGCCCTGCGCCTAACGGCACGCGCCGCTCCATGGGCAAGCGCTAATACTCAGGCCAGTCGCGCGCGCAGCCTGCCAAACAGCCAACCACCGCAAAAATTCAGCAGCAGCCCGAGCATCACCAGCAGCGCCCCCACCAGCTGCAGGGTGCTCAAGCGCTCATCGAGCAACAGCGCCGATGACGTCAGCCCGACGACCGGCACCAGCAACGAAAACGGTGCCACCTGGCTGGCCGGATAACGCGACAGCAAGCGACTCCACAGCCCATAGCCGAGGATCGTTGCGCCGAACGCCAGGTAGGCCAACACCAGCAGCGTATCCAGACTGATCCCGCGTAACGCCGACGCCATCACCTCGGGCCCCTCCAGCAGCCAGGACAACGCAAAGAATGGCAGCGGTGGCACCAGACTGCCCCACACCACCAACCCCACCAGGTTCACCTTACCCAGTTTGCGCGTAACGATATTGCCCAGCGCCCACATAGCGGCCGCGCACAGCGTCAAAACAAAACCGGCCAGCGTCATCAGGCCATTACCCTGCGCGCCAATCAGCAACAAACCGCCAGCGGCCACCAACAGCCCGAATAAGTTGACCAACCGAAAGCGCTCGCCCAGCAACAGCACTGCAAACAATAGGGTAAACAGCGCCTGCGATTGCAGCACCAGTGAGGCCAAGCCAGCAGGCATACCAACCGACATCGCGGAAAATAGAAAGGCGAACTGCCCCAGCGAAATAGTCAGCCCATAAGCCAGCAGCCAGCGCAGCGGAATCTGCGGGCGCTTGATAAACAGCACGGCGGGAAAGGCCGCCAGGAGAAAGCGCAACGCGCCCAACAGCATCGGCGGCATGTCATCCAAACCGATCTTGATCACCACAAAATTCATGCCCCAGACGATGATCACCACCAGGGCCAGTAGTAAATCTTTGGGCAGCATGGTCGCACCTCTTAAACGGGCAAACGTTTATTAAAGCCGCCAGCAGCTACGCCCAGCCCATACAGTAACTTGGCAAATCGACCGTACAGCCACCCATGACAAGCCCCAACAACCCTAAGTACGTGCCTGATTTAAGCTACAAAGGTGCCGCAAACGCCCCGAAGCGCTAGAATCGCCCCCCTGACCGACCTATCAACCTGCAACGACGAGATAAGCCATGGGCGCCCAGTGGAAAGCCAAACCTAGAGAAGCCGCCGCCAATGCCAGGGGTAAGATTTTCGGCCGCCTGGTCAAGGAAATCATGATCGCCGCCCGTAACGGCGCCGAACCGGACCTCAACCCCAAGCTGCGCCTGGCCATCCACCAGGCGAAAAAAGCCTCGATGCCCAAGGAAACCCTCGACCGCGCAATCAAGAAAGGCGCAGGTCTGCTGGGCGATACCGTGACTTTCCACTCCGCCACCTATGAAGGCTTCGCCCCGCATCAGGTGCCGGTGATCATCGAGTGCCTGACCGACAACATCAACCGCACCGTGGCCGAAGTCCGCGTGCTGTTCCGCAAAGGCCAGATGGGCGCTTCCGGCTCGGTAACCTGGGATTTCGATCACGTCGGCATGATTGAGGCCAGCACTGAGAATGATGCCGACCCGGAAATGGCCGCGATTGAAGCCGGCGCCCAGGATTTCGAGCCAGCTGAAGATGGCAACACCCTGTTTATCACCGAACCAACCGACCTCGATGCCGTGTGCCGCGCGCTGCCGGAACAGGGTTTCAGCGTCAACTCGGCGAAGATCGGCTATATCCCGAAAAATCCGGTGAGCAGCCTTACGGCAGAACAGCTGGAAGAAGTCGAAGCCTTCCTCGAAGCCCTCGACGCGCACGATGACGTGCAGAACGTCTATGTCGGGCTTTCCGGCTAAATAAAGGCTGACCAGGCCCGCCGCGCAGGATGCGCCGCGGGCCCACGAGCGGCACATATTAATGTGCGCAGTTCGTCGTACAGGCAGATTGACCGCTCCCCGCACCTTACAAAGCGGGTAGAATCGCCGCCCGCCGCGCCACCAGCGCCCAGCGTGTACACAAGGACGTTGTCACACAGGAGTTTTACCGTGCACAAGTTTCTGATTTTGGCCACCTGCCTGTTACTCGGCGCATGCACCAGTAACCCGCAGAAGACCTATGAGAATGAGGTCAAGGCAAGTAACACCCCGATGGCAAAAAGCACCCTAGAAGCCATTCACAACACCCAGGCCATCCCGCTGCCACTCAACCCTGGCTTGCTTGCCCCACAATGGCCGATCAGTGCCGATGAGCCACGCCTGGATTTCGGCAGTTCGATCTCCAACTACCGGATCTTTTCCCTGCAGTTGAAAAAAGGCGAGCGCTACACCCTTAATGTACATTCCTTGTGCAACAAGCCGTGCATGGGCGTCAGCAAATACGCTCTGAAGCCGCGCGCCATGCTGCTGGATGCTTACGGTGCGGTAATCGCCGACAAGCCCTCACATGCCGATGCAGTGGTCGGGCAGATCAGCCTGAGCTGGGATGGTGAAGCCGCCGAAGATGGCACCTACTACCTGCTGGTAGCCGCCGATAACGACGATCTCGGGCAGACCATCGTGATCGACGATGTATGGGTCAACAACTCGCCGCTGATGGCGGTCAAGGTTGATATGCACAGCTCGCCCTTCGGCAAGATCAGCGCATTTTCCAGCACCAAGAAAAACTGAATCTAACCACCGGCGAGCCGCAATGGCTCGCCTTAGTGACACCCCCAGCAAAATATTCATCCCGCCCGTTTCGCACCCACTTATTGATCCACAGCAAGGTGCTCATCTCATAGCGCTTTAGCCTATATCGATGTCTTTTCGAGGCTTGCCCTCTAACTGCTATCGCCGAGGTTTCCATGAGCACCACTTCTGCCAGCATCTGTGCGGCGGCTGATCAATTACAGGGTTTTGTCGGTTTCAATGCCAAGATCGGGCGCTATATCGTGCGGTTCTCCGAAGATTCCTTTGGCCTCGACGTGCTCGAACAGAGCATCACCCCCACCTGCGAATTCGTCTGGCGCGCCGTTGCAGGCGAACTGATGAACCTCGATCGCGCGCGTCTGCAGCTGCTGCTGGAGCAAAACATCGATGACCGCCTGAACATCAGCGAACCGCTGCGGGTCTATGTGCGCCGCACCGATATGCCGGAAATCAGCGCCGAGCGCCGACGCCTTCACGCCGGAATGACAGAGTAGCCGCCAACGCCCATGGCCGAATAAGCCCCTGCTTGTTCACTTACGCCCTCACAGCCGCAGCGCGCAGCAGACTAAGCTCGACAGGCCGATTACATTCGCTCAGGAGCCTGCCGATGTTCGATGTGCTGATCAATAACGCGTTGTTTTTCGATGGCAGCGGCGCGCCTGGTGTTGTGCGCCACCTCGGCATCCGTGACGGCAAGTTGGCCTGTATCAGTGCCAGCGCCCTGGATGAAAGCGGCTGTGGCCAGGTTATCGATGCGCAGAACCGCTGGGTGACACCCGGCTTTATCGACATGCATACCCATTACGACGCCGAGATGGTTGCTGCGCCTGCGCTGAAAGAATCGGTACGCCATGGCGTGACCACGGTAATGATCGGCAGCTGCTCAATCAGCATGGTGCTGTCCAGCCCGGAAGACTGCTCGGATCTGTTCACCCGCGTCGAATCCGTGCCACGCGAACATGTGCTGCCGCTGCTGCAGGCGCGCAAGAGCTGGAACAGCGCCGGCGAGTTCGTCGCCTTTCTTGATCAGCATCCACTGGGGCCGAATATCTGCTCCTTCCTCGGCCATTCCGACCTGCGCGTCGCGGTGCTCGGCCTTGAGCGCGCGGTGGACGCCAAAGTACGGCCCAGCGAAAACGAGCTGCAGCAGATGGAACACCTGCTGGAAGAAGCGCTAGACGCCGGACTGTTGGGCCTGTCGAGCATGACCAACCCTTGGGACAAGCTCGATGGTGACCGCCAACGCTCGAAATCCCTACCTTCGGTGTATGCACCCTGGGCTGAGTACGCGCGACTGAACAAAATCCTGCGCAGGCGTGGGCGCATTCATCAGGGCGCGCCAAATCTGGTGACCAAGCTCAATGTGCTGGCCTTTCTCTGGGACAGCATCGGCGGCTGGTGGCGCAAACCGCTGAAGACCACACTGATCACCCTGATGGATGTCAAAGCCGACCCTTGGCTGGCACCGGTGCTTGGCCCGCTGACGCGCTGGATTAACCGCCTGAGCAACGCCGATTTTCGCTGGCAGACTTTGCCGGTGCCGTTCGAAACTTATGCCGACGGCATGGAGTTCGTGGTTTTCGAAGAATTTCCCGCAGGCCAAGCAGCCTTGCACCTGGCTAACCACGACCTGCGTAGCCAACTGTTCCAAGACCCGGCCTATCGCTTGCGCTTTCGCCAGGACGTCGAGAAGAAATTCGGACCAAGGGTCTGGCACCGCGACTTCGACGACGCTTGGATAGTCGATTGCCCGGACGCCAGCGTGGTCGGCAAAAGCGTCGGGGAACTGGCCAAGGCCCGCAACGAACACCCTGCTGACCTGTTTCTCGATTTGCTGGTGGCCCACGGCCCGCGCCTGCGCTGGCGCACCTTGATCGCTAACCATCGCCCCGAAGTGGTGGAAAAACTGGTGTGCGAGCCCAGCACCCTGATCGGCTTTGCAGACTCCGGCGCGCATATCCGCAATATGGCCTTCTACAACTTTGGGGTGCGCCTGCTCAAACTGGTACGCGATGCCGAGTTACGGGGCCAGCCGGTAATGCCGATTGAAACCGCGATTTGGCGTCTGACCGGCGAGCTGGGCGAGTGGTTCGACATCGACGCTGGCAGGCTCTACGAAGGCGCGCGGGCCGACCTGGTGATCATCGATCCTAGCGCGCTGGACGACTCACTGGCCAGTTACCAAGAGGCACCGATGGACGCCTTCGGCGGCTTGCAGCGTATGGTTAACCGCGGTGCGGCGGTGGACGCCGTGCTGATCAACGGGCGGATTGCCTTTCAGCATGACGTGTTTGCTGCCGAGCTGGGGCACAGCCGTGGCTACGGACAATTCCTGCGTAGCAACGTTTAGTCAGGTTGCAGGCATGCAATCTAGCGCATCACGAAGCCGCCCGAGGCTGGCATAATGCACGCCGCACAATCCGGCGAAGCTCCCTTGGTGCCGGCATTGAAAGGACTCACGATCAAAATGCCCCGCATGCTTTCGCCAACTGCCAGGCGCTGGTTTTTAGCCCTTCTGCTCCTGAGCCTGCCACCCTTGCTTCACGCCGATGAAAGCGGCGTTATTCATTTCCCTCGGCGCGCCGATGGCGATGAGTTTCGCTCCATCTATGCACTGGCGCAGCTGCAACTGGCGTTGGATAAAGCCGGCAGCACGCTGCGCCTGGAGCCCTCGCACTACAGCATGGAACAAGAACGTGCGCTGATTAACCTAGAACACAATGAACGCCTCGACGTGGTCTGGAGCATGACCAGCATTGAGCGTGAACAGCGCCTGCTGCCGGTGCGTATCCCACTGGACAAAGGCCTGTTTGGCTGGCGCATTGCTCTGTTGCCCAGTAGCCGCTCGGAGCTCTTCAAGGATGTGCGCACCCTCGATGACCTGCGTCCATTCACGGCAGGCCAGGGCCATGACTGGCCAGACAGCGCCATCCTCCGTGACCATGGCTTGCCGGTTATCACCTCATCCAGTTACGGCAGCCTATTTCGCATGCTGCACGCGCAGCGCTTCGATTACTTTCCGCGCTCGGTGATCGAAATCTGGGATGAGCTGGAGCACCCTCGCGGCAAACAGTTAGTTGCTGATCCACATGTACTGCTGCACTACCCCGCCGCAATGTATTTCTTCTTCTCACGCAAACGCCCGGAGCTGGCGCAAACCGTACGCCTGGGCATGGAAAAAGCGCTTGCCGATGGCTCATTCGAGCGCTTGTTCCAGCAGCATTTCGCCACCAGCCTGCAGCGCGCGCAACTCACACAGCGTCAGGTGATTGAATTGCGCAACCCGCTGCTGCCCAGCGCCACGCCCTTGCAACGACGCGAGCTGTGGTTCACTGCGCCGTCACAGGTACGCTAGGTAAAGACTGAGTGAGGGTGGTTTGCACAACGTTGCGGGTGTGCGCCCCAAAACGCTTGAACAGTTCTACCAGCACCTGTTCCAGCAGTGGGTCTACCTCGGCCGCAACCAGCTGATTGCCTTCGCTAAAGCCTGGAACTGCCGCCGGTTTACCGGCCAGCCACTGGCCGATCACTTCATCCAAAGCATCGGCACTGGCATAGGACTCGGCCGCCACCACCTGCTGTGCGTAGTCCACCGAATAAACCGGATAGCTGTCTTGCGGATTCTGCGTATAAGCCTGCAGCAGCGGGGACGCTGCCTGCTCGGCCATCAACTGCTGCATGCGCTCTAACTGATACTCCTCGATGGCCGTGTGCCGGTCTGCCACCCGCGCAATCGCCGCCAGACGATCTTCGGGGTAACCGGCGGCGCCTTTGAGGGCAATCAGCATCAGTTCGGCCGTGGCAAAGCCCGGCACGGTTTTGGCGTGATAGGGCTGAGTCAGGTCCTGCATGTAGTGCAGGGCCCAACCGAGGAAACGGTAGCCCCAGTAATCATGCCCACTTTGCAAAGCCAGCCGGGCCAAGCCGGTGTACTGGTAGATGCGCCAGTGCGGCAAGGTACGGCGCAGATAGGGTGCTGCCTGAAACACCAGCTCCGGTTCGTGGTAGTAACCGATATGGAACGGCGCCTGGGAGGAATACTCAAAGCGCACATCGCCAAAGGGTTGCACACCGAAGTTGTACTGCTCGCCGACTTCGCCAGGGTTGTCACTGAACAGGTTGATGTCGTGACCATAGTCAGGCTCATCGGCCGCACTGCTCAGCACCTGCACGGCACTCACCGCCTCACCCGGTTGCAGAGCTAGGTAACGCCAGTGGCTCCAGGGGCCAATCTTGCGAAACACCAACACCTGCTCGGCGGCCAAACGCGCGCGACCATCATCAGCCTGACCCGGCAATTGCTGAACAAACGCGGCGAGACGGATGTGCGGATTGACCCGCAACGCTGTAAGGAACGCACTGCGCCTGTCATCTGCAGGCGTGGCCGTGGCGCTAAAACGCAAGGCTTCGGGGCGCGTGGGGTAATCGGGGAAATGCGCTCGGGCAAAGGTTTCCTGCTCATCCAGCAACTGCTCAATGGCCGGCGCCTGGGCGTCGAGAAACGCCTGCAATGGCTCATAGTTCAGTGTGCGCTGCAGTTCGGGTAATGCCTGTAACGCCAGCTGACTGCCCAGCGAATGATTGGACCAGGCCAGCACGTGTAACGGCTGACACAGCAGCCAACAGGCAGACAACAACAGCAATGGCTTCACGGCGACTCCGACAACGACTGATAGGCAAAGACGCGTAGCCTAACGCCAAAGCCGCCACCTGGCACTGTCGTATCAAGTCAGCCCACTCACCAATCGGGCTGAGCTTAAAACCCTGATTAAGCGATAAACACAACTGCTGCCACGATCAACACCGTCACCAGCAATAACACGACACCCAACAGCGGTTTGTTCAGCCGACTGGGTGCCTTGGCGGCAGTAGCCGCCGCATGCATGGGGTTGGCCTGGGAGGCCGTACGGAGCGGGTTGGCAGGGTTGCTCGACGAGCTGGACAGAGGCGCCGGCTTGAGCGCCTTGGGCAAGTCGACGGCGCGCATAAACAAGGTGGCGTCTTCGTCCACAGCTTGCGCCACCGTGCTTTTCGGGCCGATCACCAACAAACTGACCGAGCCCATTTTCAATTGATCACCCGGCTGCAATACGGCCGTCGCGACCTTCTGCTGGTTGACCAACAAGCCATTGGCCGAGGCCAGGTCCTTGACCTCCAGCACGTCGTCTTTGAGGTAGAACTCGCAGTGGCGGCGCGACAACTGCTGGTCGCTGAAACACAACTCGCACTTCACCGAGCGACCAAAGGTCATCGATCCATTGATATGGAATTTCTTGCCTTCGTGCTCGCCCTGAATCACCTGCAGGTACCAGCGTGCGACCTGCTCGGCTTTGGTATTGCTGCGCGCCGGGTCAACCAACAGCAGCTCCACCGTACCAAGGCGCACGCGATCACCGGCGCGTAGCTGAAAACGCGTGCTGATACGGTCGTCATTGACGAATGAACCGCCAGGGCTGCCCACATCGGTCAGGTAGTAGAAGCCATGATCCTGACGAATTTCCGCGTGGAAGGAACCAATACTGGGGTCAGCCAATACCAGACTGTTACGGCTGTCCTGACCGATGGTGAAACGCTCGTCGACCAGCCAGATCGGCGCCTGACGATTATCACTGAAGTGAATTCTGAGCATCTGTGCCACTACCCCAAAGTCAGTTAAATAGCCGCCAGTGAACCGGGTTAAAACTTGTTGCACGTCGCGCCTGTGGCATTGCGCGCACGCACTAAGGAATCAAGGCGCGCATGCTGCCTGCCAATCAATCAGGTAGCAATACGCCAGTATCGTTAGTTAATCAAAAAGGTTGTTCCACAACCGCTTGACTGGGTTGACCGACGTAGGCGCTGACGGCTGAACGCTTGCTGGCTTGCGTCGTGGCGCTTGAGCCAGGCGTACTCGCTGCTCATGACCGTCGAGCAATTGCAGTAACTGCTCGTTAGCGGGCTCTACCTCAAGGCCTTGCTGCACCAGCACCAACGCCAAGGCAAACTCACGGCGCTTGTAGGCGGCTTCACTTTGCTCGATATAGCGCTGCGCCACCCGGTTGATTCCGGCCAAAGCCAACAAGTTATCAGGCTCCCAGGCCAAAACCTGACGGAAGTAATGGGTGGCGCTGTCATCTTCGGGCAGCAGCAATTGCTGATCGGCCAGACGCTGCTCCGCCAGCTGCAAGTACTGGGTGATTCGCGCTTGCAGCACACGGGCCAGGCCGTCTAACGCGATCGGGTTGTTCGCATCAAGCGTTAGCACCTGACGAAACAGATAGTCGGCGTTGTCTTGCGCAGGTTCCAACAGACTACCGCTTTGCAGGCGTAGCTCGGCACGCGCCAGGTAATCACTGATTTGTTGTTGCCGATAAAAATGATAACCGCCGCCGGTGGCGCCGGCTAAGAGCAAAAGACCCACCAGCAGCCAAACCCAGAACTGAGTGCGCGGGCGGCCCTTGGCAGACTTGGCCAGGCTTAATGCGGGGGCAATACGTGTGCTATCCGGGTCATCCTGCGTCAGCTCATCCAGACTGGCGAGCAACACGTTGCAATCGGCAAAACGTTCATCCGGGTCTTTGGCCAGCATGCGTTCAAGCAGCCATTGATAGTGCTGCAACTGTGCAGGCAGCTGCGGCACGTCCATTTGCAGGTGGTTCATCACCGTCTGCGTGTAATTCGCGGCGCGATAAGGATTATTGCCAGTGAGCATTTCCAACAGAATCACCCCCAGGCTGTAAATGTCACTGCGCGCATCCAGGGCCTGACACTGCGCCTGTTCGGGGCTGCTGTACGAAGGACTGCCGACAGCGATGCCGAACTGGGTCAGGTCGGTATCCAGCTCCACTTCCTTGGCCACACCAAAGTCGGTAATAACCGCCGTACCGTCACCACGAAAGAGGATATTGGCCGGCTTGATGTCACGGTGTACCAGGCCTTTGCCATGCACAACCGCCAGCCCACTGGCCACTTGACGAACAATCCGCAGGGCACGCGGTAAGTCGAACACCTCGCCCTTGTGCTGCGCCAGATCGCCGCCCGGCACAAATTCCATGGCCAAGTAATGGCGACCATCGGCCAGCTGGTCGATGTCATAGATGGTGATGATCGAGGGATGATGCAGGGACGCCACGATGTGGCCTTCCTTGATAAAGCGCTGACTGAACGCTTGATCATCAGCGCTCAGCAGTACTTTGATCGCCACCTTGCGGTGCAGCGACGCCTGGGTGGCCAGGTAAACCTCGGCCATGCCGCCTGTGCCGAGGCGACCATGCACCTGGTAACCGGGAATATCGAGCAGTTGTTCAGTCATGGGATTAGTGGGCATCGGCAGGTTAAGGCTAACGGGAGGTGAATAAACGACTGAGCAAGCCACGGGGCTTACGCGCAACGCTGGGCGCAGCGGCATCACGCCCCAGCACGATACAGGAGATATTGTCCTTGCCACCCATGTCGTTAGCCCGCGCCAACAGCTGGTTCACCAGTTCATCAAGGGTCTGAGCGCTGCTGCACAGTTGCTGAATCTGCGCGTCTTCGAGTTCGCCCGTCAGGCCGTCGCTGCACAGCAGCAGCAATTCATGCTCACCGAGCACGCCGTGGTGCAGACCAACCTGCAACGGCTGATCATCACGGCCCAGGCACTGCAGAATGACATTGCGCTGCGGATGACTGCGCGCTGTCTCTGGGCTCATTTGTCCAGCATCGATCATGGCCTGCACCCAGCTGTGATCGTGGGTTACACGCTCGATATGCCCGGCGCTGACCCGATAGGCACGGCTGTCGCCCACCCAAGCAATGTTGAACGCAGCCCCATTGAAACGCACCGCCACCAGGGTCGTGCCCATGCCCTGGTGTTCTTCAGTGCGCGCCACGGCGAGCACTTCACGATTGGCCGCATGCACCGCATCCGCCAGTTCCAACCCATCCGCGCACCCTGCCTGCAGCGTATCTAACGCTAAGGCACTGGCCACTTCGCCGCACTGATGCCCGCCCATGCCATCGGCAATCGCCCATAGACTCAGCTGTGGGCAGCACAACAGGGCATCTTCGTTGTGCCCACGCACCCGTCCAGGCACGCTCTGGCCGGCATAAATCAGCCTCTGTTCCATCAACGTCTCGACATAGGAGTTCAACAGTCACCCAGCAGCCTGGCTGCACGCGGCGTAATGAGCCCATGATGCGGCGGCAAACTCAGGCTGTCACCGCCAGCCGCCGATTTTGCCGGTGAATTGTTAACCAGTCGAACCCAAGTCGGCTATCTGGATAACTGGATAACGCCTCAGCTATTCGCCCCGCATGGGCGTAGACTCGAAACACCAGCCTCGCCTCACAGCGAGGGGATGGCCCGCTCCAGCATATTCAACCACGACATTGTCAGAGGTGAAGGTCATGAGCAAAGGTATGGACTCAAAGAAACAAGTGAAGAAAAAACCGCTGAAAACCGCCGGCGAAAAACGCCTGGATAAAAAAGGCAAGCAAGGCGCGAAGACCGTACTCGGCAGCAGCGCCATCAACGCCTGAAACACTGGCCTGAGGCGAGCATCGCGCTTGCACTCAGGCATCAATAACCGCAAGACACTCAGCCACCATGCACTACCGCCAACTCCCCGCCTCGCTCAAACCACTGGCCGACACCTTCTACCGCAGCCAACGCTCCGCCATGCGCGCCACGACCGGCGCACAGCTATGGGTGGCTGAGAAACAGGGAATAATGGCAGCGCTGTGCCTACAGCCCGTCGCGCACGGCCATTGGCTGACCAGCTTGCTGGTGGCCACGTCACAACGCGGCCAAGGCGTGGCCCGACAGCTACTCACCACAGCCCAGGCCAACTGCGCCACACCCGTCTGGTTGTTCTGCCACCCGCAGTTAAGCGACTTCTACCAGCGCCTGGGCTTTGTTCCATGCAACGACCTGCCTCAACCGTTGGCTGAACGCCTTACTCGCTATCAACGCCATAAAAGCTTGGTGGCATTCTCACGCGCGCCCGGCTTGGCCACTGCAGCACAACGCCTGGAACCTTAGTACTAGGTAGGCGGAGCCCATTGGGCAGATAGCACGCCATACCGGCACTCTGCTCGAATTTACTATTGCCATCGCCAAGACAAGCTCTGCATGCTTAGCTCATAACAATGACAACAGTGGCTTTTACTATGCGTATATCGCGGTTGCTCAGGCGCCTGCGTAGCGACTTTCAGTTATCCATCATTACCTTGATGGGCCTGTTTGGCGTGATTGGCGTTACCCCGTATGCCGTCTACCGGCTAACCACCGGTAACTACCTGGTAGGCTCGGCCGACACGGTGATTGTCGTGTCCACCGTGCTCGCGGTGCTCTACGCCTGGCGTACGGGCGACACCATCAAACCCGGCATCTACCTGGCCACTATTTTCTCTGCCGGCTCAACCTTGATCGCCATCAATTTAGGGGTCAACGGCCTGTTCTGGATCTACCCACTGATTCTCTTCAATTTTTTTATGGTGTCACCAGGCAAAGCCTTGTTAGCGACCCTTCTGGTACTCGTAAGCCTGGTCGCTTATGGGCAGCACAATCCTGGCGCGGTGTTCGAAAGCGACTACCAAATGGTTTCATTTCTGGTGACCAGCATGATGGCCAGCGTGCTCAGCTTTGTTTTTGCCTACCGCACCACCAGCCAGCGCGACCAACTGCAGCAGTTGGCCATCCATGATCCGCTGACCGGCGCACGCAACCGGCGGGCGATGAATGAAGAGCTGAAGATTGCGGCGTCCAGCCACCGCCGCCACGGTAATAGCTATGCCGTACTAACCATGGACCTCGATCATTTCAAGCGGGTCAACGACAACTATGGCCATCAGGCCGGCGACCAGGTGCTGGTGGATTTTGTCGAGCTGATCAAAAACTCCTCGCGTAAGGAAGACCGCCTGTTCCGCTTCGGCGGTGAAGAATTCCTCCTCCTGCTGCCCAACACTGACCGTGTAGGCTTATTGGCGGCCGCGCAACAACTGCAACAACAAGTGGCACACAACCTACGCAGCCCAGGCGGAGCGGTGACCATGTCCGTCGGCGGCGCCATACTGCGCCGTGACGAGCATTGGGAAGACATGCTGGAACGTGCCGATCAACGCCTGTACCGCGCCAAAAGTGCTGGACGCAACTGCGTGGTAATCGCTGATGAAGTCGATTCAACCAATGGTGTGCCTACCGCCTAATCTCAAGACTTATGTTTGCTTACAACTTGCGGCGAAAAAACCACGACCCGCTGTCCGCAACCCTGTAACAACTCGGGCCTCTCTCTGTCTATTGGCCACACCTCCTCGAGAGCACCGCCATGAAAAGACGCTCCCTGCTCAAGGCCATGGCCCTATTGCCGGCCTTGCCCCTGCTCGGCCACGCCCCGCTCAGCCTGGCACAAGCCATCGCCAACAGCGTGACCCCGCTGAACAAACCTCATCGTGACTGGCGCGACCTGCTGACACCCGACGCCTACGCCGTGCTCTTCGAAGAAGACACCGAAGCGCCCGGTAGCAGCGCACTGAATCAGGAAAAACGCGACGGCACCTATATCTGCGCAGCCTGCTACTTGCCGCTATTCGCCAGCCAAGACAAGTATGAAAGCGGCACCGGCTGGCCCAGCTTTACCCAGCCTATTGCCGGCCATATGGGGCAAAAACGCGACTTCAAACTGTTTTTCCCTCGCACCGAATACCATTGCGCCCGCTGCGGCGGGCATCAGGGACACGTATTTGATGACGGTCCAAAACCGCGAGGTGAGCGCTGGTGCAACAACGGCGTGGCGTTGCGCTTTATCGCCGCAAGCGAATCCTTACCTGAACTGCGGAGCTGAACATGAACGCTATGAATACTGCTTGGCGCCGCCGTTTACTCGCCAGCGCTGCGCTCATCCTAGGCGGCCTGCTGGCCGCCTGTGAACCGACAGCTGCGCAGGTACCGCAGCCAGAGGTCAGCAAACCAACAGTGGAAGATTCCGGCGTGGCGATCTTTGCCGGCGGCTGCTTCTGGTGCACTGAAGCGGATTTCGACAAGGTACCCGGAGTGATTGAAACCACCTCAGGCTACATCGGCGGCCACGTCGACAACCCCACCTACGAGCAAGTATCCGCCGGCAATAGCGGGCATATTGAAGCCGTTCGCGTGCGCTTTGATCCGAGCAAAACCAACTACGCCAAGCTGCTGGAAGCCTTCTGGCCGACCATCGACCCGATCACCGCCAACGCCCAGTTTTGCGATCGCGGCTCGCAGTACCGCAGCGCGATTTTCTACAGCAACCCAGAAGAACAGAAACTGGCTACAGCCTCCAAAGACGCCCTGGAAAAATCTGGACGCCTGCCAGCACCGGTAGTGACCGAGATCCTCGCGGCCAGCACCTTTTACTCAGCCGAGGACTACCACCAGGACTATTACCTGCGTAACCCGCTGCGCTACAACTACTACCGCAACGGCTGCGGCCGTGACCAACGCCTGGAGCAGCTCTGGGGCAAGAAGTAATAAACCCGCGCATCAGCCGGCACTTGCGACAGCTGATACGCGCCTATTCAGCCGCTGATTCAATGAGGCGACAGTGGCTGTTTACGCTATGGTGAAGCCACATATTTTCAAGTGACCACGCCATGACCCCATTGAAACCCCTGTTCAAACTGACCTCGCTGATTGCCCTGGGCGGCTGGCTGATGCTGGTCTGCCTGCCATTCTGGACCTACACCGATGAACTGGTACTGGGGCTCAGCGTGGTACTGCTGGCCATTGTTTATAGTTGGCTGCTATTCGCTGCAATGCGCCAGCGGCCTGAGCCGGGTAGCGGCAAGCCAGGTTTCTTCAGTTTGGGAGGTGTACTTTCGCTGCTGCGCCAACCCACGGCCGCACTGGCAGCCTGGGTGCATATCTTGGCGTTTGATCTGATGGTCGGGCTGTATATCCGCCACGAAGGCGCCATCGCGGGCATCAGCCACTGGGCGCTGCTGCCTTGCTATGTGCTGACGCTGATGTTCGGACCGTTGGGTTTGCTCGCGTTTCTGGGGTTACGCTGGGGCTTGGTCGTAGCGGCCTAAGCTAACGGCGGCGCTCATAGTATTCAGTGCTCAGTCCTGGAGACTGCTGCACCTGGTAGCCATTGGGGTACTCGATTGTTTGCTTGATCGTTCCGCGACTTTCTATCGACTGGCTGCCGTAGCCCTGCTCATGGCGCTGCAGGCCGTTGGGTAAGTGCTGCCCGCCGTAGAGGTTATGGCTTTCGCTGGTTTGCGAGCTGCCGATGCTGCCGCTGGCGCCGGGGCTGACATAGGTTTTCGGAATTACCCGCAGCGTCTGCGACGCCTGCTGCTCGGCATACAGCGGCGTCACCAGCAATAACCCCACCAGACTGACCACATACCTGCCTATCGTCATCACAACCTCTGCGCCGTCAGCGCGAAACGAACCTGAATATTTGGCAACAGGATCACGCCTGCGGTTCCAACCACTGATCCAGCTAAGGCGTCGTTAGACCTTAAGGCAAGCTCTAGCGCAGCACCGGGATTAGCACAGGACCCAGCATTTACGTACCCGCCTCTTTCATTTCGCGATACCCGTCCCGCTTAGTCGGGCGGCTTTTCATTACTATCAACGGCTCTGCATTTGCATACCGGGCCTCGCCAACACAATGACTATCCGCATCGCTTTACTGCTTCTGTGCTGCTTGCCCGGCCTGGTGGTGGCTGACCAAATCAGTTGCAGGGCGGTTTCTATCAGTGAAGGGGACACGTTCACCTGCCTGAGCACCGAGAACAAGCGCCTGCGGGTACGCCTTGCAGAAATCGACGCCCCAGAAAGAAAGCAGCCGTATGGTGCCGAAGCCAAGCAGGTACTTTCGGATCTAATCCTTGAGAAGCAACTTATCTTGCATATTCAAGCGCTGGACCGCTATGGCAGGACGCTGGCTCGCGCCTACGTTGGTGGCCGCGATGTGAATTACATCTTGGTCGAACAAGGCGCGGCCTGGGCCTATACCAAGCAACTCAAGGACCACCGCCTGCAAGATGCCGAGACGCTGGCACGCAACATGGGCAAAGGCCTTTGGCGTCTGCCCGCCCAATCCATCGTCGCGCCTTGGGATTGGCGTTATGCCGGCAGAATATCTACACCGCAAAAAACCAAACCAAGCAAAACGGCGTCATTTTCTCAGTTTGGCGGCGGCTGACAGACGGCTAAAAATGCAAGCGTGCCGCCCCAGCCAGGCGACTACTAGTGATCACTTGCTGGGCAACTCGATACGGTCTTCGTGGATCACGATGCGACCCTGCTTGTACAGACCGCCAATGGCTTTCTTGAAGTTGCCTTTGCTGACTCGAAACAGCCCGGCAATTTCTTCCGGCGAGCTTTTGTCATTTACCTTGAGTACGCCGCCATGCTCACGCAACGTGGCCAAGATCTGCTCGCCCAAGCTACTGGCCGCTTCTTGACCAACCGGCTGCAGGCTGAGGCTGATCTTGCCGTCGGCGCGCACTTCCTTGATAAAGCCTTTTTCCTGCATACCGCCGCGCATGAACTTGAACAGCTCATTTTTATGAATCAGGCCCCAGTGCTTACCGTTGATAATGGCCTTGAAACCCATGTCAGTAGGTTCAACCACCAGCAGGTCAACTTCTTGGCCCGCCACGTAATTCGCCGGCACGATATCCAGATAACGATCCAGGCGCGCGGTCGCGGTTATACGCTTGCTGCGCTTATCGAGAAATACGTGGACCACACAATAATCGCCCACCTGCAGCGGACGCTTTTCTTCGGAGTGCGGCAGCAATAAATCTTTCGGCAAACCCCAATTAAGAACGGGACCACTCGGTTTATATCCACAAGTCTCAAACTTGCACCAACCTAAACTTATGTCGCCATCCGCCCCCCGCAGCAGAAAATTGCTATTTACGAAAGAGCCTTCTAATGCGACAACATTTATAGTGGATTAACTCCTAAAACCGAGACCTTTACAATTGAGCCGGGGCTACCGGAGAGATACTTAGTAAAAGTCTCAACGAAGCCCCACTCCCCAACTGACGTACTGACATTCATATCTATTACGCACCCTGGCGCCTCAGCAGGCATGAAATACTTTACCCTGTAACTATCCTTATTAAATATTTTATAGAGCTCTTTAATGTCTGAAACTGGATTTTGTGAATCTCCCAGCGGCAATTGATTCGTCTCACCGTAGGCTCGATAAAATATGTGCCCATACTCATAACCTGTTAACACGCCTACTCCTGCGCTTTTAATATTGATCGCACAAGAGGGGAGATAACTGAGATTTTTAATTTCATTTATCATTCCGCGCTGAAAAAGCACCTCTTTCATCTTCCCCTCATGTGCATAAATATTAATTGCACACGCATACATCAATATCACCATTAGCGCCAGGATTCTTAAACGAGGCGCCTCCACTAGGGGCTGCAAAATTGCAGGCAGTAGTAAAACTGCAAAAACAGTGCTGGTAAATGTGAACCGCAGAGACTCACCGTGCATCAATCCGATCTCTGAAAAGCTTGGAATTTTATTTACTGCAATATAAGCAACACCATTGAGCAACACCCCAACCAAAATAATCAAAATCATGTATAGCGCTTTTTTATCCGGGCGAAAATATAGAGCTAAGCCAGCGACCAAAAAACTCGGAAAATAAAGAAGCACAAAGTACTCAACCATCCTAAAATAACCACCGACAGCAAACATATGCTCAAGATGGATTTTGTTGTAGCTTTCGTAAAGCCCATGAGTTGGAAACAAATTTCTAAGCGCAAAAAAACCGAAAGCAATAATTAATATGAAGCCGATATTTATAATTCTGTCTTTTATTTTTACATGGTTAAACATGCAATCCAGAAGTATGAGCGATATAGAAAGCGGCGCATTCGAAGACTGCTGGAATGACAAGAGAAGCAACGGAACACACAACACCAACGCTTTTCGATCAAGGATATATCTAGTGCATATTAGCGTCACAAACAAAGTGAGCGAGTGCATCAAGTAGATATTAGAATAGTACAAAACCCAAGCAGGAGACATGTAAAAAAGTATTGCCGTATAAAATCTTACTTCCCGATCCACATTGAAATATCTTTCAGAAATCCTGACTACCTCACCTGCCGATAGAATAAGAAAAAACACAGTAACCAACTTAGCAAGAAGATCGTAACTAACAGCCCCACGGAAAATATAGATGGCATCATATATATACGGAGTGAAGAATAACCCAGCCTCACTGAACCACTCATGATATACATCGGGCCGATCGAGGGATATAGCATGCGAGATAATTACACCATCCCACAAGTCTGTAGCCATAGTCAGAAAACCAACCATCCCGACAATGAGAGTAATTGCAATAAAAAAATTACCACAGAAAGCTGCGAGCCTTATTTGAAAGTTTATCTCTTTAATTTTTTCCCAAAACTTATCAAAAACCAATGCTTTCAGAGAGTACATCTCTAGGCCTTTAAGGTGTAAGTATTCGATTTCGAATAAACATTATGTCATTCATGAATATTGCAGGAGCTGAATGCAGCATAGTTTTTGAATTACGGCTGGCGCATCATGCCGAAAGGCCATGACTTTGTGCATTACCTCTCTCATAGCGTTAATAGGATACTGGGAGCGCCGAACTACTTACAAGAACGATTGCGCGATTAGACCCAACATTATCTAACTCTGCCTGCCTGTGTGCAAGTGTTGTGATCAACAAAATCCGGGTACTGGCTTAGTGTTCATCCGGCCACTAATTCGGCCTCCACTGGCGTTTTGTATACATTGTAGCCGTGTGGCCGTTGATGGTTGCAGTAGTCCGTCAGGTAGCGCAGCACGTCTGCCTAAGCCCGGTCTTAGTTGGTATAGCCATGCTCTGCATCCACTCTGTTTTCAGGCCTTTGAAGAAACGCTCCATAAACGCGTTATTCCAGTAGTTACTACGGCGACTCATGCTCTGCTGGTAGCGCCACAGCATTTGGCGGAACTCAATGCTGGCGTAAGGACTGCCTTAATCAGAGGGAAGCATCAGCTGTAGGTCACGCGCAAAGCACGAGCTGCGAACCTTGAGCCCGGTCGATTGGAGAGCACCCAGCCTACAATGCAGCACGCATACAGACCCATGATCTGCCACCCGATAGATCCAGCGATTGCCCGCCCAGATGTAAGTGACATCACCGCATCACACCACACTTGATTAGGGCCGCTCACGGTGAGCTTTCGATTTAGTTCATTCGCAGCGATGGCACTTTCACCCTCAACCCTGCGATAGCGATGCTTGCGGCATTGCAAGCTGAACATCCAAGCCTGTTTCATCAGGCGGCCAGCCAAGAACCGTCCCACCGCGACACCTTGTATCCGCAGCGCCGCTAACAACGTTCTTGCACCTACTGAACTACGACTCAACAGATGAAACTCAGTGGCTAGCTGACTCAATGCTATCCGCCGATGATTTACCCGGCGAGGTCGCGTAGACACTGCTGTAGACACTGCTACGATTTACTCCAAACACTCGGTACGGTTCGGCTCGTGGATATCGCTCTCCCAAACGCAGATAGCTACGTAGCGCGGCGATCTCTCGATCTGGATGGAAGCTGGCACGCAGCAAACCACAGGCATGCAATCGCTGAATCCACTGTGAATCATTAACGTCGGTTTACCTCCAGATACTGCGCGGGCGCCCCGTACATTAGCCAGCACGACATGCAGACCGTGGGTCTCCAGAATTTCGTAGACCGGAATCCGATACACCCCGGTCGACTTCATCGCCACCATGGTAATTCAAAGATTACCCAGCCAGTCGGCCATTTGCTTCAGGCCAGTAGTAAATGCCTGAAAGGTTCGAACTGGCACCGCGGCGAGGCCAGCCGGGACCACCACCACATGGAAGCGCAAACCAACGTCGATGCCTGCGGCACTTTTCTGAATTATAGGTAGCCCGTGGCGTTCAGAGCTTATTTTTCATCAGAACCCTCCTACATAAGAGACGCTGAATGGAGATGAATCACCCCTAATTTCGTAGACACCTCCAAGCCTCACAATACGGCTCATTAAGAGGTGCCATGAGTAACTCGCGTTATCCCGAAGAATTCAAAATAGAAGCAGTCAAGCAGGTCACTGAACGAGGCCTGCCTGTAGCTGAGGTCGCTGCTCGTTTAGGCATGTCGACACATAGCCTATATGCCTGAAGCGTTACAGCAAGCCCGCGGAGCAACGCCTGCAAGAGGACGATCAGCACGCTGAGTTACGTCGCCTGCGTGCCGAACTCAAGCGTGTTACTGAAGAGCGAGACATCCTAAAAAAGGCCGACGCGTACTTTGCCAAGGAGTGCGGCTGAAGTACGCCTTCATCAATAGCTATCCGTGGATTACCCGGTTCGTCGTCTGTGCCTGACTTTGAAAGTCCATACCAGCGGTTACTACGCCTGGCTTGCTGAGCCGAAGTGAGCGCGCCTGGGATGATCAGCGACTACTGGGTTTGATCAAACACCCTTGCCTGGAAAGCGGTTGTGTCTACGAGTACCGAAAAGTCTATGACGATCTGCGTGAGCTTGGAGAGCCGTACGGCAGGAATCGCGTTGCTCGGTTGATGCGTCAGCAAGGGCTGCGTTCGCAGACGGGTTATCGGCGAAGGCCGAGGCGTTATGGTGGCAAGTCTCCAGTCGCCTCACCGAATCGTCTGGAGCGCAAATTCAATGTCACCGACCCCAACAAAGTTTGGGTCACAGACATAACTAATATCCGCACTCACGAGGGCTAGTTGTTTTTGGCAGTGGTGCTCGATCTGTTTTCGCGGCAGGTCATTGGCTGGTCGATGAAGCCGCAGATGACGAGTGATCTAGCCATCGTTGCATTGCTGATGGCGGTTTGGCGACGTAAGCCAAAACAGGAAATGATGATTCACTCAGATCAAGGCAGCCAGCTCAGCAGCGGCGATTGGAAAAGTTTCGTGAAAGCCAACAACTTGCTTGGCAGCATGAGCCGGCGCGGTAACTGTCACGGCAATGCGGTGGCTGAAAGCTTTTCCAGCTACTGAAGCGTGAACAGATCAAGCGAAAATTCTACAACGCTAGGCAGGATGCCCGGGCCGATGTGTTCGACTACATCGAGATGTTCTACAACCCAAAATGACGGCATGGTTTCAACAATCAGCTGTCGCCGGTAGAGTTTGAAAAGCGCTATTTCCAGAGCTTGGAGAGCGTCTAGAAAACCAGGGGCGATTCAGGACTCGGGGCAAATCACATTCCTAAACGGGGTCACGGAACGCACCACCACTAACGAGCCCGCAGCTTCCCCTGGTCAGGTTTTTTTGACGAGGACTTAGCCTCCAAAAAGCAGAGGACCACTGCCCAAAAGTGCCAGTGTAGTGGTTGTGTTTCTAACCCAATGGGCCGCTGAGCACCGGGAGGCGGTTTTTTAAAACTTCCTTCTCCCACTCCAAACGCCGAACCTGATCTTCTAGATTTTGTATGCGTTTCTGCTCAGGAGTCATGGCCTTGCTGCGTGATGGTATTGTACCGCAACGCTCACTGCGCAACTGCTCTACCCAACGACGTAAGGCTGCCGGACCTACGCCCATGGATTTTCTGATCTCGGGCATTGAATAGCCTTGATCCAGAACCAGGCCGGCTGCTGCAAGTTTAAAATCTGCAAGAAATGATCTTCTGGTCACGTAAACACCTCATTGCAGGGCGAAGCTTAAAGCCCTATCGGGGGTGTCCAGAATCATTGAGCCACTGCAGGCTGCCTCTGCTGTAGCCCTGCCGGAACAGTAATCGCCACAGACACCTTTGCCGCTAAACAACTTTTGTTTGATGGTTTTAGGGGGACAGGAAGACAAGCAGACGATCCTGCGTATGCTGAAGCCTTGAACACGAACGATTTCAATGATGGCGCACTATACTAACGGGGAGCCAGATGCTGCCTATGAGAAGAACCGCACCGGGAAAAGCAGTAAAGTATTTTGATAAATTTTTACCGCTACCGACCCTAAAGAAAAAAAACGAAACGAACATCTGGATTGTGGGATAATACAAAAACAACTCCATATTGCGTCCAAAACTACGAGTAAGAGTGGGTACGGCGAATTGACACAGAGTATAGCACCAGAAACAACAGTGAAATTATCATTAATAGTACCCGTTTTTAACGAAGCCGAAACAGTATCCTTATTTATTAATTCGATATCAACCGTATTTGACAAGGAGCCTCTTGTTGATCTCGAAATCCTCTTCATTAACGACGGAAGCACCGATGACACACTACTCCGCCTGCTCGAACTACAGAGCATAGACAATCGAATCCAAATAATTGAACTTAGTAGAAACTTTGGGAAAGAAGCAGCCCTTACGGCAGGACTGCAAATATGCAGCGGTCAAATAATTGTCCCCATTGATGTTGATCTACAGGACCCACCACAACTGATCCCTGCCATGATTACCAAATGGCGAGAGGGATATGAAGTTGTACTTGGCCGTAGGATCGACAGAGATTCAGATTCTTGGGCCAAGCGCTCCTCGGCGAACTTGTTTTATCGCATCCACAACAAGATGACCAGCTCGAAAATACCGGAAAATGTGGGTGACTTCCGCCTGATGGATAAGTGCGTAGTGGAGGCAATTAAAGAACTTCCTGAATCAAGACGCTTTATGAAAGGGCTATTTGCATGGGTAGGCTTCAAAACAACCTATATCAACTACTCTAGGCCTCAGCGCTCTGCAGGAACAAGCAAGTTTAACGGCTGGAAGCTTTGGAACTTTGCTCTAGAAGGGATCACCAGCTTCAGCACAGACCCTCTTAAAATATGGACATATCTCGGATTGACGTTCTCCGCAATCTCATTCCTATTCGCGATTTTTATAGCGTTAAAAGTCATTATTCATGGCGCTGATGTTCCGGGGTACGCTTCCATCATGGTCGCAGTCACTTTTTTGGGCGGACTACAATTAATCGGCATCGGCATACTAGGCGAGTATCTCGGCAGAACATATATAGAGTCGAAAAGACGCCCCGTCTTCATCATTCGTCAAATTTATAGAGGCAAGCGCTGACTTATGGACCTTAAAGAAACAGAAATTCTTGGCGATGATATTAGTGACCATTGGTATTACAACTCAAAAGCAAAAGCCGTGAAAAAATTCCTCAGCAAAACACCAGCTAATAGAATCCTAGATGTTGGCGCAGGCTCAGGTTTTTTCTCAAAATACTTGCTTAAAAACACTGCAGCTAAGGAAGCATGGTGCATTGACATTAGCTATGAACATGAAACGGACGAGACCTACGCGGAGAAACCGATATTCCTGCGAAAAACCGTAGACTCAATCGATGCCGAGTTAGTTATGCTCATGGACGTGCTTGAGCATGTTGACGATGATATTGGCCTCTTGAAGGAATACGTCGAGAAAGTCCCCAAAGGAACTCAGTTTTTGATAACCGTACCCGCATTTCAATTTCTATGGAGTGGACACGACGATTTTCTGGAACACAAACGCCGCTATACCTTGCAGCAACTTGAGGTAGTTGTAAGCGCATGTGGATTGGACTTGAAAAAAAGCGCATACTTTTTCGGGTGCGTCTTCCCCATCGCTGCCGCCCTTCGACTGGCTGACCGCCATAAATCGAAAGACAGAGCGCGAAAATCGCAACTGACACAACATAGCCACTTGATCAACTCCATCATGAAAGGCATCTGCACAATTGAACTATCCTTTATGGCTTTTAACCGGATCGCCGGTCTTTCGGTATTTTGCGTTGCGCAAAAAAGATAGATGAAAGAATTTTCTCAATATATCTACGGGGGTGAGGAGGGGAACAGCGGGGTGACTGGCAAAAATTATACAAAAAAAAGGGTGCTCCGCTTTTGCGCTACGGGCCTGCTTACAACCACACTACATGTATTTATCGTCTGGATTATGGTGGGTTTATTTCTGAATTCACCGCCATTATCAAATGGCGTTGCATTTATCATCGCCACCATGGCGTCCTATACAATCAACACCCAGTGGAGCTTCTCTCAACCACTACAGAGACACACATTTTATAAATTCATTTGCGTATCAATGGTGGGCTTTTTCACTTCTGTAGGCATAGCTTGGGCCGCACAAAAGCTTGAAATGAATTATCTATTAGGTTTAGTCGGAGTGATTTTAATCGTCCCTACACTTACGTTTGTACTGCACAGTATCTGGACATACCCTAGCACAATCAAGCGAGACGAAAAAAGCTGAGTATAAAAATGGCTGACCTTTCCGTTACTTCGCTTGACCGAGCTCAGCGCGAGGAGCTCACTACTATTCAAGTCGGTCGCGCCCATGACCTCAGCCTGCAAAACATTACATGCTTGATGTGAACACGCCTGGTGTGTGATCGAGCTTCTCGCTGACGTCTTCGCCGATGCGCTGAAGCTGGCAGCCGCACGCACACTGGGGGTTTTCTGGCTCATAACGGATAACGGTGCGCGGAAACTGCGGCGGCAAGGCTGCACGCTTGGGCTGTTGACGCGGTTCAGCCGTCGCAGCAGCCGGGTTAAGCGCCTTCAACTCAGCCTCGATAGCCGCAATGTCAGCAATAAGCAGGTCGTCGAGCAAGCTGCCCTGATCAGGCCTCAGTTGCTCGCTGCGCTTGGCGAACTTGTGCCGTTTAAGCAGTGCGATTTTGTGGCTGGGCTGCTCGATGACGGTTTGGTCGCGGTGGATTTTTTTGCCCATTGTGTCGACCTGCGATAGCAACTGCGCAGCGAGTACACGCAGTTGCTCGGAGGTCATTTGAGCGAGGTTGGGCGAGGAAGTCATGCCGTAGATTTTACCAAGACAGAGCATTGGCGGCAGTACGCCAGGAGCTAATTACAACGTTTTAAAGCAACGTGATCGCACCATTAGCCCCGACGCATTGCCAAGGCAGACCGAGCACCAAAGCTTAAAGTTGCTCGGCCCCAACTCCATCTCCGAGCCATGGCGAATACCTGGCCAGTAAAGCTTACCTGGGTTTAACCGGCGCGGCGATTGGCAAACAGGTAAACGCAGTGCGGCTTCGCCGCACCGAACACTGCCACCACTCATGCCAACGCGGTTTCGGTGCCGGCGCGCATATCCATGGGCTCGGTGGCGAGCCAGATGGCGTCGATGCGAATCATCGCAGCAGGTCTCGCTCGAACGCGGAACACGCGGCGGCATGTTCTGCCGGCCAACTGACAACAACAGCGCCTTTTTGGTGTGGCACCTCGATTCGTATCGTGGCGGGCATGGTCAGATGGGCCGGCGACGGCGCTGATGTCTTGACCGGGATAAAGGCGGTTTGCAGAGTCAGGTTTTTCTGCGCATACAGCCGAATCCATTTATGAACGAGATTAGCATTGAGGTTGTGGGTCAAGGCGACATTGGCAATCGAGATGTCGGACTGCGCGCACTCGGCAATGACTTGGGCCTTGAAGGACTTGGAATAGGTACGGCGTTCTTGTTGCATGAGCGTCCTCTTAAAAAGGCTAAAAATGGTGTCCACCTAAGTTAAGGTGACACCATCGCCTTAGACGACGCTATCAGGTAGGTGTGCTGGCCGGACGCTTACACGCCAAAACCGAAAAAGCACGTATCGCAGCAAGCTTTTATTTTACTGGTGCAGAGGCAGAAGTCGAATCTGCGGCTTTCGCTTACGAGTGCGCCGCTCTTCCGACTGAGCTACACCGGCAAGCTCTTCTTAAATGGCGCAACCCACCAACTGGCGCACAACTCAAGCGTACACCCCAAACCAATTGCAGACATACGACTCACTGCTTGTGCAATGCAGTGAGTCGTATACATAGAACGTTGCTTACTTGCTGGGCAACTCGATACGGTCTTCGTGGATCACGATGCGCCCCTGCTTGTACAGACCGCCAATGGCTTTCTTGAAGTTGCCTTTACTGACTCGAAACAGCCCGGCAATTTCTTCCGGCGAGCTTTTGTCATTTACCTTGAGTACGCCGCCATGCTCACGCAACGTGGCCAAGATCTGCTCGCCCAAGCTACTGGCCGCTTCTTGACCAACCGGCTGCAGGCTGAGGCTGATCTTGCCGTCGGCGCGCACTTCCTTGATAAAGCCTTTTTCCTGCATACCGCCGCGCATGAACTTGAACAGCTCATTTTTATGGATCAGGCCCCAGTGCTTACCGTTGATAATGGCCTTGAAACCCATGTCAGTAGGTTCAACCACCAGCAGGTCAACTTCTTGGCCCGCCACGTAATTCGCCGGCACGATATCCAGATAACGATCCAAGCGCGCGGTCGCGGTTATACGCTTGCTGCGCTTATCGAGAAATACGTGGACCACACAATAATCGCCCACCTGCAGCGGACGCTTTTCTTCGGAGTGCGGCAGCAATAAATCTTTCGGCAAACCCCAATTAAGGAAGAGGCCCACCCGGTTTATATCCACAACTTTCAAACTGGCAAAACCACCCACCTGGACTTTTGGCGTTTCAGTGGTGGCAATCAATTTGTCTTCACTGTCCAGGTAAATAAAGACGTTTAACCAGTCTTCCACTTCACTTGGGGTATCGCTCGGGATATAGCGTTTAGGCAATAAAATTTCGCCATCCGCGCCGCCGTCCAGGTACAGGCCGAAGTCGGTGTGCTTCACGACCTGCAAACTATTCATTCGTCCAATTACAGCCATGATGCCCTACCCTCATTACCAGGCCGGCATTCTAGCCGAATCGCCCTTGGATTTCTCGGCCTACCGGCCATCTCGACTGATCTACCTGACCCGCACACGAGCAATTCGACCAGCGGATAAATACTCAGAAAACCTGACACGCGCATCCGCAATCCACTGCCGAGCGCTTTTAAAACAATTACTTACTGACATACCGGACAATTACCTAAGCGACTCATCAAATAATTTCGTCGCATATATTTACATTCGGCCTTTATTTATCAAGAAATTGTCAAGTATTTCGAGTATCATGCGCGGCCAAATTAATTTTTAAATAGGTTAATGGCCGTCATGCGCGTAAAAGCATCCAACAGTAAACCCAAGCCGGCTCCAGCCGTGGAAACCAGCGCCTCGATCGACGCCCAGATCGAAGCCTTTCTGAAATCCGGCGGGGAAATTCAGAAAATTGCCAAAGGCGTCAGCGGCCAGGTGTATGGCACGACCAAGCAGATCACCATCGGCAAAAAGTAACACCCCTCTGGCCATGCAGCGTTTTGCTCGCAATGATAAGGCGCTGGCCAGCGCATAAACCACTTTCACCACCCCTCTTCCAACACAGTTGTTTTGCCCTTTTGCGCACCGCCCTCTGGCGCTTAGCACAACCTTGTTTCAGAATCATGTCAGCCCGCATTTTGCGGCTGATTCGGCATTGCCGTTGCTGAACAATGGCAATAGCCCCAGGAGTACCCGTGCGCGTTACCTGCAAGTGGCTGCGACACCCTTCCAGCAGCCTGTTCACCCTCAGTTTATTGTTACTGATCTTGCCACTGTGCAGCCGCTATGCCCTGGGCTGGTCAAACGCTTATGGCTACCTGTCTGACCTGGCAATCGGCAGCGTGTTGCTGATTGCCCTGCATCAACGGTCCTGGTTGCTGAGCCTTCCCCTGCTGCTGGCCTGGGGCATCTTTACCCTGAGCACGGCCGAGTTGGTTATCGCCGTGGGACGCATGCCAGAACCCGCTGACTTGCATTACCTGAGTGACGCTCAATTTATCAGTCACTCGACCCAGGGCGGCGGTTTGAGTCAACCCTTATTGGGTCTAGCTTTGGCTCTGCTGCTAGCGCTCTACTTGGGCCTGCGCACCTGGCAAACACCATCCCGCGCCGCGCCACTTTCGCCGGCCTGGCTATTGTTGCCCCTCTCACTGTTTACCGCGCACAGCATTGGTCAGCAGTACAGACCCAGCGAAGCAGACCAATGGCTGCAGTTCAACCTGCCCCACAAACTCTTGGCGGAAAGCAGCAATAGCGGGCAACAGTATCTGGCTGACTGGCTGGCGGGGGATGAACCCAGTAGCCCACCGGACATCAGTGGCCTAAACCAACTCGACCTGAGCGGTACGCCCCTGCTTAAGCAGGCTGGCAGCGCTCGCAACGTGCTGATTATTACCCTGGAAGGTGTCACCGGCGCCTACTTGCAAGCCAGCCGCCAGGCCATCGGCAGCAGCTATACCCAAGATCCGATGCCACGCCTAAGCCAGTGGGCAGAGCGCGGCATGCTCACCACCGATTACGTATTACACGGCCACCAAACCATTCGCGGCCTCTACGCCATGCTCTGCGGCGATTACAACAAGCTCGACTCTGGCACGCCAAAAGGCGTCGAGCTGCTCAATAACGCCGCGCGCAGCGCGCAGTGCCTGCCTGCACAATTACGTGAACGCGGCCTCAGCACCCATTTCCTCCAAGGGGCCGGCCTGCGCTTTATGGCCAAGGACCAGATCATGCCGCAGATGGGTTTCGACAAGACCCTCGGCCGTGACTGGTTCAAGAATAAGCCTTATATCGAATTCCCCTGGGGTATGGACGACAAGGCCTACTTCGAAGGCGCCCTGGGCTACGTGCAGCAACTGCGTAAAAAGCGTCAGCCCTGGATGCTCACGCTGTTGACAGTGGGCACTCACCAACCCTATTCCGCACCTCAGGCATACCTAGACCGCCAGCCTAATGCCAAGCTGGCCGCGATTGCCTACCTGGACGATGCCGTCGCCGACTTCCTCACCGCCCTAGACAAACAAGGCGTGATGAAAGACACCCTGGTGATTGTCACCTCGGACGAATCCCACGGGCTGGAAAACGTGCGGCTTGCTTCTGCGTGGGGGTTTAACCTGCTGTTAGCACCCGAGCAAGCAAAGCTGCCTGCGCGCAAGCAAGGTGTTTACGGCCACGTTGACCTGACCGCATCGGTACTCGACTACTTCGCCTTCCCGGTACCGGCCACTATTGCCGGGCGCTCGCTGCTGCGCGATTACACCACTGGCCGCGAGATCATCTCCTACACCAACGGCCTACTGCGCCAGCATGACGGCCAGGGCACGCTGACCGAGTGCGACTTCCAGAATATTTGCCGGCGTTACGCCAGCCCTGGCTTTATTGCTGACAGCGCGCGCTATCTGGGCCGCTTCAGCGGCAAACCTGCACGCCTGATCAGCCAGCGTGCAGGTTTGCTCGACCAGTCCCTCAGCAACGGCCAGGCTGAACAACGCTACCAATTTGCCAACACACGCCCCATCAAACTCAAACCCAACGCCAGCGATGACTGGGCAGACAACTTGGTGGGCGCGCAGTACCTAACCCTGGGAGCCGACACCCAAACGACGGTAACCCTTAAAATTCGTGCCCTGCACATGAATAAACAGGGCGCCACGCTGCAATTGAAAACCAAGGAATACGACCGCAACGTAGACCTCGCAATCCCAGCGTTACCGCTATTGACCCGTGATCAGCCTGTCGAAATCAGCTTCACCTTCGACAACCCGGCAGCGCGCAAGGCGTTTTCCTTCCACCTGCTCGGCCAGGGCCAGGGCGCCATCGAAATTGTCGATTTCAGCGTCAGCAGCACACCGCTGGAGGCAGCGGCAAAGCTACTGGCCGCACAAGAAGGCCTCGACGCAGTGGCCCCCACCCCATAAGCGGTATTGCACTGATGGTCAGGCGCGGTCGTCAGTGCATGGCGTAGCGGCGTTCAATAGCGGTGTACTCGCCACTTTCGCGAAGGGCCGCCAGGCCCTGATTGAAACGTTCGCAGTCGACCTGCTCACGGCAACCCAGCTTGTAGTCTGTGGCGGCAAAAATTGGATAAAGCGTTAGCGGCTGCGTCACATCGACCTGGGTGTAAACCTCACGATTGAAGTAACGCAGGATGCGCATATCCGTCACCACCACCTCAACCCGCCCGCTATAGAGCATGCGATTGCGCGCAATCTGATAGGCCTCCTCGCGGTAGTGCGGGTTGGCTTCGGTCATGGCTTGGTATTCGCTACCCAGAATAAAACGTGCTCGCTGAAAAGCATTCACCGAGAACTGCGCCAGATCACTGATGCGCTGAATATCCAAATTTCTTGAGCGCAAGGCCACAGCGACATTCTGATAGCGGATATAGACATCCGAATAAAAGATAGCGCCACCGCTGCGCTCATTAGTGGTGGCAATAACGTCGATCTGGCCTTTGCGTAGCATCCGATTGAGACGCTCCATCGGCGCATAATGCGCCTCGGGCGTCATGCCGCCGCGCCGTGCCGCGCTCATCACGATGTCGTACTCCAGCCCACGAGCTTCATTCTCGAAGATATAAGGCGGCTTGTGCGTACCAAAGCCGACGCGCAAGTTTTGCGCCGATGACGCCAGGCTGCACGCTAAGAGAAAAAAGACCCACACCCACTTCATGGCCATACCCAACTTGAACCAGCACCCAGCATAGCCGGCTATGCCCCCGCTCTGCACCGCTGTATCACTGAGATCGATTAATCCGAATTAGTCGCCTGGGGCACGCACAGAGCTAGACTCCTCCCACCCGAGTTAGTTCATGCACACTGGAGAGCCTTCATGCTTAAAGCCGAATACCAACAACGCGGCCCGCAACCTCATGACGTGATTGCCGCTGTCGAGCTGAAACTGCCGGAACCTGGCGCAGGCCAAGTGCGCGTCAAAGTGCTGGCCGCCCCCATCAACCCTTCCGATGTACTCACCCTTACCGGTGAGTACGGCATGCTGCCACCGCTACCCGCAATCGGCGGTAACGAGGGCGTCGGTCGGGTCGAGGCGTTAGGAGCCGAGGTCGGCAACCTGAAGGCCGGGCAAATGGTGTTGCTCCCTGTGGGTTGCGGCACATGGGTCAGCCATTTGAATGCACCCGCCAATAAGCTCATCCCCCTGCCGGAAGCCGATCCTCAGCAACTGGCGATGATGACCGTCAACCCGCCCACCGCCTCGTTGATGCTCAGTGAGTTCGTCGATCTCAAACCCGGTGACTGGGTAATTCAGAATGCCGCCAACTCAGGCGTTGGCAGCTACCTGATCCAACTGGCGAAGCTTCGCGGTTTCAAGACCATCAACGTGGTGCGCCGTGAGTCGGCCGTTGCAGGCGTTGAGGCTGAAGGTGGCGACGTGGTGCTGGTCGACGGCCCAGACCTGGCCAAGCGCGTACGCGCCGCCACAGAGGGTGCAGGCGTGCGTTTAGGGATCGATGCGGTGGGCGGCGAAGCCACCGATCATCTGGCAGCCAGCCTGTGCGAGGGGGGTGTATTGGTCAATTACGGCATGATGAGCCGCCAGCCGTGTCAGGTGTCGCCATCGTCCTTCGTCTTCCGCGATGTCAGCCTGCGCGGCTTTTGGTTGGCAAAATGGTTCCAGAACGCCAGCCAGGCCGAGCAGATGAAGGTCTTTGGTGAGCTGGTACAGCTGATTGCCAGCGGCAAGCTACACACCCGTGTGGCGGCTACCTATGACGTTAGCGAGATCAAGCAAGCGGTAGCGGCCGCCGCCAGCGGTGAGCGCGATGGCAAAATCTTGATCGTACCGAAGTAAGTCTTAGCCTGACGACGGCGGGTTACCCGCCGTCGTCAGCCACAGCACCAGTCCCGCCAGGGCCAGATGCAGCAGCACGATCAACCAGAACACCAGTTGGTAACTCAACTTTCGGTTCTTGTGACGAATCAAACGTTGCGCCAGCAAACCGCCTGGCCAGCCACCTAACACCTCGTATAGATGCAGGCGCGCCTCGGGCGTGCGTTGCAGGCCCTTAATCGCAAACTGTTTGTCACGGTAGTAGGCGAAAAAGCAGATCAGGCTCATCAGCCCGTAGACAGCCGCCAGTAACGGCAACGCCTCAACACCCAGCAAAAGCGGTTGCAGACGCTCGTGCCAGAGCGCTGCGATGCCCTGCAGTAGCGGTGGGTAATCGGCGTAATGGCTGACACTTAAGGCCAGGTTACTGTGCGCGATGCTGCAGGGCTGATCGGTGTAAAGCACTACACCGTCAGGCTGCATACATTTCTGCACCGCTGCTTGGGCCTGCGCGGCAATAAACAGCGCAGCAAGCCAGCATAGCCAACGCCCCATCGCGTTACTCGGCGGCTGGCGCGCGGCGCTTCAAAGGAGCCAGGCCGTCTTGACTGACCAAGGCTGGCGCATCGGCCTTGGGCTTGTTGATGGTGTTGCGCTTGCTCGGCGCTTTGGCGGCCGGCTTTTTCGCAACAATCTTCTTGCCTGTTTTCGGATCGATTTTCTTTTTCTTCGGCCCGACTGCTTTGCCAGAAGCCTTGAGGTTTTTCGGGCCCTGATAGATGCCCTTGATGTCCTTGATATTGCGGCGCTCGAAACGCTGTTTGAGGTAGCGCTCGATACTCGACATCAGCGCCCAGTCGTTATGGCAGATCAGCGAGATCGCCAGACCTTCGGCGCCCGCACGGCCGGTACGGCCAATACGGTGTACATATTCGTCGCCGGAGCGCGGCATATCGAAGTTGATCACCAGATCCAAGCCGTCGACATCCAGGCCGCGCGCCGCCACATCGGTGGCGACCAGAATCTTTACAGCGCCCTGCTTGAGACGGTCGATGGCCAGCTTGCGATCCTTCTGGTCCTTCTCACCGTGCAGCACGAAGACCTTGTATTCCTTGGCCACCAACTTGCCGTATAGACGATCAGCCTGGACCCGGGTGTTGGTGAAGATGATCGCCTTCTCGTAGGTTTCGTTGGCCAGCAGCCAGTCGACCAGACGCTCTTTATGATGGTTGTGGTCGGCGGTGATGATCTGCTGACGGGTGCCCTCATTAAGCTGGTTAACCTTGTTGACCTGCAAATGCTCAGGCTCTTTCAGCACTTTGCCGACCACTTCACGCAAACCGGCACCGCCACTGGTGGCGGAGAACAGCAGGGTTTGGCGGTCGGCATTGCACAGCTCGGACAACCGCTGCACATCATCGGTGAACCCCATGTCGAGCATGCGGTCAGCTTCGTCGAGCACCAGCACCTCAACTTCATTGAGCAGCAGATTGCCGGCGTTAGCGTGTTCAATAAGGCGACCCGGCGTGCCGATCAGAATGTCCACACGGCGCAGCATGGCCGCCTGTACTTTGAAGTCCTCACCACCGGTGATCAGCCCGGCCTTGAGGAAGGTGAACTGGGCAAACCGCTCGACTTCCTTAAGGGTTTGCTGCGCCAGCTCACGGGTCGGCAACAGGATCATCGCGCGAACACTCATGCGCGGCGAAGAAGCGCCATCGCCAAGCAAGCGATTGAGCATCGGCAATACGAAAGCCGCCGTTTTGCCGCTACCGGTTTGCGCGGTAACCCGCAGGTCTTTGCCTTGCAACGCCAGCGGAATGGCCGCTAATTGCACCGGGGTGGGCTCGACAAAATTCAGCGCAGCCACGGCTTTAAGCAGGCGTTCATGCAGGGCGAATTGGGAAAACACGGGTATACCTCGACAAAAATCAGCAAATCAGCTGCATAGATTACCGGTTCTGCCGGCTAAAAGCCCGAACGGCCTGGCTAACGGCGTCTGTAGCCTAATCCGCCACCTCCCGACAGGGGGCTAAAACGGCGCTACCCTGGCGCAAATCGACACCTCCCGTCAGCCCGCTACTCAAGCACCGCGTTGCGCCGGTAGAATGCGCGCCGCTGCTCAATCCCGAACAGCATGGGTTCCCTAACCCCATCCAGCAAAAAGGTCCTGTTATGCCACTCATTTCTTCACAACGCCGGCGCCTGGCGCTCGTGGCGTTGGTGATGTTTCACATCCTGATCATCATCGCCAGTAACTACCTTGTGCAGCTGCCAATCACCGTGTTCGGCTGGCACACCACCTGGGGCGCGTTCAGTTTCCCGTTTATTTTCCTGGCCACCGACCTGACCGTGCGCTTGCTCGGCAAACGCACGGCGCGCTTGGTGATCGCCCAGGTGATGCTGCCGGCCCTGTTGATTTCGTACATCGTCTCCGTGTTGTTCCAAGAGGCCAGTTTTCGCGGCTTCGGCGCCCTGCTGGCATTCAACGAGTTCGTCCTGCGCATCTCCATCGCCAGCTTCCTCGCCTACGTGCTCGGGCAGGTACTCGACATCCAGGTATTCGATCGCCTGCGCAGCTTATCGCTGTGGTGGGTGGCACCGACCGTGTCGACCATTTTCGGCAACTTGCTGGACACCTTCGCGTTTTTCTCGGTGGCATTCTGGAACAGCAGCAACCCGTTTATGGCCGAGCATTGGGTAGAGATCGCCACGGTCGATTACGCCGTTAAGCTCTGCGTCAGCCTGCTGCTGTTTGTACCGCTATACGGCATGTTGCTTAACGCCATCCTCAAAACCATGCTCGCGCCCAAAGAACGTGCGGCCTGAGGAACATTAACGCCAGGCGGGCCTCCAACCTCCATACCTGCATTTAATCTGGAGGCACGCCATGTCCCGCTCCGTACCCGTGTTAATCGTCGGCCTTAGCCTCGCGCTCAGCTTCTCCAGCGCCTACGCCGCACCGAAACATGAAAAACCCAACAAACACGGTGATGACAGCGAGGTGCGCATCGATCTGCGCGGGCCAAGCATCGACATTGGTCAAGTGCGCATCCTCCTCGGCAACAACCGCGACCTAATCGCCCCCGCCCAGCCTTTACCGCCAGGTATTCGCAAAAACCTGGCACGCGGCAAGCCACTGCCACCGGGTATTGCCAAACGCCTCGACAATCGCCTGCTAGGGAAGCTGCCCCACTACGACGGTTACGAATGGCGTCAGGCTGGCACCGACATGGTGCTTGTCGCTTTGGCCAGCGGATTGATCTACGAAATCCTTGATCACGTACTCGACTGAAGCGCAGCAACACACCTGCCCACGCCAGGTAGCGGCTGACTCACTAGGTCTACAACCCCTGTCGCGCCTGCTTGATCAGCAGGCGCGCACTGTCCCAACCCACGAGCAGCACGGCCAGCCAGATCGGCAGATACGTCAGCCATTGCGCGCTGTTGAATTGCTCGCCAAGAAACAGCAAGGCCACGAGAAACAGCAGGACCGGTTCGACATAGCTGAGAATGCCGAACAAGCCCATCGGCAGCAGGCGGCTGGCCGCCATCATCGCGGCAAACGCCAGGGAGCTGAGTATTGCCAGCCCAGGCAGCAGCCACCACAACTGCGGCGCCTGGCTGAACAACTGCGGTGGAGCCCACAGCAACACCAGCCCGATGGCCACCGGCGCCATAAACAGCATCTCGAAGGTAAAGCCGGTCAAGGCATCCAGGCGCATCCAGCGGCGTAGCATGAAATACGGCGGATAACCGAGCACCGTCACCATCACCACCCAGGAAAAAGCCTGGGTCAGCCACAGCTCATGGGCCACCCCAAGCAAGGCGCAGAACACAGCCAACCGCTGCAACGGCCGCAACCGCTCGCCATAAAAAACCCGACCGGCCAACACCATGGCCAATGGCAGAAGGAAGTAGCCCAACGACACTTCCAGCATGCGCCCAGCCAGCGGCGCCCAAACAAACAACGCCCACTGAATCCCCATCAACAAAGCAGCCAGTGGCAGGCTGGCCAGCAACAACGGTTCACGCCGTACCCGAGCGCAAGCCGCCAGCACCAGTGGCCACTGCCGTGACAAGGTGACCAGCAATAACACCGCTGGCAGCGACCAGAGCACCCGCTGAGCAAACACCTGCATCCCGTCAAGCGGCGCCAACAGCTGCACATAGCCCGGCACCAGGGCAAACAGCACCGAGGCGATAATCGATAACGCGACACCGCGCCCAGACAGTTGCATCACACTCACCCAACTCAATCAGACCCCAGCATCTTGCCTGGCTTGGCGCTCAGACCCCAGCCTGAAAACGACACAGCTGCCCACTTAAACACGCGTACAGTCGAAGTCCCTGAGGCGGCACCTTAATTAGCACGCATAAAAAAGCCCGCTCGGCAGCAGCAGAGCGGGCAGAGACGTCCAGGAGCGCCGGACACCAGGAGAGCTATTTACAGCGAGTGAATCAGATGGCCTGAGCCAATTGCGCCTTGGCTTCGCTCAGGCCTTTTTCCATAAACTCACCGCCCAGGTTGAGACCTTCGGCATGGATAAAGCTGACATCGTGGATGCCGACGAAGGCCAGTGCTTGGCGTAAGTAGGGTTCTTGATGATCCAGGCCGCTACCGGCGTAGATGCCACCACGGGCGGTCAGCACGAACGCGCGCTTGCCGCTAAGCAACCCTTGCGGGCCGGTTTCGGTGTACTTGAAGGTCACACCCGCCCGCAGTACATGGTCAAGCCAGGCTTTCAGGGTACTGGGAATGGTGAAGTTGTACATCGGCGCGGCCAGCACCAGCACGTCGGCGGCCAGCAACTCGTCGGTCAGCCGGTTGGACAGCGCCAGAGCAGCCTGCTCCGCTTCACTCTGCTGCAGGGCCGGGGTCATCCAGCCGCCCAACAGGTTAGCGTCTAGGTGTGGCACCTGATCAACCGCGAGGTCGCGCACCTTGATCGAGTCGGCCGGATTGGCAGCCGACCAGTTGGCAATAAATTGCGCGGTGAGCTGACGCGAAACCGAACCTTGTTGGCGGGCGCTGCTTTCAATTACCAGGACATTAGCCATATTGCGTGCTCCATCGAAGCGTTAATGAGTGTCGATGGGCACAGAATATAAGCACTAAAATCGATTAAAAAGCGTAAATAACTGCGCAAACCAATCGAATAATTTGATTTACAGCAGTGCCAGGCTTAGTCTCTGACACTGCTGTTGATCACACCGGCTCACAGGTCAGCTGGACCCTTAGCTTGATGATGCTGCGGCCGAATTTTATCGACAGGTTGTTACTTTCACCTGCAACAAGGCTGACTTGGCGGGTGCGTGGCGCTTCCGGACCGTTGCGAAATACCGCCGTGCACTTGGCATCGCGGCGACCATAGTTGTACAGCTGCACAGCACCCATGTTGTGATCGATTTCTTGGGTGGTGGCCGATACTTCAGCACCGTTGAGCTGCTTTTCTAGCTCAATCGGGTAGGCCATCGCGGTCAGCGGCAAACAGGCGAGCAACGCGCAACACAGTTTTTTCATCAGGGCAGTCTCCGGCAAAAGACGGCCAGTCTAGCAGGCCGTTGAAAACCTAGGCGAGGCAGGCCAAACAACAGTAAGACATGCAAGAACGCGGAGTTTATAGCTCTATATGAGCATTACTCGTTTCACTCGGCCTTCGGGCCGCGCTAAAACGCGTTAGCCGCAAGCGGTTTGTCGAGCCTGTTTTTAACGCAGCACGGCCGACGCTGGTTGTTATTCGGCGGCCGGTTAGGTTGGCTGATTGGTCAATCGCACATCGGAATTTGAGCGAGCACAGGAACTGAATATGAAGGCTCCCCGCGTAACCCTCGATCAATGGCGCACCTTGCAGGCCGTGGTCGACCACGGTGGCTTTGCCCAGGCTGCTGACGTCCTGCATCGCTCGCAATCCTCAGTCAGTTACACCGTGGCGCGCATGCAGGAACAGCTGGGCGTACCGCTGCTGCGCATTGACGGGCGCAAAGCCGTATTGACCGAAGCCGGCGACGTGTTGCTGCGCCGCTCGCGGCAACTGGTCAAACAGGCCAGCCAGCTGGAAGACCTGGCTCACCATATGGAGCAGGGCTGGGAAGCCGAAGTGCGCCTGGTGGTGGATGCCGCTTACCCCAACGCCCGTTTGGTGCGCGCACTGACCGCCTTTATGCCGCAAAGCCGCGGCTGCCGAGTGCGCTTGCGCGAAGAGGTGCTGTCCGGCGTAGAAGAAGTGCTCAAAGATGGCATGGCCGACCTGGCCATCAGCGCACTAAACATTCCCGGTTTTCTCGGTGCGGAAATGAGCACCGTGGAGTTTATTGCCGTAGCCCACCCCGACCATGCGCTGCACCGCCTGCAGCGGGTCGTGACCTTTCAGGACCTGGAAACCCAAATGCAGGTGGTCATTCGCGACTCCGGCCGGCAACAACCGCGCGATGTCGGCTGGTTGGGTGCAGAACAGCGCTGGACCGTCGGCAGCCTGGCCACCGCCGCCACCTTTGTCAGCAACGGCCTGGGCTTTGCCTGGTTACCCCGCCACTTGATCGAGCGTGAACTCAAAGACGGCCTGCTCAAGCCCCTACCACTGGATCACGGTGGTAGCCGTAACCCGCTGTTCTACCTGTACTCGAACAAGGACAAACCGCTGGGCCCAGCCACACAGATTTTGGTTGAGTTAATCCAACGCTTCGATGCGGCACCTTTACATGCAGCCTTTGCTGCTCCCCTGCCCTCCGCTTGAGAGGAACCTGTACATGTCATTTTTCGATTACGACGGCTGCCAACTGCACTACGAAGAATACGGTCACGGTGCACCGGTGTTACTGGTGCACGGCCTCGGCTCAAGCACCCGCGACTGGGAATACCAGATCCCTGAACTGGCTCGCCATTACCGGGTAATTGCCCTTGATGTACGCGGTCACGGTCGTTCGGATAAACCTCGCGAGCGCTACAGCATTCAGGGTTTTGCCGAGGATGTGGCGGCACTGATTGAGCACCTGCAACTTGCGCCGGTGCATCTGGTAGGCATCTCCATGGGCGGCATGATCGGCTTTCAGCTGGGCGTAGATCGCCCCGAACTATTGAAGAGCCTGTGCATCGTCAACAGTGGCCCGGAAGTGAAGGCGAAAAGCCCGCGCGACTACATTGAGATCGTCAAACGCTGGAGCCTGTCACGCCTGCTCAGCCTAGACACTATTGCCAAAGCCCTGGGTAAACTGCTGTTTCCCAAGCCGGAGCAGGAAGAACTTCGGCAGAAAATCCTGGCGCGCTGGCCGCAAAACGACAAGCGCGCTTACCTGGCCAGCCTGGATGCGATTATCGGCTGGGGCGTGCGGGAACGCCTGGCGCGCATCAGCTGTCCGACCCTGGTGATCACGGCAGATCGCGATTACACCCCGGTGGCGCAGAAGCAGGCGTATGTTGACGAACTGCCCAATGCGCGCCTGCTGGTAATCGAAGATTCGCGCCACGCCACACCGCTGGACCAACCCGACCAATTCAACAGCAGCCTGCTGGCTTTCCTAAGCGAAGTCGAACAGGCCGCCACCACTGCCCACCCACAATAAGGACGCCCACGTATGTTCAAAACCTTGACCCTCGCCGCTTGCTCCATCCTGTTTGCCGGCAGCTTGCTGGCTGCAGAAAACCCGAAAGTGCTGCTGACCACCAGCCTCGGCGAAATCGAGATCGAACTCGACGCCGAGAAAGCACCGATCAGCACCGCCAACTTTCTCAGCTACGTGGACAGCGGCTACTACGCCGGCACTCAGTTCCACCGGGTAATTCCAGGTTTTATGGTGCAGGGCGGTGGTTTCGATGCCGACATGCAGCAGAAAGAGACCCAGGCGCAGATCAAGAACGAAGCCGACAACGGCCTGCACAACGTGCGCGGCACCCTGGCCATGGCCCGTACCCAGGTACGCGACTCGGCCACCAGCCAGTTTTTTATCAACCACAAAGACAACGCCTTCCTCGACCACGGCTCGCGTGATTTCGGTTACGCGGTGTTCGGCAAAGTGGTGAAAGGCATGGATGTGGTCGACAAGATCGCCCAGGTACCCACCGCCAACACTGGCGGCCATCAAAATGTACCGCGTGAACCGGTGTTGATCACCGCCGCTAAACGCCTGTAACCCCAGCGCCTGGCTGGGTAGTCAGCTATCCAGCCAGACGCAACTCAATTACGCGCATGGGCCATTTGAAACTTCGCCACCCCCTCCAACTGCGCCAGCTCATCGGCCATGTCATTGATCCGCGCACTCTGCTGCCCCTTCACGGCGACGGCGACAAAGCGCCACTCCAACTGCCCCTGCTCAAAACTCACAGCAAACGAACCGTTGGCAATGACATAACCGCGCTCACGAGCGATCTCGCGTAAGCGCGCCTCATGCGGGCGGACATAACCAGGAATAAAACGCAGCACAATCGCCAGCGCCGGACGCGACGGCAAGCGAGCTTCCAGTTTGGCGCCCCACATCATCAACCCGGCGGAAATCAGGCTGAGCAGCACAGCCGCACCGTAAAAGCCGACGCCCACCAGCACCCCAATCGCCGACGATGCCCAGATTGAGGCCGCCGTGGTCAGGCCGCTGATACTCATGCCGTCTTTCATGATCAAACCAGCGCCGAGAAAGCCGATGCCGGTCACCACACCCTGAATCACCCGTGTCGGGTCGACGCTGGACAATGAGTGATCACCCAGCCAGTGCTGGGGGTAAATACACAACACCGTCAGCGCACAGGACGCCATGCACACCATGCCATAGGTACGCATCCCCGCCGCACGCCCATGGTAAGAGCGCTCATAGCCCACCAGGAGGCCGAGCAGCAGCGCGCCGAGCATATTTATAACCAGGGTCAGGTTGACCGCTACGCCCGGCAGCAGCCAAATTTCATCAAGCAGGGCCAATACACTCACGACACACCTCGCGCAGCAGCGGATATGCCCTGAGCGTAGTTGCCGCCCCAACAAACTGCGCGTCGGGGCGAATGCCCTGTAGGAGCGGGCCATGCCCGCGAAAAAATTCTGGGTACGCCAACCAGCGCGGAACAAGATCAAAGCCAGATGGCATTCCAGAACGGATAATCCCCGATCCGCTTGACCAAACCCGCACGCAGAGGATTGGCAACGATGTAACGGGCGACTGCTTGCAGGTCTTCCTCTTCGCGCAGGGCGTGATCATGAAAAGCTTTCGACCAGAGTGGCCCCGTTCTACCCAGGGTCCGATTACTGTGGCGGGAACTGGCGGACTTGAGCCGACTAACCACATCGCCGAGGTTGTCGGCCTCTCCAAGCTGAAGCAACCAGTGCACATGATCCGGCATCAACACCCAAGCCAGCATGCGGCTACTTCTGAGCAAGGCGGCGTCTTCAAAACAACGCGCGGCTGCGCAGGCCGCAGGAAAGTGGGTAAACAACGATTCGCGGTTTTCGCTGGTTGTAGTGATCAAATAGACCGTATTGCTCAGAGAAACACGACCTCTACGCAAGCCCGCGTGGCCTGGCGCTTTTTTGTAGCTGTAACGCTCGTCCATAAGCGTTCCCCTTAAGAAATTCGCGGGCATGGCCCGCTCCTACATCGAGGATAGACTTACAACACGCGGTTTCTGTAGGAACGACCCATGGCCGTGAAAAATCTCAGTTCTGGCGATACGGCAGCAACTCGCAGGCCTGTTCGGCATAAGCGCGGATGCCGTGCTGTTCCTCGGCAAGAAAGTCCGCCACGGCCGCGCGCAAACCGGGGTGGCAGAGGTAGTGCCAGGAGTGGGTAATAACCGGCTCGAAGCCGCGAATCAGTTTGTGCTCGCCCTGGGCGCCTGCATCGAAGCGTTGCAAGCCATTGGCGATGGCGTAGTCCATGCCCTGGTAGAAACAGGTCTCGAAGTGCAGCCGGTCGAACTCCGCCAGGCAACCCCAGTAGCGCCCGTACAGGCTGTCGCCGCCGATCAGGCTAAAGGCCATGGCCACCGGCCTGCCGGCCTGATGGGCGAACACCACGCGAATCATCTCCGGCATGCGCTCAGCCAGCAGGCTGAAGAAGGCGCGCGTCAGGTACGGTGATTGGCCGCGCACGCGGTAGGTGTTGGCATAACAGAGGTAAACGAAATCCCACTCCAACTCACTCAGTTGATGGCCTTCGCGCCACTCAAACTCAATGCCCTGCCCCGCCACCTGCTCGCGCTCCTTGCGCATCTGCTTGCGCTTGCGCGAACTGAGCGCATCGAGGAAATCCTGAAAATCCCGATAACCGCGGTTGCGCCAATGAAACTGGCAGCCCAGGCGCTGCAACCAGCCCTCGCGCCCCTGCAACAGCGCATCCTCGGCCGACGTGGTGAAGTTGATGTGCAAACTCGACAAGCCTTGCGCCACCAAGTTATGGGTCAATTCATCGAGCAACTGCCCGGCCGCCAGCGGTGCACCCAGTAAGCGCTGGCCAGTTACCGGGGAAAAGGGAATTGCGCCGAGCAGCTTGGGGTAATAGTCGATACCCGCACGGTGGCAAGCATCGGCCCAGCCGTGATCAAACACGTACTCGCCGTAGGAATGGCTTTTCATATAGCCCGGCATGGCTGCCAGCAACTGGCCCGGCTCACCGAGCAGCGCCGCATGGGCGGGCTGCCAACCCGTGCGCCCGCCAACGCTGCCACTGTCTTCCAAGGCCGACAGAAAACCATGGCGCAAGAACGGCTGCGCCGCAGTCAGCAGACCATCCCACTGGCTAGCGGCAATTTCATGGATGGAATCGAAGCGGGTCAGCAACATCGGCAGCTCGGCGAGTCAGGCAAGGCAGCACTATATATAGACGCACGCTTTGATGCTGCCTTGGCTTTACTGGCAGGCCGTGAAAAACCTAGCCGAGGCCGGTAGTTTTTCAGCCGTCTACTAGCGCGTGGCTTTGAAGGCAATCATATAGGCCAACTTCTTGCTGGCCATCTTGCCCATTTCCTTGCGATCGATAGAGGTGTAACCACCCAGCTCGCGTGCCTTGAAGCCGCTGTCACCCACCGGGCTGTCGGCTGCTAAGGCGACCATCAGCTTGGCCGCAGCGCCAATCGCGTCGCGGTAGTCGCCTTTGTCACGCAGGTCGTACTCGCTCAGTTTGAGCTGGCCGCGCAGCCAATTGCCCCAGTAGAACTCAAGAAACTCCGGAGCTACGTCGCCCGAGCGTGGTTTGTCATAGGCCACCTCGCGGGTGAAATACACCAGCGCGCGGTAAGGATCATCCTGCAAGTTGGCCAAGCCAAGCTGCGCCGGAATCTGCTCAGGGCTGATCGCCTGCCCCTGGCTATCCTTGAGCCAGACCTTGCGCGCGGCCTGCATGCGCTGCCAGAAGCTGGTCAAATCCGCGCTGTCGCTGAAGTTGTCGGTGACCTTAACCCACATCTGCAGCTGGGCCCCACCGCCCGGTTGCTCCCACAACGTGGTGAAGGTGTGGTGACCATCGGTCAGGTACAGCTGACCCTCGGGGCCGACCACCACGGTTTTCATCTCGCTGCTGTTTGCAGCCACTGCGCCCTGACAACTAAAACTGTCCGGCTGATGCAGATTGGCGCCCTTCGGTACCGCGCGGCTTTCGCCCTGACCATTGGCCTCGCAGTACTCATCGAAGCGCTTGTTCGGCTCTTTGCTAAAGCGTCCGAGTTTGTAATAGATCTGGTCATAGCCCACCACCGCCTGAGTCGGGTGCAATTGCTCAAGGCGTACCTGCAGCAAGTCTCCCGGTTTGGCGTTGCGATAGTTCTCGGCCAGTACGCTGGCACTCAACCCCAGCATCAATAGCAACACAACAACGCTGTGCATCAGCTGTCTCTCCACAAACAATCCGGCGAAAAAAAGCCCCGCACAAGGCGGGGCTCAAAGATAGGAGCAACGTTTGAGCAATATTGTTTAGAACACGTACTGCAGACGGCCAACGATGGCTTTGCCGTCGTCCTGCACATTCTCGCCACCGACCTGACGGGTAGTGTCGATATTGTCCACTTGGTAATCGATGTAGTTCAGGCTCATACGTACCGCCGGAGTGGCGAAGTAGTTAACACCCACCACCACAGCGCTGGCTTCGAACTCATCGCTGGCATCCGCCGCCACAATACCGGCCAGACCCAGGTTGCCTGGAATGGCGGTCGCATCAGAGTCGATCGTGGTGTTTTCGTAGCGAGCGAAGACTTCCCAGGTGCCTTTCATATCGGTCGGCTTGTCCCACTTGCCGTCGCTACCTTTATAGCCACGGGCGGCGCCGAACATGTAGGAAACCTGCGCGGTATAACCGCTCATGTCCACATCGGCATCAGCACCGACAAGGTTCTCACCGGTAATGCTGCGCTGGAAGTATTCAGCCTGGCCGCGCAGGCCACCGAACTGAGCCCCCGACTCCAATAACCATTCGCTGTCTTGATCTGCGACGCGCACATCACCGAAGGTCAGGCGGAAATCGTTGTCGCTGCGGATACCCATACGGGTACGGGCACGCGCACGGTCATCGTCCGAGCTGCTGTCGTGGTAGTTGGCGGCCAAGTGAACAACGTCAGTGCCGTTCAGGTAAGGAGCCCAGTGAGCACGCAGGGTGTAACCGAACAGTTCGTCGTTGTCATCGGAGTCGTAGTTGTTGTTGTTATCGCTGTCATCGTAGGTCGCAACCTGGGCCATCAGGCCGTAGTTGTCGCCAGAGTGCTTAACGTTCAAACCAAACTGAGCATCCTCGTCACCGTGGAGGAAGTCATACATAAATGGACGTTCGATGGCAGTGATCCACGACGAGCTGGTGGTGCCTTCCAGGCCGTAGTCAACACCGAAACGGCCAACAGTGAAGGTGGCCAGATCGAGACCGGTGTAAGTGATGTAAGCACGGTCAACGGCAGTCTCTGCGCCATCGGCAGAACCGTCATAGCTCAAACGAACACCCCAGCCCCAGTCCTTATACGCCACACCTTCCAGACCGATTTCACCGCGACGGATGTAGGTGTTGAAGGTGTCATCGAACGGGTTGTTCTGATCGGCTGCCTGCAAGCCGTCAAAGTTGGTGGCATCCCACTGCAGCTTGCCGCCCAGCTTGAAGCTGAATTCTTTGTCGGTGGTGGCCACTTCCAGGCCACCCTTGGTTTTGATCACGAGATCGGCGCCGTCAGTGCTGACAGTACCGGCGAAAGCCTGGGCGGAAACGGCCAGGGCCAGAGCGCTGGTTGCGAAGCCGGCCATTACTCCACGAAAGCTGTGCTTACGGATCATCGAAGATTCCTCTGAATGAACGTTTAAGTGTTGAAAACACCCGAGCGCTGGGGCTCGTTCGTGCTGGAGGGAATCTTGGCGGCGGGATATTTCAGGGCAGTTGCTGATATATAAATATTTGATTACAACGGAACTTTTTACTTCCTTTGCCTATAAGTAGTAAAAACCGCTCTAGGTCGCGGCTTTACCAGCGGCCCGCACCCTTGCGGCGACGGGCCGTGTTCGGCTCAAGACTGGCGACGCAATGCTCGGCTCAGCCAGTAATCCAGGCTTAGCCAGCGCCCGGCTCCGCTGAAAAACAGCGCCACCAACATAATCAGGTAAGTGGCCGCAAACTCGATGCCATTGTTCAGCACCACCAGCTTGCCGCTGCTGGTGAGCCAGTCGTAATTGCCATGCTCTTTGAGCAGCTCGCGGGCACGCGCCACTTTCTCCACCGACGCCATGACCCGCTCATTGGCAAACGGTGCCGACGCATCGGCAATCGCCTGCCAACCGAACGGCAGGTGCACGGCGAAGATCGCCACCAGCATGGTCACGATCAATGGAATGCTGATCCAGCGTACCGCCAGGCCGAACAGCAACAACAACGCGCCGCCCGTCTCGGTCAAGGCCGCGGCCCAGGCCAGCAGCTCGGGGAATGGCAAACCCAGGCCCCAATCCGGATTGCCGAACCAGGCGGCGGTGGCGTCGATATCCGCCAGCTTGTGCGTGCCGGCCATCCAGAACACCGGCACCAGATACAAGCGCAGCAGCAGGGGGCCAATAAAATCCAAGCGGCGAGTAGCGTCCAGGGCATCCTGGAGGCGATTAAAGAAGGTCAACATGCGCATCTCCACAGGTCGGCGTTATCAGCGCCGTAGTCAGGTCATCACAGAATTGGGGGTTGCCAGATACCCTGGCGTTGCCAGTCATCCAGCAGGCTTTTGGCGTTACTGAAGTAGTGCTTGTCCGCGGGCAAACCATGCTGCTTGGCAAGGTCGTACAGGGCTGAATTAGAGGTCTCGCCCGCCTGCAAGCGCACGGCCAGCTGATAGGAAAACGCGCTCAGCTGCATAAACCGCACCTGGTCCTGGCCGTCACGCCAGACCAGCAAACAAGTGGGCTGGGCATCCGGTTGGCGCGGCTGGAATGTCACCCCAATACGCTGCACCGGCCACTGATAAGCCAGCGGCCAGGCCAGCGACGACCACCCCTCGCTTGGCACCTCAGCCTCACTGACATCCAATGCCAGCTCAACCCACTCGTAATGCGCCAGCTCAAGGATAAAACGCGGATCGTCCGCCTCGGCGACATAGCCACTCTGCAGCCAAGCGAGAAACTCCTGGCTGATCTGCAAAAAATACGGCGATGCGGCCGGATGCTCGGCCATAAAGCTGCGCACCAGGCGCTGCCATCGTGGCGCATCAAACAACGTACGCAGCACCGGGAAGGCACCGCTGATAAAGCCCTCGATATTGTTGAAAAACAGCGTTTCGTACACCGCCATGCGCTCAGCCGTAATGCCCTCTAACAGGGGCACCTGCGGCTGACGGATACGCGCGGCGAACGCGCGCTGCCACTCAACGTCACTCATGTGCCATACCCGCGCGACTGCACGGCAGCCAGCTGCATTTGGCGTATGTGCACCACCTCACCATACAACTCGGCCATCGGTGGAAAGTTGAAGTCGCGCTCCAGCAAAGTAGGACGCACGCCGTGCACCGCATAGGTGTGTTCCAGCAAGGCCCACACCGGATCAATCACGGGCGCGCCGTGGGTGTCGATCTTCAGATCACTGGCCTGATCGTAATGCCCGGCCACATGCAGATAGGCGATACGCGCGCTGGGCATGCTGGCGATATAGGCCTGCGCATCGAAGTTGAAATTGATGCTGTTGACGAAGACGTTATTCACGTCCAATAACAGCTGGCAGTCGGCCCGCTCCAGCACTGCGCACACGAACGCGGCTTCATCCAGCTCGCCCGGCAGCTGTGCATAGGCCGAGACGTTCTCGATGATCAGCGGCCGCTCCAGCACGTCTTGCACAAGGCGTACGCGCTCGGCAATACGCTTAACTGCTTCCTCGGAAAACGGTAGCGGCATCAGGTCATACAGCTGGGCGTGGTCGGCGCAGGTCGACAGATGCTCGCTATAACCGACGATGCCATGTTGATCGAGAAAGCCCTTGATCGCCTTAAGCAGCTCAATATCCAGCGGCGCAAAACCACCGAGATTTAGGGACAGGCCGTGGCAGAGAAACGGCAGACGCTCGGTCAGTGCGCGCAATTGCTTACCCAGTCGCCCACCCACACCGATCCAGTTCTCCGGCGCCACTTCGAGAAAGTCCAGCTCGCTTGCGCTGCACGCCTGCAACCCCGCAAGCAGGCCGCGGCGCAAGCCCAGCCCGGCACCGCTGACAACGTCAGCCTGCATGCCCTGCCCTATCTGGCGCATTTACTCGGCGTTCTCGGCGCCGCATTTACCTTCGCCGCATTTACCCTCAGCGTCGCTTTTGGTTTCGCCTGCAGTTTTCATCTCGCCGCCACATTTGCCCTCACCGCAAGCACCCTCAGCCGACTTCTCGCCGGACGCCAGGCTATAACCGCTGCTCAGCTCTTGGACGGCAAACGGGTTGCTCGTGGCATGTACGCTGAATGCCGCACTGCTTAGCAGCACCGCGCCGAGGGAAGCAACTACAGTGTTCAGATGGTTCATGGCAACGCTCCATTGGTGATTCATCACGGCTACCTGCTGGCAGCCTCGAACCAATAGACGCAGGCATCAGCATGCCGTTACATCCCGGATAAAATTAATCGACGGCCCTGACGGCTCAGAAGATTTTTGCCGGCGCGCAGCCGATCCGTCACACTACGCCCCCCCGAGCAAATGCTCGTTTTTCAAAGTCTGCAGACTCCGTATGACCCGATCTCCGTTCCGCCGTCTCGTTTTTGGCACCCTGCGCCGCGTGCTGTACCTCTGGGTGCGCTCGGAAACCATCAATCAGTCGGCCTTTACCCTCAAGCTCGACCGCAGCAAGCCGGTGTTTTACGTGCTGCAGCAGCCGTCGCTGAGCGATCTGGCCGTGCTCGATACCGAGTGCCGCAAAGCCGGCCTGCCACGCCCGGTACTGCCGGTATCGGTGGGTAATCTGCAGGAGCCCGCCGCGTTCTTTTACCTGACACCGGAGCCCGACTGGCTCGGCCGCCAGGACAAGCGCGGCATCTCGCCCACCCTGCAACGCCTGGTCAGCGCCCTGAGTCAGCATGCTGTGGACGACGCACAAATCATTCCGGTCAGCGTGTTCTGGGGCCAATCGCCCGACCGCGAAACCAGCCCATGGAAGCTCTTGTTCGCCGACAGCTGGGCCGTCACCGGCCGCCTGCGCCGCCTGGTCAGCATTCTGATCCTGGGGCGCAAGACCCGCGTGCAGTTCTCCACGCCGATTCATATGCGCGAACTGGTCGAGCAAGACAAAGGCCACGAGCGCACCTTGCGCATGGTTCAGCGCATCCTGCGGGTGCACTTTCGCAACCAGAAAGCCGCTGTCATCGGCCCGGACGTGTCGCACCGGCGCAACCTGGTCAAAGGCCTGATCCACGGCCCACAGGTCCGTCAGGCGCTGATTGAGGAAGCCGAACGCGAGAACATCAGCCTGGAGAAGGCCGAAAGCCAGGCGCTGCGCTATGGCAACGAGATCGCCTCGGACTACACCTACACCGCCATTCGCTTCCTCGAACTGGTGCTGAGCTGGTTCTGGAACAAGATCTACGACGGCATCAAGGTCAACCATATCGAAGGTGTGCAGGACGTCGCCCAGGGCCATGAGGTGATTTATGTGCCCTGCCACCGCAGCCATATCGACTACCTGCTGCTGTCCTATTTGCTGTTTCGCAACGGCCTGACGCCGCCGCACATTGCCGCCGGCATCAACCTCAATATGCCGGTAATCGGCAGCCTGCTACGGCGCGGTGGCGCGTTCTTTATGCGCCGCACTTTCAAGGGTAACCCGCTGTACACCGCGGTGTTCAACGAATACCTGCACACCCTGTTCAGCAAAGGCTTCCCGGTCGAATACTTCGTTGAAGGCGGGCGTTCGCGTACCGGACGCATGCTGCAACCGAAAACCGGCATGTTGGCCATCACCATGCGCAGCTTCCTGCGCAGCAACCGCCTGCCGGTGGTGTTTGTACCGGTGTACATCGGTTACGAACGCGTGCTCGAAGGCCGCACCTATCTCGGCGAGCTGCGCGGGGCGAGCAAGAAGAAAGAGTCGATCTTCGACATCTTCAAAGTCATCGGCGCGCTCAAGCAGCGTTTCGGCCATGTCTGGGTCAATTTCGGTGAGCCGATCAAGCTGGCCGAATTCCTCGACAGTGAGCAACCGGACTGGCGCGAGCAGGATTACGGCAGCCAATTCCGTCCCGCCTGGCTCAATGAGGTGACCAATAATCTCGGCGAGCGCGTGGCCCAGCACCTCAATGAGGCGGCCGCGATAAACCCCGTCAACCTGGTCGCCCTGGCGTTGCTTTCCACCAGCAAGCTGGCCTTGGATGACCGCGCCTTGGCGCGGGTGCTGGACCTCTATCTGGCCCTGCTGCGCCGCGTACCCTACTCGCCGCACACCACCCTGCCGGACGGCAACGGCCAGGCGCTGATCGAATACGTACAAGGCATGGACCTGCTCTCCGAGCAGACCGACCCCCTGGGCAAGATTCTCTATCTGGACGAGCAGAATGCCGTCCTGATGACGTATTACCGCAACAACGTGCTGCACATCTTCGCCCTGCCGGCGCTGCTGGCAAGTTTCTTCCAGAGCAGTTCACGGATGAGCCGCGAGCAAATCCTGCGTTACACCCGCGCGCTCTACCCCTACCTGCAGTCCGAGTTGTTTATCCGCTGGAACCTCGATGAGCTGGACGAGGTGGTCGATCAGTGGCTAGCCGCCTTTGTCGAACAGGACCTACTCAAGCTCGATGGCGACATGTACGTGCGCCCGGCGCCCAGTTCACGCGAGTTCGTGCTACTGACTCTGCTGGCCCGCGCCATCGTGCAGACCCTGCAGCGCTTCTACATGGCCACCGCCCTGCTGCTCAATGCCGGGCAGAACGCCATCAGCGCTGAAGAACTGGAAGACCTGTGCACCGTGATGGCTCAGCGCCTGTCGATCCTGCATGGCCTCAACGCCCCGGAGTTCTTTGACAAGAGCCTGTTCCGCCACTTTATCCAGAGCCTGCAAGACCAAGGCGTACTGCGTCAGGATGAGGCCGGCAAACTCAGCCATCACCCGTTGCTGAATGAACTGGCCGAAGGTGCAGCCAAGCGCGTGCTGCCGGCAGAGATTCGTCTGTCGATTCGCCAGGTGGCCATGGATAGAAACGAAGAGGCCGCTGAGCTGGTGTAACCAGCGAGGCCCAGCCCTAATGGATAACGCTCACAACGCACCAACCCCGCCATCGCGGGCCGAATTTCACCAGGCCAACCAGGCCCGCGCGCAAGTCGATGCCCAGCGTTTGCTGGCTGCCAAAGCAGAGTTAGGGGGTCGCTGGCTCAGCTGGGTCGCAGCTGAGCTGTATACCCTCAAACCCGCGGCGTACGTGCAGATGGTGCGCCGCGAGTTAGAGCGCCTAAGCCGCTAGCTGTGGCTGAGGTCAATCAGGCGTGACGACAATGCCTGCATCGCATTACTGACTTCATCCAGCGCCTGAGCGTCGCGGGCGTTTTCTTCGCTGATGCTGTGAATGCGCACGGCCAGTTCGTTGATTTCCTGGGTCACGTGGCTTTGCTGCTGCGCGGCTACCGCGATCTGCTGGGCCCGCTGGGAAATATCATCGAAGCTCTGCACCGTACTGGACAACGCGGTGGCCGCGCCTTCGGCTTCGACCACAGCATGCTCGGTGCGCGCCTCGCCCGCCTGCATCGCCTGCACTGCCTGGCGTGACGCCTGTTGCAGCGCACTGATCATGGTGCTGATCTCATTGGCCGACGTCTGGGTTCTACCGGCCAGGGTGCGCACCTCATCGGCAACCACGGCAAAGCCGCGGCCCTGCTCTCCGGCTCGCGCGGCTTCAATGGCCGCATTCAACGCGAGCAAGTTGGTTTGTTCGGAAATCGCCTTGATCACATCCAGCACCGCACCGACCTGCTGACTGTCCTTCTCCAGCCGACCGATGACCGCTGCGGCTTCGGCCATTTCGGCGGAGAGCGTCTGAATAGCGGCGCTGTTGGAGGCCACTTTTTGTTGGCCTTGCTGCACCACCGACAATGAGTTTTGTGCGGTCGTAGCGCAGTCGTTGGTGTTCTGCGCCACTTCCTGTGCACTGGAAGACATCTCGGTAATCGCCGCCGCCAACTGGGTGTTTTCCTGGCGCTGTTGTTCGGCGCGCCCGGCCAGGGTGCTGCTCAGGCTGCCCAGCTGAGCCGCTTCAGCCTGCAAATGATCGGCCTCATCAGCAATGCGCTGGAGCATGGTGCGTAACTGTCCGGCATAGCGATTGACCGCATGGCGCAACGCCCCGATTTCGTCCTCACGCTCCACACTCAGCTGCACATCACGGCTGGCCGAACCGCGCCCCAGAGAATCGATTTGCGCGGTGGTTTCTTCCAACTGAGCAATCAGCTTGCGCCCGGCTAACCACGCCAACGCCAGCAACACCGCCAACAGTGGGATCAAAAACAGCAGAATGTCCCAAGTCAGCGCACGCGCCAGCCCGGTAACCCGCTCCTGCGGCGTAACCAAGCCAATCACCCAGCCCGTGTCAGGCATTACAAACAGGCTGACCCGGCTGGCCTGCTTGAGCTGTTCATCGTGCTCCAGATCAAGATTACGGATCGCCCCGGCCTGGCTGTTGCCGAGCGCTGCCTGAACCGGTTTCAGCCAGTTTTGCTTCTGCGCAAGATCAGCGAACTTGATCATCGCGCCGCCTTTTTGCCCAGCCATGCCGGGGAAATGCAACACATTGCCCGCCTGATCGAGGGCAAACGCATAACCATCGGTGACCTTGCCTTGCTCGGTGAGAAAGCGCGCTAGATCATCCAACAACAAGTCCAGGGTGGCGACGCCGGCGAAGCGCCCAGCCAGCTGATAAGGCACGCTACAGGTGACCATCGGTACACCCGTGACCGCATCCTGATAGGCCTCCGACCACAGGCAACGACCTGCCGCACTGTTGCGCGCGCCGGTGTACCAGGCATCGTTGTGGTAACCGGGGCCATCGGCAGCGTTGTAATCATCGGAATAGGCCAGGCGTCCGTCACCGCCACGTGCCCAGAAGAAACTGCGACGCGCCACACCCTCAGTAAACGCATTCGGCTCAGGCCATACCCCGCCGCCGGCAATGGCTTTGTCGCCTTGGTTATCGATCACATTAGGCAGTGTGTTGAAGTACAGCGGCTCATCCCGCGGCAGCACTTCGGAAAGGTGCGCCAGGCTGGCGGTTACCCCTTCAATACCAGCCAGTTGCAGGGCTAGTTGCCTGACGATGGCGCTGCCCGTTTGCTCAATCAGCTCACCGCTGGCAGCCATTACCCGAGGCTGCCCGCGCAGGGCCATCACGGCAAACACCGCCAGGGCTGTAAGCAGTAGCAGAAGGATGCTGCCCAGCGTTAATCGCTGCGACAGACGGACCGGGACCAACATCATGCGCACTGCTCCTGTTCAAGGAAAAACTGCATCGTTTGAAGCGCCGCAACCTTCTCGGCATAGAACCACTGTAATCGGCCGCATAACCCAGAACTGCAGTACCTGAATATTGAGAGCAGTTTTACCCAGCCCTGGTAGGTTATAGATGAAACACCCACGAGCTGCTCGGGCAAGCCCCTCGTGCGTTTATGGGCACATCAAAAGATGCAAAGCCGCTGGCTCCATCGGCCGCGCCAGAAAATAGCCCTGCACCTCATCACAATCACACTGGCGCAACACCTCAAGTTGCGCCGCGGTCTCCACGCCCTCTGCTGTCACAGTCAACGACAACGCCCGGCCGAGCCCAACAATGGCCTTTATGATCGCCTGGCTGTCGGATGAGCCCTCTAAATCGGCCATAAAACTACGGTCGATCTTCAGCCCGTCGAAGGGAAATCTACGCAGGTAGCTAAGGGACGAATAACCCGTGCCGAAGTCATCCATGGACAACCTCACGCCCAGGCTTTTCAACTCGTGCATCAACACCAAAGCGCCTTCCGCATCGTCAAGCATCACGCTCTCGGTGAGCTCCAGCTCCAACCGCGAAGGCGGCAGCCCACTTTCTTCCAGCGCACTTTTAACCCTTGCCAGCAGACGACCATGCTGGAACTCCACCGGCGACAGATTGACCGAAACCACCAACGCTTCGGGCCAGCTCATGGCCTCCATACACGCGGTGCGCAGGACCCAGGAGCTCAGGGGCACGATCAGCCCTGTGCTTTCGGCGATGGCGATAAAACTATCTGGGCTCAGTAGCCCGCGCTGTGGGTGTTGCCACCGCACCAGGGCTTCTGCCGCCACCATGCGCTGGCCGCTAACGCTGTAACGAGGCTGCAGCCGTAGACGTAACTCGTCATTAATTAATGCCTGGCGCAGGTCGTTTTCGAGCTGATGCCGGTCTTTTACCCGGGTATTCATCTCACTGGCATAAAAACACCAAGTGCTGCGCCCCGCCCCTTTGGCTTCGTACAACGCAATATCGGCGTAACGCAGCAAATCCTCGGCCAAGCACGCATCAGCTGGAGCCATGGCGACGCCGATGCTGGCGCCAATAAAGATGCTGTGGTGGTCGATTTCAAACGGTTGCTCAATACCGGTAATCAACCGCTCGCACAAGCGCTCCACCTCTTCTTGGGTGGATATGCCGCTGACCACCAAAATAAACTCATCGCCCCCCATACGCGCCACCAGATCGCCGTCGCGCAGTACTAAACGCAGGCGTTGTGACACCTCACCGAGAACAAGATCACCGGTCTCATGGCCAAAGGAATCATTCACCGATTTAAACCGGTCGAGGTCGATACTCAACATCACCAACGGCTCGCCTGCCGTCGGCAGCGCCCTCAATTTACCCTCAAGGAATTCCTGCATACGAATACGGTTGGGCAACCCGGTGAGTGCATCATGCAACGACAGGTGCTCAATACGTGCGCGCGCCTCCACCTCCTGAGTAATGTCGCTGACGATGCCGCGATAACCCGTAATCCCGCTAGAACCCTCGATATGCCGCAGCACTAAGCGGCATGTTCTTTGAGTCCCATCCATGGCCACGTACTGGCATTGCAGGCTGTCCTTGGCCGATGGCCGCGCACCATGTGTATCCAGCCAAGCCTGCAAACCGCCCGGGCACAACACAAATTCGCTGAGCGGACGCCCCAACCAAGCACGTTCGGAGTGCCCGGTTACCGCTTGAAAACGAACAGACAAGTACTTCAGCCGCAATTGTGCATCGGTCTCCCAAATCCAGTCCGATGCCGCTTCAGCCACATCACGAAAGCGCGCCTCACTGGCGACCAGGGCCGACTGGCTGGAATACAAAGAGGCATAACTGGTATCCATCTCCCGTGCCGCCGCGATAGCTCGGCGCAACATCAGCCAGGCAATAACGGCAACGATAGCGCCGACTAACCCCAGGAGCGGCAAGATCAGATAAAGCAGTTGATCGCCCGGTTGCGCCGGGTGCCAACTAAGACGGATTAATTCGCCACTGAGGGTGGGCACCGCTAATACGGATCGGTCATGGTTTCCGCCCAGCCGCTCATCCACATGCAGATCGTCTATGCCGAAGTCCTGGCCAAGCGCTTGCAATTTCTGCGGGTCGAGACGGTCGACGAACAACAGCACCGAAGCGGCACCCTCCGTGGCCTCGACCTGCGTATCACCTCCCGGAGTAAAAGCCGCCACGGCGACCAGCGCAGGCCAACCGGACACCTGTAAGAAACCAACCACCGGTTCCTCATCATCTGCTTGCGCACGGGCCTGTTCGACCAACGCCTGGACGTCCTGCTTAAGCCACTGCTGCGCCTCGACGTTCGTCAGCTGCCCTTCCACCACCGCATAAGCGGTTTGGTTATTGGCATCGACAACAAACACACCTTCATAGGCAAAGTCGGGAAATAGGCTGGGGCCCATGTTCTGCCGCGTATAGGCCCAATCGGTATCGACCTGAACATGCAGGTGGCGATAAGCCTCACCCCAGAAAGCGTAATCACTGACAATTGCGAGAATCGATTTCTGCCGGGCCTGGATGGCTTTCTCGGCATAGAACAGGCTTTGCTTGATCGCCTGGTCATTCTGCTGCGCGGCGATATGTACCAGCGCCACGCTCGCCACCACGAACAAAACCAGCAGCAGCGCTGAAATAAACAGCAGCGCTTTGCGCGTTACAGCGGAATTAGAAAGAACGTTGGGCGGACGGGAAGACTCAATCACTGGTGCCATCTTCGATCCTCAACCAACCCGTTATATGATTCTGAACGAGCTAACGCCCTTAAAGCGGGCAGCCTAACATCAAAAGGCCATCACTCAATTCACCGTATGTCGTTACATGTCGAATTCAATAACGCCGCCACTCGCGCTCGCGGGCACCTCACTGCCGAACGTCATAGCAAAGCCTAGCAGGCCGCTGCAGAAACCACGCTGGAGCGTCAGACAAGGTGCCCTCCTCAATAGGCGGCACGCAGCTAAACAAGCGCACACGCGAGGCTTAAGCACGGCACCATAGGTTTATTCACACAGCCCCGCTAAGCTCCTTACCTACTCAACTGCAGGAAGAATCTCTTATGTTGCGCACCATCGTCTTCACCGCAAGTCTGGCCCTTTGCACGAGCGCCTTTGCCCTGTCCCTCGCCGACCTGAGCCAAGGCGACGCCAGCGGCGGCCTCAAGGACGCCCTCACCCAAGGCGCCAAAGTGGCCGTGCAACAACTGGGCAAACCCGGCGGCTTCAGCAACAACCCGGACGTACGCATTGAACTGCCGGGCAACCTCGGCAAAGCCGCAAAAACCATGAAGATGATGGGTATGGGCGCGCAGGTTGATCAGCTGGAAGCCAGCATGAACAAAGCCGCCGAAGCCGCCGTACCGCAAGCCCAGGCGCTACTGGTGGAGTCGGTGAAGAAGATGACCGTGCAGGACGCCAAAAGCATCCTCGCCGGCCCGCAGGACTCTGCCACCCAGTACCTGAACAAAACCAGCCGCGAACAGATCCGCGCCCAATTCCTACCCATCGTCAAAAAAGCCACCGACCAGGTCGGCCTGGCCAAGCAATACAACAGCTTCGCCGGCCAAGCCGCGAGCTTCGGCGTGATCGACGCGAAAAGTGCGAATATCGAGAACTATGTAACCGAGCAGGCGCTGGACGGCCTGTTCACCATGATCGCCGAGCAGGAAGCCAGCATTCGTGAGAACCCAGCTGGTGCGGCGACAAGTTTGGCGAAGAAGGTGTTTGGGGCGTTGTAAGAAGGGTTGGATAAATGTGAAAAAGCCAGACCTTGGAGTCTGGCTTTTTTAGTGGCGTCTAAAATAAGTAGGCAGAATAAATTTTCTTTTATATCTGGCCCAATTTTTTTCATTAACCCTTTAACTCACTCATCTTTTTTATAGGCCGCAATTGCCAACTGAGCAAAGGAGGGTGGCAAAGCACGAACCTTCGCCTGCCCCTGAAGATAATTAGCGAATTTACCCTGACCTATATATATTTCTCGAAACCATCGCCGAAATTCCCCAAGACAAGATTCCGGATAACACCATGGCTCCTGGGGGTTCGACATCGCCTGTGGAAAATAATCAGGATAGTTATGTTCATATTTAATTCGAAAACCAAACCTATTCTCTAAATCATTAGAAGACCAATACTTGCCCCAAGAGATACCCACACTAATATCAGGAACAAATGTATGATCAATATGCAGACCATGCTGACCTAAAGTGACAATCATGTCCGCTATTTCTTTAAAAATACCAAAATAACCAGCAGGAATAGAATTATATACAAGCGAGACACGATCATGAAACTGCTTCCACTGCGCAGGTACTAAACTATTGGGGTCATAACCAACCTGCGTATATACAAAATCATCAAACCCTCGACCAGCAAGAGCCCTGTAATTCTGAGAAGCAACTAAATTGTTACCCTGCAAAGCATCAAAAGCATAATACTCTAGAACTGCAAGGCAAACTGAACCAGTCCAATAATTATCACCGTCAACTACCAGATATGGTGAATCAAGAAAAATACCTCGCCCCTCAAGTATTTGCTTGATTTTAGTTATTCTTGGACGTTGAACATCCTCAACCCACTCTGCCCCCATACGAACAATGGTTGAACTCTCAACACCACACAACCTAGCAAGGCCTCGACCCGTCAAATATGGGGTCCCATCGGTAAGAACCCCCATACCCACACCATTAATCTCAACCTCTTTTTCGACATGAAGATCAAGACGCCCCTGAATTGGATAGCTCATTTAAATCACCTCACATGAGAAGAAATTAAAAATATAAACCTCTATACATCCTTAAATCTAATACCATCCATATTAATTATTGCACCCTCCAAAAAATCCAACTCAACCGCACGTCACCATTCGGCTTTCGTAGTCAAATTACACATAGAAGCAAGGAAGAATCATGAATTTATTTATGTCATTAAAAAATCTCAAAACTGAACCATTCCTCGGCACTTCGGATACTGCGAACACCCCAAAAACTCTTTACCAATATTCGCCCCCCCGCTTTGCTACTCGCTTTTGCATAGCCGAGTTACAGACAGGGCAACTTGGCGCACTTGCCTGTGTAGATACGACGCTAGCTGGAACGGCCGAGGGTTTGGTTTGAGCTGTACGTGAAGCGGCGATCCAGCGCTTAAGCTCTGGGCCTTCCACCAAGCGGATATTGCGGCCACTGGCAAAGCTCTTTGCATCTGCGGTAAAGCTGCCGGAGGTCACTACAAAGCCGCCGGCAGCACCTTCAGCAGCGATCAGGCCGAAGAATTCACGCACCACAGCAACGCCAACCTTGGTTGCGCGCCATTGCTTGCATTGCACCAGATGCTTTTCGCTGCCCTTGTGCAGAATCAGATCAATACCGCCGTCCGGGCCATTGCCGCCGGTTTCCGTGACGGTAAAGCCTTGCCGGCGAAAGGCCTCGCCAACCAGCTGTTCAAACTGCTGCCAGTTGATGCCTTCAACGGTTTTGCCGGGGCGTGTGGCATTGGCAACGTCGTCCAGCAGCTTGCGCCGCTTGCCGCGGGCGAATACCGAGCCAATCGCACCGAAGATAAATGCCACTGGCACGATGTATTGCAGAAACATGGCGAAGGTTCGCCACACTTGCCCGGTCATGGCAGAGGCAAACTGCTTGGGATCAGTGACGGTAGGCGGTGGGCTAATGGCGACGGAATGGAAATACAGCCAGGCAGCCAAAGCGATCAGCAGGCTAAGCCACCAAGGCAGGCGCGAAGCAATAAAGATCAGGTCTTCGAAAGGTGATGTTTTGCTACGACGGGCCATCCTTGACTCCAGCAGTGCGTGGCAATGAGCCATCAGCGATACCGGATCATGCCGCAAAGGTATGAGCAGGGAAACCCAAACGTTCACTACGTCACGTTTTCATTATCAGTGCGCGACTCGCAGGATGGATTGAGCGAAGCGATACCCAGCCTGCCTCTAACGCCCGCAGCACCTCCTTTGACTGCTACTACTGGTTTCGGCCTTACGCCGAGTTACTTTCTCTTTGCTTGTGCAAAGAGAAAGTAACCAAAGAGAAAGCACACCCGGCATCCGGGTTTCGCTGCGCTCAACTTCCCTCGCTCCGGTGCTGTTCCGAGGGTCGTCACGGTGGGCCATCCATGGCCCATCGTTCCTCGTTTGGCATCCATGCCAAACGCCCCTCTCCACAGCACCTCCACTCGGCCTCCTGACGGGGTTCGGGGACCGTGTTGCCTATGCGATTTGTGGAGGGCAGAGCGGAAAAGCCGAAGCAAAAGCATCGCGGGCAAGCCCGCTCCTACAGGTTCGGCGGACATCCGTAGGATGGGTTGAGCAGCGCGATACCCATGCGGTTGATTGATGGGTATCGCTGCGCTCCACCCATCCTACGCAGCGCTGGTTTGGCCTTTTTGTCACTTGCCAAAAATCTTGCAGACGACGCCAAACGCCCCATCAGCAGGCCGAGTGGAATCGTTGCGGAAGGGGTTGAGCGGCATGGATGCCGCGAGAGCCGCGATGGGCCAGGGATGGCCCTTCGCGGCGGGCCCCTGGAGCAATGATGGAGCGAGGGAACCCGACGAAGTCGGGCCGGATGCAAGGGGCAAGACTTTTTGCTTACTTTTGGGGCGTCTGCCAAAAGTGAGCCGCCGTAAGGGCGGAACCAATAGTGGGAACACTGCAAAAGCGGCGCCCTCCCCCATAAAAAGCAGCAAAGCTCGCGGCTAAAGCCCCTCCCACAGGGTGGCAGTGCTCACAACCGTTGCAGGCGCAAAAATAAAACCTCGCCAATCAGCCGGGTTTATCAGGCAAACGCCTGGCTTATCCCGACAAGGCCACCGGCGTGCCGTGTGATTACGGCGCCACTGCGCCCTAACCGCCAGGTATAAAAAAGCCAGACCCTAAAGTCTGGCTTCTTCACATCATCAACCACTTATTCAGCCTGGCTGACGCTCCACTTCCTTGACCCGGAACCACGCCGCATACAGCGCCGGCAGGAACAGCAGGGTCAGCGCCGTGGCGACGATCAGGCCGCCCATAATCGCGACCGCCATCGGCCCGAAGAACACGCTGCGCGACAGCGGGATCATCGCCAATACTGCCGCCAAAGCGGTCAGCACGATAGGCCGGAAGCGTCGCACGGTGGCTTCGATAATCGCATGCCAGCGGTCCATACCCGAGGCGATGTCCTGCTCGATCTGGTCGACCAGAATCACCGAGTTACGCATGATCATCCCCGACAGCGCGATGGTGCCAAGCATAGCCACAAAGCCGAACGGTTGACGGAAGATCAGCAGGAACAAGGTCACGCCGATCAGCCCTAGCGGCGCGGTGAGGAACACCATGGCCGAGCGCGAGAAGCTTTTCAGTTGCAGCATCAGCAGCGTCAGCACCACCACGATAAACAGCGGTACGCCGGCATTCACTGATTTCTGACCACGGCTGGAATCCTCCACCGTGCCGCCCACATCCAGCTGATAGCCATCTGGCAACTGCGCGCGGACCGAATCGAGGGTCGGTAGGATCTGCTTAACCAGGCTGGCCGGTTGTTCACTGCCATACACATCGGCACGCACGGTGACAGTCGGCAGGCGGTTGCGGTGCCAGATGATGCCTTCTTCGAAGCCATATTCCAGGGTGGCGACCTGTGACAACGGCACGCTGCGGCCATTGTCGGTGGGCACTGCCAGGCTTGGCAGCAGACCAAGCTCCTGGCGCTCACTCAAGGTGCCGCGCAACAGGATCTCGATCAGCTCGTTGCCTTCGCGGTACTGACTCACCGGCGAGCCGGTCAGTGAGCTTTGCAGGAAGCGCGACAGATCAGCCGTGCTGACGCCCAGGGCGCGGGCGCGCTCTTGGTCGATGTTCAGGCGCACCACTTTGCTCGGTTCTTCCCAGTCCAGGTGGACGTTGCTCACATGAGTGTTCTCACGCACCTTATCGGCGACCTGACGCGCCAAACGGCGCACCTCATCGATATGTTCACCAGAGACACGGAACTGCACCGGATAGCCGACTGGCGGGCCGTTTTCCAGGCGCGAGATACGGGTACGCAGGGTCGGGAACTCGTCGTGCAGCACCTCAATCAACCAGGTGCGGATCTTCTCGCGCTCCTCGATGCTTTTGGCCAGCACCACGAACTGCGCAACGCTAGCCGCCGGCAGTTGCTGGTCCAGCGGCAAATAGAAGCGCGGCGAGCCAGTGCCAACATAGGCGACGTAGTTGTCGATGCCTTCATGGCCGTTGAGCAGTTGTTCCAGACGTTTGGCTTGCTCTTCAGTGGCGGCCAAGGACGCGCCTTCACTGAGTTTGAGGTCAACCATCAGCTCCAGTCGCCCGGAAGCGGGGAAGAACTGCTGCGGCACAAAGCGGAACAGCACAATGGAGGCGATAAACAAACCGATGGTCAACAAAATCACGGTTTTGCGGCGGCGCACGCACCACTCCACCGCCCTGCGCACACGCTGGTAGAACGGCGTGCCGTAAGGGTCATGCCCACCGGCGCTGCCGCCATGCTTGGCCGCGTGCAGTTTGGCCAGATCCGGCAGCAGCTTGGCGCCCAGGTAGGGCACAAACACCACGGCGGCGATCCATGACACCAGCAGGGCAATGGCCACCACTTGAAAGATTGAGCGGGTGTATTCGCCAGTGCCGGATTGTGCAGTGGCGATCGGCAGGAAGCCAGCGGCGGTGATCAGCGTACCGGTGAGCATCGGAAAGGCGGTGCTGGTCCAGGCGTAACTGGCCGCTTTGATGCGGTCATAGCCCTGCTCCATTTTGATCGCCATCATCTCCACCGCAATGATCGCGTCATCCACCATCAGCCCCAACGCCAGCACCAGCGCACCGAGGGAAATTTTGTGCAGGCCGATGCCCAGGTAGTACATGGCGGCGAAGGTCATCGCCAGCACCAGCGGAATCGACAGCGCCACCACCAGACCGGTGCGCAGGCCGAGGGAGAAGAAGCTCACCAGCAGGACGATGATCACCGCTTCGGTGAGCACGCGTACGAACTCGCCCACGCCGGTTTTTACTGCGGCCGGTTGGTCCGAGACTTTGTTCAGCTGCATGCCGGCCGGCAGGGTTTCCTGCAGGCGAGCAAACTCGCCTTCCAACGCTTGGCCCAGCACCAGGATGTCGCCACCAGGCTTCATCGACACGGCCAGACCGATGGCGTCTTCGCCCATGTAGCGCATGCGCGGTGCGGGTGGATCATTGAAACCGCGTTTAACCTCGGCCACATCGGCGATGCGGAAGGTGCGATCAGCCACGCGAATGGGGAAATTGCGAATCTCATCGACCGTTTCGAAACGACCGGTCACGCGCAGTTGTACACGGTCAGAGGCGGTTTCAAAGAAGCCGGCAGCGGCCACAGCGTTCTGTTCTTCCAGCGCTTGCTGCACGGCCGCAAGCGGCAGGCCAAGGGTGGCCAGCTTGGTGTTGGACAGCTCGATCCAGACCTTTTCATCTTGCAGGCCGAGCAAATCAACCTTGCCCACATCCTTAACGCGTTGCAGCTGCAGCTGGATGCGGTCGGCATAATCCTTGAGTACGGCGTAGTCAAAGCCCTCACCGGTCAGCGCATAGATATTGCCGAAGGTGGTGCCGAATTCGTCGTTATAGAACGGCCCTTGAATGCCTTGCGGCAGGGTGTGGCGAATGTCGCTGACTTTTTTACGCACCTGGTAGAACAGGTCGGGAATATCCGCCGAGTGCATGGAGTCACGGGCAACAAAGGTGACTTGAGATTCACCGGGACGCGAGAACGAGATGATCTTGTCGTAGTCGCCGGTCTCCATCAGTTTCTTTTCGATGCGCTCGGTGACCTGCCGCGCGACTTCCTCGGCGCTCGCCCCTGGCCAGTTGGTGCGTACCACCATGGCCTTGAAGGTAAAGGGCGGGTCTTCGCTCTGGCCCAGCTTGGTATAGGAAAGAGCCCCGACCACAGCCAGCAGCAGCATGAGATACAGCACGATCTGGCGGTTGCGCAGCGCCCAGGCGGATAGGTTGAAATCCATCGGGCTTACTCCTCGACCGTCGGTTTGGCCTTGGCCGTCAGCTGGACAACACGGTTGTCGCGGTCAACCGGACGCACCTGCTGGCCTTCGCGCAGCACCTGGCCACCGGCGGCCACCACCCAATCGCTGGCCTGCAGGCCTTCGAGAATCGGCACGGTCTTCTCACCATAAGCACCAATGCGCACGTCGGTGCGTTTGAGGGTGGACGTCTCGGTGTCGACGACCCAAACGTAGGGCTGATCCTTCTCAGCCGACAGCGCCGACAGCGGCACGGCCAGCGGCACTTCGCCGTTGTGAGCAATAAACACACGGGCGCTCTGGCCCAGTTCAGCCGGTACTTTGCCTTCGGTAAAGGCCACGCGAGCGGCGAAGGTGCGCGACTGCGGATCGGCCGAGGGTGACATTTCGCGAATGCGCCCAGGGAAACGCAGGTCCGGCTGCGACCACAGCTCGACCGCGACATCCTGGCCGACTTTAAAGCGCTCGAACGCCTGCTCCGGCAGATTGATCATCACTTCACGCTCGCCATCGGCGGCGAGGGTAAACACGGTTTGTCCAGCGGCCACAACCTGCCCGACCTCAACCATGCGCCGCGCCACCAAGCCATCTTGCGAGGCGCGCAGTACGGCATAACCGGCCTGGTTATTGGCCACGTTGAATTCGGCCTTGATTTGCTTGAGTCGCGCCACGCCAGAGCGATAAAGGTTCTCGGCATTGTCGAGCTGCGAACGACTGACCAGGTTGCGGGCCTGCAAGGTTTTGTAGCGGTCGCGTTCGGCGCGCACCAACTGCAGGTTGGCCTCGGCTGCCGCCACTTGGGCGCGGGTGGCCTCCAGCTGCAAACGCACATCTTGTGGGTCCAGCTCGGCCAGAGGCTGATCCTTCTTCACCCGTGCGCCGACATCAACCAAACGCTTGGTCACCTTGCCACCGATGCGGAAGGCCAACTCCGGCTCAAGGCGCGCACGCACTTCACCGGGGTAGGCATCCATCAGGTCGCCCGCCAACTGTGGCTGCACCACCATGGCCGGGCGCACAACCACTGCCGCGGGCTCGCCATTGCCGCAGGCTGCGAGCAACAGAATAAGACTGGCAGGTAAAGCAACAGACAGGGCATGACGAAACATGATGACGAACCTTTGTGGAGGCTTTTGAATATTTAAACTGACGGGTATAGTAAAAATAGCAAACTCACTAGTCCAGTATTAAAAACGACCCATGCCAAACAAAGTGTTACCAACCAGCGGCCCCGGTCGCCCAAAAGACCTGGCCAAGCGCAAAGCCATTCTGGAAGCGGCGAAAACCCTGTTCCTCAGCAATGGTTATGACGGTAGCAGTATGGATGCAATTGCCGCGGAAGCCGGGGTTTCCAAGCTCACGGTGTACAGCCACTTCACCGACAAGGAAAAGCTGTTTGCCGAAGCGGTGAAATCCAAATGCGAAGAGCAACTGCCAGAGTTGTTGTTCGAGCTGGACGACGGGGTACCGGTAGCGCAGGTGCTGCTGAATATCGGCCGTGGCTTTAATCAGTTGATCAACAGCCGTGAGTCGGTGGAGCTGCACCGGGTGATGGTGAGCCTGGCTGCGCAGGACTCCAAGCTCTCGCGGATGTTTTATGAAGCCGGTCCGCAGCGCGTGCTGCATGGCATGGAGGAGCTGTTGCGCCGCGCCCACCAGGCTGGCAAGTTGCACGTTCCTGACCCACTGGGTGCGGCGGATCAGTTCTTCTGCTTGATCAAGGGCGGCGCCAATTTCCGCCTGCTGATCGGCTGCGGCGACGCCCTGCAGGGCAGTGAGGCCGAAGCCCATGTGCGCGATGCGGTTGAGGTATTCCTTCGCGCCTTTCGCGCCGACTAGCGCAAAGCGCCGCCAGCGCTACTCGCTACTCGCTGGCGGTTTGCAGCTTCTTCTTCGGGTAGATGTCGTAGCGGCTGGATTTACCTTCCAGGGCATAACCGGGCTTGGCACCGTCAATCAGCGGCGCCTTGCGCGGACGCTTAACCACCACCCGATGGCTGGCCAGGTTCAGCGCCGCTTCCAGCAATGCTGGCGCATCCAGGTCATCGCCAACAAACGGACGGAACAGGCGCATCTCTTTTTTCACCAGCGCGCTCTTGTCGCGGTGCGGAAACATCGGGTCGAGGTAAATCACCTGCGGCGGCTCGCCTTGCCAGGCGCGCATCAGCTCGATGGCATTGCCGTTCAGCAGCCGCATGTGCGCGGCAATCGGTGCGACGTCGCGGTCCAGCGCGGCACGCGCCAGGCCATCTTCCAGCAGCGCGGCAATCAGCGGCTGACGCTCGATCAGGGTCATGCGACAGCCCAGGCTGGCCAACACGAACGCATCGCGCCCCAGGCCTGCCGTGGCATCCAGCACACTCGGGCGCACCCCAGCCTGCACGCCCACCGCCTTGGCAATCATCTGCCCGCTGCCGCCACCGAATAGCCGGCGATGCGCCACAGCGCCTTCAACAAAATCCACTTTCACCGGCCCTGGCGCCTGCGGCCCCAGCTCCACCAATTGCAGGCCGCCTTCACCTAGCTGCAGGGCAAACTCGCTGTCACCGTCCAGGGGTAAACCCAGGCGTGCGGCCCAGGCTTCAGCCGCTGCCTGTAGATGCGGGGCCAGCGCCTGCATACGAATTCTGGCTATTAGCCGCTCATCACTCATCAGAAAATGTGCTCAAAAATCACTCAATTGACCGCCGCAGCGGCCGATAACCTGCCTGAGCGGCATTTTGCCAGACCCGGCAGCTTCCAGCCGCACCGAGTTCGCTATGTTTGATGTCATTTCTGCCCCATCTAGCGCGGCTCCATCGGCCGCTCACACGCGCTCGATCAGTGAAACACTGGATGAAGGCAAGCGCGCCTCACTGGATTATCAGATTCTGCGGCGCACCCTGATGCTCGATGAAGTCGAGGCCCAAGCACCTGCCAGCCCGCCGGAAACGCCCAGCGAACCACCTGCCGTCACCACTCAGGCCAGTGATTTTCAAGAACTGGCCGCCCAGCGTGAGCTGGAGCTGAACGTCACGGTCAACGCCGAACCGCAGAAAACCGACCCCTTGGTGCTGGACTTGGCCGGCAACGGTTTCAGCACCAGCAGCCTGAGCCGTTCAGTACGGTTCGACCTAGATGCAGACGGAAAGCTTGACCAGATCAGCGTACCCACCGGTGACGACGCCCTGCTCGCGCTCGACCGTAATGGCAACGGTCGTATCGACGATGGTCGCGAGCTGTTCGGCGACCAGAACGGCGCGGCCAACGGCTTTGCCGAACTGCGCAAATACGATGACAACGGTGATGGCCGCATCGACAAGCAAGACTCCATCTTCGAACGCCTGAGTCTGCTGCGCTTCGACGCCCAGGGCCGGCAGTCCAGCCAGTCGCTGAGCCAGGCCGGCGTCAGCGCCATTCACCTGCAAGCGCGCGATGTGAAGATTGCCCTGGGCGCCTACGACGAAATCGCCCAACTCGGCCGCTTCGAATTCGCAAATGGCCACAGTGGTCAGGCTGCCGATCTATTGCTGGCGCAGCGTTAAGTCAAAGCGGCCCGTAGGGACGCTTTCAGAACCTGTGCTCCGATCTCGCGAGCTAGAGCGAGACAAGGCAGAAATGGCTGAGGGCGCGGAGTTTACGGGTTGTAAATGAGCAGTACTCGTTTCACTCGCCCTTCGGGCCGCGCTGACGCGCGTTAGTCGCAAGCGGCTTGCCGAGGCCATTTCTAACGCAGTATCGCCGACGCGCAGCAGATCCGAACCAGGCTCTTAGCGGCACATCCGCCACAACCCCATATCCACATGAAAGTGGTCATGGTGGGCCGCGTTGTACTCCGGCCCCAAAGTGGTGTTGAAACGCCGACAGGCTCCCTGCTGCACGTGGCGCAGAAACTCGGCGTTCTTGCCCTGCTTGGGCCAATCCTGCAGCACGCTGATGCGCCGACCATCAGCTAAACGGAAGCTGATGATATCCAGCGCATTGGCCGAGGCATGCTGGCTGCGGCGCTGACTGCCGGCAATGGTGCGGCAGGCAAAACTGCCCACATGCTCGACCCGCGCCACGCGCTGGCCAAATACCGCCAGGGCAGCAGGCTGCAGATCATGCTGTTCGAACAGGGCAAAGGCCGCCGCCAGCGGGCAGCTGGCGATAAAGCTGCTGCTGAACGCAACTCCGGCGCTGTGTACGCGCAGGGTGTTGTTCAGCGGGCACGTCACTTCCGGACGGCTATCGGCCTGCGGGGTAAAACGCAGTGATGAGGTATTCAAGGTCTGCTGACACAACGCCGGATCATCCTGCAGCCGCCAGAGCTAAAAGCCGGTCAACAGGTTTGGTGTCTCGCGAATATCCAGCACCGCCCAGGGGTTCCAGCGCGGCGGCACATCCAGCCAGCCACGCCAGATCGCCAGCAACAGGCCGGCGAGCACTACACAAACCATGAAAAAAACGCGGAAGAAAGTCATGCGGCGCAGCCTATCAGAGCAAGCCCAGTTGCTCGACCTGATCGTCCACTTGCACCTGTGACAAGGCTGGCAAACCCGGCAGACGCCGCATCAACTGCTGATGAAAGCGCTGCGCCAGTTGCGGGGCCAGGCGGTTGTCCGAGGTGTGCAGGAAGACGTAAGGCGTACGGCCCTCCTCGATCCAGCCCGCTACCTTGTCCAGCCAGGGCGCCATAAAGGGGTCATTGGCCTGCAGCTCGGGATGGCCGATAAAGCGCAACTGTGGAGCCTGACTAAAGGCAGTGGGGCGCAGCGGCAAGCGCGGCTTTTTCGCCTGTGCATGCAGCACGGCCGGCGCTGTGGATACGCAGCTGAACAGTGCCCGTGAATCCAGACAAATGCGCTCGATGCCACGCCCATGCAGCAAACGATTAAGGCTGCGCTCCTCCTCACCCTTGGCAAAGAACGCCGGATGGCGCACCTCAACGGCCAGCTCACCGGCCTGCCAGGGCTCAATAAAGCTGATGAGTTCGACCAAACGTTGTGGGCCAAAACTCGCCGGCAGTTGCAACCAAAACGGCGCCACGCGCTTACCCAGCGGCGCCAGCAAGCGGCGGAAATCTTCGGCGGCGCTCAGCTGCTCACGCAGGTCGCTGTTATGGCTGATATCACGCGGCAGCTTGGCGCAAAAGCGCAGGTGCGCGGGCATGCGCTCGGCCCAGCGCGCCACGGTTTCAGGAGAGGGTGGCGCATAGAACGTGGTATTACCCTCAACGGCATTGAACACCTGGGCATACAACGGCAGAAAGTCGGCGCTGCGACTGCCCTCTGGATACAAGTTTCCGCGCCAGGCGGGCTCGCTCCATGACGGGCAACCGAGGTAGTAAGGCAACATCAAATTTAAGACCGTGGAGAAACGCAGCGCGTGAGGGTGAGATCAGCCGAGGGCGCGAAGTGTACATGAGCACTGCGCAGCTGATGCCCACACGGCATAGCCGAGTAAAGTCGTTTCACAAGGGTCGTGTTAGGCGTAGAGATCGAGACCCAGCACCTGCTGGGCATCCGTCTCGCTGGCGAAACTGGCGGTTGAGCTGTAGCTGGCCAGCGCCTGGGCGGCGCGGTTGTTTAACGGCGCTTGGTACAGCTGGTCTTGCAGACGAGCCGGCAGGCTATCGCTGCTGGCATTACTGGCTTCGACCTTACGCGCCTGGGCGACTTGTTCAAAGCCCTGGGTGCTGGAGGGGGATGTAGGCTGCTCACGACGTTCCTCTATCTCGCGCTGCGCTTCGCGAAATGGCGTAACCGCAGAGCCCGGGCGGGCACTGCGGTCTGGCGAATAAGAGGAGGTAAAACCGTCAATACGCATCAGTTACTGCTCGGCTTGCTTAGCCAACGATGGATACAAGTGATGGCAATTTAGCTTCCCTCGCTCGGCTTGGCAATCAAGCACCGCACCACATGGCTGGATGCGCGACAGAAGGTGCACCTGAGCCCGTCCGATTAAACCGGCGCCTTGGGCGTGGCCACCTGATCACGCAGATAAACCGGCTGCGCCAGGTCGGCGTCCAATGCCTCGCCACGCGCCCAGGCAAAGCGCGCCAAACTGAGCAGGTCTTCGGCGTGCGGCAGCATGGCGGCATCCTGCCCGTTGATCGCGACCCCAATACGCGCAGCAAAGGTGCCCCAGCCAGTGCCGGCGGCAAACCAGTCGCCACTGGCATTGTCCGGCAGGCTGGCGCGCTCCGGTGGCAATACGGCCTCGATCCCAGCCAGACGCATTTCGCCTTGCTCGGCCCGGTAGCAGCCCCAGTAGACTTCATCCATGCGTGCATCGATGGCTGCGGCCACCTGCTGCGCACCATGCTCACGCAGGCTGCGCTGCGCCAGCACCGCCAAGTTGGACACCGGCAACACCGGACGCTCCAAAGCAAACGCCAGGCCCTGCACCACGCCGATGGCAATGCGTACACCGGTGAAGGCCCCTGGGCCACGCCCAAAGGCAATCGCATCGAGCGCCGACAGCGGCACATCGGCATCGGCCAGCAACTGTTTGATCATCGGCAGCAGGCGCTGAGCGTGCATACGCGGAATCACGTCGTAGTGGCTGAGCACCTTACCGTCATGCAGCAGGGCAACGGAGCAGGCTTCAGTGGCGGTATCCAGGGCCAGGAGAGTGGTCATTGCATTCGGACAGGTGACGAAATGGACCGGCATTAGAACGGCTTGAGGCTTTTTTTTCCAGCGTAATCACTGCTACCCGCGCCTGTCACGCGAGCGGTCTCGAAGGATTAGGCATGCAGCGGGGCCGAAGAGCCCCACTGCTGCCTGAGTAACGCGTGCTTACCAGGGTTCGATAACGGTCTTGGCGTCCCAACCTTGCAAAGGCGCCTTGGACCAGGTGCCGTAGCCCGCATTGGGGAACACAATCCACTCGGTGCCCCACTTACCCGCTTCGGCGGCCACGGTGGCACGCTGATCGGCCAGTGGCGTCTTGCGGAAACGCCCATCAAAGTCATGCAGGGTATCGCCCAACATCAGCACGATCTGATGATCGGCGCTGACAATGGCGCGGCGCTCGACCTTGGGCGGGCCCAGCAGTAACACGCTTTCTTCCGAGATCTGCGGCAGCCCCAGCTTAGTCAGCGTGGCCAGGGTGTATTTCTTCTGCTCGTCGGCGCGATCCGAGATATAGCGAATGGTCACTCCCAGGCTGTCGGCATGCTGCAGAAACTGCTTGGCGCCAGGAATGAGTGCCGGGGTGCCGTCGCGCTCCCAAGGCAGCCAGGTGTCCCAGGCGTCATAAGTGTGGCAGTTGGCCAGATCCCGCGCCAGCAAGGCGCTGTTGTCGATGACGGTTTCGTCCAAGTCGGTAACGATGGCGAGCTTCGACGGATCTTTCGCGGCGGCCACTGCCGCATCCAGTTTCAGCGTGGCGATGTTGTAGGCCTGCAGCTGCAAGGCCTGAATTTCCGCCGACTGCTGCTGGAAACGCAGGCCCATGCTGAACTCGGCGACGCTGCAGTCCGCTTTGGGCTTCGCTGGGGTCTCGGCAAAAACGGCGGGAACGGCCAGCATCGATACCGCCAGGCCCAGCCAGGTAAGACGGTGTGTGGATTTCTCGGTCATGAATGTCCTCTCTCCTTGGTGGTGACGCGCGCGATTCAACATGCCAAGGCGCTACGGCCAGGCCGCAGAGCTATGGCTATCGCCCTTTGATAGTAAAAAATCTGCCGCGCGCCACCATACTTGAGAGCGACCAGCACGTATCCGTAGCCACACAAATAAAGACCCAGAAACGACAACGGCCCGCAAAAGCGAGCCGTTGTCTGAATACATCAAGGCTTAGCTGAGAGCAGCGAGCACTTTGGCAGTGATTTCGTCGACCGAACCAACACCGGCGATGGCGCTGTACTTCGGCGTGCCCTCAGCAGCCGCGAGCTTCTGGTAGAAGTCCACCAGCGGCTTGGTTTGCGAGTGATAGACCGACAGGCGATGACGCACAGTTTCCTCGGTGTCGTCCTTACGCTGAACCAGCTCTTCGCCGGTTGCATCGTCCTTGCCTTCCACTTTTGGCGGGTTGTAGACGATGTGGTAAACGCGGCCACTGGCCTCGTGCACACGGCGACCGGCGATACGGCCGACGATTTCTTCATCGTCTACGGCGATCTCGACCACGTTATCGATAATCACACCGGCTTCTTTCAAGGCTTCAGCCTGAGGAATGGTGCGCGGGAAGCCATCGAAGAGGAAACCATTGGCACAATCGGCTTGCGCAATGCGTTCTTTGACCAGGTTGATGATCAGGTCATCAGAAACCAGACCACCGCTGTCCATGACGCTTTTGGCAACCAGGCCCAGCTCAGTGCCGGCCTTTACCGCAGCACGCAGCATGTCACCGGTGGAGATTTGCGGAATACCAAATTTCTTGGTGATGAAACCAGCTTGGGTACCTTTACCGGCACCGGGCGCCCCCAGCAAAATCACGCGCATCGATGTGCTCCTCAAAATATAAGTAAAAATCGACGGACTCGCCTCGTGGGGCCAATCTCAGAATTGTTCAAGCAGCGCTGCCAACAGGGGCCAGAGTGCCGAAAGGCCGCTCAAGATACACAGCGCACCCATAGCGCACAAGCCACCGAAAGTCGGATATACCGATGACTGCCTCAGCCAGGTAGTGGATTCGGCGACGCACTACATGCACCCCGCCGAATACGCTAATCACCCCGAACGGACATTAACCGGTGTTGCGCAAACCGGCCGCAATACCGGCCACGCTAACCAACAATGCCTGTTCCAGAGGGCTGTCGGCCTGATTGTCCCGCAGCCTTGAGCGCGCCAGCAGCTCGGCCTGAAGCAGATGCAACGGATCAAGGTAGGTGTTGCGCACGCTGATCGACTCCAGCGTCTCCGGGCTGTGCGCCAGCAACTGCGACTGACCAGTCAAACCCAGCACTGCCGCCACCGCCTGCGACAATAGGCCGCGCAAATGCGCACCCAGTGGCTGCAGCGCCGGCTCGACCAAACGCTCGTCATACAGCTGAGCGATAGACTCGTCGGCCTTGGCCAACACCATCTCCAGCATGTCGATGCGCGTGCGGAAGAATGGCCACTGTGCGCGCATCTGCCCGAGCAGTTCGCCTTCGCCGCGCTGCAAGGCGTTGTTCAGCGCCGCCTCCCAGCCCAGCCAGGCCGGCAGCATCAGGCGGGTCTGGGTCCAGGCAAAAATCCACGGAATGGCCCGTAGACTCTCAACCCCGCCTTCGCGGCGCTTGGCCGGGCGGCTGCCCAGGGGTAATCGCCCCAACTCCTGCTCTGGGGTGGCCTGGCGGAAATAGTCGACGAATTGCGGATGCTCGCGCACCACCGCGCGGTAAGCGCTGACGCCATCACTGGCCAGCTTATCCATCAGCTCACGCCAAGCTGGCTCAGGGCTGGGTGGCGGCAGCAGCGTCGCTTCCAGCACAGCCGCCAAGTACAGATTGAGGTTCTGTTCGGCGATATCCGGCAGGCCAAATTTGAAACGAATCATTTCGCCTTGTTCGGTGGTACGGAAACGCCCCGCCACCGAACCCGGCGGCTGCGACAAAATCGCCGCGTGTGCCGGGCCACCGCCACGCCCCACCGTGCCGCCACGGCCGTGGAACAGCAGCAATTCGACGTCCTGCTCGCGGCACACCTGCACCAGGGTTTCCTGGGCGCGGTACTGGGCCCAGGCCGCCGCCGTGGTGCCCGCGTCTTTGGCCGAGTCGGAGTAACCAATCATCACTTCTTGCGGCCCATGTAGGCGCGCGCGATAACCGTGCAAGCCGAGCAGCTGACTGATCGCCGGCCCCGCGTTATCCAGATCCGCCAAGGTCTCGAACAGCGGCACCACGCGAATCGGCCGTTGCAGTCCGGCTTCCTTGAGCAACAGTTGCACCGCAAGCACATCAGATGCCACCCCAGCCATGGAAATGACGTAAGAGCCCAAGGATGCAGCAGGCGCGCGGGCCACCTCACGACAGGTAGCCAGCACCTCTTCAGTTTCACCACTGGGCTTGAAATGCCCCGGTAGCAGTGGCCGGCGGTTTTCCAGTTCTTGCAGCAAAAACGCTAAGCGTGCGTCTTCATCCCACTCGGCGTAGCGCCCCAGCCCCAGGTACTCGGTAATTTCACTCAGGGCGGCAGCATGCCGGCTGGAGTCCTGGCGCACGTCCAGGCGCACCAAGAACAAGCCGAAGGTGGCGGCACGGCGCAAACAATCGAGTAACGGGCCGTCGGCAATCACGCCCATGCCGCACTCATGCAGGGACTGGTAGCAACACTGCAGAGGTTCCAACAGCTCGCGATTGTCCTGTAACACGGCGATTGGTGCCGGCAAGTCTTCACTCAAGGCGGCATGAGCCCAGCTACGGGTGGCGCGCAAACGTTCACGCAGTTGCTTGAGCAGGCTGCGGTACGGCTCGGCACTCTCCCCCACTCGGGCCAACAACGCCGCACTGGCCTGCTGCATGGACAGTTCGGCAGCCAGCTGATCAATATCCCGCAGGTACAGATCAGCCGCCATCCAGCGCGCCAACAGCAGCACCTCACGGGTCACGCGGGCAGTCACGTTGGGGTTGCCGTCACGGTCCCCGCCCATCCAGGAGGCAAAGCGAATTGGGGCGGCATCCAGCGGCAGGTGCAACCCGGTAGCGCTATGCAACACCTGGTTGGCCTTGCGCAGCACATTGGGAATGGCATGCCAAAGCGAATGTTCGATCACCGCAAAGCCCCATTTGGCTTCATCCACCGGGCTGGGCCGGCTACGGCGAATTTCTTCGGTGTGCCAGGCCTCGGCAATCAGGCGCTGCTGGCACTGCTTGACCCGCTCGCGCTCGGCCGCCGAAAGGTCGCGGTGGTCACCCGCCGCGAGCTGCTCGGCCATGGCATCGTATTTCTGAATCAAGGTGCGCCGTGCCACCTCGGTGGGGTGCGCGGTCAGCACCAGCTCGATATCCAAACGGCCGAACTGGCGGGCCAGGGCCTCACCTTTATGCCCATGGCTGGCCAATCGCTGCAGCAGATCAGCGAGGATATTGTCTTCAAATGGCTGCGCTTCACCCGGCGCTCGGCGGCGCACACGGTGATATTGCTCGGCAATATTGGCCAGGTTGAGGAACTGGTTAAATGCCCGCGCCACGGGTAGCAACTCGTCATCCGCCAGCTCGTTCAGGGTTGCACTGAGTTGCTCGGTACCTTGCGCCGAACCACGGCGAGAAGCCTTGGCACCCTTGCGAATACGTTCGATCTTGTCAAGAAAATCGGCGCCGTGCTGCACCTTGATGGTGTCACCCAGTAGCTCGCCAAGCTGGTGGACGTCCTCGCGCAAACGCGCGTCGATTTCTGCCATGACTATTGCCTCCTCTGATCCTGCCTCCAGAGTGCACAGCGCGCCAACTTCTTACAAGTGCGCGACGCTGCGGCCGCACTTATCGGCCCAGGCACTAGTCTTAACTGTGCAGCCCGCCAAGAAACGGCGGGCATAGAACAGACACGAGGCCATCATGAAGATTCGCGAACTTGTTCAGCACTGGCAGGAAAATGCCCAAGGGAGGCTGAGCGCAACGCCTTATCAGATAAGGCTCGATCTGGAAGCCGCCGCGCGCCTGGCGGCATTGCAGGAGATGTACCCCAAGCACCACGTTGAAGAACTGCTGGGGGAATTGCTCGGCGCGGCGCTCGATGAGCTGGAGGCCAGCCTGCCCTACGTTCAAGGCAGCAAGGTGGTGGCCAGCGACGAGCAGGGCGACCCGTTGTATGAAGACATCGGCCTGACGCCGCGCTTCCTCGCTCTGTCACGCCGGCATCTGCAGCGCCTTAGCGAGCAAGAGAAACCGGCGGGCTAGGACTAAGAATATGCTCACGATCTCGCGAGCTAGAGACCTGCAAGGCAAAAACAGACGAGGAAGCGGAGTTTACTGGTGTAAATGAGCATTACTCGTTTCACTCGCCCTACGGGTCGCGCTAAAGCGCGTTAGCCGCAAGCGGCCTACCGAGCCTGTTTTTAACGCAGCAGGGCCGACGCGCAGCAGATCGGGTTGAGTTTACTGACCTTCGCTGCAACGCACGGCCTGCTTGCGCCGGTCGACCAATACACCGCTCAGGCCTTTCTGCTCTAAGTCAAACATCACCAGCACGCCATCAATGCACTGGGCGACCTGGCTGGCAGGTTTGAGCGAAACTTTGTAGTCCTCACCCGGCACAGTTTTGAGCATGGTGAACTCGGACAGCAGCAAGGCATCTTCCGGTTTGGCGATATGCAGGTAGCCGTAATAACCGAGCACAGCCACCGTGGCGCAGATGCTGCCGATAGCGGTAAGGATTAACGGAATGGGGTTTACTTCGCTCATAACAGACTCTCGGAATTTTTCAGTTAGCGGGCTCAGCACAGGCGGCGCAGCTTGCAGCAAAGCCTCACGCCTGCAAAGACCCAGATTGCCGCATCATTTATTGCCGCCGGCACGCACTTCCTCACGGGCCTTGAACGTCGCCTCATAGATGCGCTCGGCCAGGCGCGAGAACGGCAGGCTCTGCACCCACACCGTACCGGTGCCCTTGAGCGTGGCCAGAAGAATACCTTCGCCGCCAAACAGCATGCTTTTCAGGCCACCGGCCAGGGCAATGTCGTAATCGATGCCGGCAGTAAACGCCACCAGACACCCGGTATCGAGGCGCAGGGTTTCATTGTTCAACTCTTTGCGGATCACCGTGCCGCCTGCGTGCACAAAGGCCAGGCCATCACCTTCAAGTTTTTGCAGGATAAAGCCCTCACCGCCAAAGAACCCTGCGCCCAGGCGTTTGTTAAAACTGATACCAACCGCGGTGCCATAAGCGGCGCAGAGAAAGGCGTCCTTCTGGCAGATCAGTGTGCCGCCATGCTCGGCCAACTGAATGGGCACCACGGTGCCGGGATAAGGCGCGGCAAAGGCCACGCGCGCCTGGGCTTTACCGGCATTGGAGAAGTGCGTCATAAACAGCGATTCGCCGGTCAGCATGCGCTTACCCATGCCCCATAGCTTGCCTAGCACGCCTGTGGCGGCGCCATCGCCCATACGCGTTTCAAAGCGCACGCCGTCAGTCATGTAATTCATAACACCGGCCTCGGCGATCACCGTTTCACCGGGATCGAGAATGATCTCCACGCTCTGCGCGGAGGCGCCGAGGATTTCGTAGTCGAGTTGATGACTGGGCATATTGGCTCCTTGGCGATGCGGGCAAAGCTGCCCGGATGAGACTCGGTTTTGTAGGAGCGGTCCATGACCGCGATAGGTCACCCAGGCAAAAGGGCTCGCGGGCATGGCCCGTTCCTACGCCCTACAACGGGGGATCATGCCATCAGAGGATATTGGCGTAGTCGGCTTCGATACGATCCAGACTCAGGTGATTGAGGAAGTTGGAGAAGCACATCCAGGCCGACAGCGAGTTGAGGTCGCTGAACTGCGGTGGCAGGTACTTGGGCGGCGTTACTAGCCCTTCATCGACCAATTGGCGCAGGGTGCGCATGTCTTCCAGGGTGGTTTTGCCGCAGAACAACAGCGGAATTTGCTCCAGCTTGCCTTTACGCACGGCCAACTGGATGTAGTTGTAAACCATGATGAAGCCTTTCAGGTAGGACAGGTCCTTGGTGAACGGCAAACCGGTGGGCGTTGAGCCACGGAACACCCGATTGGCGTTGCTGTAGCTCTGCTCTTGGCTAAAGCCCTGCTCACGGTAGAAGTCGTATACCTGCAAGAAATCCGCGCCCTCTTCAGCCATATGAATGGCGCGGGTGCGGTTAGTCAGTTTGCGCAAGCGAGTTGGGTACGAGGCGAAGGTAATGACCTCCATCAGAATCGCCAGGCCTTCCTGGGTGACGGTGGAGGATGGCGGCCCCTTGGCCAGAAAGGTGCAAATTGGCTGATTCTGGCCATTCAGCGTGGTCGCCACATGCACCAGCCCTTCATGCACCTCAAGCGCCTTAACGTCACGCTCGTTGAACATGGCATCGGCGCGGATCTTGATGTAATCGGCCCCAGCGGCCGCATCAGCGAGAATGCCATCTGACTCAAACACCCGAATGGTGCTTTCTTCTTCGCCAAACACCTTGTTTAAGCGGTGCTGCAACAGGCTAACCGCCTCTTGAGCCGTCAGGTTTTTGGCTTCGTCCTTGAGATCACCGCGCTTGTCGATGTTGTTGAGGAAGCCGGAAAACATCATGCCCAGATCCGCCAAGGTCGGATCGCCGGCATGGAAGGCATCGGAGGCCGCACCGTAAAGTTCCTGACTGATCAGGCCGAAGTCTTCGGTGCCGCGCGCTTCGAGCATGCGGATAACCATGCGGTACTCACGGCACATGCGCCGCATGATCTTGCCCACCGGGTTGAACTGGCCGAGCTGACGGGTGATGTCGCGCTCGATATTCTGGAACTCCAGTTTCTTTCCTGCCGCATCAAAGGGCAGTGGCCGGCTGGCGTAATAGGCACGATCAACGGCGGGCTGTTGTTTACCCTTGTGTTTGAGAAATTCGCTGCGAATCGAGTCATCCCACTTCACCGCGTCCAGTACGCGAATCGGCGTTTGCGCCTCGACAATCCGGTCGGATAGCGCGCGCACAATCAACTGATAGTCATCCAACACGGTATGCGTATTCATCCTTACGGCCTAATCCCCAGCACGCTGGTAGCGCGCAACTTCGATAAATACATCTGAATTGGCTTGATCGTCGAGGTAGGCAAATACCCGCTCAAGTGGACTGCTGATCAGCACACCCTCGCCTTCAGCCGCTTCAATCACCTCGCCGTCCAACACGCCCTGTTCCAGTTCCTGGAGGACACGGTCGATGTCCAGGTTGTAGATCACCAGCTCATTGTTGGTGGTCAGTTCAAAGCCGGCAATGGCGAAGTTGGCACCCATGCGCTTTGGCAAACCCGCAGACAGGTACCAGCGGCGGCCGTGATGGGCCACAGTAAAGCCATATTCTTCGACGCTTTCGAGGTTATCCAGGCTGTCGACATAGGCGCGGGCCTTGTAGACGTTGGAGCCGGCACGGGTAACCTGCAAAAACACTTGCTCGCCCCACTCATTCTGGCGTGACCACTCGCCAAGCAAGGGGATCGGAGCGGCCTCATTGGCTGGGATCGGGTCCTTGAAAGTAACCAGGCAACCGCCCAGTAACAGGAAGGACACGGCAAGCAGCACACGCCAGGCGATCATTGAGCTCTCCTTGGAAAATGGATGGACCCGGTTACAAACCCAGTACCAGGTGCATATAGCGTTTAAGCATGGCCAACATCTCTTCGCTGTCCAGATGATCGATGCCATCGAGCAGGCCTTGATACTCCATGCGCACAATTATCGCCGTCAATAGCTTGGCATCCTGCTCCGCCTGCTGCGAGCCCAGGACTTCGAAGAAGTGCGTCACACCTTGCAGCAAAATCTGCCGGTGAGCACGTACCAACTCATGCAACCGCGGGTTGAGCAACGCTTCTTGCTGAAACGCTTGTTCGGCCAACAGGTGTTCGCGGCGATTCAACAATTGCTGGCGCACATACTCCACGGCCAGCCGGGCGATTTCATTGGCCAGACGCCGACGCGCCTCAGCGCTGCCGTCCAAACGGCTGACTTGCTCACGCAGCAAGCCTTCGGTGCCACTCCAAAACTGGCCCATATGCGCCGCACTGCGCTCGACAAACTGAGCGAAGGTGTCGGTGATCAGGTCGTTGATGTCTTTGAAGTAATAGGTGGTCGCCGACAACGGCACTTCGGCCTCGGCAGCCACCGCACGGTGACGCACGGCACGCACGCCTTCACGCACGATAATGCGCATGGCCGCGTCGAGAATGGCCTGACGGCGCTGCTCACTGCCTTGACGGCTGGCTTTGCGACCCTGGTATTGAACGCTCTCAGCAACGGCATTAGCCACCAGTGTGGCGCTATCTTGGGCGGGCTTGGCTGTCACAGTAGGGCAATCCTCTCTCGGTTATTCACGATGACATATGACTTAGTCAGTAAATCGCAAAGATAGTCCACTGGCAGGCAATAAAAAGCCGCCCTTAGGCGGCTTTTTCAGCATCAGGCTTGTGGGCGCATGTGTGGGAACAGAATCACGTCACGAATCGACGGTGAGTTGGTCAACAACATCACCAGGCGATCGATACCGATACCTTCGCCAGCGGTCGGCGGCATGCCGTACTCCAGCGCGCGAACAAAGTCAGCATCGTAGTGCATGGCTTCATCGTCGCCGGCGTCTTTGTCGGCGACCTGGGCCATAAAGCGTTCCGCCTGATCTTCCGCGTCATTGAGCTCGGAATAGGCGTTGGCGATTTCGCGACCACCGATAAACAGCTCGAAGCGGTCGGTGACATTCGGATTGTCGTCGTTGCGGCGCGCCAGTGGCGAAACCTCGAACGGGTACTGGGTAATGAAGTGTGGCTGTTCCAGCTTGTGCTCGACCAGCTCCTCGAAAATCATCACCTGTAGTTTGCCCAAGCCTTCAAAGCCCAGCACCTTGGCGCCGGCCTTTTTGGCGATGGCGCGCGCTTTGTCGATGTCATTGAGATCATCGGCAGTCAGCTCAGGGTTGTACTTAAGGATCGAGTCAAACACCGACAGACGCACGAACGGCTCACCGAAGTGGAACACCTTGTCGCCGTAAGGCACGTCGGTGCTGCCCAGAACCAGCTGGGCCAGTTCACGGAACAGCTCCTCGGTCAGGTCCATGTTGTCTTCGTAGTCGGCGTAGGCCTGGTAGAACTCGAGCATGGTGAACTCGGGGTTGTGCCGGGTCGAAACACCTTCGTTACGGAAGTTGCGGTTGATTTCGAAGACCTTCTCAAAACCGCCAACCACCAGGCGCTTGAGGTACAACTCCGGCGCGATACGCAGGAACATTTCCATGTCCAGTGCATTGTGGTGGGTTTCGAATGGCTTGGCTGCGGCGCCGCCAGGGATGGTCTGCAGCATCGGCGTTTCCACTTCAAGGAAATCACGCTGCATCAGGAAGCTGCGGATGTGCGCGATCACTTGCGAACGTACGCGGAAGGTCTGGCGCACGTCTTCGTTGACGATCAGGTCAACATAACGCTGACGGTAGCGCTGCTCGGTGTCAGTCAGGCCGTGGTGCTTATCTGGCAGCGGACGCAAAGACTTGGTCAGCAGACGCACGTCGGTCATTTCCACGTACAGATCACCCTTGCCGGAACGGGCCAGGGTGCCTACGGCGGAGATGATGTCGCCCATGTCCCAGCTTTTTACGGCGGCCAGGGTTTCTTCAGACAAGGTCTTGCGGTTGACGTAGACCTGGATGCGCCCAGTCATGTCCTGAATAACCATGAACGAGCCACGGTTGAGCATGATGCGACCGGCAACCTTGACTGGAATGGCAGCCTCGGCCAACTCTTCCTTGGTCTTCTCGGCGTACTGTTTCTGCAGGTCGGCGCAGTAGTTGTCACGGCGAAAATCGTTGGGGAAGGCGTTGCCCTGCGCACGGATGGCAGCAAGCTTTTCTTTGCGCAGGGCAATCAGCTTGTTTTCTTCCTGCTGCTGGTCTTCGTGGGAAAGGGCTTGCGGGTCGAGTTGTTGGTCGCTCATGGTCGTTCGTCAGTCCTGTAAATCGTTGGTTGGGCGTGGCCCCGGCTGAAGGTTGAACGGCGCACCGGCCAACCTGCCTAAAACCATCACGCGGTGGTTACAGCCCTTGTTTCAGGCTTGCCACCAGATATTCATCGATGTCGCCATCAAGCACCTTGTCGCAGTCACTGCGCTCAATATTGGTGCGCAGATCCTTGATTCGCGACGCATCGAGCACGTAAGAGCGAATCTGATGGCCCCAGCCAATATCTGACTTGGAGTCTTCCAGCACTTGCGAGGCGGCGTTGCGCTTTTGCACTTCCTGCTCGTACAACCGCGCACGCAGCATCTTCATCGCGGTGTCTTTGTTGGCGTGCTGGGAGCGCTCGTTCTGGCAGCAGACCACAGTGTTACTCGGTACGTGGGTGATACGTACCGCCGAGTCTGTGGTGTTTACGTGCTGACCACCGGCACCGGATGAACGATAGGTGTCGATACGCAGGTCAGACGGGTTGATCTCGATCTCGATGTTGTCATCGATTTCCGGCGAGACGAACACCGCAGTAAACGAGGTGTGCCGGCGGTTACCGGAGTCGAACGGGCTCTTGCGCACTAAGCGGTGCACGCCGATCTCGGTACGCAGCCAGCCAAAGGCGTATTCACCCTTGATATGCAGAGTGGCGCCTTTGATCCCTGCCACTTCACCCGCGGACAGTTCCATGATGGTGGCATCGAAGCCACGCTTATCGGCCCAGCGCAGGTACATGCGCAACAGCATGTTGGCCCAATCTTGCGCTTCGGTGCCGCCGGAGCCCGCTTGGATATCGAGGTAGGCGTTGTTGGGGTCCATTTCGCCGCTGAACATGCGGCGGAACTCGAGTTTTTCGAGGATATCGCGCAGGCGCTCAACTTCGCTGACCACATCAGCCACAGCGCCTTCGTCGTCTTCTTCAACGGCCATGTCGAGCAGATCACGGGAATCGGCAAGGCTGCTGTGCAGGTCATCCAGAGTGTCAACGATCAGCGCCAGGGTGGCGCGCTCGCGGCCCAGATTCTGCGCGTACTCAGGATTGTTCCAGACGTTTGGATCTTCGAGCTCGCGGTTTACTTCGACTAAACGATCATGTTTGTGATCGTAGTCAAAGATACCCCCGAATGGTCAGGGTGCGCTCGGACAGATCCTTGATGCTGTTGAGGATCGGGTTGATTTCCATAATGGTCGGCACTCGCAGGCGATTAGAGGTGTACAGCAGCCCGGTGCGGTCCGATAGCCAGCCTTACGGCGGCTGATCGGACACGGCAACCTGACCGTGGCCCCGAAGTTTCAGAAAAGCCGGCGAGTATACCCCAGTCAACGCCGCGCTGGCAGCCCACCACGAACACCGCTAGGCGGCTAGCGGTCGACCATTCGCCCTGCATCGCGCCTCAATCTGGCTCCGCGATGCCCACTTGATTACGCCCATTCTGTTTGGCCAGGTACAAGCCCCGATCAGCCAGCTCGACCAGGCAAGTCGGCTCCATGTCCATACGCGGCGTAAGTGTGGCAACACCCAGGCTGATGCTGACGGTCGACATCGGGGCGGGTTGCTCATGGGGAATCGCCAAAGCCTGTACGCAAAGCCGCACTTTCTCCGCGAACAAGCGTGCCCCGCCCCGCGAGGTGCCCGGCAGGATCATGACGAACTCCTCGCCGCCATAACGCGCTGCCAGGTCTGAAGAGCGACTGCACATGTCGCTCAAACAAGTTGCCACTCGGCGCAAAGCTTCATCGCCTTCCACGTGCCCAAAGCGGTCATTGAAGGCCTTGAAGTAGTCCACATCAATCATCAGCAACGACAACTCGCTTTGCTCACGCAGCGCGCGCGCCCACTCGCTGTTCAAGCAATCATCAAAATGACGACGGTTGGCCAGGCCCGTGAGGCCGTCAGACCGCATCAAGCGCTGCAGCACCAGATTGGTCTCCAGCAACTGCTGCTGGCTCTCACGTAAGGCACGAAACGCTTCATCACGCTGTTGCAGGGCCAGATAGGAGCGCGAGTGGTAACGAATGCGCGCTACCAGCTCAATCACATCGGGCAATTTGACCAGATAGTCGTTAGCCCCCCGGGTGAATGCAGCGCTTTTGATCTTGGGGTCTTCTTTGGTGGACAGCACGATAATGGGCACATCCTGCAGCGTGCGGCGGCTGCGGTACTGGGCCAACAGTTCGAGGCCATCGACCCCTGGCATGACCAGGTCCTGCAAAATCACCGTCGGCTTTATTTGCTCGGCCAAGGCCACCGCCTGCAGAGGGTCCGAACAGAAGTGAAAACTAATGTTTGGTTCAGTCGCCAAGGCCCGACGCACGGCCTCACCAATCATCGCCTGGTCGTCTACCAGCAACACCATCAACGGAGTAGATATCGGTGCATCCTCCTGACCACCGCTAAGTTGAGGAAAACTCTGCATACCACTCTCTCCAGGCTTAGCGCCCATTATCGTTATAGACCCTGCAACATCCACGCGCACTTAGCCCCCTGCAGCCATTAATCAAACAACGCCACCAGCCGTCGGCCTATATCGGCCAAGGGTAATATTTCCACGGCCGCATCAATCTGCGCTGCCGCTTTGGGCATGCCATAGACCGCACAACTGGCCTGATCCTGAGCAATGGTCATAAAACCACGACGACGCATGCTCAAAAGCCCCTGAGCGCCGTCCCGGCCCATGCCGGTGAGCAGCACACCAATGGAATCACCGGCCCAATTGGCCACCACGCTGTCAAAAAACACGTCAATCGAGGGCCGGTAAATGTGCGCACTGGGCTCGGCGCAGTAGGTCAACTCGCCATTGGTCTGCAGAACCAGGTGGTCATTGCTGCCCGCCAGTAACACCGTCCCCGGCTGCGGCACATCGCCTTTGCGAGCCAGGCGCACCGGCAATGTTGACTCACTGGCCAACCACTGCGCCATGCCGGCAGCAAATGTCTCGTCAACGTGCTGCACCAGCACCACGGCGGCGGGAAAACCCTGTGGGAGCTGCTTGAGCAACTCAACCAAAGAAGCAGGCCCACCCGCCGACGCACCAATAGCCACCAAGCGCTGGCGACAACTGTTGCGATCACGCTGAGCCGGCTCGGTCGTTTTAGGCGCCGCTTTGGGCACCAGCAGCAGGCCCAAGTTATGAATCTTGCGCAGCAAAACGGCGGCTTCTGGCAACCGTGCGTCCCCCATCGCAGGCGTCGCCACTACATCAAGTGCGCCATGCCCCATGGCTTCAAATACGCGGCTGACGTGGCGCTCGACATCCGAGGTAACGATCAAGATGGCGCAGGGGGTGTGCGCCATGATCTGCCGAGTGGCCTCAACGCCATCCATGTCAGGCATCAGCAGGTCCATCAACAGCAGATCGGGGGTGTCTTCCTGGCAACGCCGCACGGCCTGCGCGCCGCTGCCGGCCACCCAGACCACCTGATGTTCGGGAGCATGCGCCAACGCACGACGCAACGCCTCGACTGCCAGCGGCATGTCGTTGACTATTCCGATTCTCATCCCTGTGCCTCGCCTATTAGTACCTGCACCGCATCAAGCAGGGCTTCGTCATGAAAGCTGGCCTTGGCCAGGTAGTAATCCGCGCCGGCATCCAGCCCCCGGCGGCGATCCTCTTCGCGATCTTTATAGGACACCACCATCACCGGTAACGTGCGCAACCGACTATCGCGGCGTAGCAGCGTCACCAGCTCGATACCATCCATGCGTGGCATGTCGATGTCGGTTATCAGCAAATCAAAGTGTTCATCACGCAGCGCATTCCAACCATCCATGCCGTCCACGGCTACCGCCACGTCATAGCCTCGACTGAGCAACAGCTTGCGTTCAAGCTCACGTACCGTCAGGGAGTCATCGACCACCAGCACACGCTTGCGCGTGGCTTCTTGAGCACCTTGGCTGCGCCGGTCAACCCGTTCCAGATGGCCACTGCCCAAGAGCTTGCTAATCGAGCTGAACAAATCCTCAACGTCGAGAATCAACACCGGTGAGCCGTCATCCAGCAAGGCGCCGGCCGCGACATCGCGGACCTTGCCCAGCCGCGCATCAAGCGGCATGACCACCAGTGTGCGCTCGCCAACGAAACGCTCCACGGCAATGCCATAGAGGTTGTCGCGTTCACGGATCAGCACCAGAGGGATGCCAGCCTCTTCGGTACGCCCCTCGGGACGCTGCAATAACTGGCTGGCGGCGATCAGGCTGACATGACGATCGCCATGCCAGAAATGCTGACGCCCCTCCAACTGCACAACATCCTCTGCGCTCACCCGCAGCATTTGCTCGATATGCGCCAGGGGGAAGGCATAGGCTTCACCTGCAACCTCCACCACCAGGCTGCGCACCACCGAAAGGGTCAGTGGCACTTGCAGAATAAAGGTACTGCCCTCGCCACGCCGATGCGTCAGGCTCACGCTGCCGCGCAATTGACGTAGTTCGTGCTGCACCGCGTCGAGCCCCACACCCCGCCCGGACACCTCGGTGACCTGGTCGCGCAGACTGAAGCCCGGCAAGAATAAAAACGCCAGCAGCTCGTCCTCACTCAACCTTGCCGCCGTTTCGGCGCTGGCAAACTTACGCGTCACCACCACCTCGCGCAGGCGCTCCACATCAACCCCGGCGCCGTCATCACTCAATTCCAGCACCAGCATGCCGGCACGGTGACGCGCGCGCAGCAACAGCCGGCCCTCCTGCTCCTTACCCCTGCGTACACGCAATTCGGGCGGCTCAATGCCGTGGTCAACGGCATTGCGCAGCAAGTGGGTTAAGGGGGCGTCCAGGCGTTCGAGCACATCGCGATCAACTTGTGTAGCTTCACCCTCGATGTCCAAGCGTACCTGCTTACCGAGAGAGCGCCCCAGGTCACGCACCATGCGCGCACGCCCAACCAGCACATCGGCCAACGGCCGCATACGCGAAGACAACGCCGCATCGTAGAGCGAGCGACTGCGTAGGCCGCCCTCCCAGGCAAACGTATCAAACGCTTCAAAATGTTCCTGCAGCAGCTGCTGGCATTCATTCAGTTGCGCCCTGGATTCCTCCAGCAGCGCCAGCGCCTGCGGCTCTAACGAGCTGCCCAGGGTCACGTCGCGCAAGGTATCCAAGGTACGTCGCAACGAGGACTGCTGACGTTTAAACCGCTGCAACGAGTCAGCCAACGGTTGAATGCGTTGAAACTCGACCAGAGCTTTACCCGACATGTCCAATAAATGATCGAGACGCTCGGACGAGACCCGCAACACCCGCCCACGGCCATCATCCAGTGGCTCCTCGACAGGCTCAGCAGAAGCCTCCAGGGCTGGCATCTGCGTGCCCTGCGCGGCGGGCTCGTCTGCAGATGCAGATACAGCCAATCCTAGGGCGGGGACCGCTGCCGCCAATTGCTGCTGCAACAGACTCACCAACTGCTCAACCCGTTCAGCCGATGGAGCGTCCGCCACCACCTGCGCACCCACCCGACGTAGCAGGTCGGTGCCCTGCAACAAACCATCAATCTGTTCAGGCACTAAACGCAGTAAGCCTTCCTGAGCGGCAACCAGTAAGTCCTCCATGGCGTGAGCAACTTTCACCCCGTCCTCTAAACCGACGATGCGCGCAGCGCCCTTGAGCGAATGCGCCGCCCGCATACAGGCTTCCAGCTGCCCCGCATGATTGGGTTCGCGTTCCAACACCAAAAGGCCGCTATCGAGCACTTGCGCCTGGGCATCTGCTTCCATGCGGTAGAGTTCCAGCAGCGAGGCATCCCTCATCTGATCGGGCGTCATGCAAAACTCCTGCTGATGGCCTGACGCAGCAGCTCATCATCGAGCTGGGTAATGCTGCGTCCCTGCCACTGCACGACGCCACTGGCAAACTGGCTGACCGCCAGGCCACCATCGCGCACAGCCGGCTGCACGCTGCGCAGGGGGATGGCATGAATACCGTCCACTTCGTCGACCGGAATCACCACCGGCCCGCCTTGCCCAGCCAGGATCAGCATGCGCGCAATAACGCGTGGCCCCGCTGCCGATGCCGCGCTGGTTGCGATGCCCAAGAGTTCGCCAAGCGCTACACAGGCCACCAGGGTGCCACGCACATTGGCCACGCCGAGCAGGCTGCGTGAACGCTGATGGGGTAACGAATGAATCGGCATCTGCGCCACCACCTCAACCAACCCGCGCGTTGCCAGTGCCAACCATTCCTCGGCAACCCGGAATACCAGCAGCGAACAACGCTCAACGGCTTGTTCTTCTAGAACAGGCTCGACATCACCTTGCACTGACGCATAGCGCTCCAGCAGGCGAATCGCGGCGCCAGCGTGCACTTCACAATTACGGCAGTGCACATGCTCGCGTAGGCGTTCACAGCTTTTATCGCCCTGCACGCCGATACGATTCCAGCAGTCATCGATCACTGCAGCGCTCTCCACCAGCATCAGGTTATCGCTCATCACGTTTCACTCCTGAAGGGCTGGCACGGCTTACGCGTTGTTGTAACCGCTGGGCACCGCCATGATCACCTCGCGCCGCCAGTAATGCGGCCAAGTGCACCAGGCTCGCCACATGCTCGGGCTCCAGGTAAAGCGCTTTGCGGTAGTAACCCTGCGCCGTATCGCCCTGCCCCGCCATGTCATTGAGCAAACCCATCCAGTAGAACGTATCCGCGTTAGGGCCGTGCTTGAGCAGATAACGTTCGCAATCTTGCAGCGCCTCAGCACTGCGCCCGGCATCCGCCAACTCAGCAATTCTGGCCAACGCACTGGCGGCACCGTCGAGCCGCGCGACAGACTCGGGGGCCGGCGTCATGCTCGCTCGTGCGCGAGGGGGTTGTGGCATCGGCACTGGCCGAACAGGGGCTGGCGCGATTACTGGCGCCACTGCGGCCAATTCAGGCGGCGCAACCGCACGTTTGAAGGCAAAGGTCAGCGGTGCGCCCAGGGCTCGCATGCCACGCTGAGTCAGCAAACTGGCCTCAGCAGGGCCGACAAAGAAAGTGCCATCCTCGTGCAACAGGCCCTGCAGCCGATCCAGTACAGCGTTCTGGGTCGGGCGATCAAAATAAATCAGCAGATTGCGGCAGAAAACAAAATCGAAGGGCGCTTCGCCGCCCAGCACGTGGCTGTCCAGCAGGTTGCCACAGCGCAGCTTGACCCCATCACGCACCCGCGCCTGCAACTGATAACCGCTGGCCGTGGCAGCGAAATAACGGTCGCGAAAACTCAGGTCCTGGCCGCGAAACGAATTGCGCCCGTAGTGCCCAAAGCGCGCCAACTCCACCACTCGGGCACTGACGTCCAACGCTTCGACCTGGAACGCGGCCGGGGCGAAACCGGCGTCCAGCAATGCCATCACAATCGAGTAGGGTTCCTCACCACTGGAACACGGCAGACTCAGTATCCGTAGCGGACGACTGCCTAACAGCGCGGCTTTACGTTTAAGCGCCAGGTTGGCCAATGTGACAAAAGACTCCGGGTAACGAAAGAACCAGGTTTCCGGCACCACGACGGCTTCCACCAACGCCTGTTGCTCGCTGCTCGAACGGCTGACGAGCAACCAATAATCAGTATCGGTAGCAAGGCTCAGCGCCTCCATACGCTGGCGCATGGCTCGTTCTACCACCGCCCGCCCTACCGACTCAGCCTCCAGGCCGATCAGCTGTTTGAGCAGACGCTCCACCTCAGTAATCATGCGGCGTCGCCCGGCGCGGGGAACAACAGCGCACACACATCAGCGGGTAGCAAGCCGGCGACCTCAATGCACTGAATCAGCCCGAGGGGCGAATCTTGTAACGCCCCCAGATACTGCGCATCGCCGGGTTTCAGGCCTGAATCACGAAAGGCACTGGCCTGCAGGCGCAGGGTGTCAGTGGCTTTTTCCAACACCAGGCCGAGCACACGATTGGCTGGGCGGTAATGCACTAAGACCAATCGCGTACTGATCAGCGCAACGGCGGGGCGACCACAGGCACGCATCAGTAAATCAATCACCGGCACTGACGCGCCGCGGTACTCGAAGCCTCCAGCGACCCAAGCAGGTGCCTGCGGAAATGCTTTCAGACGACGTAATGGCAGCACCTCGACCACTTCATGCACATTGAGCGCGTAGCGGTCCTGATCCAGGTTAAACAGTAAATAGAGCTCACCAGCCTCACGGCTGAGTGATACCTGGCCGGCACTTGGTGTGTTCATGCTCAGACCTTGAATCGGCTGACGCCGCTGCGCAGGCTACCGGCCACTTGATTCAACTCATCAATGGCCGCGCCGGCTTGGCGTAACGAGTCAACCGTTTGCCCGCTGGCTTCGCTCAACTGCACCAAGGCTTGAGTAATCTGTTCAGCCCCCGTCGCTTGGGCTTGCATCCCCTCATCCACCATCTGTACACGGGGAGCCAGAGCCTGCACCTGATGAATAATCTGCGACAACTGATCACCCACCTGGGCCATCTCACTGTTACCGCGACGCACCTCTTCAGAGAATTTATCCATGCCCATAACCCCCGCCGACACCGCCGACTGGATTTCACGCACCATCTGTTCGATGTCATAGGTGGCGACAGCCGTCTGGTCGGCTAAACGCCGAACCTGGGTTGCCACTACAGAGAAGCCACGCCCGTACTCACCGGCCTTTTCCGCTTCAATGGCCGCATTCAAGGACAGTAAGTTGGTCTGGTCCGCCACTTTAACGATGGTGGTCACCACATGATTGATGTTGCCGGCTTTCTCATTGAGGATCGCCAGCTTGGCATTCACCACGTCAGCCGCCCCCATTACATGACGCATCACCTCTTCCATGCGGGCCAGGCCCATCTGACCAGAGCCGGCGAGCACCGAGGTGTGTTCGGCCGTACTGGACACCTCACTCATGGTGCGTACCAGATCACGCGAGGTGGCGGTAATTTCACGCGAGGTGGCGCCGATTTCGGTCGTCGTAGCGGCCGTTTCCGTAGCGGTGGCTTGCTGCTGCCTGGACGTGGCCGCAATCTCGGTGATCGACGTGGTCATCTGCACGGCCGAACGCTGCGCTTGGGCCACCAGAGCCTTGAGCTCGTCCGCCATGCTGTTGAACCCTTCCTCGATGGCGTTGAACTCATCACGTCGGCCCATGGCCAGGCGCGCCGAAAGGTCTCCTGAACCCAGCACCTTAAAGGTATCCACCACCGTCGTAATGGGCTGGCTAATCGCCCGCTGCAGGCTCACCGAGCTCAGCGCCGCCACGCCCATTACAATGAGAATGGCCAGCACCAGGCTCAACTTGGTCACCTCGACATCCGTCACAATTTGCTGCACCGATTGCTCGGCATACTGTTGGTTAAGCTCGAACAGTCGAGTCAGGGCGGCCCGCGCCTCCAGCCAGGCTGACAGCAACTCGCCCCGACCCAGGCGTGAGGCTTCAAGGTCGCGCCCCGATGTAATCAGCTCAAGTAACTGCGCGTGCAGCGCCAAATACTGGTCACGTTTAATTAAAAAATTCTGCGCTTCAAGACGATCCTGTTCAGTGTTGATGGTGCCCTGGTAGGCCGCCCAGGTTTTGTCCATCCGCTGAGACAATTCCGCAAACGCCTTGCGCTCACTTGCATTGAGGCTCAGCCCGTCCACGCTATCGCGGCCAACCATCAGCAGGCGCTGGCTTTCCATAAGGTGATCAGCCCAGGCCAAGCGCATCAAACCGGCTTGCTGCATGCCCGGCGCGGCCGATGTACTCACATGCGTGGCGGCCTGCTCGACCGTGGCCAAACGGTAATAGGCCGTGGCAGAGAGCAGCAAAAGAATCACGACCACAACGGAAAAGCTCGCGATGATGCGTTGCCGCACAGTCCAGTTCTTCACAATATTCCCCACTCGGTTAAACGTACCCGGCCAGCCAGATGCTGATCGCGCGCAGATGCGTAGGACTCTAGAGTTTGCCCAAGCCGGCGGCAAGCATTGAAACGCCACAGAGCCACGAGGCACTGACGCTTAGCCTGAGCGCAACGCAGCTGAGCTAGACTGCTAACAATCCGCCGGAGCCTTACTGGGTTCAGTTCTTGAAACCGCTTGATGCCTCTGACTCAAGCCCCACGGAGTTGCCTTAGCATGGGTAGCCTACGCAGCCGCTTTGCTCTTTTGATTGCCTTGTTAGTAGCAGGGCTGAGCTGGATGCTCGGTAGCCTGATTGGCCAGGACGCTAGCCAACGCATCCGCGATGAAGTCGGCCGGGACCTCGCTGAAGTGTCATTTATGATGGTTGATCGCCTGGACCGCGACATGCAAAACCGCGCCGCGATGTTGCAGGTGATTGGCAAGCTGCGCGCACTCAGCCAACCGGACGATATTACTGAGATCCGTGTGCTGCTCGACCGCTTGCAAACCGAGTTCCCCAGCATCGCCTGGATTGGTTATACCGACGTCAAAGGTACGGTACTGGCCTCCAGCGATGGCGTGCTCGAAGGCGCCAGCATCGCCCAGCGCCCGGTGTTTCTCCAAGCGCAGAAACAAGTGTTTATCGGCGACGTTCATGAAGCCGTACTACTGGCCAAACTGCTGCCTAACCCAACGGGCGAGGCGATGAAATTTGTCGACATCAGCCTGCCGGTGTTTGCCGCCGATGGCAGCCTGGTCGGCGTGCTGGCCTCGCACCTCTCTTGGTCCTGGGCGGACGAAGTGCGCCTGGCCATTCTTGAGCCGATCCAGAAGCGTCGCAATGTCGAGTTCTTCGTGATCGGCCAGGACCGCACCGTGCTACTCGCGCCTAAGGAGATGATCGGCCAGCGCCTGCACCTGCCAGCACTCAACGAGGTGACGCAAGGCAAAGACCTCTGGGCCGTGCAGGAATGGCCGGACGGCAAGCAGTACCTGACGGGACTGGCGCTGAGCCAAGGCCATATGGACTACAAAGGCCTGGGCTGGACGGTGATCGCTCGCCAGCAACTAGATGAAGCCTACGCCCCGGCGCGCGAAACAAGGCGCTACATTCTGCTGTGGGGCATTGGCCTGGCGGTATTATTTGCGCTGGTCGGCTGGCTTTTGGCCGGCTATTTCACCCGCCCATTGCGCCAGATCGCCGAAGCGGCGGACCGTCTCAGCGCCGGTGAAATCAGCATGATCCCCGCGCTAAAAGGGACCCGCGAGATCGAGACCCTCAGCGATTCAATTCGGCACCTGGTGGACAGCCTGACGCGCCACCAAACAGCCTTGGGGGTTATGGAAAATCTCGCCCATCATGACGCACTCACAGGCTTACCCAACCGCGTCGCACTGGAAAGCTATCTGCCGCGTGCACAACAACGCAGCCAGGCCAATAGCAATTGCCTGGCGTTGTTCTACCTAGATCTGGACGGCTTTAAACCCATCAATGACCAGTTTGGCCACGCCGCAGGTGATTTGGTGCTGCGCGAAGTGGCCATCCGCCTGCGCGGCTGCCTGCGTGAAGGTGATCTGGTCGCACGGCTTGGAGGCGATGAGTTCTTGATGGTGCTCCAGGTACCCGGTGGCGAGGCGTTAGCCCAAGCTCAGCTGGTGGCTGAGCGCACCCTGGGAGCGCTGAATGCGCCCATCGACCTGGGCAACCATCAGGTTAAGGTCGGCTGCAGCATTGGCGGCGCGCTCTGGCCATTAGACACTAGCAACCTAAGCGAGGCGCTGGAACTGGCTGATAGGGCCTTGTACCGCGCCAAACATACCGGCAAGCATTGCGCGGTGTTCCATGCAGCCAGCAAACGCTAAACCTTATTGAGCCCGCAGACGCAGCAACTGGTCGGCGAGCTTGGCGGCATGCCGCTCGACAACCAGCGGCACCAGATTGTCGTTGTAGCCCACCAGGCGTGGGTAGATAAACTTCCAGCGCGTCAACGCTCGCTGCAAGCGTTGCTGCTGCGCGTCGGTCACTTCTGTGGCGAGGCTGGCGAGTTCGGCATCCACCTGCTTGGCCAGCACGTCGATATCCTGGTTCAGGTAATGCTGCTGTTGCTCCGGCAGGGTCTCGATATCCCCCACATAAGCACGCGCGGTATAGCGCGCCGCCAGGTATTGCACCTTGGCAGGCAAGCTTTGCAACCGCAGATCGGCAGCAGGCAGGGGCTGCGCAAGGCCTTTTAGCAGTTGTTGCTCAAGCGCCTCGAAGGCTGCGACCAGCTCGCGCTGGGCTTTGCTGTACTGAAAATTGAATTCCCAGGGCAGATCAGGTTCACCAGGGTTATACGCCAGCGCTTGCTCGACCAGCGCCGCGAAGGCTGCCAGAGACGGCGGCAGCTGCTCCATCGCCAAGCGTGCGGACTCGGTCAGAGGTTGCGCCTGCAAGGTCGCCAGGTTTGCACGCAACTTGCCCAGATCGGCCTGCACCTTGGCCGCCAACTCGGCATGCCCGCCCTCACCACGATGGATAAACAGATCGGTACTGGTTCGAAACACCAGCACCTGCGCACTTTGCAGCTGGGTCAGCGCTACGTCAGGCGCGGCTTGGACTATCGAGCTGAACACAATCAGCGCCAAGCTCAGCAGACAATTGGTGTAGGTGCGGTGCATCGGGCGTCCATCCATAGAGGGAAAGGCGCCGATTATAGGGAGGCCGCAAGCTAGCGGCCAGAACCCTTGGCAGATGGCTGCTACGCGCTATTAGCCCGCCACCAGCTCCTGGCGCACCTGAGCCTCAAGCTCGGTCTTTAGCGCTGGATCCAACTTGAGCTGACGGGCCAGCTCTTCCAGATACGCACGCTCCATAAAGTGCTCCTCATCCACCATCAGCACGCTGGCCACATACATTTCCGCCGCCATTTCCGGCGTACTGGCTGCGCGAGCTATTTCGGCAGGATCCAGCGGTTTATTCAGCTCGGCCTGCAACCAATGCTGTAATTCGGCATCGTCAGTGAGTTTGACCAGCTCGCCTTCAATCAACTGTCGCTCGCGTGCATCGACATGGCCATCGGCTTTAGCTGCACCCACCAGCGCCTTGAGAATCGCCTGGCTGTGCAGCTCGGCCTGCGGCGCCGGCAAGCGATCCAGGGTTTGCGGCTCGCCCTGCGGAGCATTGGCCTGCTGCGCCTGCCAGTTACCATAGGCTTTGTAAGCGACCACACCGAGTGCAGCCAAACCGCCATAGGTCAGGGCTTTGCCGCCCATTTTGCGCGCACTCTTGTTACCCAGCAGCATGCCCAGAGCACCCGCGGCGAGCGCACCACCACCGGCACCTTTGAGTAGAGTGCCTAGATCCCCGCCCTTACCACCTTGGCCTGCACCGCCAAGCAAACCACCTAGGCTGCCGCCGAGACCGCCAGTGGAGCCGCCGCCGGATTTCTGTTGCAACAGGTCCTGGCCGGATTTCAACAACTGATCAAGTAATCCACGGGTAATCATCAAGCGCTCTCCCTAAAAATAGTTGTACCGGTACATGGATCGATTCTAGAGAGAGAGGTTTCTCGCCACCTAGCCTCAGAGTGCTTCGAAAGATTGCCAGCGGACTCAAAAACAGGGAAAAACGGCTACTCGTCGGTTAACCGACGCTGAATCTGTCAAATAGTGGTCAGCATCACATAAGCGCAGTATTTGGCGCCGGTAGGATGGCGCGATAAATCGCCCTCAAACGGTCAAGGCTATGCATACAGCCGACACCGGAGTCCATCCATGCTGCGACACACACCGCTTGCCGCCCACCGCCTACTTCGCTGCCTACTCGCGAGTTGCTGGCTGTTTAGCCCAGTGCTGGTGGCCGATGCACCGGCTACCCAGCGCAGTGCTTTGTCAGCAGCGCTCAGCGACACGCGCCTGGCCAGCTGGCTCAACCTGCTCGACCATTCAGCCCAGGATGACGAGCGCGTGCAACTGGAGCGGGTTAACCACTTCATCAATCGTTCGGTGAGTTTTGTCAGCGATCAGCAAGCCTGGGGCGTCGAGGATTACTGGGCCACGCCGGCGCAGACACTTAGCCTAGGCAAAGGTGACTGCGAAGATTTCGCCATCGCCAAATACTTCAGTTTGGTGCGCATGGGTGTGCCCAGCGAGAAACTGCGTCTGACCTTCGTCAAGGCACTCAAGCAGAACCAGGCGCATATGGTGCTGGCCTATTACCCCAGCGCCAGCGAGCAGCCGCTGATCCTCGACAACCTCGACCCGCGCATTCTCCCGGCCAGTGAGCGTGGCGATCTGTTGCCGGTGTATTCCTTTAATAACCACGGCGTGTTTCTGGCCAAAACGCCGCAACGCGTTAGCCAGCCGCCGGAGTTTCTGGCGCGTTGGAATGAACTGAGCGAACGCGCGCTGGCCGATGGTTCAGCCGCGCCCTCACCGCAGGGCTAACACCTATCAGCGCGGGCTAAGATGGGCAATCAACAGCTGCACGCTTTCCTGCCCACGAAACTCATTCACGTCCAGCTTGTAAGCCAGCTCCACCCAACGCACGGTCGGGTTCGGCCAGATCTCGCGGTCCACACCAAAGGCGATGCCATCGAGCTGTACGCTACCGCACTCGCTTTTCAACACCACCTTGAGGTGCCGTTCGCCGACCACGCGTTGCTGCACCAGCTGGAATACGCCATGAAACAACGGCTCGGGAAAGTGCTGCCCCCAAGGCCCGGCATTGCGCAGTTCCTTGGCCAGTGGCAGGTGGAACTCTTCGATGGACAAGGCGCCATCGGACAGTAGGCGACCGGTTAAGTCGTCTTCACACAGCTGGCGACGTACTTCGGCATCGAAGGCCGCCGCAAACTCCGCGAAATGGGCTTCAGGCAATGACAGCCCTGCAGCCATGGCATGCCCACCAAATTTGCTGATCAGCTGCGGATGCTTGGCCGCCACCGCATCCAGCGCATCACGGATATGAAAACCAGGAACCGAGCGCGCCGAACCTTTCAGCACGCCGTCGCCGGCATCGGCAAAGGCGATGGTCGGGCGGTGATACCGCTCCTTCATGCGCGAGGCAAGGATGCCGATCACGCCTTGGTGCCAATCGGCCTCGAACAGGCACAGACCGAAGGGCATGTCTTCCAGCGGCAGATCCTTGAGCTGGGCCAGCGCCTCACGCTGCATGCCTTGCTCAATGGCCTTGCGGTCCTGATTGAGCTGATCCAGCTGCACCGCCATGTCGCGGGCCAGGGCTTCGTCATCACAGAGCAGGCATTCGATGCCCAGCGCCATGTCATCCAGACGCCCCGCCGCATTCAATCGTGGGCCGAGGATAAAACCCAGATCAGTGGAGGTGATACGCCGATGATCACGCCCCGCCACCTCGAGAATCGCGCGCAAGCCCGGCCGCGCCCGGCCGGCACGAATCCGCGCCAAACCCTGATGCACCAGAATGCGGTTATTGGCATCCAGCGGCACCACGTCGGCAACGCTGCCCAGAGCAACCAGATCCAGTAACTCGCCCAAGTTAGGCTCAGGGCGCTGTTCATTGAACCACCCCATCTCGCGCAAGCGCGCACGCAGGGCCAGCAGCACATAGAACATCACCCCAACCCCGGCCAGCGCCTTGCTCGGGAATTCACAACCGGGCTGGTTGGGATTAACGATGGCGTCCGCCGCCGGCAACTCGGCACCCGGCAAGTGGTGATCGGTCACCACCACAGTCAGGCCAGCGGCCTTGGCCGCCGCAACGCCTTCGACGCTGGAGATACCGTTATCCACGGTAATCAATAGCTGCGGCTGACGCTCAAGCGCCACCGCGACGATCTCGGGAGTCAGGCCATAGCCGTATTCAAAGCGATTAGGCACCAGATAATCGACATGGGCGGCGCCGAGCATGCGCAGCCCGAGCATGCCCACTGTGCTGGCGGTGGCGCCGTCAGCATCGAAGTCGCCGACGATCAACATGCGCTGACCTTGTTGCAAACCCAGCACCAACAAATCGACGGCCGCGCTCATGCCCTTCAGTTGCTGATACGGAATCAAGCGCGCCAAGCCCTTATCCAGCTCGGCAGCCGACTGCACGCCGCGAGCGGCATACAAACGAGTCAACAACGGCGGCAGAGCGCCCAGGTCGGGCAAGGTGGCAGGTAACGGGCGGGCTTCGATGCGCATTAGGGTTCCGGTACAGACAAAAGGCAAGGCATACACAGGCGCTTAAGTAGCGCGCCTAGAGCCGTAGGATGGGTCGGGCCGCGCAGGTTGAGCGCAGCGATACCCATCCTGTGCTGTAGCGATGGGTATCGCAGGCTCAACCCATCCTACAAAAGCGACATTCAGCGTTCGCCAGCCAGCCACTCGATAGGCAACTCATGCTGGCCGCGCTCATCGGTGACGAACAGCTCGCCGTCGCTGATCATCACGCTCCAGTTCAGCGAACGCGGCATGTCCAGCGCCAAACGGGCCAAGGCTTCTTGGTCGAGGGCGACGACATTGATGTTTTTCAGGCTGCGAACGGGGTCGAGAGCCTTGGTTTGCCACACGCGCAGGTTGCCGTAGGCCACCAGGCTGAACTTCTCAGTGCGCCGCGAGCACCAGGTGATGCGGTCGCTGTCCGGTTGCCCGACCTCAATCCAATGCAGCACGCGATCATCCAGGCTCTTTTCCCACAGGGCTGGTTCATCCACATCCGACAAACCGCGACCGAACGCCAGGTGCTCGTGATAGAACAAGGCATAACCCACCAGCCGGGCAGCCAGGCGCTCTTCGGTTTCCGACGGGTGCTTGGCAACGGTGAAACGCAGGTTTTCATAGACGCTGCGGTCCATGTCGGTGAGGTTCAACTCGATTTTGTAGGTCGTAGACGGCAGGGCCATGGAGGGGCTTCTTGGCTGGGCGAAAGAGCGTAAGTCTAACCCGAAACGCTCCTCGCCGAACCGATCCGCCCACTCAGCAGCGTATTTGCTGCTCGATACCGCTTTCAGGATCGCGGTAGTCAATGATCGCCTGACACGTGCTCAGATCAACATACAAGCGGCAGTAATGCTCGCCATGGCGCCAGGCCATGGCCACGCTGCTACCGATGCGCTTGGTGGTGTAACCGAACGCATCCAGGCGGAACAACTTGACCCCACGCGCGGTGAGAAACGCCAGGTAACGCTCCATCAGCTGGTAGGTTAGCGGTGATTCGTAGTTGAGGTCGATCTGTCGCTCGGTGAAGGTGCACCACACCCGGCAGGTCTCGCCATTAGCCAGCAGCACGTCGCGAAACGGCTCTTTTTCCTTGCGGATATGAATCTTGGCCAAGTCTTCCAGGCCAATCTCGCCGAGCTTGTCCACCTGAACGAACAGCTCGGCATGCACTGAATCCTGACCCTTGGCGACAAAATCGAGAAACTCCGGCGACTCGTCCGAAATGTGGCTGATCACCAGATCAACGCACAGATCGAAGCGCGCAGATATCCGCTCGACATCGGCCCAGTCGCCGTAGCGCGGGTCGACCTCCATATGGGTCAGCGGCGAGAAGCCACCATCGGCATTGGACGGATACATCGGCAGAAGATGTACGCCACCGACTGCATCCGTTAAGTGCTGCTCAAGCAAGCTGTAAAGATTACTCAGGTTGCCACCCAAGCGATCTGGATAAGTGATCAACTGAACCGCGTTACGCAATGCCATGCTCACCCCTCATTCGCCGGTACAACTGCCCACTACACAGAGCAGGGCTAGAGTGACCTTAACGAGGTATGCCGGTCATGGCCAGCGAGTCAGACCACGCAATCAGTTATCGGCATAGCGCCCCCATAGCTCGTCAAACACCCGACGGTAGTCAGCGAACAACGCAGGGTGGTCAATTACCAGCAGGTTTTCCTCGTTGCCGGTGGTCGCGCTACGGGTCCAGTTGAAGCTGCCATTCAATAGAAAACGGCCATCGAACAGGGCGAATTTATGGTGCATGTGGTACGGCCCAGAGTCGATGCGTAATGGCACACCCTGGCTGCGCAAGCGCTCAATATCGCTGCCCATATCGAACTGCTTTTCGTTATCGGTAATTACCCGCACTGCGATACCGCGCTGGTGGCAGGCCAGAATTTCACTGCTCAACTGGTCGTCAGAGATGGTGTACACGCAGATATCTACCGACTGCCGGGCCTGTCGACAAAGATCGCGAATCTTGCGTCGACAACTTTCGCCGGGGCTGAAATGCGCACTGGCGACTTCCACCCGATTCGGCGCAACACAGCTATCGAGTGTCTTAACAACCTGTTCCAACCACTTCAGCGCAGCCAGCGTGTTGGCCGGTTCGGTCACTAGCTCACGTACCAAGGCGAACGCGCGATTACGCAGATAGCGCACCTGATCCGGGCCCAAATCGCTGCCCAGTTGGCGCAACTCGTCGCGCTCCTCATTGCTCAGCCGCAGATCGGCCAGGCTGTCACGCAACTGCTGATCGAGACGATTGAAATCCATTTAACGTCCTTGTCGTGAGCGCGGTCTATAGCGCCAGGCGGCATAGAGCCCACCGCACAGCGCACCGGCCAGATGATATTCGAAGGAGACGCCTTTCTGCGGCACCAGGCCGAACACCCAGCCTCCATGCAGAAAGAACACTAATACCGCCAGCAGCAGATCAAGCCAACTGCGGCGGAACCACGCCCGCGCCAGCAGCAGCGCCCACAGCCCGAACAGCCAACCGCTGGCGCCAACATGGATGCCCTGGCGGCCGAACAGCCAAACCAATGCACCACTGCCGATGATGATAAACAGGCTGGCCTGGATAAAGTCGCGCCGCGATTCCAGCAAAGCCAGCAGCCCCAGTACCAGCAGGCCGCTGAGATTACTCAACAGATGCAACCAACCACCATGCAGCCAAGGCGCAAAAAAGATACCCGGCAACGACTCAAACCGCCGCGGTATCACGCCCCAAACATTGAGGCTGTAACTACTCAGGCTATTGACCAGTTGCAGCACCAGCATCAGTGCGGCAATGCCCAGCAACAGCTGGACCCGTGGCAACAGCCCGGCCTTCATGGCGACTCGATTTCGCTGTCGCCGGTATCGCTTTCCAAGCGCTGTTCGTGACCCAGTTGCTCGCCTAAATCGCGCAGCTGAGCGGAGATTTCCAGCATGCGGTTGTGGGTGCGCAGGTCGATATCGATTTTCTTGTCCATCGCCTTAACCAGCGGTAGAAAACTGTTCTGCAGGCTTTCAGCCAGGCTTTCCAGTAGCTTTTGCACTGCAGGTTGCGCCGGCGTGATCACCTCCACTTGCGGGCGCAGCTTGCCCAGGCTCTCAAGCCCAGCTAACAGCTGCTCCCAAGGCACAGTAGGCGACTCAGCAGCGGGTTTGTTTGGCGCCAAGCCGCGTACGCCTTCAACCAGATCATTGAGCTGCGCGACCACGCGCCCGCCGACGTCGCTGTCGCTGCCGCCCATAGCCTTGTTACGCATAAAGTCGCGCTTGATCTGCGTCCAGCGCTCGGCCTGGGTGTCGGTCATATTGCCGCGCAATTCCGCCAGCTTGAGCAGGTTTTCCTCGGCGCCCGTGGTGAGCAGCTGTGATTCGCCCTGGTAATGATCGGCGATCAGTTGCAGCACCTCGGCCTCGTTCATCACGGCAGAGATTTTCTCCGCCATCTTGTTCATGTTGCGGTAGCTACCCTGCAACTTGAACGGCGGCTCGGTGCGGTACTGATCAGCCTGGGCGGCGCTGGCGATGTACTGCTGATTGACCCGGCCCACCACATCACGCACCTGCATCAAACGCTGCAAGGTGGTAACGATCTCATTGACCTCGGCGCCGCTGTAGCTGTGACTCAACTCGTTGCTGGAAAACGGCTTGCCTTCGGCCTTGGCGACAAAGCGATAGACATCCGCCATCTCGCGAGTGGCCAGCGGTGCCAGCACCGGATTGGAGGTCAAGCCGTTCTCGATATAGGACAGCGCAAAGGCTTCCTGCATGCCGCCCAAGGTGTCGCCGAGGTTATAGATGTCGGCACGGTTGGCCAGCATATCCGGGATCTTGAACACGTCACCGGACTCGGTGTAAGGGTTGCCCGACATGATCACGCAGAACTTGCGACCACGCATGTCGTAGGTGCGCGTGCGCCCCTTCCATACGCCTTCAATGCGCCGGGTGCCGTCACACAGCGAGATAAATTTCTGCAAGAACTCCGGATGGGTGTGCTGAATATCGTCGAGATAGAGCATCACGTTGTTGCCCATCTCCAGCGCCAGGTTGAGCTTTTCCAGCTCCTGACGCGAGGTGGCGTCCGGCGCCTGAGCCGGATCGAGGGAGCGCACATCGTGCCCCAGCGCCGGGCCATTGATCTTCATAAAGATCAAACCCAGGCGGTGAGCCACGTACTCCATCAAGGTGGTTTTACCGTAACCCGGCGGCGAGATCAGCATCAGCAAGCCGGACAGATCAGAGCGACGATTCTCCCCGGCAGTACCCATTTGCTTGGCTAGGTTGTCGCCGATCACCCCGAGATAGACATCATTGATCAGTTTGTTGCGCACAAAAGAGCTAAGCGGTTTTGGCTTGAACTCGTTAAGGCGCAGCGCCTCACGCTCACGCCCAATCACTTCCTGGCGCAACGCCTGATAGCGCTGCAGCCCCGGCAGAAACTGTTCGCGGTGCACGCGCAGGCGAGCGAAGAAATCATCCACGGCCAGCACCAGCTTCCGCTCGCTTATGCGCGGGTGCTCACCCATCAACTCTTCAACGCTAAAGCGCAGATCCACCTCGGTGACACGCTTGGCCACACCTTCCGGCAGCAGGCTCAAGGCCACAGCTTCCGGCACATAAGCGCTTAGCTCAGCAAACTGTGCATCGGCACACAGGCCGCGCAACCAGTTGTCGACCAACGCCCACTGCGCCGCCGGCCGACCCTGCAATTGCCCGAGGGTCTGCTGGTAAACGTCCCACACATGGGCGGCTTGCAAACGCGCCTGCAACCCGGCAAGCAGCTCGCGGCCGTACTTGCTGAACACGAATTCAATGCGTTCGGCCGCCAGCTCGTGCACCAGGTACTCCGCCGCCTCGACCAGACCGGCCAGAGCGACTTCCATCGCCTGCTGCTGACAGAACCCCGCCATGGCATCGGTAATTTCCGCCTGCAATTGCAGCAGGCCCTGACTCTGGCCGAACAGTTGCTGGATATGCCGGCAGGTTCGCGCCCGCTGCGGCCACTGCCCCGCCGTTTCGACGCCTTGTGCATGGCCCCAAAAGAAGCTGGCGAAACCCCGCGGCAATGCGCCATAACGCAGCAAGCCAGCACTGTCGCGCAGCGGTAGCAGTTGGCTAAGAATCAATGCCGCATCGTGGTCGTGAATGCCCTTTTCGTAGCCTTCCTTGTAGCGCGGCGCGGCAAAGTCACGGATGCTTTTGACCAGCGCTTCCGGCTGTGCCAATTGCTGTTTGAGTAGATCGATACTGAGGCCATCGCGCCCGGCATCGACGGCTGCCAGCACTTCGCCGGCCAGGTATTCGGCGCGGTAGAGCGTGGCGGACTCGGATTCCAGTGATACCTGCCAATAGTCGCGCAGCGTTTCCAGCTCGGCGTTCTGCAGCGGTTCAAGAAACTCAGTGCCGGTCAGGTGCAGGTAGAGCTGATCGCCCCTCGGCATCAGCGTCAGGTCCAGCTCCTGGGTATTGACGCTGAAGCGATGGCGCGGTCCGAGCTTGATGACGTTGCCGCCTTCCTCGAACAGCTCACTTTTGTCGCGCAGGCTGCGTACGGCCTGGTCACGGGCGGCCTTGAGGCGCGCCTCAACATCCTCAGCTTTAACGCTGTCTTTCAGCTCGCGCAGGCGCTCAGTCAGTTCACGCAGCTTGAGAATTAACGGATCAGAGGCGAAAAACGCATTCAGCTCGTCGGGCTTGGTCAGCCGCGCGGTGCGTCGACCGAGGCTTTCCAGAATCCGCCGCGCGGCATCGAGCAAGCCCTGAGCCTTGCGTTGACGCTCGTCGAGCAATGCTTGCTTATGCGCCTCGAAGGTTTCCAGCAACTCTTCACGCTTGGCCAGAATGTCGCCGAGAAATTGCTCGTGGTCACCAAACTGGCTCTCCAGCTCTTCGAGCTGCACCAGCAAGCGCGACAGTTGCTCGTCGCAGCGCTCCGGGTCCTGCGCCATGGCCAAGGCATTGGTGATGCCCTGGCTGAATAGTTTGAACTGCGCACCAAACTGCGCCACGGTCTCAGCCGAACCCAAGCCCTTGCGCCGCTGTTCCGCGCGGGCCTTAGTCTGATTGAGCCGGGCGTAGACCTGAGAAATCGCTTCAACAATCTCGGTGCGCTGCGTGGCGTCATCAATGGGCAGCGACGCCATCAGGCTGGACAACATGTCCAGGTTGCCGGCCATGGCCTGCAGTGCTTGCAATGGCTCATTCAGCTGACTAACGGTTTCAGCCTTCTGCGCCTGGCTATCGAGCAGCCCCAATTGCAGCACATAGGGTTCCAGCGCAGCTTTACTGGCCAAGAAGTTAGAGGTGGCCGCGGCGACGTTGTCCTGAGCGGCCAGAAGATCGGCTTCCATGGCATCGATGCGCGCCACATCGATATAACGGTAATCACGAATAGTCAGCAGTTGACCGCGCTGAGCGTTGATCGCATTGAGCGCATCAACGAAATGCTGCACCTCATCCCAACTGTCGATCAGCAGGCCAGACAACAGCGCTTGCTGCCGTGTCTCGGCTTCGACCATGGCACGGGCCGACTGCTGACGAATGCTCTCAACCTTCTCGAACTCATCGAGCACCAGCTCGCCAGTGGCGGCAATTTCGCGCAACAACGGCGCCATGCCCTGACACTGAGCATCACCCAGCCAGTGATAGATATCGAACAGGCGGCGAGTGTTCTGACAGAGCTGCGTGTAGCGCTGCACCGAGACTTCCGGCGTCTCGATCTCGCGGCTAAGCCCGAGCAGGTCGGAGACGCCACGCACCAGTTCGGCATTGCCGATGCGCCCGAAAAAGCCACCGCGCGCGGGTTGGCGAGCGGCAAAATCATCGCTGCAAAACGGCGTTTGCCAGATCTGCATGGGATGGATACGAGTTGGCTCTGTGCCTTCGGCGGCGAAGATCACCGTACGCCCGTCTTCCAGGCGTGCGTAGCCGTGGCCGAAGATCGGGCTGTGTAACTGGCGATTGATCATGTTGTAGGTAAACAGCGCCGAACGGCCTTCTTCCGGGTGGTAGAAGATGTACTGCACGTCCTCACCATTGGGTGAGCGCACGGCACGCTTGAAGCGCATGCCGTCCATGGGCTGTTCAAAAGCTTTGGACTCACCGTTCTGCAGGTAATAGCCACCTGGGAAGATGATGCCGTGGTCTTCTGGTAGCTGCACGCACGCCAGGCCGATGGCATCGATACGCTCGACCTTGCGGGTCAGGCTGTTGAATACCAGGTAACGCCACTGCTCTTCACGGTACGGCAGCACCTTAAGCAGGATCAAACTGCCCAGTCGGGCATATTCGATCTGCGCATCGTCGAGGGACTGAGTCTTGTCCAGCACCGCCTCGCGGTAGACGCCCTGACCGTCTTCGGTGTTGTTTTCGACCTTGATCGTGAGGTCGCCACCGATGGTCTCGACAAAGATGCTGTCGAGAATGTTCAGATGCGGATGGCGGCCGTTCACCACCATCTCGCGGGATGTCTTCTGCCATTCAAAATCGAACGGCGCGGGCAGCGCTATATCGCGTTCGCCACGGTTGTCGATGTAACGCACGTCCTTGCCGTCGAGCGAGATCGACCAGCGAAACACGCGAATATCGCTGATGCGGTCACCGATCTGGAAGCTGGCCAGCAGCTTGCCGTCACGCACCATCAACTGCAGCAGACGGGTGTTCTTGTAGTAGGTGTAGAGCTCGTTGAAATCATTAACGAAGCTGCTCTGGCCGAGAAAACTGTCGGCCAGTGCGACACTTTCAGCCTCATAGCCTTCGTCTTGCTCGTGCAGGCGATAGAGAGAAAATACGTCCTCGACGCGGGTCTCTTTTTTCAGCCCCAGGAATACGTTGTAGCCAAACAACAGACACTCGCCGACCTGAACAATGTCGCGGGCCGTGCAGTTGTTCTCGGTGCGGATCCGCACCCGTCCGATGACTTCCATCTGGCTGCTGCCAAACTCCTGCACGCGCTGATCATTCAGCGCCTCGGTAGTCTGGCGCAGGCGTAGGCCTTGCTCCTGCAGGCGCTTGTGCAGCACCTCGTAGGCACCGCCTTCGGCGACGGCCTTGTCCAATACGTCCTGTGGCTGGGCTACGGCTGGAGCATCCGACATCGTGGTCTTCCTGAATCTGCGCTGTCTGTAAGCAAAGACGCCCCCGCTCTGGGCGGGGACTGGGACGAGGGCCGGCGGCAACCGGCCGAAGGGGTAAAAGCGAGTAACGCCGCCCCTTAGTTATGCGCCGATTTTTTTCGCAACCTCAGCCAACTTGTCGCGCATGGCCTGGTCGAGCTCCTCCGGTTTGATCCGGGCAATGATGTTCTTCAGTACTCGAATCTCGTTATCGTCGATCACCCCGTCACGCTCGGCGATCTGCAATAGCGTGCTCAACTCCTGTACATCCAGGCGGCCATCGTTGGCGAAGCACTGGATCGAACGGAAGGACATTTCCAAATAATCTCTTGGTTCTGACATGAGATGAAAACCTACTGGGTATTGGCTGAGAAATTAGTTACGAGCGGTTAACGCAAAACGCTTTAAAAAATCACTAAGCGTGAACGAGGCCAAATCACGAAACTCACCGGCATCAAAATAACTGCCAAAGCAGGATGGGCAACTGATTCGGTCAATTTTGTTGTGCACTTGACCCTGTTCGTCGCAGCCCACGTCCAGCATCTTGGCGTAAGCCTTGAGGTCTTCGTGCTCAAGCATGTCAAACCACAGCCCTTTGCAGGCTACACAGCGATCAACCACGCCATCTTGGGTTGGCACTTTTTCCATTGCGGATTGGCATTTTGGACACTGCATAAAATCTCCTCATTTATCCCTGAGCGGCTACCGGCGAGTGATTCGGCCTGATTATTTCCCAGCCTGTTACACATACCTCCGTAGGGTGAGCTGAGCCCACCCTACGACTGCCTTAACCCTCTGCGCTTTCTGCTGCAACCGGCGCCTTAACTTCTGCGGTGCGGCTATTCAGCAAACGCGCCAGTACGTCTTGCACGACCGGGCTCTTGCCGACCACACCTTCGATGGCCTTGCCCACTGACAGCGACTTGGCAAAGGAGTTGAAGAAGTCGCCTTCGCCGCCGACGATCTCGATCTTCGCCTTGGACAGCGCTGCCGACAGTACTTCGGCCTGATCTTTGGCGATTTCCTTGTTGGCGGCGATAGCAGCCATGGCTTCGTCGAAGTTCTTCTCCAGCTGCATGCGGAACTCTTCGTGCTGGCGGGCGTTGTCGCTCAGCGCATCGAGTGCGCTGAACTTCTTGCCCAGGCCTTCGGCTTCGGCATTCAAACGCTCAAGCAACACATGCGCTTCGGCCATACCCAGATCCTGGGTGGCTTTGGCCTTGGCCGCGCCGAGCTGCTCTTCGCCGCGCGCCTGCGCACCGAGGTTTTCTTCCAATACCCGCGCATCGGCCAAGCCATCTTTCTCTTTGGCTGCCGCTTTGGCTTCGGTTACTCGCGCCTCGGCCATGCCCTTTTCTTGCTCGCCCTTGGCTTCGGCGATCAGTTGCTCGGCGTGTACGCGGGCTTCAGCCAAACCTTCCTTCTCCTTGGCCGCAGCAGTGACTTCACGCACTCGCGCATCCGCCAGACCCGGCGCAGCGCGCTCAGCCTCGATGCCTTCAGCCATTTTCTTCATGGCCTCGCTCTGCTTGGCCGCCGCTTCCAACTCGGCCTGGGCCAGGTTGTTGATTTCCACCGCCTTGTGCTGCGAGCGCGTTTCGTCGGCTTCAGCCTGCTTGACCTGACGTACCAGTTCTTGCTCGGCTTCGGCCTGGGCGTTGAGCACCATGACCTGCTTATTGCGGTCCGCTTCGGACACTTCGCGCACTTCCTTGATGCGCTCTTCTTCCTGGGCCACGGTTTTCTCGACCGCCACGCGCTCGCGGATCACCCCGGCAATATTTTTGCGTTCGACTTCCAGGGCTTTCTCTTTCTCGATGCGTTGCAGTTCGACTTCACGTTCGCGAGAGACGATTTCCAAGTCCTTGGCTCGGGTGACTTTTTCCACCTCGATAACTACCGCACGTTGGCGGTTCTGCTGCGCCACTTCGACTTCGCGCTGATGGTTCTCGGCGCGGATATCCAGTTCCTGCTGGGTATTGATACGTGCCTGCTCGGACTTCAAACGCTCTTCTTCCTGCACTTTGAGCGTTTCGGCTTCCTCACGAGCCCGAATGGTTTCAATCTCGCGCTTCTGCCGCGCCACTGCATCGGCTTCCTGGCGCTCGAGGGACAGTGTGGCTTCGCGGGTTTCAACGTTCTTTTTCTTGATCGCCAGCTCTTCGTTACGCTCCAGTTCGTTGGTGATAACGTTCTGCGCAGCCGTCAGCTCGGTGATCTTGCGAATACCTTGAGCATCGAGAATATTGCTCGGATCAAGCGACGCTTTGGAGGTCTGTTCCAGGTAGTCGATGGCCACGTCTTCGAGCACATAACCGTTGAGGTCGTTGCCGATCACCTCGACGATACGATCACGGAAATCCTGACGATTTTCGAACAGCTGGACGAAGTCGAACTGCTTGCCAACAGTCTTCAATGCTTCGGAAAATTTGGCGTTGAACAGCTCGTTGACGGCTGCACGGTCAGAGGCGCGATCAACGCCAATGGCCTTGGCCACCTTGAGCACGTCCTGCTGGGTTTCATTGACCCGTAAGTAGAACGCCACCGTGATGTCAGCGCGCATGTTGTCCTTGCAGATCAACCCATCCTTGGCGCGACGATCAACCTCCAGGGTAATCAAGGAGATCTTCATGAACTCCTTGAGGTTGATCACCGGGTAGACCAAGGCCCCGGTGAAATGCACCTTGGGCGTGGCAGACATGTCGTTGACGATCAACGCCGTACCTTGTGGCACCTTGATATAGAAGGCCTTGAATAGCAGCAGCAATCCAAATACAAGAAGGACGACGCAACCCAATATAAGTGCGCCCATTATTAGAATGTCATTCATTGAAATCTCAGCTCCTTTGATTGCTGATTAAATGCCTTGGAACTCTTCCACACTGAGCACCCGATAGGCGTTTTCGGCCTCCAGATACTCCAGCAACACGACATGATCGCCGCGCTTGAACCCCATTGATTCGTCTGCCCGCACCTTCAGAATCAGGCCCGCCCCGCCATCTTCAAAAGTCGCTTCGCCATGGTTCAAGGTCACGCGGGAACTGCGAACCACCGCGGTCTGCCCCAGAAATGACCGCGAGGCCGGTGCCTCGAACTTTAGGAATAGTTTGCGCAACGGCTTGCAAAACGCAGCGGCCGGAGGGACAGCCACAAACAATACCCCCACTGCCACCACCAGCCCCAGGGGATAACGCAACCAGCCCAATGGCAGATAGCTAAGCAACAGTGATTCGATGAGATAACTGATGACCCAGCTGAACATCGCCAGCAAGGTCAATACGATGGTAATCGGCACACCGCCGAGACCGAGCTTGAGTAGAAGTCCAGCAAGCCCCTCCGCTTGCAGCCCATCTCCTTCCAATGCTGAATCGCCTTCGATATCCAGCACATCGATTTCCACTGCGCCTAAAGCAGCGAAGAGCCAATAGACCATCATCAGACTCAGCAGAAAACTGAAAATCAGCGTGGGAAACGCAAGGGCATTCTGCAGGAAGATATCCATGGTTTTCCTATCCCTGAGAGAACCTAGGCGGGACCTAACGGCCCCACCGGCTTATTGGCGAGCGAGCTAAAATTAGGCCTTGGCCTGGCTCTTCAGTCGCGCCAGCACGCTGTCGGCACTGGCGTTGTCCGCGACGATACCCGCCGCACGCAACTTGGCATCCAAGGCATCATCCGGTGCGCTGGTTGCGGCCAGCTCAGCAGAGGCCTCCATCTTGGCTGCACGCTCGGCTTGCTTGAGCTTGATGCGTTCCAGCGACTCAACCGCGGTATGCAACTTGGCCTGTGAACCGCCGTAACGCTGCGCCACCGCCATCTGCGCCTTCTGCACGCTTTCAGTGGCTTTAACCGTATCAACCTGCTGCTTCAGGCGCTTGATATGCCCTTCTGCCTGGGTCACAGCCTTGCGTAGCTGCGCAACGCTGGCGGCAAAACCCTCAGCCTGCTCGTGGTCGCTAGCCTGCTCGGTTTCCAGATTGGCGATCTTCTCGGCAATTTCTTTAGCCAGGGCTTCATTGCCGGCATCCAAGGCCTTGAGTGCGTACTGCTCGTACTCGGAGACCTTCGCCGTGCTCTTGCTCAGGCGATCACTGGCCAATTTTTGCTTGGCCATAATTTCAGCCAAAGCTTCCTTGGACTTGCGCAGCTCCAGGTCGGCATCACGAATCTCTTGATCGAGAATACGCAGCGCCTGACCATCCACTACGGCTTCGCCCACTTCATTCGCGCCGCCACGCAGCGCCGTTAGCAACTTGCTCCAGACGTTCATCGCATCTCTCCTTAAGCGTCGACCTTGAGGAAGCCTTCGTAGGCTTCGGTGGCCTTGATCACGTTGTCGGCCAGCAATTCGATCTCGAAGACCACATCGGTCAAGGTCGAGGCCGAGCTCAGCGCACCAAACATGGTGTAGCAAGGCTGACCGTCCGGCAGAGTTTCCAGGCCGATAGAGGACAGCGGGAACAGCTTGTGGGTGCGCAGCACCTCTTCATTGAAAGCAGCACTGTCACGCACATCGGCGGCGGGCCAAAGCAGGCTTTCAACCACAATCTGCTCGCCAAACACTGCAATAAACACTGGCAGATCACCGTATTCATGCATGGTGACATGCAAGCTGGCATCAGCACTTTGAATCAACTCAATGCTCGCCAGTCCGCCTTTGAATAGCTCGGCAGCCGAGAGTGCATCGTACAAAGCCTGTGCAGTCCATACCTGCGGCATGCTCATACCCTCCTCCTTTTCCATAGAAGCCAGCTTGACTGATTGCGGCTGGCGAAGTTTCCGCTCAAACGCCATAAGCAGTGGAGCATGCTCTGGCAATATCCAAACCTCTTTCTTCACCAAGCCCTGCTCGCGCAGGCGCTGACGAAAAAGACGCTGGTAATGGGCTGATGATTTGCTTTCCATAAACGCAGCCTAGACCCACACATGTAATGAATCAAGTTATCACATGTAATATTTTCAAGAATTCATCTCACCAACAATCAGGCACGCGAACGCAACCCGGAAAGAGCGGTGATAGAAAAGTTAAGAAGGGAGGAGTAATGCAGAAGATAAACCATCCAGGTTTGCTGACATCAAGCATCCATTTGTAGCCGCAGTTTAACGCCAGACCACCCGCCAACTAAACCACCAATACTGCCAACAGCATCCCAGCCAGCGCTGCTCGATAGCTTTCATGGACATATGACGCAGCACCCCACAATCGAATAGCCTTGAGCAGCCCAAGCACAACGGAAGCCCCCATGAGCACAATCAACAAACCTCTCGCAGGCCTGAAAGTCATCGAACTCGGCACCCTGATCGCCGGCCCTTTTGCCGCACGTATCTGCGCCGAATTTGGTGCGGAGGTGATCAAGGTAGAATCGCCGGATGGTGGCGATCCGCTGCGCAAGTGGCGCAAGCTTTATGAAGGAACGTCGCTGTGGTGGTTTGTGCAGGCGCGCAATAAACAATCAATCACCCTCAACCTTAAGCATGAGGCCGGGCTGGAGGTGCTGAAAAAGCTGCTCAGCGAGGCCGACATCCTCATCGAGAACTTCCGCCCCGGCGTGCTGGAGAAACTCGGTCTGGGCTGGGAGGTATTGCACGCACTAAATCCCAAGCTGGTAATGGTGCGCCTCTCCGGTTTTGGCCAGAGCGGGCCGATGAAAGACCAGCCAGGTTTCGGCGCCGTCGGCGAATCCATGGGCGGGCTGCGCTATATCACCGGCTTCGAAGATCGCCCACCGGTGCGCACTGGTATCTCGATTGGAGACTCAATTGCGGCGTTGTGGGGCGTGATCGGCGCACTGATGGCGCTGCGGCATCGCGAGGTCAACGGCGGTAGCGGCCAGGTGGTCGACGTAGCTCTGTACGAGGCGATCTTCGCGATGATGGAATCCATGATTCCAGAGTTCGACGTGTTTGGCTTTATTCGCGAGCGCAGCGGCAACATCATGCCGGGCATCACGCCCTCCTCCATCCATACCAGCAGCGACGGCAAGCACATCCAGATTGGCGCCAACGGCGATGCCATTTTCAAGCGCTTTATGCAGGCTATCGGCCGTGACGATCTCGCCGAGGCGGCAGACCTGGCCAGCAATGATGGTCGCGACGCGCGACGTGATGAACTCTACGGGGTGATCGATCGCTGGGTGGGCTCACTGCCGCTTGAACAGGTACTGGCCACGCTGAACCAGGCCGAGGTGCCGGCAAGCCGTATTTTCAGCGCTGAGGATATGTTTAACGACCCGCAGTACCTGGCACGCGAGATGTTCCTCAGCGCTAAGCTGCCAGACGGCAAGCCGTTCAAGATGCCAGGCATCGTGCCCAAACTGAGCGACACCCCAGGCGGCATCGAGTGGGTGGGGCCCGAACTGGGTGAGCACAATGACCCGATATTGAGCCGACTGGGTTATAGCCTCGAACAGATCAAAGCTCTGCGCAGTGCAGGCGCCATCTAGCCAATCACTCCGATAACACCCACCAAGCGTACATGCAGGGGCAACCAGGGTTAGCTAGAGGCGAACAGCGTACTTGGCATAAATTCTGTCCATAACGCCTCGCCGCTTGAGCTCTAGGATTGCCGCATCTAGCTTATCCAACCAGACTTCATGGCGCGGATGCACCCGCATACTCACATCAAAAGAGCTCATCACATCGCCAATTTCGAGGAGGCTGTACTCGGGGTTCTTGGCCTGGCTGTATTGAGCTATGGCCTTATTGACCACAATTTGCTCGAAGCGCGACTTCGCCAGCATCTCTAGCAATTGCGCTTCATTCAATCCATTGCGCCGATCAATCTGCCCCGCCTCAATTAACGGCCGGAGGTCAGGGTACGCATAACCGCGCACCAGCCCCACCGACTTTCCACGTAAATCCTCTGGCCGAGACACTGGAAAAGCCTTGCCCGGCGCAAACACCATGACATCAACAACCTTGCCAAACGGCACCGAGAATACGCCCGGCGTCGCCTGGCCATGCACCCACCCAGGGTAAACACCTGGCTCTATATCAAGCTGCCCACCATTAAACAGCAGACCGATGCGTGGATAGGGGTAGTACTGCACGCTGAAGGTATCCCCCATCAGCACACCCAGCTCATCAAATATGTCCTGATAGATACCCGTTTTACCCTGCTCAATCATCATCGGCGGATAGTTATAGAAGCCAACCTCGAAGGTAGCGGCATTGGCGCTCACTGAGGAACAGGCAGAACACAGTAGAAAAACCGACTTAATTAACCACTTCACACTGTCACCCTAATGCCCTCACTGCGTTACAGGCTACCGCTAGAACTTACCAAACAGCCAAGCCACTACAACCCCCAACACAAACAACCCCAGCAACCAGAAAAACACTCCATGGCCGCCAGGCTGCACCACCGCGCCGTCGACTACCTGGCGCTCAAGCGGGCAGTTATCCACGGCGTCCTTGGCCTCTTTCAACCCGACGCCCCTTAACTCACGCAACAACTTTACCGCTTCGATTTTCTGTTCACGCTGCAACGCTGCCACCACCTGCGGCGGTAAGTCTTGATTGAGTTCAGCCATCACACACTCCACACAGGCAATCTATCCAGAGCATAGCCGTAAAAAAAGCCGGCCCCTTGCGGGCACCGGCTTTATCGACAAACGCCAGGGTTACAACGGCTTACCACGATTGCCGTGTGCGGCCACGAAGTTCTGGACGGCTTTCAGGTCATTGGCCAATACCGTGCAGCGCTCTTCGCGCTCAAACAGATCGGCCAGGTGCGGCGGCAATGCAGGCGCCCGACCGACACCCGCCTTCTCCACGGCCTCTGGGAACTTAACCGGATGCGCGGTACCGAGAATCACCATCGGTGTACTCAGGTTGCGGCGGCACTCACGCGCAGCACGCACACCAATCGCGGTGTGCGGATCGAGCAGCTCACCACACTCGGCATACACCTGGGCGATGGTCGCGCAGGTATCAGCATCGTTCACAGCCAACGAATCGAACAGCTTGCGCGCTTCGGTCCAGCGGTCCTGATCGACGCTAAAACCGCCACCCTGCTTAAAGTTGGCCATCAACTGACCAATAGCAGCGCCATTGCGACCGTGCAGATCGAACAGCAGGCGCTCGAAGTTCGACGAAACCATGATATCCATGGACGGCGACAGGGTTGGGTGCAGCTCGCCCTTCACGTACTGGTTGCCACTCATAAAGCGGTGCAGGATGTCGTTGCGGTTGGTGGCGACGATCAGCTGGCTGATCGGCAGACCCATATTGCGCGCCAGGTAGCCGGCGAAGATGTCGCCGAAGTTACCGGTCGGCACCGAGAACGCGATGGAACGCGCCGGGCCGCCCAGCTGCAGGGCTGCATGGAAGTAGTAAACGATCTGGGCCATGATCCGCGCCCAGTTGATCGAGTTGACCGCCACCAAACGGGTGCCCTTGAGGAAGTCCTGATCAGCGAAGCTGTCCTTGACCATCTCCTGGCAATCATCGAAGTTACCTTCGATGGCGATGTTATGGATGTTGTCGCCGAAGATGGTGGTCATCTGCCGACGCTGCACCTCAGACACGCGGTTGTGCGGGTGCATGATGAAAATATCGACGTTATCGCAAGCCTTGCAGCCTTCGATCGCCGCCGAGCCGGTATCACCGGAAGTGGCACCCATGATCACCACACGCTCGTTCCGCTTGGCCAGCACGTAGTCGAGCAGGCGGCCGAGCAGTTGCAGGGCGAAGTCTTTGAAGGCCAGGGTCGGACCGTGGAACAGCTCCAGCACCCACTCGTTGCCATTGAGCTGACGCAGCGGGGCTACTGCGTTATGGGCAAAAACGCCGTAGGTTTCTTCGAGAATTTTCTTGAAATCCGCATCCGGGATGCTGCCAGTGACAAACGGGCGCATCACGCGAAAGGCCAGCTCGTGGTACGGCAGGCCCGCCCACGAAGCAATTTCTTCCTGGGTAAAACGCGGCAGGTTTTCCGGCACATACAGACCGCCATCACTGGCCAGGCCGGCGAGCAGCACGTCTTCGAAATTCAGGGCCGGTGCCTGGCCACGTGTACTGATATAGCGCATAGGGGCAAACCTTCGATTCAATCTTCAAGCGTCAAGCCGCAGCTGCCTGCTGCACCTGCGGCCGGCGACGGATTAGTTCAACTGCTCGACGCGGATACGCACAACGCTGCCGACCACATCAGTCAGCGCTTCGAGGGCGCTGATCGCCTCATTGATCTGTGCTTCAACCACACGATGAGTGACCAGGATCATTGGCACCAGGCCGTCCTGCTCCTCGACTTCCTTCTGCATGATCGACTCGATATTAATCCCGCGGGCCGACAAAATACTCGCCACCTGGGCCAATACGCCCGGATGATCCTTGGCTTGGATACGCAGGTAATAAGCGCTCTCACAGGCCTCGATCGGCAAAATCGGGTGATCGGACAGCGAATCCGGCTGGAAGGCCAAATGCGGCACGCGGTTGGTCGGGTCGGCTGTCAGCGCACGCACCACATCAACCAGATCAGCAATCACCGAGGACGCGGTCGGCTCCATGCCAGCGCCAGCGCCGTAGAACAGCGTGCTACCGGCGGCGTCGCCGTTGACCATCACGGCATTCATCACACCGTTGACGTTGGCGATCAAGCGATCCGCCGGGATCAGTGTCGGGTGTACGCGCAGCTCGATGCCGGCGTCCGTACGACGCGCCACACCGAGGTGCTTGATGCGATAGCCCAGCGCCTCGGCGTAGTTCACGTCAGCGGTGGTCAGTTTGGTGATGCCTTCGGTGTAGGCCTTGTCGAACTGCAGCGGAATGCCAAAGGCGATAGACGCCAGAATGGTCAGCTTGTGCGCGGCATCGATGCCTTCGACGTCAAAAGTCGGGTCGGCTTCGGCATAACCCAGCGCCTGCGCCTCAGCCAACACGTCGTCGAAGGTGCGACCCTTCTCGCGCATTTCGCTGAGGATAAAGTTACCGGTGCCGTTGATGATGCCAGCCAACCAGTTGATACGGTTGGCAGCCAGACCTTCGCGAATCGCCTTGATCACCGGGATGCCACCGGCAACAGCGGCTTCGAAGGCGACGATCACGCCCTTCTCGCGGGCCTTGGCGAAAATTTCATTGCCGTGCACAGCGATCAGCGCCTTGTTCGCGGTAACCACGTGCTTGCCGTTGTCGATGGCCTTGAGCACCAGCTCCTTGGCCAGGGTGTAGCCACCGATCAGCTCGATAACGATATCGATCTCGGGGTTGTTCACCAGCTCAAACACATCGCTGGTCATGCTAATACCGGTGGTATCGTACTGCGGCTTGGGCGAGCGAATGGCGATCTGGGCAATCTCAATGCCGCGACCGGCGCGACGCGTGATTTCCTCAGCGTTACGCTTAAGTACATTCAACGTACCGCCACCGACAGTACCCAACCCACAGATGCCTACTTTAACCGGCTTCACACTGAACTCCCCATCTGCACTGCGTAAAACGGCCGGAGCAAGCCCCGGCCGTAGAAAAAGAGCCGCACCATACGAAGCGGCTGTTTATTAGTCAATCAGGCGCACGCCTTAGACTACTTGGACTCCAGGGCGATTTTCGCCAGCTGCGGCGCGGGCTGATAGCCCGGAATGATCTTACCGTTGGCCAACACGATGGCGGGCGTGCCGCTGACACCGATCATCTGCCCCAAGGCAAACTGCTTGGCAACTGGGCTGTCGCACTGCGCATCAGCCACACTCTGGCGGCTTTTCGCGCGGTTCATGGCATCTTGCTGATCCTTCGCGCACCAGACATTGGACAGTTCTTTGGCCGCTTCGCTTTCCAGCCCCTGACGCGGGAAGGCTAGGTAACGCACCTCGACACCCAAGCGGTTCAGCTCAGGCACTTCGCTGTGCAGTTTCTGGCAATAGCCGCAATCAGTGTCGGTAAATACGGTGATATGGGTTTTCGGCTGCTTGGGCGCAAACACCACCATCTCTGAGGCAGGGATGGCATCCAGAAGCTTGACCACACCACGGCTTTCGGCGGCTTCAGTGAGGTTCACGGGCTTGCCATTCTTGACCTGAAACAGATAGCCCTGCAGCAGAAATTGGCCGTCAGCACTGGTGTACAGCTGCCGACCACCGGCCAGCTCAACCTGATAAACGCCTGGCATTGGGCTTTCGGCAATAGCCTCAACCGCCATGGTAGGGTCAATAGCCTTGAGGGTATTTCGAATAGCCTGATCGGCATCCGCGGCAACACTCATGGTGCTGACCAGACCCAGGGCCAACGCGACAGCAATGCGGTTAAAACGCATACAAACTCCTAGCCAAAGACGATCTTATGAGACATCGGCGCAGCCTATCATAGAAGCCCGCACAGACCGACCACGGCAGGCCAGACGGCGTCCTCAGCCACGCGGATGGTGCTGCGCATGCAGTTCTTGCAAGCGTGCACGGGCAATGTGGGTATAAATCTGCGTAGTGGAAAGGTTGCTGTGCCCCAGCAGCATCTGCACCACCCGCAAATCCGCGCCGTGATTAAGTAAATGCGTAGCAAAGGCATGCCGCAAGGTATGCGGCGACAAACTCTTGGCAATCCCCGCCACCCGAGCCTGATGCTTGATGCGGTACCAGAAGGCCTGTCGACTCATCTGCTCGCCTCGCATACTGGGGAACAGCACATCACTGGGCTTTCCATCCAACAAAAAGGGGCGTGCCTCCTTGCTGTAACGCTCGATCCAGGCAATCGCCTCCTCGCCCAGCGGCACCAAGCGTTCTTTGCTGCCTTTACCAAAAACCCGCAGGACACCCTGACGTAGATTGACCTGCTCAAGGGTCAAGCCGATCAACTCACTGACGCGCAAACCACAGGCGTATAACACCTCAAGCATGGCGCGATCACGCAGACCAATGGGATCGTCCAACTCCGGTGCGGCCAGCAAGGCTTCTACATCCGCCTCGGACAGCGACTTGGGCAGCGGCCGACCCAGCTGTGGCATATCCACCTGCAAGGTCGGATCATGGCTGATCAACTGCTCGCGCAAGAGAAACCGATAGAAGCCACGCAGCCCCGACAACAACCTCGCGGTAGAGCGCGCCTTGTAGCCATCATTCAGGCGCCAGGCCAGGTGATCCAGGATCAACTCCCGCCCGGCGTCAGCCAACTGCACATCGCGCGCCAGCAACCAACCATTAAACAGCGCCAAATCACTGCGATAGGCCGCACGCGTGTGCGCCGAAAGCCCCTTCTCCAACCACAGGGCTTCAACAAAACGATCAATCAAAGGGTGGTCGATGGCGGGCATGCGGGACTATGGCGGCAGTTGAAAGCGGGTTAGTCTTTCACACCTTGGCCACGCAGGGCCAGGTATCCACTCGCAAGGACCCTTAATGAACGAACAGCACATTCTTCTGGCTTTCGCCGCCATTGGCGCAGCCTCTCTCGCCTGCCAATGGCTGGCCTGGCGCTTACGCCTACCGGCCATTCTGTTTCTGCTCATCGCCGGCATTCTCGCCGGCCCGGTGCTGGGCTGGCTTGACCCCCAGGCACTGTTCGGCAACCTGCTATTGCCAATGGTTTCCATGGCCGTGGCGCTGATCCTGTTTGAGGGCAGCCTTACCCTGCATTTATCTGAATGGCGTGAGATTGGCAGCGTTGTCCGGCGCATGGTGACGATCGGCGCGCTGGCCACCTGGGCCGTGATTGCGGTCAGCACCCACTATCTGCTGGGCTTTAGCTGGGAGATGGCACTGCTGCTGGGCACCCTGACACTGGTTACGGGCCCAACAGTGATCGTACCGATGCTGCGCGTTGTTCGACCGAAAGCCTCCGTCGCCAACATCTTGCGCTGGGAAGGGATCGTGATTGACCCCATCGGCGCACTACTCGCCGTTGTGGTGTACAGCTTCATTATCACCAGCAGTGAAGGTAATGGCTGGCACAGCGGCATAGGCACCTTCGCCGGCGTCATCGCCTGCGGCAGCGTGTTTGGCATCGCAGCCGGCTGGGGCCTGGGGCAGGTGTTAAAGCGCCAGTGGCTGCCTGACTACCTGCATAACCTCGCGGTATTGGCCACCGTGCTGGGCGCCTTCATTGCCTCCAACGAAGTTATGCACGAGTCCGGCCTGCTCGCCGTCACCCTGATGGGCATGTGGCTGGCCAATATGAAGGGCGTCGACGTACGCCACATCCTGCACTTCAAAGAGAACCTCAGCGTTCTGCTGATTTCCGGTCTGTTTATCCTGCTGGCCGCGCGGCTCGACCTGAGCGCCCTGCTCGCCCTAGGCCCTGCGGTACTCGTGCTACTGGTCATCATCCAGTTCGTCGCGCGCCCGCTCAATGTCGCACTGTCCACCTTCGGCTCTAGCCTTAACTGGCGTGAGCGCGCCCTGCTGGCCTGGATCTCACCGCGCGGTATTGTTGCCGCAGCCGTCTCGGCTATTTTCGCCATTCGCTTGGGTGAACTGGGCTATGAAGGCGCTGAACTGCTGGTACCGCTCACCTTTGCGGTGATCATTGGCACTGTGGTTCTACAGAGCGCCACCGCCCGCCCGCTGGCCAAACTATTAAAAGTGGCGGAACCCGCGCCCAGTGGTTTTCTGATCGTCGGCGCCAACCCGATTGCTCGCGCGCTCGGCACTGCCCTACAAGAGCTCGGCAACCGCGTATTACTGTGCGACTCCAGCTGGGAAAATATCAGCACCGCGCGCATGCAGAAACTTCCCACTTACTTCGGCAACCCCACTTCCCAAGATGCCGAAGCACACTTGGACCTGGTAGGCCTTGGTCACCTGCTCGCCTTGTCGCCCTCCAGCGAGCTGAATGCGCTGGCCTGCATGCACTTTCGCCATGACTTTGCCGCCAGCCGTCGCTTCACCCTGCCGAGCGGCACCGAGAGCCGGCGCAGCGATAAACACCGCAGCCGCGATGCAGTGCGTGGCCGCCCCTTGGGCAGCCGTACGCTGAGCTTCCCACAATTCGCCAGCCGCCTGAGCAAAGGTGCCGAGGTTCGCACCACCACCCTGACCAGCACGTTTGACTGGCAGGCCTACCAGAACCTGCATGGCGACCGAGCGGTTGTTTTGCTCGCTTGCGACCCAAGCGGCTGGATACACATCGCCACCCAACCCCTTGAGGTGCTGCCTGGCCCAGGCTGGACCCTGGTCGCCTTAATCGAAGAGGAACAAAGCAGCCCGCAAGTAACAACCCCATAGAAAGAACCTTCAGGTCGTCACCCTATCCTTGGATGGGTGACAGACCTTAACTTGCGGCCCATGATTGCATCACGCCACTACAACCAATGGGCCCACACCATGTCCAGCCAACAGCACTCACGCCTTGGTCAGGTACTGATCAACAAGGGACTGATTAACCGCGGCCAGCTGGATGCTGCCATTCAACTGCAACTCACCAACCAGAAACGCCTGGGTGAGACGCTCATCGAACAAGGCTGGCTAACCGAACGCCAGCTGAGGAAGGCCCTTAGCAAGCAGAATAACCTGCGCCTGGCCGCCACTCTGATCGCCGCCCTGCTTAGCCCGTTCCAGATCGCCAGCGCCGATGCGCCGCGCAACCTGCCCAGCGCTATCAGCCAGGAGCAAACGCCGAGCGGCCTACGCCCCTTGAGCGACATGGAAATGAGCAATGTCAGCGCCCAAGGACTGGACGATGTATTGCAGGGCCTGTTTCTACAAGCCGGCAGCGGTGACGGGCTGGGCACCATCGGTCAACTAAGCAAACTGGTGATGCCGGTACTGAACAGCCTTGAGGCAGAAACCTCGATGAAGGACGTGCAGTACGACACCAGCAAACTGACCTCGGTGATCAATGCTGACGGCTCGGTCAACGTGCGCCTGCCCAGCTCGATCGGCGAACTGCGCTTCGACAATATCCGTGTCGCCGGCGCACCTCAGGGCCAGAGCTTTGGCAGCCTGAGCCTGCATGACATTGACCTGTCGCAAGCCTCGTTAAAGATCAGCCTGCACTAACGACAAGACGATACTTGCGAAACATCTAACGCAGAAACGAAAAAAGCAGCCCGTAGGCTGCTTTTTTATTGGAAAGCTGAGACTTAGCCCAGTTTTTCCTTGATGCGCGCTGCTTTACCCGACAGGTCACGCAGGTAGTAAAGCTTGGCTTTACGCACGTCACCGCGACGCTTAACGGCCAAGCTATCAACCAGCGGGCTGTAGGTCTGGAAAGTACGCTCAACACCAACACCGTTGGAGATCTTACGAACAGTGAACGCACTGTTCAGACCACGGTTACGCTTGGCGATAACAACGCCTTCGAACGCCTGCAGACGCTGACGGTCGCCTTCTTTCACTTTAACCTGGACAACAACAGTGTCACCGGGTGCGAAAGTCGGGATTACTTTGCCCATCTGCTCAGCTTCGATCTGCTGAATAATCTTGTTGGTCATGCTGCGCTCCTAAGACAGGCCTTAGCCGGTCATCGATACATTAACTATCGTCCCGCTGGCGGACGTATTCCTCCAGCAGCTTGTTCTCTTCTCCAGAAAGCGAGCGGCTTTCCAGAAGATCAGCGCGGCGTTCGTGCGTCCGACCAAGGGACTGCTGCAAACGCCAACGCCGGATGTGCTCATGATTGCCACTCAGCAATACATCAGGAACACGTTTATCCGCATACACCTCCGGGCGAGTGTAATGCGGGCAGTCGAGTAGGCCATCCGTAAAGGAGTCCTCTTCGGCCGAACTTGCATGACCCAGTGCACCAGGCAACAGGCGCGTTACCGCGTCGATCAGCACCATGGCCGGCAGCTCACCGCCGGACAGGACGTAGTCCCCAATCGACCATTCTTCATCGACATGCGCCTCAATAAAGCGCTCATCAATGCCTTCGTAGCGACCAGCAATGAGGATTAACGCCTCACTATTTGCCAGTTCACGTACTGCTGACTGCGTCAGCGGGCGACCTTGCGGCGAGAGGTAAATCACCTTCGCTTTTTCACCTGCGGCGTGCTTGGCATCGAGCAAAGCATCCTCAAGCGGCTTGATCTTCATCACCATGCCGGGGCCACCGCCAAAGGGCCGATCATCCACAGTGTGGTGACGGTCAGTGGTGTAGCTTCGCGGGTTCCAACAGGTTAGTTGCAACAACCCCTGTTTCACCGCGCGGCTGGTAATGCCGTAATCGCTGATAGCGGTAAACATTTCCGGGAACAGCGTGATGACTTCAACGCGCAGATTTGGCATCAGGCTTAGAAGTCCGCATCCCAGTCGACCCGCATTTCGCCAGCACTCAGATCAATCGACAACACGCATTGCTCGGTATAGGGCAACAGGCGCTCACGATCATCCAGGCTGTCGGTGCAAGGTTTAACCACCATCACATCGTTGGCACCTGTTTCTAACAAGTGATCGATCTTGCCGAGCAACTGCCCTGCCTGGTCGATAACCTTTAGACCTTCCAACTGGTACCAGTAGTACTCGCCGTCAACTAACTCAGGGAACAAGTTGCGCGGCACACAGATCTCATAACCGGCAAGAAGACGCGCCTCTTCACGATCATCAAGACCCTTGAGCTTCGCGACCAGAAATTTATCATTCCCGCGTCCGCTGACCAGCTCTACCTGTTTGACACTGCCTTCGCGCTTGAGCGTCCAGGACTTGTACTGCAACAGGTTTGCAACAGGATCAGTAAAGGAATACACCTTCACCTCACCGCGAACGCCATGTACAGAGTAGATCTTGCCGATAACGATCAAATCATCGGTAGAAGCAGGCGTCGCGCTCATAATGCTCAGGCCGCAGCCTTAGCAGCGTCCTTCAACAACTGAGCAACACGATCAGAAGGCTGTGCGCCAACGCTCAGCCAATGGGCCAGGCGATCTTGCTTCACGGACAGGCGAACTTCCTGGCCACGAGCGATCGGGTTGAAGAAACCGATCTCTTCTTTGTGCGAACCGTCGCGTGGGTTACGGCTGTCGGTCACGTTGATTTTGTAGAACGGGCGCTTTTTGGAGCCGCCAAGGGCAAGACGAATCGTTAGCATGTGAACATAGTTCCTGTAGTCGGTGCTGCAAATCTAAATGCACAGCGGGCGTAGGTGCCCGAAAGGCCGCATATTCTAAGGAATATCCGGACTTTTGCAAATGGCTTTTTCAGGCACCAGGGGTTGTGTAACCAAGAATTGCCGGAGGTTGCCGCCCAAACTGGCCAGCCAGCTCCCGCAAAAGACAGGTTTACTGTAAATCTCCGCCTTCAGCGGAGCCTACGCCGGCATCGCTGCCGACGCGAATGCCTTACATCTTCGGCATGCCGCCTGGCATCATCCCGCCCATGCCACGCATCATCTTGGCCATACCGCCTTTAGCCGTGAATTTCTTCATCATCTTTTGCATTTGTTTGTGCTGCTTGATCAAACGCCCGATGTCTTGCACCTGAGTACCAGAACCCATAGCGATACGGCGCTTACGTGAGCCACTGATAACGTCCGGATCGCGACGCTCCTGCGGCGTCATCGAATTGATGATCGCCTCCATCTGCTGAAACTGCTTTTCCGCAGCCCCCTGGGCACCGCCCATCTGCGCCAGATTAACGCCCCCCATCTGCGGCAGCTTGTCCATCAGGCCGCCTAGGCCGCCCATGCTCTTCATCTGTTGCAGTTGATCACGGAAGTCTTCGAGATCGAAACCCTTACCCTTTTTCAGCTTCTTCGTAAGTTTCTCGGCTTTTTCGCGATCCAGGGTTTGTTCGGCCTGCTCGATCAAGCTGAGCACATCACCCATACCGAGAATGCGCGAGGCGATACGGTCAGGGTGGAAGGGCTCTAGCGCCTCAGTCTTCTCGCCCATACCGATAAACTTGATCGGCTTGCCGGTAATCGCCCTCACCGACAATGCCGCACCACCGCGCGCATCACCGTCGACCTTGGTTAGCACCACACCGGTCAGCGGCAAAGCATCATTAAAGGCCTTAGCGGTATTAGCGGCGTCCTGCCCGGTCATGGCATCAACCACGAACAGGGTTTCCACCGGCTTGATCGCCGCGTGCAGCGCCTGGATCTCCGCCATCATCTCGGCATCGATGGCCAAACGACCGGCGGTATCGACGATCACTACATCAATAAACTTGAGCTTGGCTTCCTTAATCGCCGCCTCAGCGATGTCCACCGGCTTCTGGCTAAGATCGGAGGGGAAGAAGGTCACGCCAATGTCATTGGCCAGGGTTTCCAGCTGCTTGATCGCCGCCGGGCGATAAACGTCAGCCGAGACCACCATCACGGTCTTCTTCTTGCGCTCTTTAAGGAAGCGCGCCAGCTTGCCGACCGTGGTGGTTTTACCCGCACCCTGCAGGCCTGCCATCAGCACCACGGCAGGCGGCACGGCATTCAGTGCCAAGTCTTCGTTGGCGGCGCCCATCAGCTCTTCGAGCTCAGCACGGACGATTTTCACAAACGCTTGGCCTGGGGTCAGGCTTTTCGACACCTCAGTGCCAACTGCCCGGTCTTTGACCTTATTAACGAAGTCTTTGACCACCGGCAACGCAACGTCCGCCTCAAGCAAGGCCATGCGCACTTCACGCAGGGTGTCCTTGATGTTGTCTTCGCTCAGCTTGGCTTTGCCAGTGACATTTCGCAGGGTTTGCGAAAGGCGGTCAGTCAGATTTTCGAACATGCGCGTTCCTTTCAGGCTCAACCGAGCCGAGGGTGGGCTTGCAACAGGTCGCAGATTATAGCGAAGAGTAATTGGATCTGTTGACGTTTCATCGCGAGCGCACCGGAGCCTGGCGAGAATTTACCCAGCAACGTGGCGCGCCTGAAACATCGACAGACCCAAGACACCGTCACTGCCAGACGCTTTCGTGGCGGATGCGTTGTATGCCACACTGCGGCCCTTCCGGGTTTGCCTGACAAGGATTTATGCACCCTTTGCTACCCAGCCTCGCCGCCGCCTGCCTTTATGCCGGCGCTACAGCCTACCAAGGCTTGCGCATAGCTCAGCGCAGCGTCCCTGACAAACGCCTGCTGGCCTTACTCGGCGTTCTTGCGCTGTTTTTCCACGGCGCCAGTCTGTTCGTGCAGATGTACCATTCAAGCGGCTTGGCTTTGGACTTCTTTAATGCAGCCAGCCTGATCGCCTACGCAGTCATTGCCCTGACCTTGATTGCCTGCATCCGCATACCCGTTGAGAACCTTTTGCTGCTGCTGTTCCCCTTAGGCGCACTGACGGTATTGCTTGCGCAGTTTATGCCCAGCGGAACGACCCAACTGATCGATGAAGAGCCCGGCATCCTGATCCACATTCTGCTCTCGGTGATTGCCTACGGCATGCTCACCATTGCGGTATTTCAGTCGCTGCTGGTTCTGCTGCAAGACCATCAACTGAAAAACAAGCACCCCTCAGGGCTGATCAAGAACTTCCCACCCCTGCAAACCATGGAGAGCTTACTGTTCGGCTTTCTCTGGGCCGGCTGGGTCTTGCTGTCGCTCTCGCTTTTCTCCGGCGCTCTGTTTATCAGCGATTTGTTTGCCCAGCATCTGGCGCACAAAACCATACTCTCGTGCTTCGCCTGGGTGGTGTTTGCTGTTCTGCTATGGGGCCGCCATCAACTTGGCTGGCGCGGCCATAAAGCAATTCGCTGGACCCTGACAGGCTTCTGCCTACTGATGCTGGCTTACTTCGGCAGCAAGCTGGTTCGCGAATTCATTCTGCATATCTGAGACCCCTTCCGTGGATGACCTTCACTCCAGCTACCTACTTGGCCTGCTGATTTTTCTGATTCTTTGCTCGGCATTCTTCTCCAGCTCGGAGACTGGCATGCTCAGCCTCAACCGCTATCGCCTCAAGCACATGGCCAAGGAAGGTCATAAAGGCGCCAAGCGCGTGACCTCCTTGCTAAGCCGCCCAGACCGCCTACTCGGCACCATTCTGGTTGGCAACAACGTGGTCAATATTCTCGCGGCCTCTATTGCGACCGTGCTGGCTGTCGACATGTGGGGCGAAGCCGGGATCGCCATCGCCACCGCCGGTCTGACCATCGTGGTGCTGATTTTCGGTGAAATCACCCCCAAAACGCTGGCCGCCCTGCGCCCGGAACTGGTGGCCTTCCCCGCCAGCCGCGTGCTGCTACTGCTGCAGCGCCTGCTCTATCCGGTGGTATGGGCCACCAGCACCATCAGCAATGTGTTGCTGCGCCTGCTTGGCATCGACCCATCACAACGCGCCAGCGACAGCCTGTCCACCGAAGAGCTGCGCAGCGTGGTACGCGAGTCCGGTGCCGGCATGCCGAAAAATCGCCAGAACATGCTGCTCGGCATTCTTGACCTTGAGCGCGTGACGGTGGATGACATCATGATTCCGCGCAACGAAGTCACCGGCATCAACCTGGATGATGATCTCGAAAGCATCATCAGCCTGCTGACCAACACCACCCACACGCGCCTGCCTGTGTTTCGCACGGATATCAATCAGATCGAAGGCATCGTGCACATGCGCCAGATTGCCCGACTGCTAACGCACAATGAGCTGAATAAAGAGGCCTTACTGGCGGCCTGCAACGAGCCGTACTTCGTGCCAGAAGGCACGCCGCTGTCGACCCAGCTGATCAACTTTCAGAAGCAAAAACGCCGTATCGGCATCGTCGTCGACGAGTACGGCGACGTGATCGGCATCGTCACCCTGGAAGACATTCTTGAAGAGATCGTCGGTGACTTCAGCAATCAGGACACCCTGCGCAGCCCTGATATCCACCCTCAGGACGACGGCACCCAGGTCATTGATGGCGCGGCCTATATCCGCGAAATCAATAAGGCGCTCGATTGGCACCTGCCCTGCGATGGCCCGAAAACCCTCAACGGCCTGGTAACCGAGGCACTGGAAAGTATTCCCGACAGCGCCGTGTGCCTGAAAATAGGCCCTTATCGCTTGGAAATTCTGCAATCTTCCGAGAACCGGGTAAAAAGCGTGCGCGCCTGGCAAACCAAGCCTAAGGCGCACACCGAGCCGCCGGCGCAAGGCTGACGGCCAACCCCTCAGCCCATACGCGATAACCTAGGCCTGACGGATGATAACCATCACGCGCCAGGTACTCAGGGGAAAACTCCAGCTCAACCGCGTGATGCCCTGCCCCCAGGCGCGCAGCCAACTGGCGTAAGCGCGCATCCAGTAAACCGGCACGCATACCCAGCAACCACCGCAACAGCCCGGGCAACGCACTGAAGTGCTGCAACGGCGGCACACTGCTAAACGCTACCCGAGCGCCACGCGCCGACAACGCCGCAGCCATGCTGCCAAGCGCCGTGTCCCAACGCGACAATGAAGTCAGCCGGGTGGTGTCGTTAACGCCGAACACCAGCAACGCCAGATCAAAGGGTTGCTCCAGCACCTGCGGCAGCAGCTGTTTATGAGCCTGCGCGGCGGTAATACCGTTTTCACCGCAGGCACGCCAAGCAACCGGCCGCCCACAACGCACCGCCAACGCAGTAGCGAGCTGCCCGACCAACGCGGCATGCAGCTCATCGACGCCCACGCCCACCACGGTCGACTCGCCCAAGACCAGCAGACGCAATGGCTCGCCAGGCAAATCTGCGCCCGCCACGCCGCTCAACAACCCTGCGGCAGGCGGCAAACGCAGGGTGTTGCGCCGCGTGCGCAGCGCCAGCGGCAAGGCAACCGGCGCCAGCAGCGCCAGCCCTAGCCACCAGGCATAGGCGCGCAATGCATTCACAGCTCGACCTTGACCGCCTGCGCGGCACGCGTGGCCTTAGCCCGCGCAGCCTCTAATGATTCATCTCGCGCCAGCGCCACGCCCATACGCCGTTGACCGCTGACTTCAGGCTTACCGAACAACCGCAGCGCGGTATCCGGCTCAGCTAGAGCCGCACCGAGACCGCCGAAGCTGACCTGCCGCGATTCGCCCTCGACCAGGATCACCGCTGAAGCCGACGGCCCAAGCTGGCGAATAGCCGGAATCGGTAGGCCGAGAATCGCCCGCGCATGCAAGGCAAACTCGGACAGATCCTGAGAAATCAGGGTGACCAGGCCGGTGTCATGTGGGCGCGGCGAGATTTCGCAGAACCAGACCTGATCGCCCTTGACGAACAACTCGACGCCAAACAGCCCGCGCCCACCCAGCGAGCCAGTGACCGCCAGGGCAATACGTTCGGCTTCAGCCTGAGCCTTGGCGCTCATCGGCTGCGGCTGCCAGGATTCTTGGTAGTCGCCTTTGACCTGACGATGCCCCACCGGCGCGCAGAAGGTCGTGCCGCCGCTATGGCGCACCGTGAGCAAGGCGATTTCGTAATCAAAATCGATAAAACCCTCAACGATCACCCGCCCTTTGCCGGCGCGACCACCGGCCTGGGCGTAACCCCAAGCGGCTTGCAGATCATCCAGGCTTTTCAGCACCGACTGGCCCTTGCCCGAAGAACTCATGATCGGCTTGATCAGGCAGGGAAAACCGATGCTCTCGACCGCCGCCCGGCACTGCTCGAAGGAGTCGGCAAACTGATAAGGCGAGGTCGGCAGGCCCAGCTCTTCGGCGGCCAAGCGGCGAATACCTTCGCGGTTCATGGTCAGCTGCGCGGCGCGGGCACTGGGGATCACGGTAAAGCCCTCATTCTCCAGCTCGACCAGGGTCGCGGTGGCGATGGCTTCAATCTCCGGGACGATGTAATGCGGCTGCTCCAGCTCGATCACCGCCCGCAGCGCGTCGCCATCGAGCATATTGATCACATGGCTGCGGTGCGCCACCTGCATGGCTGGGGCATTGGCGTAGCGGTCCACGGCGATCACCTCGACACCGAGACGCTGCAGTTCGATCACCACTTCCTTGCCCAGCTCACCAGAGCCACACAGCAGCACACGGGTCGCGCTCGGCGACAAAGGGGTTCCGATACGGGGCATGGGCTTTCCTCAAACAAATAGAGTTAACGCGGGGTTACAACAAGATGCCCTGAGCCTTAGCCCGCTCATGGCAACGCTGCAGCACCTGGCGGCGCTCGGTGTTATCCATCAAACCCCAGCGGGTGATCTCGGCGACCGAGCGCTGGCAGCCTATGCACATATCCTGATCATCCAGCGCGCAGACATGCACGCAGGGCGAAGCAACGGGACGCTCACTGCTCATCAGTCGTCCTGCTCCAACAGGTCGCGTGCATAACGCTGGGCGTTGTGCACGTAATGGGCGGCGCTGGCTTCGAGCATCTTCTTCTGCGGTTCAGTCAATTCGCGCACCACCTTGCCGGGCGAGCCCATCACCAGAGAACCATCGGGAATTTCCTTGCCTTCACCGATCAGGCTGTTGGCGCCGATGATGCAGTACTTACCGATTTTCGCGCCGTTGAGGATCACCGCATTGATGCCGATCAGGCTGTAATCGCCCACGCTGCAGCCATGCAACATGGCGTTATGGCCAATGGTCACACCGGTACCGATATTCAGTGGAAAGCCCATGTCGGTGTGCATCACGGTGCCGTCTTGCACGTTGCTGTTCTCGCCGATATGAATCAGCTCGTTATCACCGCGCAGCACGGCGTTAAACCACACGCTGGCTCCCGGCTCCAGCTTGACCTTGCCCACCAAGGTGGCATTGGGTGCAACCCAGCTGTCGGCATGGGCCTCGACTTGGGACGAACCCAGGCGGTATTTCATGGCTGCTTCCTCATAAGCTCAGGTGAGCTTGATAAAGTGCTCGGGCGGCTGGTGCATATCGATATGCACATCGTCGAACACCAGGTTGACCAACTCGACCAGCATGATCGCCGTCAGCCCCCAGATTTTATATTCGCCATAACGGTAACTTGGCACATACCAGCTGCGCCCGAGGTAATCGATACGGTGAGTGGCTTCTCGCGGGTCGTCGCGAAAAAACGCCAGCGGCACGGCAAATACAGCCGCAATCTCGCCGTCGTTGGGTTTGTATTCGACAAAATCCGGCACCAGACCAACATAAGGCGTGACCTGAATACCGTGGCGCGAGACCAGGGTGCTGAGCGGCCCAACCACCTCGACCAGGCCGGGCGGCAAACCGATCTCTTCTTCCGCCTCGCGCAAGGCGGTCTCGACCAGATCAGCATCCTCGGGGTCACGCCGGCCACCGGGAAACGCCACTTCACCGCCGTGGGTGGACAAACCGCTGGCGCGCAACGTCAGCACCACTTCCGGCTCGTCGCTGCGGGTAATAGGCACCAGCACCGCGGCCTCAGGGTAGCGCTTGTCGATCTGCAGAATGTGCGGGCTGTAGCCACGCATGCGAAGGAGCAACTCGTCCAGCATGGGAATTCTCAGTCTTTTTGTACGCTCGATCATGGCACGAAAGCAGCGCACGGCCCAAGCCCCGCGCCGCCGACTGCCATCATTCAGGCGCTCGATAAGCCTCACCTCAGCTCCTTGCCGAGCAGCCTGCGCGCAGGCCAAGATAGCTCATACGCAATGAGGCTTTGGCATGAAATTCTGTAGCAATTGTGGCGGCTCGATTAATCACATCATCCCGCAAGGCGACAACCGTGTACGCCACGTCTGCGTGCAATGCCAGACCGTGCACTATCAAAACCCACGGATTATTGCCGGCTGCCTGCCGGTTTGGGGCGAACAGGTGCTGCTGTGTCGGCGCGCCATTGAACCACGTCGTGGCTACTGGACCCTGCCCGCCGGCTTTATGGAAAATGGCGAAACCCTGGAGCAAGCCGCTGCCCGTGAGACGGAGGAAGAAGCCTGCGCGCGCGTACGTAGCCTGAGCCTCTATACCCTGTTCGACCTGCCGCATATTAATCAGGTGTATATGTTATTTCGCGCAGAGCTGGTCGATCTCGATTTTTCTCCCGGCGAAGAAAGCCTTGAGGTCCAACTATTTCACGAGCAGGACATCCCCTGGTCAGAGCTGGCTTTCCCGACCATCGGGCGTACCTTAGAATGCTACTTCGCGGACCGCCTGCAGCAGCACTTCCCGGTCCGCAACGAGCCGCTCGAAGCCTTGCGCGCGCATTACAAGAAAGCCTTTTGATCCATGGAAATTACGATGCGCTGGTTGCTCGCCCTACTCTGCCTGACTGCTGCCCTGACTGGCCACGCCAGCACCGCACCAACCCTTGACGGTAAAACCATTGATAAAGTCCTGGTGGTTAAGTCCGAACGTAAGCTGCACTTGATCAGCCGCGGCAACACCCTAAAGTCCTACCGCATCTCCTTGGGCAAACAGCCTAAAGGGGCCAAGCAACGTGAAGGCGACCTACGCACCCCGGAAGGCTTTTATTGGATCGATTGGCGCAAGACCAGCGAGAACTACAACCTGTCCATGCACATCTCCTACCCCAACGCCCGCGACCAGGCGCAAGCGCGCAAGAACGGTGTATCGGCGGGGGGCATGATCATGGTTCACGGCACGCCGCTGGACGAGGAATACCCAGAGTGGATGTTCCACACTCTGGACTGGACCGAAGGCTGTATCGCCATGCGCAATATCGACATGCGCGAGGTCTGGAGCCTGGTCAAAGACGGCACACTGATCGAAATCAGGCCGTAGTACAGCTTTCCTATAAATAGCGAAAACTAAAAAGGCACCTTATAAGGTGCCTTTTTAGTTGCCGGCGCGTTAGAACTGGATATCCGACAACCGCCACACCTCAAAGGCCGGCGTTTCATATGGATGATGACTCTTCATGGATTTGACCGCGTCATGAATCAGCTCGTCGGCCACCACCATCTCAACTTTCCATTCCGCCACGTGCTCGACCTGCCCAGGCTCGCCGAGAAACGGCTGACTGCCTTGCAGGCCACGAAACTGCCCCTGCCCCAGCGCCTGCCAACAGCACTGGTCATACTGACCGATACGCCCTCCGCCAGCGTCGAACACAGCGTTCTTTACGCTATCCAGATGGGTTTCAGGCACATAAAAGCACAACTTGTACATCGAAGCCTCCGCCGGCAAGACTGATCAAAGCAGCTCGGAAATGACGCCGGCCAATAATGGCACTTTGCCTTATTAAGCGCACGCACAGCCCGCCACACTTCCATCTTCTGACCGATCAATGGGCTCCATGTTCAACCCATTGGCGCAATCAGGCCGCCACACCGCGACCTACAGGCCCCGCCAAAATCGCCACCAGCGTGCCTTGAAGCCCGCTACCGGCTGGTTATGGCTGCCATCACAGTAAGGTAGACGCCGCGACGAACCGCAACGACAGAGCAGCAAAAACTGCTCGCGCTCAGGCAGCAGTTCAAGCGCATCAACACAGGCAGAAAGACAATCAGGAAGCTGGGGCGAGCGCCCACAGCGGCACAGCAGCAAAGTATCGCCAGGTTTGACCTGGCGCACCTCAGGCAGAACAGGGCCCTGCGGATTCACGGACCCTCTCCCGCAAGCAGGAGAGAGTTAGCAAAGAGCCACATGGCGGCCGCGGTTAATCCACCCACACACGGGCGTTACGGAACATGCGCAGCCAGCCGGCATCTTCCTGCCAATCATCTGGCTTCCAGGAGTTCTGCACAGCGCGGAATACCCGCTCTGGGTGCGGCATCATGATGGTCACGCGACCGTCGCGACTGGTCAGGCCGGTGATCCCGCGCGGCGACCCGTTAGGGTTGGCCGGGTAGGTTTCGCTGACCTTGCCGTGGTTGTCGATAAAGCGCATGGCCACACAGCCAGACAAGTCGGCTTCGAGCAAAGCTTCTTCGTTCTCAAACTCGGCATGGCCTTCACCATGAGCGATGGCGATCGGCATGCGCGAACCGGCCATGCCACGCAGGAAGATCGAGGCCGATTCCTGCACCTGGACCATGGCCACACGCGCCTCAAACTGCTCCGAGCGGTTACGCACGAAGTGCGGCCAGTATTCGGTGCCTGGGATCAGCTCATGCAGATTGCTCATCATCTGGCAGCCGTTGCACACACCAAGGGCGAAGCTGTCCTTGCGTTCGAAGAATGCTTGGAAACCGTCACGGGCGCGGCTGTTAAACAGCACCGACTTGGCCCAGCCTTCACCAGCGCCCAGTACGTCGCCGTAGGAGAAGCCGCCACACGCGACCAGCCCTTTGAACTCGTCGAGGCTGACGCGACCACTGAGGATGTCGCTCATGTGCACGTCAATCGCGTTGAAACCCGCGCGATCGAAAGCCGCGGCCATTTCCACCTGACCGTTGACGCCCTGCTCACGCAGCACAGCAATCTGCGGACGCACACCCTTGCGGATATACGGCGCACTGATGTCCTGATTGACGTCAAAGCTGAGCTTGGCCGAGAGGCCCGGATTATCCTCGTCGAGGATGCTGTCGAACTCTTGCTCGGCACACTCAACGTTGTCGCGCAAACGCTGGATCTGGTAGCTGGTCTGCGTCCACTCACGCTGCAGCAAACGCCGCTGACCAGAAAATACCGGCTGACCATTAAAGCTGATTGCTACGTCATCGTTGTTGACCGGCTGACCGATCACGGCCACACAATCGTCCAGACCGGCTGCACTGAACTGCGCCAGCACTTCCGGGGTAGCGTCTTGATGCACCTGAATGACCGCGCCCAACTCTTCGTTGAACAGTACGGCGGCCAATTCAGCACTGTCAGCTGCCAACGCATCGAGGTGCAGATTGAGGCCACAGTGACCGGCAAAAGCCATCTCCAGAGCAGTGGTCAACAGGCCACCGTCGGAGCGGTCGTGATAAGCCAGGATATGGCCATCCGCATTCAACCCCTGGATTACTGCGAAGAAGGCCTTGAGGTCTTCTGCGTCATCCACATCTGGCGCCTGGGTGCCGAGCTTGCCGTAAACCTGAGTGAGGATCGATGCCCCTAAACGATTCTGCCCGCGCCCGAGGTCGATCAGAATCAGGTCTGTTTCGCCCTTGTCCATGCGCAGTTGCGGGGTCAGGGTTTTGCGGATATCGGCAACTGGAGCAAAGCCGGTCACGATCAGCGACATCGGTGAGGTGACGCTTTTATCAGCATCCTCATCGCGCCACTGGGTCTTCATCGACATGGAGTCTTTGCCCACCGGAATAGTGATACCCAACTCCGGGCACAGCTCCATACCCACGGCTTTAACCGTGTCATACAGGCGCGCGTCTTCACCTGGGTGGCCAGCCGCGGCCATCCAGTTGGCGGACAGCTTGATGTCGCTGATGGCGTTAATGCGTGAAGCGGCCAGGTTGGTCAGGGTTTCACCGATGGCCATACGCCCAGACGCTGCGGCATCCAGCAGGGCCAGCGGGGTACGCTCGCCCATCGCCATGGCTTCACCGGTGTAAACATCAAAGCTGGTCGCAGTCACCGCGCAATCGGCCACCGGCACCTGCCACGGCCCGACCATCTGATCGCGAGCCACCAGGCCGGTAATGGTGCGGTCACCAATGGTGATCAGGAAGCTCTTGCTGGCCACTGCGGGGTGGTGCAGAACGCGAATAACGGCCTCATCAATAGCCAGTTTGCTGGCATCGAAATCATCGCCCAGCTCGCTTTCACGCGTGGCCGAGCGGTGCATACGTGGGGCTTTGCCCAACAGCACGTTAAGCGGCATGTCCACGGCGTTGTTGCCGAAATGACTGTCGGTCACGGTCAGGTGAGGCTCTTCGGTGGCTTCGCCCACCACTGCAAACGGGCAACGCTCGCGCTCACAGATCGCCTTGAAACGTTCGAAATTGGCAGCATCCACCGCCATGACGTAACGCTCTTGCGATTCATTGCTCCAAATTTCATGCGGGGCCATGCCCGGCTCATCGTTCGGCACATTACGCAATTCAAAGCGCCCGCCACGGCCACCATCGTTGACCAGCTCCGGGAAGGCGTTGGACAAGCCGCCAGCACCGACGTCATGAATAAAGGCAATGGGGTTGTGCTCGCCCAGCTGCCAGCAACGGTCGATCACTTCCTGACAACGGCGCTCCATTTCCGGGTTTTCGCGCTGCACCGAGGCAAAATCAAGATCCGCCGAGCTGGCGCCCGTGGCCATTGAAGACGCTGCACCGCCGCCCAGACCAATCAACATGGCCGGACCGCCGAGCACGATAAGCTTGGCGCCCACCGTGATTTCGGCTTTTTGCACGTGCTCGGCGCGAATGTTGCCCATGCCGCCCGCGAGCATGATCGGCTTGTGATAGCCGCGCACTTCTTCGCCGTGAGGTGTCTGAATCGCCTGCTCGAAGGTACGGAAGTAGCCAGTCAATGCTGGACGCCCGAACTCGTTGTTAAAGGCCGCGCCACCCAGCGGGCCTTCAATCATGATGTCCAGCGCCGTAACGATGCGTTCAGGCTTGCCATACGGCACTTCCCATGGCTGCTCGAAGCCCGGGATCTGCAGGTTGGACACGGTAAAGCCGGTAAGGCCTGCCTTCGGCTTGGCACCACGACCCGTAGCACCTTCGTCACGAATCTCACCGCCGGAACCGGTCGCAGCACCTGGGAACGGCGCAATCGCGGTCGGGTGGTTATGGGTTTCCACCTTCATCAAAATATGCACCGGCTCCTGCACCGCACCGTACTGGCGGGTTTCAGGATCGGGAAAGAAACGTCCGGCGACGTTGCCGACGATCACCGAGGCGTTGTCCTTATAAGCAGACAACACGCCTTCGCTGTGCATTTGATAGGTGTTTTTGATCATGCCGAACAGGGATTTCTCCTGGTTCTGGCCGTCAATATCCCAGCTGGCATTGAAAATCTTGTGGCGACAATGCTCAGAGTTAGCCTGAGCAAACATCATCAATTCGATGTCATGGGGGTTGCGCCCCAGGCCGTTGAAGCTCGTCACCAGGTAGTCGATTTCATCTTCTGCCAGGGCCAGACCCAACTCGACATTGGCCTTTTCCAGCGCGGCGCGACCGCCGCCCAGAATATCTACAGCCGTCAGCGGCTTGGGCGGAGCATGGTGGAACAGGCCGGCAGCCTCGTCCATCGAGGTCAGCACCAGCTGAGTCATGCGGTCATGCAGCAGAGCGGCGACAGCCTGGCTATCGGCCTCATTTAACTCGCCAGCAACGTAGTAGGCGATGCCGCGCTCCAGGCGCTCGATCTTGGCCAGGCCACAATTAAGGGCGATGTCGCTGGCTTTGCTTGACCAAGGCGAAATAGTGCCGAAACGTGGAATGCTCAGAAACAGGCGACCGCTTGGCTCCTGCACCGGCACACTCGGGCCATATTTCAGCAAACGGGCCAATACCTGCTCTTCGTCGGCGTTAAGCACGCCGCTGACTTCAGCAAAATGCGCGAACTCGGCATATAGCCCAGTCACAGCAGGGACTTTGCTGGTCAGTTGCTCAAGCAATTTACCGTGGCGAAAAGCAGATAGGGCGGGAGCGCCGCGCAGGATCAACATCGGGGACAGCCTCTGGGAAGGGGTGTACTTTGAGGCCGTGCATTCTAGCCTAAAGCGTTGCCATCGGCACCCGTGAAGGCGATGCAAAACCGCGTATCGGCGCTAGCAGAGAAGCCAGATGCTGTCGAGATATGGCGCGCCCCATGCTTTGCGTATACTGCGCCAATGTTTGCCCAATCTGCGTTCCGTGTGCGCCACGCCTGCTGGCTGTTGGTGATCGGAATCCTCCTGCTGCTCGCTGGCTGTGCTGAAGAACCCAGCACACTTGAGCGCGTTAAGGCGGAGGGTGTACTGCGGGTGATCACCCGTAACAGCCCAGCCACCTATTTCCAAGACCGTAACGGCGAGACCGGCTTCGAATACGAGCTGGTAAAGCGCTTTGCTGATGACCTAGGCGTTGAACTTAAAATCGAGACCGCCGACAACCTCGACGACCTCTTCGCCAGCCTCAACAAGCCCGATGGGCCGGCATTGGCTGCGGCCGGCCTGGTAAAAAGCGACGGCCGGCAGGAGCATGCGCGTTTTTCTCTGCCCTACCTCGAGGTCACCCCTCAGGTGATCTACCGTAACGGCCAACAACGCCCGACCCGGCCCAACGATCTGCTCGGCAAACGTATTCTGGTGCTCAAAGGCAGCAGCCATGCCGAGCAACTGGCCGAACTCAAACTGCAGCTGCCAGAACTGAGCTATGAAGAGTCCGCCGCGGTCGAGGTGGTCGATCTGCTGCGTATGGTTGACGAGGGGCAAATCGACCTAACAGTGGTCGACTCCAACGAACTGGCGATGAACCAAGTTTATTTCTCCAATGTCCGCGTAGCCTTTGACTTTGGTGACTCGCAGAACTTGGCCTGGGCCACCGTTCCAGGTCTGGACAATAGCCTGCTTGATGAAATGAACATCTTCATCATGCGCGCGCACAAAAATGGCAGCCTGAAGCGACTTAAAGACCGCTACTACGGCCACGTTGATGTACTCGGTTATGTCGGCGCCTACACCTTTGCCAAGCACTTACAGCAACGCCTACCCCGCTACGAGAAACACTTTCGCGAAGCCGCCCAAGCCAATCAGGTCGACTGGCGTTTACTCGCAGCCATGGGCTATCAAGAATCACTCTGGCAGCCTACCGCCACCTCGAAAACCGGCGTGCGCGGCCTGATGATGCTGACTCTGCGCACAGCCCAAGCCATGGGTGTATCGGACCGCCTAAACCCCAAGCAGAGCATTCAGGGCGGCGCCAAATATATTGTCCATGTGAAAAACCAGCTGCCAGAGAGCATTCAGGAACCGGACCGCACCTGGTTTGCCCTAGCCTCTTATAACGTCGGCGGCGGGCATCTGGAAGATGCCCGCAAACTCACCGAAGCCGAAGGCCTAGACCCGAATAAATGGCTGGATGTGCAGAAGATTTTGCCGCGGTTAGCGCAGAAGCAGTGGTACAGCAAAACCCGCTATGGCTACGCCCGTGGCGGCGAGCCAGTACACTTTGTGCGCAACATCCGTCGCTACTACGACATCCTCACCTGGGTCACTCAACCGCAGCTTGAAGGCTCACAAATCGCCGAAAGTAACCAACACGTGCCGGGCATCGATAAACGCGAGCCGGTTCAGCAGACCCCGCCGCTCTAACGCTGCTCGCGCCGCGCCTTGAAAAAGGCACTGAGTATCGCCCCACACTCCTCCGCCAGCACGCCTCCCTCGATCAGCACCTGGTGATTGAGAAACGCCTGACTAAAAAACTGCCCTCGGCTCAGCGCCACACCGGCCTTCGGCTCGGTCGCGCCATACACCACCCGCTGCACCCGCGCATGCACGATCAAACCCGCACACATGCTGCAGGGTTCCAGGGTTACATACAGGGTGCTACTCGGCAGGCGGTAGTTGTCCACGGCTTGCGCCGCTGCGCGAATCGCCACCATCTCGGCATGGGCGCTGGGGTCATGGGTGGTAATCGGGCAATTGAAGCCGCGCCCGACTATCACCCCATCCTGCACCAGCACAGCGCCGACTGGCACTTCACCCAGCGCGGCACCTTCGGCAGCCAGCGCCAGCGCCTCGCGCATAAAGTGCTGATCTTGGCTGCGATCAACAATCAACGGACGACGCATCAGGCTACCTCGATCGCGGCCATCAGACCGGTTTCCATGTGATCAATCACATGGCAATGGAACATCCAGATACCGGGGTTATCGGCGACAAAGGCAATCCGCGCCACCTCATTCTTGCCCAGCAGATAGGTGTCGGTGAAATACGGAATGATCTTCTTGCGGTTGGACGAGATCACCTTGAATGCCAGCCCATGCAAGTGAATCGGGTGCAGGTACTGCGCCATATTGCGCAGCTCGAAGATGTAGTGGCCGTCCCTCTTCAGGCTAGCAATCGGTCGATCGGCGCAGGTCTTGTCATTGATATCCCAGGCCTGACCGTTGATCTGCCAATACTTGGCCGGCCCGTTATCACTTGCGCTGGCCAAACGCGCCGACCACTCGAAATTAAAGCGCAGCACTTCGGCGCGCTCTAGATCAGGCTCGGCCACCGGATTGGCCGGCATGCGCGGCGGCCAATCCCCGGCCACCTCAGCGCTGGCCACGCTTTTCAGCGTCGCCAGGCGCAACGGGCCATTGCGCAAGGACAACTCAACACCCGCCTGGGGCACCCGCACAGCCAGGTCGATGCGCATACCCGGCCCCAACCAGTAGTCCTTGCCTAATGCGCGCGGTTCAATCGGATGACCGTCAAGCGCATACAAACGCGCATCAGCGCCCGGCAGATTGAGCTTATAGGTCACCGTGTTATCCAGGTTCAGCACACGCAGCCGTACCACCTGCCCCGCTGGCAGCTCCAGCACCGGAGCCGGCTTGCCATTGATGGTGGTCAGCCGCCCGCGCGTACCTTCACGCGCCGCCTCGCGCGGCACACTGAATGCAGTGAAGGCGCCCTGCTCGTCGATGTGCCAGGTTTTCAGGCTCAAGGTGCGCTCATGCACAAAGCCGGTGGGCTCGCGCTCCTCGACAATCAGCGGGCCGACCAAGCCACGACCGAGCTGCTCGGCGCTGCTCAGGTGCGGGTGGTACCAGAAGTTACCGGCGTCCTCAGTTTTGAAACGGTAATCGAAATACTCACCCGGCAATACCGGCAGCTGCGACACATAGGGCACGCCATCCATTTCCAGCGGCAAGCGGATGCCATGCCAGTGAATGGTGGTCGGCTCGTCCAGATGATTGATAAACCGCACCCGCAACCAGTCACCCTGACGCGCGCGAATCTCCAACCCCGGTACCTGCCCGGCATAACCCCAGGCCGGGGTTAGATGCCCCGGGATCAGCTCGACATCCAGCGGCGCGGCGATAAGCTCGTAGTCATGGCTCGCAGCGTCACGCGTACGCCCCAGCCAATAACGCGCCCCACCACCGACCACGCCCAACGCAGCAAGTCCCGCCAAACCGGCCAGCACCCTTCTTCGAGTAAAAGTCATTTCGCTCTCATCAATAACGGTGCGAGTCGCCCACTGGCATAAACGGAATATCTCGCATTTGCGTCATGCTACCGCTTCACGCTCGATCAGGCAGCCATAAAAAACTAATGCTGACCATACTGAAGGCACCGCCCGCGAAACCTTGCGCAAGATCAAACGTCTACAACAACACGCTCTTGTCGAGGACAACGTCATGCTCACAACTACGGACAGCGCAACAGATCACGTGAGCCGAAACATTGCCTGGCTCGCCCGAAGCGGCTACGCCGCCCGCGGCGTGGTTTACTTAATCATTGGTGCTTTCGCCCTGCTGGCCGCAGTGGGCAGCGCAAAAACAGTCGACTCCGAAGGCGCTATTCGTCATCTGCTCACACAACCCTATGGCGAGATTTTGCTCTGGATCATGGTGGTGGGGCTTGTAGCATTTGTGACGTGGCGCTTAACCCAGGCCATTACTGACCCCGAGGGGCATGGCCGCGACGCCAAAGCCTTGCTCATTCGAGCAGGCCTGATCGGTAGCGCCGTGACTTATGGTCTACTCACGTTTTTCACCTTGGGGCTGCTCAACAGTGATCTAACGAGCGCTAACAGCGAAGGCGACTTTCTCTCAGGCTTACTCAGCTGGCAATACTCTAACTACTTGGTTTATCTGGTTGCGCTAGTGCCGCTTGGGGTCGGCATCGCCCACATCATCAAGGGCTGGAAAGCGAAGTTCGAAAAATACTTTCAAACCAGTGCGCAGGTCATGCGCTGGGTGCGCCCCATTTCCCGTGCGGGGCTGATTGCCCGTGGAGTCGCACTGCTCGTGGTGGCCGGCATGCTGTTCACCGGCGGTACTCGCTACAAACCCACTAGCCCACCCGGCTTAGAAGATGCTTTGAATGCCCTGCTCAACTTGCCGCTCGGAGCTTTCTGGCTCTCTTTAGTGGGCCTGGGTTTGATAGCTTTCGCCTTATACAGTCTTGCCGAAGCGCTCTGGCGTCGCATTGATGTGCCTGCCGTTTTTGATTGAGCTCCTCAAGAAAAAGCCCCGCAATAGCGGGGCTTTTTCTTAGCGGATTGATCGATTAATCATTCCCACTCAATGGTCGCTGGCGGCTTGCTCGACACGTCGTAGGTAACGCGGGAGATGCCTTCGATTTCATTGATGATGCGACCGCTAACGGTTTCCAGCAGCTCGTAAGGCAGGTGCGCCCAACGTGCGGTCATAAAGTCGATGGTTTCCACCGCACGCAGGGCCACAACCCAGGCGTAACGACGGCCATCACCCACCACGCCAACCGACTTCACCGGCTGGAATACCACGAAGGCCTGGCTGACTTTGTGGTACCAGTCGGCCTTGCGCAGTTCTTCGATAAAGATGTGGTCTGCACGACGCAACAGGTCGGCGTATTCCTTCTTCACTTCACCGAGGATGCGCACGCCCAGACCCGGACCTGGGAATGGATGGCGGTAAACCATGTCGTACGGCAGGCCGAGCTCCAGACCCAGGCGACGCACTTCGTCCTTAAACAGTTCGCGCAGCGGCTCGACCAGCTTCAGGTTCATTTCTTCCGGCAGGCCGCCGACGTTGTGGTGCGACTTGATCACGTGAGCCTTGCCGCTCTTGGCACCAGCCGACTCGATCACGTCTGGGTAGATAGTGCCTTGAGCGAGGAACTTGATGTTGTCCAGCTTGCAGGACTCGGCATCAAACACGTCGATAAAGGTACGACCAATGATCTTGCGCTTCTTCTCTGGGTCCGCTTCGCCAGCCAAGTTATCCAGGAACTGATCGGCGGCGTTGGCGCGGATCACTTTGACCCCCATGTTCTCGGCGAACATGGCCATCACCTGCTCGCCTTCGTGCAAGCGCAGCAAACCGTTGTCGACAAATACGCAGGTCAGTTGATCGCCAATAGCTTTGTGCAGCAAGGCCGCTACGACTGAGGAGTCGACACCGCCGGACAGGCCGAGCAGTACGTTGGCGCTGCCAACTTGGGCACGCACGTTGGCGATGGCGTCTTCTGCAATTTTCGACGGCGTCCACAGCGCTTCGCACTGGCAGATGTCGAGAATAAAGCGCGAAAGGATACGACCGCCCTGCTTGGTGTGGGTCACTTCCGGGTGGAACTGCACGCCGTAATAGCCGCGCGCGTCGTTGTACATGCCGGCAATCGGGCAGCTCGGAGTACTGGCCAGGATGTGGAAGTCCTGCGGCAGTTTGGTGACCTTGTCACCGTGGCTCATCCATACGTCGAGGCCGAACAAACCGTCGGCGTCGACATGGTCTTCGATGCCATCGAGCAGGTGGCTTTTACCCACCACATCGACACGGGCGTAACCGAACTCACGCAGCTCGGAGCCTTCAACCTTGCCGCCCAGTTGCTCGGCCATAGTCTGCATGCCGTAGCAGATACCGAAAACCGGCACACCGAGGTCAAACACCGCTTGCGGCGCACGCGGGCTGTCGGCTTCATGCACCGACTCCGGGCCACCGGCGAGGATGATGCCGCGCGGGGCGAAAGCACGGATGTCATCGTCGCTCATGTCGAACGGGTGCAGCTCACAATACACACCGATCTCGCGCACGCGGCGGGCGATCAATTGGGTGTACTGGGAACCGAAATCGAGGATCAGGATGCGGTGAGCGTGAATGTCGAGGGCCATGATTCAGTCTCGTCTAAGTAATTCAGAAACAATCGTGATTCAGAAACAACTCGGGGCTGAATCGAACAGCCCCGGGTGCTTAACTTATTGTTTGAAGGCTCAACCTACGCGGTAGTTTGGCGCTTCCTTGGTGATCTGCACATCGTGCACATGCGACTCAGCCATACCTGCGCCAGTAATGCGCACAAACTCAGGCTTGCTGCGCATCTCTTCAATCGTGGCGCAACCGGTGTAGCCCATGGAAGCACGCAGGCCGCCCATCATCTGATGAACGATGGCTGCCATCGCGCCTTTGTATGGCACGCGACCTTCGATACCTTCCGGCACCAGCTTCTCGGCACCGGCCGAGGAATCCTGGAAGTAACGATCCGAAGAGCCCTGTGCCTGCGCCATCGCACCCAGCGAACCCATACCGCGGTAAGCCTTGTAGGAGCGACCCTGGAACAGTTCAACTTCGCCTGGCGCTTCTTCAGTACCGGCCAACATCGAACCGATCATCACGGCCGAAGCACCGGCGACGATGGCCTTGGACAGATCACCCGAGAAACGGATGCCGCCATCGGCGATCAACGGAATACCGGTGCCTGCCAGCGCAGCAGCCACATTGGCCACGGCGGAAATTTGCGGCACACCCACACCGGCGACGATGCGCGTGGTGCAGATCGAGCCCGGGCCGATACCGACTTTGACCGCATCAGCGCCGGCTTCAGCCAGCGCTTTGGCCGCTTCGCCGGTGGCGATGTTGCCACCGATGACCTGCACCTCGGGGAAGTTCTGTTTAACCCAGCGCACGCGATCGATCACACCCTTGGAGTGGCCATGGGCGGTGTCAACGATGATCACGTCAACGCCGGCATGCGCCAGGGCGGTAACGCGCTCTTCAGTATCGGCACCGGTGCCCACTGCCGCGCCAACGCGCAGACGACCCTGGTCATCCTTGCTGGCCAGCGGATAGGCTTTGGCTTTCTCGATGTCGTTAACGGTCATCATGCCTTTGAGGCGGAACTGGTCGTCGACGATCAATACGCGCTCGATACGGTGCTTGTGCAACAGCTTGCGCACCACCTGGGTATCTTCGCCTTCATTGACCGTGACCAGACGCTCTTTCGGCGTCATCACGTCGCGCACGGTGGCGCTCATGTTGGTTTCGAAGCGCACGTCACGGCTGGTGACGATGCCAACCAAGTCGCCATGGTGCAGCACCGGTACGCCGGAAATGTTGTTCTGCCGAGTCAGGTCGAACAAGTCACCCACAGTGGCGTCGGCCTCGATGGTGATCGGGTCCTTAACCACACCGGACTCGTAGCGCTTAACCTTGCGCACCTCGAGAGCCTGCTGCTCGACAGTCATGTTCTTGTGGATGATGCCAATGCCGCCTTCCTGAGCCATGGCAATCGCCAAACGGGCTTCAGTCACGGTATCCATGGCAGCAGAAAGCAGCGGAATATTCAGTTCAATGCCACGGGTCAAGCGCGTTTTAAGGCTGACATCTTTGGGCAGAACTTCGGAATAACCTGGAATAAGTAGAACGTCGTCGAAGGTTAGAGCTTCTTGACTGATACGCAGCATGGCGGGGGCTCCCGGACGGGAAAATTGGAAGCGCGCCATTATACTCAGACGCCCCCCTGCACTCAACGCAAAGTATTGCTAAACCAGCCTGAACATTCGCAGCCGACTGTATTGCCCTACAAATCGACCCGCACCGAAGAGACCGGATAACCCAAACGCGCGGCAAACTCGTCGAGAAAGCTCGGCTTAAAGCCGGCATCCGCCCAGTTATTGAAGATAAAACCCAGGTTGGAAAAGCCGCAGGGCTGCAAAAATAGAAAGCCGTTGATGTCATCTTCATGACCACAGCGTGGGCAGGTGAAGTTATCCGTATGCCCCGGCATCCACTCATCCAGACTGTCGAACAGTGGCCCGCCGACTTCCTTACGGCACTGCGCGCAGCCCGCCTCTTCCAGAAAATTTGCGGTCGGTGTGTAGATACAGCGCTTATAGATGATTTCCAAGCCATGCACGGCCTGGCCGAACGGTAGCAACTCAGGCCGTTCAACCACCCGTCGTGCACCCTCGCCAATGCCATAGCCCATATGCTTATAGGTACGCCCGCAGGTGGTTAGCTGTTCTTCGATGATGGCCTGCTTAACCAGCCAACGCACAATCAACCGCGCCCGCGCCTCATGGCCAGGAAAGCTGGAAATCTGCGGCACGATGATGGCTTGCTGCTCGCTCATAACGGTGGCCTCACGGAAAAGGCGCGCAGCTTAACAGCCCTAAATAGACAAACCAGCGTAAACCCCGCCACGGGCAACCGAAGCGGTAAACACTCGTTAACGGGAGCGAATCCGCTAAACCATTAGCCCAGCAGGCTAAGCACGGCCTGCGGCAACTGGTTAGCCTGAGCCAGAATGGCTGTGCCGGCCTGTTGCAAAATCTGGTTTTTGGTCAGCTCAGAGGTCTCTGCGGCAAAGTCGGTATCGCGAATACGACTGCGCGCCGCTGAGGCGTTCTCGCCGATGTTTTGCAGGTTGGCGATGGTGTTTTCCAAACGGTTTTGCACCGCACCCAACTGGGCACGCTGGCTATCCAGATTGCTGATCGCACCATTGAGCACGCCCAAGGCACTCTGTGCACCACCGGCTGTGCTGATGTCGATATCCGCCACATGATCCAGCAGGCTGAACTCACTGCCCGAGCGCTGGCTCAGGTCAGTATCAACATCCGTGATGCGGAAGGTATCGGCTGACTCATAGCGCACAATACCGTCCACACGCCCGCCACCGGTGCCATCGCCATTGATGGTTGCCTGCCCGAGCGACGCCAGGCCATCGCCTTCACGGTCGTCGAACTCGAAACCCTCCAAGGTGGCCGCCGTCGCGCTGTCACCGTTGCGGAAGCTGGCCAGCATGATCGCATCACCACGCTCACTCACCAGCTTGATCTTGCCGTTATCCCCGAGGCTGGCGGCGATCCCGGTTTTACCCGTTTCTTTATTAATGGCGTCAATCAGAGCACTGGGGTTGCTGGCGTCATCGACATTAGCGGAGATACGCACGCCTTCGGCCTGGCTGGCGTTATTACTGCCATACAGGCTAAAGCTCACAGCCCCCGCCGCCAGCCCACTCAACTCCGCCGAGGTGTAGGCCATGGCGCTCACACCGGTGGTATCGCTGACTCTATTAACCGCCTGTGCTACATCGCGGGCGCTTGTAGCATTAGTCGCACCGCCAGCACCAACGGTGCCGGCAGTGCCGAGCACCCCGGCACTAAAACCGGTCAGCGCCGTAATGTTGGCGGCATCTGCACCGGGGGCCAGCTCAAACTGGATGCTAGTTGCAACATTAAGCTGCAATTGATTTGGGCCATTGGCGGTCACAGAAAAAGCTCCCGCTGCGTTATTGATCCTGTCTGCAAGCACATTAACGTTAAAACCACCAACACCGCCATCAGGATCAAAAGTCCCAAGATCTAGCAAGGGCCCTCCATTGACTCGCACCAGCAAACCGCTAACTGTTCCAGGGGCAGTGGTTGGGACAGTATTCGTGATGATCGCCCCAGGCCCTGAAACCACAGTACCCGGCACCGAAGCCGTACCCGCCGCACCCGCCGCATAGGTAAAGTCTGCCGTACCCAATTTACCCACAATAGTACCGCTGGCGCCGCCATAACCAGCCGTACCGCCCGGCGTGCTTAGCTCAACAAAACCTAATGCGCCGCCCACCACCGCAGCCCCACTGCTGTCGTAACGCTGTGCACCAATACGATCGGTCGCCGCAGAACCAATCGACACGTTGATGCCTTCATACGCATTGGCGCCCACCTGAAAGGTTTGCGAACCAAAACTGCCATCGAGCACCTTGCGCCCGGCAAAGCTGGTGGTCTGCGCGACCCGATCCAGCTCCTGCTGCAGTTGCGATACCTCACCCTGCAGGGCGGCACGCTCGCTGGCGCCGTTAGAACCGTTTGCCGACTGCAAGGCCAAGTCGCGCATGCGCTGCAAAATGCTGGTGGACTGCTGCAACGCGCCCTCAACGGTTTGCGCCAGCGAGATACCGTCATTGGCGTTGCGCGTAGCCACGCCCAAGCCATTGATCTGGCTGGTGAGTCGGTTGCTGATTTGCAGACCCGCGGCATCATCCTTGGCGCTATTGATGCGAAAGCCGGTGGACAGCCGTTGCAACGAGATATCCAGGCCTTTCGACGAGGCATTCAGGTTGCGCTGAGTATTAAGCGAGGCAACGTTGGTGTTGACGGTTAAGGCCATACTGCTATCCGATCAAGCCGTGCAGCTGCCAGACCGAGTGACGGACTGGTTGATACGAATCTTTCGGCCCTGAAGCAACTTTCTTTAGTGCTATTTCGCAACGGCCTGCCTTTGGCTTATGCCGCCATGGACGTATGATGCCGACCATGATCAAAGACCCCTTCCAACGCTTGAACCTCGACCGCGAGGTGCTCAGCGTCAGCCAGCTGAACAACCGCGCGCGCCTGCTGCTGGAGGATGTATTCGGCGGTATTTGGGTCGAGGGGGAAATTTCCAACCTGGCCAAGCCGGCGTCCGGGCATATTTACTTCACCCTTAAAGACAGCCAGGCCCAGGTGCGCTGCGCGTTGTTCCGGCAAAACGCCGCCAAGGTGCGCCAGGCCTTGCGTGATGGCCTGGCGGTGAAGGTGCGCGGCAAGGTTTCACTGTTTGAAGGGCGCGGCGATTACCAGCTGATTCTCGATGCGGTCGAGCCGGCCGGCGATGGCGCTTTACGTCTAGCCTTCGAGGCACTGAAGGAGAAACTCAGCGCTGAAGGCTTGTTCTCAGCCGAGCAAAAAGTCGCCCTGCCGCCCCACCCGAAACGCATCGGCATTATTAGCTCGCCGACTGGCGCAGTAATCCGCGACATCATCAGCGTGTTCCGCCGTCGCGCGCCGCAGGTCGAGCTGACCCTGATCCCGACTGCCGTGCAGGGCCGCGACGCCACCGCGCAAATCGTCCGCGCGCTTGGCATAGCCGATGCGAAAGGCTTCGATGCGCTGATCCTGGCCCGTGGCGGTGGCTCGCTAGAAGACCTCTGGTGCTTTAACGAAGAGCCGGTGGCCCGTGCCATTGCTGCGTGCATTACGCCCATCGTCAGCGCCGTCGGCCACGAAACTGATGTTTCTATCGCCGATTTTGTCGCCGACGTGCGTGCACCAACACCCTCAGCCGCTGCTGAACTGCTGGCGCCTGACAGCAGTGAGCTGGTGCAACGCCTGCATAACCTTAAGCGCCGCCTGAACCTGCGCATGCAACACCGCCTGGAGCGCGAGCGTATGCGCCTGGACGGCTTGCAGCGACGCTTGCGCCATCCCGGCGAACGCTTGCGTCAGCACGCCCAGCGCGTGGATGACTTGGAAATGCGCCTCAGCCGTGCCTTTGAACGTCAGCTGAAGAACCGCCGCGAACGCCTGACCCACCTGCAGACCCGGCTGCTCAGCCTGCACCCGGAGCGTAACCTCAAGCTGCTTGATCAGCGCTTGCAAGCCCTCAGCGAGCGCCTGCAACGCAGCATGCGTGAAGGGCTCAAACAGCGTCACCTGCAGCTGCACAGCCAGGTACACACGCTGCATGCGGTCAGCCCGCTGGCAACCCTCGGTCGTGGCTATAGCATTCTGCTCGACGAACGCGGCCGCGCTATTCGCAACGCAGCCGACACCCGCCCCGGCCAGCGCTTACACGCCAAGTTGGGCGAGGGCGAGTTGATCGTGCGCGTGGAAGATAACCACCTCGCCCCGATTACCTTGTCACTCCTCGACTAACTCAAAATCCTCCTTCGCGCGCACCGCACAATCGGGGCAGACAAACCCTTCGGGCAAGTCGGAAAAAGCGGTGCCGGGGACATAGCCCTCGCGAGGTTCGCCGAGCACTTCGTCGTACTGATAACCGCAGCCGGGACAGATGTACTTGGCCATTTACGCCTCCTGCACTGCAGGCTGCTGGACGCTGACGCCTGCATAGCGCGCCTCAAGTTCGGCACGTCGGCCGGGGGCGATATTGATCTTGTCAAAGTCGCCAGCAATATGCGGCAGCGCTAACAAACGCTTGTCCATCACGCGGTACCAGAGCGCAGGCACCATCGCCAGGGCATACATACCGGAATAACCGGTCGGCAACGTAGGCAGGCTGGGGAAGCTGCGCAGGCTCTGATAACGTCGGGTCGGATGGGCGTGATGGTCAGAGTGGCGCTCCAACTGAAACAGCAGCAGGTTGGAGGCGATGTAGTCGGCGTTCCAGCTGTGCCACGGCTGGCAGTGCTCATAGCCTCCATTGGGCTTGCGCTGACGCAGCAGGCCGTAGTGTTCGATGTAATTGGCACTGGTCAGCTGCCACCAGCCAAAGAAATTCTGCAGCAGCAGAAACGGCAGCATGATCCAGCCGAACGCCACGATCAGCGCGCCCTGGACAACCAGGGTCAGCGCATAGGATTGCAGCACTTCGTTACTGGGGTGCCAAACCGACTTACCCTGGCGCTCCATCCGTTCTTTTTCACACGCCCAGCCGCGGCGAAAGCCGGCCGGTATTTCTGCCCAGGCAAATTGGTAAATGTTCTCGCCCATCTTCGAGCTGGCCGGGTCTTCTGGGGTGGCCACATGCCGATGATGGCCACGGTTATGCTCGACACAGAAATGCCCATAACCCGACGCAGCCAACGCGATGCGCGCCATCCAGCGTTCCAATGCCGGCTTTTTGTGGCCTAACTCATGGGCGGTGTTGATACCCAAGCCGCTATACAGACCGGCGGTCAGGGTCAGCATAAGAAAGGCAGGCAGGCCCAGGTCGTGATTGGCGATAAACCAGGCAAAGATCACCAGCACCAGGAGGTGCATGGGTACCGTCAGGATGGGTAACCAGCGGTAATACGCATCCGCTTCCAGCTGCGGCACGATCTCCTCGGGCGGATTATTGCGATCCTCGCCAATCAGCCAGTCAAGTGCGCTGATGCCGATATAGGCGATAACCAAAGGCACGACGAACACCCACTGATTGCCTGTGAGGTAGAACAAGCCGATGCCGCTAAGGGCAATCAAGGGATAGAGCAACGACACGAGCCACAGGTAGCGTTTGCGGTCTTGGTAGATAATTTCGCCTTGCTCGGGGTGCTGCACAGTGAACTGATGCATTGACTAGTCCTCAGGGACACTTGTTGTGCTTATCACTCTAAGGTCACGATGGGCTGACTTAAATTGCAGTTAATGACGAATTACTGGTCATTTATCGCCATACTCGACCCATGAACAACGAACTCAGCCAACTGCCCACACCCAGTACCTACACCCGGCTCTTGCTACAGCGCTGGCCGCAGCAGGCGGGCAAGCTTCTGGCGGGCACAGGGCTGGGGGAAACCCTGCCGGCCACCACCACCTACATCAATGCCGCGCAACAACTGCAGATTTTCCGCAACGTTATGGCGCTGGCTGGGCGCAGTGACTGGGGGCTGATATTCGGTCAGCAGCTCAACATCAACAGTCATGGCCCACTCGGCTTTGCCGCGCTCAGCGCACCGACTTTAGGCGAAGGGCTGGATGTTCTGGTGCAGTTTGCGCAAATACGCGCGCCCTTCATCGGCTTCAGCGCCAGCCAGGAGCACAACCAGTACTGCCTTACGGTGGACACTCAGCGCTATCCATTGGGCGAGCTGGAACTGCCGCTGATTGACGTGCTGATGCAAATCGCCAGCAGTTATGTCGAAGCGGTAATGGGTCATAGCGCCAGCGAGGTCACGTTGCAGTTTGCCTGGCCCGCTCCCCCTCATGCGCCGCTGTATGCCCAGCACTTCAGTGGCAGGTGCACGTTCGACGCCACCACTACGGCCTTCAAAATGCCCGCCGAGCTGCGCCGTCTACCGTGCCCCCTGCATGACGAAAAAACCTACCGCGCAGCGTTGATGCGCTGCCGCGAAGCACTGGATAACCTGCGCCACCGCAAAGATATTCTGACCCGCGCCGAGCATTGGCTAACGGCCCATTTCGATCAACTCACCACCCTCGGCGACCCGATCAGCCACCCTCGGTTGGTTGACCTGGCAGCCGCACTGGCCCTGTCCCCGCGAACGCTCATCCGCCGCCTGGATGAACACGGCACCAGCTTCCGCAGCCTATGCAGCGCCCAGCAACAGCAACTCGCGTGCCGCTTGCTTAGCGATGCGCGCTACTCAGTCAGCGATATTGCTCAATTGCTGGGCTACAGCGACGCCGCCAACTTCGGCCGCGCTTTTCGCCAGACGACCGGCGTCGCACCCGGGCAATACCGGCGCGCGAAACGCTAAGATGGCCACACCGGGCAAACCAATAACCACCCGCAACAACGATGAGGCGCACGTTATAACTGCGCAAGCCCGACCGATGGCTAGCGCCCTGTGACAGCAGCAACGCAGCTCAGTAGACGACCGCGCGGTTAACACCTACAGAATCATCACGCTTAAACATCCACACACTGGTATCCCTATGCGCCTGTTTATTTGCTTTATCACCCTCTGCCTTGCCCTACCCGCGCATGCCGACGGCTTTATCAGCCGCCTGCTGAATAAGCCGGTTCCCGGCGGCGTGGCAGTGGTTGATCTGGGCGCAGAAGAAACGGCGCCCAGCGTGCGCTATCAGAACAAACCGGTATTGGTGATCAAAGAAGATCAACAGCGCTGGATTGCAATTGTCGGCGTGCCGCTCAGCGCCAAACCAGGCAGCCAGAACATCAGCGTCAACGGCGGCCAGACGCTGACTTTCCAAGTCGACAACAAGCATTACAGCGAACAGCGCATCACTATCAAGAACCAGCAACAGGTCAATCCGAACGCGAAAAACCTTGCGCGCATCGAGCGCGAGATGGCCGAACAAACCCGCGCCTACCAACAATTCAGCCCGCGCCAGCCGAGTAACCTGCTATTCGACAAGCCGGTCAACGGGCCGCTTTCTAGCCCCTTCGGTTTGCGCCGCTTCTTTAACGGCGAGGAGCGCAACCCGCACTCAGGCCTGGACTTCGCCGCCAATAGCGGCACCCCGATCAAAGCCCCCGCTGCGGGCAAGGTCATCCTGACGGGCGATTACTTCTTCAACGGTAAAACCGTGTTTGTCGATCACGGCCAGGGCTTGATCAGCATGTTCTGCCACCTCTCGGTGATCGGGGTAAAAGTCGGCGATGAGCTGCTGCGTGGTGGCGCGCTCGGCAAGGTTGGCGCCACTGGCCGCGCCACGGGTCCGCACTTGCACTGGAATGTCAGCTTGAACGACGCCCGGGTCGATCCGGCGATTTTTATTGGCGCTTTTACGCCATAACCGTTCGTCGGCTTTCGCCTTAACCATTTCAAGACTCTCCAGCGTCTGCCGACTAAGCCTGTGACGCCGGGCTTTCCGTCCGGTTGAGTGGGTACGCACGAAGATGCTGACGGTTAATACCAACATCTCGTCGTCATTTACACGTCGCCAACTGGAGAGCAACAGCACGGCCCTCAATACTTCGCTGCAGCGTCTGTCCACCGGACAACGCATCAACAGCGCGAAGGACGATGCCGCCGGGCTGCAAATCTCCAACCGTCTGACCTCGCAAGTGCGGGGGCTGAATGTGGCTACGCGCAATGCAAACGACGGCATATCGCTGCTGCAGGTAGGTGAAGGCGCGTTGCAAAGCGTCACCGATGCCCTGCAGCGCATTCGCGCGCTCGGTTTGCAGGCCATGAACGGCTCCAACGGAGCCAGTGAGCGCACGGCCCTGGACCAAGAAGCCCAACAGCTACTGCAAGAGATCAACCGCGTAAACGAAACCACGACCTTTGCTGGGCGAAAGGTATTTGACCAAGGCACCTTCTCGGTTCTCGGCGATCTCGACCAGAGGGCCGTGCTCAATGCCCTGAAAGGTTTCTGGATCAGCGAAGGTGAACAGCGAGTGGCCGATGCGTTCGGCCTGAGCGCGGATGGTGCTGAACTGAAAATCACCTTTAGCAACGACTCATCCAGCCAAGCACTGGCTTCTGTTTCAGGCAGCTCGGGCGCTGGCGGGAAGATCTTTAATCAGGTTCTCAACGTCAACCTGGCCTACTTCGATGCCTCAAGCCTGCCCAACGGCGGCAGTACGCCGCAATACACCGACCGGGTCATTGCCCACGAGATGGCGCATGCCGTCATGGGCCGCACCATGAACTTTGCCGGGCTGCCCAGCTGGTTTATCGAGGGCAGCGCCGAGGCTGTGCAGGGGGCTGACGAGCGCCTGTCTGGAGACACCGCTGGCGGCACCAATACTGCTGCTATTTTGGCAGCATTTAACGCCGATGATGTAAGCGGCTCAGCCGGTTACTCCGGTGGTTATGCGGCCATCCGTTATATGCATGAAGAGATTAAAACCTCAGGGGGTGCAGGCATCAAAGACATCATGGGCTACTTGAAGCAAAACAGTGGCTCAACCCTGGACCAAGCCCTGACCAACGCCAGCAAGGGTGCCTTCACTGGACTGGCGGACTTCCAGACAAAATTCAATACCGATGCGGCTACCTATATCGCCAGCCTGGACCTGACCAACGCCGACACCGGCGCCATTGGAGGTTTCGATGCCGACGGCGGCAATGTATTCACCGCCGAGAACGTACTGCGCAATCAGGGCACCGGTCTGCCGGGCTCGCAAGGCTTCGAATTGGTTGAACCAAAACTGTTTAACGCCACTGGCGTAGGTGGAAATGCCCTCACCCAGTTCCAGATTGGAGCAGAGGCCTACGAAACGATAGAAATCGGCTTTAGTGCATTCAGTGCTGATGCGCTGGCCTTGAGCCGCCTGGACCTCAGCAAGACCCCTGGCCTAGCGGTGATGGACATTGATGATGCACTGGCCTATATCGACCGTCAGCGTGGCTATATGGGAGCCCTGCAAAATCGCCTGGAAAGCACCATCAACAACCTGCAAAGCATTGCCGAGAATTCAGCCGCCAGCCGCTCACGCATCCTCGACACTGATTTCGCTGCAGAAACCTCAAACCTTGTTTCTCGACAAATCATTCAGCAGGCCGCGCAAAGCGTGCTTGCCCAAGCCAATCAACGGCCTCAAGCCGTGCTAAGCCTGCTCAGTTAAGCGCTCGCAATCGGCGCTATATATTCGATACATCACCGCAAAAAAAACCCAAAAAAAACCCAATCACGCAATCAGAAAGCGTTTTTCTATCAATGCTTGCACGCTTTACCCTCGCTGGTTAGGGTTGACGCCATGCACACTAATCACACCCTTATTCTGCTGCGCCAACAGCCAAGACCCACAGGGGTGTGGGATATGCCGCTAGCCCGCCGGGAGCGGGCGCGGCACTCTGCTTGGCCAGCCAACGACTGCGTGGCTAATACCTGACAACCACGCCCTGCCTTATTTTTCAAATTCTGCCCGGTTCGCCGATTGCCGCCGCGCTAAAAGGATTGCCTCATGAGCATGCTGAAAGATCCATCCAACAAATACCGTCCGTTCACCCAGATTGCCATCCCGGATCGCACCTGGCCGGACAAGATCATCGACAAAGCGCCTATCTGGCTATCCACCGACCTGCGCGATGGCAACCAGTCGCTGATCGAGCCGATGGATGCCGAGAAGAAGATGCGTTTCTTCAAGTGCCTGCTGGCCGTGGGTCTGAAGGAAATCGAAGTGGGTTTCCCGTCCGCCTCACAGACCGATTTCGACTTCGTTCGCGAGCTGATCGAAGGTGGCCACATCCCCGATGACGTAACCATCCAGGTGCTGACCCAAGCCCGCGACGACCTTATCGAGCGCACCTTCGAGTCGCTCAAGGGCGCGAAGAAAGCCATCGTGCATTACTACAACGCCTGCGCGCCGAGCTTCCGCAAAATCGTCTTCAATCAGGACAAAGCGGGCGTCAAAGCCATCGCCGTAGCCGCTGGCAAAACCATCAAGCGCCTGGCCGATGCTGCGCCAGAAACCCAGTGGGGCTTTGAGTACTCTCCGGAAGTGTTTAGCAGCACTGAAACCGACTTTGCCGTCGAGGTGTGCAACGCGGTAATCGCGGTGTTCCAGCCCACCCCGGCCCAGCCGCTGATCCTCAACTTGCCCGCCACCATCGAGTGCGCCACGCCGAACAACTACGCCGACCAGATCGAGTGGTTTGGTCGCCATATCGATAAGCGCGACAGCGTGCTGCTCAGCGTGCACACCCACAACGACCGGGGTACTGGCGTCGCCGCCACCGAGTTGGCGGTCATGGCCGGAGCGGATCGCGTTGAAGGTTGCCTGTTCGGCAACGGCGAGCGTACCGGCAACGTCTGCCTGGTGACCGTGGCGCTGAACCTCTACACCCAAGGTGTGAACCCGCAGCTGGATTTCTCCGATATCGACGCCGTGCGCAAGGTGGTCGAGGACTGCAACCAGATCCCGGTGCACCCACGTCACCCGTATGCCGGTGACTTGGTGCACACCGCCTTCTCCGGCTCGCACCAGGATGCGATCCGTAAAGGCTTTACCCAACAAAAGGCCGATGCCGTTTGGGAAGTGCCGTACCTGCCGATTGACCCTGCCGATATTGGCCGAGATTACGAGGCGGTGATTCGGGTCAACAGCCAGTCCGGCAAAGGCGGCATCACCTTCCTACTCGAACAGGAATACGGCATTAACCTGCCGCGCCGTATGCAGATCGAGTTCAGCCAAGTCGTGCAACGAGAAACCGACCGCCTCGGCCTGGAAATGAGTGCTGCGCAGATCTACAAATTGCTCGACAGCGAATACCTGCAAGCCACCACGCCCTATGCACTGAAAGGCCACCGCCTGCAGGAAGAGAACGGTACCAGCGCGGTCGACGTCGAGATCGTCAGCGAAGGTGAAACCCAGCACTGGCGCGGCATCGGTAAAGGCCCGCTGGAAGCGCTGGTCGCCGGCTTGCCTGTCGCCGTGGAGATCATGGATTACTGCGAACACGCCATCGGCGCGGGCACCAACGCTAAGGCAGCGGCCTATATCGAGCTACGCGTTAACGGCGGTCGCGCCCTACACGGCGTCGGCATCGACGAAAACCTGACCACGGCAAGCTTTCGCGCGCTGTTCAGCGCACTGAACCGCGCCATTGGCCAAGCGGCCGAACAAGCCGCCTAAATGGCGCAGGCCGCTATGGGGTCATACCCGATAGCGGCCTGAAATAGCCGACCCGCCTTATTCGCCCTGCTGCTGCCAATGACTACGGCCCCATTCACACATGGCGGCCAGCACCGGCTGTAATGTGGCGCCGTGCTCGGTCACGCAATACTCCACCCGCGGCGGCACCTCAGCAAACACCGTGCGAGTCAGTACGCCTACACGCTCCAGTTCGCGCAACTGCTGGGTCAGCATCTTTTCAGTGATGTCCGGCACCAGCCGCTTCAATTCGGAAAAGCGCAACGGAGCATTAAGTAAGCGATACACCAGCAGTGCCTTCCACTTGCCACCGATCACCTCCAAGGTGACATCCATCGGTGTGCTGTAGACCTTGTCACCCTGCATCAGGCGCTTGTTTTCAACGCCTTCCGATTGCTGTTCAGCCATCACAAGTTACCTTTAAGTAAGTTACAGCCCTTATCGTACGTACTTCCCAAAAAGATCGCCACGCGCATAATAGCCGCCATGGCTCATACCAGCCACTTCGACGACCTTGATGGAGGCTTCATGACGATCAAACACCTGCTCACGCCGCTGCAACTGGGCACTCTAACTTTGCCCAACCGCTTAGTGATGGCGCCTTTGACGCGCCAACGCAGCCTACCTGGTAATGTTCCGGGGGAGCTTAATGCCAGTTACTACGCCCAACGCGCCAACGCAGGTTTGATCATCAGCGAAGCCAGCCAAGTCTGCCCTGAGGGCCAAGGCTACGCCTGGACCCCAGGTATCCACAGCGAGGCGCAAGTGGCCGGCTGGCAGCACGTTACACAAGCGGTACATGAGGCCGGCGGGCGTATTTTCTTGCAACTCTGGCATGTCGGGCGCATTTCCCACCCACTGCTGCAGCCCAATGGCGCTGACCCGGTGGCACCCTCCGCCATCCAGGCGAAGGCTGAGTGCTATGTGGTCGAGGCCGACGGCAGTCATCACAAAGCCGCCACGGCCAAGCCGCGCGCACTGGAACTGAGCGAACTGCCAGGTGTAGTAGCGGCCTACGCTCAGGGCAGCGCTAATTCCATCAAGGCCGGTTTTGATGGTGTGGAAGTGCATGCCGCCAACGGCTACCTGTTGGACCAATTCCTCTGCTCCAACAGCAACCAACGCAGCGATGCTTATGGCGGCTCAGTCGAGAACCGTGCGCGCCTGGTACTGCAGGTAGTCGATGCCGCCGTGAGCACGGTGGGTGACAGCCGCAAGGTCGGTATTCGTATTTCGCCTATGGGCACCTTTGGCGATGTTAATGATGCCAATCCGCTGGAGACCTTCAGCTATCTGGTTAAGCAACTTAACAGCCGTAACCTGGCCTACTTGCACGTCAACCGTCCGGACTGGTTAGGCGGCACCTTCGAAGGCTTTGATGCGTTGCTGCGCGCACTGCGCGATCTGTATACCGGCACCCTGATTATCGCAGGCGGGCAAACAGCCGAAAGCGGTGAACAGGCCATCGCCGAAGGCCTCGCTGACCTGGTGGCATACGGCCGCCCTTATATTGCCAACCCAGATCTACTTGCCCGCTTCCAGGCCGGCGCCGACCTCAACCCACTGGACGGCAATACCTTGTATGGCGGCGGCGCCGAGGGTTACACCGATTATCCACGCATGAGCTGACGCCCCTGCCGCATGCACTTACCACCCCTGACCTTACGGTAAATCAGGCCAGGGGTGGCGCAAGCTTCAGCGTTAAGCTGCTGAAGACGCCCCCGCCAGGTAACGTGCGGTCAGCCGTAGAGTTTGCGCCATATCGGGCCAGCTCAATCCGTGGCGTACCGCCAACGCCTCAGCCGCTGCGGTATCAAAACGTGTGGTTTGGATAAAATCCAGTGACTCGGCATCGGTGCGCAACAACCGCGACACACCAGGCACCTTCAACAGCACGCGCAAAAGGGGTATCGGCAAATGTCGGCTTGGTGCACGCACATCCAGCACATGCGCCAAGAGTTGCAACACACCCTGCAGATTTGGCGTGCGTGCATCCAACGCCAGTATCTCCTGCCCGGCCTGCCGCTCATCGAATGCGGCGGCCACCATCAATTCAGCTAGAAAATCCACACTAATCAACGGCAGCCAGTGCGCCGCTGAACCAGGGATTGCACTCAAACGGCCCCCCGCAAGGTTGCCTATCAAGCCGGCCAAAGGCTGCGCCTTCAAGATATGCCCACTCTGGCTATGGCCACAAACGGTGGCGGGATGCACCACCGTCAACTCCGCGCGCCACTCGCGCATGGCCGCCACAACCCGAAAGTGCGCCTCCAACTTGCTGCCTTCATACCCCCCTGCACGCCGGTAGACAGCGCTCCAATCCGTGTTCTGCGGGGTGACGAGGTCGACACCAAGACACTGCAGATGCGCCTGATTGGCCAGCATAAAGCCGCCGACCATAAGCAGGCGACTGCCCTGCTGCGCGGCCAACCTGGCCACAGCCAGGGCGCCCTCGACATTCACTTGGCGCGCCTGTTCGGCAGGCAACCCCCAGGCAAACTGCGCTCCCAGATGAAAGATCACCGCCGCTTGACTCACCTGCTCAAGGGCCGCGGCATCCAGGCCCAGATCCACCTGCGCCAAATCCCCCGACACGGCCGATAGCAGCGCCCCTTGCCCACCGAGGTGATCGATCTGCAAACGCAATTCAGGCAACGTGTGCGGGCGGCGCATCAGCAGGGTGACGGTATGGCCTTTGCGAGTCAGTGCCGCCACAAGATGCTGGCCGATAAAGCCGCTGCCACCGGTTACCAAACAGTGTGTATTCATGGTCAATCTCCCCGAGCTATTGATGACTCGAGCAGGCTAAACTGTTGAGCACACTCTACAGTCAAGCGAGATTTTCATGCGCATTGGTGAGTTGGAAAAACGCAGCGGCGCCAGTCGTCACACCCTTCGCTATTACGAAAGCCTCGGGCTGATCCATACCACGCGATCTGGCAATAATTACCGCGCTTACAACCCGCAGGCACTGGAGGACCTGACGTTCATCCAACAAGCGCAAAACATGGGTTTCTCCCTCGGCGAGATCCGCGAAATTCTCCAGGCGAGACGCGAGCAGCAGATGGACTGCGCGCAAGGTGCGGTATTAGTCACGCACAAGTTAGCCGAGGTAGAGCAGAAGATTGCCGACCTCCATCAGTTACGCGACTTTCTACGCAGTGAAAAATTGCGGTTGGAAGCCAGCGCAGCTGAGCAGGTGGCCATCGCGCGCGCTCACTCATAGGTGCTTATCTGACCATGGGCATGGCAGCCACACATACGGCATCTACACTGCAATTAATCGATCGTGGGAGCACCTAGGCATGCGTTTATTAACACGATGGGTATGGCTTCTCTCACTGCTATTGGCATGCAACACAAGCAGTTTGGCCGCCACGGTAGTAATGGCTTTTGGTGAAAAGATTCCACCCTTCTGTTTTCCGGAAAGCGACAGCGGCATCGAACTGGAAGTGATAGGCGAAGCCCTCGCCTTTCGCGGCCATCACCTTGAGCCGCGGTACTTTCCGCTGGCCCGCGTACCCTTGTCATTTCGCCAAGGTGAAGTGGATGCCGCCATGACCGACCTGGGTCAGGACCTTGCTGCAGCAGGTGCTCACTATGGCGAGCCGGCCGTGCTTTATCACAACGTATTCGTCAGCCTTAAGGGCCGTGGTCTCACGATCAAGACCCCGGCCGACCTCAAAGGCCTAAGCATCGTGGCCTTTCCCGGCGCCGTGCAGCGCTACCCCGAGTGGCTGGCTGGCAGCCAACAAGATGGCCTGTATTTCGAGCAAAATAATCAAGAATTACAGGTACTCGGGCTGAACAAAGCGCGTTATGACCTGGTGCTCAGCGATACAAATATCTTCCGCTACTTCGAACTGCTGCTGGAGCGCACCACACTGTTCAAAGCCAAGACCGTACAACTGCATCAATTCGTCGAAGAGGACCCGCAGAATTACCGCCCAGTGTTTCGTGACCCGCAAATCCGTGACGACTTCAACGCCGGCCTCGAACACCTCAAGACCAGCGGGCGCTACCAGGCGATCTACGACCACTACCTCAAGCAATGAGCCACGCCGATTAATCCATCAGATTAAACACATCGGCATCCAGATGCGCCGGGAAGCGCTGACGGTAGGCTGCCAACTCTGCCGCCTTGAGCGCGACCCGAAACACCCCATCTGCAGCGCCGGGCTCAAGCAACAACTCGCCCTGAAAGTCCAGCACCTGGCTATCGCCGCTGTAGGCATAGCCTTTACCGTCTTCACCAATGCGATTCACCGCTGCCACATAACACAGGTTCTCGATGGCCCGCGCCGGCAGTAGACGATTCCAATGATGACGCCGCGCCGCTGGCCAGTTGGCGGTATACAGCAACAAATCAGTCGCCTGCGAATCGCGGCTCCAGACAGGAAAGCGCAGGTCGTAACAGACCAGCGGCCGCACCTGCCAGCCCTTCACCTCCAGTAGCACCTGCTGCTCGCCGGCGCTGTAGTGTTTGTGCTCGCCGGCCATACGGAAAAGATGACGCTTGTCGTAGTGCGCCAGGCTGCCATTCGGTCGCGCCCAGAGCAGCCGATTACGGTAAGTACCGTCAGCGGCCTGAATAATCAAACTGCCAGTCACCACCGCTTGCAATGCCTGCGCCTGGGCTAACAGCCATTGCGTGCTGGGGCCGTTCTCGGGCTCGGCCAGCGCGGCGGAGTCCATGGAAAAGCCCGTGCTGAACATCTCCGGCAGCACGATCAGATCGGCACCTCGCGCCTGTTGCAACAGTGCGTGGAAATGCTCACGGTTAGCCGCGGGGTCCTGCCAGGCCAACGTGGTTTGAATCAGGGCTAACTCAAGATCCGCCAACTGGCTTATATCGCGCATAATTTTTCCGCCGCCTGCCTTAGGGTTTCCTCACGCTTAGCAAAACAGAAACGCACCAGACGTAGATCCTTCGGTGGCGCTTGGTAAAACACCGACAACGGGATCGCCGCGACACCCTGCTCACGGGTCAACCACTCGGCCATGGCGAGGTCATCCAGATCAGGACGGATAGCCGAGTAATCGACCAGCTGGAAAAAGGTACCGGCCGTGCGGCTAAAGCTAAAACGTGAGCCGACCAGCAAATCACAGAACAGATCACGCTTGGCCTGGTAAAACGCTGGCAGCTCTTCGACATGCTCAGGATGCTCGGCCATATAGTCCGCCAACGCCCATTGCAGCGGGGTTACCCCGCAGAAACTGACGTATTGGTGCACCTTGCGCAACTCGGCGCTCAAGGCCGGAGGGGCCACCACATAGCCGGTTTTCCAGCCGGTGACGTGGTACGTTTTGCCGAAGGAGCTGACTACAAAAGCGCGCTGATACAGCTCGTCATGGGCAAGGATGCTGGCGTGCTTAGCGCCATCGAACACCAGGTGCTCATAAACCTCATCACTGATCAGGTAAATATCACGCTCACGAATCAATGCTGCCAGCTGATCAAGTTCAGCCCCTGACAGCAACGCGCCACTGGGGTTGTGTGGGCTGTTGAGGATAATCAAGCGGGTCTTCGCGCTCAACGCATCCTGCAGGCGCTGCCAGTCGATGACAAACCCCGGCAGCGCCAGTGGTATGTGTACACACTGGCCGCCAGCCAGTTCTACAGCGGGTTCGTAGCTGTCGTAACAAGGGTCGAAAACGATAACCTCATCGCCCGGCCGAACCAATGCCTGCACGGCGCAGAAGATCGCCTGGGTAGCACCGGGGGTGATCGTGACTTCGCTGTCGGCACTCACCATACGGCCATAGCTACGCGCGACCTTCGCCGCCACCTGCTCACGCAATACGGGCAGGCCGGTCATCGCGGCGTACTGATTATGCCCAGCCGCAATATGCCGACCGACCGCATCGCGTAGTGCCTGCGGTCCGTCGAAATCCGGAAAACCCTGGGACAGATTGAGCGCACCGGTTTCCAGGGCGAGCTGCGACATACGGGTAAAAATCGTGGTGCCAACATTCGGCAGCTTACTGATGATCATCGAGGCAATATCCGGTTTGAGCGCTAGCAGGCTATTGAAAAACGCAGGCGAGGCAGGCAAGACAAGGCAAAAACAGGCGAGGAAGCGGACTGGGCTCGCACACGAGTTTACGAGCTGTAAATAAGCATTACTTGTTTCACTCGCCTTTCGGGTCGCACTGAAGCGCGTTAGCCGCAAGCGGCTTGCCGAGCCTGTTTTTAACGCAGCATTGTCAACGCAGGTAGTTTTTCATCAGCCTGGGAGTGATGCAGCAGGATAGCCGATACCCCAGACACACAAAAGGCACCCAAAGGTGCCTTTATAGCGTGTTCAAGCCGAGGCTTAGCGCTTGTCTTTGCGCTTTTTCTCGGCCTTCTTGTGGTGGGTCATCATTCGCCGCTTCTTGTTCACCTGACGATCCGTGAGGCTATTTTTGTTGCCCTCATAAGGGTTTTCGCCACCTTTGAACTCGATACGGATCGGCGTACCCACCAGTTTGAGCACACGCCGATAGGTGTTCTCCAAGTAACGGACATAGGACTTAGGCACCGCATCAACTTGGTTGCCGTGAATCACGATCAACGGTGGGTTAGCACCACCCAAGTGGGCGTAACGCAGCTTGATGCGACGGTTGTTGACCATCGGTGGCGCATGATCGCCCACGGCGTCTTCAAGAATTTGGGTCAGGCGATTGGTCGGCCAACGGGTGATCGCCGACTTAAACGAGGCCTGCACCGACTTGTACAAATTGCCCACACCGGTGCCGTGCAGCGCCGAGATAAAGTGGATATCGGCGAAGTCGACGAAGAACAGCCGGCGTTGCAGCTCGACTTTCACGTAGTCACGCTCGCTCGGCTCCATGCCGTCCCACTTGTTCAGGGCGATCACCAGAGCACGGCCACTTTCCAGCACGAAGCCAAGCAGGTTGAGGTCGTGGTCGACCACACCTTCGCGGGCATCCATAACAAACACCACGACGTTGGAGTCCTGGATTGCCTGCAGGGTTTTCACCACCGAGAACTTTTCCACCGCCTCGAAGATCTTGCCGCGACGACGCACGCCAGCGGTGTCGATCAGGGTGTACTTCTCCTCGTCGCGTTCGAACGGGATATAGATACTGTCGCGAGTCGTGCCGGGTTGGTCATACACGATCACCCGGTCTTCACCGAGCATGCGGTTAACCAAGGTCGATTTGCCGACGTTAGGCCGGCCAATAATCGCCAGCTTGATGCCGTCCTTTTCGCTTGGACCGGGAATGCGCTTGGCTTCCTGGCCTTCAAGGACAACTTCCTCTTCCTCACCCTCTGCCAGCTCATTAGCGTCCTTAGGAAAGGAGCCCAGCACGGCTTCCAGCATCTGGGTGAGACCGCGACCGTGAGCACCGGCAATCGGCAGCGACTCGCCCATGCCCATGCTTGAGAACTCAGCACGCGCAAGGTCGGCGTCGATGTTGTCGACCTTGTTGATCACCAAAAAGCTGCGCTTGTTACGCCTACGCAAATGCTCGCCGATCATTTGATCGGAAGCTGACAGACCGGCACGCGCGTCGACCATAAACAGCACGGCATCGGCCTCTTCGATGGCCTGCAGCGACTGCTCGGCCATCTTCGCGTCGATGCCTTCTTCGTCACCGGAGATACCACCGGTGTCGATGACGATGTAGGTTCGCCCCTGCCACTTGGCCTCGCCGTACTGGCGATCACGGGTCAGACCAGACAGGTCGCCGACAATCGCGTCACGGGACTTGGTCAAGCGGTTAAACAGGGTGGACTTGCCGACGTTGGGGCGGCCCACCAGGGCAATTACGGGAACCATCAGGCTCTCCACTTGGTTATTTCAGAAAATACAAAAGCCGCTGCAGGGGCAGCGGCCAGAATTTATTGGCTTGGCGATGCGGCGCAGCCTTAAGTGCTGTGCAGCATCGCCAACGCCTCAGCGAACAATTACTTGATGGTCATTGCCACCAAATTGCCGCTATTGCCAAAGGCATACAGCCAGTCACCCACGACCAGCGGACGGGCACGTAGGCCGTCACTGTCGATACGCGTACGGCCGACAAAGCGACCATCCACCTGACTGACTAAGTGCAGGTAACCTTCCAGGTCACCGAACGCGATATAGCTGGAGAACACTTCCGGAGCCGACAGTTGGCGGCGTGCCAGGGAGTCGTTGCTCCACAAGGCCGACGCTGAGCGCTCGTCGATCCCTTCAACAGTACCGCTGGCCAGGCTGACGTAGACGCTGCCATAGCCCTGAGCCACACCGACCGAGCTGGAGGCTTCACGCTGCCACAGAATCCGACCGCTTTCCAAATCCATCGCCGCAACACGGCCCTGATAGCTCACGGCATACAGAGTACCCGCTGACAGCAGCAGCCCACCGTCGATATCGACAACGCGCTCCAGTTCGGAGCGGCCCTGCGGAATGGCTACGCGCTGCTCCCAAACCGGTATGCCGCGCTGCGCGTCCAAGGCAATCACCTTGCCCGTGGACAGAGCGGCAACCGCCAGACGATTGGTCAGTACTGGGCTGCTCGTACCGCGAAGGGTCAGTACCGCTGGCGTGTTCTCGAAAATCCAGCGTTGCTCACCGGTGTTCATATCCAGAGCGATCAAGCGATCATCCTGAGTCTGCACCAACACCACGTCACCATTGAGTGCAGGCGCGGCCAGCACTTCACTGGTTACACGGGCACGCCACTTTTCTTCACCAGACGCGGTATCGAGTGCAACGACTTCGCCCTTCAGCGTGCCAACTACCACCAGGCCATACCCAGCGGCGACGGCGCCGGATACTGGCAGTTCCAGATCAGCTTTCCAGATGACCTTGCCGGTCATGCGGTCCATGGCCACGACCAGACCTTCGACGTCGGCGGCATAGATCTGCTCACCGTCGATGGCCGGAACCAGCATATTGAACGACTCACCCTGGCCATCGCCAATCGAGCGACTCCACTCTTTCTGCAGGCGAACCTCTTCCTCAAACTTTGGCAGATCAGCCGGAGGCAGTTCCTTCTTGCTATTGCTGCTGCAACCTACGGCCAAAACGGCCAGGGCCAGCAGTGCGGCATTCTTCCAGCGCATCACGTCACGCATCCCCTTTTGCCAGATCATCCAGCTTCATTTGCAGGCCACCGACAGCGGCATCTTCAGACAATGCAGCCTTAGCTTTTTCATAAGCCGCGTGGGCATCATCGGCACGGCCGAGTTGCACCAGCAGATCACCCTTAAGTTCTTCACGGCTGGCGGCAAAGGCCGGTGCAACCTTAGCATCCAGGAGTTTCAGAGCATCTTCTGCCTTGTCCTGAGCGGCCAGAACGCGCGCCAGGCGCTGACGCGCCAGCTCAGCCAAATTGTCATCGGCCGGCTTGTCGACAATCGTCTGCAACTCGCTAGCAGCGTCATCCAGCTTGCCCGCCTCGACCGCCACTTTGGCTACAAACAGACTGCCGTACTGAGCGTAGTGGGTGCCGGAAAAATCATTTTTTAACGTGTTAGCCAGCTCTGCGACCTTGCTGGCGTCAGGCTTGCCACTGGGCTCCAGCGCCGCTTCCAGCAATTGCTGATAGACCAGCGAAGCGCCCTGGGACTGATTGCTCTGGTACTTCTGCCAGCCCTGCCAGCCAAATACCACCACCAACGCCAACGCCACACCGGTCAGCAAAGGCATGCCATTTTGCTGCCACCAATCCTTGATTACCGCCAGCTCTTCATCATCAGTACGCGAAACCACCCCAACACTCCTATTCGCTAAACCACTTAACAGACGCTCAGGCCTGTACGGCGCTGGTCGCCAGATGATCGGCCAGTGCCGACCACGCAATACTTTGTTGCTCGCCCTGACCGCGCAGCGGCTTGCAACCTACCACTTGCTGAGCCAATTCGTCTTCACCCAAAATCAAGGCGTACAACGCACCACTCTTGTCGGCTTTTTTGAACTGACTCTTGAAGCTTCCAGCGCCGGCATTCACCTGCAAACGCAGATTCGGCAGCTGATCGCGTAAACGCTCGCTCAAGCCCAGGGCCGCCAGTTCAGCCTGCTCACCAAAAGCACACAGATAAACATCCACCGTGCGGGCGATTTCAGCCGGTACTTTACCTAGAGTTTCGAGCAACAGCACCAACCGTTCGATGCCCATGGCAAAACCCACGCCCGGCGTCGGCTTGCCGCCCATCTGCTCAACCAAACCGTCGTAACGACCACCGGCGCATACAGTGCCTTGAGAGCCGAGTTGATCGGTCACCCACTCGAATACGGTCTTGCTGTAGTAATCCAGCCCGCGCACCAGCTTTGGGTTGATCACATATGGAACACCGGCCGCATCCAGACGAGCCTTGAGCCCTTCGAAATGCACTCGGGACTCTTCGTCCAGGTAGTCCGCCAGCTTCGGCGCATTAACCAATACGGCCTGGGTTTCTGGGGATTTGCTGTCAAGCACACGCAACGGGTTGCTGCCCATACGGCGGCGGCTGTCTTCATCCAGCTGATCGGCATGCGCGGTGAGAAACTCAACCAGCGCATCCCGGTATACCGCACGTGCAGCGCTGGTACCCAGGCTATTGAGCTCAAGCTTTACTGCATCACGAATACCCAGCAGCCCCCAAAGACGCCAGGTCAACACGATTAGCTCGGCATCGATATCCGGCCCATCGATATTGAAGACCTCCACGCCAATCTGGTGAAACTGGCGATAGCGGCCTTTCTGTGGACGCTCGTGACGGAACATTGGCCCGATGTACCACAACTTCTGGGTCTGTCCACCGCCAGCCAGTCCGTGCTCCAACACCGCACGCACGCAGGCAGCAGTGCCTTCCGGGCGCAAGGTCAGGGAGTCACCATTGCGGTCTTCAAAGGTGTACATCTCTTTTTCAACGATATCGGTGACTTCACCAATCGAGCGCTTAAACAGCTCAGTGAACTCAACGATCGGCATGCGGATCTGCCGATAACCGTAGCCATCCAGCAGGCTGGCCACAGCGCCTTCAAAATAGCGCCAAAGCGGCGTCTGCTCGGGCAAAAGATCGTTCATGCCACGAATGGCTTGCAGGGGCTTGCTCACTTCATTTCCTTAGCAGTATTAGCTGCGCACGATCACAGCGGCGTCAGCAGCAACCTTGTCGGCTGCTTTCTGGCGGATCAGCTTTTCCAGCTCATCAACCAGATTGTCATTACCCAGCTTGAGCGCGGGCTTGCCATCGATATAGATCAGGTTGGGCGAACCGCCAGTGAGGCCGATATGCGCCTCTTTGGCTTCGCCAGGGCCGTTGACCACACAACCGATCACCGCCACATCCAGCGGCACCAGCAGGTCTTCGACGCGCTGTTCCAACTCGTTCATGGTTTTCACTACATCGAAGTTCTGCCGCGAGCAGCTTGGGCAAGCGATGAAGTTGATACCGCGCGAACGTAGGCGCAGGGATTTAAGGATGTCGTAGCCAACCTTAATTTCTTCCACCGGGTCGGCAGCTAGAGAAATCCGGATGGTATCGCCGATGCCTTCAGCCAACAGCATGCCCAGGCCCACAGCGGACTTAACCGTACCGGAGCGCAAGCCACCGGCCTCTGTGATACCTAAATGCAGGGGTTGCTCGATTTGCTTGGCCAGCAAGCGATAGGCCGCAACCGCCATAAACACGTCGGATGCTTTTACGCTGACTTTGAAGTCGGGGAAGTTCAGCCTATCCAGATGCTCGACATGGCGCAACGCAGACTCAACCAATGCCTCTGGGGTCGGCTCGCCATACTTTTTCTGCAGGTCTTTTTCCAAGGAACCGGCATTGACGCCGATACGTATCGGAATGCCGTTGTCGCGGGCAGCCTCAACCACGGCACGCACGCGATCTTCACGACCGATGTTGCCCGGATTGATGCGCAAGCAATCAACACCGAGCTCAGCCACGCGCAAAGCAATCTGGTAGTCGAAGTGAATATCGGCGACCAGCGGCACCTTGACCTGCTGCTTGATCCGACCGAAGGCTTCGGCTGCATCCATATCCGGCACCGAAACACGCACGATGTCAGCGCCCGCATCTTCCAGGCGACGAATCTGCGCCACTGTGGCGGCCACATCATTGGTATCGCTGTTGGTCATGCTCTGAACGGCGATGGGCGCATCACCGCCCACCGGCACTGAACCAACCCAGATTTTGCGCGAGATACGGCGCTTGATCGGTGACTCGCAATGCATGTTATTGCCCACCCAACTTCAAACGTGCGGTTTCACCCGAGATAAAGGGCGCAACATCGACAGAGTTCCCATTCAGGCTGACCTGTGCACCGCGGGCATAACCTAAGCGCAGCTCCAAGGGGGCTTTGCCGGCTAACTGCAGGTTATCGCCTTTGCGCTTGAGGCCGCTAAACAGAACTTTGCCATTGGCATCCGTCAACTGCGTCCAACAGTCCGCAATAAAAGTCAGGCTGACAACCGCCTCACCCGCGCCAGCTTGCACCGGAGCGGTCTCAACAGGCGCAACGGCTAATGCGCCTGCAGCACTCGGCGTCGCCTCTAGTTGCGGCGCTACAGCCTCTGGCGTTGCCGGTACATTTTCTAGGTTATTTGAGGCTTGCGACTGCACGAGCGGCGCAGCCGTGGTTGCTGCCTCACCAGCCACAGAGCCTGGCAATACAACAGCACCCTCGGGCAACAGCGGCAACGCAGTTTCTGCATCCAGCTGAGCAGCTTCAACGGCCTGGTCTTCGGGTTCATCCAGCGGGTGAATCTGCGTGGTGCCATCAGCGCCATCGACTTCAACATGCTCAAGACTCGTCGAAGCAAGGTCTTCAGCACGACGCTCGGCCTGCTCCTGCCACCAGAAAAAACTCAAGCCCGCCAGCGCCAGCAACATGACAAAACTGACCATACGCAAAATACGTTGCGAATAGCTTACCGGTTCCTCGATTCGCCCCAGGCTATGCACACTGCTGCCAGCTGCGTCGCTACCGGTGAATTGGTCGAATTCAAGCACCAGCCGGTTCTGGTCGACTTCCAGCAGCTTGGCGTAAGCCCGTACATAACCGCGCGCGAAAGTGTGCCCAGGTAACTTGTCGAAGGCGCCTTGTTCAACCTGACTCAAACGTTGCGGGGTCAAATTCAACTGAGCAGCAACCTCGGCAACGGTCCAACCGCGACTTTCACGCGCCTTACGTAAAGTTTCTCCCGGATTGACACGGGGAACTGCTAGCACTTCAGATTGCGCCGCTTTCATCATTGCTCCGACAGGTATTGCTGGTATTCCGGGGTACCCGGATAAAGTCGTTTCAACTGCAAACCGAGGCTGGCGGCATTATCACGCTCCTCGAAAATCTTGGCTAAGCGCACCCCCAACAGCAAGCTACGGGCATCGTGATCAACCGCAAGGGACATGTAGCTGTCGTAATAGCCGCGTGCAGGTACGTATTGCTTATCGTCATAGGACAGTTGTGCCATTTCGATCAGTGCGCGTGGTTGACGGCTATTTAAACGCAACGAACGCTCAAAATAGGCACGGGCCTTATCGCGCTGCTTGAGCTGTAGCGAAGTCAGCCCAAGATTTTCAAAAATACGCGATCGCTCAGGATAAAGACTGTCTTGAGACGCCTCCGTATAACGTTCCAACGCTTCCTGATAACGCTGCTGCTCGAACAAAAAACTTCCATAGTTGTTCAGCAATCGTGCATCACCGCTGCGTTGCGATATGGCCTTGCGAAAATGCTCATCTGCCAGTTTTGGTTCCATTTCAATCTGGAACACTATCGCGAGTGCGGCGTGCGCGTCAGCATTTGAAGAGTCAAGCTCCAAAGCTTTCTTCAACGGTACCTTGGCGCGCTCGGTCGCCCCCTGCTGCAAGTAGCCAATGCCCAGCTGGGTGTAAGCATCACGTGCCTCATCGCGACCTTTACCGGTTTTCATCGGATCAACATTACCGGTCGAGACGCAACCAGCTAACAGACTGGCGGCCAACAGCAATAAAGCGGGTCGCAAGTTCATGGGTATCCTCCCCTTAGGTTTGATTGGCGGCGGAACTCGGCGTTTCGGCCTCGCTACTCAATTCACGCACAGCAATATAGCGCTCACTGCGACGGGTACGGTCCATAACCTGGCCAACTAACTGGCCACAGGCCGCATCAATGTCCTCACCACGGGTAGTACGCACGGTGACATTGTGCCCTGCTTTGTGCAGCAGGTCCTGGAAGCGGCGAATCGCATTATTGCTGGGCCGCTCATACCCCGAGTGGGGGAATGGATTAAACGGAATCAGGTTGATCTTGCAAGGCACATCTTTGAGAAGTGCGATCATTTCCTCAGCGTGCTCAACCTTATCGTTCACATCCTTGAGCAGGGTGTACTCGATCGTCAGCACACGTTTCTCACCGAGACGTGAGACATAACGCTTACAAGCCGCCAGCAACATTTCCAGCGGGTACTTCTTGTTGATCGGTACCAGCTGGCTGCGCAACTCATCATTGGGCGCATGCAGCGACAACGCCAACGACACATCGATGACCTCGCCGAGCTTATCGATCATCGGCACCACGCCAGAGGTGGACAGTGTCACCTTGCGCTTGGAGATGCCATAGCCAAGGTCGTCCATCATGATTTTCATGGCGGATACGACATTGTCGAAATTCAGCAGCGGCTCGCCCATGCCCATCATCACCACGTTGGTGACGGCCCGATCAATTTTCGCAGGCTGAGTGCCAAATGATTTATTGGCAATCCAGACCTGGCCAATGATCTCAGCGGCGCTAAGATCGCTGTTGAAACCTTGCTTACCGGTCGAGCAGAAACTGCAATCCAACGCACAGCCGGCCTGGGACGACACACACAAGGTGCCGCGCGTGCCCTGGGGGATATACACGGTTTCTACGCAACTGCCTGACGCCACTCGCACAACCCACTTGCGCGTGCCATCAGTGGAAATATCTTCGCTGACCACTTCTGGGCCGCGGATTTCAGCACAGGTCTTGAGCTTTTCACGCAAGACCTTGCTGACATTACTCATGGCATCGAAATCATCGACACCAAAGTGGTGAATCCACTTCATCATCTGACCGGCGCGGAAACGTTTTTCCCCGATGTTTTCGAAGAATTGCTCCATCTCTGCCTGGGTCAGACCCAACAGATTGGTTTTACCGGTCGATGCGATCATGGCTTCACCCTCACTCAAATTCGCTTAGCGAATGCGAGCGCAAACTTCGGTGGAAGCGAAGAAGTAAGCGATTTCGCGAGCAGCCGACGCTTCGGAGTCAGAACCGTGTACGGCGTTTTCGTCGATGGAAACGGCGAAATCAGCACGGATGGTGCCAGCAGCAGCGTCTTTAGGGTTGGTAGCGCCCATCAGGTCGCGGTTAGCCAGAACAGCGTTTTCGCCTTCCAGAACCTGAACGATAACTGGACCGGAAGTCATGAAAGCAACCAGATCCTTGAAGAAGCCGCGCTCGCTGTGCTCAGCGTAGAAGCCAGCCGCTTCACGGTCGGACAGCTGAACCATCTTCGAAGCAACGACGCGCAGGCCGGCTTTTTCGAAACGGCTGGTGATTTCGCCGATAACGTTTTTAGCAACAGCGTCAGGCTTGATGATGGAGAAAGTGCGTTGAACAGCCATGTGAAACTCCAGGAACAGTGATTAAAGCGAAAAATTAAACCCGCGAATTATACGCGGGTTTATAGGGATTGCCTAACAGCGCACGGACTGGCTCAGTCTGCTTCGTCGATCCAGGCCGCCTGAACCGCCTCCAGCACCTTCTCGCCACCGCGCGTCGGATCGTCACTGAATTCCGGCAAGGCCAGAATCCACTTGTGCAGATCGACAAAATTTACGTAGCGCGGATCCACATCTGGCTTGGATTCCGCCAACTGGATGGCGATTTCCAGTACATCAGCCCACTTAAGACTCATAACAACCCCTTAAATCAGTGCGGCGCTTCGGCGGCATGATTGAGCGAGTACTTTGGAATTTCGACGGTCAGGTCTTCGCTGCCGACAATCGTCTGGCAGGACAAGCGCGATTGCGCTTCCAGCCCCCACGCTTTGTCCAGCATGTCTTCTTCCAGCTCATCAGCCTCGGCCAGCGAGTCAAACCCTTCACGAATAACGCAGTGGCATGTGGTGCACGCACAAACACCGCCACAAGCGCTTTCAATCTCGATGTGATGCTCATGGGCCAGCTCGAGCACAGACGTGCCTGGCGCCGCATCGACCACCAGGCCCTCCGGACACAGTACAGCGTGGGGCAGAAAAATAACCTGCGGCATGCTTATTCCCCAATCTCATTAAGACTACGGCCCGACAACGCAGCCTTGACCGTGGCATCCAGCCGACGCGCCGCAAAGGCGTCCGTCACCTGGGTCAAACGTTTGGTTTGCTGTTCAATGGCCAGGCCATCGCTGCCCGCCATCAACTCACGCAACAACTCAATTTGCGCATCAATCGCCAGGCGCTCATCGGCGTCCAGCAGGCGCTCGCCATCGACCAGCAACGCAGCCTCTACAGCTTCAAGTAGACGCTTGGCATCTACCTGCTGCTCACGCAGCACACGGGCCACCTTGTCATCACTGGCGTTACTGAACGAGTCCTGCAGCATTTTGGCAATTTCGCCATCGGTCAGCCCGTACGACGGCTTGACCTGAATGCTTGCTTCAACACCCGACGCCAATTCGCGCGCCGCTACACTGAGCAGGCCGTCAGCATCGACCTGGAAGGTCACGCGGATCTTCGCCGCGCCGGCCACCATCGGTGGAATACCGCGCAACTCGAAGCGCGCCAGCGAACGGCAATCGCTGATCAGCTCACGCTCACCTTGCAGCACATGAATCATCATGGCCGTCTGGCCGTCTTTATAGGTGGTGAAGTCTTGAGCGCGCGCTACAGGAATGGTGGTGTTGCGCGGGATGACCTTCTCCATCAGCCCGCCCATGGTTTCCAGGCCGAGCGACAGCGGAATCACATCGAGCAACAGCAACTCTTCACCGTCGTCACGCTTGTTACCCGCCAACGCATCAGCCTGAATCGCCGCACCGATGGCGACCACCTGATCCGGGTCAATATCGGTCAAGGGTTCGCGGGCAAACAGTTCAGCCACTGCGTGGCGCACACGCGGCACGCGCGTGGAACCGCCGACCATGACCACGGCTTCAACTTCATCCAGCTCAATACCTGCATCACGCACGGCGCGGCGGCACGCCTTGAGGCTGCGTGCGAGCATTGGCTCAATCAACGCATCAAACTGCTCACGGCTCAGCTGCCCTTGCCAACCGGCATAGCTGAGCGTTGCCGTGACGTTATTGGTCAGCGCCTCTTTGGCCGCACACGCGGCTTCTAGCAGCAGACGCTGCTCGCCCGGATCGAGATCCGCCGACACGCCAGCCTGCTGAACAATCCAACCGGCAATCGCATGATCGAAGTCATCACCACCCAGCGCGCTATCGCCGCCGGTGGCCAGCACCTCGAATACACCACCCGTCAGGCGCAATACGGAAATATCGAAAGTACCGCCGCCCAGGTCATAAATAGCCACCACGCCTTCGGCATGCTGGTCGAGACCATAGGCCACTGCCGCCGCCGTTGGCTCATTAAGCAAACGCAGGACATTCAACCCGGCCAGACGCGCAGCATCTTTAGTGGCCTGGCGCTGGGAGTCGTCGAAATAGGCTGGCACGGTAATCACCGCACCCACCAGCTCGCCACCCAGGGTCGCCTCGGCACGCTGGCGCAGCACCTTGAGAATATCGGCCGAGACTTCCACCGGGCTTTTTGCACCCTGCACTGTCTGGATAAACGGCATATGCGACTCGCCGTCGACAAAACGGTAAGGCAGCTGCTCGCCCAACTGCTTGACGTCCGCCAGCCCGCGCCCCATCAGGCGCTTGACTGACAGCACGGTATTCAAGGGGTCGCTCGACGCGGCAGCTTTGGCGGCTTCGCCCACCTCAACACGATCGGCGTGGTAGCGCACCGCTGACGGCAGGATGACCTGACCAGCAGCATCGGCAAGCGGCTCAGAAAGGCCGCTGCGCACAGCAGCAACCAGCGAATTGGTGGTACCCAGATCAATCCCCACCGCCAGCCGACGCTGGTGGGGCTGGGGGCTCTGTCCGGGCTCAGCGATCTGCAGTAGGGCCATGAGTAATCAATGCTTATGAATATCAGGTAGGGCCATAACAGCCATACGAGCGTTAATCGTCGAGTCGCTCTTCCAACTGGCGAACCTCGTGGGAAAGCTTGTCGAGAAACTGCATGCGACGCATGAGGCGCTCGGCCTCTTCACGTCGCGACACATCATCCCAACAAACCGCAAAGCTTTCGTTCAGCTCATCCTGAGCCACTTTCAAACGCTGCTTGAATAGCGCCACGCCAGCCAGATCAGCACTCTCATGCAAATCCTCCAGCTCTTCGCGCCACTGCATTTGCTGCATCAGGAAGTCCGGGTCTTGCACGGTCACTTCCAGGGGCAGCTCCGGCCCGCTCAACGCCAACAGGTAGCGCGCGCGCTGCGGTGCATTCTTCAGTGTGCGATAGGCTTCATTGAGGCTGGCGGATTGCTCTAACGCCAAGCGTTGCTCACGCTCGGACGCATCAGCGAAGCGATCGGGATGAACGTGCCGCGCCAACTCGCGATAGCGAGTGGCCAGAACGTCAGGCTCCAGACGAAAGCTCGGCTGCAGGTCAAACAATGCAAAGTGACAAGGACTGCCCACACGCGCCTCAGATGTTGAAGCTTTCGCCGCAGCCACATTCGCCGCGCACGTTGGGGTTGTTGAACTTGAAACCTTCATTCAACCCTTCTTTAACGAAGTCCAGCTCGGTGCCATCGAGATAAACCAGACTCTTGGGATCAATGATCACCTTGACGCCGTGGCTCTCGAACACCTGATCTTCGTCGACGGTTGCATCGACAAACTCCAGCACATAGGCCAGGCCGGAACAGCCAGTGGTGCGAACAGCCAAGCGGATGCCCTCACCCTTGCCACGCCCATCAAGGGAGCGACGCACATGCTGCGCAGCCGCTTCGGTCATGCTGATAGCCATCGACAAACCTCCTTAAAGCAAGCCTTTCTTCTGCTTGTAATCGCGTACGGCCGCCTTGATGGCGTCCTCAGCGAGTACCGAGCAGTGAATTTTCACTGGCGGCAACGCCAGCTCTTCAGCCAGCTGGGTATTTTTGATGGTTTCCGCTTCGTCCAGGGTCTTGCCCTTCATCCACTCGGTGGCGAGTGAGCTGGAGGCAATGGCCGAGCCGCAGCCATAGGTCTTGAACTTGGCGTCTTCAATAACGCCCTGCTCGTTGACCTTGATCTGCAAACGCATCACGTCACCGCAAGCCGGAGCACCGACCATGCCGGTGCCTACGCTTGGGTCTTCCGCGTCCATCTTGCCGACGTTGCGCGGGTTCTCGTAGTGGTCAATGACCTTTTCACTGTAAGCCATGCTGGTATTCCTTCCTCATCAGAGAGTCGCTCTTGCTCGGCGACTACTTAGTGCGCCGCCCACTCAATCTTGGAGATGTCGACACCGTCTTTGTACATATCCCAAAGCGGCGACAATTCGCGCAGCTTGGTAACCGCCTCGCAAACCTTCTGCGCGGCGTAATCGACTTCTTCATCAGTGGTGAAGCGGCCGAAGGTAAAGCGAATGGAGCTATGCGCCAGCTCGTCATTGCGGCCCAGGGCACGCAACACGTAGGACGGCTCCAGCGACGCCGAGGTACAGGCCGAGCCGGACGAAACGGCCAAGTCTTTGAGCGCCATAATCAGCGACTCGCCTTCGACATAGTTGAAGCTCAGGTTGAGGTTGTGCGGCACACGGGCAACCATGCTGCCGTTGATGTACAGCTCTTCCAAGCCATCAACCTGCTTAAAGAAGCGATCACGCAACGCTAGAATGCGCTGGTTTTCCTGGGCCATCTCTTCTTTGGCAATACGGAACGCCTCACCCATGCCAACGCACTGGTGAGTGGCCAGGGTACCGGAACGCATACCACGCTCGTGGCCGCCACCGTGGGTCTGGGCTTCCAGACGCACACGCGGCTTGCGGCGTACAAACAGCGCGCCGACGCCCTTAGGGCCGTAAGTTTTGTGCGCCGAGAAGGACATCAGGTCAACTTTCAGCGCATCGAGATCAATCGCAACCTTGCCAGTCGACTGCGCCGCATCAACATGCAGAAACACGCCGCGCGAACGGGTCAGCTCGCCAATGGCAGCGATATCGTTGATGGTGCCGATTTCGTTGTTCACGTGCATGACTGACACCAAGATAGTGTCTTCACGCAGCACCGCCTCAATCATGGCCGGCGTAATCAAGCCGTCTTCACCGGGCTCAATATACGTCACCTCAAAGCCTTCGCGCTCAAGCTGACGCATGGTATCGAGTACCGCTTTGTGCTCGATCTTCGATGTAATCAGATGCTTGCCTTTACTTTTGTAAAAGTCGGCAATGCCTTTGATGGCGAGGTTGTTCGATTCGGTAGCGCCAGAGGTCCAGACGATTTCACGCGGATCGGCATTAACCAGCTCAGCCACCTGACGGCGACTATTCTCCACCGCCTCTTCAGCCTTCCAGCCAAATACATGGGAGCGCGAGGCCGGGTTGCCGAAATTGCCGTCAACCAACAGGCATTCGCTCATTTTTTGCGCAACACGCGGATCTACCGGCGTGGTGGCGGAATAATCGAGGTAAATCGGCAACTTCATCAATTCTCTCCTAATCAGGTATCAGACCAGCTAGCCAGCGCCTTGCGCTCAATCGACGGCGGACGTTTCGATTTTATCTAAGAACGGCGTCCTGCCATTGCAACGACGCTGATCCTGGCGCTGGGCAACTTCCTGCACTTCACGGCGGGTCACCAAGTCAGCAAGACTGATGCCACTAAGGAATTCGTGTATCTGCTGGCTAAGGTCACACCACAGATGGTGGGTCAGACAAGTATCGCCCGCATGGCAATCGCCCTGCCCTTGGCAGCGCGTTGCATCGACTGACTCGTTGACCGCATCGATCACCTCAGCCACTTGGATGCCTTGCATGTCACGCGACAACTGATAACCACCGCCAGGCCCACGCACACTGGAAACCAGATTGCCGCGCCGTAACTTGGCAAACAGCTGCTCCAGATAGGACAGGGAAATACCCTGACGCTCGGAAATATCAGCCAGAGACACCGGGCCACGCTGAGCGTGCAGCGCCAAATCCAGCATGGCAGTGACGGCGTAACGGCCTTTAGTGGTGAGTCGCATAAGGGATTACCGCGTAGTCGCAATATGCCGCGAGTATGCAATTCCCGAGCATTTAAGTCAACTATAAGACCTAGCGCTTTAGTCGGGATTAGCCAAAACGGAGGGCGCGAAGCATAGCAAACTAGCCGCCTTTAGGCAGCCGGCTTGTCACTCTGCTCTTTACAGACACCCACAAAATCCTCATCGCGCAGCTGTGGCAAATCTTTGGCGCAGTAGTCGCTGCCCAGCGACTTCAAAGCGCCACACATACCTTCAAGACGAGCATCCACGGCTTGCAGGTGATCGAGCAGCTGACCAATGGCTCGCGCCACCGGATCTGGCATGTCTTGCCCGACGCCATAGGCATCGAAGCCAATTTTTTCGGCAATCGCCTGACGCTTGGCCTCCTGCTCCCCATCAGGCTTGGCAATAATCCGCCCCGGAATACCAACAGCCGTCGCACCCGCAGGGACCGCCTTAGTGACCACGGCGTTCGAGCCAATTTTTGCACCCGCGCCCACCGTGAAAGGCCCCAGAACCTTAGCCCCAGCACCCACGACCACACCATCCTCAAGGGTTGGATGGCGCTTACCCTTGTTCCAGCTGGTGCCCCCCAGCGTTACCCCCTGGTACAGCGTGACGTCATTACCAATCTCTGCTGTTTCACCAATCACAATGCCCATGCCGTGATCGATAAAGAATCGACGCCCTACTTTGGCGCCCGGATGAATCTCAATGCCCGTCATCCAACGACCAAAATTAGACACTACGCGCGCCAGCCACTTCCAGCCGGCACCCCACAACGCATGCGCAAGCCGGTGTAGCCAGACCGCATGCAGACCTGGGTAGCACGTGACCACTTCGAGGGTATTGCGCGCCGCGGGGTCGCGATGAAATACGCTTTGGATATCCTCTCGCATGCGCTCAAACATCTGCTTTCTCCTGCCTAAGGTGCTCGCCACGCGCCGCCTTGATGGTTTCCGTCAAGATACCGCGCAAGATATTCATTTCCAGATTGTTCACTGCGCTGCGCCCGTACAAACGACGCAAGCGACTCATCAAATGCCGCGGCTTGTCCGGATCAAGAAATCTGATCTCAACCAAGGCCTGCTCAAGATGACGATAAAACGACTCCAGCTCGTCCGCTGTCACTGGCTCTTCATCCTGCTCCACAACCGGCACCGGTTTAGCCGGCTGCTCTTGCGCCGCCAACCACGCCATACGCACTTCATAAGCCAGCACTTGGACAGCTGCTGCCAAATTCAATGAGCTGAACGCCGGATCAGAGGGAATATGCACATGGAAATGGCAACGTTGCAGTTCATCATTGGTCAGGCCGGCATACTCACGACCAAACACCAAAGCAACCTGCGCGCCTTGCTGTGCCTGCTCACACGCCGCGACACCACACTCGCGTGGCTCGAGCATCGGCCAAGGGATATGGCGATCGCGCGCGCTGGTACCCAATACAAGACGGCAACCGATCAACGCCTCCTCAAGCGTACCAACCACCTGCGCCGCTTGCAGAATATCGCTGGCCCCAGACGCCCTGGCATCCGCATCGGCGCTTGGAAAATCCTGCGGATCGACCAGCACCAGCTGCGCCAACCCCATGTTTTTCATAGCCCGTGCCGCCCCCCCTATATTGCCAGGATGACTGGTACCGACTAAAACAACGCGAATATTTTCCAGCAACGCAAACACTCACAGACAAGGCTCAGAGGAGCAAATCTTACAGAAGCCACCCAGCTTACGCCACGCAAGGCGCAGGTTACGCTTCAACCGCCTGGGTTTTCTGCTAGAATGGCCGGCTTTCTTTAACGACCCAGGTGAACATCCATGCAGCCCATGCTGAATATCGCGCTGCGCGCAGCCCGTAGCGCCGGCGAAATGATCTTCCGCTCGACCGAACGCTTGGACGTCATCTCGGTCGACGAGAAAGAAGCCAAGGAATATGTGACCGAGCTTGATCGCTCCGCCGAGCAGCTGATCATCCAGGGCTTGCGCAAGGCGTACCCAAATCACGGCGTCTTCGGCAAAGAAAGCGGCCTGAGCGAAGGCAGCGGTGACGGCGCTGACTATGTGTGGGTCATCGACGCACTGGATGGCAGCGCTAACTTTATCCGCGGGATTCCGCATTACGCCGTGAGCATCGCCTGCAAATATCGCGGCCGCCTTGAGCACGCGGTAATCATTGACCCGGTTCGCCAAGAAGAATTTACCGCCAGCCGTGGTCGCGGCGCCGCCCTCAATGGCCGCCGCCTACGCGTGGGTAATCGCAAGAGCCTGGAAGGCGCACTGCTCGGCACCGGGTTCCCGCTCCGCGACAGCCAAATGGACAACTTCGAGAACTACATCGGCATGTTCCGCAGCTTGGTGGGCCAGGCTGCCGGCCTCCGCCAAGGCGGGACAGCAAGCCTGGACTTGGCCTACGTTGCCACGGGCCGCTTTGATGCATTCTGGGAGTTTGGCCTGTCCGAGTGGGACATGGCCGCAGGCGCACTGCTGATTCAAGAAGCAGGTGGCTTGGTCAGCGACTTCAGTGGCAGCCACGAATTCCTTGAAAAGGGCCAGATCGTGGCAGGCAACACCAAGTGCTTCAAAGCGGTCCTGACCGCTATTCAGCCCCACCTGTCAGCCTCACTGAAGCGCTAACAGTTGAGCCAATAAAAAAGCGCCCTAGGGCGCTTTTTTATTGGCTCAATATTTACTCAGCCAACACCAGCTGACCATCACGCACCGGGATCCGCTGCCCCGGATCATTGGCCATACGTACCTGACTGACCTTACCGTCCAACTCGTACTTAACGTCATAACCCACCAGCTTCTCACTGGTGTCGGTCACCGTATTGCAGCGCGTTTCGGTGGTAGTCACCGTGTCATTAGCCTGCATATTGCCCTGCACCTGGTTGCCAGCATAACCGCCACCCACGGCACCAGCCACGGTTGCTAACTTCTTGCCGTTACCACCGCCAACCTGATTACCCAGCAAGCCGCCAACCACTGCACCAATCGCCGTACCGGCAATTTTATGCTGATCCTTGACCGGCGCCTGACGGGTGACCGCCACATCCTTGCACACTTCACGCGGGGTCTTAATGGTTTGGTTAACCGGCTTCACGGCTAGCACTTCAGCATATTTTGGCGCAGTGACAACATTGTAAGTGGCAACTGCTCCACCCGCCGTCACGCCTACCGCACCTAACACTGCGCCTACCAACAAAGACTTATTCATACAGACCTCCTAGAACTGCTGCTTAGCGCTCAACGCGCTTTACTCCCTGCCTTGGAGCATAAAAAAACCGGGCAAGTTCAACACCTACCCGGCTTATTCAATTAATTGCGACGAATACCACAGTTTCAGGGGCGCTCATCAACCTCTTCTTCCACCACCGGCGGAATCAGATCATCGACGGTCAGATCGAGCCAGACCAGCACCACGTTAGCGATATAGATCGACGAGTAAGTACCCGCACTCACGCCTACAAACAGCGCCACCGAGAAGGCAAACAGGTTGTCACCGGCAAATACCAGAAGAGCACCGATAGCCAACAAGGTGGAGATGGAGGTCGCCATGGTGCGCAACAGGGTTTGCGTGGTGGAGATGTTGATGTTGTCGATCAACGTCGCCTTGCGCAGTACGCGGAAGTTCTCACGCACCCGATCGAATACCACGATGGTGTCGTTTAGCGAGTAACCGATGATCGCCAGCAACGCCGCCATCACGGTCAGATCGAAGGTGATCTGGAAGAACGACAAAATGCCCAAGGTGACAATCACGTCGTGGATCAGCGAGATAATCGCCCCCACGCCGAACTTCCACTGGAAGCGAAAGGCCAGATAGAGCATCACCCCACCCAGCGCCAACAGCAGGCCAAGCCCACCCTGATCGCGAAGCTCTTCACCCACCTGCGGGCCGACGAACTCGACCTTTTTCACCTCAAGCTGCTCACCGGCCTGACGCAGTGCGGCGGCCACTTTATTACCCAAATCCGGGTCATTGCCTTGCATGCGCACCACTACATCAGTAGTCGCACCAAAGCTCTGCACCACTGCATCGGCATAACCCGCACCTGCAAGCTGCGAGCGGATATTGCCAAGGTCAGCCGGCTGCTCGTAGCTCAGCTCGATTTGCGTGCCACCGGTAAAGTCCAAGCCGAGATTCAGCCCCTTAGTGAAGAGACTGCCGAGTGACAACAGGGTCAGCAGCACGGTGAAGGCGAACGCAATATTGCGCACCCCCATGAAGTTGATCGTACGATTCATCACAGCCCCTTAAATCCACAACTTCTTGAAGTCACGCCCGCCGCACGTCAGGTTGACCATGCAACGCGTCACCAGAATGGCGGTAAACATCGATGTGATGATGCCCAGCGACAGCGTCACCGCGAAGCCTTTAACCGGCCCAGTACCCATCGCAAACAGAATGCCGCCAACCAACAGAGTGGTCAGGTTGGCATCGACAATCGCCGAGTACGCCCGATCAAAGCCCTCATGAATGGCGCGCTGAATCGACATGCCATTGGCAATCTCTTCACGAATACGCGAGAAGATCAGCACGTTGGCATCCACCGCCATACCCATGGTCAAGACAATACCGGCAATGCCTGGCAGAGTCAGGGTGGCACTGAGCAGCGACATCAGCGCCAGCAACAGCACCATGTTCAGGCCCAGCGCGACGGTTGCCAGCACGCCAAAAGCGCGGTAGATGGCAATGATAAACAACGACACAAACAGCATCGCCCACAACGACGCATTCACGCCCTTGGCAATGTTGTCAGCACCCAGGCTCGGGCCAATGGTGCGCTCTTCCGCGAAGTACATCGGCGCAGCCAAACCACCCGCACGCAGCAGCAGAGCCAGCTCGGACGACTCACCCTGACCATCCAGGCCGGTGATGCGGAACTGACTACCCAGCGGCGACTGAATGGTGGCCAGGCTGATGATCTTCTTCTCTTCGATGAAGGTCTGCAGCTCAACTTCCTTCTCGACGCCATCAACCACCTGACGCACATAGCGGGTGACCGGCTTCTGCTCGATAAAGATCACCGCCATGCTGCGCCCGACATTGTTGCGGGTCGCGCGGTTCATCAGGTCACCACCACGGCCATCCAAACGGATATTGACCTGTGGACTGCCGTTTTCGTCGAAGCTGGCCTGAGCGTCAGTCACCTGATCGCCGGTGATGATCAGGTCACGCTCAAGCTGCGCTGGCGGACGACCTTCCTGGCGAAAGCCGAAGCTCTCAGTCGCTGCCTTAGCCGCATCCGGCTCCGCAGCCAGACGGAACTCCAGGTTGGCGGTTTTACCGAGAATACGTTTGGCTTCGGCCGTGTCCTGCACGCCCGGCAACTCAACCACGATGCGGTTGGCACCCTGACGCTGCACCAGCGGCTCGGCCACACCCAGCTCATTGACTCGGTTACGCACCGTGGTCAGGTTCTGTTTGATCGAGTATTCGCGAATTTCGACCAACTTGGCCTGCGTCAACGTCAAGCGCAGCACCTGAAGCTCACTACGCTCCACAGTGGTCATATCAAAATCATTGAAGTCTTTGCGAATCAGTTGCTGGGCCTTCTCCAGCGCCGCTTCATCAACAAAGCCCAACTGAATGGCGCCATTGAGCTCGGGCAGGCTGCGATAACGCACACGCTCTTTACGCAGCAGGCTCTTAACTTCACCCTCATACACCTTGCGGCGTGCATCCAGGGCTTTATCCATATCCACTTCCATCAGGAAGTGCACACCACCGGACAGGTCCAGACCGAGCTTCATTGGGCTACCGCCCAAGTTACGCAGCCAATCAGGCGTGGTCTGCGCCAGGTTCAGCGCCACTACAAACTCATCGCTCAAGGCCTTGCGCACCAGGTCTTTGGCAGGCAGCTGGTCTTCAGCGCTGTTCAAGCGGAGCAAGCCAGCACGGCCCTGGTTGGCCACACTGGTGGCTTTAACACTGATCCCGGCCGCCTCCAGTGCGCGACTGGCGCGATCTAGGTCAGCCTGCTCAACGCGCATGGCGGAGCTGTTGCCACTGATCTGGATCGCCGGATCATCCGGGTACAGATTGGGCGCGGAATAGAGAAAACCGATTGCTAGCACAGCCAGAATCAGCAGGTACTTCCAGAGGGGAAATTTGTTGAGCATGACGCCGCCCGTTATGACGCGGGGCGCATTAAGCGCCCCGTCGAATGGTAAAGGTGTGTGGCTTAGATCGCTTTCAGCGTGCCCTTAGGCAGCGAAGCAGCAATAGCTACTTTCTGAATCTTCAGCTCGACAGTGTCAGACACTTCGATTACCACGAAGTCATCGGAAACCTTCGACACCTTGCCAGCGATACCGCCGCTGGTTACCACCTCATCACCTTTCTGCAAGCCGCCGATCAGACCTTTGTGCTCTTTCGCACGCTTGGCCTGTGGACGCCAGATCATCAGGTAGAAGATGACCAGAAAGCCAACCAGAAACACCCATTCAAAACCACTACCAGCAGGACCGACAGCCGGTGCGGCACCTTCAGCGAAGGCAGCGGGGATAAAAAAGCTCATGTAACACTCCTGTTGTAAGGGTTTTTAAAGGGTTTTGAATCAATCCAGAGGCGGCGTTGGCAGCCCGCGTTTGGCATAGAAGGCATCGACAAAGGCGGCCAATGTACCCTGTTGAATAGCCTCACGCAAACCAGCCATAAGCACCTGATAATGCCGTAAGTTATGGATTGTATTGAGCATGCTACCGAGCATTTCGCCACACTTATCCAGGTGATGCAGGTAGGCGCGGGAGAAATGTTTGCAGGTGTAACAGTCGCAGGTCGGATCCAGCGGCGAATTGTCCTGCTTGTGGAAGGCATTGCGGATTTTCAACACACCGGTATCGATAAACAGGTGGCCATTGCGCGCATTGCGGGTCGGCATCACGCAATCGAACATATCCACGCCACGGCGCACGCCTTCGACCAAGTCCTCAGGCTTGCCCACGCCCATCAGGTAGCGCGGCTTATCCGCCGGCAACAGTGCAGGTAGGTAGTCGAGCACCTTGATCATTTCTTCTTTCGGCTCACCGACTGACAACCCGCCAATCGCGTAACCGTCAAAGCCGATCTGCTCCAGCCCCTCCAGGGACACCTGACGCAGCTCTTCGTGCATACCGCCCTGGACGATGCCAAACAACGCCGCCGTGCTTTCACCGTGCGCCTCTTTCGAGCGCTTGGCCCAACGCAGCGATAACTCCATGGACTTTTTGGCCACATCGAACTCAGCCGGGTACGGCGTGCACTCATCGAAGATCATCACGATGTCAGAGCCCAGATCACGCTGCACCTGCATCGACTCTTCCGGCCCCATAAATACTTTGGCACCGTCGACAGGCGAAGCGAAGTACACGCCCTCTTCCTTGATCTTGCGCATCGCACCCAGGCTAAACACCTGGAAACCACCGGAGTCAGTAAGGATCGGCCCCTGCCACTGCATAAAGTCATGCAAGTCGCCGTGCTTCTTAATCACTTCAGTACCGGGGCGCAGCCACAAGTGAAAGGTGTTACCCAAAATTATCTGCGCGCCAATCGCCTCGACATCGTCCGGCATCATGCCTTTGACCGTGCCATAGGTCCCCACTGGCATAAACGCCGGGGTTTCCACCACACCACGGGGAAAGGTCAGCCGACCACGGCGCGCCTTGCCTTCGGTCGCCAACAGTTCGAAAGACATGCGGCATGTGCGCGTCATAGCTGTTCCTCTGGCCCGCGCGGTGCGGGGTTGCGGGTGATGAACATGGCATCACCGTAACTGAAAAAACGATACTCACCGGCAATCGCCGCCTGGTAGGCCGCCATGGTTTCCGGGTAGCCAGCAAACGCCGACACCAGCATCAGCAGGGTCGACTCTGGCAAATGAAAATTGGTCACCAGCGCATCGACCACATGCAGCGGCCGACCTGGGAAAATAAAGATATCGGTGTCGCCACTGAAGGCCTTGAGCACGCCATCACGCGCCGCACTTTCCAGCGAGCGCACGCTCGTGGTGCCGACCGCGACCACCCGCCCACCGCGTGCACGGCATGCGGCTACCGCATCAACCACATCCTGGCCAACCTCCAGCCACTCAGTGTGCATATGGTGATCTTCGATGCGCTCAACCCGGACCGGCTGAAAGGTCCCGGCCCCCACATGCAGCGTGACAAAGGCGCGCTCGACGCCCTTTGCAGCAATGGAATCCAGCAGCGCCTGATCAAAATGCAGGCCTGCGGTCGGCGCAGCCACGGCGCCCGCACGGTCGGCGTACACCGTTTGGTAACGCTCGCGGTCCGCCTGCTCGTCAGGGCGGTCGATATAAGGCGGCAGCGGCATATGACCGACGCGCGCCAGCAACGGCAACACTTCTTCGGCAAAACGCAGCTCGAACAACGCATCGTGACGCGCGACCATTTCAGCCTCACCACCGCCGTCGATAAGAATATTCGAGCCGGGCTTAGGCGACTTGCTCGACCGCACATGGGCCAGCACCCGATGACTGTCCAGCACGCGCTCGACCAGAATTTCTAATTTGCCGCCCGAGGCTTTCTGGCCAAACAACCGTGCCGGAATCACTCGGGTGTTGTTGAACACCATCAGATCGCCGGGACGCAGATAATCCAGCAGATCACCGAAGTGCTTATGAGCCAGCTCGCCAGTCGGCCCATCGAGCACCAGCAAGCGACTCGCGCGGCGCTCGGCAAGCGGATGGCGGGCAATCAGGGTATCTGGCAGCTCGAAATTAAAATCGGCAACACGCATGGTAGGCAGGGGTCGTCTAGCAGGGCGGCAAAGCTTACCGGAAATAGTGAATTTTGACCACGCAAGCGGATTGACCAACCCGAATACCATCCCTATACTTCGCCGCCATTGTGCCCCGGTGGCGGAACCGGTAGACGCGGCGGATTCAAAATCCGTTTTCGAAAGAAGTGGGAGTTCGAGTCTCCCCCGGGGCACCATACAATTGACTAAAGGCCTTGAATCTCAAGGCCTTTTTTTATGGGCGGCGTAAAGTCGCGGCGTAACGACTTTCTGCTAGCTGTATGACCTGATGCCAAGTCGTCAGCACTGCCGAGACTAGGCCCGCACTGCTAACCTCTCCGCCAGCCCGACTACGTAAGGAGCCCGCCATGCCGAAGCATCGACTGCGCCCGCAGGGTGAATTCCCTAGCGCCGGCTTGATCCGCCGCCTCGCCGCCATGTTCTATGACTTTCTGCTGTGCATTGCCCTGCTAATCGTGGTGACCTTCGCCTACAAGCTGATCCTGATGGGCTTCTATGGGCAAGCGCAGCTCAAGCAGATGTCCGATGCCGGCGCTTTGGATGGCGACCCCCTGCTCTCGACCTTACTGCTGCTCAGCCTGTTCGGTTTCTTTGCCAAATTCTGGACCCATAACGGCCAGACGCTGGGCATGCAGGTGTGGGGATTACGCATCCAGAACAGCGACGGCACCGCCCTCAGCCTATGGCAAGCCCTGCTGCGCTTCTTGGTCGCCATCGGCTCGTGGCTGCTATTTGGCCTGGGTTTTCTGTGGATTCTTTGGGACAAAGAAAAACGCAGCTGGCATGACATTTATTCAGGCAGCCAAGTAATTCAACTGCCGAAAAATATTCATAAGAAGTAAATCGACAGACACAAAAAAGCCGGCGAGCACTCTCTGTGCACGCCGGCTTTTTTACGCCTGGCTCAACCCGCGCGGCGCAGCAACCAGACACCCGCAAGCCCGCAGAAACCAGCGGGTATCAACACAGCCAGCAGCGGCGAAAAGCCAAACACCAAGCTAGACGGCCCGAGCAGGTCCTGGCTGATCTTGAACACAAAACCCACCAGCACCCCAGTAAACACACGTTGCCCCAAGGTCACGGAACGCAGTGGGCCGAAGATAAAGGAAATCGCCATCAACACCAGCGCTGCCGTTACCAGCGGTTGCAGTACCTTGGTCCAGAACGACAACCAGTATTGACTGTTATTCAGCCCCTGCTCTGCCAGGTAATGGATGTAGTTCCACAACCCGGTCATCGACAGCGCATCCGGCGCCAGCACCACGGTGCCGAGCAACTGTGGCGTCAACTCAACATCCCAGCGCTCGCTGCCCGCCTCAATAACCTCACTGCTGCGTTCGCGAAAATGCGTGGTCGCCACGTCTTCAAGCTGCCAGTGATCACCCTGATATTGGGCGCGGCGCGCAAAGCTGGCGGACTGCATGCGCTTCTGCTCATCGAAGTTATAGCGGGTAACGCCCAGCAACACGCCATCGGGCTGCACGGCATTGATGTGCACATACTCTTGCCCTTGGCGATGCCACAATCCGCGCTTGGAGCTTTGTGCTTCACCACCGCCCTGGGCCATGGCACGACTGGCCTGAGCCTGATTTTCGCTGTAGGGCGCCAAGTACTCACCGATCAGCACGCCGACCAACATCAACACCAGCATGGGCTTCATCACCGCCCAGACAATGCGCCCAATCGACACCCCGGCGGCACGCATGATGGTCAGCTCACTGTTACTGGCCAGCGAACCCAACCCAATCAAACAACCTATAAGGGCCGCCATCGGTAGCATTTCATAGATACGCCGCGGAGCCGTCAGCAGCACATAACCGAACGCATCAAGGAGACTGTAATTGTCTTCGACATCGCCCAGCTCATCGACAAACGCAAACAGCAGGGCCAGACCAACAATGATGCCCAACACAGCCAGGATGGCGACAAATACCTGCGTACCGATATAACGATCCAACTTAACCACGGGCCACCTCCTGCGCCACACGACGGGCCGCCCAGCGCAAGCGCAGCGGCTCCCAATACAGCAACAACAGCCCGATCAACACAAACAAGCCATGCACCCACCACAACCCCAGCACTGCTGGGATGTTTTCTTTATCCAGCGCCCCACGCGCAGCAATCAACAGCGCCAGGTAAGCCATATACAGAAGAATGGCTGGCAGCAGCTTGAGAAAGCGGCCCTGGCGTGGATTGACCCGCGACAGCGGCACTGCCAGCAGAGTCACCACAAAAACCAGCACGGGAATCGACAGACGCCACTGCAGTTCGGACTGCATGCGCGGCTTGTCATTACCAATCAGCTCACGCGTCGGTATCGCCTCGCGCTCTGTGACTTCGGCTGCCACTTCCGGCTTAGGCAACAGCACGCCGTAGGTGTCGTACTTAATCGCACGATAATCGGCCTGCCCCGGATTGCCGTCATAGCGGTAACCATTCTCCAGAATCAGGTAGCGGCTGCCGTCTGCTTGAATCTCCTGACGACCGGATTCAGCCACCAACACAGAGATACCGCGCTCTTTATCTCCCTTGCTCGACAACTGCGTCTCGGAAATAAACACTTCAGACAAAGCGCCCCGATCTTCGGACAGCTCCTCGGTGTAGGTGACCCGCGAGCCATTTTTCATCGATTGAAAACGCCCCGGCACCAAGGTATCCAGCTCGGTCATGGCGCTTTGCTCGTTGAGAATCCGCGCGACATGCTCAACCCCCTGCGGAGCCAAGCCCAGGCTTAACCAGCCCGCCAGTAATGCCACTAAGGTTGCTGGCGCCAAGCTGTAGGCAAACAAACGCTGCTGGCTCATGCCGGTGGCCGAAAGCACCGTCATTTCACTGTCCAGGTACATCCGGCCATAGGCCAGAAGGATGCCGAGAAACAGCGCCAGCGGCAGGATCAGCTGTAAGAAGCCCGGAACTCGGTACGCCATGATCAGCAACAGCACCCCAGGATCAAGCAACCCCTGCGCCGCCTGAGCCAGGTAACGAATAAAACGACCACTCATAATAATGACCAGCAACACCGCACTCACGGCACTTAAGGTCAACAACACTTCACGGGACAGATAACGGAAGACGATCAAACCAGACACTCCAGGGTTGTCAGGCTCAGCTGGCTACGCTCAAACTAGCCACACTGCTTGCCGGCTCGCTCAACTGGCGAACCTCGAAATTTGAGCCGGCATTATCCTGCAATAGCGACTCGTTGTCTTGGGGACACCACGTAATGGACTTTATTGTTAAAAGCGCACGCCCAGAAACACTAAAAACCGCCACGCTGGTGATCCCTGTCGGCGAAGGCCGCACACTCGGTGAAACCGCCACTGCTATAGACACCGCCTGCGCAGGAGCCATAAGCGCTCTACTTAAGCGCGGCGATCTGGCTGGCAAGCTAGGCCAGACCCTACTGATACACAACCTGTCCAACCTCAAAGCCGAACGCGTGCTGCTGGTCGGTACCGGTAAAGATAACGAACTGTCGGATCGTCAATTGCGCAAAATCATCGCCAGCGTTTACAGCACGCTGAAGCCCCTCGGCGGCAGCGACGCGGTATTGGCGCTCGACGACCTTCAAGTCAAAAACCGCGACACCTACGGCAAAACCCGCTTAATGGTGGAAAGCCTGGCCGACGCCGGTTACTGCTTTGATCGCTTCAAGAGCCAGAAAGCCGAAGCCGGTGCTCTGAAGAAAATCACTCTGCTCAGCGACAAAGCCGGTTTGGCTGACGCCCAGCGCGCCAGCACCCATGCCCAAGCGATTGCCGCCGGCATGGCCTTTACTAAAGACCTCGGCAATATGCCACCAAACCTGTGCCACCCCAGCTTTCTTGCCGAAGAAGCCAAGGTGCTGGGCAAGACCTACAAGAACCTCAAAGTCGACATCCTTGATGAGAAAAAGCTCAAGGAACTCGGCATGGGCGCCTTCCTCGCCGTCGCCCAGGGCAGCGACCAACCGCCACGGATGATCGTGCTCAACTATCAAGGCGGCAAGAAAACCGAAAAACCTTACGCCCTGGTCGGTAAAGGCATCACCTTCGACACCGGTGGCATCAGCATCAAGCCTGCCAGCGGCATGGATGAGATGAAGTACGACATGTGCGGCGCCGCCAGCGTGTTCGGCACGTTGAAAGCCGTGCTCGAAATGCAGCTGCCGATCAACTTGGTTTGCGTGCTGGCCTGCGCCGAAAACATGCCGAGCGGTGGCGCCACACGTCCTGGCGATATCGTCACCAGCATGAGCGGGCAGACCGTGGAAATTCTCAACACCGACGCCGAAGGCCGCCTGGTGCTGTGTGACGCCCTGACCTATACCGAGCGTTTCAAGCCGCAAGCGGTAATTGACATCGCCACCCTCACCGGCGCCTGCATCGTTGCCCTGGGCAGCAATGTTTCCGGCCTGATGGGCAATAACGATGAGCTGGTGCAGCAGATTCTCGGTGCCGGCCTGAGCGCTGACGACCGCGCCTGGCAGCTGCCGCTGTATGACGAATACCAAGAGCAGCTTGATAGTCCATTTGCCGACATTGCCAATATCGGCGGGCCGAAAGCGGGCACCATTACCGCTGGCTGCTTCCTCTCGCGCTTCACCAAGAACTACCACTGGGCGCATCTGGATATCGCCGGCACCGCCTGGATCAGCGGCGGCAAGGACAAAGGCGCCACCGGCCGCCCGGTACCGATGCTGACGCAATACCTGCTAGATCGCAGCAACGCCTGAGTATTTAGCCTGAATTACTGCGCGTTAAGCCGGCCAACTTGCCCGGCTTAACGCGCAGCGCCCCACCGCTCGAACCATAAAATATGCAAAACACGCCTCCAGTTTACTAGCTGGTTATTTTCTACAGGCGTAAACTCCGCCGCCCGACTGACGAGTCAAGCCGTCAAAGCGATGTAGCGCCCCGAGTCATGCTCAGCCTGATGCATAACCTATGGTCGGAGCGTTTCTCAATCGAGCCCGTTATGCGTATCGAATTTTACGTACTGTCCACTGCCACTCCGGGTGATCGCCTGCGAGCGGCCTGCCAGTTGGCGATGAAAGCCTGGCGAGCGGGCCTCCCGGTATTTCTACGCGGCAACGATGCGCAACAATGCAACGAGCTAGATGACTGGCTGTGGCGCTTCAAGACGGACAGTTTCGTACCGCACAACCTGCATCAGGACGACGCCCAGGCTCCCGTAGTTATCGGTCTGGACGAAGAACCGGCAAGCACGCAAGGTGTGCTGATCAACCTCGGCAACACCCTTTCACCACAAGTGGAGCGCTTCAGTCGGGTGATCGAAATCGTCAACCAAGAACCCGACCTGCTGACCGCTTGCCGGGAGAATTTCCGCAGCTACCGCCAGCGCGGGTATGATCCAAAACGAGTCGAACTTTAGTAACGCATCATGGACAGCTCAAAACCGCCGGAAAAACCCGCACAACTGCTGAACGACCTTGAGTCGATCCGCCAACTGCTGGGCGATGAAAACCTCGAACCGCCGCTGCTGATCGACTCGCTCGACCCGGACAGCATCCCGCTGCTGTCCGAAATCGTCACGCCGTCAGTCAGCCCGCTAGCTGCCGCCCCTCAGCCCAAGCCTGCGGCGACGCTGCGCGAAACAGTCAACCAAAGCATTAGCCGCGACAGCGAGCTGAACCGCCTAGACAGCGAACTGCGCGCCGCCGCCCAGCTCATCCTGCAGGATGTGATCGATGACTTCGTGCCGCAGATCGAAGCCGAACTGAAACGTCGCCTCGAAGCCCGCCTGCCTCGCCTGTTACCGCAGCGCCGACCGTGACACTGGGCGCTTAACGCCCACCAGTCACCCCCAGCGCGCTCGCCCTTACGTCACACGGGCCATCCCCGCTATACTTGCCGGCTTTTCCGTCTAGCCGTCATAAGGGTCCCGCCGCGCATGGACAAGACCTACCAGCCGCACGCCATTGAAACCGCCCTGTACCAGAACTGGGAGGCGAACAACTATTTCGCCCCGCAGGGTAAAGGCGCGCCGTACACCATCATGATCCCGCCGCCGAACGTCACCGGCAGCCTGCACATGGGTCACGGCTTCAACAACTCGATCATGGATGCGCTGATCCGTTTCCGTCGCATGCAGGGCCGCAATACCCTGTGGCAGCCGGGCACCGACCACGCCGGCATCGCCACGCAAATGGTAGTAGAACGCCAGCTTGCTGCTGAAGGTGTCGGCCGTCACGACCTGGGCCGCGAGAAATTCCTGGAAAAAGTCTGGGAATGGAAAGAACAGTCCGGCGGCACCATCACCCGGCAGATTCGTCGCCTGGGCAGCTCGGTAGACTGGTCGCGCGAGCGCTTCACCATGGACGAAGGCTTGTCCGAATCGGTTAAAGAAGCCTTCGTGCGCCTGCATAAAGACGGCTTGATCTACCGCGGCAAGCGCCTGGTCAACTGGGACACCAAGTTCCACACCGCGATCTCCGACCTTGAAGTGGAAAACCACGATGAGAAAGGCAGCCTGTGGAATCTGCGTTACCCGCTGGCCGACGGCAACAAAACCGCCGACGGCAAGGATTACCTGATTGTCGCCACCACGCGCCCGGAAACCATGCTCGGCGACAGCGCCGTCGCGGTAAATCCGAGTGACGAGCGCTACCAAGCGCTGATCGGCACTTTTGTTGAGCTGCCGCTGGTTGGCCGCCGCATCCCAATCATCGCGGACGACTACTGCGACCCCGAATTCGGCACCGGCTGCGTGAAAATCACCCCAGCCCACGACTTCAACGACTATGAAGTCGGCAAGCGCCACAATCTGCCGCTGCTGAACATCTTCGACAAGAACGCCGCGGTACTGGCGCAAGCTCAAGTGTTCAACATCGACGGTAGCGTCAACAGCACATTCGACGGCAGCCTGCCGGCGCAGTTCGCCGGGCTCGACCGCTTTGAAGCGCGCAAGCAAATCGTTGCTGCGTTTGAAGCTGCCGGCTTGCTCGAAAGCATCGAACCGCACGCGCTGAAAGTGCCGAAAGGCGACCGCTCCGGCACCATCATCGAACCGTGGCTGACCGACCAGTGGTACGTCAGCACCAAGCCGCTGGCCGAGAAAGCCATCGCCGTGGTCGAGAGCGGTGAAATCCAGTTCGTACCCAAGCAGTACGAGAACATGTATTTTTCCTGGATGCGCGACATCCAGGACTGGTGCATCAGCCGTCAGCTGTGGTGGGGCCACCGTATTCCGGCCTGGTACGACGATGCCGGCAATGTCTACGTCGGCCGTGACGAGGCGGAAGTTCGCGCTGAGCACAACCTCGGCGACGCCAACCTGCGCCAGGATGAAGACGTCCTCGACACCTGGTTCAGCTCCGGCCTGTGGACCTTCTCCACCCTCGGCTGGCCCGAGCAGACTGACGCCCTGAAAACCTTCCACCCCACCGATGTGCTGGTGACGGGTTTCGACATCATCTTCTTCTGGGTCGCCCGGATGATCATGCTGTCGACCCACCTGACCGGGCAGATCCCGTTCAAGACCGTCTATGTGCATGGCTTGGTGCGCGACGGCCAAGGGCAGAAGATGTCCAAGTCCAAGGGCAACGTGCTCGACCCGCTGGATATCGTCGACGGCATCACTCTCGACGCCCTGCTGGAAAAACGCACCACCGGCTTGATGCAACCCAAGCTCGCCGAGAAGATCGCCAAGCAGACCAAAGCGGAATTCCCTGACGGCATCGCCGCCTACGGTACCGACGCCCTGCGCTTCACTAACTTGGCGCTGGCCTCCACCGGCCGCGACATCAAGTTCGACATGGGCCGGGTCGAGGGTTACCGCAACTTCTGCAACAAGATCTGGAACGCCGCCAACTTCGTGCTGGAAAACACCGACGGCCAGGACACTGGCGTTAACGGTGAGGAAGTCGAGCTGTCCTCGGTGGATCGCTGGATCATCTCCGCCCTGCAGCGCACCGAAGCCGAAGTGACCCGTCAGCTCGACGCCTTCCGCTTCGATCTGGCTGCGCATGCGTTGTACGAGTTTATCTGGGACGAGTACTGCGCCTGGTACCTGGAGCTGGTCAAGCCGGTGCTGTGGGACGAGAACGCGTCCATCGAACGCCAGCGCGGCACCCGCCGCACGCTGATCCGTGTACTGGAAGTGGCGCTGCGCCTGGCGCATCCGTTTATGCCGTTTATCACCGAAGAAATCTGGCAGCGCATCAAAGCGCAAGCCGGCGTCTCCCAAGGTGAAAAGCAAGGCGAGACCATCATGCTGCAGGCCTGGCCGGTAGCGAATGAGAGCCGCATCGATGCCGCTGCCGAAGGCGATATCGAGTGGGTCAAGCAGCTGATGCTCGGCCTGCGCCAGATCCGTGGCGAGATGAAAATCTCCATGGCCAAGCGCATCGACATCATCCTGCAGAACGCCAGCGCGGAAGACCTACGCCGCCTGGCCGACAACGCGCCGCTGCTAAACAAGCTGGCCAAGCTGGAGTCGGTACGCGTACTCGAAGCCGGCGAAGAAGCGCCAATGTCTGCCACCGCGCTGGTCGGTGACATGCAGGTGCTGGTGCCGATGGCCGGGCTGATCGACAAGGACGCCGAACTGGCGCGCCTGGATAAAGAGATCGCCCGTCTGGATGGCGAGGTCAAGCGCGTCGGCGGCAAACTGGCCAACGAAGGCTTCGTCGCCAAAGCCCCAGCCGAAGTGCTCGATAAAGAGCGCGCCAAGCTGGCCGAGGCTGAGCAAGCACTGGGCAAGATGGTTGAGCAGCGCGGCAAAATCGCCGCACTTTAACCATTAGCAACACCTAAAGCCCGCGCCCTCACAGGCGCGGGCTTTGTTTTTTGCGGGCGAGGCTTTAGCCACGATCACCGCGCCGTCGCGGCTAAAGCCCCTCCCACACGATTAATCTCTCGATGCAGTCATAGCGGGCGCGACGCCCTGTCGCATAACCACGCGGCGCAGCGCTGCCAAAGCAGCCAACCCCGCGAAATCAGGGCGCGGCAGCACTCAGCACAGTAGCCAGAAAAAGCTGATTGACGCTCACCCTAAGCGGCTGCGCTATAAATCCGCTGCCAATTCCTGCGTAATTCAGGCATCTTCTGCTGCGCATCAAAAGCCTCCGGCACCTCTAATTCAATAAAAAAGCCCTGCAAATGGAAGTCTGACCATGTATGCGTTGATGGCATTGATCTTTGTCCTCGGTTACCTGTGTATCGCCCTCGAACACCCGCTGAAAATCGATAAAGCGGCCTCGGCGATTCTCACCGCCGTTATCTGCTGGACCCTGCTGGTACTGGGTGCAGACACTATTCTGCCGCTGATTGGTTCAGGCACTGCCGGCGCCAGCAGCAATGGCCATCACGTCACAACGGAACTGCGCCACCATCTGGGCGAAATCTCCGAGATTCTGTTCTTCCTCATGGGCGCCATGACCATCGTCGAGCTGATCGACGCCCACGAGGGCTTCAAGGTCATCACCGACCGCATCCGCACCAACAAACGCGTCACCCTGTTGTGGACCGTCGCGCTGATTACCTTCTTCCTCTCCGCCGCACTGGATAACCTGACCACCACCATCGTTATGGTCTCGCTGCTGCGCAAGCTGGTTTCCGATCAGAAAGAACGTTGGTTCTACGCCGGCATCGTGGTTATCGCGGCAAACGCCGGCGGCGCCTGGTCGCCGATTGGTGACGTCACCACCACCATGCTGTGGATCGGTAATCAGGTCACCACCAGCGGCATCGTGGTCAATCTGTTTATCCCAAGCTTGGTCTGCATGCTGGTGCCACTGCTAATCCTCAGCGTGACTATGAAAGGTGAAATCCAGCGCGCCGAGGTCAAGCCTTCCGCCGAAGAGCGCCGCGACCCAACCACGCCGTTTGAGCGCAACCTGGTATTCATTCTCGGTATCGGGGCGTTGGTGTTTGTTCCCGTATTCAAGACCGTGACCCACCTGCCCCCCTACATGGGCATCCTGCTCGGCCTTGGCGTGCTCTGGGTGGTGACCGAAATCATCCACCGTGGCAAGAACGATGAAGACAAGCACCCGCTCTCGGTGGTCGGCGTACTGCGTCGCATCGACACCACCAGCGTGCTGTTCTTCCTCGGCATCTTGCTCGCGGTCTCCAGCCTGGCCACCGCCGGCCATTTGACTCAAGTGGCCACTTTGTTGCGCGAAGGTTTGGGCGACGTGTATGCCATCAACATCGCCATCGGCCTGCTGTCATCGGTAGTCGATAACGTGCCACTGGTGGCCGGTGCCATGAAGATGTATCCATTGGTAAGCCCGGAAGCCTTGGCGCTGGCCGGCAGCGATGCCGCCTGGCTGAGCAACTTCCAGGTCGACGGCACCTTCTGGGAAATGCTCGCCTATTGCGCCGGCACCGGTGGCAGCTGCCTGATCATCGGTTCGGCCGCCGGCGTGGCCGCTATGGGCATGGAGAAGATCAACTTCATCTGGTACCTGAAGAAGATCAGCCTGCTGGCCTTTATCGGCTACATGGCTGGCGCGGCGACCTATATTGGCATTGCCACGCTGGGCTGAACGCCTTCACTCTGGGAAGGCGCGCTCGCTCAGAGCGCGCCGCACTGACGCAGGAGCACAGCAGCGATGGATGTCAGCAAAACCAAAACCAGCTTTTACCGCCGCCTCTATGTGGCCTGGTTAATCGATAGCGGCGCAGCTTGCAGCGTGCCAGCGCTGATGGACGCCACCGGCATGCCTCGGCGTACCGCTCAAGACACCCTAACGGCCCTGGCCGAACTGGATATCGACTGCGTGTTCGAGCAAGACGCCGGTGAGCGCAACAATGCTGGCCACTATGTGATTCGCAACTGGGGCGCGATCAACCCACAGTGGATTGCCGCCAACCTGGCGCAGATCAAAGCCACACTCGACTACCCCTGATTTACGCCCTCGAGACCGCCATGCGCAGCTCGCACCGTTTGTTACTGGTCATCCTGTTTCTGCTGGGCTTGTTCGTGCTGTTCGAAGCCTTGGGCATCCGCGCGCAATTCAGTCTAGAGGCGTTGCAAGCCCTCATCCTGATGCACCCGGTCGTCGGCCTGCTGCTGTTTACCCTGTTATTTGCCCTCGGCAACCTGATCCAGATTCCCGGCTGGGTGTTTCTTGCCGCTTCGGTGCTGGCCCTGGGCCGGCTGTATGGCGGTATTGCCACCTACGTCGCGGCCTGCGTGTCCTGCATTTTCACGTTCATCACCATTCGCTACTTAGGCGGCAACGCCCTGCGCGAGCTGGACAACCGCCTGGCGCAGCGTCTGCTGGGCGGGCTTGATCGGCGCCCACTGGCCAGCATCATCGTCCTGCGCATGCTGTTTCAAACCGTGCCGGCGCTGAACTACGCGCTAGCCCTTTCCGGTGTTCGCTTTCGTACTTACCTACTCGGCACCCTGCTCGGCCTACCGCTGCCAATTGCCCTGTACTGCGTGTTCTTCGATTACCTGGCGATGCTGCTGAATATTGCCCACTAACCTGTCTGATACTGAGCGTTTACAGATTGTCGGCAAGCAACCTGCGCCCAGCTGTGGGAAAATCTCGCGCCCCAAGCCTGTGATCCGCCTGCCATGTCCCTGCCGCCGAAACGCCCAAGCCGTAAACCCACCGCACCGCGCCCTGTCGCAAGCAAGCCTGCGGCGACCAAACCGGATGCCGGCAAAGGCCAATTGCACCCACGCAATCGCCACCAAGGGCGTTATGACTTTCCGGCGCTGATCAAGGCCAGCCCCGAGTTGGCGGCCTTCGTGATCATCAATCCGTACGGCAATGAGAGCATCGATTTCGCCAACCCGGCGGCGGTCAAGGTGTTCAACCGGGCACTGCTCAAGCAGTTTTACGGTATCGCGCAGTGGGACATTCCGGCGGATTACCTCTGCCCACCGATTCCGGGCCGCGCCGATTACCTGCATTACCTGGCCGACTTGCTCGCCACCAGCAATGCCGGTGAGATTCCGCGCGGCGCCAAGGTGCGCGCTTTGGATGTAGGCGTGGGAGCCAACTGCATCTACCCGCTGCTGGGTAACCGCGAATACGACTGGCACTTTCTTGGCTCGGACACGGCCGCCGAAGCCATCGCCTCGGCCACGGCCATCGTGCAATCCAATCCGGGCTTGAGTGACGCCATCGAACTGCGCCAGCAGCGCGACAGCGCGCATATCTTCCAAGGCTTGCTCAACAACGATGAACGCTTCGACCTGACTCTGTGCAACCCGCCCTTCCACGCCAATGCCGAGGAAGCCAGCAGCGGCAGCAAACGCAAATGGCGCAACCTGGGCAAGCTCGACCCCAAGCGCAAACTGCCCGTGCTGAACTTTGGTGGCCAGGCGGCGGAACTGTGGTGCAAAGGTGGCGAAGCGGCGTTTGTCAGCACGCTGATCAAGGAGAGTGTGCAGGTCGGTCAGCAAGTACTGTGGTTTAGCAGCCTGATTTCCAAGGCCAGCAACCTGCCCGGCGTCTACACCGCCTTAAAACAAGCGGGTGCCTTGCAGGTGCAAACCGTGGAAATGGCCCAGGGGCAGAAGCAAAGCCGCTTCGTCGCCTGGACCTTCCAGTCGCCAGAACAGCAACAGGCTTGGCGCCAAGCCCGCTGGCAATAAATCGTAGGATGGGACGGGGTCCTAGCCTGAGCGCAGCGACAAAGCGGCAGGATGCCGTACTGCACAGACTTCACAGCCGTAGGGCGAGGAACATGGATGCCCCTCGTAATACCCATGCCGCCTACCGCTGTAAGCGATGGGTTACGCCGCTTCGATATAGCCGCATGTCTGCGGTTATATGTAGCGGCTAACCCACCCTACCCGTCGTTCACGGCATTACTTGACCAGTTCAAACAGCGCTACGTTGCCGCTCTTCTCCAGGCCTGTGATGAGGAAGTGTCGACCGTCCTTCTCGACATAGGCCAGGCCTTCTGGAGCCAGCAAGCCGGAACCTGCACCCACGCCTGCCCCGACTACCTGTAACACTGTAGGTTGCGCCGGCTGATCCAGATCAATCAGCGCCAGGGCGTCCGCCCGCTCCAAGGTAGCAACCGCCAAACGCTTGCCAAAGGCATCAAAACTCACCACGCCTTCTGGTTCGCTGCCCTTGTTAGGGCTGCGCACATCCGGGTAAACACCGGCCTTGGCTGCCATGTCATCCAGTTGGCTGCCGGTGTCGCCAAGTAACTGGCCACTCAGGGCATCAAACACACTGACGGTGCGCCCACCGCCGCTGGGCAAGCCGGCCTTGGTCTTGGCAATTTTAGGGTCACTATCGCCTTCATCGGCGCTGATCAGGAAGCGGCCATCGGCGCTCACGGCCAAGCCATCAGGCTCACGCAAGGCAAACAGTTCGGCGCTCGGGTCATACTTGCCGTCATCCAGAATATCGGCGGCATGGCGCACCGTGCCCAGGCCAAACACCTTGCTCAGCTTGGCTTGCTGCACATCAATCACGGCAATCGCATTGTTCTCCTGCAGGCTGACATAAGCGCGGCGACCATCGGGACTGAAGGTCACGTACTCCGGCTCAATGTGTTCAGGGCTGGTGCCGAACGGCACCTTCAACTCTTCAACGCCGATCATCCGCTCCAACAGGCGTTGATGCTCACTCTGGGTCGCGCCTTCAACACCCGCCAGGTCCGGTAAGCGGATCACGCTGTGCTTGGCCGCTGCAACGCCACCGCGCAGGTCAATCACGCTGATAGACCCCTCGCCACTGCGAAACCCCTCGCCATCACGTACATAACCTTCGCCTTCATTGGCCACCACGACGAAGTCGCCGGTGGGTGAAAACGCCAGACTGTCCGGCCAGATACCGATCTCGACGGACTTCAACAACTTGCCATCGGCCGCCGCACGAAATTCGACGCGGCCATTTTTCAGGCTATCGCTGTCGCGCACGCAGACCGCGAACATATCCTCCTGAGGATGAAAGGCAGCCGAGGTAATTTCCCCGGCTCCTTGTGCCACCAAGCTGTGCCGAGCGATACGTTGAAGCCCCTTAGCAGGATCCAATTGGAGAATATCCACTAGCCCTTCGGCGCTATTGGATACGATCACTCGCAGACTAGAGGCTTGCACACTGACAATTTCAGTACCGGCGGCAAAGCCGCTCTGGTAAAGCGCCAGCGGTTTAAGCTCAAACGCGCAGGCCAACGGAGCCAAGGCAAACAGCGCACACAACGTAGGAATTCGCAGCACAGCAACTATCCTTATGCAAAGACATGGGGATTGAACAAATCCGCAGCAGTCTTCACGCCCTAGGTGACGCTTTAATGAAGCATGCGTGGCAGTGGCTGGCCGCAGCCACTACAACCGACTTGCCATCCCACGGGATGCACCCGCTACCCCGGCAATGGTATTAATAGTCGCCAAGCGCGCCGGCATAACCCGTGCGGGGCTAGTTGAGGTCGTTGAATGAAGTGGAAAATCCTGTTCGGCGCAGCGTGCTTGCTACTTGGAATATGCGTACACGCCAGCGAACAGCCGGAGTTAAAGATCAGTGTGGGCGACTGGCCGCCCTACCTGTCTAGCGATCTGAAACACAACGGTGTAATCGCCCATCTGATCAGCGACCTGCTGGCCGATGAAGGCTACCGCGTCACCTTTCAGTTTCTGCCCTGGCCACGCGCTTACTCGGCAGCCGCTGCTGGCCGTTTCGACGCCAGCGCCGTATGGATGCACAAGACCGAGCGAGAAGCCGATTTTCTGTTCAGCGCACCGCTGCTCAATGAAGAATTCGTGTTCTTTCACCTAAAAAGCCTCCCCTTCGATTGGAACACTTTTGATGACCTCACCGGCATGAAGCTGGGCGGGGGCCTGAAATACAGCTACGGCCCAGATTTCGATGCCTTTCTCGCTGAGAGCAAGGTGAGGATGGAGCGCGTTTCCAGCGACCAACAAAACTTCGAAAAACTGCTCAAAGAACGTGTAGTCCTCTACCCGCAGGAGATGAATGTGGGCTACGCCGCACTGCGCAGCCACTTCAGCCCTGAAGACCAAGCCAAGATCACCCACCACCCGAAACCACTGCTGGTTAACCTCAGTTACCTGATGTTGCCCAAAAGCCTAGAAGGCAGCCCGGCGCTGCTTGATCGTTTCAATAAGCGCTTGCAACGCTATCGCGACAGCGGTCGTTACCAGCGTTATTTTGAGGATCTGCAGCAAGGCAAGTACCAACCCGAGCCATCAGATCCCCCTAAGTAAGTACATACCGCCGTCTCTGATAGGCAACTGGCTACAGTGTTTTGGGGAATCTAATGCAGACCTACATAAAAAACAGACAAGCCCTGCTCCTCTACGGCCAACGGTCATGGCAAGGAGCCTATTGATGACACTTCAACATCTGCTGCGCGGCCTGGCGGTCAGTTGCCTGTTGGCGTCTGGCTTGTCTGTCGCCGCAGAACCTGGCTTGAGCGTGGATGAAATCCGTGTCGGCATGGTCAATGCGCAGAGTGGCCCTGCCGCGGCGCTGGGGTTGAGCATGCGCAACGGCACACAGGCCTACTTCAAACGCATCAACGCTGAGGGCGGGGTGCACGGCCGGCGCATCAGCCTAATCAGCCTGGACGATGGCTACGAACCCAGCCGTACCGCCGCTCATACACGCGACCTGCTCAGCACGCAGCAGGTATTTGCGTTACTTGGCTATGTAGGTACGCCCACCTCACGCGCAGCGCTGCCACTGGCCCTGCGCGCACAGGTGCCCTACTTATTCCCCATTACCGGGGCGCAATTTCTACGCACCCCGACAAAGCCTGGCGTCTTCACGATTCGCGCGTCAAATATCGACGAAACCGAGCACCTGGTCGAGCGCATGACTCAGGACCTCAAACTCAACAAGATTGCCATCCTGATGCAAAACGACTCTTACGGCGAATCAGTTAAAAGCGGCCTTAACGGCGCCCTGCTCAAACGTAACCTGAAGATTCATGCGCAAGCCCTTATCCAGCGCAATTCACTCGATGTGGCCGGGGCTGTTAGGGCGCTGCAAGCTACGCAGCCGGAGGCGATTATCTTTGCTGGCACATACCGGCAACTATCAGCAGCCATCAAGCAGGCCAAAGCGTTGAACTTCAACACGCGCTTTATTGGCGTCTCGTTTATCGGCACGGCGGGGTTTATCCGTGAGGCGGGCAAAGACGGTGATGGGGTTTATATCAGCCAAGTTGTGCCCTCACCCCATGACACCTCACGTGCATTGGTGCAGGCCTATCAAGCGGATATGCACCCCGGCAGCTTTGATCACTCCTCATTGGAGGGCTATATCGGGGCGGCGGTATTTACCCAGGCGCTGCTTAACGCCGGTGCACAGCCTACTCGGCAAAGTTTCCTCGACGCGCTCGAACACATGAACACCGACCTCGGCGCGTTCGAGATCGCGTTTTCACGCACAGATCATCAGGGCTCAAGTGCGGTATTTCTTACCCGTATCGAGAATGGCCAAGCCGTACCCGCCACGACCATGCACTAGCGTGCGGTCAGTTGCTCCTGGAGCAAGTCCGCCACTGGCAGGGCTACGCCAAGGCGGCTGAGGTTCCAGTAGTGGCCCTCCAGCGTGCGATTAACCAGCAAGGTCGCGGGCGCCGGTTGCAGGCTACCCAAGGCACCGAAAACGTCCGGCAACAGCTTTTGCACCTGCTCATGCAACGGCTTCGCGGCAAAATCCCAGTGCACTCCAGGCTGTACCAGCGGCCCGAGCAAACCATGCAACTGGCGGTAAAAACCATAGGGGATAGTCGATTGCGGCTGGCGCGTACCGAGTGCTTGAAAGGCCCGCTCCAACTGCTCGCCATCACGCGCCTGCAATGCCTTGTAGGTTTGCACGTAAGCCGCCAGTAACGGCGCAGACAGGGCCTGTACACAGCCAAAGTCATACACCACCAACTCACCGCTAACCGTGTAGGCAAAATTACCCGGATGCGGATCGGCATGCAGCAGACCCAGCTCGAAGGCCTGGGCGCTCAGCCAGCGCACCAGCGTCAAGGCCAGCCGCTCACGCACTTCGGCACTGGCCTGGGCAACTTCGGCAAAGGGTAAACCGGGCTCCTCGCTGAGTGCCAATACGCCAGGGCGGCAGAGGTCTTCCTGCGGCTGCGGCAGGCGCAAACCTGGCCAGTCGGCGAAATGCGCGCGAAATGCCTGCAAGCGGCGCATCTCCGCCGGGTAGTCGAGCTCAGCCGTGATAACTGCAGCCAGCTCCTGATGCAGCCCCTCAAGCTGCGCGGCCGGCGCTCGGAATAAACGCCCCAGCGGCAACAAACGCTTTAGCTGCTGCAAATCGGCCTGGCAGATTTCGCCGATGCCTGGATATTGCACCTTGAGCACCAGCGCCCGTCCGTCCAAGGCCACAGCGCGGTGCACTTGACCTAAGGAGGCCGCCGCAAAGGGCTGCTCGTCGATACTGAGGAAGAATTGCCCCAAGTCCGCGCCATACACCTGCTGCAGATGCCCGCGCAGCGCACTGAAGGGTAAGGCCGGTACGCGGTTCTGCAGCGAACTCAGTGCACGGGCCACTGGCTCAGGCAGCACACCTTGCCATTGCGAGGCCATTTGCCCCAGCTTGAGAACCGGGCCTTTCATTTCACCCAGCACATCCGTGAGCAACGCCCCCACCGGCTGCCAGTCAACTGCACGGCCGGGAAGCAGGCGCTGGCCCAGCACGCTGCCGCCAATACGCGTGGCAGTGCCCGCCAAGGTGAGAAAACGCCCGAGCGCGGAAGCGGAAGGTGGAGTGGCGGGAGGCTTGGGCATGCGGTAATTCTCATCGAGACGAAGCGCGATCATGCACCTGCCAACCTGCGCACACCAGCCGCATCGGCCCAGCTGCTCACCACTAACTGGACGTTATACGCAGCTCGATGACTCCCCCCGTATGGGTGAGTGGCAGCACAGCCTAACCCGACTACCCTCTGCAGTTTTTCAGCGCTAAAGCTAACAGCATGACTGCCTCTTTGCCGCAACGGCTCTACCTCTGGGAGCGCCGTACCCTCTACCTCGGCCCTTTGCATTCTCCAGCAAAGCTGTCTCTCGCCGCATCGCGGTTGCTGATCGGCCTGCAGGGCGATATCCGTTTCCGTCACCGTTCGCAGCAGCAAGACTCCACCTCGCGCAGCCTGCTGCTGCCGGTGGGCTGGCAAGGCACGATTGATAGTGGCCGACTGGGCGTAGCGGACTGTCACCTGGACGTCACCGGCCTCGATCATGCCGTACTGCGTCAACTGGCCAGCCGTCAGGAGCAGGCCGCCTATTGCGACCTGAGCAACGAGCGCCTGCTAATCAATGCCTTTGACACTGTCAACCACGGCCAGGCGCGGCCCGAGGTCTTGTACCAACAACTGGACGCTTGGCTGAACCCACCCGAGCTGGTCGCACGCGCGGCCTTTCGCTGCGACCCGCGCATTCTCGCTACCCTGCAACGGATAAAGACCAGCACCCAGGAAAACCTCAGCGTCGACAGCCTGGCCCAGCAGGTCGGGCTTTCCACTTCACGCCTGGTCACGCTGTTTAAGGAGCAGATAGGCATACCGATTCGCCGCTACCGCCTTTGGTATCGGCTGTTTCTTTCGACTCAGCGTATCGCCTGCGGTAACAGCGTCACCTCTGCTGCGCTGGAAGCGGGCTTCGCCGATGCCGCGCACTTCACTCGCACCTATCGCGCCATCCTCGGCATCCAGCCTTCGGCACTTGTTCGCCCCAGCGCCGGGCTGCAAGTTTTTGTCGAAAATGTCTCGGTAAAGACAGTCAATTCATTCAAGCCCTAGGTCTATCGAGGGGTTAGCTTGATGGCAGGTCACACCAGCGCCGGCAGCAATCTGTGCGTTAGCGGACCTGCCCAACAACAATAAAAAACGCCTGGAGACACCATGCCTTCTCTATCGATCAAAAGGTCCAACTTAGCCCTGTGTGCTGCCTTACTGCTGGGCAGCAGCGCGGCCACCGCCGCGTTGCCCCCTGCCAGCCCAGGTGCCGACTCGGTGTGCTCCTACACCAGCGGCCTCAGTTCCACCGGATACTCATCTGCGCGGGTGTCCTACCCTTGCGGCCTGAGCGCCAGCAGTTATGCGGCCACCACATTGACCGGTGGTTACAGCAACACCAAGGAACAAATGTACTGGCTGGCCGACCACCTGAGCAGCCACGGCTATATCGTCATCACCATGACGCCGAAAAATATATTCGGCACACCACCGGGCTGGCAGACCGCCCATAAGGCCGGCATCAGCAAGCTCAAAGGGGAAACCGCACGCAGCAGCTCGCCGATCTACCGTAAGGTGGCCACCGACAAACTGGGTATCATGGGCTTTTCCATGGGTGGCGGTGGCGCGCTGTTGGCAGCAGCCGACCTCAAAACTGAGATCAAAACGGCTATCCCCCTTGCCCCCTACCTCGGCTTCAGTTCACCCAACTACTCGAACATCAGCGCCAAGACCCTGATCCAGGCCGGCGCCAACGACACCGTTTCCTATCCTTCGGTGGTCGCCAGCTACTACCAGTCAATGCCGACCAGCGTCACCCGCGCGCTGACCACCTTCAGAAGCGCCTCGCACCTCGACTGGATCAATAGCGGCAATGCCACCCGCCACGCGCGCTTCAAAACCCTGATCACCGCCTGGATGAAGCTGTACCTGAATGGTGACACTGCCTATGCCACCTACTTGGACGGCGCCGCGCACAGCGAACACCTGGCCGAAGACTGGTTCACCCGTTTCGAATATGTGCGTTAAAGCACGGGCATAGACATCAGCTCTGGCGTAATCCGCGGTTAATTAACTGCGGATTACCGGGCATACCGTTGCTACCAGCGCCCGACCAGACACCTCATGCTCCCAAGGCAAAGCGCTTGTCTAAACCGCTATACCCCATGCCCACGCCCTTATGCACTTTCAGCTGCACCGGGATGCGCTCCTTGAGCGCCTCGACGTGGCTGATCACGCCAATCATCTTGCCGCTGGCATTGAGGTTATCCAGAGCATCCAGGGCCACCTCAAGGGTTTCACCGTCGAGGGTGCCAAAACCTTCATCGAGGAATAGCGAATCGATGCTGGTTTTATGGCTGACCAGATCCGACAGGGCCAGCGCCAGTGCCAGGCTGACCAGAAAGCTTTCCCCGCCCGACAAGGTTTTAGTGTCGCGCGCAGCGTCGGCCTGCCAGGTGTCGATCACCTCCAACTCCAGCTCGCCACTGCTGCGCCGCGCCAACTGGTAACGGCCATGCAAGCGCGCGAGCTGCTGGTTGGCCAGGTAGACCAGGTGATCCAGGGTCAGTCCTTGGGCGAACTTGCGGTACTTGGCGCCATCGGCTGAGCCGATCAGGCTGTTGAGCTGCTGCCAAAGATCGTAGTCAGCCTGTTTGGCGCTGATAGCCGCGAACAGGCTTTGCTGGCCCTGGCGACGTTCGTCATCGCCCTGCAGCTGGGCGCGAACTTCGCCCTGACGTTGAGTCAGCGCTCGCAACTGCGCAGCCAAGGCCTGCAACTGCTCATCCAGCTGTTCAAGGCTCAGCGCGCTGTGCGGCAGCGCCTGGAGCTGCGCCAACTGTTGCGTGCTGGACAGAGCCAAGGCGTGGGCCTCGGTCAGGGCTTTTTCCAGACGCGTTTTGAGCTCGCTCAATTGCGTTTGCTGCTCGTCACTGAGCAGCGCCGCCAAGTAGGCCGTCTCATCGTTAAAGGGGCTTAGGTTGAGTGCTTCGAGCCAAGTGTGTTGCAGCTGAAGCAGACTTTTTTGCGCCTGAGCCAGCAACTCGCTAAGGGTCTGCTGCTTACCCTGCAAGGCGCTGACCGCCTGCACGCTGCTGTCGTAACCCGCTTGAGCGGTCAGCAAACGCTCACCTGCATCCGTCGCTATTGGCAGCGCAGACTCGGCAGGCGCGGCTTGTTGCTGCAAGCGTTGCTGCCAGAGCGCGGCAACATCCTGATTGGCCAGCAGGCCGTGCTGCTCATCGCGCAGCTGTTGCGCAAGCTCGCGGAGTTGCTGCTGTTGCTGCTGCCACTGCGCCCACTCCTGCTCACGCTGGCGCAGCCAGTCATCGCCCTGCTCCGGCACGCTGTAACCGAACTGCGCCAACACCTCTGCCAGCTGCGCCTGCTGCTGGCGCTGTTGTTGCTGTAGGTGTTGCAGCTGCGCCGCGATATCGTTCTGCAGGCTCTGATTGCTCTCCTGCTTACTCAGCAGCAAGGCCTGCTCACTACTCAGCGCCTGCCGGCTTTTTTCCGCCTGCTGAGTCGCCGCGCGTGCGCTATCGAGGGCCAGCTTGTGTTGCTGCAGCTGGGCCAGGCGCAGTTGCAACTGCTCCACCTGCTGCACATGACTTTGCTTACAGACTTGCAGCGCCGCTGCATCGGCTAGGTCCTGGCCAAGCAGCGCGCATTGCTGTTGCCATAATTCGGCCTGTTGCCCACGCTCCTGCTCCAGACGTTGCGCCTGCTGGCGCTGCTGATCGATCCGTTCGCTAAGGGTCGCAACGCCACTGCGTAAGTTTTCGCCCTGCTCGCCCAGCGCCTTCAGTTGCTCGCGCTTGACCTCCAGCGTGGCGGCGGTCGCCGAGCTATCCAACGCCTGATACGCCGTTATCGCCGGGTGTTCCAGCGAGCCACAGAGCGGGCAGGCTTGCTCGGGCTGCAACTGCTCGCGGTATTGCTCCAACGCTTGGATGCGCTGCTCCTGCTGCAACAGGGTTTCCTTGTCGCGCACTTGCTGCTGCACATCGCGGTACTGCTCGCGCAGGCTGACCAGGGCCTGGTCTTGGGCAGTCTTTTGTTGTTCTTGCTCCAGCACGTCACTGCCCAGCTGCGCGGCTTGCTTGGCTAACGCCTGGCGCTGCTGGGCAATCTGCTCCAGACGCTCCAGCACATGCCCTTGGCCGACCAGACGCTGCCAGTGCTCATTCAAGGCGCTCTCAGATTCACCGGCCAGTAGCTGCTCCAGCAACGCCGTTTGCTCACGCTCAAGCTGCTGCGCCGAGGCAAAGGTCGCATCGGCCTCAGTCAGCTGTGTTTGCAGCTGCTGCAGTTGTTGCGCCAGTTGTACGCCGGCGTCCTGTTGTTGCTGCTGCCGGGCCAATTGCTCAGCGAGCGACATGGCCAACTGGCTACGCGCGGCAAACTGCTCACGCCAGACGCCCAGTTGCTCACCCAACTGAGCACGCTGCGGCTGTTGCTCCAACTGCGCTTGCACGCGTTGTTGCTGTTCGCTGAGCTGGGCAATTGTGGTCTGCCTGACCGCCACCAGCTGCTGGCTGATCTGGCTGGCTTGCCAGACATACTCGGCCACCTGCTGCTGGGCTTGCAGCTGAGCATCGGCAACGCTGTGTAACTCTTGCTCGCGCTGCACACGCTGTTGCTGAGCCTGCTGCCAAGCCTGATGCACGGGCTGTAATTTGAGCGCTGGCGCGCTGTCGGCCAGTGCCTGCAACTGCGGCTGAGCCTCCAACAGGGCTTGCCGCGCCCGTTGCTCCTGAGCTTGCGCCTGCTGCTGCTGACTGAGCGCTTTAGCCAGATCAAGCACCTGCTGGCGCTGTTGCTGGCCGTCCTGATGCTGGCTGCTGAGCGCTGTTTCCTGTTCGCTTAGCTGCGCCGCTTCAGCCTGTAACTGCTGGCGCTGCTCATCGCTCAACAACTCAACGCCATCGGCGCGCGCGCGCAGCTGATCGAGGCTGACTTTGGCCTCACGCGTCTGCTCAAACACCCGCTGGGAAATCTGCCCGTAAATGTCGGTACCAGTCAGCTCTTCCAGCAGCTCGGCGCGCTGGTTGGCATTGGCCTCAAGGAACGCCGCAAAACCGCCCTGGGCCAGCAACATGGATTTGGTAAAGCGCTCGAAATCCAACCCAGTCAGGCGCTCGGTTTCGCGCAGCTTCTCGTTGATCTTGTCGGTGACAATCTGCCCATCAGCCGCTGCCAGCTCGACCTTGGGCGCTTGTAGCGCACCGTCGGCCTTATCGCGGGCGCGACGTTGACTCCAGAAGGCGCGATAGCGCACGCCCTTGACCTCAAACTCGACCTCGGCCAGGCAATCGGCGGTGTGTCGCGTCATCAACTCATTGGCACTGGCCGATACCGTGCTCATGCGTGGCGTGCGGTGATACAGCGCCAGGCAGATGGCATCCAGCAACGTGGTCTTACCCGCACCGGTCGGCCCGGTGATGGCGAACAGCCCGTTGTCTTTGAAGGGCTCAGCCGTGAAGTCGATCTTCCACTCACCCTTCAGCGAGTTGAGGTTCTTCAGGCGCAGGCTGATGATTTTCATGCGTCGCCCTCGCGCAGCTCACTCACCACCTGCTGATACAGCCCCAGCAGCTTGGCCTGCTCGGTCTCATCCAGCACTTCACTGCTCAGGCGTTGAGCGAACACCTCTTCCACACTCAACTCATCCAGGGTTTCTTTGGCTTGGCCTTGCAAGCTAGCGCTGGCATTGCCGCGCTCACGGCGGATGCGCAACACTTCGACTGGCAGCCCCTCGCACAACGCGGCTATGCGCAGCTGCAAATCGCTTAGGTAATCGTCGGTGCCCACAAGCACTTCCAGCCAGACCGGTTGCTGCGCAGTGCCTTGTTCGGATGCCTCCTGGATTGCCACTTCAAGCTCCTTGAGCGAGCCGCGCAACGACAACAACGGCTGAAAGCGCGGCACTGGCAAGACTGTGATTTGGCGCAGACCACTGCTATCCAGCTCGACCAGCAGCACTTCTTTTTGCTGCTTGGCCTCATCGAAGCTCAGTGCAATCGGCGAGCCGCAGTAGCGAATATGCTCCAGCCCACCGACCCTCTGTGGGCGGTGGATATGCCCGAGGGCGATATAAGCCGCCGGCGGAAAGGCGCTGGTGGGAAAAGCCTCCAGGCTGCCGACATAAATCTCACGCACCGAATCACTGGCGCTGGCGCCGACGGTGGTCAGGTGGCCGGTGGCAATAATCGGCACCTCGCCACCCAGCTCACCACGCTTGGTTTCGGCCAAGGCATAGAGGTTTTGATAATGCTGCTGAATCGCCTGCTGCAATGACTGCTGTTTATCCTGCGCGCTCTGCCCGGCCTGACTGAGCAGCACATCGCGCGGGCGGATAAAGGGAATGCCGCAAAGCAGCGCGCCGACTGATCCGTCGCGTCGATGTAGCGCCAGCAGTTGCTCATCCAGCTGCTCGCAGACGCCGGGAATCACCCGCGTACCGAGTTGCGCCAGCAGGGTTTTACTCTCGCCGAGCATGGCCACCGAGTCGTGATTACCGCCGAGCACCACCAGCTCGCAACCGGTGGCGCGCAGCTCGACGATAAAGCGGTTGTACTGCTCGCGGGCATAACTGGGCGGCGCACCGGTGTCGAAGATATCGCCGGCAATCAACACGGCATCCACCGCCTGCGCGCGCACCTGTTCAATCAACCAATCGCAGAAGGCCTGGTGCTCGGCCTGACGGGTCTTGCCCATAAAGTGCTGGCCGAGGTGCCAGTCGGAGGTGTGCAGGATTCGGATGGGCTGAGTCAAAAGGTCCAATCCTTAACCACCATATGGGTCTTCACCTTTTGCATGCCGGGGAAATTTTCGATCTCACCGCGCACCTCGCTAAAGCGCTGCATCGTGGGGGCTTCGATATACACCAACATGTCTGTCTCGCCGCTGATGCCGCTGCAGCGGCGCACTTCGGGGAAAACGCGCATCAACTCGACATAGTGCTCGCAGCGCCCACCGCTATAGAACAGCTCCAAGTAGACCTTGATCGCCGCCTCGCCAGGCATCGCGACCTGGGCGTGGTAGCCGCTGATTACACCGTTGATTTCCAGCTGGCGAATCCGCTCGCTGACGGCCGAACGCGACAGGTTGACCGCACGGGCAATCTGACTGACCGGTAAACGCGCATCGGCGCGCAACAGGGCGAGTATCTGTTGATCGAACTTGTCCACGGAGCTTTCTCGGAAAAAGGTAATTCGACGGCCAATTCCGTCACTTTGCCGGATAACGCCGACGCTTCTACAGCGGCGCTTTGCAGGGCGGAGCCCTACCATAGCCGGCAAAACGCCAGAGCATACAACATGAGTCGTCTGAACCAGGAATTGGGCCTGCTGCAAGGGATTGGCCTGCTGAGCACCTCGCTACTCGGCACCGGAATTTTCGTGATTCCAGCGCTAGCCGCCACTGCGGCGGGTGAGGCGTCTCTATGGGCCTGGATGCTACTGATCGCCCTGGTACTGCCGGTGGCCTTTACCTTTGCCCAACTGGGGCGGCGCTTCCCACATGCAGGCGGCGCACCGCACCTGATTGGCCGGGCATTCGGCCCACGCATGGAGCGTCTCAGTGCCTGGCTGTTCCTCGCCGTACTACCCGTGGGTTTACCGGCTGCGCTAAGTATCGCCAGCGGCTTCTGGCAGGCAGTATTCGAGCTAAGTCGCGGGCAAGCGCTGGCTATTCAGCTGGCCACTCTGGCCGCTCTGTTTTTCCTTGGGCAACGCCCGACCAAGGCTTCCGGGTTGATTCAAGGCGCTATCGCGGTGGCGATTATCGGCACCATTGCGCTGATCTGGTGGGTCGGCGATTTACCTGTCAACAGCCAACCCTTGTTACCGCCCATTGAGGGCGCCTGGCCGTTGCTGCCGGCCGCGCTGGGCGTAATGTTCTGGTGCTTCGTCGGCATCGAAGCCTTTACTCATATGGGCGAGGAGTTCAAGAACCCCGAGCGCGACTTCCCCCTGGCCTTGCTGTTCGGCGTGTTGCTGGCGGGGCTGGTGTACTGGGCCTGCTCGGTCGCGGTGCTGAGCTTCCAGGCTTATGGTGACGTGCAAACGGACGCTGCCTCGTTGCCGCGCCTGCTCGATCTATTGCTCGGCGAAAAAGCCCGCAGGCTGGCCGCCACAGTCGGTTACCTGGCCTGTTTCGCTTCAATGAACGTGTACATGCAGGGCTTTGCCCGGCTGATCTGGAGCCTGGCCGACGAAGGCAAGCTGCCGGACAGCCTGGCCCAGCGCAACCGCCACGGCGTACCGGCGCGCGCCCTGCTGCTGGTGATACTCAGCTGCGCCCTGTGCGCCAGCTTGGCCAGCGTGCTCAACCTGACGGTGGATGACTTGATCCGCTATGCCAACGGCAACTTTGTGCTGATCTATCTGCTCAGCATGGCCGCCGGCTGGGTGTTGCTGCGCGGCATCTGGCGTTGGCTAGCCGGTATAAGCGCCCTGCTGTGCATGCTGGTGTTACTCGCCCTGGGTATGGATGCATTGTATGCCCTAGGGCTGCTGGCACTGCTCACAAGCTTCAGCTTTTTGCGCCAGCAATACAGCCGGACCACTACCCCCAGGCACACATAAACGCCCCTACTTGGTTGGCACTACACCCCGCAAAATCAACCGCCGCCGTTTCTTGCGGCTGGTTGTCTGGTGTTTGGCGATATCATAGAGATGATTGAAACGCTCCTTGTCGACCCCCTCATAGGCTTCCAGAGCAGCCCTTACCAATTCGTCGTAGCGCGCCTCGCTGATGTATTCCCGAACAAAGCGGAAGTAGAAGAACCCGAACTGGAAGCCTAGTGCCTCAGCAAAGTGCAGAGGCATGCCGATATGGCAATTTTCCAGATCGACGACGCGTAGCTGCTCAGGCTGAGCTGGATTGAGCATGATGTTTGCCAACCACAGATCAAGATGAAAAATTTCTCGCTCATGTAATTGTCTGAACAGATCGAAACAACGAAGCAGGAAAGACTCGATGTCAGTACCGGGAACCTGCACCCAATCCATCCCATTGACATGACCATCCAGCATTTCACTGATCAGGAAAAACTCTCGCACAAGTCCTCGCCCTCGGCGCTGGTACCCAAAACCGGCTACCTGAGGAACCGGAGCGCCACGGCGGTATGCCTCGACGCTATTACGCAGCTCGGCAACTAGCCAGGTTTGCCCGCCATCGGATCGTTGCAAACCGAAACTCGCGCGAAGGCGCGAGGGCAAACTGTCGATTTTCTGGGTCTTGACGAAGAAGCGAGAGCGAGAACCGCTGAGACAACGCGTCAAGCTCCCACGCAATGGCTCATGGCCGCGCCGCCCTAGCAAATCAGCTATAGGCGACAAGATGTCTGCGCAAGCTTCATCCCGTACATGCAGGGTCAGATCCCGCAGCCGCGCCTGATGGTTAAAAATCCGTTTATATGCGCCCAAATACTGCATAACCGCCCCTTTTTAAGAAGCGCAAGATAGCCATGCACCATTAATCGAGCAACGAAATTTTCACACTTGTATCTTTCTTGCGACATACGACAATCCTCTACAGCTCATTGAAAACAGAAAATAACTTCCGGCTATGCTGTCCCCTAGACATTACAAGGACAGACCATGCGCCGCATTTTTCATGACCTGAAAATTCTCATCCTTACTAACCTGTGGCTGGTACCGGTCATTGCCGGCCTGGTCGGTGCACTGTTCTATTTCGTCGCCCCGCCGCCACCTATGCATGCGCGCCTGGCCACCGGTAGCGAAGGCGGCGGCTATCACGCGCTGGGGGTGCGCCTGCAGGCTGAGCTGGCGTTGCAGGGGTTCACCCTGGAGCTCGTGCCAAGTTCCGGCTCAGAGGACAACCTGAGCAAACTCACAGCTGGCGAGGTCGAGCTGGCTCTCGTTCAGAGCGGCCAAGAACTGACGCTGGATGATGAACAGCGCGACAAGATTTTCGGGCTCGGCGTGATGTACCGCGAGCCGTTGTGGTTGTTTCTAGCCAACGAGGTGAAGTTCGAACGCTTGGCTGACCTGATGCAACTGCGCCTGGCTATCGGCTCACAGGGCAGCGGCACCCAGGCGGTGACCGCCGCCTTGTTCGCGGCTAATCGCATTGAACCGGCGCAATACCCCACACAGTGGCAGCAACTGGGAGGCCGCCGCGCCGCCGATGAGTTGGTGGCTGGCAATCTGGACGCGGCTTTCTTCATCGGGCCGGCGGAAAATGTGCTGCTGCAGCACCTGGCCGCCGAACCGACAATACACCTGGCCGGCCTGCGCCGCATTGATGCCTACCTGGCGCGCCTGCCCTACTTGAGCCAGCTGCAGGTTGGTGAAGGCATGCTCGACCTGGCCCACAACGTACCGAGCAGCGACATCGCTACCCTCGGCCCAGTCGCCACCCTGGCCGCCGGCGAAGGTTTTCATCCCTCGCTAACCCCACTGATTCTGGAAGCGGCCAAAACCGTACTGAAAAATGGCAGCCTGCTCGACCCGGCCGGCAGTTATCCGGCTCGGCCACCGCTGTCGCTGCCGATTCTGAATGAGGCCGAGTACTACTACGCCAAGGGCCTGCCGATTTTGCAGCGCTACCTGCCGTTTCGCATTGCCTCGCTGGCCGACCGCTACATCATCCTCGCCATCCCGCTACTGGTGCTGCTGTTCCCGCTGTTCAAAGCCATCGGCCCGATCTACCAATGGCGTATCCGTGCGCGTATCTATCGCTGGTACAAGTACCTGCGCGAGATTGACCAGCAACTGTACAAGGGCGACCTGCCCAACGATCTGAGCGCCGAGATCGCCCGCTTGGAAAAACTGGAAGACGAGCTGGCGCGGGTCGAAGTGCCACTGTCTTACTCCAACGAGCTATACCAGCTGCATATGCACCTGCGCTACATGATCGAACGGTTGCAGGCCCTGAAGCAGCGCCAGCTGAGCACCGGCGCCTAAGAGCAAGGCGCGTAGCTTGCCTGAGGCGATTGCGTGGCCACAAAAAACCCCGCCAGCGCTAAGCACTGGCGGGGTTTTGGGTTCAACTGATCACTTGATCCAGTGCTTGCCCCAGTGGGTGATGTCGTAGCGCTGCACACTGCGCGCCATACTCTTCTCAGCCTTAGCGGCTTCGATTTGATCATCGACCGCTTTCGTAGAGGCCGACAACCAACTGGTCACAAAGGCCATGGCATCGCCATTGATCTCCAAGGCGCGCTGCGCGATGTTGTTCAGATCATCGCAGCTGTCGTGGTAGCAAGGATCAAGTGCAACCCCCGCCGTACCTCCATAAAGGTTCGCCTGCTCAGGGGTTTTCAGTACCTCTGCCCCCGTAAACAACCCGCCAAAGGCGATGCCGTCCTGGAAGAACTGCGCGTAATCAGAACGGAAGGTGATTTCATCACCCTCGGACGGTAAACCGCGCAATTTGTAGTACTCCTCGAACAGTTTTTCGATGGCTGCAGAACCGGGCGGGCCTTGTAGGCCGAACGCAGAGCCGTCACCGTCATAAATGAAGTAGGCGAAGTTTGGCGAGGCGATCATGTCGAAGTTCAAGTAAGCCTTGATCTTGCTCTTCTGCTCTGCGGGCAGCTGCTCGACATAGTAAGTAGAACCCACCAGCCCCGACTCCTCAGCACCCCACCAGGCGAAGCGCAGCTTGTTCTTCGGCCGCACCTTTTGCAGCTGCAACGCCAACTCCAGCAACGCGGCGCTGCCTGAAGCGTTGTCGTTGATGCCTGCACCCTCATATACCGAGTCAAGGTGAGCCCCGGCCATCACCACATTGTTGGCATTGCCATGGCGGCTCTCAGCGATAAGGTTGAAGGTCTGTGTGCGCTCACGCACTACATCGGCCAGCATGCGCACCTGCGTCTCTGCGCTTTGCGCCAAACCAACACCGACATCATAGGTGGCGAAGAAGGCTGGAATGCCGCCGGCATAGCTATCGCCCAGGGTGGCGTTGAGCAAGCCTTTTCGGTCTTCCGTATTGCCCTGATTGAAGATGATTACCCCTGAGGCACCAGCCGCAGCGGCGTTCTCCACTTTCAGTTGGAAATTACAGGTGCCGCGCTGCAGCAAGGCAATTGAGCCAGAAGGAAAATCGACAAAGTCCTCGGCTTCACAGCCACTGCTCGACAGGTTACCTGCACCCAAGGCGATATCGACAGCAGCCACCCGCGCACTGACATCACCGTCTTCAGTTTGCGACAAGTAGGTGAAGTCCACCTCCCACTCGAACTGCGTCGGGGTAGGTGCCAAGGCTTGCAGCTCGCCTGGCCCTTGTGGGTAGTAAGCGGTGAAGGGGAACGGCTGAACTTCAACCCGATAACCGGCGCCTTCCAGGGTGGATTTCACGTAATCGATCGAGCGCTGGTAGCCGGGCAGACCTGCGGCGCGGTTGCCGCCGTTGGCTTGGGCAATGTCCTTGAACATTTGCAGGTGGATGGCGGTGTTACTCGCCTGCATACAGCGCGGTAACCCAAGGGCCGTGCTATTGAGCAGGCCGAAACGGCATTCCAAAGGTCCCAAGCGCGTCGGGCTCCAAAACGCATTAAACAGTTGGCTGCTATTTTTGTTCGACTCGGCGAGCACTTGACCCGAGACCGCCGCCAGTAGGCTTGCGACCAATAAACCGCTTTTCACAGTCTTGTTATGCATGTTGCCTCCAATCCATATATGGAGCTTTTTAGGTGCGGCAGCGCTTGTGACACCGCCGCGATACGTCCTTTTACTGCGTCGTGTGGACGCTAGATAACCTAGACGTGGATATTCATCTTCGCGAACTGATATCTACAAATTTCTTGAAAATAAGAACTTATCGACGAACATAAGAGTAATTGGCCAGCATTTGGCCATTAGCTTATTGAATTCCACAGGCCGGTTTCAGGAGCGTGAACAGCCCCGTGTAGCGCGCGAACAGATGGAGAGAGCCCCGTACTCAGGTAAACTCTGTGCACATTTTGTAGATCGGCTCCGTATCGGCCTCGCCAATAACCGAGGAGCCATCACACGCCCTGCGACTGACCTGAAGACCTACCCCATGCCGATCCGCCACTGCATCGTCCACCTGATCGACAAGAAGCCCGATGGCACGCCCGCTGTGCTGCATGCCCGCGACACCGAGCTGGGCGCCTCGCAAGCCATCGAAAACATGCTCGCTGACCTTAACGAGAGCTATAACGCCAAACAGGGCAAAGCCTGGGGTTTCTTCCATGAAGAGTCCGGCGCTTACCCGTTCAGCGGCTGGTTGAAAGCTTATCTGGATGAGAGTCAGGATTTCGCCGCCTTCAGCCGCCAGGCCGTGGAGCAGCTGCAAAAGCTGATGGAGGAATCCAACCTGTCCACCGGCGGCCATGTGTTGTTCGCCCACTACCAGCAAGGCATGACCGATTACTTGGCGATTGCCCTGCTGCATCACAGCGAAGGCGTGGCAGTGAATGATGCGCTGGACGTGACCGCTGCCAAGCACCTGGACCTGAGCCAGTTACATCTGGCGGCGCGGATCAACATCTCCGAGTGGCGCAATAACGCCAACTCCAAGCAGTACATCTCGTTTATCAAAGGCAAGAACGGCAAAAAGGTCTCGGAATACTTCCGCGACTTTATCGGCTGCCAGGAAGGCGTCGACGGCCCCGGTGAAACCCGCACCCTGCTCAAAGCCTTCAGCGACTTCGTCGAAAGCGAAGACCTGCCCGAAGAAAAGGCTCGCGAGAAGACCAAGACCCTGGTCGGCTATGCCAGCAGCCAGGCCAAGCTGGGCGAGCCAATGACCTTGACTGAGTTATCCGGCTTGATCGACGAAGAACGCCCCCAAGCTTTCTACAACCATATCCGTAATAAAGATTACGGCCTGTCTCCGGAAATCCCTGCGGACAAGCGCACCCTCAACCAGTTTCAGCGCTTTACCGGTCGTGCCGAAGGCTTGTCGATCAGCTTCGAAGCACACCTGTTGGGCTCGAAGATCGAGTACGACGAAAGCAGCGACACCTTGGTGATTCGCAATCTGCCAACGCAGCTCACCGACCAGTTAAAACGTCGGAAAAACTGAGCCATCACCACACAGCAAAACGCCCGGCAATACCGGGCGTTTTGCTGTGTAACGCAAGCGATTAACTAGCCTTGATCGCAAACCCCATGCGCGGGAAGTGCACATGCACGGTGCCGGCGCGCGGGTCTTCGCGACGCAGGATCAGCTCTTCGCTGCCGCAGAACACCAACTCGCCTTCAACCGCATCAACGCCATAGTCGATGGCGGAGATCGCCACCTGCTGACCAACAGCAAAACCATTCGGATCAGCCAAGGCTGCACTCGGCAGCGCTGCCGGGGTGGCATCACGGGCAATGCTGATGGCCTCTTCCCCGCTCATGTCGCTGAACGAGCCATGGCCAAAATCCAGCACGCGCGCCAGCCAGGTGGCTACAGCAGGGTAGGCATCAACCAGCGGCGCCGTCACCGGCGTACCGCGCAGGAACCACAATGAATGCGCCATGGCGATATCCGCCAGCGATGCTTCACCAAACAGGAAGTCACCTGGTTCGCGCTCAAGCTGCTGCTGCAAGCGCGCCATGATCGTCGGCCACTGATGCTTGGCCACTTCCAGCGGCACACGGGTGGCCAAGCCGCCGTTAAACAACGTCGAGCGGTCGGCAATAAAGGTCTTGAGGATCTCAGGTGGCAATTTACCAAAACGTGCAGCGACCGACTCAGGCTGGAACACCAGGCTCACGGCATGCAGAAACACCTGCGAGTCGGCCCACTGGGCAAACGAGGCGACGTTGAATGCCTGGCCTTCTGGCAACAGTGCAGGGGTGCTCTTTTCTGCTTCCAGGCGCTGGGCAATCAACGCGCTGTCGCAGTAGATATCCGCGCCGATCTGCAGCACAGGCGTTTTGCGGTAGCCGCCGGTCAGCGCGGTCAGATCGGGTTTGGGCATGATCGGCGGGATCATCACCGAGCGCCATGAGAGCTGCTTGAAACCGAGCATCAAGCGCGTCTTCTCGGCGAAGGGCGAAGTCGGGTAATGGTGCAGGATCAACTCGTGCATGGCAGGCTCCGCAAGGTTTTGGGGTAGACATGCAGCTTAACCGCGCCGACGCTATCGGCCTACCCGCTCAGCCTGATGGTGCGTTATCAACCACGGCGATAACAGGCGCGGAAGCGACCAGCACCTCTTTAGCAGCCTTGGTCAGGCCTTTGATGGCCCGCTCACGGCGCAGCGCATCGCCTTTGCCGGCACAGGCTTCGATATACACCAGCGCCTGAGCGGGGCTTGAGTGAAAGAAGCGCGCACCTTTGCCGCTCTGATGTTTGCTAAAACGCTTGTGTGGGTCGTCGCTGATGCCGCAATACAAGGCACCATTGGCCGCGCGCACCAGGTAGACAAACCAGGCTTTGTTTGGCGCAACCGTCAGTTCAGCAGGTGAATCGGACATCAGGCCAATCAACCAATAATGGACAAGACCGCGAGCTTAACGACTCTTTTGAAACGCCGCCAAACCTTTGCCCGCCTGTTGGCGAATCGCGTTTTGCACAAAAGGCGCCCAGCCCAGCAACAAACCTTTAGCCCCCAAGGCCTGGCGCGCCCACTTCCACAAGTCGAAGTGATCGCGGTGCTCGATGATCTGGCCATCGCGAAAGCGGAAGCTGGCCTCGATATGGTTGATCACCGTGTTACCGGTCTGACTGAAGGTGTAGGTGGCCACCCAGCACGCCCGGCCGCTGTGGTCGTCCGCCGTCACGCCGTCAAAGCTCAGGGAAAAATCCTGCGCTTTGCTGCACAGCATGCGCCACATATCCCCAGCCGCCGCACCGCGCAAATCGGTAAACACCGGGTCACTGAAGTGCACATCATCGGCGTAGCAACTGGCCATGGTCTCTGCATCCAGCTGTTGGAAGGCCTGATAGAAGCGGGTGATCAGTTCGGCGTTGGCATGGCTCATGGGGCGGAACTCCGGATAGGCAGTTAAATAATAGGGAGATTGCAGCCAGTATTGGCCTAAAGCGCCGGCCAGGCGATTGGCGTAAAAGACATTCTTGTGTCAATAATCGCCAAATCTGTCTGCCGCGAACACACCATGCTGAAGATTGCCTTGTATGTCTGCCCGCAAACGGTGTGCTCCAGCCTGAGCCTGGCCATGGATGCCTTCACCCTGGCCAATCGTCTGGCCGCACAGCGCCTGTTTGCATTAACCCGCGTCAGCCTGGACGGCGAGGCTGTCGACCTGGGCTTTGCGCAGATTCAGGTCGACGGCGATCTGCGTCTGGCCGAGGATGCTGATGTGGTGCTGCTGCCTGCCAGCGGCAGCGCTATCGACAGCACCCTGGCCACCAATTCCGCACTGTTACCCTGGCTGGCGCAGCGCCCAGCGCAGCAACAACTTGCCAGCCTGTGCAGCAGCGCCGTGCTGCTGGCCGCAGCTGGGGTACTCGACGGCCGCCGCGTTACCACGCACTGGGTACTGGCCAGCCAGTTCCGCCAGCGCTTCCCGCTGGTCAACCTACAGATTGAACAGCTGGTGTGCGAGGACGGTCGCCTGCTCAGCTCCGGCGGGGCGCATGCAGGGCTCGACCTGTGCCTGCATCTGATCCGCCAACATGGCGGCGAGGCACTGGCGCAGCAGGTGGCCAATGCGTTGGTCTTCGATACCGCTCGCGGCAATCAGTCACGCTTCGCCCCCCTGCTGCCGCCCACCCGCGCTAACTGCCCGCTTGCGCCGTTGTTGCAGTGGCTGCACAACCATCATGGCGAACACATCGACATGCCTCGCCTGGCGGCCCAGGCTAACTGCTCATCACGTACGTTGCTGCGGCGCTTCAAAACCAGTACCGGACTGACGCCCAACGATTACCTGCAACGTGTACGCATCAGCGCGGCGCAGCGCGCCTTGCGCGGCAGCAAATCACTGGAACAGATCGCCGCCCAGGTTGGCTACGCCGACCGTGCCACCTTTGCCAAGTTGTTCAAACAACTCTGCGGGGAAAGCCCAGGGACGTTTCGCAAGCGCCTACAGGCTGGGTGAGGCTGTATAAACGTTGGCAACGGATCAAGCGACCTACACCGGGTTTATTCGAGGACATAGCATGAGCAACACCTATGGCACAGCCGACGCGTCTTATCAGGCCGCAGGCGGCATCGATGGTTTGCGCCGTTTGGTCGCAGATTTCTACCGGTTGATGGATGAGCGGCCTGAAGCGGCCAAACTGCGCAGCCTGCATGCTGAAAGCCTGGAGCTGGCCAGCGACAAACTCGCGTGCTTTCTCAGCGGTTGGCTCGGTGGGCCCAAGCTATATAGCGAGAAATATGGCGCCATTGCCATCCCGGCCTTTCACGCACAGTGGCCAATCAGCGAGCAACTGAGTCAGAGCTGGCTCAGTTGCATGGCGCAGGCAATTGCCTTGCAGCCCTACCCCGCAGCGTTTGCCGAGTACCTGCTAAGCCAACTACGCGTACCGGCGCAGCGGATCGTGCAGGCCAGCCGCAACCGACATGGCGATACCTGCTCTGCCCATTAACCCGCCAGTTCGTCTTCAAGGTACTCAGAGAAGAAGCGGTCGAGTTGACCGTCGTACTGGTCGAGGCTGTACAGAGTATCGGCGGCCAACAGATCGAGCAGGACCAGGCCATTGACACTGGAGTCCTGCTCGGCAGCGGACCTCAGACGCTGAGCCATACCCTGGTTTACCAGCCGCAGATTGCGATAAACCGTGCGCAGCCCTTGCAGGTCCCAGTCTGCGGCCAGGCCATGTTGCGTGCGCAGGTACTGGCCCAGCAAGTAGCTACCCAATACCCGAAATAGGGTCTCGTCGCTGCCGCTGAATGGCTGATGAAAACAGGCCATAGCCTTGAGTAGCCGGGTATGCGGGCAACCGCTAGCCGCGCCGACGGCACCAAGCAATGATCCGACTGCGCGCTGCAAGGTGGTGGTCTGGCTAATTTCCCGGTCACGCCAGCGCACCAGAACCTCCACCGGCTCGAAGGAAGCATAGCTGGAGAGCATGCTGATCGGCTGCTGCAAGGCCGCAGCGAAGGGACAGACCGAGCTTTGTTCGACTGACAAGGGGCAATGCGCACACTGCTGAAAGTCCAGACGAGTCCAGCCTGCCGCTTCGGCGGGAGCGACCTGCCCCTGCAGATCGACGACGTGTTCGAGCGCCTTCCCGTCAGCGAAGGTGAAGCGGTAGCTAATCAGTCTGTCCCTTTCGACATGTGGCATGGTCTAACCTTACGTTCTGGCTAAACAGCGCAGTAGATAGCACCTAGCCACGAGCGCCATATTTATGGCGCCCGAATACTGGCCACCCTGAGTGATTCGACTAATACTCTAGCCCAAGAGTCCAGTCACAGCGTCAAAGGAGCTTGCTATGGAAGGATTCACGACTCAACTGCTCTGCGCCCTAATCGGCAATATCCACCTCGGGATCATAGTGCTGGATAATAATCTGCGGATTCAGTACTGGAACCACTTTGTAAGCGAGCGCTGCGCCACGTCACTCGAGCAAGCCTGCGGACGACCCCTGATAGACGTCTTCCCGGAAGCCAATGCGGCCGATTTCAACCGCAGCATCGAACTGGCCCGTGACCAGGGCCGCCATGTCTACAACCACTGGCTGCAAATGCCACTGCTGCAGCTGCAGACTGCAGGCAACGAGTCCAGCCTGCTGACTTTGCAGAGCACGCTGTTGTTCCCCTTCGCCACCCAGGATGGGATCGCGCATTTTGGTCTGATGGTGTATGACACCAGCGCGGCAGCCCAAGGCAACGAGCAGCTGCGCGTCGCACTTAAGGCTTTGGGCAACAAACAGACCGAGCAGGACCAGTTGCTGCGCAAGCTGGAAACCGCCAATAGCCAGCTGCTGCAATCAGAGAAGATGGCGGCCATCGGCCAGCTGGCCGCCGGGGTGGCCCATGAAATCAACAACCCCATCGGCTATGTGTTCTCCAACCTCAAGACCCTCGACGGCTATGTCCGAGACCTGTTGAAGATCGCGGATGCGGTAGATACGGCAGGCGGCCTTGATGAACTGCGCCAACTCAAGCGCCAACTGGAATACGACTACATTCGCGGCGATGTGGCGGCCCTGATCAGTGAGTCGGAAGACGGCATTGACCGGGTCACCCGCATCATCAGCGCCCTCAAGGACTTCTCCCATATCGACGAAGACGAATTCCGTCCGGCCGACCTGCACCGGGGCCTAGACACCACCCTCAACGTGGTCAACAACGAGCTCAAATACAAAGCCGAGGTGATCAAGGAGTACGGCGAGCTGCCCGAGGTTGAGTGCATCCTGTCGCAGATCAACCAGGTGACGATGAACCTGCTGGTCAATGCCGCCCACGCCATGGACGAGTTCGGCCGCATCACCCTACGAACCGGCTGCGATAACGATTGGGCCTGGATCGAAGTAGAAGATAACGGCAAGGGCATTGAGCCCAAACTGCTCAACCGCATCTTCGAGCCCTTCTTTACCACCAAACCGGTCGGTAAAGGCACGGGCCTAGGCCTGGCGCTGTCCTACAACATCGTGCAGAAACACAACGGCCGCATCGAGGTATACAGCCAGCCCAATATCGGCACGCGCTTTCGCATCAATCTGCCAATCCGTCAGGCCAATGTCCGGCCACAACCGGACGTAGCCCAGCCATGAATGCCGCCGAGAATCCGCAACTCGCCACCCTGCTACTGGTCGATGACGAGGAGAACATCCTCAACAGCCTGCGTCGGGTGCTGCGCAACGAGCCCTACACGCTGCTGACCTGCAACAGCGGCGAAGCGGCGCTGCAGCTATTCGCCGAGCAGCCTATCGACCTGGTGATTTCCGATGCGCGCATGCCGGGCATGGACGGCGCGGCGCTGCTGGCCCAGGTGCAGCAGCATTGGCCGGACTGTCTGCGCATCCTGCTGACCGGGTACGCCGATCTGACCACCACGGTCAAAGCGATCAACGAAGGGCAAATCTATCGCTATATCAGCAAGCCCTGGGACGACCATGAACTGCGACTGATCATCGGCCAAGCCCTGGCCTTCCAGCGCTCCGAACGCGAACGACTGCGCCTGGAGCAGCTCACCCTGGAGCAGAACCAGCGCCTACACATGCTCAACGCCACCCTCGAACAGCGCGTGCGCGATCGTACCGCTGAGGTCGAACAGACCGCCGACATGCTCGACCTGGCCTATGCCGAACTGCGTCGCAGCTACGTCACCGCCACCGAGGTGTTCGCCAGCCTGGTAGGCCAGCGCCTGGGCAGGGAGCAGCAGACCAATGCCCAGGTTATCGCCCTGGTCAAGGCCTACGCCGAGCAGCAACAGCTCGACGAGTCCATCAGCCATGACCTAGCGATGGCCGCCGCCCTCTACAACATCGGTAAGCTGACCTGGGACGACCAACTGCTGCAGCGCCCCGCCGACCTGCTTTACAAGAATGAGCGCGCGCGCTACCGGCAGTACCCGATAGTCGGGGAAAGCCTGCTGATGACCCTGGAGCCGATCAAGGACGCCGGCCTGCTAATCCGCCACCATCAGGAGCGCTGGGACGGCAAAGGCTTCCCCGACCGTTTGGCTGGCGACGCCATTCCGCTGGGCTCACGTTTGCTCAAGCTGGCGGTGGACTTTATCGAGCTGCAGCGCGGCCTGGTGCTGGAACGCCGGCTGAGTCGCGATGCGGCCTTGCTGTTGATCCGCAAGTACAGCGGCCAGCTCTATGATCCGCAGCTCTGCGAGCGCTTTACCGAGCTGTGCACCACCCTGGCTCCCGACCTGGCCCTGGCCGACCCGAGCATCCTGGCGCTGGATACTCGCCATCTGCAGCCAGGCATGATCCTCGCGCGCAACCTCCAGGCGGAAAGCGGCATGCTGCTACTCAACGAGGGCAAAATCTTGAACCGTTTGCTGATCGACAAACTGATTGCCTTCGAGAAAACCGAAGGGGGCCGCTACACCCTGTTCGTGCGTAAAGCCGAAGCCGTGCCACCCAGCTCAGACGGAGAGCCTTGATGATCAAGATCCAACTGTTGGACGACGAGCCGCACATGCTCAAGGCCTTGCAACGCGTGCTGCGCCCGCATCGCTGGGAGGTGCACAGCTACAGCGATGGCCAGGCGGCGCTGGAAGCACTCACCGAACATGAGTTCGCGGTGATTATTTCCGACTACCAGATGCCCAATCTGGACGGCATCACCTACCTGCAATTCGCCAAGCAGCGCCAGCCCCATGCCATCCGCATGATGCTCAGCGCACACGGCGATCGCCAGTCGATGATGCAGGCGATCAACCGGGCCGAAATCTACCGCTTTCTCTCTAAGCCTTGGGACGACTACGAGTTCGAGATCGCAATAAAATCGGCCATCGACCTCTACATGCTGCGCGTCGAAAACCAACGTTTATTGGCCAAAGTGCGCAGCCAGCAATCGGCCATCGAACAGCAGGAACAGGAACTGCTGCGCCTGGAGAATGAATACCCAGGCATCACTCAGGTCAGACGCGACGCTCAGGGCGCGATCCTGCTTGACCTCGACGAACCGGATGAATCTGGGTGCCGCGACTAGCCAGACACAGCCCCCTTGCCTGATCAGGGATGCGCGCTGGACCAAGCGGGTTTTCCCAACCATTTCAGGAGGAGCCATGCACACCCGCCACCTGATCGTCGCCGCTTATCTGCATGTGCTGGCACTCGCCATGCTCTGCATGGGCGCGATCAGCCTGATCGGTTACCTGCTGCTCGAACAGCCAACCCGTCACAACGTAGTGCTGTTGCCCGACAGTGCGCTAATGTCGGTGCTGATGGGCGGGTTGATGCTCGCTGCAGCCCGGCAGGCCATAGCGGCGCGCAATCTGCTGGCCACCTTACTGGTCGCGCTGACCCTCTATAGCCTGCTGCACAACCTGCTGGCGGGTGGTGCGGACATCGATACGTCCTGGTTCAGCGGCTTTCTGCGCATGCGCAACAGCCTGGCCTTAAGCATGCTGCTAGCCACCCTGGCGCTGTACCTGAGCGGGGGTGCACACCTAGCCAGGCGCTGCGCCCTGCTGATTGGCGGCGCGCTGATGCTCCTCGCCGTACTCTCGCATCTAGCCGACAGCTGGCCGGCGCTCGGCCTCATACGCCTGGGTTTCAAGTACGACTCGACCCATGTCGCCAACCTCTTCGTTCTGTGCATCGGCCTGAGCATCATTCTGCTTAGCCTGCGCCCACGCGAAGAACAGGACCTGCTCGATCCGCGCACCCTCAGCGCCGGTATCTTAGGCACCCTGCTCGCCTGCAGCAGTTGGTACCTGCTGAGCACGCAAGCGATCAACGTCCTCACTCGCGAGGGCGACCTGCTACTCGCCAAGACCGCAAGCGCCACGACTCAGGAGCTGCAGAGCCACCTGGCACTGATGCAGCGCATGGCCGATCGCTGGCAGACAGTCGGACGCATGCCCACCACCCGTTTGTGGCAGCAAGAAGCGCACAGCTACCTGCGCGACTTCCCCAACCTGGAGCTGCTGGCGCTGCTCGATCACAACCTTGAGCCGAGTCGCCTTGAAGCCCGCACTGCAACCCAGAGCGCCTGGCTGCAGAAGTTTATCGCCGATACCGAACAGCACAACTGGCTGCAGCAGGTGCGCGACGGCAACCATCCGCAGATTGGCCAGACCCGCGACTACGGCGATGCCAGCGTGCGCAATACGCTGATCGCCAGCCCGTTGCGTGTACCCGGTCAGCCGCCGTTATTGCTGGTCGCCAACCTCAACGTAGCCGGCGTACTGGACAGCCTGCTGAACCGTGATCTAAAGGGCTTTATCGTGCACGCCAGTGAAGGTAATCAGCTGCTGTATGACTCAACCGATGGTCCCATCCAATACGCCACCCTGGTGAGCCAGCAGAACTTGCTGCTGCCCCACGGCCAGACCTGGCACCTGAGTGCCTACGTCAACAACCCTCAGGCCCTGAGTGCCGCTAAACACCTGGCTACCCTGACCCTTCTCTTCGGCCTAACCCTGAGCTTCTTCCTGCTGCTCAGCCAGCGCCTGGCTTGGCTGGCAACCGAGCGCTCGCAGCTGCTGCAAAACGCCAACCAGGACCTGCAGCAAACCCTGGCCCTGCAACTGCGCACGAAGAACCTGAACCAGCAAATCATGCAGTTCACCCACGACGTGTTCTGCTCCATCGACCGTCAGGGCCGCTTCCATGAGCTCAGCCCATCCTGCGAAAAGCTCTTCGGCTACCGGGCCGAGGAACTGATCGGCCGGACCTTGTTCGAACTAGTACTGACCGAAGACCGCCAGCAGACACAGGAGGAAATCATCGCCAGCATGCACGCCCGCGCCAGCTACACGCTTCGCAATCGCTGCCGCCATCGCGACGGATGCATCGTGCATGTGCACTGGACCGTCGACTGGTCAACTCCGGACCAGACCCTTTTCGCCGTAGCGCATGACATCACCCCCCTGATTCAGAACGAGGCCTACACCGAAAACCAGCGGGATATCCTCAGCATGATCTCCAATGACCGACCGCTGAGCGAAACCCTTGAGGCTCTCTGCCTGATGATCGAGGCCCAGCAACCCGAAGCCCTATGCTCGGTTTTGCTGCTCGACGCCAGTGGGCAGCATCTGCACACCGGGGCCGCACCGAACATGCCACTGCCCTATAGTCAGGCCATCGACGGCCTGACTATAGGGCCCAGCTGCGGTAGCTGCGGCACGGCGGCTTACCAACTGAAACTGGTGATCAGCGCAGACATCCGCAGCGATCCGCTCTGGCAGGACCACCGCGACCTGGCCCTGAGCCACGGCCTCCAGGCCTGCTGGTCGTTCCCGCTGATTTCCCACGACGGCAAAGGCCTGGGCACCTTCGGCGTCTATTACCGCCAGCCCCGGGTACCGGACGACGAACAGATCCAGCACTTGGCTACCGCCGCCCAACTGGCGGCCATCGGCATCGCCCGGGCGGCCGACCGTCGCCACCTGCAAGAAAGCCAGCAACGCTTTCGCTCGTTATTCGCCTTCAACCCAGACCCCGTATTTTCCTTCGACCTGCAGGGCAACTTTCTCAGCATCAACGATGCTGGACAGAAACTGCTGGGGCTCAGCGAAGCCGAGATCATTGGCCAGCATTTCACCGCTCTGATCGCCAGCGAGCAGCAGGCGCAGATCCGCGAACACCTGCAGGCGGCCAGCGCTGGCACCCCCCAGCACTATGAAACACAGCTGCAGGACCGCCAACACAGGCCCCTGACCCTGGACGTGACCAATCTGCCGATCATGGTCGATGCGCAAATAGTCGGGATCTTCGGCATCGCCAAGGATGTCAGCGAGCGCCGCCAGACCCAGCAGGAGCTGCAGGCGACCCTGCTCGAACTGGAGCGCAGCAACAAGGAGCTGCAGGAGTTCGCCTTTGTCGCCTCCCACGACCTGCAGGAACCATTGCGCAAGATCCAGGCCTTCTCCGAGCGCCTGACCAGCCGCAGTACGGCGCTGGATGACGAAAGCCGCGACTACCTGCAGCGCATGACCTCGGCTGCGGCGCGCATGCAGGCGCTGATTACCGACCTACTCAACTACTCGCGGATCAATACCCGTGGCCAGCCCCTGCAGCCCTTGGACCTCAACCAGTTGCTTGGCGAGGTGCTCGGGGATATGGAAGCCGCCATCGAACAGAGCCAGGCACTCATCGAATACCCGCCACTAGCAAAGGTGCTGGGCGACCCCAGCCAGTTGCGCCAGTTGCTGCAAAACCTGCTGAGCAATGCCCTGAAGTTCCAGGCACCCGGAAACCACCCGCTGATCCGTATTTATATGGAGGCGCCGCACGTCACGCACTGGACCCTATGCATCGCCGACAACGGCATCGGCTTCGACGAGAAATACCTCGACCGCATCTTCAACCCCTTTCAGCGCCTGCACGGTCGCGAAGCATACGCAGGCACCGGCATAGGCCTGGCCATCGCCAAGAAAATCGCCAAGCGCCACGGCGCACGCATTACGGCCAATAGCGTCGTCGGCCAGGGCAGCGTATTTCGTGTCACTTTTCCCACTCTAGGCAGTGCCAGCCTATGACTACAACCCAACTGGTGCAGATCCTGATTGCCGACGATGATCAGGACGACTGCCTGATGACCCGTGAGGCTTTCAGGGAATGCCGCATCCATAACCCCCTGCATTTCGTCCATGACGGCGAAGAGCTGATGAATTACCTCAAGCGCCGCCCACCCTATGAAGATCCCGCGCGCTATCCGCTACCGGGGCTGATCCTCCTCGACCTCAATATGCCGCGCATGGACGGCCGCGAAGCCCTGCTGGCGATCAAGAGCGACAGCCTCCTGCGCAGCATCCCCGTGGTGATCCTCAGCACCTCTTCGGCCGACGAAGATATCCGGCGTAGCTACGCTATAGGAGTGAACTCCTTTATCACCAAGCCGATCAGCTTCAGCAGCCTGCTTGAGGTGGTACAAAACCTTGGTCGCTACTGGCTGGAAATCGTCGAGCTGCCCATGGACGGAACCCGCAATGAATAGAATCGCATCAGGCTGGAAACTGCTGCTGATCGATGACGATGAGGACGACTTCATCATCACCCGCGACCTTCTGCGGCAGAACCCGGACATCCAGATCGAGCTGCAGTGGTGCAACAACTTCCAGCAGGGTCTGGAGCTGGTGCTGCGCCAGGAATACGACCTCTATCTGGTGGACTACCGCCTGGGCGCGGACTCCGGTCTGGAGCTGATTGACAACGCCCTGCAGCACGGCGTGGTCAAACCCATCATCCTGCTCACCGGCCAGGGCGACTCTCACCTGGATACTAGCGCCATCGAGCTGGGCGCAGCCGATTACCTGGTCAAGGGCCAGTTCGACAACCGCCAACTGCGGCGCAGCATCCGCTACGCCATCGACCGTAGCCTGGCCAGTGCCGAGCTGGCCGACAGCGAACACCGCTACCGCCTGCTGTTCGAAGCCAACCCGGAAGCCATGTGGGTGCTCGACAAGAACACCCTGTGCTTCCAGGCCACCAACCTCGCCGCCAGCCGCCTACTGGGCTACTCCCAGGCCGAGTTCAAGAACATGAGCGTGCTGGATATCCGCAGCCTCGAAGAGCAAACGCGCTTTCTCGCCTATTACAACGCCACCTTGCGCGACGCCCCAGTTGTCGATCCGCAGGCCGGAATCTGGGCCTACCTGCACAAAGACGGTCATGAGCTGTACGCCGAGGTACTGGTGCATGACTTCGAGTTCGATAGGCAGCCCTGCTTTCTGGTTCTGGCCATCGACGTCACGGACAAGCACAAAGCCCATCGGCTCGCCGCCCGCCGCGAACTGTCGTTCCGCAAGCTACTCAACGACACCCGCGACGCTCTGCTGGTGGTCGATGCCCAAGGCCAGCTGCGCTACGCCAATCCCGCCGCCGAGCAGCTATTTCAGAACAACCTGACAGAGTTGCAGGCGCAACACATCGATCTGCCCGAGTGCGACGACGAGTTACTAGAGTGGCAACTGCCGACGGACGGCACGCATCTGGACGTCGAGATTCACCGCTCGCAGACCGACTGGGAGGGACAGCCGGTGCAACTGTTATCGCTGCGCGATATCAGTAAGCGCAAGCAGGCGGAGAAACAACTACGCCTTTATCAGCGCGGCCTGGAGTCCATCTTTAATGGTGTGATCATCACCGACGCTCGAGCCGAAGATCAGCCGATCATCTACATGAATCCGGCGTTTGAACGTATCACCGGCTACGCCGAGGCCGAGGTGCTAGGGCGTAATTGCCGCTTTCTACAGGATGCCGAGCGCGATCAACCGGCCTTGGCGTTGATCCGCCACAGCCTGAAACAACAGGTTGAAGTGCATGTGGTGCTGCGCAATTACCGCAAGGATGGCAGCCCATTCTGGAACGATCTGTATATCTCTCCGGTACTCGACGAGCAGGGCCAGGTCAGCCATTTTATTGGCGTACAGAACGACATCAGCGAGCAAAAGCGCTACCAGGCCGAACTAAGCTTCAACGCCAGCCATGATGTGCTCACCGGCCTGCCCAACCGTGCTCTGCTGGAAGACCGCCTGCGCCAGGGCTGCCAGATTTCCCAGCGCTACCAGCGCAGCCTGGCGGTGATGTTTATCGACCTGGACGGTTTCAAGCCGATCAACGACTCGATCGGTCACCATTCCGGCGACCAGATTTTGATCGAAGTGGCCCGGCGCCTCTGCGCCCAGGTGCGACCAGGCGATACCGTAGCACGCATGGGTGGTGACGAATTCCTGGTACTGCTACCGGACCTGGCCCGCGAAGAGGACGTGCTACAGGTGGCTGAGCGCCTGCTTAGCGACATCGCGCGGCCCTACCGGGTGGCCGGCCTAGATCTGCACGTCACCGCCAGTATTGGCATCACCCTCAGCGACGGCCTGCTGGCGCAGCCGACACAACTGATCCAGCAGGCCGACTTGGCCATGTACAAGGCCAAGCAGGAAGGCCGTAACAATTACCAGTGGTACACCAACGATCTCAACCAGCGCGTCGGCGAGCGGATGACCCTGCGTAACGAGCTGCAGAAGGCTCTGGATAGCCAGGCGTTCGACCTCTACTACCAACCGCAGATCGACGGTCGCACCGGCCGTGTGGTGGGAGTCGAGGCCCTGTTGCGTTGGAACCATCCCGAGAAAGGCTTTATTCCACCCGCCCTGTTTATCCCCATAGCCGAAGATACCGGGCAGATCATCCCTCTCAGCGCCTGGGTACTGGACACCGCCTGCCGACAGATGCACCAACTCTGCGAGCGAGGTATGAGCGGGCCAACAGTGGCGGTGAATATCTCATCGGTCCACTTCCAACGCAGCAACTTCGTCGAGAGCATCCAGGCGGTGCTGCACAAGCACCAACTCAGCGCCGAGCGGCTGGAACTGGAGATCACCGAAGGGGTGCTGCTCAACCATGCCGAGCAGGCGATCGACACCCTACATCAGCTGAAAACCCTCGGGGTGAAGATCGCCATCGACGACTTCGGCACCGGTTTCTCCAGCCTTAACTACCTCAAGCGCCTACCCATCGACAAGGTCAAGATCGACCGCTCCTTTGTCGAGGAAATCATCAGCGACCAGCACGACGCCGCCATCACCCAGGGGATCATTTCCATGGCCCACCACCTGCGGCTCAAGGTGATCGCCGAAGGCGTGGAAACCGAGCCACAGTTCGCCTTTCTGAAGAGGAGCCACTGCGACCTGTTCCAGGGCTATTACTTCGCCAAACCGATGCCCTTCGCCGAACTTGAGGTATTTCTCCGCGAACGCATGCTGACCCAAACCCCTAGCCTGCCGCAGTTAAGCGGCAGTGAACCTGCGCAGACCCTGCTGCTGCTGGATGACGAAGAAAATATCCTGCGCTCTCTGGCCCGCCTGCTACGCCGTGACGGATACAAGATCCTGATGGCGACCCGCGCCCAGGATGCCTTCGAGCTGCTGGCCAAGCACGACGTGCAGGTGATTCTCTCCGATCAGCGCATGCCGGAGATGAGCGGTACCGAGTTCTTCAGCCGGGTCAAGGACCTGCACCCCGACACCATGCGCATCGTGCTCTCGGGTTATACCGACCTGAAATCGGTTACCGACGCGATCAATCAGGGCGCCATCTACCGCTTCCTGACCAAGCCCTGGGACGACGAACAGCTGCGCCAGATCATTACCCAGGCCTTCCGCGAGCATCGCAGCAAGGACACTACACACGACAGTCAAACGCCGCAGCAGCCCTCAGCTTGAGGTTTTCCAGCGCTCGACAGCAACCTGATCGGAGCAACGCCCTTCGACCCAGCGCGGGCCGTCGGCGGTGTCTTCTTTCTTCCAGAACGGCGCGCGGGTTTTCAGGTAGTCCATGACGAAGTTGCAGGCATCAAACGCGGCCTGACGGTGAGCGCTGCTGGTGCCGACAAATACAATCGGCTCGCCCGGTTCCAGGCGACCAATGCGGTGGATGATCTCGATGCTCAGCAGCGGCCAGCGCGTTTTTGCTTCTTCGGCGATCTTGCCCAGAGCCTTCTCGGTCATGCCGGGGAAGTGTTCCAGGAACATCCCGCCCACTTCGCGGCCTTCATTGAAATCGCGCACGTAGCCGACAAAGCTGACCACCGCGCCGACGCCCAGGTTAGCGGCATGCAGGCCATTGAGCTCAAGGCCCGGATCGAAGGGTTGCGACTGGACGCGAATGCTCATGAAAATGCTCTCGTATGGGAGGTGCGTAGGGTGGGTTAGCGGCGCAAAACCAGGCGGCAAAGTGACCGCGCAACCGGGGCGCCGCGTAACCCACCATAGGGCCAACTAACTGCATGGGTATCGCTGCGCTCAACCCATCCTACGGTTTTATCCTCAACCGCCGGTCACCGTGGGGAAAAACGCCACTTCATCACCGGCCGCTAAAGGTTCGTCCAAGCTGCACAACTCCTGGTTGCGCGCGCACATCAGGTTCTGTTCGGCTAACACATCCCACACGCCGCCGCGGCTGAGCAAATGCTGACGCAGTTCATCGAGGCTACTGAACTCACCACTCAACTGCTCGCCATCCAAGCCCAGGGCCTCACGGTAACGGGCGAAATACTGCACGCGAATCATGCCTGCTCTCCCACGTCGCTCTCGACTTTGAAGTGGCCGCTCTTGCCACCGACTTTTTCCAGCAAGCGCACAGTCTCAATGACCATGCCACGGTCCACCGCCTTGCACATGTCATAGATGGTCAGCGCGGCGACGCTGGCGGCCGTCAGGGCTTCCATTTCCACCCCGGTCTGCCCAGTCAGCTTGCAGCGCGCGGTGATGCGCACGGCATCCACGCCCTCAGGCGTCAGCTCGACCTTGACGCTGGTGAGCATCAACGGATGGCACAGCGGAATCAGGTCGCTGGTTTTCTTCGCCGCCTGAATACCGGCGATACGCGCCACGGCGAACACGTCGCCTTTGGGGTGATCGCCCTGGGTAATCATCTGCAGGGTTTCGGGGCGCATGCGCACCAGGGCTTCGGCCACGGCTTCACGGACGGTCAGGGCTTTATCACTGACATCGACCATATTGGCGCGGCCTTGGGAATCGAGATGGGTTAACACGGGCAGACTCCAGGCGGGTATCGGCCGATTGTAAACCCAGGGGTCAAGTTTCGGCACCTGTGAATGCCAAAGGATTCAGACGAGAGGCTGTAGTGACGCCCTGCCCTGCAGCCATAAAGGCCTGCAGGGTGAGCGAGGACGGACCGATTACAGGTGGGTTTCAGCGTACTCGGCGAGGATCGAACGCGGCACCCCTTGCAGGGTGATGTGCATGCCATGCTCAAAGTCTTTGAAGCGCTCCGTCAGGTAGGTCAGCCCGGAGCTGGGGGCCGACAGGTAAGGGGTATCGATCTGCGCCAGGTTGCCCAGGCACACCACTTTGGAGCCATTACCGGCACGGGTGATGATGGTTTTCATCTGGTGCGGCGTGAGGTTCTGGCATTCGTCGATCAGGATCAGGCTCTGCTGGAAACTACGCCCGCGAATATAGTTGAGGGATTTAAATTGCAGCGGCACCTTTTGCAGGATGTAGTCGACGCTGCCGTGGGTGTTTTCGTCCTCCATGTGCAGGGCTTCAAGGTTGTCGGTAATTGCGCCGAGCCAGGGCTCCATCTTCTCCGCTTCGGTGCCGGGCAGAAAGCCGATTTCCTGATCCAGCCCTTGCACGCTGCGGGTGGCGATGATGCGCCGGTAGCGCTTGGTCACCATGGTCTGCTCAATGGCCGCCGCCAGGGCCAGGATGGTTTTACCAGAGCCCGCCGCACCGGACAGATTGACCAGGTGAATATCCGGATCAAGCAAGGCAAACAGCGCCAACGACTGGTAAATATCCCGTGGGCGCAGCCCCCAAGCCTCCTGGTGCATCAGGGGTTCTTGGTGCATGTCGAGAAGCAGCAGTTCGCCGTGTTTGATGCCCTTGATCCAGCCAACAAAACCCTGTTCGTCGATGATGAACTCGTTGACGTGCACCGCCGGCAGGTTGTCAGTGAGCTGCACGCGGTGCCAGGTGCGGCCATGATCCTGACGGGTTTCCACCTTGTTCACGCGGTCCCAAAAAGAGCCGCTCATATTGTGGTAACCCTGCGACAGCAGCGACACATCGTCGACCAACTGGTCGGTGTGGTAATCCTCCGAGTCGATGCCACAGGCGCGCGCTTTCAGGCGCATGTTGATGTCTTTGGTCACCAGTACCACGTTAAGGCCGGGGCGACGGGACTTCAGCTCCACCAGCTGGTTGATGATCTTGTTGTCGTTGAGGTCTTCCGGCAGCCAGGTGACCGGTGCTGCGCTCTTGCTCATAAGAATCGAGAGAAAGCCGCACGGGCCACTCTTGTCACGCTGGATGGCAACGCCGTGTTCCACCTCATCCGGGTTGGCGCTGCCGAGGATCTTGTCAATCAGACGGATGGCCTGGCGGCACTCGGCGGCCACGCCCTGTTTGCCGGTTTTGAGCTTGTCCAGTTCCTCCAGTACGGTCATCGGGATGGCGACGTGGTGCTCCTGAAAATTCAGCAGCGCGTTGGGATCGTGGATCAGCACATTGGTGTCGAGGGCGTACAGGGTTGGGGCGGTGGGCTTGGAGCGTCCGTGGTCATCCATACTCGGTCACCTTCTTGTAGTAGCCAAGCAACGCAGGGGCAAAACTGCGCCGCGGAGGGGCCGTCGACTCCTCAGTGCCGGGGCTGAGAAGGCTGCAAAAAGGTGGGGGCCAGTGGCCGCCACCTGTCTGCAGGGTTCGGCGGTCTTGCCTTTTAATTACTCCTATTCAGATGACAGAAAAACATTTTTTTACGCATCGGCAGGTTTATTTGTCGGAGCGACAAATAGCGCTTGGCGACCTGCGCATGCATCGTTAAAGTCGGAAGTCCAGCCGGCTTTCGAGCCGGCCGTTTTTTTCCATTCAAACCCGTCCTGCCTTGTGCACAGCAGCACAGCGATTGACCTCCACGGTCACATGCACCAGCTCCGCAATCCCCGCCAGCCGCGCCTTGTAGCGATCCGCAGAACCGTCGCCATGGGTCACCACGCTGACGATGCAAGCGAACTGCGCCCGGCCGACGCGCCATAGGTGCAGATCCGCGAGTTCGGTATCCGTCTCCTGGGCCAACGCGCTGCGCACGCGCTCAACAACCGGGCTGTCCATCTCGCGATCGAGCAGCACCTTGCCGGTTTCGAGCAGCAGGCCCTTGGCCCACACCGCGATGATCACCGCACCAATCACCCCCATCAGCGGATCAAGCCAGTCCCAGCCCAGCCACATGCCCCCTACGAGCGCGAGAATGGCGGCCACTGAGGTCAGCGCATCAGCCAGCACATGGATAAAGGCGGCGTGGCGATTGAGGTCCTTCCCCGCAGGCGGCGCCGCGTGATCGTGATCGTGATCGTGATCGTGATCGTGATCGTGATCGTGATCGTGATCGCCATGAGCATGCGCGGCGGCGGGCTGATGATCATGACCGGAACCATGGGCGTGATCATGGCTGTCGCGCAGCAGCCAGGCAGACGCCAGATTGACCAACAGGCCGATCACCGCCACCCACAGGGCCATGTCGAAGGTAATGGTTTGCGGCTGCCATAAGCGCCACAGCGACTCAAACGCCAGCATCGTCACCACCACGACCAGCAACAAGGCACTGGCAAAACCGGCGAGCACCTCAATCTTCCAGGTACCGAAGGCAAAACGTGGATCATTGGCATAACGCCTTGCCAGCAGGTAGGCCAACGCGGTCAGGCCGATGGCCAGCATATGCGAGGCCATGTGCCAGCCATCGGCGAGCAAGGCCATGGAGTTGAAGGCATAGCCGGCGACGATCTCCACCAGCATGGTCACCCCGGTTAGCGCAGCAACGCGCCAAGCCTGGCGCTCGGCAGTGGTTTCCAGCGGGCGATAGTTGTGGGAAGGCTCCCAGCGCGAATGGTTGCAAGCGGTCATGGTAGCTCCTTGAGAGTTCGACCTGGGCAAACTACAACCCCGTGGCGGCCCCTGGGTCAAGCCGCAAAACCAATCGCCCCCATAGGTAGTCTCAGCGGCTCACAGCTTCTAGAATCGCCGCAGACTTTCAGGAGCAAGCTTATGTTGATGGTGATTTCCCCGGCCAAGACCCTCGATTACGAGACGCCGTCTGCAACCTCGCGTTTTACCCAACCGGAACACCTTGATCACGCCCAGGAACTTATCCAGCAACTGCGCGACTTCAGCCCGGCGCAAATCGCCGAATTGATGCACCTCTCGGACAAGCTCGCCGGCCTCAATGCCGCGCGTTTCGGCAGCTGGGAGCGGCCGTTCAACCCGTCCAACGCCAAGCAGGCGCTGCTGGCGTTCAAAGGCGATGTATACACCGGGTTGCAGGCCGAAGATTTCAGCGAAGCCGACTTCGACTTCGCTCAGGATCACCTGCGCATGCTCTCTGGCCTCTACGGCGTACTCCGGCCATTGGACCTGATGCAGCCTTATCGCCTGGAAATGGGCACCAAGCTGGCCAACCCGCGCGGCAATAACCTTTACGATTTCTGGGGCGAGCGCATCAGCGGCTGGTTGAATGAGGCGCTGGCGGCTCAAGGCGATGAGGTATTGCTCAACCTGGCGTCCAATGAATACTTCAGCGCGGTAAAACGCAAAGCGCTGAATGCACGCCTGATCAACACCGAGTTCAAGGATCAGAAGAACGGTCAGTACAAAATCATCAGTTTCTACGCAAAAAAAGCCCGCGGCCTGATGGCCCGCTATGTGATCAAGGAACGTCTGACCAACCCAGCCGGCCTCAAGGATTTCACCTCTGAGGGTTACCGTTATTCGGCTGAAAATTCGACACCTGACACATTAGTTTTCCTCCGCGACCACTCCCACGATTAACCCCCCGCCACCTCTGCGGGCCCCGAAATGGCCCGCTCCGCGCTATTCAGCATCCTCATTCAATAACTACTCAACCAGTCAGCTTTATTACGCTTGCACTTTACTGTGGAACTTTTACGCACGCATAAACACCGCGCGATTTCCCTCTAACAACAGTTGCAAAGTGCCATCAACGCACAACTACCACGCAGTTCTCATTTCATTACAAAACATGACGAACGGTAGGAACCATCAGAAAAGCATCAGACTCATAGCGACACGATGTTTTTCTTCATGCAACTTCCGCATGAGTATATCTGCCATTAACAGCGGACCCATGTCTGGCGTAGAAACTTGGCCAATAGAAAGTAACGGATAAACACAAGGCGGAACTATCGAACCTTCAATAACTCTGTAAAAGCCTAGCCCAGAGCCTGCCGTGTTACTGGGCAACCAAATAGAACGGGCGTGCTAGTTATAAAGCCCGACGCCGGCAACGGCTCACAGTTGCCAATTAATTTTAATGCCTGCATTAGTTCGAACACCTAACCGTGCCGAACTAACGAACAACCGTGGTTAATAGCCACTACTCAATTGCGCAATAAATGGACGAGGTAAATACAATGCGAATCAGCATATTCGGTTTGGGTTATGTAGGCGCAGTTTGTGCGGGGTGCTTATCGGCACGCGGCCACCATGTAATTGGTGTGGATATATCCGCAAGCAAGATTGACCTGATCAACAACGGCAAGTCGCCCATCGTCGAACCAGGCCTGGAAGCGCTACTGCAACAGGGGTTGGCCTCGGGGCATTTGCGCGGGACCACGGATGTAGCCGACGCCGTACTGAACAGCGACGTGTCGTTTATCTGCGTCGGCACGCCGAGCAAGAAAAACGGCGATTTGGAGCTGAACTACATCGAAGGCGTGTGCCGCGAAATTGGCCTGGCCATGCGCGACAAAACCGAGCGCCACACCGTGGTGGTACGCAGCACCGTGCTGCCGGGCACCGCCAAAAATGTGGTACTGCCAATTCTGCAAGAGAGCTCAGGCAAGCAGGCCGGGGTCGATTTCGGGCTTGCAGTCAACCCGGAATTCCTTCGTGAAAGTACGGCAATCAAGGACTACGATTTCCCACCCATGACGGTGATTGGCGAGTTTGATCAAGCCTCCGGCGACTTGCTGGAAGCCATCTACAGCGAGCTGGATGCACCGATCATTCGTAAGAACATCGATGTCGCCGAGATGATCAAGTACACCTGCAATGTGTGGCACGCCACCAAGGTCACCTTCGCCAACGAGATCGGCAATATCGCCAAAGCGGCCGGCGTGGATGGTCGCGATGTGATGGACGTGATCTGCCAGGATCACAAACTCAACCTGTCCAAGTACTACATGAAACCCGGTTTTGCCTTCGGCGGCTCGTGCCTGCCCAAGGACGTGCGCGCCCTGTCCTACCGCGCCGGCTCTCTGGACGTCGACGCACCGCTGATTGGCTCGCTGATGCGCAGCAACGGCATCCAGGTGCAGAACGCCTTCGACATCATCGCCAGCTACGACAAACGCAAAGTCGCCCTGCTCGGTTTGAGCTTCAAGGCGGGCACCGATGACCTGCGCGAAAGCCCGTTGGTAGAGCTGGCGGAAATGCTTATCGGCAAGGGTTACGACCTGAGCATCTTCGACCGCAACGTCGAGTACGCCCGCGTTTACGGGGCGAACAAGGAGTACATCGAGTCGAAGATTCCCCACGTGTCTTCGCTGCTCAGCAGTGATTTCGATGCGGTGGTGGATAACGCCGACATCATCGTGTTGGGCAACAGCGACATGCACTTTGCCCCCCTGGCGCAGCAAGCCTTGCACGGCAAACACGTGGTCGATCTGGTGGGCTTTATGCCGACCGCATCGCGTGCCGGCAGCGAAGGTATTTGCTGGTAAGCGCAACGGCTAACAGCCCACGCACACCCTGGGCGGCCACGTGCTGACCCAGGGTCTACCCGGCACAAACGATGGATATGTTTATGCACCTGCACACGCTGAAAAGCGGCCTCAACCAGGCTGCTGGCTGGCTGTTCTACGTATCACTGCTGATGCTGCTTGCGCTGGCACTGCCCAGGAGCGTGTTCGACCCCGAGTCGCGCGACTACCTGCTGTTGATCGGCGCAGTGGGCATCTGGCGTTATTCCATGGGTGCCGTGCACTTCGTACGCGGCATGCTGTTTCTCTATGTGGTGTTCCCGCACTACCGGCGCAAGGTCGCCAAGCTGGGTACGGACACCGACCCGTCCCAGGTGTTTTTACTGGTCACCAGTTTTCGCATCGACGCCCTGACCACCGCTCAGGTGTACCGCTCGGTGATCCGCGAAGCGATCGAGTGCGGCTACCCGACCAACGTGGTCTGCTCCATTGTCGAGTTGTCTGATGAGCTGCTGGTGAAAAACCTCTGGGCGCAGATGCAGCCCCCGGCGCACGTCACCTTGAGCTTTGTGCGAATTCCCGGCACCGGCAAGCGTGACGGCCTGGCCTATGGTTTTCGCGCCATCTCGCGGCAGATGCCGGCAGCCGACGCAGTAGTGGCGGTGATCGACGGCGACACCGTGCTCGGCGAAGGCGTGGTGCGCAAAACCGTACCCTGGTTCAAGTTGTTCCCCAATGTCGGCGGTCTCACCACCAATGAGTTCTGCGAGGTGCGCGGCGGCTATGTGATGAGTGAATGGCACAAGCTGCGTTTTGCCCAGCGCCACCTCAACATGTGCTCGATGGCCCTGAGCAAGCGCGTACTGACCATGACCGGGCGCATGTCAGTGTTCCGCGCTGCCGTGGTCACGGACCCGGCGTTTATCGCCGACGTGGAAAGCGACCACCTCGAACACTGGCGCCTGGGCCGTTTCCAGTTCCTCACCGGGGATGACAAGTCCAGCTGGTACAGCCTGATGCGCCTGGGCTACGACACCTTCTACGTGCCGGATGCGGCGATCAACACGGTCGAGCACCCGCCAGAAAAAAGCTTTATCAAGGCCAGCCGCAAGCTGATGTTTCGCTGGTACGGCAATAACCTGCGGCAGAACGCCCGCGCCCTGCGCCTTGGGGTCAAGCGCCTGGGCGGCTTCACCAGCCTGGTGCTGTTCGACCAGCGCGTGTCGATGTGGACCAGCCTGCTTGGCCTGAGCGTGGCGATCATCGCCAGCATCAAATACGGCTTCGGCTTCCTGCTGGCGTACCTGCTGTGGATCGGCCTGACCCGCCTGGTATTGAGCCTGCTGCTCAGCGTCAGCGGCCACCACATCGGCCCGGCTTACCCACTGATTCTTTATTACAACCAGATCGTCGGTGCGCTGGTGAAGATCTACGTGTTCTTCCGCCTCGACCAGCAATCCTGGACCCGCCAGAACACCAAGTTGGATCGCGGCCTGGTGAGTTTTCAGCGTTGGTTCAACACCTGGTCCTCGCGGGCCATGACTTTCTCTGCCGCCAGCATCTTCGTCGCCGCACTCATGGTGCTGGTGTGACCACCGGTTATCTTTTGCATAGGAATTTGCACACATGAACACAGCCGTTAACGTCAATGTTACCCACGAGTCCGAAGCTCAGCGCCAACATGCCCGGGTAAAAATCCCGGTGGTGCTGCATTACCTGAACAAGCAGCGTGAACGCATCGAGATGCCGCTCAGCGATATCTCGGCGGGCGGCTTCTGCTTTATCGACAGCAAGCAGCAGATCCAGATCGGCGACTTTCACAAAGGCCGCCTGCAATTCAAGCTCGACAGCTTCAACCTGGGCATCGACATCGAATTCCAGGCACGTTCGGTGGATGTCGACAGCAACCGTGTCGGCTGCCAACTGCACAACCTCAAGCCGCGCGAGCAAGCCACCCTGCACCACCTGATCAGCGCTTACCTGGGCGGTGAGTTGATCAGCGCCGGCGACCTGCTCAGCACTCTGCAGCGCGAAAATTTCACCAAGGCGCGCAAGCACAACAACGGCGGCACCAGCATGAGCGCCTTCGGCCGCCTCAAGGCCGTAACGTTCAGCCTGGGCATCTTCCTAGTCGGGCTGGCGGCATTCGGTTTTATTTTCAAGTCGGTGTACGGCCTGTACTTCGTCACCCACGCAGAATCGGCCATGGTCAATGTGCCGAGTATGCAGGTGACCATGCCGCGTGAAGGCACAGTACAAAGCCTGGCCGGCCCCGGCGGAGTAGTGGACAAGGGCGCGCCAATTGCCTCCTTCTCCGCCACCATGCTGGAGATGCTCAAAGGCCACTTGGCTGACGAGCAACTGACTCCGGCTAACGTCGAAGAGCTGTTCGGCAAGCAGATGAAGGGCACCCTGACCAGCCCATGCAACTGCAAAATCTCCAACCAATTGGTCGCCGATGGCCAGTTCGCCAATAAAGGCGATGTGATCTTCGAGTTGGTGCCGCAAGACAGCAAGGCCACCGTCACCGCCAGCTTCCCTTACCGCAACATTGCCCAGACCCGCACCGGTACGCGTGTGAACTTCTGGGTAGCCGGTGAAGACACGCCACGCCGCGGCAAGATCATCAGCACCAGCCTGCACCAGGGCGGCCTGTCTTCGGACATTCGCGCGGAAATCGAACCGGACGCCACCTTACCCAGCACCCTCGCCGGTCAGCCCGTGGAAGTGGTGATTGACCGCGGTCCATCGCTCGACTGGGTCATCGATAAAGCCGTGGCGGCTGGCTTCTAAGGAGGACGCGGACATGGCGAATACATCTCCTCATCTGTTGTTGCTCAGTGCTGCGCTGCTGTCCGGTTGTGCCGGGCTACCCGATCAGCAACTGGCCAAGGAGGCGCTGAAGCGCGGCGACAGCCAATTGGCCGAGCAGCACTTCAGCCAACTGGCCGAGCTGGGCTATGTCGAGGCGCAGATCGGCCTGGCCGACCTGCAATTGGCCAACGGCAGCCCAGCTGACGTGGACAAGGCCGAACAGACCTACCGCCTGGCACTCGATGAGTCGCCACGGGCACAGGCCCGGCTGGGCAAGTTGCTCGCACGCAAGCCCAACAACAGCGCTGCCGAGCGCCGCGAAGCCGCTCAATTGCTCAACGACTCCTTCAGCGCTGGCGAGCCCAGCAGCTTGCTGCCGCTGGTGATGCTCTATCTGCAATATCCACAGGACTTTCCCGATATGAACGTACAACAACGTATCGCGACCTGGCGCCAGCAGGGCTATTCCCAGGCCGATCTCGCGCAAATCCTCTTTTACCGCACCCAAGGCACTTACGATCAGCACTTGGATGAGATCGAAAATATCTGCCAAGGCCTGATTAGCGAGGCCGACACTTGCTACGCCGAGCTGGCCACCGTGTACCAAAAGCAAGGCGAGGCAGACAAACAACAAGCCTTGGTAGAGCGCCTGATGAGCGCCTACCGCAGCGGCGCAGTGCCGGCGCAACGGGTGGATGACGTGGCCTCGGTGCTCGCCGACGCCGAACTGGGCCAGCCCGACGAAGACACCGCCCAGGAGATGCTCGAAAGCATCGCGCCGGACTACCCCGCCGCGTGGGTCAGCTTGGCACGCCTGCTCTACGACTACCCCGCGCTGGGCGACATCGAGCAAATGCAGGGCTACCTCAAGCAAGGTCGCGCCGCCGCTCTGCCGCGCGCCGAACTGCTGCTCGGGCGCCTCTACTACGAAGGCAAGCTGCTGCCACAAAACCCGCACAAAGCCGAAGAACACCTGCGCAAAGCCGCCCCCAGCGAACCCAGCGCCAACTACTTCCTCGGCCAAATTTACCTGCGCGGCTACCTCGGCGACATCTACCCGCAACAGGCGCTGGATCACCTGCTCAGCGCCGCCCGTGGCGGCCAGCTCAACGCCGACTTTGCCCTGGCGCAGATGTTTTCTCAGGGCAAAGGCATTCAGCCGGACATGGCCAGTGCCTATGTGTTCAGTCAACTGGCCCTGCCCAAAGACACCCCGGCGGCCACTGAGCTGGCCAGCGAGGTCAACCAACGTCTGGCCCCAACAGAACGCCTCAAGGCTGAACGCATGCTGCGCGAAGAGCGCCAACTGCGTGGCAATGCCTGGCAGGAACAACAGCCTATGCAGGCGCAGCTGCCATGAGAAAAGGATATTCAATGCACCTTAACCGGATCACCACCGGCCTCGGCCTGAGCGTCTCCCTGTTGTCGGCTTCCTCCGCCTGGGCGGCGCAAATGAGCGACGACAACTTCGGTATCGACCTCAAGATCACCGCGCAGTCGGAAGACGACCGCGACCTCGGCACCCGTGACGGTGGCGACGTTCACGGTATCGCCCTAGACGTGCGTCCCTGGGTCTATGGCGAACGCGGCAACTGGAGCGCCTTTGCCTTGGGCCAGGCCGTCACGGCGACCGACATCATTGAAACCGACACCCTGCAGTCCAACGAGAGCGAGGCCAGCAGCAGCGGCGGCAACACCGGCCGCGAGCCAGACAAAAGCTACCTGGCCCTGCGCGAATTTTGGGTCGACTACAAAGGCCTGACCGCCTACCCCGGCGAACACCTGCGCCTGGGCCGCCAGCGCATGCGCAGCGACGACGGCACCTGGTGGGACACCAACATCGAAGCGTTGCGCTGGAGCTTCGACACCACCCTGCTCAAAGCCCATGTCGGCGTCGCCGAACGTTACTCCGACTACCGCACCGACCTCGACGAACTGGCCCCAGAAGACGAAGACCGCCAACACCTGTTCGGCGACATCTCGACGCAGTGGAAGCCCGGCCATTGGCTCGGCTTCAAGGCCCACCACAGCCGCGACACTGGCGAGCTGGCTAACCCCGGCGAAGCCATAGACGAAATGAGCAAGCGCTACACCGGCGACCTCACCTGGCTGGGCCTGAGCGCCGACGGCGACTTTTTCAACCGCCGCTCGACTATGCCGCTCAATTACTGGGCGCAAGCCACTTGGCTGAACGGTGATATCGATGAGCTTGAACAACAGGTGATCGGCGACCAGCGCCTGGCCAATGGCGCGCGCAACGTCGATGTCAACGCCTGGGCCGTGGACCTTGGCCTGCGCTGGAACATCGATGACAACTGGCGTCTTGGTGGCGCGTATGCCCGTGGTAGCGGCGGCGGTGATGACGACAGCTCCGAGCAGTTCCGCCAGACCGGACTGGAGAGCAACCGCTCCAACTTCACCGGTACCAATGCGCGCATGCACCGTTTCGGCGAAGCCTTCCGCGGCGAGCTTTCCAACCTGCAGGTGGCCACGGCGTTCACCTCTTGGCAGCTGCGCGACGACTACGACGCCAGCCTGGTTTATCACCAGTTCTGGCGGGTCGACGACCAGCAGGACATCGGCGACAGCGGCATCATCGCGCCGCTGCAAGCCGGCGAGAAAGAGGTCGGCCAGGAACTCGATCTGGTGGTGACCAAATACTTCAAACAGGGCCTGTTACCAGCTTCGATGGCCGAGCACCTGGACGAGCGTTCGGCCCTGGTGCGCTTCCGTGGTGGCGTGTTCAAGCCCGGCAAGGCCTATGGCAGCGACACCGACGCGCTGATGCATCGCGCCTTCGTCGACTTTATCTGGAGATTCTGAGGGTAGCCCTATGACAGAACAGCCAGACAAAATTAAGCAGCGCTTCGGCATCGGTTTGCTCTGCAGCGGCGTACTAGTCGGCGCGCTGCAACTGGCCGCGCCTTGGGTGCAAGCCGCTGAGAGCGAGCCCACGCAAACGCTCAAGCAGGCCAAAACCTACACGGTCACCAGCGCCCCGATTGAGCCGCTGCACCTGGACACACCCACCCTGCCCGACCTCTCTGGCTACACCGCTGAGGCGGTAAAAGCCAAGATCGAGCGCAGTAAGAAGGGTCAGGTGGTGGTGCGCAGCATGCTGCAACAGGACGCCTTGAAGGACTTTATCGGCGGCGATGAACGCCTGCGTGAGTGGGTCAAACGGCAACAGGGCATGCCCAATGCGATCTTTATCGAAGGTGGCTACGTCACCCTGCAAGACCTCGCCAAGCGCCTGCCCGATAACCAGTTCCGCCAAGTTAAGCCCGGCGTTTACCTGGCACGCCTGCCTATCGTGGTCGCCCAGAATGCGACCCTGCATGTCGATAAAAACGTCGAGGAACTGCGCCTGTCGCAAGAGCGCGGCGCGTTCATGGTCAACGACGGCAAGCTGTTTATCACCGACACCCGCCTGACCGCCTGGCGCGAAGCGGATAACGGCCCGGCCACCTTCCGCAAGCCCGACGAGTTCCGCCCGTTCTTGGTGTCGTGGGGCGGCAGCGAGTTGTATATCTCAGACAGCGTGGTCACCAGCCTCGGTTACAACACCAGTAAGTCCTACGGGGTCAGCATCACCCAGTACACCCCGAACATGCACAAGCGCCTGCAGCGCAAAGAGCCGACCGGCTGGCTGCTCAACTCCGAGTTCGTCGATCACTGGTACGGTTTTTACTGCTACGAAGCCGCCGACGTAGTGATCAAAGGCAATACCTACCGCGACAACATCGTCTATGGCATTGACCCGCACGACCGTTCCCACGGCCTGATCATTGCCGAGAACACCGTGCACGGCACCAAGAAGAAGCACGGCATCATCATCTCCCGCGAGGTGGATGACAGCTGGATCATCAACAACAAGAGCTACGACAACAAGCTCTCCGGCATCGTCATCGACCGTAACAGCATCAACAATCTGATCGCCTACAACGAAGTCAGCCAGAACCACGCCGACGGCATCACCCTGTACGAGAGTTCGCACAACCTGCTGTGGGGCAACAAGGTGCTGAACAACGCCCGCCACGGTATTCGGGTACGCAACAGCGTGGACATTCGCCTGTACGAAAACGTCTCGGCGGCCAACGCCCTCACCGGCGTATACGGCCACATCAAGGATCTCTCGGCCACCGACCGCAACATCTCCCTGGACCCCTTCGACACCAAGATTTCCATGATCGTGGTCGGCGGCACCCTCGCGGCCAACGGCTCCGGCCCACTGTCCATCGACTCGCCGCTGTCGGTTGAGCTGTACCGCGTGAAGCTGATCGCGCCCACCAAGAGCACGGGTATCAGCTTCAGCGGCATCCTCGGCGAAAAACAGGAAGAAATTCTCGACCTGATGGTGCGACGCAATCTGGCCGTGCTAATTGACCCCGTCGAACGCCAGACCGAACTCCAGGATTGAGGACGCCAACATGATCACAGCCCACCTGCCACTCCGCCAACTGGCCCTCGCCTGCACCCTGCTGGGTGCCGCCGGCAGCGTCCTGGCCAGCCCGCAATACCAGGCACAACGGGTCGGCCCGTTGTGCCCCGCAGCGCAAGACCCAAGCCAGTACAACACCAAGTACCTGAGTTTTTTCACCGCCCTGGTGCAGGGTGAAGGCGACTGGTTATTCCGTAGCCGCTATGACCTGCGCACCGACTTTGGCACCACGCCCGCTGGCTATCGGCAGTTCAAAAAGCTGCGCGATGCCCTGAAAGCCAAAGGCGTGGAGCTGGTGATCGTCTACCAACCCACCCGTGGCCTGGTGAACCGTGAAAAGCTCACGGCAGCAGAAAAGGCCCAGTTCGACTTCAAGCTGGCTAAACAGAACTACCTGAAGGCCATCGAGGGCTTTCGCCAAGCCGGCATCTGGACCCCTGATCTGTCGCCACTGTTTGATGAACAAGGCGTAGAGACCGACTACTACTTTCAGGCTGACCACCACTGGACCCCCGCCGGCGCCGAGCGTACCGCCGAACTGGTGAGCAAAACCCTGGAGCAGATCCCAGGCTTCGCCGACATCCCCAAGAAAGACTTCGAGAGCAAGGTGGTCGGCCTGCTGCCCAAGGCCGGCACCTTGCACAAGACCGCCGCACAATTCTGCGGCACCAGCTACGCCACCCAGTATGTGCCGCGCTTCGAGACCACCACCCAGGGTGAAGCCGACAGCGACAGCCTGTTCGGCGACGAAGCCGACCCGCAGGTGGCACTGGTGGGCACCAGCAACAGCGGCCCGGCCTACAACTTTGCCGGCTTTTTGCAGCAGCACAGCGGCGCCGAAGTGCTCAACCTGGCGGTCAGTGGCGGCGGTTTCGACAGCGCCCTGCTGCAATACATGAGCAGCCAGGAGTTTCACGAAAATCCGCCAAAAGTGCTGATCTGGGAGTTCGCCACCCACTATGACCTGGCCCAGGCCAGCTTCTACCGCCAAGCACGCCCGTTGGTGGAAAACGGTTGTGTCGGCAAAACCGCCGCTCTGCACAACACCGTCAATCTCAAGCCCGGCAGCAACGAGGTGCTGGTCAACGGCAAGGGCCGGCAACTGGTGGACCTGCGCGGTGGTGATTACCAAGTCGATCTGACCTTCAGTGACCCCAGCGTGCATGAAGCCCAGGCCACGCTTTGGTACCTCAATGGCCGCCGCGAACAATTCAAGCTCGAACAGAGCGACCGCGTCGACACCGCCGGGCGCTACGTTTTTGAACTGCGCAACGACCCCGACTGGGCCGACCTCAACCTGCTCGCCCTGGAAATCCACAGCCCGGAAAACATGCCGGCCAATCTCAGCGTCGACGCCACCCTGTGCCAACGCCCGGACACGGGCAAGGCCGTGGTGGCCCAGGCGCAACAGGCCAAGGATTCGCAATGAAGATCAACCATTGGTTACTGACCCCCTGCCTACTCGGCAGCGCGCTGTGCATACCACTCGCCAACGCCAGCAAGCTGGTGCCCCCGGCTGGCTACTATGCGCCGGTACTGCTTACCGAGAAAAAACCACAAGCCTGCGCGGCCACACCGCAGCCCTATACCGACAAGCTGGTGTTTCGCAGCAAATACGAAGGCTCCGGTAAGGCCCGCGCCACCCTCAATCTCGACTCGGAAAAAGCCTTCCGCGAGAAGACCGCCGCCATCACAGAGATGGAGCGCGGGGTCAGCAAACAAATCATGCAGTACATGCGCGACGGCCAGCCGGCGCAGCTCGAATGCGCATTGCAGTGGCTAAACGAGTGGGCCGCCGCCGACGCCTTGCTCAGCAGCGAGTACAACCACACCGGTAAATCGGTGCGCAAATGGGCGCTGGGCAGCCTGGCCTCGTCCTACCTGCACCTGAAGTTTTCCGCCTCGCAGCCACTCGCGGCCTACCCGCAACAGGCCCAGCAGATCGAAGCCTGGTTCAGCCAACTGGCCGAGCACACCGTGCAGGACTGGAGCGACCTGCCGCTGAAGAAAATCAACAACCACAGCTACTGGTCCGCCTGGTCGGTAATGGCCACGGCCATCGCCACCGATCGTCGCGACCTGTTCGACTGGTCGGTGGCGCAGTTTCGCGTGGGTGCCAACCAAGTCGATGCCGAGGGCTATCTGCCCAACGAGCTCAAACGCCGTCAGCGCGCGTTGGCCTATCACAACTACAGCCTGCCGCCGCTGATGATGGTGGCCGCCTTCGCCCAAGCCAACGGCGTCGACCTGCGTGCGGAAAACCAAGGCGCACTGCAACGCTTGGCAAAACGGGTGCTGAACGGCGTGGATGACCCGGACGATTTCGCCGCCAAAACTGACGAAAAACAGGACATGGACGACCTGGAAAAACCCAACAAATACGCCTGGCTGGCGCCTTATTGCGTGCTCTATACCTGCTCGGCCGAGGCCCAGGCGTTGCAACAGGAAATGGGCCCGTTCCGAACCTTCCGCCTCGGCGGCGATGTCAGCCAGTTGTTCAGCCCGCAAAAGGCCGGCGACAGCTAAACACCATGCACTGAATAACCAGGAGAGCCGGCCTGCACCGCGCGCTCTTCGCCCACTCGTTGGGCATGTTGCAAAACCCGTCCACAGGTGTGGGGGGGAAAGGGGGGGCTTGGCCCTTGACCCGCGTCACTCAACGGAGAGAAACGGATGGTCTTTTCATCCAACGTGTTCCTGTTCTTGTTCTTGCCGGTCTTTCTTGGCCTGTATTACCTGAGCAGTAATCGCTATCGCAACCTGCTGATCCTGATCGGCAGCTACGCCTTCTACGCCTGGTGGCGGGTGGATTTCCTCCTGCTGTTTGTGGCGGTCACGCTGTGGAACTACATCTTCGGCCTGCGCATTTACCAGGCGGGGGTTAAATCCAAAGCCGCGCAGCGCTGGGTGCTCTGGGGTGTGGTCGGCAACCTGGCGACCCTGGGCTACTTCAAGTACGCCAACTTTGGCGTGGAAAACATCAACAAGGTGCTAGAAGGCGCCGGCTTTGAGCCGTTCCTGCTGACCCACGTGATCCTGCCCATCGGCATTTCCTTCTATATATTCCAGTCGCTCAGCTACCTGATCGACGTGTACCGCGGCGACACCAAACCCACGGAAAACCTGGTTAATTTTGCCGCGTTTATCGCCCTGTTCCCCCAGCTGATCGCAGGCCCCGTGCTTCGCTACAAAGACCTGGCCGACCAGTTCACCGACCGCACGCACAGCCTCGACAAGTTCAGCGAAGGCGCTACGCGCTTTATGCAGGGTTTCGTGAAAAAGGTGTTTATCGCCGACAGCCTGGCGCCCCTGGTCGATCACTGCTTTGCCCTGAGCAACCCCAGCACCGGTGATGCCTGGCTGGGCATGATCGCCTACACCGCGCAGCTGTATTTCGACTTCTCCGGTTACAGCGACATGGCCATCGGTCTTGGTTTGATGATGGGTTTCCGCTTTATGGAAAACTTCAATCAGCCTTACATGAGCCAGTCGATTACCGAATTCTGGCGGCGCTGGCACATCAGCCTCTCCACCTGGCTGCGCGACTACCTGTACGTGCCGCTGGGCGGTAACCGTGGTGGCACCTTCAACACCTACCGCAATCTGTTTTTGACCATGTTGTTGGGCGGCCTGTGGCACGGCGCTAACTGGACCTTCCTGATCTGGGGCGCGTGGCATGGCATGTGGCTCGCGATCGAGCGCCTGTTCGGCGTAAACGCCGCGCCCAAGGTAATCAACCCACTGAAATGGGCCTTTACCTTCCTCCTGGTGATGCTCGGCTGGGTGATCTTCCGCGCCGAAAACCTCGACGTGGCCTGGCGCATGTACAGCGCTATGTTCAGCCCGGCGATATTCAGCAGCCAAGGCTGGGCGCTGAGTGAACTGAACCGCGCCAGCATCACCGACCTGCAGGTCGCCACCTTGGTGCTGGCCTATGCGGTGATGGCGTTCTGTGGCCTGCGCCAGTTCTATCGCTCGCGCCCCGCAACACCCGCCAACCCATCGCTGGCCCTACAGGCCAACGGCGCCACAGTCGCCCTGCCCCATTACCTGCTACGCGGCGCCTTACTGCTGCTGTTCTGCGCCTCCGTGCTGAAACTTTCGGCGCAGAGCTACTCACCCTTTCTCTACTTCCAGTTCTGAGGAGCCGACCATGACGCGTCCGTTACGTAAGCTCTATGTCGCCCTGTTTATCGGCATCCTGGCCCTGCTCTTTGCGGCCTCCCTGCGCGGCGTAGTGAGCTACCGCACGCCTGCCGAGTTCAGTGTGCTCGATGGCAACCTGGCCAAAACCTTTGAGCAGCACTACGACGAAGAGCTGCCGATCAAAGACATCGGCACCAACCTCTGGGCCGCCCTCGACTACCTGCTGTTCAATGAAGGGCGCACGGGGGTAAAGATCGGCGAACAAGGCTGGCTGTACTCCGATGAAGAGTTCAAGCCAGAAGTCGATGGTCCTAAGCAAATCAGCGAAAACCTGGCGCTGATCAACGGCATTCGCGATGAGCTGGCCAAGCACGATGTACTGCTGCTGATGGCCATCGTGCCGAGCAAGGCGCGCCTATATCCGGAGTTTGTCGGCGACAACCCCACCAGCCCGCTGCGGCAGAACCTCTATCAGCAGTTTCTCGCTGAGGTGAGCGCTGCCGATATCGCCGCCCCTAACCTGCTAAGCACCTTGCAGGCGGGCAAGGACAAGGGCGCCATGTTCCTGCGCACCGACACCCACTGGACGCCACAAGGGGCGGACCTGGTCGCGCAACAACTGAGCACCACGCTCAAACGTGGCATCACCCTGGACGGCGAACCACAGCGGTTTATCACCCAGGCCAACGCCACTAAACCCTACAAAGGCGATCTCACCCGCTTCCTGCCTTTGGAGCCCTGGTTCAGCGGCCTGATGCCGCAACCCGACCGTCTGCGCCAACGCGAGACCCAAGCCGCCGAGGAGGCAGGCGAGGAGGCAGGCCTGTTCGGCGACAACGCCATGCCAGTGGCGCTGGTTGGCACCAGCTACAGCGCCAACCCCGCGTGGAATTTTGCCGGCGCCCTGCGCCAGCACTTGCAGCGCGACCTCAGCAACCACGCCGAAGACGGCCAAGGCCCGCTGATCCCGATGCTCAAGTACCTGCAAAGCGATGACTTCAAAAACACCCCACCGCAACTGGTGATCTGGGAGTTCCCCGAGCGCTATCTGCCCATGAGCAACGACCTCAGCGACTTCGATGCGCAGTGGCTCAGTAGTTTGAAAAAACCCGCTGGCAACCAGCGTTTGGTCACCAGCGACAGGCGTTGAAGCCTGCCTTTAACAGCGTTTTTACCCGGTCGCACGACCGTTTTATTGACCTAAATGGAGTTCTACCCATGCACAGACCAACCTCAACCTTCGGAATGTTCTATGCCTGCGCGCTCGCTCTGAGCCTCACCAGTGTCTCCGCCACAGCCGGCGAAGGCGGCCTGTATGCGCCAAACGCGCCCAAGGGCTCGACCTTTGTTCGCGGCTACAACGCCGGTAATAGCGAACTCAACTTCAGCGTTGGTAATACCGAGCTAAGCGACATCGCGCCACTGGCCTCCAGTGATTTCAGCTTTATGCCAGCAGGCAGCTACAGCGCCCAAGTGGGCAGCAACAACCTGCCGGTAAAGCTTGAGGCCGAAAAGTTTTACACCCTGGTCAGCCAGGACGGCGAAGCGCCCAAGCTGGTGGCCGAAGCCCCGTTCAACAACAAGCGCAAGGCGCTACTGCGGGTGCAGAACCTCACGGACAGCAAGCTCAGCCTGAAAACCACCGACGGTAAAGCCGTGGTCGACGCCGTAGGCCCGGACGCCAGCGGCCAGCGTGAGGTCAACCCGGTCAAGGTCAACCTGGCGCTGTTTGCTGGCGAGCGCAAAGTCAGCGATCTCAAGCCCGTCAGCCTGGCGCGCGGTGAAGTGGTGAGCCTCTACGTTACCGGCAGCGGCAACGCCCTCTCACCGGTATGGGTCAAGCGCCCAGCGAAAACCGATTAACCCAGACAAGTACAGGTGCCGGCCATGACCGGCACTGCGAAGCAGCGCCTGCAGGAGCAGACGTTTTGGAGTACCCCCAGTTTTCCCGGCTGGGTAACCGGGCAGGCCGGCCTGTTGGCCGCCTACCCAAGCAAACCAAACGAGCTTTAGGAGTACACAACATGATTCCAGTAATCCTTTCCGGTGGCAGCGGTTCGCGTCTTTGGCCTCTTTCGCGCAAACAGTATCCCAAGCAGTTTCTCGCCCTGACCGGCAGCGACACCTTGTTTCAGCAAACCATCAAGCGCCTGCGTTTCGAAGGCATGCAGCCGCCGGTACTGGTGTGCAACCTGGAGCACCGCTTTATCGTGCGCGAGCAGTTGAAAACTCAACAGCTGGAAAGCCAAACCCTGCTGCTTGAACCCTTTGGTCGTAACACCGCGCCTGCCGTGGCCATGGCGGCCATGCAGTTGCTCGCAGAAGGTCGCGATGAACTGCTGCTGATCCTCCCCGCCGACCATGTGCTGGCCGATCAGCGCGCGTTCCAGCAAGCCCTGGCCCTAGCCACCTGCGCGGCGGAAAAAGGCGAAATGGTGCTGTTCGGCATCCCCGCCAGCCGCCCGGAAACCGGCTATGGCTATATCAAATCGGCAGTCGACCCTGCCCTGCCCACCGGCAGCATGCGCGTGCAGCAGTTTGTCGAAAAACCCGACGAAGCCCGCGCCCGCGAATTCGTTGCCAGCGGTGACTACTACTGGAACAGCGGCATGTTTTTGTTCCGCGCCAGCCGTTACCTCGAAGAGCTGAAGCAACACGATGCCGACATCTACGACACCTGCCTGCTGGCGCTTGAGCGCAGCCAGATTGACGGCGACCAGATCACTATCGACGCCGCCACCTTCGCCTGCTGTCCAGACAACTCCATCGACTACACCGTGATGGAAAAAACCAGCCGCGCCTGCGTGGTACCGCTGGATGCCGGCTGGAATGATGTGGGCAGCTGGTCATCGATCTGGGATGTTCACCCCAAAGATCAGCACGGCAATGTGCTGTCCGGCGACGTGGTGATCCATGACAGCCACAACTGCCTGGTGCACGGCAACGGCAAGCTGGTCTCGGTGATCGGCGTGCAAGACATCGTGGTGGTGGAAACCAAAGACGCCACCATGATCGTGCACAAAGACCGCGTGCAGGACGTCAAGGCCATGGTCAACCAACTCGACGCCGACGGCCGCAGCGAAACCCAGAACCACTGCCAGGTGTATCGGCCATGGGGTTCCTATGACTCGGTGGACATGGGCGGTCGCTTCCAGGTCAAACACATCACCGTCAACCCCGGTGCCACGCTGTCCTTGCAAATGCACCACCACCGCGCCGAACACTGGATTGTGGTCTCCGGCACCGCCGAGGTGACCTGCGATGACAAGGTGTTCCTGCTCACCGAAAACCAGTCCACCTATATCCCCATGACCGCAGTGCACCGCCTGAGCAACCCCGGCAAAATCCCGCTGGAGATTATCGAGGTGCAATCAGGCAGCTACCTGGGTGAAGACGACATCCAGCGCCTGGATGATGTCTATGGGCGTAGCGAAACCCCAACCCTCAGCCTCGCCGCAGGCTAAGGCGCAAAACGCCAGCCTCTGCTCCGGGGCTGGCGATCCAAAGCATGTACCCCGCCACCCGGCCTTGTGTAGGATGAACGCTTGTTTATCGATCAAGGCCATCTTTCCCCATGCTATTCGGCGCAATCCTGGTACTGAGCTGGTTAATCCTGCTGATCCGCTACCCGAGCAAGGCGCTGCCGATTTCCCTCGCCGCGTTGATCGGCCTAGGCCTGGTGACCAGTTGGGTGCTCTGGGAAGAAAGCCGCGAGAACCGCCACCTGGCTCATTTAGAGCTGCGCCTCGACTATGCCCCGGACAGCTGCCCGGGAGACCGCCCACTGGCCCTGAACCTGAAAAACGACAGTGAAGCCGCCCTGCGTGAGTTGCAGTGGCAAATCGCTGCCTACCGCCCTGGCGACAGAATCAATCTGGCCGAGCGCTTGTATGAAACCCCACGCTACAGCGGCCCCGGTGACTTGCAGCCAGGCGCCGAGTGGCAAACCTGCCTGCCGCTGCCAACCCTACGCAGTGGCTATCGCGCCAGTACCCTGAAATTTCGCGCCGAGCGGCTGCAAGGCAGCTTTAGCCGTTAATCGAACTCAACAGAACAATAATTAGGAACCCTGCATGAGCCAGCCCAGCGTACTGATCACCGGATGTTCCAGCGGCATTGGCCGTGCCCTGGCCGAGGTATTCCAGCAGGCCGGTTATCAGGTGTGGGCCACCGCGCGCAAAACCGAGGATCTCGCCGCATTGAGCGAGGCCGGTTTTAACGCCCTGCAACTGGACGTCAACGATGGCCTGGGGCTTGGCCAAGTGGCCGAACGCCTGAAAGCCGAAATCGGTGGCCTCGACGTATTGATCAACAACGCCGGCTACGGCGCTATGGGGCCACTGCTTGATGGCGGCGTCGAGGCCATGCGCAAACAGTTTGAAACCAACGTGTTCTCGCTGATCGGCGTTACCCGCGCGCTGTTCCCGCTGCTGCGCCAGAACAAAGGCTTGGTGGTGAATATCGGCAGCGTCTCAGGTGTTCTAGTCACCCCGTTTGCCGGTGCTTACTGCGCCTCCAAGGCTGCCGTGCATGCCTTGAGCGATGCCCTACGCCTGGAGCTGGCACCCTTTGCGATTGAGGTGATGGAAGTGCAGCCCGGCGCGATTGCCTCAAGCTTCGGCGCCAACGCCAGCCAGCAGGCCGAGCTGCTGATTGACGAAGCCTCGCCTTGGTGGCCGATCCGCGAAGGCATTCGCGCCCGCGCCAACGCCTCGCAGGACAACCCCACCCCTGCCAGCCACTTCGCCCGCAATCTGCTGGCGGCGGTGCAGAGCAAGTCCCGCCCTAACCTGATCCGCCTGGGCAACGGCAGCCGTAGCATGCCGCTGCTGGCCGCCCTGGTACCTAAGCGCTTGATGGAAAGCATTCTGAAAAAACGCTTCGGCCTCAACCGCAGCCTTTAAATCACCGGGAGCGCGCACGATGAACCCGCCCAACACTGACAACGCCTCGACAACCCGCCTGGCCATTGGCGGCGTGGTGGCGGTCATCGTACTCAACCTGCTGGTGCGCAGCTTCGTCAAACTCGGCGGCGTACTCAGCACCCTGCTGGTGGCCGCTTTAGTAGCCGGTGGCATGGCGCTGTGGTTTCACTTGCAACATCGGCGCCGCCCATTGCCCAGCGAACGCCGGCGCCTGATCGCCCTGTATGGCGGCATCCTCGCCCTGCTCTACCTGGCCCTGCTGGGCATGATGTGGCTCAAAGACGAACCCGGCCCGATGGGCTTGTTTATCTTTGGCCTGCATTACTTCAGCTACCCGCTGCTGGCGTGGGTCGTGCTTTCAAGGAAGAGAGCTTGAGGGTGATGGGAAAAAGTGGACGATCTCATACAGAACTATAACTATGATTAAAGGCCCACTATGCTCACATGGAACTCACTAGTAGTGGCCCGATAGAAAATCATCTAATCACTGTTAGATTTTTAGGGAAGAAGATAGCGTGATACCAGAGCTAAACCAATCAGGGGTCTTACCTCCGTTTATTCCAGAGAAAGGGCCAACTGACCCAGCAGGCATGGCGCCTTATCGAACCACTATTACTGAATTCGTAGTACGTTATTCTCAATCCCCAGAGCGTATAACCATACTTAAAGGACTATTGGAATATCGCAGAAAATTAAGAGAGACCGGAATCACACAGGGATTTCAGTGGCTTGATGGTAGTTTTGTTGAAAATGTAGAGCTGACTAGAGGCCGTCCACCAGCAGATGTCGACCTAGTAACGTTCGCCTTTCGGCCGACAAGCAGCATTGACGAGTGGAAGAATTTAGTCCGCAGCAATACAGAACTTTTCCTACCAGACGAATCCAAAGAAAAATATTTCTGCGACGCTTATTTTGTAGATCTAAACCTTCACCCAATACACATCGTAAGCAACACAAGATACTGGTTTGGACTATTTTCTCATCAAAGAGAATCATACCTATGGAAGGGTATGATCGAAGTACCTATACAGTGCAACGATGACAAAGCCATGCAATTCCTAGAGGAGGTTAGCAATGCCTAAAAAACTTGACATTGACAGCCTATCTTCAGAAATAGCCACAATAAAAGAGCTGCTTGCAGGCGCCAAAAGTTCTAATGATATTGTCGGTGAAATGCAGCTTGAGCATCGCCTCAAAAAACTGACAGAAAAAGCTGACAAACTTAAAGAAAACTCCCTAAACGACAACAGTGCTAGCGTTGCATTATTTTTTGGTGGCCAGCCAGTCATTGGTTCGAAGGGTATCGCCGCAGAGTTTGCGGGGATTGCCTTAGAGCAATTCCAAAGTTTAATAGGAAAAATATTTGCCACCAATGAATTAGGCGAACTTGGCCAAAGAGGCAAGATCCCTCTCAGAGCCCATTCAGAACTGATGATTACAGGCCTTGCCAGGGGTTCTTTTGGATTCGTGCTAGACGAAATGAGCGACCAAATACAACTAGAGACATCACAACTAACGCACATAATCGACAAAACAGCACACATCTTGAGAGATACCGCGGCACAAGATGAAGCAGTTTTCGAGGCTCTACTGGAGGATTTAGACCCCAGATCCCTGATCGCATTAAAAGACTTTTTTTCCAACTTAGATACAAACAAAGCAACAATTCGGATAGTAGAAAAAGACTTGGACTTCACTCTAGACGGCACAGCAATTCATCGTGCCCGAACTCGCACAGAGGCGACATCGATTGAAGAGAAAACAAGTGAAATTGAAGGCATTCTAGTTGGGTTTCTTCCAGAACATAGAAAGTTCGAACTTCGTGACAATCTTGGAAAAATCATCTATGGCTCGGCAACAAAAGATGCTGTAGATCAATTCTTGAAAGCTACTGAATCCGTCATAGGCAAAAAATGCTTGGCGAAAACCACTATTAAAACTGTCGCACCACTTAACAGACCTTCTAGAGAGGTTGTTCGTCTTATGGAGTTTCTTCATTTTGGTGACTAACAATTAGTCATGACTGAACGCCCAGGTGAACAGCCCGTAGGATGGGTTGAGCAACGCGATACCCATCGGCAATTCACAGCCAGTTGCCTTGATTAAAACCTGATGGGTATCGCTGCGCTCAACCCATCCTACGCGTGCCTGTCAGCCCTAACGCTTGATGGTCTTGAGCAAATCTTCCGGGGTGATATAGCCCACCGCGCCGGCATTGCTCGCTGCGCTGCCCGGCTGTGGCTGATGGAGGATATGGCCCTTCATCTTGCCGATGATGTGCATCTCGCACGGCTTGCAGTCGAACTTCAGGGTCAGCACTTCATCCTGATGGATCAGCTGCATGTCCGAGACTTTGGTGCGCACGCCGGTCACGCCTTTTGCCTGCTTGGGGCACAGGTTGAAGGAGAAGCGCAGGCAGTGCTTGGTGATCATCACCGGCACTTCACCGGCTTCTTCATGGGCCTCGTAGGCCGCGTCGATCAACTGCACGCCATAGCGCTTGTAGAAGGTGCGAGCCTTGTCGTTGTAGACGTTGGCGAGAAAGGTCAGGTGCGATTCCGGGTACACCGGCGCTGGCACGCTGACCGGCTTGCGCCCGCCACGTGGATGAACGGCAACGCGGGCCTGAGTCAGCGCGTCAATGGCTTCGCGGCGCAGGGCTTTGAGCTGCGAGCCGGGGATAAACGGCACAGCCTCCCAGTCGATCTGCACAGCGGTGCTGTAGTACATGGTGGTGCCCAGCTTGCTCAGGGTGTCGGCCAGCTGCTCACGGGACTGCTCGGCATCCTTGGCGGCGGCGAACGGCCCAGCCAGGCTGACGCTGGCGACCACGCCCTCTTCGCTGCTCACGCTCAGGTGCAACTGATCACCCTGCAACGCCACCTGCCAGCTGACGGCGACGCGGCGCTCGGCCGAGGTCTTCTGCAGGGCCTGTTGCCAGTTGTGGTCGAGGTTGCGATTGAGCGGCTGCTGCGGCCGCACGCGCTGCATGGCTTCGGGCATTTCATTGGGCTCGACGCGGTAGCGATAGCGCTTCTCACCGTCTTCCTCAAACTCGCTTTTCAGCTCGCAGATGTTGCTGCGAAACCCCACCACTTCGCGCTTGATCAGCACGTTGAGGCCATCGCCGTTGGACAGCGGCGTGTCGGTGACGGCAATCAGGTCGCGCTTGCCGACTTTCTCGACATAGCCCACAGACAGCCCGGTAAAGGTCGGCGAATCGAAGGCGCCGATGTCTACCTTGCGATCAGTCACAAAGTAGTCAGTGCTGCCACGGTGGAAGGTCTTGTCGGTGTCGGGGGTGAAAAAGTGCTCGGTGCGGCCGCTGGCGGCGCGCGCCAGGTGCGGCCGCTGTTCAAGAATGGCATCCAGCTCGCGGCGGTAATGGGCGGTGATGTTCTTCACATAGCTCATGTCTTTGTAGCGCCCTTCTATCTTGAACGAGCGTACGCCGGCATCCACCAGATGGATCATGTTGTCGGTCTGGTTGTTGTCCTTCATCGACAGCAGGTGCTTATCAAAGGCCACCACGCGGCCCTGATCATCTTTCAGGGTGTACGGCAGGCGGCAAGCCTGCGAGCAATCGCCGCGATTGGCGCTGCGGCCGTTCTGCGCGTGGGAGATGTTGCACTGCCCGGAGAACGCCACGCACAGGGCGCCGTGGATAAAGAACTCGACCGCCGAATCGACGTTCTTGCAGATATTGCTGATTTCTTCCAGGTTGAGCTCGCGGGCCAGCACCAGCTGGGAGAACCCGGCCTTATCGAGGAAGCGGGCTTTTTCCAGGGTGCGGATATCGCACTGGGTACTGGCGTGGATCTCGATGGGCGGCAGGTCCATCTCCATCACGCCCATGTCCTGCACGATCAGCGCATCGATGCCGGCCTCATAGAGCTGCCAGATCATCTGCCGCGCCGGCTCCAGCTCATCCTCATGCAGGATGGTGTTGAGGGTGACAAACACCCGCGCATGGAACAGATGGGCGAACTGCACCAACTCGGCAATGTCCGCCACGCTGTTGCTGGCATTGTGCCGCGCACCAAAGCCGGGGCCGCCGATGTACACAGCGTCGGCGCCATGCAGGATGGCTTCCTTGGCAATGGTGGTATCGCGCGCAGGGCTGAGCAGTTCGAGGTGGTGCTTGGGCAGGGACATGGCGTGGGCATCAAGGCAGTCAATCAAGCCGGGCATTTTACCCTTAAAGCTGACTTTATATGTGGCCGTCGGGCAGCGGCCTAAACACTGGATAGGCATACAGACAAAAGCCCGCGTAGAATTGCACCTTCAAAGTGAATTTAAGATCTCGCGAGCTAGAGCCATGCAAGGCAAAAACAGGCGAGGAAGCGGAGTTTACGACTGTAAATGAGCATTCCGAGCCTGTTTTTAACGCAGCAGGGCCGACGCGCAGCAGATCGCAGCAAGTTTGTTAACTAAGTTGAGGCAGTAAGTGGATTTACAACAGGGCTTCATCCTCACCCGCCACTGGCGTGATACGCCGGCCGGGACGCAGGTGGAGTTCTGGCTGGCCACCGATAATGGCCCGCGGCATATCCGCTTGCCGCTGCAGCCTTCGGTGGCGTTTATTCCGGCCGAGCAGCGTGCTCAGGTCGAAGCGCAACTGGCCAATGAGCGCGGAGCGGAGCTGCGCCCGCTGGGGCTAAAAGACTTTCATCTGCGCCCGGTGTTGGGCCTGTATTGCCAGCAGCATCGCCAGTTGATCGACCTCGACAAGCGCCTGCGCCGCGCTGGCATAACCGTGTACGAGGCCGATGTGCGCCCGCCGGAGCGCTACCTGATGGAGCGCTTTATCACCGCGCCGGTGCTGTTTGCCGGCACGCCGGATGCCACTCACCCGGCCCTGCTGCTGGACGCGCAGATCAAACCCTGTAGCGACTACCGCCCCACCCTCAAGCTGGCCTCGCTGGACATCGAAACCAATGCCTTCGGCGAGCTGTACTCCATCGCCATCGAAGGCTGCGGCCAGCGCGACGTGTATATGCTCGGCCGCACGCCGGAACAGCCACCGGATGTGGATTTTCAACTGGAGTACTGCGACAGCCGTGGCCAGTTACTTGAACGCCTGAATCAGTGGATGGCGCAGCATGACCCGGATGCAATCATCGGCTGGAATGTGGTGCAGTTTGACCTGCGCGTGCTGCACGAGCACGCGCGCAGCCTCGCTATCCCGCTGCGACTGGGGCGTGACGGCAGCGAGATGCAGTGGCGCGAGCACGGCAGCGCGAACGGTCACTTCTTCGCCGACGCGGCGGGCCGGCTGATTATCGACGGCATCGAGGCACTGCGTTCAGCGACCTGGAGCTTCTCCTCGTTCAGCCTGGAAAACGTCGCGCAAACCCTGCTCGGCGAAGGCAAAGACATCTCCACGCCGTACCAGCGCATGGACGAAATCGACCGCATGTTCCGCGAAGACAAACCCGCCCTGGCGCGTTACAACCTGCGCGACTGCGAGTTGGTGACGCGGGTGTTCGAGAAAACCGAAATTCTCAGCTTCCTGCTCGAACGCGCCACGGTCACCGGTTTACCCGCCGACCGCAGCGGCGGCTCGGTGGCGGCGTTTGAACACTTGTATATGCCACTGATGCACCGCCGTGGTTTTGTCGCGCCGAACCTGGGAGATAACCCGCCGCAAGCCAGCCCTGGCGGCTTTGTTATGGAGTCGCAGCCGGGGTTGTATGAGTCGGTATTGGTGCTCGACTACAAGAGCCTGTACCCGTCGATCATCCGCAGCTTTCTGATCGACCCGGTGGGACTGATCGAGGGCCTGCGTCAGCCAGACGACGCGCACTCAGTGCCGGGCTTTCGCGGCGCGCGCTTCTCCCGTAGCGAGCATTGCCTGCCGGCGATTGTTGAGCGTGTGTGGCAGAGCCGCGAGGCGGCCAAGCGCGAGCACAACGCGCCGCTGTCGCAAGCGCTAAAAATCATCATGAATGCTTTTTACGGCGTACTCGGCTCCAGCGGCTGCCGCTTCTTCGATACCCGGCTGGCCTCCTCCATCACCCTGCGCGGCCACGAAATCATGGCCCGCACCCGCGCCCTGATCGAGGCCGAGGGCTACCGAGTGATCTACGGCGACACCGACTCCACCTTCGTCTGGCTGCAACGCTTGCATGACGAGGCCGATGCGGCGCATATCGGCCGCGCTCTGGTGGCCAAGGTCAATGCCTGGTGGGCTGAACATCTACAGAGCGAGTACGGCCTGAGCAGCGCCCTGGAACTGCAATACGAAACCCATTACCAGCGCTTTTTGATGCCGACCATTCGCGGCGCCGAGGAAGGCAGCAAGAAGCGCTACGCCGGACTAGTCAGCCGCGCTGACGGTAGCAACGAGATGGTCTACAAAGGCCTGGAAACCGTGCGTAGCGACTGGTCGCCACTGGCCCAGCAGTTCCAGCGCGAGCTGTATGAGCGAATCTTCCTCAACCAGCCTTACCAGAGCTACGTACGTGACTATGTCGAACGCACCTTGAACGGCGAACTGGATGAGCTGCTGGTGTACCGCAAGCGCTTACGGCGCACGCTCAACGACTACGAGCGCAACGTGCCGCCGCATGTGCGCGCCGCACGTCTGGCCGATGAGTACAACGCAGCCCACGGTAGGCCGCTGCAATACCAGCGCGGCGGCTGGATCAGCTACGTGATCACCACTGCAGGCCCACAACCGCTGGAGGCGCGCAACGCCACCATCGACTACGACCACTACCTGACCCGCCAACTGCAACCCGTAGCCGATGCCATCCTGCCGTTTGTCGACGACGACTTCGCCACGCTGATTGGTGGGCAGCTGGGCTTGTTTTAAACGCACCGTAGGGTGGATGACGCCTCACCCATCCACCCATGACTGCCTCCCTGGTGGATGAAAAAGCGTCATCCACCCTACACGCTAACCTGTCAGGACGACCGCCATGCTGCATACCCTCGCCGTTGCCAACTACCGCTCGATTAATAACTTGGTGCTGCCATTGGGTCGGCTCAACCTGGTGACCGGGGCCAATGGCAGTGGCAAATCCAACCTCTATCGCGCATTGCGCCTGCTGGCGGAAACCGCCCAGGGCGGCGTGGTCAACGCCCTGGCCCGTGAAGGCGGGCTGGACTCGACCTTCTGGGCCGGGCCGGAAACCATCAGCCGACGCATGCTCAGCGGCGAAGTACCGGTGCAAGGCGGCCCGCGCAAGGAGGCCAAGCGTCTGCGCCTGGGTTTTGCTGGCGACGATTTCAGCTATGCCATTTCCCTCGGTTTGCCGGAACCGAGCCTTTCCGCCTTTGCCCTTGACCCGCAGATCAAGCGCGAATGCATTTGGGCCGGGGCCAGCTATCGCCCCGCCTCGCTCCTGGTGGATCGCGCTGGGCCGATGGTACGCAGGCGCGAAGACCGCAGCTGGCAGGTAATGGCCCAGCACCTGCCGCTCTTCGATAGCCTGTTCGATCAGATCGGCAATGACCCGGCCTGCCCAGAAGTGTTTCAGCTGCGCGAACATATCCGCCGCTGGCGCTTCTACGATCACTTTCGCAGCGACGCCGAAGCCCCGGCACGCCTCCCGCAACTGGGCACCCGCACACCGGTACTACACCACGACGGTCGCGACCTGGCGGCCGCGCTGCAGACCATTCGCGAAATCGGTGACCCGGCTGCGCTGGATGCGGCAATCAGTGATGCCTTCCCCGGCGCACGGCTGCGCATCGATATGCAGACCGGAGGACGCTTTGCCGTGGAGTTGCAACAAGAAGGATTGCTGCGGCCCTTATCAGCCAGCGAACTGTCGGACGGCACCCTGCGTTATCTGCTGCTGGTCGCCGCCCTGCTCACCCCAAGGCCACCCTCGCTGATGGTGCTAAACGAGCCGGAAACCAGCCTGCACCCCGACCTGCTGCCCGCCCTTGGCAGGCTGATCATCGCCGCCTCGCAGCACACCCAGGTATGGGTGGTGTCCCACGCCAGCCGGCTGATCGCCACGCTGGAACAGCACCCTGAGTGCAACGCCATCGTCCTGGAAAAACAGCTGGGGCAAACCGTGATCCAGGGTCAGGGCATGCTCGATGAACCGGCATGGAAGTGGCCGAGTTAAGCCTTAGCGGGCAGTGCAGTCGCTGCCGGCAGCACCTTGGGTTTACGAAATACCAGCACGTTACCCAGCATCACCAGAAACAGACCGAACAACGCCGGGGCCGTCCATTGATAGCCTTCGACAAACACCGAGATATTCAGCGCCACCACCGGGAACAGTACGGTGCAATAGGCGGCGCGCTCCGGGCCCATGCGCCCGACCAGGGTCAGATAGGCGGTAAAGCCGATCACCGAGCCGGGAATCGCCAGGTACAGCAAAGTGCCGATGTAGCGGGTGTTCCACTCGAAGGTGAACGGCGTGCCGCTGAACAGACAGATCGCCACCAGCATCAGCGCGCCGTACAGCATGCCCCAGGCGTTGGTGGTCAGCGGTTTGAGACCGGCCTTTTGTTGCAGGCTGGAAAGCATATTGCCGGCGGAGAACAGCAGCGTACCCAGCACCGCCAGGCCGATGCCCAACAATGTTTCATGGCTAGCCTCCTGCCCGGCCAATTCCGGCCAGAACAGCAGCGCCAGTCCGCCAAGACCCAGTGCGCCGCCGGCCAGCACATTGGCGGCGATTTTCTGCTTGAAAAACACCCGCGCATTAATCGCGTTCCACAGCGTTGCGGTGGAGAAGATCACCGCCACCAAGCCGCTGGGTATCCACTGGCTGGCGGTGTAGAAGCACATAAAATTCAGGCAGAACAGGCACAGCCCCTGCACCAGACAGATCAGCTGGCCACGCTTATCAACTTTTTGCAGACGACCACTGAGCAACAGCAGGGCAAACAGCACCAGGGATGCCAGGGCAAAGCGATAGGCAATGGACGCGGCAATCGCCACCTCGCCCAGTTGCAACTTGAGGGCGATCCAGGTGGTGCCCCAGATCAGTACGGTCAACAGATAGAGCGACAGGTTCATCAACAGACTCCCAGTAGATAGTGGCGAGTCTGCGCGCTCGGGCGAGTGATCTCTTGCATAAACTTGCGCACTTCTCGCCGCACGTTCTGCCTTGGTCCTTTTTACCTTGGAGCTGGGGGCGGCGGCTGGTACAACCCTAGTGCCTGTTCCGTAACCAGACGAAGCCATCATGCCCCAGCCGCAGCAGCCGCCGAGCAACGACAACGACAGTCAACCGGTCTCGACCGGTGCGAGCGATACCCTATGCGGGACGTCGATTGCAGCGTTAAACAGCCAGTGCTTTTGCATCAGCCTGGATGCGGCGGCGCTGCATGACGCCCTGGAGTCGAGCCTGGGCCAGCCGGGGCTGTTCGATCTGGTGCGCGAGCGTTGCCCTTATCTGTTCGCCGCGCACCCGGTATTTATCGCACCGGCTCAGCTTGAGCGCATGGCCGAGGTGATTCGCGCCATCGAGTCCGTGGTGGCGCTACCGGCGTATCGGGAGCGGGTGTTGGCACGCTCGCCAGCCATTGCCCAACATGATCCAGGAGCCAAGGGCGTGTTTTTCGGTTATGACTTTCACGTTACCGAAGACGGCTTCGGCCTTATCGAGATCAACAGCAACGCCGGCGGCGCCATGCTCAACGCCGTGCTGGCGCGGGCACAAAGGGCATGCTGTCCGGCCATCGAGCAACTCTTGCCGACGACGCAGCGCGCCGAAAATCTGGAAGCCAGCATCATCGCGATGTTCCACAAGGAGTGGGCGCTGGCCGGGTATAAGCGGCCATTGCGTAGCATCGCCATCGTCGACGAGGCCCCGGAGCAGCAGTATCTGTATCCGGAATTTTTACTGTTTCAGCAGCTGTTCCAACGCCATGATCTACAGGCTGTGATCGCCGCGCCCAGCGAGTTGACCCTGCGTGATGGAAGGCTCTGGCATGGCGAGCTGAGCATCGATCTGGTCTACAACCGCCTGACCGATTTCGCCCTGGATGAGCCCAGCAATGCGAGTTTGCGTCAGGCCCATTTAGACAACGCCACCTTAATCACCCCTCACCCGCAGACTCACGCGCTGTATGCGGATAAACGCAATCTGGCACTGCTCAGCGATGCCCAACAATTGCAAGAGCTGGGCGTACCTGAGGCGACTCAAGCACTGCTACTGGCGGCCATCCCGCATACCGAGGTGGTCGACCCCGCCAATGCCGAACGCCTGTGGCGTGAGCGTAAACGCCTGTTCTTCAAACCCTGCGCCGGCTATGGCAGTCGCGCCGCCTACCGGGGCGACAAACTGACTCAGCGCGTATGGCAGGAAATCTTGGCCGGGGAGTACGTGGCTCAAGCCTTAGTGGTGCCCGGACAGAGAGTGATGGCACGCGAAACACCTGCACTCAAGTTCGACCTGCGCGCCTATGCCTACGACAGCCAGGTACAATGGCTGGCCGCACGCCTGTATCAGGGCCAGACCACCAACTTCCGCACCCCAGGCGGGGGCTTTGCCCCGGTCTACCCTGCGCCGGAGGGTGGTTGCGCAACAAACTGCGGTTGATCAGCCGGCAGGCAGCGCCTTGCCGTGCTTGGGCAATCCGATAGAAATCAGCGCAGCCAGTAACACGAAAGCTGAGGAAACCCACAAACACGCGCCTAGGCCATAAGCCTGATACACCCAGCCGGACAGCAACGTGCCGAGCAGCCGGCCCATGGCGTTGGCCATGTAGTAAAAGCCCACATCCAGCGACACGCCGTCTTCCTTGGCGTAGCTGACGATCAGGTAGCTGTGCAACGAAGAATTCACCGCAAACAGCACGCCAAACAGCATCAGCCCGCCGAGCAAGACCCATTGCGCCGATAAGTCACTGTGCAGCCCCAGCGCGATCGTCGCTGGCAAAGCAGCCAATACGGCCGCCCAGACAAACGCGCTGCGTCCGTCCGGCAATTGGCCGCTGGCTTTACCGCTGAACTTACTGGTAAGCGCTGGAGCGAAGGACTGCACGATGCCGTAGCCAATCACCCAGGTCGCAAGAAAGCCGCCGACCTGCCACACGTCCCAGCCAAATACGCTGGACAGGTACACCGGCAGCGCGACGACAAACCACACATCACGGGCGCCAAACAAAAACAGCCGCGCCGCCGAGAGCAGGTTGATCGCCCGGCTCTTGGACAGCAGCTCACGGAACTTCGGCTTGGCTTTGGCCTTGCCCAGATCCTTTTTCAACAGCAGCAGGCTGGCCAACCAGACCAGCGCCAGCACAGCAGCCATGGCCAGCACGGCGCCGCTAAAGCCGAGTAGCGCTAGCAGCGCGCCGCCCATAAAGAAGCCCACACCCTTGAGCGCATTCTTCGAGCCGGTGAGGATCGCCACCCACTGGTACAAGCGGCCCTGCTGATCGCCGGGCACCAGCAACTTGATCGAACTCTTGGCGCTCATCTTGTTCAGGTCTTTGGCGATACCCGACAACGCCTGCGCACCCATTACCCAAGGGATGGTCAACCAAGTCGCCGGCACGGTGAGCATCAGCAAAGCTGCGACCTGCAGGCCCAGGCCGATGTTCATGGTGCGATTAAGCCCCAACCTCGCGCCCAAATAGCCGCCGAGCAGATTGGTGACTACGCCGAAAATCTCATAGAACAGAAACAGCCCAGCAATCGCCAGCGGCGAGTAGCCGAGGCTGTGAAAATGCAGCACCACCAACATGCGCAGCGCGCCGTCAGTCAGGGTAAATGCCCAGTAATTGCCGGTAACCAACAGGTATTGGCGCACGTCGGGGGCGAGGCGAGATAAGGCGTGCATCGGGAGTTCCTGTTTTGCTGCGAGGCTTGATGGGTATCGCCTTGCTCAACCCATCCTACGGTTCAGGCAGTTCGAGGGGGTGTGGGAGGGGCTTTAGCCGCGACAGTCATTCCACCAAGTCGCGGCTAAAGCCCCTCCCACAGAACGGTGTTAGCTGGCTGCACCGACCATCCGCGCCAACTCGACCGTGCGGTTGGCGTAGCCCCATTCGTTGTCGTACCAGGCATACAGCTTCACCTGGGTGCCGTTGACCACCATGGTCGACAGCGCATCGATAATTGATGAGCGCGGATCGGTGCGATAGTCGATGGACACCAGCGGCCGCTCCTCGTAACCAAGAATGCCAGCCAGCGGGCCGTCAGCGGCGGCCTTGAGCAAAGCATTGACCTCCTCCACCGTAGTCGCCCGCTCCACTTCAAATACACAGTCAGTCAACGAGGCGTTAGCCAAAGGTACACGTACCGCATGGCCGTTCAGCTTGCCGCGCAGTTCGGGGAAGATCTCCGCAATCGCCGTGGCCGAACCTGTGGTGGTAGGAATCAGACTCATGCCACTGGCCCGCGCCCGGCGCAGGTCTTTGTGTGGCTGGTCGAGAATGCTCTGGGTATTGGTCAGGTCGTGAATGGTGGTGATCGAACCGTGGCGGATGCCGAGGTTTTCGTGGATCACCTTGACCACCGGCGCCAGGCAATTGGTGGTGCACGACGCCGCCGTGACGATGCGATGCACGGTCGGGTCGAACAGCTGCTGGTTCACCCCCATCACCACATTCAACGCGCCCGCCTCTTTCACCGGCGCGCTGACCACTACGCGGTGCACGCCCTGATCGAGATACCCCTGCAGCACCGCCACGGTTTTCATCTTGCCGCTGGCCTCGATCACCAGATCGCAGCCACTCCAGTCGGTGTCGGCGATGGCTTTATTGGCCGTGACCTGGATGCGTTTGCCGTCAATCAGGATGCACTCGCCCTCACTGCTCGCCGCATACTGCCAACGGCCATGCACCGAGTCGAAATTCAGCAGGTGCGCATGGGTCGCCGCATCGCCCGCCGGATCGTTGATCTGCACAAACTCGAATTCCGGCCAGCCCCATGCCGCGCGCAGCGCCAGACGACCGATCCGACCAAAGCCGTTGATACCTACCTTGATAGCCATACTGATGTTCTCATCCAATGATTAAAGCGAACGTGGGGCGAACATGATGATCGCCATGCCAAGCAGGGCCACGGCGGCCCCGAGCAAATCCCAGTGGCTCGGGCGAATGCCATCCACCAGCCACAACCAAACAATGGCCGTCGCCACATACACTCCGCCATAGGCGGCATACACCCGCCCAGTCGCGGTTGGGTGCAGAGTCAGCAACCAAACAAACAGCGCCAGCGCCGCCGCAGCCGGTAGCAACAGCCAGATGCTTTTGCCCTGTTTGAGCCACAGGTACGGCAAGTAACAGCCGAGAATCTCGGCCAGGGCCGTGAGGGCAAATAAGCCGATGGTATTGAGCATGTTCATCTCAATGGCCCAACTGGGCCGGCGGGAGTGTTGAAAAAATCTAAGAGGCGCTTCATTACCATTACCGATTAGATGGAAGGCTGATTGACCCGCTTACTCAGCTGCTCGGCGGACTCCTTGCGCTCGGAGTAGCGATCCACCAGGTAGTCCGACTGCTCGCGCAGCAGCAGGGTGAACTTGACCAGTTCCTCCATCACGTCCACCACCCGGTCGTAATAGGCCGACGGTTTCATCCGCCCAGCTTCGTCGAATTCGAGAAAAGCTTTAGCTACCGAGGACTGATTGGGGATGGTGAACATGCGCATCCAACGTCCCAGCACGCGCATCTGGTTCAGCGCGTTGAAGGATTGCGAACCACCGCTGACCTGCATCAACGCCAGGGTTTTGCCTTGGGTCGGGCGCACCGCGCCCATGCTCAGGGGCACCCAATCGATCTGCGATTTGAACACCCCGGTCATCGCGCCATGCCGCTCGGGCGAACACCAGACCATGCCTTCGCTCCACAGCACCAGCTCGCGCAGCTCTTGCACCTTGGGGTGATCCTCTGGGGCGTCGTCCGGCAGCGGCAGGCCGCTGGGATTGAAGATGCGCGTGTCGGCGCCGATCTGTTCAAGTAGTCGCGCAGCCTCCTCGGTCAGCAGGCGGCTGTAGGAGCGCGCCCGATTGGAGCCATACAGCAGGAGAATCCGTGGTTTGTGCAGCACGGCAGGTTTGGCCAGTTGTTCCTGGCTCGGCAGCCCCAGCAGTTCGGGGTCGATATTCGGCAATTCGGGGATCATGCACGTTCTCCAGAAGACGGGGCATCAGCCGCACAGCGAGGCTCGGTCAGGGCGGTCACGCATGCTGTGCAGGCGCAATTGATCCTCCGCCAACTGCGGGCCATCGGCGTTGAGCACTTGCGTCAGAATCTCCGCCGCCCAGGCTGGCAACTGCGGGTGCAAGCGGTAGTAAATCCACTGCCCGGCGCGCCGGTCTTGCAGTAGGCCGCTGCTGCGCAGCAACGCCAGGTGACGGGAAATTTTCGGCTGACTTTGCTCAAGGGCTGCCGTCAGTTCACACACGCACAACTCGCCCTCACGCACGATCTGCTGGGTGATGCGCACGCGAGTCTCATCGGCCAGCGCTTTGAACAACTCGGTAGGGGTCATGGCTAACACCTGAATATCTGTAATTTCAAATATACGAATTAGCGCATATAACCTAATTCAATCCCGCGGAGTCAAGCCTCTAAACGCTCTCGCCAGCGCACGGGCGCAAAGATCTTGAGGCGCAGTGCGTACTTGTTGGCTTGCACAATCTTGCGCTTTTGCTGGCGCAGGGGCTGGCAGGCGGACAGCACCGGCGTAGCATGACGCGACGGAGGATGTATGGCGCCACTCGAACATTTACAGGTTTTCCAGAGCTTAAACAGCTCGCCCAATACTCAGCTGCATCGCAGCGCCGAGCTGGGTGACGGGCTGGCTGCGGCCGTATGGAGCAACCGCGATGATGCCCGCGACTACCAAGCGCCCAGCCATCACACGCTGTCCTGTTACCTGACCGGCGGCACCGGCACCTTCCGCCGCGAAAGCCCATATAGCAAGGGCGCGCCCGACAAGCTGTGCATCCTACCGGCCGGACACCAGTCGGCCTGGGTGATCAACGGCGAAATCCAGCTGGCGCATCTGTACATCAGCCAGGAGCAATTCGCCCTGGCCGCCGTCCATCTGCTGGATCGCGAGCCGCGCGAACTGGAACTGCGTGAATGCACCTTCCTCGAAGATGCGCAGCAAGCCCAACGCTTTCGCCAGCTCAGCCAGCTGGATTGGCATGAGCCGGGTGAACGCCTGCTGTGCAGCAGCCTGGCCCATGGTTTGATCAGCCATGCCTTGCTCTCGCAAGTCGGCCGTCGTGAAGGGCTGCGCCTGACCGGCGGTTTGGCGCCTACGCTGCGCCGCAGAGTGCGCGAGTTTATCGACGCTAATCTGGCCGAGCCGCTCAGCCTGGGCCAACTGGCGGGGCTATGTGCGCTGTCGGAATATCACTTTGCGCGGATGTTCCAACTCAGCTTCGGCTTGCCGCCCCATCGCTATGTGCTGGCGCAGCGCTTGCGCCGTGGTCAGCAGTTACTGCAACACGGCAACCTGCCGCTGAGTGAGGTGGCGCTGACCTGCGGTTTTGCCAGCGCCAGCCACTTCAACAACCGTTTCCGCCAGGCCTTCAGCAGCACACCTGGGCAATACCGCGCCGCGCTGGGCCAGGGTTAACCCCAAGACGTAGCCCTCAGCAACAGCCGCTCCCCTCAGCACAGCTCAACCGCAGCCAATGCCCGTTCAGCCGTTAATCCGGATTAGCCCCGCCTAGCGCCGACGATGGCCTGCTAATCCTGCGCCGGCTGTGCAAGAATCCCCGGCTGCCTTCGAGAAAAGCTGCCCATGCCACGATTCGCCTTATCCCTCAGCGGGCGCCACTGATGCCCCTCGACATTCTGCATTTACGCCAAGAAGACTGGCGCGCGGAATTCGGCGTGGGCGACTTACAGCGCGGCCAAGGCTACGCCGCGCAAGGCCGCAGCCGCCTGCTCAGCCTCAAGGACAGCACCCTGCTGGCCAGCTGTCGTGGCTCAGGCGCGCAGACCTACCAGCAACGCATCACCCTCAATCACTACGGCCAGGGCTGGGGCGTCAGCGGCAAGTGCAGCTGCCCGGTGGGCTTCAATTGCAAACATGTGGCCAGCGCCCTGCTCACCCTGCAAACCCAGCAGGAACAAGGCGTCGACCTCTCGCCGCTAATTGTCAGCAGCCCTGAAGCCCGTGAAGAACGCCTGGAAGGCTTGCAACCAAGCCCGGTGTTGAGCCTCGGCAGCCTGGTGCGCGTGCACTTCGACGCGCGCAAAGGCCGCATGCAGGAACAGACCCAGCACCGCGCCGCTTTGGCCTTCGACTACCAAGGCCACCTGGCCTCAGGCAAAAGTGGCAAAGACCTGCTGATCAAACAAAATCCGGGGCTCACGCTACGCATCGTGCGTGATTTCGACGGCGAAGCCTTGCTGCGCAAGCGCCTGCAACACGCCCATATGCAGGTGTCGCTCAGGCAAAGCGAGGCGCTGCCGGAAAGCGCCGGCGAAGCCTATGAACAAAGCAGTGATGCGGCCTGGCTGCTGTTTGTGCGCGAGCAGTTACCAAAGCTGCGCGAAGAAGGCTGGCAGATTCGCATGCAGCCCGATTTCCAATTCAACCTGGCCCAGGTCGATGACTGGTACGCCGAGGTTGAGGAAGACCCCGAACAAAACTGGTTCGACCTGGAGCTCGGCATCGAGGTCGAAGGTCAGCGCATCAGCTTGCTGCCAATCCTGCTGCAGGCGATCCGCCGCGCGCCCTGGCTGCTCAACGGCGAAGCGCTGAACAAGCGCGATGACGATGAAGTGCTGCTGGTCAGCCTACCCAACAACCACAAGCGCGCGGCGCTACCTTTGTCACGCTTGAAACCGCTGCTGGCCACACTCGGCGAGCTGTTTGTGCGCGAGCCCGGCGAATCCAGCCAACGCCTGCGCCTGTCGCGCCTGGACGCCGCCCGGCTTAATCACCTGCAACAAGGCCCCGCGCTGAGCTGGCAAGGCGGCAGCCAGATGCGTGACTTCGCCGAACGCCTCCAGCAGTTAGATAGCGCCACATTACAGCCGCCAGAAGGTCTTCAGGCAGAACTGCGCCCCTATCAACTGCAAGGCCTGGCGTGGATGCAGGGGCTGGCCGAATTGGGTGTAGGCGGCCTGCTGGCCGATGACATGGGCCTGGGCAAAACCCTACAGACCCTCGGCCATATTCTTTGCGAACAGCAGGCCGGACGCTTGCAGCAGCCGGCGCTGATCGTCATGCCCACCAGCCTGATCCCCAACTGGCAGGACGAAGCGGCGCGTTTCACTCCGCAGCTCAAGGTGCTGGCGCTGCACGGCCCCAAGCGCCGGGCGCTGTTCAAACAGATCGGTGAGCACCACATCATCCTCACCACTTACGCCCTGCTGCCGCGGGACCTCAAGGCCCTCAATGCCTACAGCTACCGCCTGCTGATTCTCGATGAAGCGCAGAACATCAAGAACCCGCGCAGCAAAGCCGCCATCGCCGCCGGGCAAGTGCAGGCCGACCAGCGCCTGTGCCTGACCGGCACGCCGCTGGAAAATCACCTGGGCGAGCTGTGGTCGCTGTTCAACTTCCTCATGCCCGGCTGGCTGGGCGACAGCAAAAGCTTTACCCGCGATTACCGCACACCGATTGAGAAAAACGCCAACGAACTGCGTTTGGCGCACCTGACCGGGCGGATCAAACCTTTTATTTTGCGGCGCACCAAGGAACAGGTGGCCAGCGAGCTGCCGCCGAAAACCGAAATCACCCACTGGGTCGAACTCAGCGCCGCGCAGCGCGACCGCTACGAAACCCTGCGTTTGGCCATGGATAAGAAGGTGCGCGACGAGATCGCCCGCCAAGGCCTGGCCCGCAGTCAGATCGTGATTCTCGAAGCGCTGCTGCGCCTGCGCCAGGCCTGCTGTGATTTGCGCCTGCTCGGTGAGGAAGGCGACAACCAGCTGACCAGCCTGGACTCGGGCAAACTCAGCGGCCTGCTGGAGATGCTCGACGAGCTGTTTGCCGAAGGCCGCCGCGTGCTGCTGTTCTCCCAGTTCACCTCGATGCTGACGCTGATCGAAGCCGAACTGAAAGCGCGCAACATCCCCTACGCCAAACTCACCGGCAGCACCCAGGATCGGCGCACCCCGGTGCAGCAGTTTCAGGCCGGCGAATTTCCAATCTTCCTGATCAGCCTGAAAGCCGGCGGCGCGGGCCTGAACCTGACCGCCGCTGACACGGTGATCCACTTCGACCCCTGGTGGAATCCGGCCGCCGAAGCCCAAGCCAGCGACCGCGCCTACCGCATCGGCCAAGACAAACCGGTGTTCGTCTACAAACTGATCGCCCGTGGCAGCGTGGAAGAGAAGATCCAGCAGCTGCAACAGGCCAAAGCCAACCTGGCTCGCGGCGTGTTGGAAGGCGGCAGCCAGAACCAATTGCAGCTCAGTGAAGACGACCTGCAGGCGTTATTTGCCCCGTTAAGCGACTGATCTGCGCTCAGTCATCGCTTTGCGTGTCGTCCTTTTCAGCCGCATCGTTGGCCACATTACGCTTACGCTTGGGCCCTTCAGCCTGCACCGAGGGAAAGCGCGAGGAGGCATAGCGCACCACAAAAATCGCCAGTGCCAACAGCAGAATCGCCCCCGACACCATCACCACGCCCATGTCGGGTTTGTGGTTGTGCGAGATGTCGGAAATCATCAAGCGGGTCAGCGCGGTAATTGCCACATAGATCATGAAGCGGATCGGCATGTGGTTGGTCTTGAAATAGATCCCCACCATGGCCGCCAATTCGAGGTAGATAAACAGCAGCAGGATGTCATCGACCGTGATGTGGCCCTTCTCCAGCATGCCTAAGAAAGCCATCACCGCCGCCCAGGCGGTGACCGCCCCAATGGCGAACAACGCCAGGTAATGAAACGCCTCCATCAACAGATTACCCAGCGACTCAGCCTGCCCATGCATGCGCTCGCGCATCAGTTCAGCCCAGTTTGGCTTACCCATAACATCTCCTAGGGATCAAAAATAACCACGGCACGGCGTGCCACTATCTATAACACTGCCAATTGAGAAGCCTGTTACTGGCTAAAAAGCACCTGCAACAGGCGAGCCATGCCACCGACCTGGCTGTCGCGCTTCACAGAATCGGCTATGTTGTTAGCCGGCATAGCAATTGCCGCTGTTCAAATGCTCGCGAGTTCTCTATGCTCGCAACCACTGTACAAATAAACAGTTTATTGCAACTTATCAGCGTGAAGGCGTAGAGGTGATGAATGGCCGTCGAAGTGGTGTACCGCAGCAGCCGGGATTTGGAGCGATTGTTCATGGATAAAGCCGAAGCCGACCGTCATGACAAAATGCTCGAACTGGCCGAGTTGCTTACCGAGGTGCTGCAAAAAGCCGTGCCTTCGCTGAATGAAGCCCAGGGTGAAGAGCTGGGTATTTACATGGCGAAGAACCGCGATGTGTTCGCCAAGGCGTTTAAGAATCAACCCGACGCGTTGAGTGAACTGAGCGAGCCCGCTGCCGAGTAACACCCACAGCGCTTAGCAAAACCCCAGTCAATGACTGGGGTTTTGTGTTTATAACGCCATGTAGGCATCACATACTCAGACTGTATTTGAGCTCTCGCGAGCTAGAGCCATGCAAGGCAAAAATAGGCGAGGAAGCGGAGTGTACTTTTGTACATGAGCACTCTGAGCCTGCTTTTAACGCAGCAGGGCCGACGCGCAGCATATCTGGGAGTACTCAAAGGCCATATAACAAGCGCTCGGCAATGGCATCGGCGACCCGCGCTGGCGAACGTTTATCGGCTTGAGCGTGACCAAAAATTTCCGTCAGCCGCCGGCTGATCTGGCTCAGCTGAGCAGTGATCGCCGGCAGGCTTTCGCCACGATGGCGGCGCGCGACATAGATCAACCCACCCGTATTGATTACGTAATCAGGCGCATAGAGAATCCCCCGCGCTTGCAGACGCTCGGAGATATCTGGGCCGGCCAGTTGGTTGTTGGCGGCCCCCGCCACTGCCGAACAACGCAGATGGGCCACGCTGGCTGCATTCAGCACACCGCCTAATCCACACGGCGCAAGAATGTCGCAGGGGGTGGCGAGCAATGCCTCGCTGGCCACTGGTCGTGCCCCCAGTTGCTCAACCGCAAGCTGCACACGCCCCACGTCAAGGTCACTGACCAGCAACTCGGCGCCAGCGGCGTGCAGCTGCTCAGCCAAGGCATACCCCACATTGCCTAACCCCTGAATAGCCACTCGCAAGCCCTCTAGGTTATCGCTGCCGAGGCGCGCCAGGGCGGTGGCGCGGATCCCGGCAAACACCCCCATGGCGGTGTGCGGCGACGGGTCGCCCTCGGCGGTGGTGCTGGTGACATGTTGAGTGTGCTGGGCGATGCAGTCCATATCGACACTTGAGGTGCCGCTGTCCATGGCGGTGATGTAGCGGCCGTTGAGGGTTTCAATAAAGCGTCCGAAGGCTTCGAACAATGCCCCACGATTATCGATATGCGCGGGACGGATAATCACCGCTTTGCCGCCCCCTTGCTCTAAGCCCGCCAGCGCCGCCTTGTAGCTCATGCCCTTGGCCAGGCGCAGCACATCCTCAATAGCACGTTGAGTGTCCGCATAGGGTAGGTAACGGCAGCCGCCCAGCGCAGGGCCCAGGCGACTGTTGTGGATGGCGATAATGGCCTGCAGGCCGCTCAGCGGGTCCACGGCGAAGTGCAGCGACTCCAGCCGGGCGGTTTCCATCATGGCGAACATGCTGTGGCTCCCGTACTGATTTGCCAATCAGTATAGGCAGTGGCGCTGCCGACAAGCGCCCAGTGGTCAGTTGCAGCAGGCTGCCCGTACAACAATCCACTGGACGAAGCCTCGGCACTTGACTACAAAGCCAGAGACATCGGGAGATTGATATGACCCCACGCGCCGCCTGCCTTGCCTGCCTGGAGCAAAACCCACCTGCGCTGTTCGAGGCGGCGCTATGGATTGCGGCCGAACATGACCCGACCCTGCAACCGGCGCAGGTCTGCCGCCAACTCAACAGCCTGCAGCAACACGTCAACCAGGGCCTGCCCGCACTGCCGCCGGTTGAGTTGGCGCAAGCCTTGCTGCGGCGCTTGAACGAACTGGACTTCCATCAGGACGACAGCAGCCCACTGCGGCCTCAGGCGGCTCTGCTGCACCGGGTATTGCTGCATCGTCGCGGGCAACCCTTGTCGCTGGCCCTATTGGCCCTGGAGCTGGCCAAACGGCTGGAGATTCCGCTGCAGGGGGTGAGCTTCCCCGGGCATTTTTTATTGCGCGTACCCGGCGCCGATCATCTACTCGACCCCTGCAGCGGCCGCCGTCTGTATACCCGTGAGTGCCGGGAACTGCTGCAGCGGCACATGGGCCCGGCTGCCGAACTGAACGCCAGCCACCTGCAAACCTGCGACGCGCGCAGCATGCTGCAACGCCTGTCACGCAACCTACGGCAACTGCATCAAATCGACGGCGATTATCTGGCCGCGCTTAAGGATGCCGAGCGGGTGCTGCAACTGGGCACACCCAATCTGCACGACCACCTGGCCCGCGCCGAGATTTATCAACACCTGGAGTGCCCGCAAGGTGAGCGTTTCGATTTGCAGCATGCACTGCTGCTGTGCGACGACATTGCGCAGCGCCTACAACTCAGCCAGCGCCTGAGCCTGCTGCGCGCCAGCCCAGCCCTGCATTGAACTAGAAGAAGCCCAGCGCCTTGGCTTTGGCCACTGCCTGGGTGCGCCGCGACACCCCCAGCTTGCCGTTGATACGCCGGGCATGGGTCTTGACCGTGTGCAATGAAATAAACAGTTGTTCGGCCACCTCCTGATTCGAGCAGCCTTGAGCAATCAGCCGGAGCACCGCCAGCTCGCGCTGGCTCAGGGTATTGGTCGCCGCACGCTGCGCTGCAGCAGCGGGTGTAACCGGTTGAGCCACGCTGAACCACAGGCAGTGATAAGCCAAGCGGCGGCGCAACGCGTGTCCAGTCTCGCGGGCCTGCGCAGCGGCTGTTTGATCGCCACAGGCGGCGCTCGCCTCGGCGTAAACGAGATAGAGCTCACTGACCAGCGCCTGCCGGCCCTGGCTCAAGGCCTGCTCGCGCAGTTGCAGCAACGGCTCACGCACATCCCGCCCCTGCGCCAGCTCCATTTGCAGCAACAACAGCTGCAAGCGCGGAATCAACTCAGGGAAGTTGGGCGTGGGCAGAATCGCTTTGACCCGCTGCGCATAACCCAACACCCGGCCAATCGCCATGCGCGCACGCGCGTGGTGCCCTTGGGCAACCCACAGGTGACTACTGGCCAGTAGCAACGTGCCTCGGTATAGGGTTTCACTGACATGCTGGCGCTGCATCAGGCGCTCAGCCTTGCCCAGATGAGCAAATGCGCCGGCCAAGTCGCCCTGCCCCATGGCCAGTTCAGCCAGGCAGAGATAGCCGTTAAAGGCGCCGGGATCGCCACACTCCAGGGCATTTGCAAGGCCCTCGGGCAATCCGCTGGCAGCCTCGGTGTGCCGCCCTTGGCGCAGTTGCACGCGCGCCAAACGCAGCTGAAGCCTGGCCAGCACCGGGGTACCGCGTAGCACCTCGGGGCGATTGGCGTTCAGCACGCGCTGCAACAGCGCTTCAGCACGCACAAACTCACCCCGCGCCTCCAGCAGCAAAGCATGATCGAGTTCCAGAAGTGCTTCAAAGACGGGGTTGTCGTGCAAGCGAGCCTGCTTCAATGCCTCGAAGCTGAGTTTATGCGCCAGCTCCAGATCACCTTCACCAATCGCCACCAGGGTCAGCGCCGAACGGCACAACAAAGACTGCGACCAGGCGCTTTGCGGCAAGCCTTGTAAGGCTTCGAGCAGGTTGCTGCGCGCCCCGATCGCGCATACCCGGCCATAGGCGATGATGCCTTGAATGGCCTGCCAATGAGCAAACAGCTCGCGGGTCCGCGCGCCATCGCTGCGCGGCTGAAACCGCGCCAGTTGGTCGATACAGAGCTCGGCTTCATCCAGGCGCCCTACCAACAACAGCACCCAGGCGTTCAGCAGAATCAAGCGTGGCGTGCTGCACAGCAAGCTTTCTGGCAACTCGCTGCGCCAGCGCAGGATCAGTGCCAGATCCTGCCCTTGTAGCACTTGCTCTTCGGTAAAGCGCTCAAGAAAACTGCCGGCCACTTCCGGCTGCCCGGCCAGCAGTGCATGTTCCACTGCTGCGCGGATATCACCCTGGCTGGCAAACCACTGGCTCGCATGCACATGCAACGCGCTGTAAGGCACCCCCGCCGTCAAGCGTTGCAACAGCGCGGCCAGCGGCGCAAACAGCACAAACCAACCTTTCCCGGGCTCAACCTCCTGAATAAACAGGCCGCGCTCAATCAATCCTCGCAACCAATCCGCACCTTCACCCACACCGAACAGGTGATCACACAGCGCCGGATTAAAGCGCGGTAACTGAGCCAGGGAATAAAGCATCTGCAGCAACTCGGCCGGTAGGTCTTGCAAGACCTCACGCGCCACGTACTCGCCCAGTAAATGATCATGACCACAATCGAGCGGTGCATTCGCCTCAGCGGGTTCGGCCTGAGCAGCCAGCAAACGTAGACGCAAGGCCGCAGGCCAACCCAAAGTCGATTCATGCAACTCACGCGCCCAGGCGCTGCGAGTCGGGTCCAGGTGGTGTAACCAGTCGGCGACCTCAGCGGCAGTAAATGCCAAGTCGGTGGCGCCCAGCTCGAGCAACTCACCCTCCAGCAGCAGCCGCGACAGGTTGCAGTTGGGGCGCCGGCGGCTGCCCAGCCACCAGCACACCCCTGCCGGAGTCACGCTGAGTAGTTGATTGAGGTACTCATCCAGGGTGCTGTCCGGGCGCACCGGATAATCGTTGAGCATGATCCACAGTTGGCGCGTTTCCTGCGCCAGCGCCAGCAATACCTCATCCGCGGTCAGCTGCGCAGGGTAATCAAGCAACCTGCCCAGCTGTTGAGCCAGTTGGTCGGCGTTAAGCCCGTTGCCGGCGCAATTAAGCCAGAGCAAGCCGCACTGCAGCGGACACTCGCGGGCACAATCCGCCAGTAACACGGTTTTGCCAAAGCCCGCCGGGCCGATCAGCAAGCGCAGTCGGCAATCGGGAGCCAATAAACGTTGCTGTAAGGTCAGCCGGGGAATATGCCCCGGTGGCGGGCGCTGTATGTTGCCGCAGGACGACACTGCGACGATCGGCGGGAAAGGCGCTGATGCGTTCATGTCCGCTCGTTTTATTGTTATTACAAGAACCGGATAGTCGCAGGCTAAACCTCAGCACCTAAGCGTTCAAAGCTTCATCACAGTACGTGATAGCCAGCAATAAAAAAGGCGGCCCGCAGGCCGCCCAATCACGGAGTAACACGTGCAGCTTAATGCCTTAACGCACGCCCGAACTGCGCAGCGCAGCCGGCGTGTAATCGGCTGCCGAGGCTTTGAAGCCAAAGTTATACGCCGACTTTTCTTCGTTCTTCATACCCAGCGCCAGGTAGCGACCCGCCACCAGGTCATACAGCGCCTCCAGGGTGTAACCCGGTACCTGGTGGTTGTAGTACTGCTGCGCATGGCCTTCGGCAACACGCCACAGCTGGCCGCGACCATCGTAGTGATCGACGAGGGCGATCTGCCAGCTGTCTTCGTCGACATACATATGGCGCTTGGCATAGATATGTCGCTCGCCACTTTTCAAGGTAGCGACCACTTCCCACACGCGGTGCAGCTCGTAACGGGTCAGGTCCTGGTTAATGTGCCCAGCCTTGATCACGTCGTCGTATTTCAGCGACGGCGAGTCGAGCTTGTAGCTGTTGTAGGGAATGTACATTTCCTTCTTGCCGACCAATTGCCAGTCATAACGATCTGGCGCACCGGAGAACAGGTCGAAGTTGTCTGAGGTGCGCATGCCATCTGCGGCGGTGCCCGGACCGTCATAAGCCACCTGCGGTGCACGGCGTACGCGACGCTGACCGGCGTTATAGATCCACGCCAGACGCGGCTCCTTGACCTGATCAATGGTCTCGTGAACCAGCAACACGTTGCCAGCCAGACGCGACGGCGCCGTCACCCGCTGTTTGAAGTAGAGCAGTACGTTGCTGCCCTTGGCCGGATCCAGGTCGGGCATATCCGCCGGAAATGCCACCTCATCCTCGAACTTCACCAGGCTGTAAGAACCATTGGTCTGCGGCGTCGCCTGTGTGACCACGCGCCGAGTGTTACCGCCACGGTAGCGGGTGACGTGGTTCCAGATCACCTCGACACCGGTCTTGGGAATCGGGAAGGCGTAGTAACGACTAGCGTTGAAGTTCTGCAGACCATTGCCGCCATCTACCGGCGAGGTATTCAGAGCACTGACCTTGGCCGCCTCCCCGATCGCTGTGGGTACAGCGGTGCTGCGATGCGTGGGGTAAACCGGGATTTTGTAACTGTCAGGGTAACGTTTGAGCATGGCCAGCTGACCGGCTGAAAGCTTGTCTTGGTACTGCTCGGCATTGGCTGCGGTGATGGTGAACAGGGGTTGCTCGCTGGCAAACGGGTCAGCCAGAAACCCTTTGTCATCAACTGCGCCGGCGCTGGTAGAAAGGCCGCCATCCCAAGCAGGGATACTGCCATCGGCATTGCCGGCCATTTCCGCGCCCAGCGGGGTCAGGCTGCTGCCCAGCTGGGCGGCTTCTTGCTCAGAGACTGCGGCCATCACGCTGCTGGCTAACAGCGTCAGCACCAGCGCGCCAGCTTGCAGGATTCTTGTATTTTTCATCATGAACGGATCCTTTTGCACTGCGTTGATCAGAAGTTCACACCAAAGCTCAGGGCGACAAAGTCACGGTCGACGTTGGTGTTGTAATCCCCACCAAAGAAGTCGGTGTAACTGAGGCTGGCGGTGTAGGTGTTCTGGTAGTCAGCGTTCAGGCCAAGACTCACAGCCTTGGTTCCTTCGCTGAAGTTGGGGCCATAACCATCGACGTCATGCGACCAGGCAATGCTCGGCGTCAGGTTGACCCCAGCAAACACGTTGCTGTAATCGGCACTGGCGCGCAGGCGGTAGCCCCAAGAGCTGCTGGTAAAGAAACCATCGCCGCTGCACTGATCCGGGTTAGCGGCGTTGAACGCAGCCGTACACGTCCCATTACTGGCCAACTCACCCAGGCCATAAACCGGGTCACGACCGAAACGCAGCTCACCGAGGTCATCGCTGATGCCGCTGACATGGTTGTAACCGACCTCGCCGAGCAAGGTCAGGCGGCTAGCACCGAGCACCCGATCGAAGAACTGCACCGCCGTGACCTGAGCCTGGGTGACAGGTTTGCGTACGTAACCGGCAATTTCTTCACCGGCGACATTCTGCGCATGGCCACTGGTAAATACCGGTGAACCGGGGAATGCAAGTGAAGCAAAGGTCAGGTCAGTGGAGTTGATCGAGATCGGCATATTTGGCCGATAACTCAACTCACCGGACAACGCAGTGCCATTAACGTTGGTCTGGAAGCTGACGCCATAGAGACGGATATCTTCTGGGTACTCAAGGAAGTACCGAGCCCCCGGCGCGCCCGGAATAACCGCCGCAGACGGCGACGTGGTGCGCAAGAAACTGCCACTCGGCGTGCGGCTGTGATAGTTCATCGCATACAGGCCGAATTCGGTGTCGTTCAGCGACTCGGCAAACCAGCGCAGGGCAACCCCAAACTGACCACTATCACGGGCGTCACGGTCACCGGCACGCGGGATATAAATAGGGTTACCTGGAGCGCCGGTATTGTTCGACACGCCTGGCGCCACATCAGCTCCCGCGACGGCCAAACGGTCTTCACAGCCATCTGCAGCCGTGTCGCTAGGGGCGAAGAACGTGCCGCAGTTATCGATAACCGTCTGGTCCCACTCCAGCTGGTAGAACGCTTCCATGCTGACCGTGTCAGTCAGGCTCTGCGATACATAGAGCATGTTGACCGGGATCAAGCCCTCTTTGATTTCCGCACCAGGCCGGCGGAAGGCGGCGGCATCCACAGGGTTGATCGAGTTGATCGAATTGCCAATAAACGTGCTCTCGCCCCAGCTGACCACTTGCTTACCGGCCCGCACACTGCCCGGCATGCCGCCCAGGTTGTAGTTGTGATAAACGAAGGCATCGAGAATTTCCGCGCCCGAGGCCTGCGCTGCGGTTTTGCGGTTGTGGTCATCAATGTCATACAGCAGGCGGCTTTCGTCTTTGGTCTCAAAGTCGTACCAGTACTTGCCACGGATAAACACGCCCGTGTCGCCGTACTTCAACTCAAGGTCATGCACGCCTTTGAAGATCTTCGAGAAGGTTTCACCCTTCTTGAAATTCAGACGGCCATCGTCGTTGGTCTGCGAGGACGCCTTGCCGCCGTTGCGCGTCCCGATAAAGTCAGGATCGGCCCCACGCACGCTCCAGCTTGCACCCACGGAAAGAGAAGAATCGAACTGCGCTTCGACCTCACCAATATTGAATGAAATAGCCTGGGCAGGCCCTACACAGCCTAAAGCGATGGCAACAGCCAAGATGCTGGGCTGGAAGATGGCATGTCTTGTTGTTGTTCTCATGCGGCTCTCCTGGAAAGCGGGTTTCGTGTTGAGCCGCCAAACTACCCAGCCACCCACTCCGGGTTAAGCGCCCGAAAGAGGTATTCACTCTGTCCTCCTAAAGAGTGAATACCTCTCTGCCACGGGCCATAGGCCGCCGCACATGCACCAATTCAATAAGCCTGCATAGCGCCGATGAATAGCGCGCAGTGCCTGCCTCCCTCAAGGCCAGTGAATTGAGCAGCGAATGCCCTCGATAATCGTATCGAATTAAATACACCGTATTCATACCGATACGAAAGCGCCCAAAGCGCGCCACCAGAGCGCTGCGCAGTGCATGAAACCCTTAATCCGCCACCTCTGTATCTAAATCAATACATGTCCGGCAATTCAATTATTGTGCAACAACCATAAGCCATTGATTTTATTGATAAAAAATACAATGGCACCACCCTTGCTATGGTCTTTGCATCTTCTGCTCGCTGCCCAGCACGAGCGTTCAGCACATCGCCCCCAACAGAAAGGGCGAGTCACCACCCTTGAGGAGTTCACATGAGCGAATTGCGTTTTACCGTCGAGCACGAATGGCTGCGTCAGGATGCCGATGGTCTGGTCACCGTGGGCATCACTGCCTATGCCCAGGAAGCCTTGGGTGACGTGGTATTCGTGCAACTGCCAGACGCTCAGAGCTATGCCGAGGGCGCCGAAGTGGCGGTGCTGGAGTCGGTAAAAGCAGCAAGCAATATCTCCATGCCGCTAGACGGTGAGGTTGTCGAGGTCAATGGCGAGCTAGAATCCAGCCCTGAGCTGGTTAACGAAGACCCCCTGGGTAAAGGTTGGTTCTTCCGTTTCCGCCCGACCAATGCCAGCGCGGTAGCCGACCTGCTCGATCAAGCCGCCTACGAGCGCCTGCTCAACGCCAATGCTGACGCCTGAGAGATTGCAATGACCAAGCTGACCACCCAGAACGAATTTATCGCGCGCCACATCGGCCCGCGTGAGGCTGATACTGCGGCCATGCTCGAACTGCTCGGCTACGCCAGCATCGACGCGCTGACCGACAATGTCATTCCCGAGAGCATCAAGGGCACCAGCATCCTTGGCTCCCTGCCGGGCCTGTCGGAAGCCGACGCCCTGGCCAAGATCAAGACCATCGCTGGCAAGAACCAGCAGCTGCGCACTTTTATTGGTCAGGGTTACTACGGCACTCACACGCCGAGCCCAATCCTGCGCAACCTGCTGGAAAACCCAGCCTGGTACACCGCCTACACCCCGTACCAGCCGGAAATCTCCCAAGGTCGCCTAGAGTCCTTGCTGAACTTCCAGACCCTGGTTACCGACCTCACCGGCATGCAGATCGCCAACGCGTCTTTGCTCGACGAGGCCACCGCCGCCGCCGAAGCCATGACCTTCTGCAAGCGCCTGTCGAAGAACAAGGCCAGCAACGCCTTCTTCGCTTCCCAGCATTGCCACCCGCAGACCCTCGACGTGCTGCGCACCCGCGCCGAGCCGCTGGGCATTGAAGTAGTAATTGGCGACGAAGCCAGCCTGACCGATGTCAGCGCTTACTTCGGCGCACTGCTGCAGTACCCGGCCAGCAATGGCGACATCTTCGATTACCGCGAACTGGTTGAGCGCTTCCACGCCGCCAATGCGCTGGTCGCCGTAGCCGCTGACCTGCTGGCCCTGACCCTGCTCACCCCGCCGGGCGAATTCGGTGCCGATGTGGCCTTGGGCAGCGCGCAGCGTTTTGGTGTGCCGCTGGGCTTCGGTGGCCCACACGCCGCCTACTTCGCCACCCGCGATGCATTCAAGCGCGATATGCCAGGCCGCTTGGTCGGCATGTCGATCGACCGTTTCGGCAAGCCGGCCCTGCGCCTGGCCATGCAGACCCGCGAGCAACATATCCGCCGCGAGAAGGCCACCAGTAACATCTGTACCGCCCAGGTACTGCTGGCCAACATCGCCAGCATGTACGCCGTGTACCACGGCCCGGCTGGCCTGACCCAGATCGCCCGGCGCACTCACCAGTTCACCGCGATCCTGGCCAAGGGCCTACGCGCTTTGGGCTACAGCGTTGAACAGGAATTCTTCTTCGACACCCTGAGCTTGGCCACTGGCAGCAAAACTGCTGAGCTGCACAGCAAGGCCCGCGCTGCCGGCCTCAACCTGCGCGAAATCGATGGCGAGCGTCTGGGCCTGTCCCTGGATGAAACCAGCGACCAAGCCGCCGTTGAAGCACTGCTGGCGGTATTCGCCGACGGCAAGGCGGTTCCCGCATTCGCTGAGCTGGCTGCTGGCGTAACCGCGCAGCTGCCACAAGGCTTGCTGCGTGAGTCGGCAATCCTGGCGCACCCGGTGTTCAACCGTTATCACTCGGAAACCGAGCTGATGCGCTACCTGCGCAAGCTGGCCGACAAGGACCTGGCGCTGGACCGCAGCATGATTCCGCTGGGTTCCTGCACCATGAAGCTCAACGCCGCCAGCGAGATGATCCCGGTGACCTGGGCCGAATTCGGCAGCCTGCACCCCTTCGCCCCAGTCGAGCAAAGCCAGGGTTACACCCAGCTGACCACAGAGCTGGAAGCCATGCTCTGCGCCGCCACCGGTTACGACGGTATATCCTTGCAGCCGAACGCCGGTTCCCAGGGCGAATACGCTGGCCTGCTGGCGATTCGCGCGTATCACCAGAGCCGCGGCGACGATCAGCGCGACATCTGCCTGATCCCGCAATCGGCCCACGGCACCAACCCAGCCACCGCCAGCATGGCCGGCATGCGTGTAGTGGTTACCGCCTGCGACAGCAACGGTAACGTCGATATTGCCGACCTCAAGGCCAAGGCCGAAGAGCACAAAGAGCGCCTGGCTGCGCTGATGATCACCTACCCGTCGACCCACGGCGTGTTCGAGGAAGGCATCCGCGAAATCTGCCAGATCATTCATGACAACGGCGGCCAGGTTTACATCGACGGTGCCAACATGAATGCCATGGTCGGCCTTTGCGCCCCAGGTCAGTTCGGCGGCGACGTGTCGCACCTGAACCTGCACAAAACCTTCTGCATCCCCCACGGCGGTGGCGGTCCTGGCGTTGGCCCGATTGGTGTCAAGGCGCACCTGATTCCGTTCCTGCCCGGCCACGGTCACATGGCCCGCAAAGAAGGTGCCGTCAGTGCTGCGCCGTTCGGCAGCGCCAGCATCCTGCCGATCACCTGGATGTACATCAGCATGATGGGCGGCGAAGGCCTCAAGCTCGCCTCGCAAATGGCCATTCTCAACGCCAACTACATCGCCCGCCGCCTCGAAGAGCACTACCCTGTGCTGTATTCGGGCAGCAACGGCCTGGTGGCGCACGAGTGCATTCTGGACATCCGCCCGATCAAGGACAGCAGCGGCATCAGCGTTGACGACGTGGCCAAGCGCCTGATCGACTTCGGCTTCCACGCCCCGACCATGTCCTTCCCCGTCGCCGGAACGCTGATGATCGAGCCGACCGAAAGCGAATCCAAGGAAGAACTGGACCGCTTCTGCGACGCCATGATCGCCATCCGCGAAGAGATTCGTGCGGTGGAAGCCGGTCATCTGGACGCCACCGACAACCCGTTGAAAAACGCGCCACACACCGCACTGGAACTGGTCGGTGAATGGACGCACGGCTACAGCCGCGAACAGGCTGTGTACCCAACCGCCACGTTGATCGAAGGCAAGTACTGGCCTCCGGTCGGCCGCGTCGACAACGTATTCGGTGACCGCAACCTGATCTGCGCCTGCCCGTCCATCGAGGCGTATCAGGACGCTTAAGGCGATAAAAACCGTAGGATGGGTTAGCGGCGCAGCAGCGCAATAGCGCAATAGCGCAATAGCGCAATAGCACCGTTAACACCATCCTTCAGCGCCGCGTAACCCATCAGCGATGGACGCAGCACACGGGATGATGGGTATCGCTGCGCTCAACCCATCCTACGGTTTTGTTTACCCCAGAATTTTGATTCACCCCTACCCGGGGCGGGTCAGCTGCACCCCAAAAACAACAATCGAGGGATCTCAGCATGTTCAGCAAACACGACCAACTGCAAGGTTATGACGACGCCCTGCTCGCCGCGATCAACGCCGAAGAGCAGCGCCAGGAAGATCACATCGAGCTGATCGCCTCGGAAAACTATTGCAGCCAGCGCGTCATGCAGGCGCAAGGCAGCGGCCTGACCAACAAGTACGCCGAAGGCTATCCAGGCAAGCGTTACTACGGCGGTTGTGAGCATGTGGACAAGGTCGAAGCCCTCGCCATCGAGCGCGCCAAGCAGCTGTTCGGTGCCGACTATGCCAACGTGCAGCCGCACTCCGGCTCATCCGCCAACAGCGCGGTGTACCTGGCGCTGATCAATGCTGGCGATACCATCCTCGGCATGAGCCTGGCCCACGGCGGCCACCTGACCCACGGCGCCAAAGTGTCGTCCTCGGGCAAGCTGTACAACGCGGTGCAATACGGCATCGACGAGCAAGGCCTGATCGATTACGCCGAAGTCGAGCGCCTGGCGCTTGAGCACAAGCCGAAGATGATCGTCGCCGGTTTCTCCGCCTATTCGCGCACTCTGGATTTCGCCCGTTTCCGCGAAATCGCCGACAAGATCGACGCCCTGCTGTTTGTCGACATGGCCCACGTCGCCGGCTTGGTCGCCGCCGGCCTGTACCCCAACCCAATTCCGTTTGCCGATGTGGTCACCACCACCACCCACAAAACCCTGCGTGGCCCACGCGGCGGCCTGATCCTGGCCAAGGCCAACGAAGCAATCGAGAAAAAACTCAACTCGGCGGTATTCCCCGGCAGCCAGGGCGGCCCGTTGATGCATGTGATCGCCGCCAAAGCGGTGTGCTTCAAGGAAGCGCTGGAGCCCGGCTTCAAAGCCTATCAGCAGCAGGTCATCGACAACGCGCAGACCATGGCCGAGGTGTTCGTGACCCGTGGCTATGACGTTGTCTCCGGCGGCACCGACAACCACTTGATGTTGGTCAGCCTGATCAAGCAAGGCCTCACGGGTAAAGCTGCTGATGCCGCGTTGGGCGCGGCACACATCACCGTGAACAAGAACGCCGTGCCGAACGACCCACAGTCGCCTTTCGTCACTTCCGGTATCCGCATCGGCACCCCAGCAGTCACCAGCCGTGGCTTCAAACAAGGTCAGTGCCGTGAACTGGCTGGCTGGATCTGCGACATCCTCGACGACCTGGACAACCCAGCTGTGATCGAACGCGTTCGTGGTCAGGTAGCGGCACTCTGTGCCAGCTTCCCGGTCTACGCTGACTAGATAGCTACGCAGTTTTTGCCACTAGCGGGGCGGTTACCCAGCGCGCCGCATCATCGCCGCCCCACAAGGGCGGCAGCAAAACACGCAGTCGGAGCAAGCATGTCACTTAGCGTTTTTGACCTCTTCAAGATTGGCATCGGCCCATCCAGCTCGCACACCGTGGGCCCGATGCTCGCCGCCTTGCGCTTTGCCGAAGGCCTGCGCCGCGACGATTTACTCACCAACACCGAGAGCATCAAGGTCGAGCTGTACGGCTCCCTCGGCGCCACCGGCAAAGGCCATGGCAGCGATAAGGCGGTGCTGCTCGGGCTTGAGGGCGAGCAGCCAGACACGGTAGACACCACTAGCGTCGACGCCCGCCTAGCGGCAATCCGCAGCAACGCCGAGCTCAATCTGCTCGGCGAAAAACCAATCCGTTTTGTCGAAAAACAACACCTGGCGATGATCCGCAAGCCGCTGGCCTTTCACCCCAACGGCATGATCTTTCGCGCCTTCGACGCCGCCGGTTTGCAGATTCGCTCGCGTGAGTATTACTCGGTGGGCGGCGGCTTTGTGGTGGATGAGCAGGCCGCAGGGGCCGATCGTATCGTCGAAGACACCACGCCGTTGCAGTACCCCTTCACCACCGGTAAACAACTGCTGGCGCATTGCGCCGAGCACAATCTGTCGATCAGCCAGGTGATGCTCGCTAACGAAGCCGCCTGGCGACCAGAAGCGGAAACCCGCACGCGCCTGCTGCATATCTGGCAAGTGATGCAGGATTGCGTCGAAGCCGGCTGCCGCAACGAGGGCATCATGCCCGGCGGGCTCAAGGTTAAACGCCGCGCGGCAGACCTACACCGGCAACTGTGCAAGCACCCAGAAGCAGCCCTGCGTGATGCCCTGAGCGTGCTCGATTGGGTCAACCTCTATGCCCTGGCGGTTAACGAAGAAAACGCCAGCGGCGGCCGTGTGGTGACTGCACCCACCAATGGCGCGGCCGGTATCGTGCCGGCGGTGTTGCATTACTACAGCCGTTTTATCCCCAGCTCCAACGACGACGGCATCGTGCGCTTTCTGCTCACCGCCGCCGCCATTGGCATTCTCTACAAAGAAAACGCCTCGATCTCCGGCGCCGAAGTCGGCTGCCAAGGTGAAGTCGGCGTAGCCTGCTCGATGGCCGCTGGCGCCTTGTGCGAAGTGCTCGGTGGCAGCGTCAACCAGGTAGAAAACGCCGCCGAAATTGGCATGGAACACAACCTCGGCCTGACCTGCGACCCCATAGGCGGGCTGGTGCAGGTACCCTGTATCGAACGCAACGCCATGGGCTCGGTCAAGGCGATCAACGCCGCACGCATGGCCCTGCGCGGCGACGGCCAGCATTTCGTATCCCTGGATAAGGTGATCCGCACCATGCGTCAGACCGGTGCAGACATGAACAACAAGTACAAGGAAACCGCCCGCGGCGGCCTGGCCGTCAATATTATCGAGTGCTAAGTCGGGCGCAGCCCGCAACACCCTTACATCATTACCGGTGCCCCGCACGCACCCTGACGGAGAAATTGCATGACCAGCGAAACCCTGGCGAAAACCCCGCTACATGCCCTGCACATCGAACTCGGCGCCCGCATGGTGCCTTTCGCCGGTTATGACATGCCGGTGCAATACCCACTCGGCGTGATGAAAGAACACCTGCACACCCGCGAGCAGGCGGGCCTGTTTGACGTATCGCACATGGGCCAGATCATCCTGCGTGGCGCCAATGCCGCCAAAGCTCTGGAAACCTTGGTGCCGGTGGACATCATCGACCTGCCTGTGGGCATGCAGCGTTACGCCATGTTCACCGACGAAAATGGCGGCATCCTCGACGACCTGATGGTGGCCAATCTGGGCGATGACACCCTGTTCCTGGTGGTCAACGCCGGCTGCAAAGACCAGGACCTGGCCCACCTGCAGAAGCACATCGGCAGCCAGTGTGAGATTGAGGTGCTGTTCGAAGCCCGCGCACTCTTGGCCTTGCAAGGTCCGAAAGCCGTTGACGTACTGGCGCGCCTGGCCCCAGAAGTCGCGCAGATGACCTTTATGCAATTCGCTCCGGTGCGCTTGCTCGGCGTGGACTGCTACGTCAGCCGTTCTGGCTACACCGGCGAAGATGGCTACGAGATCTCCGTGCCTGCAGAACACTGTGAGACCCTGGCGCGCAGCCTGCTGGCCGAAACAGAAGTCGAGGCCATTGGCCTCGGCGCGCGCGACTCACTGCGTCTGGAAGCCGGTCTGTGCCTGTATGGCCACGACATGAGCACCAGCGTCACGCCGATCGAAGCAAGCCTGCTCTGGGCCATGTCCAAGCCGCGCCGCGCCGATGGTGCACGCGCTGGCGGCTTCCCAGGTGCCGAACGGATCTTCGCCCAGCAACAAGCCGGCGTTGCCAGCAAGCGGGTTGGCCTGCTGCCGCAAGAGCGCGTACCGGTGCGTGAAGGCGCGGAAATCGTCGATGCCGACGGCAACGTAATCGGCACTGTCAGCAGCGGTGGCTTCGGCCCAACTCTCGCCGCCCCGGTGGCCATGGGTTATGTGCAGAGCAGCCACATCGCTCTGGATACAGAAGTCTGGGCCATGGTGCGCGGCAAGCGCGTCGCTATGAAAGTCGCCAAGACCCCGTTCGTGCCACAACGCTACTATCGAGGTTAATCACGGCTAATCGCCCACTGCACTGCGCCGGCCGCCAGGTCGGCGCAGGCTATCCGCACCTACGGCGTGCGGATGTCGGTAAAAATCAGTCGATTGCCAAACGGATCGGTCACCGTCATATCACGGCCCCAGGGCTGATTGATGATGCTAGGCCGCGCATTGGCATAAGCCCGCGCCGTCAACTCGGCATGCAACCCATCCAGATCATCGACACTGATGCGCAGCGCCGCACCGGGGCAGCAATCGCCATGGTGTTCGGACAGATGCAGCACGCAGCCATCTCTGGACAGTTGCAGATAGAGCGGCAAGCCCGCCTCGAAGCGGTGTGACCAGTCTTCACTGAAGCCCAAAAACTCGCAGTAGAACGCCCGCGCTTTAGCTTCATCGAAGCTGCGCAGAATCGGGATTGGAGCGGCCAGCTGCATCGGGTTTTCTCCTACGACATGCAAAGTGATTAGCGCAGTTTTCCAACCATCGCCGCCGCCACGCTCAGCACATCCTTACCCAGCTGCATTGAGCGCGCGCCATTCCAACCCGTGTGTGGATTGGGCCGATCGTCGTGGTCCTTGAATGGCATTTCGATGGTGAACGCCAGGCAGTCGAACTCCAGCCCCACGGCATTGCAGGCCAGGGTGGTATTGGCCTGACCAAACTGGTCGGGGGTATAACCAAAGGTGGTCTGAAACTCGGCACCTATCGCCATTAGCTGATCGCGAAACTCTTTATCCAGCGCGGCGAGCCGCGAGCTGAATCCTGGGTTACCTTCACAACCAGCGGCAAAGACATGGGGGATTTCCTCATCGCCGTGAATATCCAGAAACAGGTCAACGCCCACCGCACGCATCTGCTGCTGGACGAAATACACCTCAGGGCTGTCTGCCTCACTGGCCGACTGCCAGGCGCGATTGAGGTCGCGGCCGGCGACGTTGGTGCGCAAATGGCCACGGAACGCGCCGTCCGGATTCATGTTCGGCACCAAGTACAGATCAGCCTGTTCCAACAGGGCATTCAGCTCGGCGTCATCGCGCTGCTGCAAGCGCTCGATCACCCCCTGCATAAACCATTCGGCCATATGCTCGCCAGGATGCTGCTGAGCGATCAGCCAGATCTTGCGCTGCGCCTGCGGGTTACGGCTGATGCGCAGTAATTCGATCGGGCGTCCTTCGATACTCTTACCGCAGGCAAACAGCTCAGCACCGGCCAAACGTTGTGCATCCTCGATCAACAGGGCATGGCGCTCACGGCTGTAGGGTTCGAAGTAGGCAAACCAGATCTGCGCGTGCAGCGGTTCGATATCGAAGTTCAGCGCACCGTTTTCAAAGCGGCTGGGCACGCGGAACCAATTGACCTGGTCGTAGGACGCCACCGCGTTATAGCCGCTCCAAGCGTTCTTATAGGACGACTGGCCGGCATTGCCCAGGCTGAAGCCATAACGCTGCCCCGGCTGCAGACCACTGACCTGAAAGTGGAACCACTGAAAATGCGCGCTATTGAGGTCCGCCCGAATCGCCAGTCGCACCTGCTGCGGGTTGCTGGCGTCGATGACTTCAATATTGCCACTGTCAAAGTTGGAGTTGATCTGCATGAGTGCCTCGCAAGCTTGGGTACGCGATACAGCCAAGAATCGCAGCTCTACTGCGCGCGCGAAACGCCCCAGGCGACAAACTGATATGTATTCTGCACTGCGTACCCACGACCTGGCTTATGAACGCTAGCCAATGCAACTCCTCTACGCGCTGGTAGTCCGTTGTTTAGCCGCTGCGCGTGGCACCTTCACTTGCTTTCTTTCAGGGACACCCCATGCCATTACCCGCCCACCGCTTATTGCCTGCCCTGCTCTGCGCCACCTTGTTGCTCGGCGGCTGTGCCGGGAAACCCACCGAGCAACAAGCCGGCAACCCGACTCAGCAACCCGCCCAACCCATCGTGTCAAATGCTGCAGAGGCCGACTTGCGCAGTAAAGCCAATCGCGGGGATCTCGACAGCCAATTCCAACTCGGCAGCCTGTACTTCGTCGGCCAGCCGGCCAAAGACCTCAAACAAGCCGAGCACTGGTGGAAGCTCGCCGCCGACAAAGGCCACGCCATGGCTGCTGTCAGCCTCGCTTACCTGTATACCGGCCGCGACAACCCTGACTTCAACAACCCTGAGCAAATGCTCAAGTACCTCAACCAATCCGCTGCCGGCGGTAACCCAATGGCCCAACACATTCTCGGCAACCTCTACCTGCGCGGTACACAAGGCGTAGCGCTGGATCCTAATCAAGCCAAACGTTTATTTGAAAGTGCCTGCAGACAGAACTACACCGCCAGCTGTAGCGCACTGGAAAACATGCATTGATTAATCCGATATAGGCACATCAATAAGACCGCCCTGAGATATGAGCGCGTTATTTACATCAGGCACCGCATAGCGCTCTGCTCGATCTTACGACGTACAAGCCCAGCGTCGCAGCGGCGCTGGCCTGCTGAGCCATGCTTGCAGCAGGTGATATGCAACTCTTTTACGGCCTTACGGTCTACTGCCTGTGAATTAGGCAGACTGGACATTTATTTCAGCTTCGCCATAATTGCCCGGCGCACTCTAATTAGCCCTGTAACAAACCTGACAAATTGTTCAGGTAATTCCAAAGTAAAGGGCAACCCGCTACAGCAATAGTCTCTGAAACTATTCGCAGCGTTTATAAATGCGCAGGCTAAATCTGTTTGGCTGTATCAGGTGTTTAGGCAGCATGCCTTGCATTCAGGCCAACATTCTTTTCAGGACCATGGGTAACTACGTGACGAAAGACGAACTGCGCGCCGAACTCGAGCGCCAGGCGCAGCGTTACAAGGATGTATACGGCGGAGAAGTTCTCACCTACGCCGCTCAACCGGACCCCGAGCGCAAGCCGTGGCGCAAGAAGGCCAACCTTCTTGATCAAGCGTTTGAAAAAGAACTCGAAAGAATAGAAAAAGATCTGAGAACCAAAATGGAAGCAGCTTCTGGCTAAACCCGGAACGCACCATTGCAATGCGACATGCGGGCTACCCGTTTGAAGCCGAGAGCCGAGCCAGTCTTAGAAAACTGGCTCGGCTGCTGCCGATTAACGCTTTTTACCGCCGAGCAACGACCCCAACAACCCTCGTACCAGCTGCCGACCGATCTGGTTAGCCGCCTGACGCATTGCCGTTTTCATCACCTGGCTCGCAAAGCCGCCAAACAACTCACCGGCTCCGCCAGCCATACCCCCGCGTGTTTCTGCCTTATTGCCGACAGTGCTCGACTTGTCTTGCTCTGCCTGTTGCGCGGCTTGCTCAGCCCGAGCGGTCAACAACTCATAAGCAGACTCGCGATCAATTGGCTTGTCGTAGCGGCCGCGCAGCGGCGACTGGGCGATCAACGCCGCACGCTCAGCTTCTGTCAACGGCCCGATCCGCGACTGCGGTGGCGCAATCGCGACACGTCGTACCATGGCCGGCGTGCCTTTAGCTTCCATCGTACCGACGAGTGCTTCGCCGATACCCAGCTCAGTCAACACCGCCAACGTGTCGATTGCAGGGTTCGGGCGAAAGCCATCAGCCACTGCACGTAATGATTTCTGCTCTTTAGCGGTAAAGGCGCGCAGGCCGTGCTGGATACGCAGCCCCAACTGAGCCAATACATCGTCCGGCAAATCGCCAGGCGATTGAGTAACGAAGTACACCCCGACACCCTTTGAGCGAATCAGCCGCACCACTTGCTCCAGGCGCTCTTGCAAGGCCTTAGGCGTCCCGGCAAATAACAGGTGCGCCTCATCAAAAAACAGCGCTAACAGCGGCTTGTCGGCATCGCCGCGCTCCGGCAACTGCTCAAATAACTCGGCCAACAGCCAAAGCAGAAAAGTCGCGTAAACCTTTGGTGCCTCATGCACCAAGCGGCTGGCGTCGAGCAAATGAATACGTCCGCGACCATCACGGTCGGGATGCAGGATGTCTTCCAGTTGCAACGCCGGCTCACCAAACAAGGCATCAGCGCCCTGCTGCTCAAGGCCTGCCAGCTTGCGCAGCAGCGCCTGCGACGAGGTGGACGTGAACAACGCACTGTCTTCGCCCAACACCTCAGGCTGGCTCTTCAGGTGCGCGAGCAGCGCTTTGAGGTCTTTCAGATCAAGCAGCAGCAAACCTTCGCGATCCGCCACCTTGAATGCGGCATACAGCGCGGCCTGCTGGCTGTCGGTCAACTCAAGCAGTGCGCCCAACAGCAACGGGCCCATTTCGCTCAGTGTCGTGCGCAGTGGGTGACCACTCTGGCCATGAATATCCCACAGGGTCACCGGGTAAGCCGTCGGCTGATGTTTGAGCCAAGGCATACTGGCGATGCGCTCAGCCACTTTGCCTTGCGGCGTACTGGCAGCGCCAAGGCCGCACAGGTCGCCTTTGACGTCAGCGGCAAACACCGCCACACCTGCATCGCTGAACGTCTCGATCAAACGCTGCAAGGTCACCGTTTTCCCAGTCCCCGTCGCACCGGCTATCAGCCCGTGACGATTGGCCAGCTTCAGCGCCTGGCCCACCGGCAGCCCGTCAAGATCGGCCCCCACAACAAACTGATCAGCTTCTGCCATCTTGCCTTCTCCTTGGTTAAAGCTTTACTGCAGTTAGGCCGACATACTCAGCATCGTCGCATAGCCGGCGCAGACACTGCCCTACATCAGCACCAGACTGATGCCAGAACTTACCGGACGCAAGAAGCCATGACCAACAACTTGAAGTTCAGTCACAAGATTCTGCTCGCCGCCTCGTTAGTGGTGATCGCAGCTTTCTCCCTGTTCACGCTTTATAACGACTACTTGCAACGCAACGCTATCCGCAGTGACTTGGAAGGCTACCTGCACGAAATGGGCAACGTCACAGCCAGCAATATTTCCAACTGGCTATCCGGGCGGATTTTGCTGGTAGAGAGCGCGGCGCAATCGATTGCCCGCGATCCTTCTACAGAAGGCCTTACCGGCCTGCTGGAACAAAAAGCCCTGACTTCAAGCTTTGCCTTCACCTACCTGGGCAGCGCCGACGGCAGCTTCACCATGCGTCCGAATGAAAAAATGCCGGATGACTACGACCCGCGTACACGCCCTTGGTACACCGATGCTGTGGCTGCCGGCGGTACCACACTGACCGAACCTTATGTTGACGCTGCTACCGGCGCGCTGATTATCACCATCGCCACCCCGGCCAAATCGACCGGCGTAGTCGGTGGTGACCTGAGCCTGCAAACCCTGATCGACATCATCAACTCACTGGACTTCGACGGCATCGGTTACGCCTTCCTAGTCAGCTCGGATGGCAAGATTCTGGTGCACCCGAAAAAAGACCTGGTGATGAAGAACCTCAGTGAGGTCTATCCGAAGAACACCCCGCGTATCAGCAGCGAGTTCAGCGAAACAGAACTCGATGGTAGCCAGCGCATCCTGACGTTTACCCCGGTTAAAGGCCTGCCTTCGGTTAACTGGCACATCGGTTTGTCCATCGATAAAGACAAAGCCTACGCCATGCTCAGCGAGTTCCGCGCTTCCGCAATCATTGCCACCATTATTGCGGTGGTGTTGATCATGCTGCTGCTGAGCATGCTGATCGGCGTGTTGATGCAGCCACTGAACGTGATGGGCAAAGCCATGGAAGACATCGCCCAGGGCGAGGGTGACCTGACCAAACGCCTGAGCATTCAGTCCAACGACGAGTTCGGCCGCCTGGCCAGCGCGTTCAACCAGTTCGTCGAGCGCATCCACAGCTCGATCCGCGAAGTATCGTCAGCCACCAGCCAGGTCAATGAAGTGGCCAAACTGGTGGTAGGCGCCTCCAACTCGTCGATGATCAACTCCGACGAACAAGCCAGCCGTACCAACAGTGTGGCCGCCGCGATCAACGAGCTGGGCGCTGCCGCTCAGGAGATCGCGCGCAACGCCGCCGACGCCTCCAATCAGGCCTCTGATGCCCGCCAGCTGGCTGAAGATGGCCGCCAGGTAGTGGAAAAAACCATTCAAGCGATGAACGAGCTGTCCGGCAAGATCAGCGCCTCCTGCAGCAACATCGAAACCCTGAACAGCAAAACGGTGAACATCGGCCAGATTCTTGAGGTAATCAAAAGCATCTCCCAGCAGACCAACCTGCTCGCGCTCAACGCCGCCATCGAAGCAGCACGCGCCGGTGAGGCCGGCCGCGGTTTCGCTGTGGTCGCCGACGAAGTACGCAACCTGGCGCACCGCACTCAGGAATCCGCGCAAGAAATCGAAAAGATGATCGAAGAGCTGCAAGTGGGCTCGCGCGAATCGGTCACCACCATGACTGAAAGTCAGCGTTACAGCGAAGAGAGCGTGGAGATCGCCAACCAGGCCGGCTCGCGCCTGAGCAGTGTGACCGAGCGTATCGGCGAGATTGATGGCATGAACCAGTCGGTGGCAACTGCGACCGAGGAGCAGACCTCGGTGATCGAATCGCTTAACGTCGACATCACTGAAATCAACACCCTCAACCAGGAAGGCGTGGAAAACCTCAATGCCACTCTGCGTGCTTGCGGTGACCTGGAGCAACAGGCCAGCCGCCTCAAGCAACTGGTCGACAGCTTCCGCATTTAGAATTGAGACGATCAGCTGCGCGTCGGCCCTGCTGCGTTAAAAACAGGCTCGGAATACTCATTTACAACAGTAAACTCCGCTTCCTCGCCTGTTTTGACCAGCCGGAGGCTGTTACTAACGTAGCGCCTTGCAGGACTCTGGCTCGCAAGATCGTAACCTGGCTGTAGCTGCTAGAAAAAACGGGGCGCTCACTGAGCGCCCCGTTTTTATTTCTGCTTTTCGCTGTTCGTTGGCGGCTGTTCATCCTGCTGCAATTGCCGCCACAGCTCAGCGGCACCGGCAAACTCAGTACCGTCCTCGGCAGTCAGCGCCTGCGGGTCATAGCGCTGCGTGCAGCCCTCCCCCAGTACCGGCGGCGCACTAGATGCACCACGATCAAGCGGGTTGTTCATAACACCTCCGGCAGCTGCACTCACGCTCAGTTGACCGCCAGTCGACCTTCATCATGCTGGGCGAATTCCTTGACCGCACGCAGCACATCACTGCGGCTGACCTGGCCGATCAGACGGCCGTCTTCGACCACCGGCAAACGCCGACGCCGGCCGCGCAAGAAGCGCTCGGATATTTCGATGATGTCCGCCTCAGGCGAGATCACTTCAACGTCGGTGGTCATATACGCACTGACATCACCGCCCGCCGACTCGTAATAGGCGCCGGAAAGAATGCCACGTAAACAATCGCCCTCCGATAACAAGCCCACCAAATGGCCTTGCCCATCGACAACTGGAGCGCCGGATATACGGTGCTCAAGCAGTCGATTGATAGCCGTAAACAGGTTCATTTCGGGACGGAAAGTCACCAGATTGCGGGTCATGTAATCACGTACTTTGATTGACTTGAGCATCAGTAAACTCCTTTGCGTGCGCCGAACCGAGCCGACGCATGCACCTCAATCGAACACTACAGTCTTGTTATCGTGCACCAGCACTCGGTCTTCTAAGTGATAGCGTAGACCACGCGACAGCACCATCTTCTCTACATCCTTACCCAGGCGCACCATCTCTTCGATGCTGTCGCGGTGACTGACGCGGACCACGTCCTGCTCGATGATTGGACCGGCATCCAGCTCCTCGGTCACGTAGTGCGAGGTCGCACCAATCAACTTGACCCCACGCAACGACGCCTGGTGATACGGTTTTGCTCCAACAAACGACGGCAGAAAACTGTGGTGGATGTTGATCACCCGCTGCGAAAACTCAGCGCAAAGTGGCGCAGGTAGAATCTGCATATAACGCGCCAACACAATCACGTCCGCCGCATGGGATTTAACCAGGCGCGCGACTTCATCAAATGCGGGCTGCTTATCTTGCGAGTTGACCGGTACGTGAAAGTACGGAATGGCGTGCCACTCAACCATGCTGCGCAGGTCATCGTGATTGGAAATCACGCAGGGAATATCGCAATCCAGTTCATCGCTGTGCCAACGGTGTAATAAATCAGCCAGACAATGCGATTCGCGACTGGCCATTAATACCACGCGTTTTTTCTGCGCTGAGTCCGTAACCCGCCATTCCATGGAAAATTCACGGGCAATAGGCGAAAAAGCCTGTCGAAAGCCATCTAGATCAAAAGGCAGTGAGTCGGCACGAATCTCGTGGCGCATAAAGAACCAACCACTTTGGTTATCCGAATGATGACTCGCCTCGGTAATCCAGCCGTTATAGGTGGCTAGAAAGTTACTGACCTTGGCCACAATTCCCACCCGATCCGGGCAGGCAATGACCAAACGAAAAGTACGCATCAACGGCTCCAGCACTCAGATAAAGTCGGCCATTCTAGTCACAGCAGGGAAAAACTGCAGTACTCAAACAGCGCGGGCCAGCGCGGCAAGCGTGCAAGAGCGAACAGTGCCACCACGCCAACAGCACAAACCGCGCGGGCATAAACGGCTAATAACTAGGCATGCACAACACTGCGCACATTCAATAAGTTACTTAACAATACAATTCATAAAAAATACCGATAAAGCGGTTTACTTGTGAAAAGTGCCTGACTACTATTGCTATCACTTAATAGCCAATCCCGAATACAGGTAACCCAACATGTCGTTGATCAACGAATACCGCGCCACCGAAGAAGCCATCAAAGAACTGCAAGATCGCCTGAAAAACATGTCACAAGACGACAAGCTGAAAAAAGAACTGGAATTCGAAGGCAAACTGCGTGCGCTGATGGGTGAATACCAGAAGTCGCTGCGTGACATCATTGCCATGCTCGACCCGGACGCCAAAGGCAGCAAAGCTATCCGCGCCAACAAAACTACTGGCACTAAGCGCGCCCGTAAAGTTAAGCAGTACAAGAACCCGAACACCGGTGAAGTGATCGAAACCAAAGGTGGCAACCACAAAACGCTGAAAGAGTGGAAAGCCAAGTGGGGCGGTGACGTCGTTGAAAGCTGGGCCACCCTGCTGGGTTAAACCTGCCGTACGCAATACCCGCTTTAACTAAAAACGCCAGCGATGCTGGCGTTTTTTATGAGCGCGATTTCAGTAGCGCCATCAGTATTTACCCATACAAGCTATAGGGCATAACGCTGGCGTAACTGCTCTGCATAATCACGCCACTCCAGCAAAATAGCTTGTTGCTCCGCGCTAACATCTGGAAGTACCGCGGCCAGTGCCTGACTGAACTGCTCAAGCGTATTCGGCGCACCATATTCGGGCTTACTCAAGCGCTGTTGGCAAAATACCCACCAACGTTGTTGCTCTTCAGCGCTCAATGTCGCAGCAAAGTTGCGTGCGCGGTAACGAAACAATAGCTCCGGTAACCGACCATCATCAAATGGCCAGGCCGCTTCGGCCAAACGCTGCGGCTCGGCACGTCGTACCTGTTCACACAGCCGGCGATCACGATCACCCATAAAGCCATCGTATAGTTGCTGTTCCGGGTCTTGGTTAGCGGCGAACGGCTCCTCGGCATACACCTGCGCAAGTTTGTCCTGCCACAACCCTGGACTACCCCGCAATTGCTCAGCCTGCGCCTGATAAGCCGGCACATTGAGCTGCAGACGCTGAATATCTTCCGCACGCAATACATTCATCGGCGCAACAACCGGGCAGCGGTTGATATGCAGCAACTTCAACGACACCGGCAATTCACCCGCGGCCAATTGATCGCGGCGCGTATACAGGCGCGTGCGCAATGTTTCAGCAGACTCATTGAGCAGCGGCGAGATATCGGCCTGCAGATCACAAACAATCAACGCATTGCGGTTACGCGGATGCCAGGCCAGCGGCAACACCACAGCCAGGTAATGCCGCGCCCCGGCATAACGCCCGGAGATATGCACCAAGGGTTGCAACAGGCGTATTTGCTCCTGCACGCGCTGTTTGCTGCGCAGCTGATAGAGGTAGTCATAGAGTTTGCGTTGTTTGTTGCGCAGCAAGCGTGCCAACGCGATGGTGGCCCGCACATCGGACAACGCATCGTGCGCCTGACCATGCTCGATGCCATTGGCAGCGGTCAGGCGCTCCAGCTTGAGCGTCACCCGCCCCTCTTCTTCAGGCCAGACGATGCCTTCCGGGCGCAATGCATAGGCCGTACGTACCAGATCGATCAGGTCCCAGCGGCTATTGCCGCCCTGCCATTCACGGGCATAGGGGTCGAAGAAGTTGCGGTACAGGCTATAGCGCGTCACTTCATCATCGAAACGCAGGCTGTTGTAGCCGACTCCGCATGTGCCGGGCTGCGAGAGCTCAGCATGCACACGGCTTATAAACTCGGCCTCACCCAGGCCATGCTGCGCCAGCTTGCCCGGGGTAATCCCGGTCACCAGGCAAGCGGCGGGATGCGGCAAAATATCGTCACTGGGCTGGCAGTAGATGTTCAGCGGCTCAGCGATTTCATTGAGCTGCTCATCGGTGCGAATTCCGGCGACCTGCAGCGGTCGGTCGCACCGCGGGTTAATCCCGGTGGTTTCGTAGTCATACCAAAAGAGGCTGGAAGTCACAGTAACTCCTGATGTTGAGGCGCAGGCAGTCTAGCACCTGGCTTGCGCTGCGCAGAACGCGCACAACCCCTGCAGCTCGCGAGCTGATGCCCCCCCGTAGGCGGACTCACTGCGAATAAATACGGTTAACGGCTCACTCTGTGACAGCGCCGGTTGCTTCCCTGCCTGCTGCTGGCTAGCATCGGGCTTTCCCCGACGCAGTTTGCCGATGTCGCCCACGCCAACTTCTGTTTCAGTCGCCTCTCGCCCGCTGCTGGATACCCGCTATAAGGTGGAAACACCCGAAGGCATCGACCTAATCCTGCGCCCGGCGGGTTTAGTGCCGCGCGCGCTGGCATTCAGCATTGACCTGCTGATTCGCGGTGCGCTGCTCGGTGCATTGTTTGCCGTGCTGGCGCTGCTCGGCCAGTTCGGCATGGGCCTGGGCACCATCCTGCTGTTTCTCGTGACTTGGTGGTACATGGTGCTGTTTGAAGTGCTCAACCAGGGCCGCTCACCCGGCAAACAGATGATGGGCCTGCGAGTTATTCATGACGACGGTACGCCAATTGGCTGGGCCGCCTCATTAACTCGTAACCTGCTGCGTTTCGTCGATATCCTGCCGTTTGGTTACACCTTGGGCATTCTCAGCTGCCTTAATCACCCGGCGTTCAAGCGCTTGGGCGACATCGCCGCCGGCACCCTGGTAGTCTATCGCGACAACGCCTCCACAGCCCCCGAGCTGCCGCAAGCTGAAGCCCTGCGTGCGCCGTTCACTATGAGCTTGAGTGAGCAGCGCGCCCTGCTCAGCTTTGCCGAGCGCAGCCAGAGCCTGTCCAGCGCACGCCGCCAGGAACTGGCGAGTATTCTGGCCGAACCCTTGCAGGTGCCCGCCGAGCAGGCTGAACAGCATATCCACGGTATTGCCCGTGGTTTGTTGGGGCCGACATGAAACAGAGCCTGTTTGAAAATCAGCACCAGAGCGACTGGCAAGCCTTCAGCACCCAGCTCGAAGCCCTTGAACGTGGTAAAGCCGATAGCCAGCAGTGCAAAGCCTTTGCCGCCAACTACCGCAGCCTGTGCCAGCAGCTTGCCCTGGCGCAGAGCCGGGGCTACAGCAGCCACCTGATCGAGCAGTTGCAGCTGCTGGCCATGCGCGGCCATCAGCAGTTCTATCGCCACCGCAGTCCACTGGGGGCGCAACTGCTGGGGTTTATCCTGGCCGGTTTTCCGCGCTTGGTCCGCGCCGAGTGGCGTTTTGTCGTCGCCGCCTGCCTGCTGTTCTTCGGCAGCCTGCTCGTCATGGGCACCTTGGTGTATTACTTCCCCGATCTGGTCTACGGGGTAATGGCCCCTGACCAGGTCGCCGAGATGGAAAAGATGTATGACCCCGATGCCAGGCGTATCGGCCGCTTCAGCGAACGCGACTCCGGTGATGACTGGATGATGTTCGGCTACTACATCATGAACAACATCGGCATCGCCTTTCAGACCTTTGCCAGCGGGCTGCTGTTTGGTCTGGGCAGCCTGTTCTTCCTGCTGTTCAACGGTCTAATGATTGGCGCAGTGGCCGGTCACCTGACGCAGATCGGCTATGGCGAAACTTTTTGGTCGTTCGTCGTTGGCCACGGCGCGTTCGAGCTGACCGCCATTGCTCTGGCCGGTGCGGCCGGCCTGAAACTCGGCTGGGCACTGCTGGTGCCCGGCCGCCTGCCACGCGGTGACGCGCTACGCATCGCCGCCGGTAGCAGCGTGCGGTTGGTCGGCGGAGTGATCGTGTTTCTGCTGCTGGCGGCGTTTATCGAGGCCTACTGGTCATCCATGAGCCTGGCCAGCCCCGCGATCAAATATGCAGTCGGCGGCGCGCTTTGGCTGCTGGTGCTGGCCTATCTGTTGTTGGCCGGCCGAGGTGTGCATGCGCCTGACTGATGCCAGCGTAGTCATCCGCCCGCGTAGCGCCTGGGAGGCCGTCGACCTTGGCGTGTTATTGGCCAAGCAGCACGCCGGGCTGCTGATGGCCAGCTGGGCGCTGGTGACCGTGCCTATTTTTGCCCTGCTGTGCCTGCTGCTGTGGGATTACCCAAGCATCGCCCTGCTGATTTTCTGGTGGCTGAAACCCGCTTATGAACGCCTGCCGCTGTATATCCTTTCGCACGCCTTATTCGGCGCCACACCCAGCCTTAAGCAGGCACTGAAAGCCCTGCCGGGCCTGCTCAAGCCGCAACTGCTGGCCAGCCTGACCTGGCGCCGACTGAGCCCCACACGCAGCTTCGACCTGCCCGTCATGCAGCTCGAAGGCCTGGCCGGCAAGGCCCGCAACCAGCGCCTGGTGGTGCTCGGTCAGCGTGATGCTGGCGGTGCCAGCTGGCTGACCGTAGTCGGCATGCACCTGGAAATGGCGCTGTGGTTCGGCAGCATCAGCCTGTTCTACATGCTCCTGCCGGCGCAAATGGAGCTGAACTGGACTTGGGAAAGCCTGGTCAACGCTGCCACGGGCGAGTGGCTGTGGCTGGAACACCTGTCCAACCTGATCTATGTCCTGCTGCTGATCCTCTGGGAGCCGATCTATGTGGCCTGCGGCTTCACCCTCTATTTGAACCGGCGCACCGCCCTGGAAGCCTGGGACATTGAGCTGGTGTTCCGCCGCTTGCGCCAACGCCTGACTGGCGTGGCCTATGCCCTGCTGCTGGGCTGCGGCCTGTTGCTCATGCACATGCCAAACAGCGCTATGGCTGCTACCAGCAGCTGCCCGCTGCCGATTGAAGACCTCACGGGGCCAGAGGCCGAGCGCCTGCTCAAACAACCGCTGACCAGCCTGGAAGCGCAGGACAGCATCAGCCAACTGCTCGATCAGCCTCCCTTTGAACACCGCGAAACCGTTACCCGCTGGCGCTTCGGCGAAGAACCCAAGGAGCCCAGCGAAGAAGACGTCAAAGCCCTGATCGAGCTGCTGGAGAAGTTCTTCAAGCTCACCGAACTGTGGAAAAGTGTCGATGCCGTAGCGCTGTTCTTCGAGGTGTTGCTGTGGGCCGCGCTGTTCAGCCTGATCGCCTGGCTGCTGTGGCGCTACCGCGACTGGCTGAGCGCCTTTGCCGGGCGTCTGCGCTTGCCACAAGCACGTAAATACCAACCGCCAGAACAGCTGTTCGGCCTGGAAGTGGCGCCGCAAAGCCTGCCTGCCGATATTCCTGGCGAAGTTGAACGGCTCTGGGATGAGCAACCACGCGCCGCCCTCGGCCTGCTCTACCGCGCCCTGCTCAGCCGCATGCTGCATGAACAGCGCCTGCCGCTGAAAAGTGCGCACACCGAGGCCGAAGTGCTGCAACTGGTGCAGGCACTGCAGCAGAAAGACCTTAGCCACTTCAGCCAAGCCCTGACCCGCCACTGGCAGAACCTTGCCTATGGCCACCGCCTACCGCCGGCGGCGCTCAAGCAAGGCTTATGCAATGCCTGGCGACGGTTATTCGAACAAGGGGCGCAGGCATGAGCCGGCGTATCCAGTTTTTTCTCGGTGCAGGTCTGTTGCTGGTAATCGGCCTGCTCGGCATTTACCTGCTGGGTAAACTCACGCCCTATCAAGAAACCCTCGAACACGGTCCCGACCCCGAGGCCCGGGCCAACCCCTACCTGGCCGCCGAACACTTCCTGCGTAAGCAGGGCTTAAAAGTGCAACGCGCCGACGGCCTGGAGGTCATGAAAGACCTGCCGAGTGTCGGGCAAACGTTGCTGCTGCTTGGTGATCGCAACCGCATGACACCCAAGCAGGCCGAACGCCTGCTGGCCTGGGCCGGCAAAGGCGGTCACCTGCTGTTTGTCGCTGAACGGCTGTGGGATGAAGAGGACGGTAAAAGCGGCGACCTGCTGCTCGACAGCCTGGGTATCCAGCAATACGAGAGCGAAGAGCTCGATGAGGACGCCAGCGAAGCAACGGATGAAGAGGCCTCAACCGAGAACGAGCCCGACGCCGAGCAATCAGCCGAGTCCATGCCTGAAGAAACTTCGGCAACTGCAGACGAAGACAACGCCTACCCAGAGCTGACCCAGCTCTATCTGGAAAACGAAGAGGCGCCGGCCTACTTCAGCTTCGATACCGACTTCCACCTCTACGACGCCGAGAACCGTGCCCACGCCTGGGCCAACAGCGATGCGGCCACCCACCTGCTACAGCTCTACCATGGCGATGGTTTGATCAGCGTGGTCAGCGACAGCTGGATCTGGCAGAACCAGGGCATCGGCGAGTACGACAACGCCTGGCTGCTCTGGTACATGACCCAGGACAGCCAGGTCACCCTGCTCTATCGCGCCGACCGCGATGACCTGTTCAGCCTGTTGCTCGAACACTTCCCGCAGGCACTGATCGCCTTGGCGCTGTTGCTGGCATTTGGCCTATGGCACCTGGGCATGCGCCAGGGGCCGCTGCTATTGCCTGCCAGCCGCAATCGCCGACAACTGCAGGAACACCTGCGTGGCAGCGCCGATTTCCTGTTGCGCCACAACGGCCAACACAGCCTGCTGCAAGGCTTGCAGCAGGACATTCAGCGCCGTGCCCGCCACCGTCACCCCGGTTTCGAAAGCCTCGCGGTCGCCGAGCAGTGGCAGATCCTTAGCCGTCTGACCCGCCAGCCTTCCAGCGTTATCAGCCAAGCCATGCGACCGTTGCCCAAGCAGCGACTGGCCGCCGCCGACTTCACCCGCCAGGTCGCCAACCTGCAAACCCTCAGGAATGCCCTATGAGCGAAAACACGCCCGAACAGCCGGAAAGCGAAATCGAACCGGCTGCCGTAACCCCCGAGACCGCCACCGAAACACCGGCCGCGGCACCCGTTGCGGCACCAGCGCCAGCTGCCCCGGCAGCCGCTGCGGCCAATCCAAATGCTCAGCGTCAACGCGCCAGCCAGCTGGCTCAGGCGCTACGCGCTGAGTTGCAGAAAGCCCTGATCGGCCAGACGGCGGTGATTGACGACGTGCTTAGCGCGCTGATCGCCGGCGGCCACGTACTGGTCGAAGGCGTTCCCGGCCTCGGCAAGACCCTACTGGTTCGCGCTCTGGCGCGCTGTTTTGGCGGCGAGTTCTCACGCATCCAGTTCACCCCGGACCTGATGCCCAGCGACGTCACCGGTCACGCCGTATACGACCTGCAGAGCGAACAGTTCAAGCTGCGCAAAGGTCCGGTTTTTACCAACCTGCTGCTGGCGGACGAAATCAACCGCGCCCCGGCCAAGACTCAGGCCGCACTGCTGGAAGTCATGCAGGAGCGCCAGGTGACGCTTGAAGGCCGCGCCCTGAACGTGCCACTGCCCTTTATGGTGCTGGCCACGCAGAACCCGATCGAACAGGAAGGCACCTACCCGCTGCCGGAAGCCGAGCTCGACCGCTTTATGCTCAAGCTGCGCATGGACTACCCCGAGCAGAGCGAAGAGCTGAACATGGTCCGCCAGGTGGCGCGCTCCAGCAAAGCCGACATGCTCGAAGTAACCCCACTGCGCACCCTGCTGCAGGCCCGCGACGTACTGGCGCTGCAGAAAATAGCCAGCGACTTACCGATTGATGAGCAGGTGCTCGACTACGCCGTGCGCATTGCCCGCGCCACCCGCACCTGGCCGGGCCTGGCCATCGGCGCCGGGCCGCGCGCCTCGATTGCCCTGGTACGTTGCGGCCGCGCCCGCGCCCTACTGCGCGGCGGCGATTTCGTGCTGCCGGATGACATCAAAGGCTGCGCTCTGGCCGTGCTACGCCATCGCGTTCGCCTGTCACCGGAGCTGGATATCGAAGGCCTGTCGGTGGATCAGGTGCTGCAACAACTGCTCAGCCAGGTTCCGGCACCGCGCCTATGAAGCACGCATTGAAAGGCGCTACGGCATGAAACCCTCGCGCGCGTTGCTGGCGCTGCTCGCCGGCCTATTCGCCCTCGGTATTGTGCTGGGCATCTGCAGTGCTCTGGCCATCGCCGTGCCGCGCAGCTTTACCCCAATCTACTGGGGCCTGCTGTTGGTGCTGCTTGGCTTAGCCCTGGTCGACGCCCTGCTGCTGCGCCAAGTGCCCTCGCCGCGCCTCGAGCGCCAGCTGCCCGGCAACCTGCCGCTGGGGCGCTGGAGTGACGTGCGACTGAACCTGCACCACACTTACAACCGTGCGCTACAGGTAGAGGTGTTCGACCACCTGCCCGGCGATATGGCCTTCGAACACCTGCCACTCAAGGTTGACCTGCACCCAGGTGAACAGACCCAGGTCAGCTACCGGGTGCGCCCGTTACTGCGTGGACATTTTCATTTCCCTCAGTGCGAAGTCAGCCTGCCCAGCCCCATGGGCCTATGGCGCGCCCGTCGTTATCTGCCGTTGGCCGGCGAAACCCGCGTCTATCCGGACTTCGCCCGCCTGTACGGCGCACAGCTAATGGCGGTGGATGACTGGCTCAGCCAGCTTGGCGTGCGCCAGCAGCAACGTCGCGGCCTGGGCCAAGAATTCCACCAGTTACGCGAATTCCGCGACGGCGACACTCTGCGGCAAATCGACTGGAAGGCCACCGCGCGCAAACGTGTACCGATTGCCCGCGAATATCAGGACGAGCGCGACCAGCAGATTATCTTCCTACTCGACTGCGGCCGGCGCATGCGCAGCCAGGACGGCGAGCTGTCGCATTTTGATCACGCCCTCAACGCCTGCCTGCTGCTCAGCTATGTGGCGCTGCGCCAGGGCGATGCGGTGGGCCTGTCGACCTTTGCCAGTGAGCAGAACCGCTTCCTCGCCCCGGTGAAAGGCCAGGCGCAGCTGAATGTGCTGCTCAATGCCCTGTACGACCTGCACAGCACCCAGCAACCGGCGGATTTCACCGCTGCCGTGGAAAACCTGCTCAGTCGCCAGCGTCGCCGCGCCCTGGTGGTGCTGGTAACCAACCTGCGTGATGAGGATGATCAGGCGTTGCTCGGCGCGGTTAAACGCCTGGGCCGCCAACACCGCGTGCTGGTCGCCAGCCTGCGCGAAGAAGTGCTGGACACCCTGCGTCACACCCCGGTGCAGGATCTTTCCAGCGCCCTGGATTACTGCGGCACCCTAGATTACCTGAATGCTCGCGCCGGCCTGCACGAACGCCTGATTGCCAACAAGGTGCCGGTGCTGGACGCCCGTCCGAGCGAACTGGGTCCACAGCTGGTGAGCAGTTATTTAGCCTGGAAAAAAGCCGGCGTACTTTAAGGGTCTGACTGGGATCTGCTGCGCGTCGGCCCTGCTGCGTTAAAAGCAGACTCAGCAAGCCGCTGGCGGCTAACGCGCTTTAGCGCGACCCGAAGGGCGAGTGAAACGAGTAATGCTCATGTACAAAAGTACACTCCGCTTCCTCGCCGTTTTGACCAGCCGGAGGCTGTTACTACGTAGCGCCTTGCAGGACTCTAGCTCGCGAGATCCGAAACCATCTCGCGAGCTAGAGCCTATAGCCAGGTGACGTGCTGCTCCAACGGAAAGCGCAGGCGCGGGTTGTACACGCCCTTCTCATCCTGCTTACCCACCGCCAGCAGCATGATCGGCAACGCCTGGCGCGGGATGCTCAGGGTCTTGCGCAGGCGCACCTCATCGAAGCCTTCCATCGGGCAGGTGGCATAGCCATGGCTCTGGAAGGCCAGCATCAGATTCTGCGCCGCCAGTGCCGTGGACTTCACCGCCCAGATGCGCATCTGCGCGCGGCTGTTGGGCGCGCGCATCAGTGGTTTGCGCCAGGCGGCAACGCGCAGCAACTGACGCTTGAACAATCCAAGCAAGCCAAATGGCCCCTGATTGTATTGAAAGGGTGCGGTCTTGTTATAGAAGCTGCGAATCCGCGCCGGCACTTCGGGCTCTGGCCAGTAGTCGATTACGTTCTGGCAGGCCTGCTTCCAGGTATCAGGCCGCGCCAACACGGCGATGATCAGGGGTGCCTTGGCGGCGTTTTGGCTCATGCAGATGGGGTGTAAGCGTGCCAGCAGCGCGGGATCGCGAATCACCTGAAAGCTCCAGGGCTGCAGGTTGCAAGAGTTGGGCGCGAGAACCGCCAGTTCTAAGCAATCTCGCACCACCTCATCGGGCACTGTTTCGGCGGTAAAACGACGCACTGCACGGCGACTCTCGATCAGCTCGCGCAGCGCAGCGGGGTTGGCGGGGGAAATGGCAGTGTCGGCAGGAAACAGACTCATCGGGGACATCCTCGGCAGATCAGCCGATTAAGCCGCGATGCCTGGCCGCGAACAAGCCATGTACCGGCTTAGTCCGCAGCCTTGGCACAAATGGCCTGTTCACGATCTGCTGCGCGTCGGCTGAACGGCCTCGGCAAGCCGCTTGCGGCTAACGCGCTTCAGCGCGACCCGAAGGGCGAGTGAAACGAGTCATGCTCATTTACAGCTGTAAACTCCGCGCCCTCGGCCGCTTTCGCCACCGTTCATCTCTAGCTCGCAAGATCGTGAAAGACTATTAACCTAAAGCCTTTTCGATGGCCTGAATGATGCTCGGATCATCCGGTGTGGTGCGCGGCGAGAAGCGCGCCAGCACGCGACCGTCATGGCCAACCAGGAACTTCTCGAAGTTCCAGGTGATATCACCGGGAAACTCGGCGCCTTCACCCGCAAGCAAACGGTACAACGGGTGACGCTCAGGGCCGTTCACCTCAAGCTTGCTGCCCAACGGGAAGGTCACGCCGTAGTTGAGGCTGCAAAACTCACGGATCGCTTCCTCGCTGTCGGGCTCTTGCTCGGCAAACTGGTTGCACGGCAGGCCCAGCACGTTGAACCCCTGGTCTTTGTATTGCTGATAGAGTTTTTCCAGGGCGGCGTACTGCGGCGTCAGGCCACACTTGGAGGCCACATTGACCACCAGCACCACCTGCCCCTTAAAGGGTGCCAGTGGCAGCTCTTGGCCATCCAGGGCACGTAGGTTGAGGTCGTGAAAGGCACTCATGTTTAACTCCTTGAGAACACATGGACTACGCATAGCGGACAAAAAAGGCGCCTCTATGAAGGCGCCTTTCTTCTGTAGCAGCTTAGCAGTCAAGCCAGCGGTTGATACGACCATAAGTCGACTCGCGGCGATGACATAAGACTAAGACTTAGTGGTGATGACCACCTTCACCGTGAACATGGCCATGGGCAACTTCTTCTTCGCTGGCATCACGCACGTCAACAACCTTAACTTTGAAGTGCAGGCGCTGACCGGCCAATGGGTGGTTGCCGTCAACGATCACGTCGTCGCCGTCCAGCTCACGCACGGTCACGATCTGCATGCCGCCGTCGGGACCGGAGGCGTGGAACTGCATGCCCACTTCCAGCTCATCCACACCTTCAAACATCGAGCGGTTGAGGGTGGCGACCAGTTCGGCGCTGTATTCGCCGTAAGCGTCTTCCGGCTCAACGGCGACATCCAGCTCATCGCCAACTTGCTTACCCAGCAGGGCTTTTTCCAGACCACCGATGATGTTGCCAGCACCGTGCAGATAAACCAGCGGCGCGCCGCCTTCGGAACTATCGATCACCTCACCGGCATCGTTAGTCAGGGTATAGTCGATGGAGACGGCCTTATTGGCGGCGATCAGCATGGGGCGAGACCTTTTGCTTGGAAATAAAGAGCGGGCAAGTTTACCCAAGGGCACGCGCGAAAGCGAACCGCACACAGACGGACGGCCTGTATGGCCTTAGTGCGCTTGCTTGATTTTCGTCAGGATGAGCATGGCGACTGGGTGGCAGTATTGTCCTGCGGCCATACCCAGCACCTGCGTCACCAGCCACCCTGGCAAAACCGCGCATGGGTGCTGGATGCTCAACAACGTCGCGCGCAGCTGGGCAAACCTTTCCCGTGCGGCTGGTGTACGGCTGAACACGCGGCAAACGAAGCTGCCGCTCAGCGCCCGAAATAAGAGTTAAACAAGGAGCGGTAAATGCCGGCACGCAACATTCTAGTCATCAACTGCGGCAGCTCGTCGATCAAGTTTGCCCTGGTCAACCAAGACCATACGTCATTCGCCCTGAGCGGTATTGCCGAGCGCCTTGGCAGCGCCGACGCGCTGGTGCATTGGCAGCAAGATGGCAACAAACAGAGCCTGACGCTGCCTCACGCCGATCACAGCGCCGCCCTCGCCCAGGTATTACCTCTGGTTCAGGCCGCCGCTGGTAACACGCTACAGGGTATAGGTCATCGCGTGGTGCATGGCGGCGAGCACTTCACCGCCGCCTGCAGGCTGGAGCACTCGTCCATCGCCGCAATCCACGCCACCGCCACCTTGGCCCCACTGCATAATCCGGCCAACCTTCTGGGTATAGACGCCGCCATCAAGCTGTTCCCAAGCCTGCCCCAGGTGGCCGTGTTTGACACGGCCTTCCACCAGACCCTGCCCGAGCACGCTTATCGCTACGCTCTGCCTGAACAGCTGTACCGCGAACACGCTGTGCGCCGTTATGGTTTTCATGGCACCAGCTACCGCTTTGTCAGCCAACGCGCCGCCGAACTCACGGGGCTGGCCTTTGATGCCAGCAGCTGGCTGGTCGCGCATCTGGGCAACGGTTGCTCAACCTGCGCCATCGTCGATGGCCAGAGCCGCGACACCAGCATGGGCCTGACACCGTTGGAAGGTGTGGTGATGGGCACGCGCAGCGGCGATGTCGACCCTAATCTGCACAGCCATCTGGCGCGGACGCTGGGCTGGAGCCTGGAGCAGATCGAGGCTGTGCTCAATAGAGACAGCGGCTTGCTAGGCCTGTCCGGACTGTCGAACGACATGCGCACCCTGGAGCAGGCCCGTGAGCAGGGTCACGCCGGTGCGACCCTGGCCATTGAGGTGTTTTGCTATCGCCTCGCCAAGTCGCTGGCCGCCATGAGCTGCGCCCTGACCCAGCTCGACGGGTTGATCTTCACCGGCGGCATCGGCGAGAACTCCGCACTAATCCGCAGCAAGACCATCGCCCATCTCAAGTTGCTTAACCTGGCGCTCGACAGCCAGGCCAACGCCAATACCGTGCGCGGTTTGGCTGGACCTATCCAGGCCCACGGCCATCCGCGCGTACTGGTGGTGCCGACCAACGAAGAACGACAAATCGCCCTCGAAACCTTGGCGTTACTCGACACCTAACGGAGCTCCTATGCACACCTTTTTTATTGCCCCCACCGGTTTTGGTGTCGGCCTGACGTCGATCAGCCTCGGCCTGGTCGGCGCCCTGGAGCGTGCCGGGCTCAAGGTTGGCTTCTTCAAGCCCATTGCCCAGCCGCATCAGGGCGATATGGGCCCGGAACGTTCGAGTGAGCTGATCGCCCGCACCCATGGCCTGCACTCACCCAAACCGCTGGCCCTGGCGCATGTCGAGCGCATGCTCGGCGACGGCCAGCTGGATGAGCTGTTGGAAGAAATCATCAGCCTCTACCAACAAGCGGCTGAAGGTAAGGACGTGGTAATTGTCGAGGGCATGGTGCCCACGCGCCAGGCCAGCTACGCCGCACGGGTCAACTTTCACCTGGCCAAGAGCGTGGATGCCGAGGTGATTCTGGTCTCGGCACCGGAGCAGGAAAACCTTAGCGAGTTGTGTGACCGGGTGGAAATCCAGGCCCAGCTGTTCGGTGGGCCCAAAGACGAAAAGGTGCTCGGGGTAATACTCAACAAGGTGCGCAGCGAAGACGGCATCGAGGCATTCACCGAGCGCCTAAAAGAGCTTTCGCCACTGTTCAAGAGCGATGACTTTCGCCTACTCGGCTGCATCCCTTGGCAAGACGAGCTAAATGCCCCACGCACCCGTGACATTGCTGACCTGCTCGGCGCGCGAGTGTTGAATGCCGGTGATTACGAACAACGGCGCATGCTCAAGATCGTGCTCTGCGCCCGCGCCGTGGCCAACACCGTACAACTGCTCAAGCCCGGCACTCTGGTGGTAACGCCGGGCGACCGCGACGACATCATCCTCGCCGCCAGCCTGGCCGCGATGAACGGCATGCCGCTGGCCGGCCTGCTGCTGTGCAGCGACTTCGCCCCAGACCCACGCATCATGGAGCTGTGCCGTGGCGCGCTGCAGGGTGGTTTGCCCGTGATGACGGTGAGCACCGGCTCTTACGACACCGCAACCAATCTCAACCGCCTGAACAAGGAAATTCCGGTCGACGACAAAGAACGTGCGGAAACAGTCGCCGACTTTGTCGCCAGCCATATTGACCACGAATGGTTGTTCGCCCGCTGCGGTACGCCGCGCGAGCTACGCATGTCGCCACCGGCGTTTCGTTATCAGCTGGTGCAACGCGCCAAAGCGGCGAACAAACGCATCGTTCTACCCGAAGGCAGCGAGCCGCGCACCGTGCAAGCGGCTGCTATCTGCCAGGCACGCGGCATTGCCCGCTGCGTGCTGCTGGCTAAACCGGAAGACGTGCACGCGGTCGCTCGCGTGCACGGTATCGAACTGCCTGAAGGCCTGGAAATTCTCGACCCTGATCTGGTCCGCGAGCGCTATGTCGAGCCCATGGTCGAGCTGCGCAAAGGCAAAGGCCTGAACGCGCCGATGGCCGCCGCACAACTCGAAGACACCGTGGTGCTGGGCACCATGATGCTCGCTCTGGATGAAGTCGACGGCCTGGTTTCCGGGGCGATCAACACCACCGCCAACACCATCCGCCCGGCGCTGCAGCTGATCAAAACCGCGCCCGGCTACAAGCTGGTGTCGTCGGTGTTCTTTATGCTGCTGCCCGACCAGGTCCTGGTGTATGGCGACTGCGCGGTAAACCCCGACCCAACAGCGGTGGAGTTGGCGGAAATTGCCCTGCAAAGCGCCGCTTCAGCGAGCGCCTTCGGTATCGTCCCGCGCGTGGCCATGCTCAGCTACTCCACGGGTGACTCGGGCAGCGGAGAAGAAGTCGAGAAAGTCCGTGAGGCCACGCGCTTAGCGCAAGCCAGTGCCCCACAGTTGCTGCTCGACGGCCCGCTGCAGTACGACGCGGCGGCGATTGAAAGCGTCGGCAGGCAGAAAGCCCCCAACAGCCCGGTCGCCGGCCGCGCCACCGTGTTTATCTTCCCTGACCTCAACACCGGCAACACCACTTACAAGGCCGTGCAACGCAGCGCTAATTGCGTCAGCGTCGGGCCCATGCTGCAAGGCTTGCGTAAGCCGGTGAACGACCTGTCTCGCGGTGCGCTGGTCGACGATATTGTCTACACCATCGCCCTGACCGCAATCCAGGCCGCTAACTTGCCGCAATAGCCATACCATCCGGGCCGGGAATACCGGCCCGCCGAAGATTTAACGCTAACAGCGGCGATATGCAGCAATAACCAACGTTTCGAAAGGTTTGCAGTTCAATACACACACGTTAACCTGTGCGCCGACCGATCTGTGGTGGAAAACCACAGACATAGATAAGCCTGGCCTAGGCCCACTTCTTGGAGGCACCCGTCCCCCATGCTGCATTTTCTGCCTGCTCCGCTGCGCGGCCTGATTGCTGGCCTGCTGCTCGCCCTCAATACATTGATCTGCTGCTGGCCATTGTTTATCGGGGCCCTGCTCAAATTTTTGCTTCCAATCCCCAAAGTGCATCGCGCGCTGCGCTTTGGCATGCATGCCACTGCCGAGTTTTGGATTTCCACCAACAAGTTCTGGATGAACCAGGTGGGCCGCACGCACTGGGATGTGGCCGGGCTGAACGGTCTCGACAAACAGCACTCCTACCTTGTCACCAGCAACCACCAGAGCTGGGTCGATATTCTGGTGCTGCAATACCAGTTCAATCACCGCATCCCATTTCTCAAGTTCTTCCTCAAGCAGGAGTTGATCTGGGTGCCGGTGATTGGCTTGTGCTGGTGGGCGCTGGAGTTTCCTTTTATGAAGCGCTTCAGCAAGGAGTACCTGGCTAAACACCCTGAGAAACGCGGCCAGGACCTGGCCACCACGCGTAAAGCCTGCGAACGCTACAAGACCAACCCGGTGTCGGTGTTCAACTTTCTCGAAGGTACGCGCCTGTCACCGGCTAAGCATGCGCAGCAGCAATCACCCTTCAAACACCTGCTCAAACCCAAGGCCGGCGGCATTGCTTTTGTGCTGGATGCCATGGGGGAGCAGCTACACAGCCTGGTCAATGTCACCATTTACTACCCGCAGGGCACCCCCGGATTCTGGGACTTACTCTGTGGGCGAATTGAGCAGGTGGTGGTGCGCGTCGATCAGGTGCAGATTCCTGAGGAGTTTATTGGCGGTAACTACGACCAGGACGACGCCTATCGCCTGCAGTTTCAGCAGTGGGTCAATCAGCTGTGGTTAGACAAAGATGCCGAGCTTGATGAGTTGAAGCAACAGTTCCCTACGCGCTGAAACGCCGCACAGACTAGCAACCCAAGCCCGCCTACTCAGCGGGCTTTTTAATGTGCGGCAGGTTGTGCCAATCCAGGTGTGCGGGGAAGCTCGTGACCTGCTCGACGCTCAACCCCGGCGCGACCAAAAAGCCCTGCATGATCGCGCAGTTGTGCGCCGCCAACCAATCACGCTGGGCCATGGTTTCCACCCCTTCGGCAATCACCTCAAGCCCCAGGTTACGGCCCAGGTCGATGATAGTGTTGACCACCGCAGCATCACGCGGTGACTCGAGCATATTGGCAATAAACAGGCGGTCGATTTTCAGCGTATCCAGCTCGAAATGGCGCAGGTAGGCCAACGACGAGTAACCGGTACCGAAGTCATCGATGGCGATTTTCACCCCCAGTTTGCGCAGCTGACGCAGTTGTTCCTGGCTGGCTTCCAGGTCCTGCATCAGCGCACTTTCGGTGACTTCCACCTCCAATTGCTGCGGGTTCAACTGGTGCTCTTCGAGTACCCGGCGCAAGTCCTCAACCAGTTGCGGCATACCAAACTGCACAGGGCTGACATTCAAGCTGAGCACCAGCTCGGTGCCATATTGTTGGCTCATCTGCCGGCACTGCTCGACACCCGCACGGAAAATCCAACTGCCCAGGCGGTTGATCAGGCGCGTTTCTTCCAGTAGGGGAATAAACACTCCGGGGGCGATAGTGCCCGCGACCCGATGCTGCCAGCGCAACAAAGCCTCGAAGCCGCGCAAGCGTCCACTTTCGAGGTAAATCTGCGGTTGATAGACCAGCACAAAATCGTCATTTTCGATGGCGTTGCGCAGGCTTTCCTCGAGCATCAGCCGTGAACGTGCGCGGCCATTCATTTCCGGAGAAAAGAAGCGGTATTGCTGGCGACCCGCACGTTTAGCCTCATACATGGCCATATCCGCTGCACGCAGCAAGCCTTCGACGGTTTGCCCGCACTCAGGGAAGCAGGCAATGCCGACACTCGCACCCAGGGTTACTTCAACACCGTCGAGAATGTGCCGCACCGACACCTGCTCGATCAGTTTTTCGGCGATACGCGCGGCGTCTTCGGGATGCTCCAGGCTGTCGAGCAACGCGGTGAACTCATCACCACCAATACGCGCCAAGCTGTCATAGGGGCGCAGGCTGGCCTTGAGCTGCTCACCGACCAGCTTAAGCAAGCGGTCGCCAACATCGTGACCGAGTGAATCATTAATGCGCTTGAAGCCATCCAGATCGAGGTAAAGCACCGCCATGCGCTGGCCGCTGCGCTCAATGCGTGACAGTGAGGCGTCCAGCGCCTGGTAAAAACCACGACGATTGAGCAGGCCGGTCAGGGCATCGGTAATCGCCTGCGACTCCAGCTGCTGATGCAGGTGGCGCACCACTGACATATCCAGCGCCATCACCACCATGGCGTGCTGCACGCGCGGCAAGGGCGAGCAGGACAACGCCACCGGCACCTGCCCGCCACTCAACGTGCGCAGGTTGGCATCATGCAAGCGATAGGCTTCCCCGCGCAGCCACTGTTGGTAGAACTCGGACATGCGCCATTCGCACGTCACGTGGGGGGTGATCAGGTAGGAGAGCATTTCGCTGCCTTCCAGATCGCTGATCGTGCCCTCAAGCATGCGCGCCATGGCCGGGTTAGCAAAGTTGATGCGGCCGTCATCTCCCACCACCATGATACCTTCGGCGGCGTTGTCCAAAACCGATGCATTGAAGGCGCGCGCTGAATCCAGTTGCTGAGTCAGTTGTAGCAACTCGCCGCGATGGCGTTCGTGTTCAAGCAGGGCATGAATCTTGTGGCGCAAGACGCTGGGATCAAACGGCTTGAGCATAAAGTCCACTGCACCCGTGGCGTAGCCCTTGAGTACTGAATCCTGGGTTTGCGCGATGGCGGACACGAAGATGATCGGGGTAAAGCGGGTACGCGGATTGCCGCGCATGAGTCGGGCTACTTCGAAGCCATCCATAAGCGGCATTTGCACATCCAGCAGCACCAGGCCGACATCCTCTTCCAGCAAGCACTGCAGGGCCGCTTCGCCCGAGCTAACACAGCGCAGTTGCCAGGCGCCTTCTTCCAACAGCGCTTGCATGGCTTCCAAATTTTCCGGGCGGTCGTCCACTACCAACAACGTCTGCGTCCGGGGTGCAATTTTCAGCTGCACATGTGCCATATCATCTCCCTTATCCCTGGCGAGCGCCTTGCGGCTCCTATTGCGGTTCAGGTTAGCAGGCTGTGGCAAAACTATTGCGCAGGCGCTGCTGGCTCCTCGATTGACCTCGCATGTGGGTCGGCAGCCGTCAGCCAGCGCACCAGTAACTCCAGCAAGGCTTCGCGGCTGACTGGTTTGGCCAGGTAGTCATCGGCGCCAGCGGTGATGCATTTTTCCCGATCACCTTTCATCGCATGCGCAGTCAGGGCAATGATCGGAATGCTGCAGCCGTGCTCGGTTTTGAGCAGCCGCGTAGCGGTGTAGCCGTCCATGACCGGCATGGCCATGTCCATCAAGATCAGGTCGAAGGGCTCACGCTCGTAGCAGTTGATGGCTTCCTTACCGTCTTTGGCCGAGCTGATGATTAGCCCGGCCTCGTCAAGCAGCGCGGTCAGGGCATAGACATTACGCACATCATCATCCACCAACAGTACACGCCGCCCCTCCAACGGATTCCTGCCTCGATTGTTCTCCGCCTGTGAGGGTGCGCGCACGCTACCGAGGAAGCCCTGCACTGCCTCACTCAACGCCTGCATGTCCTCACCATGCTTGTGCACCACCACCGCGCTGTAGCGGCGTAAGCGTTGTAACTCCTGACGGGTCACATCAACACCGGTATTGATCACCACGCGCGTACCATTCAGCGGGCGCTGGCGATTGAGCGTTTCCAACAGCTCAAAACCGTCCTGATCCGGTAAATCCAGGTCGATCACCAAAGCACTGAATTCACCACTGGCATACGCCTGCTGCGCTTCATCGGCGCGCGCGCAGGCCTGCACATCGAAACCCAGTTGATGCAGATGCTCACGGTAATGCTCGCGCTCGACCTCAACGTCCTCGACCAGCAACAGGCGCTGCATCCGATGTGTGTCGACATGCTGCAGGTCGACAAACACTTGTTCCAGATCCGCTCGTTGAATCGGTTTAACCAGGTAGCGCGTGCCGTCATCATTCCAGTCTGCCGGTTGCGGCACGCAGGAGATGATATGCACGGGGGTGCTGCGGTGGTTGGCGTGCCCACGCAGACGACGGAACAGCTGCCAGCCGCTGATGTCCGGTAACAAAATATCCAGGATCACCGCGCTGAACCGCTCATTTTGCAACAGGTTGAGTGCCTGCCCTCCCGTGCGGCAATGCACACTGGCGAAGCCATGGGCATGGGCTGCGTCGGCCAGCACCGCAGCAAAATTCACATCGTCTTCGACAATCAGTACAGCCGGGCCTTCACCGCTGCGTTGCGGCGCCTCAGTTGCTGGCTCCGCCGGGGGCTGCGCCACCACCCGCACGGGCAGCTGCACGGTAAAGCAGGAACCTTCACCGGGTGCACTCTGCAGGCTGATCTCGCCGTCCATCGCCAGCACCAATTGGCGGGTAATCGCCAGCCCCAGCCCGGTGCCGCCAAAGCGCCGGCTGGTGGAGCCGTCGATCTGCTGGAAGGCTTGAAAGATTTGCTCATGCTGCTCTGCAGCAATGCCAATACCGCTGTCACGCACGCTGAAGCTAAGCAATTCATGCCCCTCTTCCGGCTCACCGCTGGCGCAAGAAACAGTCAGGCAGACCTCACCGTGCTCGGTGAACTTGAGGGCATTGGACAGCAAGTTGCGCAGGATTTGCTGCAAGCGGATGCGGTCGGTGTGAATCACCCGTGGCACGCCGGCTTCCAACTGAGTGTGCAGGCGCAGGCCCTTGATTTCGGCCATTGGCCGCAAACTCGCATCCAACTCGACGAGAATATCTTGCATGGCCAGCGGTTCGAGCTTGAGTTGCATACGTCCGGACTCGACCTTGGCCAGATCCAGCACATCGTTGATCAGCTGTAGCAGATCGCTGCCAGCACGGTGGACGATATCGGCATGTTTGGCCTGTTTCTCAGTCAGATTGCCGGCGCTGTTCAGACGTAACTGATCACTGAGAATAAGGATGCTATTGAGCGGTGTGCGCAGCTCATGGGACATGTTGGCGAGAAACTCCGACTTGTACCGGTTCGCCAGAATCAATTGCTCAGATTGGTCGCGCAGGCGTTGCTCGGCGGCCTTGCGCTCGCTGATATCGATAATCACCGCCTGCACCAACGCATCTTCACCACTGCTAATGGGCGAAAACCCAACTTCCAGCGGAATAAGCTGGCCATCGCGGTGCTGGCCAAAGAGTTCACGGTTATTACCCATACGCCGCGGCTCCGGGTGGCTCTGGTCCCCCTGGAGCATCGGCACATGGCTACCCCACAGGGCGGTGGGCAAGAGAGTTTTTATCGATTGTGACAACAAGGCCTCACGGCCATAGCCAAATAACTGTTCGGCTTGACGGTTAACCATGGCGATACAGCCTTGCTTATCAACCAGTACGATGGCGTTAGGCGAGGCCTCAACCACTAGACGGAAACGCTCTTCAGCCCCCCTGCGAGCGCGCAGGTCAATCAGGTTGATCAGGTACTTGGCCCCAGCGGAATAGTCCAACACGCTCAAACTCAGCGCTACGGGTATCTCTTCGCCAAGGTCACGACGCGCCTGGTATTCATTGACCAGTTCAGCGCTGTCGTGGTCGCTGGCCAGCACACTCAGCTGCTCAACGGTCGGTAGGAAGCGCTTGACCCGCTCCCCCACCAACCCTTCCGTTGTTGAATCGAACAAATCAGCCGCACTGCGGTTGGCCATCTCGATGCGCCCCTGGGCGTTACACAGCAAGGTTGCCACGGGCAAACGCTCGACCAGCAGGCGAAAACGCTCCTCACGTTCACGTAATTTATCGGTAGCCTGGTGATTGGCGCGCAGCTCGCGCTCTCGCAAATACAGGTAGCCACCGACCAATAAGGACAGCAACACGGCTGCCACCAAACCGATCCATAAACTGATGCTGCCCTGGCTGGGCAACGCCGCCTCATAGACCGCCGTGCTGGTCACTTGCAGTACCCAGTTACGCCCATACAGCGGTAACTCCAGCTCATGCTGAAAGCGGGGCGCTGAGCCAGCACCCTGCGCTGCAGCGCTCTGCAGCAGGCTTTGCGCGGCCTGCTGATCCTTGATTGCCACATCAAAACGCTGGCCCTGGGCGCCGAGAATACCCTCCATCAGATCACTGCTGCGAAACGCACCATGCACCACGCCGAGCAGGGCAGCCCGACGCTCTTCGGCAGTACTCTGAGGCATGCTGGGCAGGTACACCGGCAGGTATAACAACACCCCTCCCTGGACATTGGCCTCGGTCTCCTGACGTAGGGTAACTGGCGCACTGAGGATCGCCTGCCCCCCGTCAATGGCTTGCTCGATAGCGGCGCGGCGCACCGACTCGCTGAGCATGTCAAACCCCAACACGCGGCGGTTTCGCCAATCCAATGGGCTGATGTAATCAATTAACAGGTAGTGCTCACGCGCGCCCGCTGGAAAAGGCCTGAAATCGGCTCGCCCTTGGGTCTGCTGGCCCGCAAGGTAAGCATCAAGCTGATCGGCGCTTAGGAAACGGGACCACGCCAAAGCCAGAATGCCTGGATAGCGATCCTGTAACTGCAACTGGTCGAGAGCACGCTCCCATTCGGCTAGGGAGACATGATCGCTACCGCTCATCAGCCCCGAGACGCCACGCAACACCATTTCATAGGCTTGCATGCGACTGATCACCCGCTGGCCAATGTCCTGCGCCTCCAGCTCAAAGCGCTGCTGACTCTGCTCACGCTCACGCTGCTCAAGAACCTGCCACTGCCAGACAACGAGTGCCCCCAAGCCCAAGAATAAGGCCAGGGTGACCCACAATGGCAGCCAAGGTTTACGTGGGGTATCTGCATGCCGGTCGTCCATGAGCTCTCCAGTTTTCATCCATGCCTGGCGCTGCCAACAGGCCGTTGCGCCAGCGGTTTTGCAACCTATGCCAGCAGTCTAGTCACGATTCGCACAGGCGTACGAGTCAAAAAACGAGCATAAAAAAGCCGCGCATTCGATTAAATGCGCGGCTTTTTTGAAGCCCTGCGGTTACAGCGGGCGCAGGTTAATTTCTACCCGGCGGTTCTGCGAGCGACCTGCTTCAGTGCTATTGCTGGCAATTGGCTGGTTCGGGCCCGCGCCATAGGAAGACAGTCGCGAAGCCGGAACACCATTGGCACTCAGGTAAGACGCTACGCTCTGAGCCCGGCGATTAGACAGATTCTGGTTCAGCTCAAGTGAGCCGGTGCTGTCGGTATGGCCAACAATATCCACGCCGTTCTTGTTGAACTCTTTGAATACTGTGACCAGCGAGTTGAGTGTTGGGTAGAAGCCGCTGGAGATATCCGCTGAGTTGCTGGCAAAGGTGATATTGCCCGGCATGATCAGCTTCAGCTCATCGCCATTGCGCTGCACCTGCACCCCAGTGCCCTGCAGGGTCTGGCGCAACTTCGCTTCCTGGGTATCAACGTAATAACCGTAACCACCGCCTGCCGCACCACCAACTGCAGCACCAATCAAGGCACCTTTACCGCGGTCCTTCTTGCTGGACGTGGCGGCGCCAATCACCGCGCCGGTCACTGCACCGACACCACCGTAGATGCCGGCTTTGCCCGCCTCACGCTCACCGGTGTAAGGGTTGGTGGTACAGCCGGCGAGCACGCCAATACCGAGGGTAACAACAGCCAGATTTCGCCACAGTTTCATGCGTACTTCCTTTCAATTCTTATCGGAACGGGTTTTCACCTAAGTTTTCGAGCCAAATGCACGGCCAAAGTTCATTTGCTGCACGTTTGCATGACAAATCCGACAGTGTCTAAGCGCGGACAAACGGATTATCGCGCATCTCATCGCCTAACCGAGTATCGGCACCATGGCCGGTCACCACTGTGGCGTCCTCGTCGAGGCGATACAAGCGCTGCTTGATCGAACGCTCAATAGTGGCGTAATCGCCCCCCCACAAGTCAGTGCGTCCAATACCCCGTTTAAACAACGTGTCGCCGGCAATCAGCAGTTTGTCCTGAGGAAACCAGAAACTCATGGAGCCCGGGGTATGCCCCGGCGTGTGAATGGCCACGCCGCAGCCGCAGGCGAGTTCTTCATCATCGGCCAACCACTGATCAGGCGCGGGCACCGGGGTGTAGGGCACACCGAACATGCGGCACTGCATTTCTAGATTATCCCAAAGAAATTGATCCTCTTTGTGCAGGTGCAAGGTGGCGCCGGTCTGCTCTTTCATCTGCCCGGATGCCAGAAAATGATCGAGGTGAGCGTGGGTGTGAATGATGCTCACCACCTTCAGGCCATGGGCCTCAAGACGCGCCATGATCAAATCCGGGTTGCCGCCTGGGTCAACCACGATGGCCTTCTTGGTCAGCGGATCACCAATAATGGTGCAGTTGCACTGCAAAGGCCCGACAGGGAAGGTTTCACGGATCAAGGCGGTTTGAACAGCGTGCATACAGACTCCGGCAGTTAGCTCGCGGGCGGCATGTACAACCTAAAACGCTGAGCCAGAAGGCTAACAGCGACGACATGCCAAAACAGGCTGCCAAGGGTGACGCCAATGGCTACGTGCAATCAATAGCCCGGCAGCTCCAATACGGTAAAAGAGGCTGCTGGTCTCATCGACCGCACGCCCCCTTTGGTTGCGCTGGGCTGAACAGCCGTACGTGCCGAGGTACGTACGCACATGGGTGGAGGGCGTTAGGCACGTGCATTTAACCGACACGTTGTTGCCACAGGGGAAACGCAGGACAACACGCAAAACGCCTTTGCCGCCAAGGCACTGCGGCATGGGTAGACGCAGCGACTAAATTATCAAAGCGCTCTTAGCTTACTAACCATAAAGAAGCAGATTTTTAATCCACGCCGAAGGCACTCATCGCCAATGCCGTAGAGCCCGAATCGACGATGAGTCAATTAGAACTACTTACTTGATAAAAGCCTGCAGATCGTTGGTCAAGCCAGTAATCGCCGCCTTGAAGTTATTTGCGGTCACCGGCTGGCTGGAATTTTTAAGGGTCTCGCCGAGGACTTTACGCACGACCTTCACAACCGGTAAGCCTGTGGCCGCATCAACAAAGTCAGCCTCAATAAACAACTCAGTGTCCTGACTGCGATGGCCGGTAGCTGCCTGAGTGGCGCCCAACACAGCCGCTACTGGCACTACCTCATACCAACGCATGCCTTCATTGGAGGCAGAAACGCCTGTGATAGCAGCACGCATGATCAGCGTCCGCGAGCCGGCGGGTACGGCCTCAAGACTGGAAACCACTTGATACTTCTGCGCGAGCACGCTTTGAGCGCGGCTGCTGGCAAACGCCTGCAGCTCTTGCAAGGTTTGCTGGCTAACGCGTTCGTTAGGCTTAGGCTCGGGATAAAGTTCAAGCCCCTTGATCATGACCGTATCGTAAGCATCAGGGCTAAAGCCTGGAGCGACCCAACGCAATACTTTATGCCCGCTCGGCGAGGTGGTTTCTTGCAAATTGTTGTAGTTGGGAAGAAACCCTGAGAACTGTTCTTTACTGGTGATAGTTGAAGTACAGCCGCCAAGGAGCAAGCCACTCATGGCGGCACTGATAAACAATTTACGGGATAGCTTCATGTGACTCTCCACTCTAGGATTGATACGTCGTTATCGTTATTAGAAACGCCAGTGCATATTGTCGTGATATCTTGAACCCAGGCATCGCTGAACAGCCTTGAAGTGCGCGCTACCAACATGGGGTTGGGTTGATCAATCGGTACATTGCCAATCCGACAAAGCCTAACGGGCGTTTATGTCAGTATTTTGCGCCGGGGTACATGTCACTAAAGTCGATGCGCCTGTATGAGCGCTTAAGGTCTAGAAATCCGGCCAAACAGAACGACTCGGCACGCTGATAAAGTTGGCCTATTTCATACGGTATTAAAGGAGTCGTCTTGCGTGGGTTGGCGGCAAACACGCCAACCGAAGCAAAATATAGCCCACCTGTAATCACTCGCTACTGATTGGCGTTAAATCGCGGGTAACAACCTGGTCGCGACCGCGCTCAAGGGCGTTCCTCACTGCGGTAATCGCTGGGTAACTTGCCAGTCCATTTCTTAAACGCACGGCGAAAATTGGAAGGGTCACTAAAGCCCAGCAAGTAGGCAATTTCATACAGCGGTAAATGGGTGGTTGTGAGGTATTGCAGGGCCAGACTCTTGCGCACTTCATCAAGCACGTGCTGGTAACTGGTGCCCATGCTGGATAGGTGCCGGCGCAAACTACGGCCGCTGGTGTGCAAGGCATCGGCGGCGCTGGCCAGATCGGGAAAATCACCGGGGCGAGCCAGTAACAAGCGGCGCACACGCGTCAGCAATCCATCCTGCACATCCAGGCTGGCCAGCAACGCCTCGCATTGCTGTTCGCACATGTGCACCGTGGCCGGGTTGGCCAACGCCATCGGCCGCTCCAGGTAAGCAATCGGCATGCTCAAGCGATGGTAAGGCTGGTCAAACGCCACCGGCGCAGCAAAGATCCGTTCGTAGCGCTCGGCATAATGCGGCGCGGCATGAGCGAACCCCACGTCCACCTCCTGCAAGCGCTCCCCAACCAGAAAACGCGCAATGGTGTAGAGGCTCGTAAGCAGGCCTTCAGCCGCGAAACGACTGAGCGGCCCCAGTGGCATCGTTTCACTGGCACGCAGTTCGACACGTTCATCCTGCTCGACCATCTGCAGCTCGTAGGTCAGTCCCAGCACCCGGTAATACTTCAGGGCGAACTGCATGGCCTTGCCCAGGTTGGCGCTGGAAAGCACCGCATAACCGAGGATACCGTGCGTTGACACGTTCAAACGCTGCCCCAGCAGCAGGCCCAGCGCCGGTTCATCACACAGGCGTAAGGCGCTGCTGGACAGTTGGGTGAAATCGATAAAGGACAAACGCCCCTGGGGATTGCCCAACACCTCGGGCCGCACCCGCGCCTCGGCAAACAACTGCGTTCGCGACACGCCAAGTTCCTCGACCAAGTCCAGCAAGGCCGCTGCATAGGCAACAGGAACCAGTTCAGCAGAGAAGTTCAACGATGGCTTCATAGGGTTCTTATTATTGGGCCAGGCATGGCTGCTGACAGTGACGATAACCGTGTTCGGCAAACACCGACAAGGGCATCAGTGCACCATGGTGCCAAATGTCTTGCACAAGCAGTCCGCACAGGTGTCTTAACAGGCGTTACTCATATTCAGGGACGTGGGCAGCTGACAACCACCGCCTAAGGTTGGGCGAACATAAGCCCGTCACGTTGCACATCAGCGTCTAAGCGAAACGCTTTAACGCAGTGAAGGACAACGCTCGCCGTTCCTCGAAGAGCGGAATAATCGGCATACAGCACCACTATGGCCACAAATGACCGTTATATTGGCTGTTGTGAACCTGTGCCGAAGCGCTTGGCGAATCCATAGTGAAGCCACGCTTCAGTCACGGACTCAAGGAGTCAGCATGATCAGCACTACCCCGCACGGTTTGCAGATTCGTCCACGGCATATGGATTTCGATTTTCCCAACCCTTTGCCGCGTCATTGGCACAGCGGCGATGCCTTCAAAAGCCACCTGTTCGACGCCATGTCGGTGCTGTTCCCCGATGGCGAACGCTTCTTTATCGATTCGGTGCGGCACTTCCGTGACCAGATCGATGACCCCGTGCTGAAAGAGCAGATCCGTGGTTTTATCGGCCAAGAAGGTCACCACAGTCGCGAGCATCTGGAGTACAGCAACCGCCTGCGTGACCTGGGTTACGACATCACCCGCATCGAGAAACGCGCCCAAACGCGGATCCGTTACACCCAGAAAAAATTCTCACCCCAACGGCAATTGGCCGCCACCGCAGCGCTGGAACATATCACCGCGATCATGGCCGACGGCCTGCTCAAAGACCCACGGCATATGGCCGGCGCGCATCCCACGATGGCACGCTTGTGGCGTTGGCATGCGCTGGAGGAAACGGAGCATAAGGCCGTGGCCTTTGACGTCTACAACCAGGTATGCGGCAGCCGCGCATTGCTACGCCGAGCCATGTTGATGGGTACCTTCTTCTTTATTCTCGACACCACTCGCGGTCTCACCCATATGCTCAAACAAGATGGCCTGCTGTGGAACTGGCGAGTTTGGCGCGACGGCCTTCAGTGGATGTGGGGCAAGCAAGGCGTATTCCGTCCGCTGCTCAGCACCTACCGCGATTTCTTCAAAGCGGGCTTCCATCCCTGGCAGCACAACAACCTGGAGCTGCTTTATCAGGTACGCGATGAGTTCGATCTACCGGCGCACACTCAGGCCGCCTAAACCCGACACCCGCATTGCCGCAAAAACCAAGGGAGCCTTAAGGCTCCCTTGGTTTTACCTACCGTTCTAGCGCAACAGAGCAATGATTGATAAACCACCGCCCTTCAAGCCTGCAAAAAGCGCAGCGTATCCGCGGCGCTTTGTTGCGGGATTTCCTCCATAGGGATATGCCCGACTCCGGGGTAAGTTTTTACCTGAATCCCCGGCAGATCACGCTGCCATAGCGGCACATGCTTAGGCGAAATCCAGCGATCACGTTCCCCCCACAACAAAAGGGTCGGAGCCTGAATCTGCGCGACCCGTTCCGGCGTTCCGTGCAGCTCTTGTTGATTGACTTTGAGCAGCACCCGGAAGATCTCCATCATTGCCCGCCGATTACCCGGCCGCCGACTCAGGTCGTTGTAGCGATCCACCACGCCCGGTTTGATCCGCGCCGGTTCACCGTAGACCTCCTTAATACCTTGAGCGATCAACGCACGCGGCATCCACAACGGCATGGCCATTGTGGCGCCTGGCAAAGCAGCAGATGCAATCATCCAGGGCACCTTGTGCATGTGATAGCCCGCAGGGTCGATCAGCACCAGTTTCTCCACCCGCTGCGGCTGCGCCAAGGCAAAATTCCAGGCGATATAACCGCCCAGGGAGTTGCCGATAATAGAGGCTTTACTCACGCCCAGATGATCAAGCAATAAGCCAAACACCTTGATCATCCGCTCGGCGGAATACACCCCGTCACGCGCGGGGCCAGTCAAACCAAAACCTGGTACATCGAAACGGATGACGCGGTAATCGGCAATAAAGGCCGGTAGCCAGTCATCCCAGGTGTGCAGGGACGCCACCACACCGTGGATCAATACCAACACAGGTTTGTCGCGCCGGCCCTCATCGCGGTAATGCAGGTTAAAACCATCCAGTTCGATATAGCGTGAACCGCTGGCCGCGTTGCCATAACGCGCTTTGAGATGTTCCAGAGGCAAAGCCCCGAAACCCAAGCGGGCAAAGCCGGCCACCAGTGGCGGCGTCAACGGAAGACTGGACGCAGGCATATGAGCACCTCTAGGTGTTGTTATGGGAAAGTCTGCTGTATCGCCATCGTCCCAACCAAGGCGCGGGTGACGCCGGCCGCTGAGCTGGTTACGCTGGGCCACGTCATATTCGCGGGACTATTCTTGTGCCACACACGCTACCACTACGCCGCACGTTACCGCTGGCCATCCTTTTACTGGTTCTGTTGTCGCCCGTGCAGGCCGCCGAGCTGTTCTACCTCGGCCAGAAAATCCCTGACATCCACAAGCCGTGGAACAGCGCCGATTATCAGCAACTGCTGGACGCACTCAACAAGGTCGACAGTACGCAGCTCAATGCCCTGCCCCGCCGCAGCGGCGAATTCACCGGGCCGATCTACCAGCGCATGGTCAGCGAGGAAAATTTCCGCCCGCAGCTGAACATCTACGCGCCCTTGGAGTTACGGCAAAACGAAGCTCGTGAAGCCTTGTTTCGCCTCAAGGAGCTGATGCGCCTGTACTTTGATTTTCGCGCTGTGCAACAGCCCTATGCTGCCGAGGCACTCGGGTTGATGAGCTATTCATTGCGCCAACAGGCTGTACTGTTCACCCTCACCACGGAGTTTTGGATGACGCTGTCTGCAAGCGAGCAAAGCAACCCGGTACGCTTGCAGGGCCTGCATGAAACCAAGGCGGCAGCCGCTATGCTGACGTCCAGCGCCCTCGATTATCTTGGTTTGACCAAGCAGTTCGGCCGTGAGGAACTGGTGCTCTACAGCGCCGAACTGAGCAAGCAACTGCCCGGGCTGTTTATCCATCTCAGTACGGATGTGCGTGCAGCACTGCTGCAACGCATCGAACAACTGGCTCAGCAACACACCTACAGCGAAGTGCAGGCCTCGATGCGCGAGTTGCAGCCTGTGTTACTGAGCATCCAGCGCGATGTGCAGAGCAAGCTGGCGGCCGCAGAGGCGCAGCCGCGCCAGGCTCCCACGCGCAGCCTCGATCTTTCCGTGCCTACCGAATCAGCGCAGTAAGCCAAGGTGCTTGGCCCGCGCGACAGCCTGTGTGCGGCGCTCGACGCCCAGCTTGCTGTTGATATGCCGGGCGTGGGTCTTCACCGTGTGCAGCGAGATAAATAAACACTCACTGATTTCCTGATTGGAACAACCCTGAGCGATCAGCTCCAGCACCGCCAACTCACGCGAGCTCAAGGCATCGACCACACTGGCATAGTCATCCTGACTGACCACCTGCACAGCCTGTGGCAGCAACCCCAGCAATGCCTCAGTCAAAGGGCTCGATTCCTGCGTCATTAATTGTTCACGCAACCAGTCCGGCTGCTGATTCAACATGCTATGGAACGGCAGCAACCCACCACCTGCAGCCGCCTGCAAAGCACTGCGTAACTGCAGCTGGGCTTCACGCTCACGCCCGCTGTCACGCAGCAAGCCAGTGAGTTGCATCTGCGCAATAGCACCCAACAGCTGCCCACCGGCGTTTTGCGCCAGCTGGATCAGCCCACGCAGGCGCCGCTCGGCATGCTCATCCTCCCCCTGTAATCGCTCGGAGGTAGCCAGGTGTAGCTGAATATGCAACGGCAGTTGCGGGTGAAACTCCGGAGCGGCAGCGGCCTGTTCGCCGCCATAGGCATCCAACAAGCGGCTCAGCCAGACACTCGCCAGCTCACGCTGATCCTGACGCAACCACAACTCACATTTGGCTAACGTGATCATCGCCAGGTAGTAGATCGGCGGAATATCCCAGATATGCATCAATCGCTCGGCCTCGGCCAGCTGAGCAAAGGCTTCGGGCAAGTGGCCCGTGCGCCCCTCAAGGCTGGCTAGCACGCAATAACCGATCAGCACACTGATGTCGCGACAACCACGTGCCTCCGCAATCCCGGCGTGCAGCCGCTGCCGCGCCAGCTGCGGTTGCAGGCGCAGACTCAGTAGATATCCTTCATATAAAGTCAGCCGCCCACGCACCGCATATTGGCGCTGCGCGGGCAAACTCGCCAAACGCTGCAGCCCTTGGCGCACTTCATCTAGCGCACGTAACACCTCACCGCGGGCTTGCAGAACCCGCGCTCGGTCGTAGTGGGCCAAGGCTTCAAACAACGGATTGCCGACGCGCTGCGCTAACTCTAACGCCTCACGATTCAGCCCTCGGGCGCGCCATAGATCACCATGCACAATCGCCAGATTGGACAGACTGGATAAACACATCAGGCGCTGACCATAACGATCAAGCGGCAGGCAGCTCAACGCTTCACTGCAATAGGCCTGCGCCTTGGCGCTGTCGCCACGACCGCGGGCAATCACGCCACTCAGGGCCAACCATTGGGACAGTAAACCTTCCTGCTCGGCGCGCTCACGCGCAGGCAAAAAACGCTCGAGCTGGTGCAGCAATTCTTCGGCCGCATCCAGCTGACAAGCCAACGCCAATGCCCAGCCATACAGCAGAATCAAGCGCGGGGTACTGGTCAGCAAGCTGTCCGGCAAATCCATTTTCCAGCGCAGCAAAGTCGCGACGTTCTGCTCAGCGAGCAGCTGCTCCTCTGAAAGGTTCTGCACCAGATTCGCCGCCACGTCGGGCTGTCCAGCACGCAGCGCCTGCTCAATCGCCTCATCTAGCAGCCCCGCGCCGCTGAACCAGCGGCAAGCGCGCAAGTGCAAAATGGCTAAAGGCTGCGGGCGACTGCGCAGCAGATCAGAAAACAGGTGATGGTAGCGAAACCATTTACCCTGCTCATCCAGCGGCACCAAAAACACCTGATGGGCCTGCAGGTGGCGCAAAATCGCGCCGCTATCATGGGCATCGCGCACGGCATCACACAGCTCAGCGCAGAAGCGCTCCTGACTGGCCGTCTCATAGAGAAAAGCCTGCACCTCGACGGGCTGCCGCTCGATCACTTCTTCTAACAGGTAGTCATGAATCAACCCGTTACCGCGCTGGGCCTGCGCCGGTAACGCGCTTGAATCCTGCGCTTCACTGGCAGCGAGCGACCACAAACGCAAACCTGCCACCCAGCCTTCGCTGCGCTGCAGCAAAGCCGTCAACGCCTCAGCGGTTAACACTGAGCCCTGCAAGGCAAGCAACTCGGTACTCTCGCGGTCGCTCAAACGTAGGTCTTGCTCGTGTAGCTCGAGCAACTGACGCGACAACCGCAGCCGCGCCAAATGCCAGTCTGGCCGTTGACGACTGGTCACCAGCATCACCAAACCCGGCGGCAGGTGGCTCAGAAAAAACTGCAGACACCGGTCAAGCACTGCGCCTTGAGCTAAGTGGTAATCATCCAACACCAGCAACAGCGGATGCTGCGGGTTAAGGCATAGGGCCAGCTCATCGAGTAGACCATCGAGCCACTCCTCGAATGCAAAAGGTTGATGCCGTTGGCGCAGCCGCAGCAACCCCAGTGCTTCTTGACCAACCCCTGGGAAAAACTGCTGCAAGCCATTCAGCAAGCGTTCAAGAAAGCGCCCAGGATCGCTGTCGCGGGCACTCAAACCCAGCCACAAACTTTGCCACTGCTCAGGCAAGTGCTCACAAAACTCGATGGCCAATGAGCTTTTACCAAACCCGGCAGGCGCGCTGACCAATAGCAGTCGCCCCGCCAAGCCGCCCAGCAAACGCTCACACAGTGCGGGGCGCGGCACATAACTGGCGGGTAAAGGCGGCCGATAGAAATGCCCGCCCAGTGTGTTGGGCGCTGCAACCAAGCCAGCAATTGGAGACAAATCATTCATCAAGCGGTTTCTTGTAGTAGTCAGGCAGAGGCACTACCAATGCTCAGCAGCCTAGCGTCTTGATGCACGCATTTGAAGCCCTTACGGTTCTCAGGTAGAAAACAGCAATGATTGCTTATCCTCCAGCAGCCGTTTTTTTTGCTTAGCGTCGGCATAAAACTCGCGGCATAACGCTTTATCGTTACGCCGCGACGGTAAAGCAAATGACCATATTGGATACCCAGCCATAAAAAAACCGGCCCTCGCGGGCCGGTTCTTTATGCAGCATCAATCAGGTTTAGCGTACGCCCGACTGGCGCAGGGCCGCTGGGGTGTAATCGCTTTCCTTAGCGGGGTAGTCGAACTCGTAAGCACTTTTCTCTTCGTTCTTCATACCCAGAGCCAGGTAACGACCGGACAGCAGGTCATACAGGGTCTCTACGCTGTACCACGGCACTTTCTTGTCGTAGTAGTACTGAGCATGGGCTTCAGCCACACGCCACAAAGTACCGCGACCGTCGTAGTGGTCAATCACAGCTGCTTGCCAGGTATCTTCGTCGAGGTAGAAGTCACGCTTGGCATAGATGTGACGCTCGCCCGACTTCAGGGTTGCAGTCACATTCCATACACGGTGCAGCTCATAACGGGTCAGATCCTGGTTGATGTGGCCAGCCTTGATGATCTGGTCATACTTCAGCTTTGGAGAGTCCAAACGGTAGCTGTTGTAAGCGATGTATACGTCCTTCTTGCCATTGAGTTTCCACTCGTAGCGGTCAGGAGCACCGTTGTACATGTCGAAGTTGTCAGAAGTACGCAGGCCATCGGCTGCAGTACCTGGACCGTCATACGATACCTGCGGCGCACGACGTACACGACGCTGACCGGCGTTGTACAGCCACGCCAAACGCGGCTCCTTCACCTGGTTAAGGGTTTCGTGTACCAGCAGCACGTTACCAGCCAGGCGCGACGGAGCGGTTACCCGCTGCTTGAAGTAGAACAGCACGTTACTTGGCTTGCTGGTGTCAGCATCCTTCAGCGCACCCCGGAAGGTGAACTCATCCTGGAAGTAAACCAGGCTGTAAGAACCGTTCGGCTGCGGAGTCGCCTGGGTTACCAGACGCTTCACGCTACCACCACGGTAACGGGTGATGTGGTTCCAGATCGCTTCCAGACCATCTTTCGGAATTGGGAAAGGAATGGCCTGATCAAAGTTCTCCAGACCGTTACCGCCTTCAACCATCTTAGTATTGACGGCGTTGCTCTTCGCAGCATTCAGAACAAAGTCCGGCATAGTGGCCGTACGATGAGTGGCGAATACCGGCATTTTGTAGCTGTCCGGATAACGCTTGAACATCGCCAGCTGACCTGGGGTCAGGTTGGCTTTGTACTGATCTACGTTCTGCGCGGTGATAGTAAACAGTGGCTGCTCACTCGGGAACGGATCCGAAAGGAAACCGGCCGCATCAGCAGCACCGGCGCTTGCTGGCAGACCGCCAGTCCAGGCCGGAATCGAACCATCCGCATTACCTGCCATTTCAGCACCGACTGGCGTCAGCGTGGTACCCAGCTTGGCAGCTTCATCCGACGATACGGCCGCCATCACACCGCTGGCCAGCAGCGAGAGTGTCAGCGCACCGGTTTGCAGCAGACTTTTTGTTGTTTTCATAGTCATATTGGTCCTCAAAAATCTCGTCCGCTTAGAAGTTCACGCCGAAGCTGAGCGCAACAAAGTCGCGATCAATTGAAGTGCTGTATTTACCACCAAAGAAGTCGGTGTAAGCCAGGCTAGCGGTGTAGGTGTTCTGGTACTCGGCATCCAACCCTAGGCTGACAGCCTTACGACCTTCTTCGAAGTTGGCACCTGGACCAGGCGAATAGCCATCTACGTCATGCTGCCATGCCACGCTCGGGCGCAGGTTCACGCCGGCAAATACATCCGGATAATCCCAGATAGCACGGGTACGGTAGCCCCAAGAACTATGGGTGGTGAAACCGTCGTCATTACAGTGCTTGCTGACATTAGAGAAATCAGTATTACCAACGGCACCTGCAAGCGTTACCTGGTTCAGATTTTGACAAGTACCATTAGGCAGCTCACCCGGGCCGAAGACCGGATCGCGACCGTAACGTGCCTCGCTGTTATTTTCCAACCCACCCACAAAAGTCATGCCTACTTCACCAATCAAGGTAAGGCGGCTGGCGCCCATTACCTGATCAACAAAGTGTACGAATGTGGTTTGCAACTGAGTGACTTCTTTACGCTTATACCCATGCTGAGTTGTACCCGGCGCGCCTTCTAAAACAGATGCATCCGCATAAGGGTTATTAGGACCAAGCGGACGAACACCAGAGAAGAGAATATCGGTCGTATTCAACGCTACAGGAGCATTAGGCCGGTAGCTGATCTCACCACTCCAAGCCGTACCAGTAGGCAAGGTAGTAGAGAAGCTCAAACCATAAAGACGAATATCTTCTGGGTATTCAATGAAGTATTCCGAGCTGCCGGCAATTGCAAGGGCTGCGCCTGAGCTGCTAAGCGGCAAAATGCGATTCGCAATGTCATAAGTGCGTTGGTTAGGAGCCTTCGCACTTAAGAATGGAGCCCGGCTATGGTAATTCATCGCATACAAGCCGAACTCGGTATCCAGCGGCTCGAAGAGATAACGGAACGCCAGCCCCCATTGACCGCTATCGCGTGCGTCTACATCGTCACCACGCACAACCAGGCTACCCTCAGAGTTAGCATCAAGGCTCAGGCCTGCTGGACCCAGAAATAGGCTGTTAAGTGTACGAATAGACGTGGGATTGTTAGTCAGCAAACGAAGATTATCGTCACAACCATCTGCTGCCACATCGACTTGCGAGAAGAATGTTCCGCAGTTATCGACGACCGTCTGGTCCCATTCCAGTTGATAGAAGGTTTCCATCGACAGGTTTTCAGTGAGGCTTTGCGCCACATAGAACATGTTGACCGGAATTAGGCCTTCCTTGATTTCCGCGCCTGGACGACGGAATGCAGACACATCAATTGGGTTGACCGCATTGATGCCATTCTGGATGAAGGTACTTTCGCCCCAGCTTACAACCTGCTTGCCCAGACGAACCGAACCCGGTTGGTCAGCAATTGCATAGTTGTGATAGACGAAGGCGTCGAGAATTTGTGCGCCAGAGGCTTGAGCGCCTTCTTTGCGGTTACTGTCGCTGATGTCTTTAAACAGACGGCTTTCGTCCTTCAGTTCAAAGTCGTACCAGTACTTACCACGCACAAATACACCGGTATCACCGTACTTCAGCTCAAGATCGTGAATACCCTTGAAAATCTTTGAGAAGGTCTCGCCTTTCTTGAAATTCAAACGGCCATCATCGGTGGTCTGCGACAGACCTTTCCCGCCATTGTTGGCACCGATCAGATCTGGGTCGGCCCCACGCACGGACCAGCTCGCGCCAACCGACAGCGAGGAGTCAAACTGCCCTTCGATCTCGCCGATATCAAAAGTCACGCCAAAAGCTGGAGCGGCGAGGGTGGATGCGAGGCTGACGGCCAGTGGCAGTTTTGCCAGGCGCCAGGTGTTTTGGATTTTTGTCATCGACGCTACTCCATGTGTTTTTTGTTATGGATGGTGCGAACTATAGCCAGCGGGTACGTCTGCTTGATCCCTCGAAAGTGTGATTTGCAGTCCCCAGGCACTCTGGCTCGCAGGTTTCGGCGTATGTAGCACAGCCGGCAAAGCCAAGAATGGCTTGGAACGAGCAATTAGCAAGCCAAACGCTTGTTTGACTGAGCAGTCACTGAAAACGACTCTGTTCGCCGCTAATAGAACAGCCATCACAGGCGCGCAGAACACAGTCAAAAAACATTATCTGATCGGCTGAAAGCCCTTACCCAAAAGGCTCTGAGCATATTCACCTGCCAATACAGCATCGGGCGAGGCCTGCGCCTCACCCGTTACAAAAAAGCTTAAAGAGTGGATAAAAATGGACTGCCGGCTGCCTGCCACTGGACGATATCCAGGCGAATACGTTTCTTATCCAGCTTGCCGACACTGGTTTTGGGAACTTCGGTAACAAGCGCAATCTGCGACGGTATCGCCCACTTATTAATGCTGCCTTGATCGACAAAAGGCTTGAGGTGTTCCTTCAGAGCTTTGGCGTCCAGACTTTGTCCTTCATGCACCACCAGCAGAGCAAAAGGCCGCTCGCCCCATTGCGGATCGACCACACCCACCACAGCCACTTCGCGCACAGCCGGGTGGCGACTGATCAAATCCTCCAGCTCTAGGGAGGAAATCCACTCACCGCCCGTTTTGATCACATCCTTGATGCGGTCGCGAATGTCGATAAAGCCGAAGTCATCGATCGTGGCCACGTCACCTGTGTGCAACCAACCGTGCTGCCACAGCTCCGCACCTTTCTCCGGCTCGCGGAAATAGCCTTGAGTCAGCCACGGCGCACGCAACACTAACTCACCCTGACTTTCGCCATCGGCGGGCAATAGGGTGCCGTCGGCGGACATGATGGCGGCCTCCACCAGCGGTACAGGTACGCCAGCTTTGATTCGGTAGGTGGTGCGTTCGTCCTCGCTGCCCGCAAGCATTTCATCATTGATGTGCGCACAGGAGATCAATGGGCAGGTTTCCGACATGCCATAGGCGGCGGTCAATTGAATCCCGCGCGCTTTGGCGGCGTCATACAGCGAACGGGTCAGCGCGCTACCACCGATGATCATTTTCAACCCAGCAAAATCTTGCCCCTGGGCGCCGGGTGCATTCATCACCATCTGCAGAATGGTCGGCACACAATGGGAGAACGTGACCTTCTCGTCCTTGATCAGCTTGCACAGCAGATCCGGCTCATAACGCCCCGGATAGACCTGCTTGATCCCCAACATGGTCGCCACATACGGAATGCCCCAGGCGTGCACGTGGAACATCGGGGTGATTGGCATATACACATCATTGGTGCCTAACAGGCGGATGCTGTCCAGGCTGCCCAGCACGCTGGCCTCGGCCATGGTGTGCAGCACCAGCTGGCGGTGACTGAAATACACCCCCTTGGGATTACCAGTGGTGCCGGTGGTGTAGAAGGTGGTGGCGACCGAGTTCTCGTCAAAATCGGGGAAGTCGTAACGCGGGCTGGCAGCGGCCAGCAAGGTCTCATACTCGCCGACCAACCCACCTAGGTCAGCGGTTTTTTCCGCGGCGTCCGTCAGCAGAATGGTCTTCTCGACGGTGGTCAGTTGGCCCTCAATACCCTTGTAAAGCGGCACAAACTCACTGTTGACCAGCACGAACTTATCGTCGGCATGATTCATGGTGTAAAGAATCTGATCGGCCGACAGGCGGATGTTGATGGTGTGCAGTACCGCGCCGATCATCGGGATGGCGAACATGCATTCAAGGTAACGGTGGCTGTCCCAGTCCATCACCGCCACGGTATCCCCCGCTTTGACCCCCGCTTCAGTCAACACGTTGGCGAGCCGAGCAATACGCTCATTAAGCGTCGCATAGCTGTAACGCAGCTGATCGCGGTAAACGATTTCCCGCGTTTTCTCATAGCGGATGCCAGACAGCAGCAGACGCTTGATCAGCAACGGCGCTTGGTGGGCGTTATCGGCGGGTTTAATCAGGCGAGTCTTCAGCATGGCGGTACCTTAGTTCACAAATTTTTCAGTGCGCCCAATCTAGAGCGCCATCCACTCAACCAAATCAACCCAAAGAATGATTTTCCGCGTGACTCTTTGGGCTTTTTTAGTCACGCAGTAGAATCAGCGGCTAGCCACTGGGTTTGTTTGGCTCACTATTAAGGAGTTTCCAATGTCCGATATCGTCATCGTCAGCGGCGCACGTACGCCAATGGGTGGTTTCCAAGGCAAGCTGTCGAGCGTGGCTGCCGTCGATCTAGGCGCAGCAGCGATTCGCGCGGCCGTTGAGCGTGCCGGTATTGCCGCCGCCGATGTAGAAGAAGTGATCATGGGCTGCGTGCTGCCAGCAGGCCTCAAGCAAGGTCCGGCGCGTCAAGCCTCACTAAATGCCGGCCTGCCCGCCGCCACTGGCTGCACCACCATCAACAAGCTGTGCGGCTCGGGCATGAAGGCCGTGATGCTGGCCCATGACCTGCTCAAGGCCGGCACTAATAACGTGATGATCGCCGGTGGCATGGAAAGCATGTCCAACGCGCCCTACATCTTGAGCAAAGCCCGCACGGGCCTGCGCATGGGCCATGGCGAGATCAAAGACCATATGTTCCTCGACGGTTTGGAAGATGCGCGTACCGGCCGCCTGATGGGCTCCTTCGCCCAGGAAACCGCCGACCAGTACGGCATCACCCGCGAAGAAATGGACGCCTACGCCATCGAGTCGCTCAAGCGCGCTCAGGCAGCCATCGCCAGCGGTGCGCTGGATGCGGAAATCGTCCCGATCACCGTCAGCGGCCGCAAGGGCGATGTCGTGGTCAAGGATGACGAACAGCCGCTGAACGCCAACCTGGAGAAAATCCCCAGCCTGAAACCAGCCTTCCGCAAGGACGGCAGCATTACCGCCGCCAACGCCAGCTCGATTTCCGACGGCGCCTCGGCCTTGCTGCTGATGACCGCCGAAGAAGCCGCCAAACGCGGCCTCAAGCCACTGGCGAAAATCGTCGGCCACGCGACCCAGAGCCAGGACCCAAGCGAGTTCACCATCGCGCCGATTGGCTCGATCACCAACCTGCTGAAGAAAACCGGCTGGAACAAGGCCGAGGTCGACCTGTTCGAAATCAACGAAGCCTTCGCCATGGTAACCATGCTGGCCATACGCGAGCACGGCCTGGATCACGCCAAGGTCAACATCTATGGCGGCGCCTGCGCCCAGGGCCACCCAGTCGGTTCCACTGGCTCGCGGATCATTCTGACCCTGATCAACGCACTGAAGAACACCGGCGGTAAGCGCGGCATAGCTTCGCTGTGCATCGGCGGCGGTGAAGCGACAGCCGTTGCGGTGGAGTTAATCTAAGCCCGAAGAACGAAACACGCGGGGTTCCCCGCACTCAACACCCTGACGGACCAGCCTTGCGCTGGTCCGTTGCGTTTAGATGCCGATCTTGTCCAACGACTGGCCGATCTTGCGCCAGAAGCTACGTTGCATACGCTCGGTTTCGCCGCTAGCGGCAATTCGCTCGACGGGTTGAATTTCACGGGTTGTGGCGATTTCTTGATGAGCGACTTCCTGCGAAACCAACTGCAGCGGTCCATCGCCCTGCGCAGGCGCCTGCTCATTGACTGGAGGCGGATTCAGCTCGTCATAACGCAGGTAATAGGTGCCACCGGCCTCAGCATCCAGGGTGAAACTGCTGATCAAGGTGAAATCCAGCGGACCATCGGCGAAGAGCGTCCAGTACGTACCTAAGAGGGGGCGCCGCATTTCCAACTGGTAACGCGCAGTGTCGAACTCAAAGACCATATAGGCCTTGCTCGGCAAGCTGCCAATGCGGGCGTTATTGAGAAACAGCGCGGGCGCCTCCAGTTCCTGGTCGGCCCATGCACTCTGCGGACGATACAGGTAGACCCGCGCATGATTGCCATCAGTGAGCGGGTGCGGGCGAAACGCTTCGCCCTGCGTTGCACCAAAGAACGCCCCTGGGCTCGAGCAGCCACTCAGCACCACAGACAACAACACAATGAGCCAGGGCAAACTACGCATCGACAGCATCCTTAACGATGTTATCAAACGAGCATAGCGCCGCCCTGCGCGAGCCACACCCGACAAAAGTGTGGCTCAGCGACGGCGATTCAGCAGTTTGAACATCAGCTGATCCAGAACGCCCCACACTTTTTGCTGCACGCGGATGTACCAAGGCCTGGCCAACCAGGCTTTACCATCAATCAACTGGCTGTCGGCAAAGTCACGCTCAAAGCAGGCCGCGACGCTGGCAGTAAACGAAGGGTCGAGCGCTTCCAGGTTGGCGTCCAGGTTGAATCGCAGGTTCCAGTGATCGAAATTACACGACCCTATGCTGACCCAGTCGTCCACCAAGACCATCTTCAGGTGCAGAAAACGCGGCTGGTATTCGAATATCTGCACACCGGCTTTCAGCAGGCTGGCGTAATAACGCTGCCCAGCAAAACGTATGGGCGGATGGTCGGTATTGTTACCGGCTAGCAGCAGGCGCACATCTACGCCACGTGCCGCCGCTTGGCGCAGCACCCGGCGCACCCGCCACGTCGGTAAAAAATAAGGGGTGGCCAGCCATATGCGGCGCTTGGAGCTGCGCAACATGCGCACCAGCGAGTAGAGAATATCGCGGTGTTGCACCGCATCAGCAAAGGCAACACGGCCCAAACCATCCCCAACAGCCGGCAACGCCAACAGAGTTTTGATGCGCAGGGGTAAACGCGGCCGCCAGACAATCCAGCCTTGGTCCATCTGCCACTGGCGCTCAAACAACTGCAGCCAATCCGCGACCAAGGGGCCACTGATTTCCACCATGACTTCATGCCAGCGGCTTTCGGCCTCTTCAGGCTGCCAGAAGGCATCTGTAGCGCCAGTACCGCCGACGAAGGCGAACTGCGCGTCCACCACCAACACCTTACGATGATCACGGTGAAAGTTACGCACGCCATGCCGCCAACGTACCGGGTTGTACCACTTCACCTGAATACCTGCGGCGTCTAACCGCTGGCGATCCGGCAGCAGTAAGCCCTGCCCGCCATACCCGTCAAACAGGCAGCGCACCGCGACACCACGCTCAGCGGCAGCACATAAGGCATCCACCAACACCGTAGAGCACGCGCCGCTTTCCAACAGATAGAGTTCCAGCTCTACATGGCGTTGCGCGGCATTAATACGCTTGAGCATCTGCGCAAAAAAACACGGGCCATCGACCAGCAGGCTCACCGCATTGCCGCGTCGCCAAGGGAATACGCTATAGGCCATGGTGGCTCACACGAGACAGAACTTCAGGCATGACACTTCACGGTCAGATACGAAGACGCCACCATAGCCGCCCTGCCATGCATTGCAAACCCTTGCCATGACAGCCATCTCAGGACGGCGGCAACACCGTCGGCTCTGCTAGCAGCTGACAGCCTTGGCGTGGGTTCAACCACTGCGCACTCTGTGTACGGCCCAACCCGCGCGCCGTGACGCGCCTGTGTGCAACATCATCAAAAAAGCCTGATAGCGGCACATATTGCGCCACGTAAGCCTCGCAATACTGCGCAGGGTTATTCGCCACATAACGGCACGAACAATATTCCTTGGCTGAGTAAGCACCAATGATGTCGGGGAAGGCTTGCAGATGAGCCCGGTTCTGCCAACCCAAGGCAGCCAGCAACAACAGAATCAGCAATAGCAGCGCACTGAACGGTCGACGGCGAATCATGGCTGCACCTCAGTGGCTGTGGCCGCGAGTACTAATTTGAGGAAATGGTTGCGATCAAAACTGCCGTCACGGTCATCGGCATAACGCACGATCACCAGTTTTTCATCAGGCAGCACATACAGGCCCTGCCCCCAATGCCCTGAGGCCACCAGGGTGTTGCTGGGTGCATCCGGCCACGGTTTGCGCGCCCCGGCCACAGACACATTGAGCCACCACTGCCCGCCCGGAACAGACTCATTGGGCTTATCCGCCTGCGGCTGGTAATTGGCAAACGGCGTGCGATTGAACTCAACCCAGGCTTTAGGCAGCACTTGCTGCTCACCCCAACGGCCCTCGCGTTGCATCAGCAGGCCTACGCGCGCCAGATCACGTGCGGTCATATACAGGTAAGAAGAGCCAACAAAGGTGCCCGCGGCATCGGCTTCCCAAACGGCAGACTTGATGCCCAGCGGATTGAACAGCGCCGTCCAGGGGTAGTCGGCATACGCCGCCTCGCCGACCATGCCCTTGAGCGCCGCTGACAGCACGTTGGTGTCGCCGCTGGAATAACGAAAGCGCGCACCCGGTTCGGCATCAGCCGTATGCGCGGCGGTGAAGGCTGCCATATCGCTGCGGCCACGGGTGTAAAGCATGGCCACCACCGAAGACTTCAGCGGGGCGTATTCATAGTCTTCCTGCCAGTCCAGACCCGAGGCCCAGTTGAGCAGATGACCGACTTTGATCTGCGGGTGTGCGCTGAAGGGTGGGTAATAATCCGCCACCGGCGCATCCAGCTTGAACAGCCCCTGGCCGTATGCCACGCCCATTGTGGTCGCGAGTATGCTCTTGGCCATCGACCAGCCTAGGTGCGGCGTCGCCGCTGAAGTGGGCTCGGCATAGCGCTCATACACCACCTGACCGTCGCGAATCACCAACAGGGCATCAGTGCGCACGCCTTTGCGGGTAGTCTCATCGCGCGCAGGGAAGGCATAACTGTCCAGCGCGCTGATCGCTGTGCTCGGCGCGACAAGTTGGCTTGACCAGTCTTCACCGGGCCAGTTTTCGGCCTGCGCGCAGGCACTGCTAAGGGCGATTAAACAGGCCAGCACCCGACGCGACGAAGGGAATAGAGAGGAGAGCATGGCAGCGCCTTTGCTGAAATCGAAGGCGGCACCCTAGCACGGTCAAGATGACGGTAAAAAGCGCCGAACACGCCGCATTAACGGACAATCCGGCGCGATAAGTCAGCCGTGCTTAACGCGGCACGCTGTAGTCATCTGACCCCATCAGATCCATGCCGCACTCAAGGTTCTCGATCCAATAAAGGAAGGCATTGATCATTTCTGCTCCCATAAACGGCCGGCCGTGTTGCGGCACGATCATCGCCACGTCCATCCCGCGAACCATCGCGGCCCACAAACGACAGACTTTATTACTGGCCATATAACGCCGATGAAACCCGAGCATATTCGGCACATGGTTGGCGAAATCGCTGACCGGATGCGCATCGTCGACCAAGGATGCGCCCATGTCGCCAGAGAACAGGATTTTGCTCACAGGGTCATACAGCTGGAAGTTACCCACCGAGTGTAAAAAGTGCGCGGGCACCGCTTTCAGCGTGCATTGACCCAAGCGAAAGGCCTGACCTCGATCGGGCAACGCGATGATTCGGTCGAAGGTATTAATGCCATGGCTGAGGGCCAGGTAGTTGGCTGTCAGGTGCGGCAAAAAACGCGCCCACAGCTTCGAGCAAATAACCCGTGCGCGGGTGTGCAGCAACCATTTATCCAGAGAGGCAATGATGTCCGGGTCTTGGTGCGAAGCGAAGATATAGGTCAGGTCCTGCACCGAGATGTGTTTGGACAGCTCCAACGACAGCGGTGTGTAGGTCAAATCACCACCGGGATCGAGCAGCAGGGACTGCCCGCTGTCGGTGATCAGAAACTGGTTGGACTGCACGCCCTCCCCGCTGACCAGATCATCGAACATCATGCATTGATGCTCGCCGTTATCGAACAGCATTATGGGTTCGCGTCGCATGGCAGGCTCTCATCCGAAAGCCAGCGAGCTTAACGACCTGCCGCGGCTCGCTTACTGATCTGGATCAAGCGGCCCACCAGGCATAGATCAAAGGGTTATGCCAAGAACCGCCTGAGCCTTCTGCAAACGTGTCTTGCGGGCGCTACTGGCCATCGACAACAGGCCTTTGTCGCGCAACCAAAGCTGCGCCCAGTGCGCCTTACCCGCCGCAAACGCAGCCTCCACATCATCGCGCAGGCTATCAAACTGGCTAAACAAACCCGCTAACAGCACATGCGTTTCAGCGCCGCTCGGGCTATAGCGCGTCACCTCCGCACAACCCGCCAGCAAACCGAGCAGGCGTAACTGCAGCGCCTGCGGCCAGGCCGACTCCTGCGCCACGCCGAACAACCAGGCGGTCAACGCCATGAGCACGTGGGTATCTTCCAGCGTGCGAAACGGTTTGACGTAAGCCGTCCAACCATCGCCAGGCAACCGCTCACAGTGCGCGCCCTGCAAGTGCAGACGGCCATGGCTAACATCCGGCATCAGTGGCAACGCCGGCAACGTTTCGATGCGCACGCCCGGTGCACCGTTACGCACCACCCCCAGGGCGAGCTGTATCGGCTGGTCAGGTTCCTCTGCACGGGCGGCCACCAGCAGCCAATCGGCAGCCTCGGCGGCTGTGACGAAATCTTTGCGCCCATCAAGGCTCAGCGCATGCATTCGTGTAGCCATATCCGCGGGGCGCGTGCTGCGGTTTTCCGTCACGCACAGCGCCCCTAACGTCCAGGGGGCAGCCGGCCAAAGTGCCCGCAACGCGCCTTGATAGCCGGCCAGAAAAGCCAGCCCCGGCGTCGCGGCCAACCGCCCACCGAGCATCGCCAACTGCAACGGGGTCGGATTGCCAATGCGCTCAAGCAGGCTGGCGTACCACGCCTCAAGGTCCGTAACCGGCAAACGTGTTTGCGGGCTCAACAACTCTTGCCAGGGCATGCATGGCTCCTTATCGGGTTATCAAAATCACTGTCACACAAGCATCACCAAAGTTTCATGGAGGTGACACCACCACTACCTAGCCTGAGCTTGCCCAACAAGATCGACCGGCTGCAAGGCAAAAAGCCGGCTAACGGAGACTCAGGCATGACTCAGATGGCAATCATCCGCGACCGCACTACCCCCGCACGTCGCCTGCAAGCCGAGCGTTTACAGGGCGCTAGCGCACTGCGCGAAGCCCAGGCGCTGCGCTACCGCGTATTCAGCGCCGAGTTCGATGCCAAACTTAAAGGTGCCGAGCTGGGTCTGGACATGGACGACTATGACATTCATTGCCAGCACATTGGCGTGCGCGATATGAACAGCGGTGCATTGGTCGCCACCACCCGCCTGCTCGACCACCAGGCCGCAGCCAGCCTGGGGCGTTTCTACAGCGAAGAAGAATTCAGCCTGCACGGCCTGGTGAACCTTGAAGGGCCCGTGTTGGAAATCGGCCGCACCTGCGTCGATGCGGCCTACCGCAACGGCGCGACCATCGCCGTGCTCTGGGGCGAACTGGCTGAGGTGCTCAATCAGGGTGGGTATCGCTACCTCATGGGCTGCGCCAGCATCTCCATGCAGGACGGTGGTATTCAAGCCCAGGCGATCATGCAGCGCCTGCGCGAACGTTACCTGTGTACCGAACACCTACGCGCCGAACCCAAAACGCCGCTACCAACCCTGGAAGTACCCAACAACGTGATCGCTGAGATGCCACCGTTGCTCAAAGCCTATATGCGCCTGGGCGCGAAGATCTGCGGTGAGCCGTGTTGGGATCAGGACTTCCAGGTCGCCGACGTGTTTATCCTGCTTAAGCGTGATGAGCTATGTCCGCGCTATGCACGGCACTTCAAGGCCGCCGTCTGAGAGCCGGCTCACGATCTCGCGAGCGAAGGCCTGCTACTAACACCGCAGGGCTGGCGCGCAGCAGATCGTGAACAGGTTCTGAGCACAGTTGCACAACTCGCCGACAGCCTGTAGACAGTGCCGGCGTTTGTGTTTGCCAGCAGGAGACTTTGATGAAGACATTGCGTGTGTACCTGCGCCTGGCGCGCCTGCTGGCGGTGATCAGCCTCGGCGCCCTCCTGGCGGCGGGCATCACCCTGCTCGAGCGGCTGGCCCGGCATGACCTGATGCCCACTCGCCAGCGCCTCACCCGCTGGTTTCTCGCGCGCCTGGCAGCGGCGCTACCGTTTCGCCTGCAGGTACAAGGCGAACTGCCACGCGAGCCGATGCTGTGGGTCAGTAATCACGTGTCCTGGACCGACATTCCACTGCTGGGCATGCTCACCCCGCTGTCTTTTTTGTCCAAGGCCGAAGTACGCACCTGGCCGGTGGCCGGCTGGCTGGCGCTCAAGGCCGGCACCCTGTTTATCCGTCGTGGCTCGGGTGATAGCAGCCTGCTCAATCAACAGCTCGGCAAGCACTTGCAGCAGGGCCGCAACCTACTGATCTTCCCGGAAGGCACTACCACCGACGGCTTAGGCCTGCGCACCTTCCATGGCCGCCTGCTGAGCAGTGCCATCGACTGCGGGGTAGCGCTGCAACCGGTGGCGATCCGTTACCTGCGTAACGGTCAGCCCTGCAGCGTGGCGCCATTTATCGGCGATGACGACATGCTCTCACACCTGCTGCGCCTGCTTGGCAGCGACCTGGGTGAAGTGCAGATTCAGCTGCTCACACCGATTGCCAGCACTGACTTAAATCGCAATGCACTGGCGCGTGCGGCGCAGCAGTCAATCCGTGAGGCGCTCTTCGGCGCAACAAACACTGAGCCAACAGCCGAAACTCAAGGTCAAGCCGCCTAACCTGCGGTTTGCTGCTCCTGTGCAACAAACGCCTGTAGTTCCGGGTAGAACTGCTGGAAATCCTCCAGCAGCGGTTGATACAGCCGCTCCAGCTCAGCCATACCGCCCGCCAACAACCCCGGCCGCGACAGCCGTCGGTCGATGCCCGCCAGCACCTGCTCCAGCACGGCAAATTCACGGTAACTGCCTAACCAGTCCTGCGCGGCCATGCGTGGTGCAATCAGCGCCAGACGTTCGGGCAAACGCGGCTCAGCATTCAGCACCTGATAAACCCGCCCGGTAAAAACCGGTAAGGGTTCAGCGGCATAGTCAGTCCAGTGCAGCGCCAGGCAGTGATCAAAAAATACATCCAGCAATATCCCGGAACAACGCCGCCGCTCAGCGGCAAAGCGCGCTCGCGCCTGAAATTGCAGCGGGTGGTTATCAGTAAAGACATCAATGCGCCGATGCAAACGAATCGCCGCTTCGATATCCGCCGGCCACTGCCCCGCCAGCGGCCCTTTGACGAAGTCGCCATACAGGCTGCCCAACAATTGAGCCCGGGTGTCACCGCCAAGGTGTAAATGCGCGAGGTAATTCATACCCCACAGCTTACACATCAGCACAGATGATGATGACTATCGCAACGAACGATCTGTATATCGCCCGCACCCGATATAAGGTTCGCCCCATCGCGATATGGCGTTACAGCAAACACGGAACGACCCACATGCAACTCGACATCGATGACGTGATCAAGGCACTGGCCCATCCGGTACGACGTGAAATCCTGCACTGGCTGAAAGAGCCACACGTCTATTTCGCCGACCAGGATCACCCGCTGGAAATCGGTGTCTGCGCCGGCAAGATCGACCAACGCACCGGGCTGTCGCAATCCACAGTCTCCGCGCACTTGGCCACCTTGCAACGCGCCGGACTGATCAGCAGCCAGAAGGTCGGCCAATGGCACTTCTTCAAACGTAATGAAGACACCATTCAGGCCTTCCTCAAGCACATCAGCCAAGCGCTCTAAACCATTACGTATTAGCCCAACATAGGAAGCTTATTTATGACCACGCTTTTTGATCCCATCACGATCGGCGACCTGGAACTGAACAACCGCATCATCATGGCGCCGCTGACCCGTACCCGCGCTGATGAAGGCCGTGTGCCCAACGCCTTGATGGCCGAGTATTACGTGCAACGTGCCAGCGCCGGCCTGATCATCAGCGAGGCCACCGCCGTGACCCCGATGGGCGTCGGCTACCCGGACACTCCCGGCATCTGGTCCGATGAGCAGGTACGCGGCTGGAGCAATATCACCAAGGCCGTGCATGCCGCTGGCAGTAAGATCGTTCTGCAACTCTGGCACGTCGGGCGCATTTCCGATCCGGTTTATCTAAATGGCCAGCTACCCGTTGCACCAAGCGCTATCCAGCCGGCCGGGCATGTCAGCCTGGTGCGCCCGATGAAGAACTACGTGACTCCACGCGCCTTGGAAACTGAAGAAATCGCCGATATCGTCGATGCCTATCGCTTGGGCGCAGAAAATGCCAAAGCCGCCGGCTTTGATGGCGTGGAAATTCACGGTGCCAACGGTTACCTGCTCGACCAGTTCTTGCAGAGCAGCACCAACCAGCGCAGCGACCGCTACGGCGGCAGCCTGGAAAACCGTGCGCGTTTGATGCTGGAAGTGACCGATGCCGCGATTGAAGTGTGGGGCGCTGGCCGCGTAGGCATGCACCTGGCACCCCGCGCCGACGCCCACGACATGGGTGACGCAGACCGTAGCGAAACCTTTACCTACGTCGCCCGCGAACTGGGCAAGCGTGGTATCGCCTTTATCTGCGCGCGTGAAAAGGAAGCCGACGACAGCCTGTCACCGAGCCTGAAGGAAGCCTTTGGCGGTGTATTTATCGCCAACGAGCGCTTCACCAAGGCGCAAGCCAACGAATGGCTGCAAAGCGGCAAAGCCGATGCGGTAGCTTTCGGCATCCCATTTATCGCCAACCCGGACCTGCCGGCGCGCCTGCAGCAAGATGCTGAGCTGAACACGCCGCACCCGGAAACCTTCTACGGCTCAGGCCCAGTCGGCTATATCGATTACCCAACGCTGTAAACCTGGGCATTCCTTTGTCGTAGGAGGGGCTTTAGCCGCGAGACAGCGATTAAAGCTCGCCGCGAAAGCGCCTCCTACAATGGTTCGCCAGCGTCTTCCAGCAGCTGTCACCGTCCAATAAAAAGCCCGCCAATTGGCGGGCTTTTTATTGGACACGCGACAAACTCAGCGGGCGTCAATCTGCTGTTGCAGATTCTGCACCTGCGCCTGCAGGGTGCTGATGTTACGAGTCATCTGTGCACGGAAAGCATCAAATTCGGCGGTGCTACTGCCGGCAGAACGGCTTTCCATATCACCTTTGATCACCAGCAGGTCCTGCTCCAAGCGGGCGATGGCCTGGTTGGGGTTGCCCAGTTTCTTCAACGCAGCGACTTCACCGCTCAGGTTGGTGATTTTCTCATCCACCTTACTCTGCCCAGCCAAAGCGCTTTTCAAGGTAGCCTGTTCAGCCTTGAGTGCCGCCTGCTCGGCGCCGAGCTTCTTGAGGACGGCTTCAAGCTTCTCGTCACCGCCTTCCTGGCTCTTCAACTGAGCGGCCAATTGCTCAAGACGTTTGCTCTGCTCGCCCTGTTGGCCGGTAGCCCCCTGCTGCAGCTTGCTCAACTCAGCCAATTTGCTCTCTAACTGCTTAACCTGAAGTTTCAGCGCTTCGCTGCCGCTGGTTACTGACGATTCAGTCGCCACCACCTTGCCGGAAATGTCCTGAATCCGCCCCGCGGCTTCCTCACTGATCCGCGCAAAGCTTTCCTGAGTGGCCACCAGTTGCTGCTCCATCAGGCTGACCTGCTGAAAACTCCACCAGCCGAGGCCGCCCAGGGCAATCATCAAAGCCCCAACCAACGCCCATAGCGGGCCGGTGCCGCCTGACTTCGCCGGCGCAGTAGCGGCGGCACGGCCATAGGTGGTGCCGCGTGCCGGCTCCGGGTGATCGGTCGCATAGTCATCGTGATCACGCTGTTCAGCCCGCAGGCTGGGCACGTGATCGAGTTCGTCATGGGCATCGTTACGCATGGGTCAACCTTCAAGAGAGCGCGGGGGAAGGAGCCTGTCGGACTAAACGCTGTTCTGCTGCGGAAAAGCCCGACAGGCTCCAAGCAAATTTCCGCGCAGTATAACGGTTCGCGCGCAGCGCTTCAGTGTCGCGCCAAGCCGGGGCGATACGCACCGACGAAGGGCACGGCCTAGGCCATCGACCCGCCACAGCCCGCGCGGTTCCGAAGAGTGTGAACTGGTACGCGCTTTGCAATCGCCAAGTGGCGAGGTGTGCGCCATGCCAGGGATGCCAGGTGCGGCAGGCACGATCCGCACGCGGAAAACGCGGCGAGACAAATGGGCCCATTGCCAATGAATGACGCCCAGTCCATTTGAGCTAACGGGGGTAGGTCCATGGAGCTGAACAGAGAAGTATTGGATTGCATGATGAGCCTGCGCCGCAGGCTGCGCGAAGAGATGATGGTGGACATTCGCATGAGCCAGCCGGACGCGATCAACAGCATGCTCAGCGCCTGCCTGATCTCCAGCAATGAAGAAACCCGCCAACTGGGACAACGACTGGCCCAGTACAGCGACCGCCCCTTCGCCCAGCCGAGCGCGGCGCCGCGCATGCAAGCCGGGCATCCGTTGCTGGTGGAGGAACTCACCCAAGGCCCCGCCAGCACCTCGGTACGCATGTACCGTGGGCAACGTGTTTACGCCTGAGTACCTGCTGACGAATGACGGGGTAAGCCGCTGCCAAACAATCAGCGCGGGTGATGCGCCTGCCACCAGACGCAGAACTCATCCAGTGCGCTCCATAAGCTGGCCTTGGGCTCGTAGTCCAAGTACTGCTTCGCGCGGCTGATATCCAGGGAGAAATCTTTGGCCATCACCGCCACACCCAAGCGAAACAGGGTGGGTTCTGGGCGACCGGGTAACAGCTTGCACACCCCTTCATTCAAGGCGGCCGCGCCATAGGCCAGGCCATACGGCAGGTGCCGAGTCACGGGCGGCAGGTCGAGTTTGCGCAATACATAATTGACCACATCCCACAGCGGCACCGGTGCGCCATTGCTGATGTTGTAAACTTGCCCCAACGCCGGGCCGGCCGCCAGCAGACAACTCATCAGCGCCTCATTAAGGTTGTGCACGCTGGTGAAGTCGACCTTATTTAGGCCGTTACCGATAATCGACAACCGCCCCTTGCGCTGCATATTGATCAGGCGCGGGAAGATGCTGGTGTCGCCGGCGCCAGTGACGAAACGCGGACGCAGCGCCAGCACCTCAAGGCCAAACTCCTGAGCCGCAAACACCTGTTGCTCAGCGAGAAACTTGGTCTTGCCGTAGTGATCGGAAAACCGCTTGGGCAGCTGCTCTTCACGCAGGCCAATATGCGCCTGGCCATCGAAATACACCGAGGGTGACGACAGGTGCACCAGCCGCCGTACGTTCTGCTTGAGGCAAGCCTCGACCAAATTCTCAGTGACCGTGACGTTGGCCTGATAAAAGTGTTCGTAACGCCCCCATACCCCAACTGCGCCAGCGCAGTGCACCACCGCCTCGACATCCCGGCATAGCTGCTGCACCAGTTCGGGGTCGGATAAATCGCCCTGAACGAACTCCGCCCCCCGTGCGCAGAGGTGTTCGACGCCTTCGGCGCGGCGGCCGTTGACCCTTACACTCAAACCTTGTTCCAGGGCAAAGCGGGCAAACCGTCCACCGATAAAGCCACTGGCCCCCGTTACCAGAATTTTCATGGCCGCTCTCGTTTAGCATGATCGATACGCCACTCTAGCAGCGCCCAGCGCCGCTGGCTGTGGCGTTGCAGGCCAGAACAACGACTGCACGTACACAGCAATTGGCCAACAGCAACGTACACAACAGCTAAGCTGCCCCCACACCACACAATAAAGGAACTGCGGATGGCCACCCACTGGATGATCTACGGAGCCAACGGTTACACCGGCCACCTGCTGGCCGTCGAAGCCAAACGTCAAGGCCTGACGCCGATACTCGCCGGGCGCAACCCAGCCACCGTGCACGCGCTGGGTAGCCTGCTTGGGCTGGAATGCCGGGTGTTTGATATCCAGCAGCCAGAACGCGCCAAAGAAGCCCTGTCCGATATCGCCGTGGTCGCCCACTGCGCCGGCCCGTTCTCGGCCACCAGCGCCCCGATGATCGATGCCTGCCTGGCGAGCAATACCCACTATGTCGACATCACCGGTGAGATCAACGTGTTCGAAGCCGCGCACCGGCGTGATCAACACGCGCGTGACCTAGGCGTCGTGGTCTGCCCGGGAGTGGGCTTCGATGTAATCCCCAGCGACTGCCTGGCGGCCTGCCTGCATCAGGCTCTGCCCGACGCTACACACCTGGCGTTGGGCTTCGACTCAGGCAGCGGCTTGTCGCCCGGTACCGCGAAAACATCGGTTGAGGGTCTCAAATATGGCGGGAAAGTCCGTCGAGCAGGCGTCATCACTGATGTGCCGATGGGCTATAAGCGCCGTGCCATCAACTTTGGCCGCGGTGAAAAACCCGCCGCGACGATTCCCTGGGGCGATGTGTCCACCGCCTATCACTCCACCGGCATCGACAACATTGAGGTGTACCTGCCTATGCCGCCCGCCGCCGCGATTGTCATGCGCTTGCTGGATCCGCTGCGCGCCCTGTTTGGCCTGGAGGTGGTGCAGAACTGGTTAAAACGCCTGGTCGAAAAGCGTGTCACGGGTCCCAATGAAACCACACGCGCCCGCCAGCGCACCTGGTTGTGGGGGGAAGTACGCAATGCCGCCGGCGTGGTAAAAACCGCACAATTGGAAACCGCCAACGGCTATGACGTGACCGTGCATGGCGCACTGCTGGCAGTGCGTCACCTAATGAATTACCAGGGCCCCGGCGGTTATTTCACCCCATCAAAACTGCTGGGCGAACGCTGCGTGGAACAATTGCCGGGTTCGACGACTATTCACATCAGCTAAACCACCTACGACAGGCTCAAGTTGTTGTGGCCACCAGCTGGGTGGCCGCATACCGCTGCAAATGCTGGGTCAGCGCGCCCAGCAGTTCGCCACCGCTACGCCAGTGGTGCCAATACAGCGGAACATCCAACGGCCGCTCAGGCAGCAGCTCGCACAACCGCCCAGCCGCCAACTCCGCCTGCACCTGTAACTCAGGCATCAAGCCCCACCCCAAACCCGCCTCGGCCAAACGCACAAAGCCTTCGGACGACGGACACAGGTGATAGGCAAACCCGCCCTCCACTGCCAATCCCGACAAGTAGCGATGCTGCAAGAGATCATCCGGACCAAAGACAATGGCCGGTGCTTGAGCCAGCCCAGCCGCCGTCACTCCACTGGGGAAGTGCCGCGCAATAAACCCCGGACTGGCCAAGGCGCGGTAACGCATGCTGCCCAATAGCAATGCCCGCGCACCCGCCACTGGGCGCTCACTGGCACAGACGCAGGCGGCCACCTCACCGGCGCGCATGCGTTTAAGGCCAACATCCTGATCTTCCACCACCAGCTCGAGCAGCAAACCCTGCTCGGTACAGAAGCTGCCTACGGCTTGCGCCCACCAGGTGGCTAGGCTGTCGGCATTCAGGGCGATACGCAGGCGCTCAGGCGGACCGCCCTCGTCCAGCCCCGGCACCTGCGCTTGAATGTCGCGCTCAAGCAGGCGTACCTGCTGCACATGATTGAGCAAACGCCGGCCGATTTCCGTCGGCACGGGCGGCAGCGCGCGCACCAACACCGGCTGCCCTACCCGCGCTTCCAGCAGCTTAATTCGTTGCGACACCGCCGACTGAGACAATCCCAGCGCCTGAGCGGCGCGCTCGAAGCCGGCCTGCTCCACGACAGCCGCCAGGGCCGCCAATAATTTGTAATCGAGCAAATCAGTTTTCCTAATGAATGATCACCATTATTGGTTTCTCTTATATACCCTGACGCCACAAACTCGCCACATTCTCCTCCGCAATCAGGACCCCTCACATGACCGGCGAAACCTCACTGACGACCTTAATACGCAGCATGACCCCGGTTCTAAACGAGGGTGCTTATGTGTTTTGTAGCCTGACCGACGCGGCCCAGCTGCAAGGCGCGCAACCGCTGGGCAGCTTTCAAGAGCGCGAAGGTTTGACCGTGATCCTGCAGCGCCAACAGGCCGAGCACCTGCAACTCAAAATCGACTATGTGGCCGCCTGGCTGACCTTGGAAGTGCATTCGGCCCTGGCGGCCGTGGGCCTGACAGCTGCGGTGGCCGGAGCGCTGGCGAATGCGGGGATCAGCTGCAATGTGATCGCCGGCTATTACCACGACCACCTGTTTGTCGCGCACACCGATGGCCCGCGCGCCCTGGCGGTACTGCAGCAACTGGCCGATGGTGCGGAGTAATCGAGATGTGGCAAAGCTATAGCAACGGTTTACTCATCGCCGCCGGACTGATCATCGCCCTAGGCGCGCAGAACGCCTTCGTACTGGCGCAAAGCTTGCGCCGCGAACATCACCTGCCGGTGGCCATGCTCTGCGTGATCTGTGATGCATTACTGGTGACGGCGGGTGTGTTCGGCCTAGCCGCCGTATTGGCGCAGAACCCAATTTTGCTGGGGGTGGCGCGCTGGGGCGGCGCAGCGTTTCTGCTTTGGTATGGCGCTCAAGCATCGCTGCGCGCCTGCCGACCGCAAGCGTTGGCCCAAACCACTGACAACAACCCACGCTCGCGCAAAGCCGTTTTGCTGGCAGCACTGGCCGTCACGCTGCTCAACCCGCATGTGTATTTGGATACCGTATTGCTGATTGGCTCGCTCGGCGCACAGCAGCCGGTGCCCGGCGCCTATGCGTTAGGTGCGGCCAGCGCTTCATTGATGTGGTTTCTCAGCCTGGCCCTTGGCGCCGCCTGGCTGGCACCCTGGTTGGCGCGCCCAAATACCTGGCGGTTTATCGACCTGGGTGTTGCACTGATGATGTTCAGCATTGCGTGGCAATTGCTGAGCAGCCCCAACATGCTCTAAAACGGCCATGCCATGCGCCCACCTGCACGGCACTGAGGTGTTTTTTCCACACAGTTGGCGCGTGTTTAAGGCGCAGGGCCAGTGCTATGATCCAAGGCTTGCGGCGCAAGAGAGATAACTCACGCCGCTCAAGTGGCCGCCCGTGATCGGCCTCGCGCACACCGCACCTGACCTGATTAGGAGATAAACCATGGCTTTCGAATTGCCGCCGCTGCCTTACGCTCATGACGCTCTGCAGCCGCATATTTCCAAGGAAACCTTGGAATTCCACCACGACAAGCACCACAACACCTATGTCGTGAACCTGAACAACTTGGTGCCTGGCACTGAGTTCGAAGGCAAAACCCTGGAAGAGATCGTCAAGACCTCTTCGGGTGGCATCTTCAACAACGCCGCTCAAGTCTGGAACCACACCTTCTACTGGAACTGCCTGGCGCCAAACGCCGGCGGTCAACCGACTGGCGCTCTGGCTGACGCAATCAACGCGGCCTTCGGCTCTTTCGACAAGTTCAAGGAAGAGTTCAGCAAAACTTCCATCGGCACCTTCGGCTCCGGCTGGGGTTGGCTGGTGAAGAAAGCTGACGGTTCCCTGGCCCTGGCCAGCACCATCGGTGCCGGCTGCCCGCTGACCAGCGGCGACACCCCGCTGCTGACTTGCGACGTGTGGGAACATGCTTACTACATCGACTACCGCAACGTGCGCCCGAAGTACGTAGAAGCGTTCTGGAACCTGGTTAACTGGGACTTCGTCGCGAAAAACTTCGCCGCCTAAGCACCTGCGTTACCCAACAGAAACCCGGCTAACGCCGGGTTTCTTGTTTCAGGGGTCCAGGCTTTGCACCTAAATCCGGCACAGACAGATACCGCAGCACACATGCTCAGCTTCACCTGCTACACCCCCTGCAGGTGGGTCCCCATGCAGCTACGCGCTGAGCCAACCCGACGAAACTCGGCTTAGAAATCCCACATCGCCGGCAAAAACCGCTGAACGGTACTCAAGCCGTACAACCACCGTACCGACACAGTAGGGATAACAGCTACACCTACCCATATCGCCTCGCCACAATTTTGTTCGACAAACTTTAGTAATGGCCCTTTGACTGCAAGCACGACTTTGCCAATACTCAGTAGCGTCTGACGCCAAAGGCCTCGAACAAGGAACCGTCACTTGAAGCTGGAACTCAAAAACAGCTTGTCACTTAAGTTGCTCCGCGTAGTGCTGCTTTCAGCCCTCATCGTGGGTGTGGTCTTGAGTTTTGCGCAGATTGTTTTCGACGCGTACAAAACACGCCAAGCAGTCGCTAACGACGCCCACCGAATTCTTGGCATGTTCCGTGATCCCTCTACCCAGGCGGTCTACAGCCTGGATCGGGAAATGGGCATGCAGGTGATAGAGGGGCTGTTCCAGCACGAATCGGTGCGCATGGCCGCCATCGGTCATCCTAATGAGCCGATGCTGGCGGAGAAGAGCCGCGAGCAGGTTGATATTCCAACCCGCTGGTTGACGGACCCTATCCTGGGTAAAGAGCAAAACTTCACCACCCAATTGGTCGGCCGCGGGCCCTACAGCGAATACTACGGTGACCTCAGCATCACCCTCGACACCGCCCCCTACGGCGAGAGCTTTGTTACCAACTCGGTGATCATCTTTATCTCCGGCGTGCTGCGCGCCATGGCCATGGGTCTGGTGCTGTATTTGGTTTACCACTTGCTGCTGACCAAGCCCCTGTCAAAAATCATCGAGCACCTGACCAACATCAACCCGGACCGCCCAAGCGAGCACAAGCTGCCCATGCTCAAGGGCAATGAGAAGAACGAACTGGGCCTGTGGATCAATACAGCCAACCAATTGCTCTCCTCCATCGAACGCAATACCAGTTTGCGCCGCGAAGCCGAAAACAGTCTGCTGCGCATGGCTCAGTACGACTTCCTCACAGGCCTGCCTAACCGCCAGCAACTGCAACAACAACTCGATCAAATTCTCGGTGACGCCGGCCGCCTACAGCGCCGCGTGGCGGTTCTCTGCGTCGGCCTGGATGATTTCAAAGGCGTCAACGAGCAGTTCAGCTATCAAACCGGTGACCAGCTGCTGCTGGCACTGTCCGACCGCCTGCGCAGCCATAGCGGTCGTCTCGGCGCGCTGGCACGCCTGGGCGGTGACCAATTCGTACTGGTCCAAGCCGATATCGAGCAGCCTTACGAAGCCGCCGAGCTGGCACAAAGCGTACTCGACGACCTCGACAATCCGTTTATGCTCGATCAGCAGCAAGTGCGCTTACGCGCCACCATCGGCATCACCCTGTTCCCGGAAGACGGTGACAGCACCGAGAAATTGCTGCAGAAAGCCGAACAGACCATGACCCTGGCCAAGAGCCGCTCACGCAACCGCTACCAGTTCTATATCGCCAGCGTTGACAGCGAAATGCGCCGACGCCGCGAACTAGAAAAAGACCTGCGCGACGCCTTGGCCTTAAATCAGCTGTTCCTGGTCTATCAACCGCAAGTGGATTACCGCGACCACAGTGTGGTGGGCGTCGAAGCGCTGCTGCGCTGGCAACATCCACAGCATGGCCTGGTACCGCCGGATCTATTTATTCCGCTGGCGGAACAGAACGGCACCATCATCCCGATTGGCGAGTGGATTCTCGACCAGACTTGCCGCCAACTACGTGAATGGCATGATCAGGGTTTCAGCGACCTGCGCATGGCGGTCAACCTTTCCACTGTTCAGCTGCACCACGCCGAGCTGCCACGGGTGGTTAACAACCTGATGCAGGTCTACCGTCTGCCGCTGCGCAGCCTGGAGCTGGAAGTCACCGAAACCGGCCTGATGGAAGACATCAACACCGCCGCCCAACACTTGCTTAGCCTGCGCCGTTCTGGCGCGCTGATCGCGATTGATGATTTCGGGACTGGCTACTCCTCGCTGAGCTACCTGAAGAGCCTGCCGCTGGACAAGATCAAGATCGACAAGAGCTTCGTCCAAGACCTGCTGGAAGACGAGGACGATGCCACCATCGTGCGCGCCATCATTCAGCTGGGTAAGAGCCTGGGCATGCAGGTGATTGCCGAAGGCGTAGAAACCGTCGAACAAGAAGCCTATATCATCGCTCAAGGTTGCAACGAAGGTCAGGGCTACCTGTACAGCAAGCCACTGCCCGCACGTGAATTGACCACCTACCTCAAGCAAGCCAGACGGCTGAATAACGCGGCTAATCCCGCAACGCTTTAGCCAGCTAACGCCGATAAAAAAGCCCGCAAAAAATGCGGGCTTTTTTAGGTGATCGTTTTGCCTGACTAAAAACTATTAATACCCAACAGCCAGGCCGTGGCCAGTGCACCAGCCAAGCACAACAGTGCACCACCCGCCGCTTGCCAATAAAACTGACGCACCAGCTCATCCTCGCCGGCGCAGGAAAGAATAAAAGGCTGGGCTTCGCGGGGTTTGCCCAAATGATGCTGTGCGGGCTGAGTACTTTGCCGGCGATGCCGGTCCTCGGCCTCAAGACTGGCGGCCAACTGCACGCGCTGCCACTCCCGCTCGTCAAGCTGACCATTGCCCTCACTGTCGAAGCGTTGCAGCAGGCCGCCAAAATCGCCCTTCCACTCTCGAATCACCGCGCCTTGGGCTGACGCTATATCCAGGCCCTGGCGGCCGCCACCGCTGCTGCGAAAATCACCGATGGCATACAGTGGCTGACCGGCATGCAAGCGTTCCTCGGTATAGCGGTAGCGCTCGTCATTGCTAAACAGCGCACGCCAGCCGGTTTTCGCCGCACCCAAGGGATGACGCAAACTGCCTTTCCAGACCTCGCGCGTTAACGGCCGCACCTCGGCACCACGCGGGTCGATCAGACAACTTCCGGTGCTGTCGTTAAGTTGCAGCAGAGCCTCACTGCTACCGCTTTCCAATGTGCGCCAGCTGCGTTTATTGCCGCTTGAGGTGTACTCCTCAATCTTGTAACGCCACCACAGGCAGGAGGCATTAGTCAGCGGCCCGAGCAAAGCGCCCTCAGCACTGTCGTGCAGCACCCCATAGAACTCGACATAACCTTGAGCGGCAGAACGAATTTTCGAAGTGGGCGTATCAAGCAGATGCCGTGCTTGCGAGAAACGCCTGGAAAACCACCACGCGCCGCCGGCGCTGACCGCTACGCTGCATGCCAGCGCAAACACCTGACCTTGGATATCCATGACCTAGCCAAACAACGACTTGAGGTCGACATCGGCCTTTTCCGATTCGCTGAACTCCAGCAGCACCGCTTCCTTGAAGGCAAACGCGCGGGCGATCAGCACATCGGGGAACTGCTCGATGCGCACGTTGTTCAGGTTGACCGCTTCGTTGTAAAGCTCACGGCGATCGGCAATGCCGTTTTCCAGGCCGCTGATGCGCTGCTGCAGGTGCTGGAAGCTCTCATTGGCTTTGAGCTGCGGGTAGTTTTCCGCCAATGCGAATAACTGGCCAAGCCCGGTGCGCAAGCCGGTCTCGGCCTTGCCCAGCGCGCGCATATCACCATTGGTCTGGGCAGTGGACACCGCCTGGCGTGCAGCGATAACTGCCTCTAGGGTGCCGCGTTCGTGCTGCATGTACTGCTTGCAGGTTTCCACCAGCTTTGGCAGCTCCTCGTGACGCTGCTTAAGCATCACGTCGATATTTGACCAGGCCTTGCTGACGCCGTGCTTCAAGCGCACCAGCGCGTTATAGAGCATCACCGCGTAGGCCGCGAGCAGGCTCAACACCACAATAATGACAATACCGGTAAGACTCATATGCAATTCCTGAAAAGTTCTTGGGGCGCTTCAGCCGTGGATTTTAGCGCCCTCAGCGCGCCCCAACGCAGATCTTGCCCACAGCTCAGGGCAAATAAACTGCACAGACCCTTTGCGCAAAATGCAAATCTTTCGCATTATGTTTCGGCTTTTGCACTCAGACGCATGAGTGTTTCACCTCACTTGTAAAGGATTTCGCCATGCTCCGTATGCCCCTGGCTTCTGCCAGCCTGCTTGCCATCGCCATTTCACTCGCCGGCTGCGGCGAAGATAAAGCGCCAGCTACTCAAGCCGCCGCACCCGCGGCCAGCAGCACCAGCGCTGCGGCTGTCGCCACTGGCCAGATTGACCAAGCGGCAGGTAAGGCAGTGGTCAGCCACTATGCGGACCTGGCCCTGGCCGTCTTCAGCGACGCCGCCAGCACTGGCAAAAAACTGCAGGCTGCGATCGACGCTCTGCTCGCCACGCCCAATGATGAAACCCTGAAAGCCGCACGCGAAGCCTGGTTAGTAGCGCGTGCGCCTTACATGCAAAGTGAAGTATTCCGCTTCGGCAATGCCGTGGTGGATGACTGGGAAGGCCAACTGAACGCCTGGCCGCTGGATGAAGGCCTGATCGATTATGTCGCCAAGGATTACCAGCACGCGCTGGGCAACCCAGGTTCCAGCGCCAACATCATCGCCAATACCGAGCTTCAAGTGGGCGAAGATAAACTCGATGTCAGCACCATCACCCCAGAGCTGCTGGCCAGCCTCAATGAACTGGGCGGCTCAGAGGCCAACGTTGCTACCGGTTATCACGCCATTGAATTTCTCCTCTGGGGCCAAGACCTGAACGGCACCAACCCAGGTGCTGGCGAGCGTCCTGCTACTGATTTCGTGGTCGGCGAAGGCGCTACCGGTGGCAACAACGAACGCCGCCGTGCATTCATCAAGGCCGCCACTGATCTGCTGGTCAGCGACCTCGAATCTATGGTTGTGCAGTGGCAAGCTGGCAAGCCAGACAACTACCGCGCCACGCTTGAGGCCGAGTCGGTCGAGAACGGCCTGCGTAAGATGCTCTTCGGCATGGGTAGCCTGTCCCTCGGCGAATTGGCTGGCGAGCGTATGAAGGTCGCGCTGGAAGCCAACTCCACCGAAGACGAGCACGATTGCTTCAGTGACAACACGCACAACTCGCACTTCTATAACGGCAAAGGCATTCGCAACGTTTACCTGGGCGAATACAAGAAAGTCGACGGCACCACCCTGACCGGCCCAAGCCTGTCCTCCCTGGTAGCCAAGGTTGACGCCGCCGCCGACAGCACACTGAAAGCCGACCTGGAAGCGACCGAAGGCAAACTGCAGGCCCTGGTTGACAGCGCCGACAAGGGTCAGCACTTCGATCAACTGATTGCCGCCGACAATACGGCTGGTCAGCAGATCGTCCGTGACGCCATCGCCGCCTTGGTCAAGCAGACCGGTGCCATCGAACAGGCTGCCGGCAAGCTGGGTATCAGCGATCTGAATCCGGATACCGCTGATCACAGCTTCTAAGCAACACCCGGCCTGTCGCGCCTAGCGATACAGCCTGAAAAGCCGCATGCCTGGAAGGGCTGCGGCTTTTTTGTGGCCTGCCATCCCTGGCGACCACCCCTTCGGGGCCGTCGCTACGCAACGTCAAAAATCGCTCCCGGCGATTTTTTGTGGCCTGCACTCCCGGACCACCACACCTTCAGACCGTTACTACGCAACGTCAAAAATCGCTCCCGGCGATTTTTTGTGGCCTGCAATCCCGGACCACCACTCCTTCGAGACCGTTACTACGCAACGTCAAAAATCACTCCCGGCGATTTTTTGTGGCCTGCTCTCCCGGACCACCACACCTTCGAGACCGCTACTACGCAACGTCAAAAATCGCTCCCGGCGATTTTTTGTGGCCTGTATTCCCGAACCGCCACACCTTCGAGACCGCTACTACGCCACGTCAAAAATCGCTCCCGGCGATTTTTGACGTGGCCTGCTCTCCCGGCCCATCACCCCTTCGCGACCGTTACTACGCAACGTCAAAAATCGCTCCCGGTGATTTATGTGGCCTGTACTCCCGGACCACCACTCCTTCGAGACCGACGCTGCGCAGCGTCAGAAAGCACTGCCGGCGTTTTTGCTCCCTGCGACCTTTGACCGCCATCGATAATGCAAATCCGTCTTATTTAAACCCGAGCAGACTGTTAAGATCAGCCGCCTGTTTTCTTGTTGCGGATGTTCTTTCATGTTTGCTCCGCATCGCATTGCGCTGCTGTTGGCGTTGAGCCTGAGCTTGGTCGCTTGCGATAACCCCCCTCTCTTCACCCAGGCCGAACCCGGTGAAGCCCTGTCTGCGGGCAGTGCCACCGTACGCAAGGCGGATCAGAACGCCTTTTCCTTGCCGTCGGCCAACCTGTCGCCCACACGCCGGCTGGATTTCAGCGTCGGCAATAGTTTCTTTCGCAACCCTTGGGTCACCTCGCCGGCCACAACCACGGCCCGCGACGGCCTCGGCCCGCTGCTCAATACCAATGCGTGCCAGAACTGCCATATCAAAGACGGCCGCGGCCATCCACCTGGCCCTGATGCGCAGAGTGCGACCTCGATGTTGGTACGTTTGTCGATTCCGGCTGGTAGCGAGCATGCGGCAATTATTCAGCGCCTGGGCGTACTGGCCGAACCTCACTACGGCAGCCAGTTGCAGGACATGAGCAACCCAGGCGTCAGCCCTGAGGGCAAGGTACGCGTCAGCTACAGCACACAGCTCGTACGGTTCGCCGATGGCCATGAGATCGAGCTGCGCCAACCCAGCCTGAACATCAGCCAACTCGGCTACGGCGCGCTGCACCCCGACACGCTGTTCTCAGCCCGTATCGCCCCGCCGATGATCGGCCTTGGCCTGCTGGAAGCCATTGCCGATGCGGACATCCTGGCCAATGCCGACCCAGATGACCGCAATGGTGATGGCATTTCCGGGCGCGCTAATCAGGTCTGGGACCGCGCCCAGCAGCGCACAACGCTGGGTCGTTTCGGCTGGAAAGCCGGGCAGCCCACGCTCAACCAACAGAATGCCGAAGCCTTCGCCAATGATATGGGCCTAACAAGCACGCTGGTCGCCCAGGACAACTGCAGCGAGCTCCAGCGCGACTGCCATAACGCCCCCAACGGCGGTGAGTTCGAAGTCAGCGACAGCATTCTTGCCAGCGTACTGTTCTATACCCGTAACCTGGGCGTACCGGCACGCCGCGACGCCGATACACCGCATGTGCTCGCCGGCAAAAATCTGTTCTATCGGGCGGGTTGCCAGGGTTGTCACACCCCGCAGTTCACCACCGCAACCAACGCCGCCGAGCCAGAGCTGGCGAATCAGGCGATTCGCCCCTATAGCGACCTGTTGCTGCATGACATGGGCACAGGCCTGGCCGACAATCGTCCGGAATTTCTCGCCAACGGCCAAGAGTGGCGCACACCGCCACTGTGGGGCATCGGTTTGACGGCGACGGTCAATGGACACACCCAGTTTCTGCATGACGGTCGCGCGCGCAACCTGCTGGAGGCCATTGCCTGGCACGGCGGTGAAGCTCAAGCGAGCAAACAGGTTGTACTGACATTCAACGCCGATGAGCGCGCTGCGCTGTTGGCTTTTCTGAACTCGCTGTAAAGGAGCCGCCAATGATCCGCTCACCCCTCACGCTCGCCTTGCTCAGCTTGACGCTCGCCGCCTGTAGCCCGGCAGACCCGCAGCAGCAGGTCAGCCGCGCCATCACCGATGGCGTGCTGCTCCCCCTCTACAGCGCCTGGAATGAGGCCGACCGGCAACTGGCAGAGAGCAGCAAAGCCTTCTGTGCTGGCACGCAGAGCATTGCCGACGCACGCCTGGCTTTTGCCAGCGCACAAAGCACCTGGGCCGCCGTGCAGCCCGCCTTGCTCGGCCCACTGGCGGAAGGCAACCGCGCCTGGCAGATCCAGTTCTGGCCAGACAAAAAGAACCTGGTCGCGCGCCAGGTTGAGGCGCTGATCAACAGCAAGCCCGAACTGACTCCGGCCGACCTGGATAAATCTAGCGTGGTGGTGCAAGGCCTGACTGCCTATGAATACCTGCTATTCGACCCGGCGATTGACCTCAACAACGCCGAACAGAAAGCCCGCTACTGCCCAATGATCGTCGCCATCGGCGACCACCAACAGGTGCTTGCCGCTGATGTAATGAACAGCTGGCAGGGCGAGGACGGCATGGCCGCACAGCTGAAGCATTTCCCCAACACGCGCTACGCCGAAGCGGCGGAGGCGGTAGCAGAACTTCTACGCACTCACGTCAGCGCCCTCGATGGGCTGAAAAAGAAACTGGGCACTCCATTGGGTCGCCAGACGAAGGGCCAGCCCCAGCCATTCCAAGCAGAGGCCTGGCGCAGCAAGGCCAGCCTGGCCAACCTCGCGGCCAGCTTGGCCAGCGCCGAGCGTATCTGGCTGGGAGCCGAACACGATGGCATCCAAGCCTTACTCAGCAGCGATCAAGACGAACTGAAGCAACGCATCAATGCCGCCTACAGCGATACCCGTCAGCGCTTGGCAGCCGCTCAGCGTCCACTCGGTGAACTGCTGACTGACGAAGCAGGCCGTAGCGAGCTAAACGCCTTGTACGACAGCCTGGGTGCCCTGCACCGCCTGCATGAGGTCGAGCTGGCGAGAGCTCTGGGTATTCAGCTGGGCTTCAACGCCCATGATGGTGACTGATTAATGAACCGCCGCGCCTTCCTCGGCCTGGGCACCGCCGCCCTCGCCGCCAGCGCCTTCGGAGGCTGGACACTCACGCACAACGGCCCCCGGCCGCTGCTCTTATCGGCGCGCAATGATGCAGCGGGCCGGCATTTTGCGGTGGGCTATCGGCTCGATGGCAGCCAGGTATTTGCCACCCCCGTCAGCGAGCGCTGCCACGATGTCATCGCCCATCCGTTTCTACCGATGGCGCTGTTTGTCGGACGCCGCCCCAGCACCCAAAGCTACCTGATCGACACCCGCGACGGTCGCTTGCTGCAGACCCTGAACTCGCCGACGCAGCGGCACTTCTATGGCCACGCGGTGTTCCACAAGAGTGGCGAATGGTTGTACGCCACAGAAAACGACACCTCCGACCCCGGCCGCGGCGTACTCGGCGTCTATCGCCTGCAAGGTGAGCAGTTAATGCGCAGCAGCGAACTGTCGACCCACGGCATCGGCCCGCACCAGCTGCTCTGGCTGCCCGACGGTGAAACCCTGGTCGTGGCCAATGGCGGTATTCGTACCGAAGCCGACAGCCGGGTGGAAATGAACCTCGACGCGATGGCGTCCAGCCTGGTGCTGATGCGCCGTGATGGCAGCCTGATCAGCAAGGAGCAGCTGCCGGAGCGCATGAACAGCGTGCGCCATATGGCCGTAGCCAGCGATGGCAGCGTCGTCACCGGCCAGCAATACATGGGCGATACCAGCGACGCAGTGCCGTTACTGGCCATCAAGCGCCCCGGTCAATCTTTTCAACACTTCCCGGTGGCCGATGCACAGCGCCAGTTGATGAGCCAGTACACCGCCAGCGTGGCCATTCACAGCGACCTGCGCCTGCTGGCCCTGACCGCACCGCGCGGCAACAGGGTGTTTATCTGGGACCTGGACAGCGCCGAACTGCGTCTGGATGCGCCCCTGACTGACTGCGCCGGGGTGGGCGCGGTGGCCGACGGCTTTGTCGTCAGCAGCGGCGTCGGCCGTTGCCGTCTATACGACTGCCGCAGCGCTCAGATCAGCAGCCAACCCCTGCAATTGCCTGCGGGCCTGTGGGACAACCACCTGCGCCTGGCCTAAACGCCCGCCTCTGAATATGTAATACGCCTGCGGCACGCTAAAGAACGCTGCCGCAGAGCCGATCTATACTCTTAGCTAGCCGTTGCTTCCAGGCAACCCGGCACAACCGATACCAGTCGATAGGGAACTTCGCAGTTAGGGCGCGTTTGGCGTCACTGGCATCCCGCCTTCCATACCCAGGGGTATCACCCATGTTTCTGCAAAAATCCTTGCGCGCGCAAATCCTCGCCTTACTCGGCGGCAGCCTGGCGCTGATATTGGTTACAGCCCTGATCTGCTTTAGCTTCCTGTCTAAAGGCATGCAGGACTACCGCGGGTTACTCGAAGGTCCATTGGAGGAGTCGACCTTGATCGACGTCGCCAACCTGAACTTCAAAACCCAGGTCCAGGAATGGAAGAACGTACTGCTGCGCGGCAGCGACAAAGCTCAATTAGATAAATACTGGGGCCAGTTTGAGCAACAAGAACGCGAGGTTCAGGACACCCTGAGCAAGCTCGGCTTACTGGCCAGCAATGACCCCGTACTCAAACGCAAAATTGATGCTTTACGCAGCGAGCACCAGAACCTAGGCGGCAAATACCGCGCAGGCCGTGATGCCTTTATCGCCGCCGGTGCAGACGCTAAAGTCGGCGACAAAGCCGTATCAGGCATCGACCGCAACGCGACCCAGCAAATGGATGAGCTGGCCGAAGAGCTACATAAAAAAGCATTGATCAAGCGAGCCTGATCAATGCGGCAGCCGATCGCACCATACTGCTCGGCACCCTGGGCATGCTCGGCGCCACCCTAATCATTGGCTTGTTCAGCCTGTGGCTAGTCAACCGCAGTCTTATCAACCCTATTCGCGAGCTGATCGAACATATCGCCTTGCTCAGCCAGGGCAATTTCGGCCAACACGTTGAATCAACACGCCAGGATGAACTCGGCAAGCTGGCCGCCGCGGCCAATATTCTGCGCGACTTTCTGGCCGACACCTTTACCCGTCTGAAGCGCAGCACCGCCGACCTCGACACCGCCAGTGGCGAACTCAACTCCATCGCCACGCTCATGGCTCAAGGCACTCGTGAGCAGTTTTCGCGCACCGACCAGGTGGCCACGGCGATGCATGAAATGTCCGCCACCGCCCAGGAAGTGGCGCGCCACGCCGCTGAAGCTGCCAATGCCGCCGATGATGCCGACAGCGCAGCGCGCCAAGGTGAAACGGTGATGCAGGCGACGATCAAAACCATCACCGATATTCGCGGCGAGATCAGCAACACCTCTGACGTCATCCGCCGCCTGGAAAACGACACTGGCCGCATCGGCAAAGTACTGGAAGTGATTCGCGGCATTGCCGAGCAAACCAACCTGCTGGCACTTAACGCCGCCATTGAGGCTGCAAGGGCTGGCGAGCAGGGCCGCGGTTTTGCTGTAGTGGCTGACGAGGTGCGCACGCTGGCCCAGCGTACGGCCGAATCCACCGCAGAAATCCACCAAATCATCGACACCGTGCAGACCGGTGCGGTGAATGCGGTGCGCGCCATCGAAAGCGGCCAGCAGCGCAGCGAAGAAGGCGTGACCCAGGTCACCGAGGCTGGGGCCACGCTGCAACTGATTACCAGTGCAGTCGAGGCCATCCGCGACATGAATCGGCAGATCGCCACTGCCGCCGAAGAGCAGACCTCGGTCGCCGAAGACATTTCGCGCAACCTCACCGAGATCACCGCAATTGCCACGGCCAACCAAGAGAACGTGCAGCGCACCGAAACCGCCGGACAGAATTTGCATAACCTGTCCGGGCAACTCAGCGAGGTGACTCAGCGCCTGAGTGCCTAAACGAACAATCAGCAATAAAAAATGCCAGCAAATGCTGGCATTTTCATTAAAACGCACTTGATCAATCCGGCAAGTTTTGCACAACATTTTCGTGTAAATGCGAATCTTTGACAGGCGTCTGCGCGAGGTCTAAGGTGCCCCTCTTGCCTATTCCCAGGCCCTCTATTCGCACTGCCAAGGAACCGGAATATGTTGCTCCGCCGCATGCTAATCATGCTGGGCGTTGTGCTCGTCGTAGTACTCGCCCTCGCCGCCTATAAAGGCTTCACCATTTACCAACAAGTTCAGATGTTCTCGGCACCGCAGCCGGCCATCAGTGTGGACGCAGCAACGGCAACAGAGCAGCCCTGGCAGAGTCGTCTGCCGGCTATCGGCACCCTGAAAGCTTTTCAGGGTGTGGACCTGACCGTTGAGGTCGGCGGCACCGTGCAGCGAGTACTGTTCAGCTCAGGTGAGCAGGTGACCGTGCAGCAACCGCTGATCCAGATGGACAGCGATGTCGAGCAGGCCATCCTCGCCACAGCACAGGCAGAGTTGGGCTTAGCCCGTGTTGAATATGAGCGCGGCAGCAGCCTGGTCAAACGCCAAAGCATCTCGAAAAGCGAGTTTGATCGCCTGGCCGCTAACCTGCAAAAAGCCAACGCCAGCGTGGCGCAGTTGCAAGCGCAGCTGGCGAAGAAGCGCATTGTGGCGCCCTTTGCCGGCACCATCGGTATTCGCCAGGTGGATGTCGGTGACTACCTTGCTTCCGGCACCACCATTGCCACCCTGCAGGACCTGAGCAAGCTCTTCGTCGATTTCTTCCTGCCGGAACAAGCGGTGCCCAAGCTGGCCATCGATGAGCGTGTGCGTTTCAGCGTGGCGGCGTACCCAAACGAAGTGTTCGAAGGCCAGATCGTCGCGATCAATCCCAAGGTCGAAGACACTACGCGTAACGTGCAAGTGCGCGCCATGCTGGTCAACCCCGAACACAAGCTGTTGCCCGGCATGTTCGCCAATCTGGAAGTACTATTGCCCGGTGAGCAGCAGGTGATTGTCCTACCCGAAGCGGCCATTACCTACACCCTGTATGGCAACTCGGTGTACGTCATCAGCGAGAAGAAAAACGAAGACGGCCAGGTGATCAAAGACGACAAGGGCCAGGCCGAACTGATGGTCAAGCGTCGCTTCGTCGAAACCGGCGAACGCCGTGCAGGCCAGGTGGTGATTAGCAAAGGGCTGCAAGCCGGCGAACAGGTGGTCAGCGCCGGCCAACTGAAGCTCGATGACGACGCCCACGTCAGCATCGCCAACGCGCAGGTCAAGCCAAGCACCGACTAATCGGCCCTTGGCGTAAGGAACTTATTTATGGCTTTTACTGATCCGTTTATCCGTCGCCCGGTATTGGCGACGGTGGTCAGTCTGTTGATCATCCTGCTTGGCTTCCAGGCATTCAGCAAACTGACCATCCGCCAGTACCCACAGATGGAAAATGCCCTGATCACGGTGACCACCGCTTACCCCGGGGCCAATGCCGAGACCATCCAGGGTTACATCACCCAGCCGCTGCAGCAGAGCCTGGCCAGTGCCGATGGCATCGATTACATGACGTCGGTGAGCCGACAGAATGTGTCAATCATCTCGATCTATGCGCGCATCGGCGCCAATAGCGACCGCTTATTCACCGAACTGCTGGCCAAAGCCAACGAGGTGAAAAACCAACTACCGCAGGACGCCGAAGACCCGGTACTGAGCAAGGAAGCGGCTGACTCCACGGCGCTGATGTACATCAGCTTCTACAGCGACGAGCTGTCCAACCCGCAGATCACCGACTACCTGTCACGGGTGATCCAGCCCAAGCTGGCTACCTTGCCCGGCATGGCCGAGGCCGAAATCCTTGGTAACCAGGTGTTCGCCATGCGCCTGTGGCTCGACCCGGTGAAAATGGCCGCTTATGGCGTTACGGCTAACGACGTCAATACAGCGGTGCGTAAATACAACTTCCTATCCGCCGCCGGCGAGGTGAAAGGTCAGTATGTAGTTACCAGCATCAATGCCGAAACCGACCTGAAGTCGGCCGAGGCCTTTGCCGCCATTCCACTGAAGACCGTGGGCGACAGCCGTGTGCTGATCCGCGATGTGGCGCGGGTGGAAATGGGCGCAGAAAGCTATGACTCGATCAGCTCCTTCGATGGCACCCCGTCGGTGTACATCGCCATTAAGGGCACGCCAGGGGCTAACCCACTGGATGTGATCAAGGAAGTGCGCAAGGTCATGCCCGACCTGGATGCTCAGCTGCCGCCTAACCTGAAGGTCTCGATCGCCTACGACGCCACGCTGTTTATTCAGGCCTCGATTGATGAGGTGGTGAAAACCCTGTTCGAAGCCGTGTTGATCGTCATCGTGGTGGTGTTCCTGTTCCTCGGTGCTTTCCGCTCAGTGCTGATCCCGGTGATCACCATCCCGCTGTCGATGATCGGCGTGCTGTTCTTTATGCAGCTGATGGGGTACTCGATCAACCTGCTGACCCTACTGGCCATGGTGTTGGCCATCGGCCTGGTGGTGGACGACGCCATCGTAGTGGTGGAGAACATCCACCGGCATATCGAGGAAGGCAAAACGCCGTTCGACGCGGCCATCGAGGGCGCCCGCGAAATCGCCGTGCCGGTGGTCTCGATGACCATCACCCTGGCCGCGGTGTACGCGCCTATCGGCTTCCTCGAAGGCCTTACGGGGGCTCTGTTCAAAGAGTTTGCCCTGACCCTGGCCGGCGCCGTGATCATCTCCGGCATCGTCGCCCTGACGCTGTCGCCGATGATGTGCGCCAAGCTGCTGCGCCACGAAGAAAATCCGTCGGGCTTGGCACACAAGCTCGACCAGATCTTCGACGGTCTTAAACAGCGCTATCAACGCGCCCTGCACGGAACCCTGGAGACCCGTCCGGTGGTGCTGGTGTTCGCAGTGATCGTCATGTGCTTGATTCCGGTGCTGCTCAACTTCACCAAAAGCGAACTGGCACCGGAAGAAGATCAGGGCATCATCTTCATGATTGCCAATGCGCCGCAGCCCACCAACCTTGAATACCTGAACAAGTACACCGATGAATTCGTGGAGATATTCAAGGAGTTCCCCGAGTACTACTCCTCGTTCCAGATCAACGGTTTCAACGGCGTGCAGTCGGGTATCGGCGGTTTTCTAATGACGCCGTGGAACGAGCGCGAGCGCACCCAGATGGAAATTCTGCCGGAGGTGCAAGGCCGCCTGTCGCAGATCGCCGGCCTGCAAATCTTCGGCTTCAACCTGCCGTCCCTGCCAGGTACCGGTGATGGCCTGCCGTTTCAGTTCGTGATCAACACACCCAACGACTATCAGTCACTGTTGCAGGTGGCCGAGAAGGTCAAAAAGCGCGCGGTGGAGTCCGGCAAATTCGCCTTCCTCGACGTTGATTTGGCTTTCGACAAACCGGAAGTGGTGGTGGAAATCGACCGCGAGAAAGCCGCACAGATGGGCGTGTCTATGGAAGATCTCGGCCTGACCCTCGCCAGCCTGCTCGGTGAAGGTGAGATCAACCGCTTCACCATCGAAGGGCGCAGCTACAAGGTGATTGCCCAGGTCGAGCGCGCTTACCGCGACAACCCGCAATGGCTCAGCAGCTACTACGTGAAGAGCGACAGCGGCGCGATGCTGGCCCTTTCGACCTTGGTCAAGGTCAGCGATCGCGCGCGCCCGACCCAGCTCAACCAGTTCCAGCAGCTCAACTCGGCGATCATTCAGGGCGTACCGATCGTCAGCATGGGTGAGGCCATCGACACCGTTACGCAGATCATGCAGGAGGAGGCCCCGGCGGGTTACGCCTACGACTTCGCCGGAGCCTCGCGCCAGCTGGTGCAAGAAGGCAGCGCGCTCTACGTGACCTTCGGCCTGGCGTTGGCGCTGATCTTCCTGGTGCTGGCGGCGCAGTTCGAAAGCTTCCGCGACCCGCTGGTGATCATGGTCACGGTGCCGCTATCAATCTGCGGTGCGCTGATCCCACTGTTCTTAGGCCTGTCGAGCATGAACATCTACACCCAGGTGGGCCTGGTGACGCTGATTGGCCTGATCACCAAGCACGGCATCCTGATCGTCGAGTTCGCCAACCAGCTGCGCCGCGAGAAAGGTTTGTCGCGACGTGAGGCGGTCGAAGAGGCGGCGGCAATTCGCTTGCGCCCGGTATTGATGACCACCGCGGCGATGGTGTTTGGCATGGTGCCACTGATCCTGGCAACCGGCGCGGGCGCGGTGAGCCGCTTCGACATCGGCCTGGTAATCGCCACCGGTATGTCGATTGGTACGCTGTTTACCCTGTTCGTGCTGCCCTGCGTGTACAGCGTGCTGGCCCAACCCGATGCGCCACCTAAACCTACGTCAACGCACGGCTGAGCCCAAGAGTAATGACCACGGATGGTCAGCCACAAAAAAGCCCTGCATAGCAGGGCTTTTTTTCAGATATTTAGTGCCAGATAACAGGGTTAACCTTGCGCACCCGTCCCCTGAGACAGGCTGAACATCAGCAATAGCAGGTCTTGATCCGGACGCAACGCCTCGGTCGTTCGAGCCTGGGGTGGCAAAGGGCAATAACCCAGCTGCTCGTTCAGGGTGATGACTTGGGGGCTGGCTTCCTGCCAGGCCGCCGCCGCGAGCGAGGCCACGCTGAGCGCGGTCACTAAGAATAAACCTCGTGCGATTTCTAGCTTCATCACTGCAACCTCTTGATAGCGCTGCCAAACGCTGTTTCTAAACCTAGATCATTGATAACCGTAGCGCCGCGCTTTGCGACCAACGGTCGTTACTGCCGAGCCTGTCGGCACTACACCTGATCATCCTGATCCACAAACAAGCCATTTAGCAGGCAAGCCTTCGAACCGCCGTTTGGCCAATGGTTCAACCGTTGGTCAAACCAAAGGCTGGGCCGCATTAATACGCGCGCAGGTAACAGCTTGTGGGTCACTTAATTGCCCATTCGCATCAGAGCGGTGCGCCCTATGACCCATGCATCTAAAACAGCGGTGGCCGACCAATACCGACAAAACTTTTCTAACCGCACGGCAAAGTCGCGCGGTAGAGCACATCCAAGTGAGGTCATAACAAGAAGCGCTTATGCAGATCATCCGCACAAGGCTGATTGACAGGCTCCAGTCCGGGAGCAGGCATTACCCAAAGCAATTGGCGTACCGCTTTGCCGCGCTGGACTGTTATAGCCGATAAAAATGAAAACCCCGTGACAGGCACGGGGTTTTCTTTACTGCTTACAAGCCGCCTGGCGGCGGCCTGCTAGGGGCCGGGCTGGCTTACATCATGCCGCCCATGCCACCCATACCGCCCATGTCTGGCATACCGCCACCGGCCGGCTTGTCTTCAACCACTTCGGCGATCATCGCTTCGGTGGTGATCATCAGGCTGGCGATCGAAGCAGCAGCCTGCAGCGCCGAACGAGTGACCTTAGCCGGATCGAGAATACCCATCTCGATCATGTCGCCGTAGGTGTCGGTGGCGGCGTTGAAGCCGTAGTTACCCGAACCCTGCTTGACCTTGTCGACTACTACGCTTGGCTCGCCGCCAGCGTTGGCAACGATCTGACGCAGCGGTGCTTCAACCGCACGGCGCAGCAGTGCGATACCAACGTCTTGATCAGCGTTCTCGCCTTTCAGTTCGCTGATGGCCTGCAGAGCGCGCACCAATGCCACGCCGCCGCCAGGTACCACGCCTTCTTCAACGGCTGCGCGGGTTGCGTGCAGGGCGTCGTCAACGCGGGCTTTCTTCTCTTTCATTTCAACTTCGGTACCGGCACCGACTTTGATCACGGCAACACCGCCAGCCAGTTTGGCCAAACGCTCTTGCAGCTTCTCTTTGTCGTAGTCGGACGAAGTGTCTTCGATCTGCTTACGGATCTGCAGTACGCGCGACTCGATATCAGCCTGAACGCCAGCACCGTCGATGATGGTGGTGTTTTCTTTGCTGAGGATCACGCGCTTGGCGTTACCCAGGTGCTCCAGGGTGGCGCTTTCCAGGCTCAGGCCGATCTCTTCGGAGATAACGGTACCGCCAGTCAGAACAGCGATGTCCTGCAGCATGGCCTTGCGACGATCACCAAAGCCTGGCGCCTTAACGGCAGCGACTTTAACGATACCGCGCATGTTGTTCACAACCAGAGTCGCCAAGGCCTCGCCTTCAACGTCTTCGGCCACGATCAGCAGCGGACGACCGGATTTGGCCACCGCTTCCAGAACTGGCAGCAGCTCACGGATGTTGGAGATCTTCTTGTCGACCAGCAGAATCAGCGGGCCGTCGAGCTCGGCAACCATGGTGTCTGGCTTGTTGATGAAGTACGGGGACAGGTAACCACGGTCGAACTGCATGCCTTCAACAACCGACAGTTCGTTTTCCAGGCCCGAGCCTTCTTCAACGGTGATCACGCCTTCTTTACCGACTTTTTCCATGGCTTCGGCAATGATTTCGCCGATGGAGGTGTCGGAGTTGGCGGAGATCGAACCAACCTGAGCGATGGCCTTGGTGTCAGCGCACGGCTTGGACAGGTTCTTCAGCTCGGCCACGATGGCGATGGTCGCCTTGTCGATGCCGCGCTTGAGGTCCATTGGGTTCATGCCGGCAGCGACGGCTTTCAGGCCTTCGTTGACGATGGCTTGAGCCAGAACGGTGGCGGTGGTGGTGCCGTCGCCTGCGTCATCGTTAGCGCGCGAAGCAACGTCTTTAACCAGCTGAGCGCCCATGTTCTCGAAACGATCTTTCAGCTCGATTTCTTTGGCAACGGAAACGCCGTCTTTGGTGATGGTCGGAGCGCCGTAGCTCTTCTCGATCACAACGTTGCGGCCTTTCGGGCCCAGGGTCGCTTTTACTGCGTCAGCCAGAACGTTAACGCCAACGAGCATTTTTTTACGGGCGGAATCGCCGAATTTAACTTCTTTAGCAGCCATGATGGTTATTCCTTAATGCGTTCAAATAGAGCGGAATTCGTAGCGACGAGGCGCTGCAATCAGCCTTCGATAACGGCGAGAATTTCGTTCTCAGCCATTACCAGCAGGTCTTCGCCGTCAACTTTGACGGTGTTGCTGCCCGAGTACGGGCCAAATACCACTTTGTCACCAACCTTGACGGCCAGCGCACGAACTTCACCGTTGTCCAGCACGCGGCCGGTGCCGACAGCGAGGATCTCACCGCTGTTGGCTTTTTCAGCAGCGGAACCTGGCAGCACAATGCCACCGGCGGTTTTCTTTTCTTCTTCGCTGCGACGGATTACGACGCGGTCATGCAGAGGACGAAGCTTCATGGTCGATCTCTCCCAATAGTTTATTTTCGACCGGTGTGTTCACCGGCGGGTTAGCAAAATCCGGCGAGGCCGGGAGCGCTGCGCCAGGCGCAACGCTGAAGTCTGATTTGTCTAAACGACAAAAACCTTGCGGTGACCGCTACATAAGGGCGCACGGAGGGATTTCAAGGGCTGAGGGCGAAATCTTTATGGAAAATTACGCGCCGATACACTTACTCACGGCGCTCATACTCACCTTCCAGCACCTGTGCGCGCGTCTGTCCGGAGCGGGCAGCCTGGTCATCAAAGAAGGCTCGCTGACGCATAGCTTGCTCAGCGGCGCGCAGACGCACCTTATTGACCAACAAACGACGGGTGAAGGGAATCAGGCAGAGCACGCCAAAGATGTCGCTGATAAAACCCGGCAACAGCAACAGACCGCCACCAACGGCGATCAACAGCCCCTCAAGCATTTCCTGTTCAGGCAACTCACCGCGCGAAAGCTTTTCGCGCGCGCGCCAAGCAGTGGCCACGCCCGCTACGCGCAGCAGAATACTGCCAAGAACGGCACTGCCGATGACCAGCAACAGCGTCGGCAGCACACCGATAGCACCACCCACCTGAATCAACAGGGCTAACTCAATGAACGGAAACAGCAAAAACAAAAAGAGAAAAGCACGCATCGAAAATTCCTTAACGGAAGAACAGCTTCCAGTAAGTGAGAAGTATGGGGTGTTGAGCTGAATTCAAGCTGAAGGCAGACCGTCGGTCGGCCAAACTTCGGCATGCGCCAACGCCACCAGGGCTTGGCGCACCTCAACCGCAGTTTTACAGGGTGCTGGAAACGCCAACCAATACAGCGCCTGACCGATGCGCAGGTGAAACCCTTCGCTGTCGATACCGGCCAACTCAGCCGGCACGTGGTTAGGCAAGCCGGCCAGCGCGACATAATGGGCGATGGCACGGCAATGGTCACTGTTCATGTGCTCGACCATGCTGATTTCACTGTCGCCGGCAAAAGGGTTGCCCAGCGTTACTTGATCCAGCCAATGAATCGCACCAAAACCACCGATATAGCGCCCGCGCACCGGCTGCAGCCGCCAAAAATCAAAATCATGCACGCGATGGTGACCTTGCGAATCGGGAAAGTAGCGGTAGTAGCGCTGCGACGCCGCCTCAATCTTTGCAGCGTCATGCAAAAGCTGGGCTTCGGCCAGCAACGTCAGGCGGCCAACCGCCTGCACATCGTCAGCCCCACGCTCGCCTACCAGTAGCGAACACTTGGCGTCTTGCTTGAGGTTATGAGTGTGCTGAGCAATGCGGCTGATCAGGATCAGCGGGTGGCCTTGCTCGTCCAGGCAATAAGGCACCACTGATCCGAAAGGGAAGCCCGGCATGGCTTTGGAATGGGTGCTGAGCACGCCCCGGTATTCCTTGAGCAGCAATTCTCGGGCATGCTTGCCGGCTTTCACGCTCACCTTATGACTCCTTGCTTAGAATCCGTCACAAACGGACAGGCGCTGCAGAATACTGCTTACAGCGGCGGCAAGGTTACACCCAACACCTTCAGGGGATAGCACATGCAACTCAAAGACAAAGTCATCATCATTACCGGCGGCTGCCAAGGACTGGGCCGTGCCATGGCCGAATACCTGGCGGATAAAGGCGTCAAGCTGGCGCTGGTCGACCTGAACCAGGAAAAGCTCGACGAAGCCGTTGCCGCCTGCAAAGCCCAGGGCGTGGAAGCACGCGCTTACCTGTGCAACGTGGCCAATGAAGAGCAAGTGACCCAGACCGTGGCACAGATTGCCGAAGATTTCGGCGCGATCAATGGCCTGGTTAACAACGCTGGCATCCTGCGTGACGGCTTGACCATCAAGGTTAAGGACGGCGAAATCACCAAACTGAGCCTGGCTCAGTGGCAGTCGGTGATCGACGTCAACCTGACCGGCGTATTCCTCTGCACCCGTGAAGTCGCGGCGAAGATGATCGAGCTGAAGAACGAAGGCGCGATCATCAACATCTCATCCATCTCCCGTGCCGGCAATATGGGCCAAGCCAACTACTCCGCCGCCAAGGCCGGTGTAGCGGCTGACACCGTGGTTTGGGCCAAAGAACTGGCGCGTTACGGCATTCGCGTGGCCGGCGTTGCACCGGGCTTTATCGAAACCGAGATGGTCGCCAGCATGAAGCCCGAAGCACTGGAGCGCATGACCTCGGTCATCCCGCTGCGGCGCATGGGCAAACCAGCCGAGATCGCTCACTCGGTGGCCTATATCCTGGAAAACGACTACTACACCGGTCGGATCCTGGAACTGGATGGCGGCCTACGCCTCTGATCGGCATCGACTTGCTGCGCGTCGGCCAGACTGCGTTGAAATTGGGCTCGGGCTGCTCATTTACAGCCCGTAAACTCCGCGCCCTCGCCCAATTGATTCGCTGGCGCTTACCCTTCGGGCCAGCCTGCGGCTGTTACTCCCGTTGCTCGTTGCGCCTTGCCTGGCGCTAGCTCGCAGAGTCGAAATCTGACATAAAAAAGCCCCGCATTTGCGGGGCTTTTTTATGTGACAAACAACTTACCAGCCGATACCAAAACCCAGGCTGTAACGGGTTTCGTCCAGCTCGCCTTCCGCACCGCTGACCAGGTCCTTCTCGGCTTTCATATTCAACGAGGCCCAGTCGGTTACCTTGTAACGCAGCCCTACGGCGGCATCCAGGGTGTAATCAGCAACATTGGCCAGCGGCTTACCTATTTCGCCATCGCTGAACAGTTCAACCCGCTTGCCAATCAGGTAGCGGTTGTAGTCCCACTTCATGCTCGCCGCATAGAAGTTGTCGCTCTCGCCATTGCTGTATTCATAATCTGTACGGTTGAGCAGACCGGTGACAGAGAAGGCTCCCAGCTCATTGTCCCAGAACTGGTAACCAGGTCCCGTACCCACGGTGCGCTGACGCGCAAGCTCTTCGACCATGTCGCGCTTGTACTCAAAGCGCCCCTGCCAGAACCACTTCTCGGTCAGGAAGCGATCGAGGGCGTACTCGGCGCTCCAGTTGTCGGTCGTGACCACATCGTCCTGAAACTCACGGTTGTATTCGGCCTCGGCGTGATGCCGCCACAGCCCGTGACGCGCCTGGGTTTTCAGGCCAACGTCATAATCGTCGGTGTCTCGCTCGGCACGTTTGTAATCCAGCGCCGCGTCGATATTGCCCTTCCAAACCAGGTCTTCAACCAGCGGCTTGGGCTTGAGTATCTGCTGGATGCTGGCCAGCTCGATAGTCTTGGGTGCCTCGCCATTGGCCAACGTCACCTTGCCTGACTCAGCCGGCTGCAAGGATTTAGCACGCTCCCCAACGATTGCATTTTCCTTGACCAGCAATTCCTGATCGCTTTCCAGAGTCGCGATCTTGTTCCAATCCAGGGCAATGGCACCGCCGTAGTCGGTTTCCAGCAGCAGCTTGCCACCGTCATAGAACTTGATTTTGCCACTTAAGCGGTCACCGTTTTTTAACCAAACGGTATCCGCCAGCGCGGAGGTAGTAGCCACACAGAGGGCCAGGCACAGCAGGGTTCTGGAAAACATAAGGAGGGCTTATCTATCTCAGGTTCGCGGAAGGTCGGGCATTATCCGTAAGCACGACGCCAGAGCAAGCACTGACCGACAGAATCACCACGAGTTCAGCCGGCGCTGACCAATAGCACCTACCAACCCACACCAATACCCAGCAAATAACGCCGTTCGCTGGTGGTTTGACCCAGCCCGCGCACCTGATCCAACTCATACAACAGTGACAGCCGCGCCCAATCATTGAGCCGGTAGCGCAAACCCATTTCACTGTCGATTGCGTAGTCGATTTGCTTAATCGTGGGCAGTTGCAGTTCGGCGTTGCTGTAAAACTCCAACCGCGTCCCCCACAACAGGCGCTTGTAGTCCCACTCCAGGGAGTAGGTGTCAAACTCCAGGTCCGCCTCGGCTGTTTCGAAGCGTACGCGATTGAACTGACTGACCAGGTCGAAACGACCCAACTCATTGTCCCAGAAGCGGTATCCCGGTCCGGTGCCTACGATGCGCTGACGATTGATTCGCTCGAATTCGTCCTCTTGCTGCTCTACACCCACGCGCCAGAACCAATGATCGGTAAGAAAGCGGTCGAGATCGTATTCCAGCTGCCAATTATCATCGATTTTTTTGTCATTCTTGGTCTCACGCTCCAGCTCGCCGGTCAGCACATGCCGCCAACGCCCATGCTCGATGCGCGTATTGCCTTTGAGCTTCCACTCATCGACTTCGTCTTCATTGCGCTCCATATCGAGCTTGGCATCCAAGTTACCCTCCCAGATGCGATCTTCAAGCACCGGTCGTGCCGGCACCAGGCGGGTGATACTAGCCAGGGGCACTGTCTGGACACTGCCATTGATGACTCGCACCATGCCCTTGCCCGCAGCTTCAAGTTGGTTGCTGTGCTCGCTATCGAGGCCCTGACGGCGTATCAGCAAGGGTTTCTGCGAGCGCAGGGTGTCGATATCCTTCCAGGCAATCAGTACCTGCCCGGCATATCGGGTTTTCAGGGCCAGCTTGCCGCCATCGAGTAGAACGATCTCGCCACTTAGGCGGTCACCATTGTTCAACCACACTGTGTCCGCCCACACAGGTGTAGACAGGCTAAGAATCAGTGAACACAACAGAGTACGTAGCAACATGATGGGAGAGCCGGATAGCGAGCCAGAACAGGGGGGCAAGCATGCCGCGCCAGGCCAGCCGACAGCAAGCCACGCCGAACGGCGTGCGGCGCTTTATACGGTGCTGGCACAGGTGCCGGCCGGTTGCGTGGTGAGCTATGGGCAACTGGCCGCTTATGCCGGCCTGGGCCGCGCCGCACGCTGGGTCGGGCGCACCCTTAGCCAACTGCCGGACGGCAGTACACTGCCCTGGCACCGAGTCATTACCGCCAGCGGGCGCCTCAGCCTGCCCGCTGGCAGCCTGTCCGGCGCAGAACAGCGCAACCGTCTACGCGAAGAAGGCGTGCAAATCCATAACGATCGGGTGGATATGCCGCGCTATGGCTGGCGCCCTATAGAGCACAGCGGTTAGAGTGCGCCCTTTATTAGGTCAATCTCAGGCTGATACCCCTTCAATGCCCCGTAAAAGCTGGCGTGATGCCATTGCTGCCTACTCCAGCCCCTCAACATTGGTGCTGCTACTTCTAGGCTTCGCCGCTGGCCTGCCCTACATGCTGGTGTTCTCCACCCTTTCGGTCTGGTTACGCGAGGCCGGCGTGGCGCGCGACACCATTGGCTTTGCCAGCTTAATCGGCCTGGCCTATGCCTTTAAATGGGTATGGTCGCCACTGCTCGATCAATGGCGCTTACCGCTGCTGGGCAAGCTGGGCCGCCGCCGCTCCTGGCTGGTGCTGTCGCAGATACTGATTGCCATCGGTTTGGCGGGCATGGCCCTGTGTGACCCGCAAACCCACCTAACCTGGCTGATCTCCCTGGCCGTGCTGGTGGCCTTCGCCTCGGCCACCCAGGACATTGCCGTCGATGCCTATCGCTTAGAAATCGTCGACGACACTCGCCAGGCGGCACTCGCGGCGAGCTATATGGCCGGCTACCGCGTCGCCGCCCTGCTAGCGACTGCGGGTGCACTGTATTTCGCCGAAGGCTTTGGCTCCACCGCCTTGCTTTATCAACACGGCGCTTGGGCTGGCACCTACCTGCTGTTTGCCCTGCTGATGCTACCTGGCCTGCTGACCAGCCTGTGGATGCGCGAACCAGATGTGCCGCTGCGCACGCAACTGGCGGCCGCCCGCTATGGCTTTAGCCATCAGATTGCTTCGGTGCTGGTGCTGATTGTGCTGCTGGTATCAGTGCCGGCCATGTTCACGCAGTTTTATCACACCGATTTCGCCAGCCTGATCAACGGCGAGGCCAACCTGCTTGACCTGCTGTTGGAAGACCGCGCATTCCTGCGCGCCCTGCTCTACACCATCCTCAGCGCCCTGTGCCTCTCGACTATGGGTCGCCGTGGCCTGGCTCCGGTGCTGACACCGGTCAATGACTTTATCGTGCGTTACCGCTGGCAGGCCTTCTTACTGCTGGGCCTGATCGCCACCTACCGCATGTCGGACACGGTGATGGGCGTGATGGCCAACGTGTTCTATATCGACCAGGGTTTTACCAAGGACCAGATTGCCAGCGTCAGTAAGCTGTTCGGCCTGGTGATGACCTTAATCGGTGCCGGCTTCGGCGGCTTGCTGATCGTGCGCTTCGGTATTTTGCCCATCATGTTTATCGGTGGCGCGGCTTCGGCGGCGACCAATCTACTGTTCCTGATGTTGACCGGCATGGGCGCAGACCTGCAGATGCTGATCGTGACCATCTCCGCTGACAACTTCAGCGCCGGGTTGGCGACTGCAGCTTTCGTCGCCTACCTATCAAGCCTGACTAACCTGAAGTTTTCCGCCACCCAGTACGCCCTGCTCAGCTCAATCATGCTGCTGCTGCCGCGCCTGATTGGGGGGTACTCTGGCGTGATGGTAGAGAAATTCGGCTACGCCCAGTTCTTCCTGATTACCGCGTTACTGGGTATTCCGACACTTGTGCTGATCATTCTGCAATGGCGACGCGAGCGACCACAGGCTACTGAAACAGGCTCGATTAACGCCGCTGAACAACCCTGATTGAACAAAGTGGCAAGAGTCTTGCTCTACTTACACATTAGTAAAAGGGCAGACCATGACCGTAGCAATCAGTAACGCCAAGACCTTGTTTAGCCCCGCAAGCCTCGATAGCTGGTGGCAAATTCAGGGCGAGTGGGTCGAAGAGCCCAACAACCGCCGTGGCGGCCACAGTGGTGTACAGCGCATCTGGAAAGACGAGACGCTGTTCTATGCCAAGCGTCAGACGGGGCATATTCACCGCAGCCTGCTCCACCCCTTTGGCCGCCCCACCGTGCTGCGCGAACGAGACGCGCTGCTGGGCGCTCGCAAAGCGGGGGTCAAGGTGCCGGAAATCATCTTCTGCGCCGCCGAACACAACACTCAGGGCTGGCGTGCTTTGTTAGTGACCCGCGCGCTCGACGGTTTTCAACCGATTGATGAGTGGTATGCAGAGAACGATCGCCAGCAATATGGTGAAGCGCTGCACCAGCAATTGCTGCAAAAAGTAGCCCAAACACTGGCGAGCCTGCACACCGCCCGCTGGCAACACGGCTGCATCTACATCAAACATATCTTCGTGCGCATTACTGGCGAAGGTCAGGCGCTAACCGCCGAAGTGGCACTGCTTGACCTGGAAAAATGCCGCCGGCGCTTTACCAGCAAGCAAGCTGCCATGCACGACATGCTGCAACTGCGGCGCCATTCACCTTGGGACCAGACCGACTGGCAAACCCTCGTAGGTCATTATCAACAGGCGATGGGCCGCACGTTCAAAACACTCTATGAAGCGACTCGCCGCTAACGCGGCGAACGCTTTAGGTCGCTCTCAACTGTTTTGCTGCACCAGGTGCACCACGCGCTGCGGGAATGGAATACCAATACCGGCTTCATCCATGCGTTCCTTGGTCTGCTCGGTAAAGGCAAAGGTTACCGGCCAGAAATCAGATGTGGCGACCCACACGCGCAATGACAGGTTCACCGCGCTGTCACCCAGCCCAGTGACAAACACCACCGGAGCCGGATCAGCATGCACGCGTGGATCCTTGGCTATCGCCAAGAGCACGTCTCGCGCCTGCTTAATATCACTCGAATAATCGATACCCACATTGATATCGACACGCCGCTTGGGCTCGCGCGAATAGTTGGTGATATGGCCATTCGACAGGCTGCCGTTGGGCACGATCACTACTTTGTTATCGGCAGTTTTCAGCGTGGTATGGAAAATTTGAATGCTGTCGACGCTGCCCGACACGCCTTGCGCCTCAATCCAGTCGCCGGCGCGAAATGGGCGAAACAGCATGATCAACACCCCGCCCGCGAAATTCGCCAGGCTGCCTTGCAGGGCCAAGCCGATGGCCAGGCCGGCCGCACCGATCACCGCGATAAAGGAGGTGGTTTCCACACCGATCATCGACGCCACGCTGACCAACAGCAAAATTTTCAGCACGATGCCGACCAGGCTGCAGATAAAGCTGCTCAGCGCTCTATCAACCTGACGCAGGTTGAGCAAACGGCCAATGCTGCTGGTGAGCTTGCCGATCAGCCACCAGCCGATCAGCATCGTGATCAAGGCCAGGGTCAGTTTGCCGCTGTACTCCAGCACGACAGGCAGCCAGGCTTCAGACATTTTCACTATTTGTTCGACGTTAAATTCCATCTGTTAATCCTTTTAAAGCTTAAAAACAAACCGCCACGGTAAACCGTGGCGGCTTTACTGCACGTGAACCGTTGCGACGTCAGCTCAACCGCAAGGTTCCCCCACGCCTCAATCGCGGAAGTTGTTGTACTGCAACGGCATACCGAAATCCTTGGAACGCAGGGCGGCCATTGCCTCCTGCAGGTCATCACGTTTCTTGCCGGTAACGCGTACCTGCTCGCCCTGAATAGCGGCCTGGACTTTCAGCTTGCTGTCCTTAATATGCGCAACAATTTTCTTGGCCAGCTCTTTTTCGATGCCTTCGCGCAGAATAACTTCCTGCTTGACGCTTTTGCCCGACGCATAGGCATCCTTGAATTCGAGGCACTGCGCATCGATCTTGCGCTTGACCAGACTGAGCTTGAGAATCTCAAGCATCTGTTCCAACTGAAAATCCGCATCGGCTGTCAGGTTGACAGTCAGCTCTTTCAGCTCAAAGCTACCTTTACCGCGCAGGTCATAACGACGCTCCAGCTCTTTGACGGCATTATCGATAGCGTTGCTGACTTCATGTTTGTCCAACTCGGACACCACGTCGAATGAGGGCATGGTCTTACTCCAGATAGACGGCGCGCCCTGCATCACGAACGGGACACGCCTGGCTTGACGGTGAAAAAACCCAGCCATTATATAGCGGTAGCAACACACACTGCCCGGCGAAGTATCGGGCCCATGTGATTTCCCCCTAGCGAGCCTGCCCATGCCGAACCCCCACCTGAGCATTTTGGTCGTCGATGACGCCAAGTTCTCCAGCGCCATGATCGGGCGCGCCCTGAGTCAGGCGGGTTATCTGGACCTGCGATTCGCCAGCAGCGCCGCCGAAGCCATCAAACTGCTCGAACAGCGCCCAGCCAGCGTATTGCTGGCCGACTGGCTGATGCCCGAGATGAATGGCCTGGAGCTGACAGTACAGGTACGCCAGTTCGATGAAATGGCCCACCATTACACCTACGTCATCTTGCTCACCGGCAAGGAAGGCGAGAATGTACTGGGGGAGGCGTTCGACAGCGGCGTTGATGACTTCATCAGCAAAGCGGCCATGAACGAGCAACTGGTGCCGCGGGTTTACGCCGCAGACCGCTTGTGCAACACCCTGCAGCGCCTGCTGCAGGAAAATCGCCTACTCACCGAAAATATCGCCAGCCTGGAGCAGCGCAACCTGATCGACCCGCTCACCGGGCTGGGCAACAACCGTTACCTGCAGCAGAAGATGCTCGACAGCCTGCGCCAGGTTGAATCGCGCGGCGGCGCCCTGTGTTACCTGTTGATCGGCCTACAGGACGTACACGAGCTGCATCAGCAGCATGGTGATGCCTTCTACAACGAGCTGCTCAGCGGCGTGGCCCGCCGCCTGCAACAGCTTGTGAGGCCGCTGGATGTGCTGGTACGCCTGGACGAAAACCACTTCGGCCTGATCACCCTGCTAAGCGACTTGCACGAATGCTCGCCAAGCAGCTTCAAACGCCTGCACGAAGGTATAAACCTCAAGGCCTTCAAAACCAGCGAAGGTTTTATCAGCCTTAAAGCCGCGATCAGCCTGGTTGGCCTCGACGCTAAAGGCCTGCCATGTACCCCGGACCAGATCATTGAACACGCCGAAACACTATTGCCCGAGTCCTACAACAGCGGCCGGGTAACAGCCCTACGCCTGCCGTTGCCGTAGTAAACGACGTTCAACATGTGGCATATCCTCGGTGCCGGCAGCCTTGGCAGTCTGTGGGCCACGCGCCTGGCGCGGGCCGGCCTACCAGTGCAACTGATCCTGCGCGATCAGGCCCGCTTGCGCAGCTATCAACACGCCGGCGGCCTGACCCTGATTGAACAAGGCGAGGCCCAGCACTACGCCATCACCGCGCACATTCCGGATCATCCGCAGCCAATCCAGCGCCTGCTGCTGGCCTGCAAGGCCTATGACGCCGCCGCTGCCGTGAGCCAACTGGCGCCACGCCTGGTTCCTGGCGCCGAAATCCTCCTGCTGCAAAATGGTTTGGGCAGCCAGGATGAAGTCGCCCGCGCAGCGCCCCAGGCGCGCTGCATCTTTGCCTCTAGCACTGAGGGCGCGTTTCGTCAGGCGGATTTCCAGGTGGTGTTTGCCGGCCACGGCCATACCTGGCTCGGCGACCCGCTTGATCTGCAGCCGCCAATCTGGCTGGAAGACTTGCGCCAGGCCGGCATTGGCCATGACTGGAGCCTCAATATCACCAGCAGGCTGTGGCGCAAGCTGGCATTAAATTGCGCCATCAATCCGTTGACCGTGCTGCATGACTGCCGCAATGGCGGGCTGACTGAACACCCGGCTCACATCACCTGCCTGTGCAACGAGCTAATCGAACTGCTGCACTGCTGTGGCCACAGTGCGGCCGCAGAGAACCTGCACGATGAAGTGCAACGGGTGATCCTAGCCACCGCTGCGAACTATTCTTCCATGCATCAGGATGTCAGCCAGGGCCGGCGTACAGAAATCACCTACCTGCTGGGTTACGCCTGCAATGCCGCACAACGTCACCAATTGGTGCTGCCGCATTTACAGGCTCTGCACGGCCAACTGCTGGCTCACCTGCAAGCACACGGATTGCCCAGCCACTGAACCGCATCCCGGCGCCTGTTGGCGTTACTCACTTGCGCGCAAACATCAACAGCCCCTAACCTGCCCGCACGCTCACCACCGACTTCCTTCTCCATGCCTCTGCGCCAGCGCCTTGAAAATCTACCCGTCGGCCGCAAGCTGCTGGCTGCCCTGCTGGTATTGCTGGCCACAGTATTGCTGGTGGCCAACCTGGCATTTATCAGCGCGGCCTACTGGATCTCTCAGGAGAGCGTGGCACCGCAAGCCCTGCACACCCTCGGCCGGTTGATTGCCAGCCCGCCGCTGAGCAGGCAAGCGCTGAGCTCACCCGGCGCCGCCGAAGAGCTGCTCAGACGCCTAGATGATTACGCGCCCCTGCGTGCAGCGGTGATCTATGACGCTAAAGGTCTGAACTTGGCGCAGTTGCAGCGCGGCACCAAGCTGCAGCTGCCACAGCGTATCGAGGACGTCGAATCCTGGCGCCACAGCGAGTTCCGCATCAACCAATTGGTCGAACTACCGCAAGCCACAGGTAGCGCCGGTCATCTGCTGCTGGTGGCCTCCAGTGAGCTTCCTGGGGTGTTCTACACCGGCACCCTGACCGCCAGCCTGGTCATCCTCGCGTTAAGCGTACTGCTCTGGCTGATTGTCTCGCGCCAAGTACGCCGCCTGATCACCCGCCCGATCCGCCGCCTCGAGGAGCTCTCACGCCAGGTTACCCGCGAGGAAAACTACGCCCTGCGCGCGCGGCGGGGTAACGCGGATGAAATAGGCAGCCTGGCCGATGCCTTCAACACCATGCTGGTGCGCATCGAAGCCCGCGAGCAGCAACTCAAACGGGCCCGCGACGACGCTCAGCAAGCCTTCGACCAGGCCCAGCGTCTGGCCGAAGAAACCCGCCACTTCAACCGCAAGTTGGAGCTCGAAGTTCAGGTGCGCAGCAAAATCGAGAAAAAACTCACCGGCTTTCAGAAGTACCTCAACAGCATCATCGACTCCATGCCCTCGGCACTGATCGCCCTCGACGAGCAGCTCTACGTCACCCAATGGAACCAGGAAGCCAGCAGCCTCTCCGGCACCGGCCTGGATGAGGCGCTGAACCAGCCGATCTTTCTCGCTTTCCCGCCGCTAAAACAATTTCTGCCACAAATGCAGCGCACCGTTGAGCAGCATCAGGTGGAAAAGATCGAGCGCTTTACCTGGGGAAGCAACAATGAACAGCCGTGCCACTTCGCCCTGACCTTTTACCCGTTAACGGGCGGCAGCGGGCGTGGCGTGGTGATCCGTATCGACGACATCACCCAGCGCCTGAACATGGAAGAGATGATGGTGCAGTCGGAAAAAATGCTCTCGGTCGGCGGCCTAGCTGCCGGCATGGCACACGAGATCAACAACCCGCTGGGGGCCATCCTGCACAACGTGCAAAACATCCGCAGACGCCTGTCTCCGGAGCTGGAAAAAAACCGCGAACAGGCCGAGCAGACTGGCATCTGCCTGGAAGCCATTGATCGCTACCTGCATGCCCGGGAAATTCCGCGCCTGCTCGACGGCATCCAGCAGGCTGGCAGCCGCGCGGCGAAAATCGTCAGCCACATGCTCAATTTCAGTCGCCGCAGCGATCGACAACTGGCGCCCTGCCACTTGCCAGCACTCATCGACCAGGCCGTGGAGATCGCCAGTAACGACTTCGACCTGACCGAAAGCTTCGACTTTAAGAGCCTGCACATCCTGCGCGATTTTGAAGCCGCACTGCCTGCCGTGCCCGGCACCGCCAACGAACTGGAGCAGGTACTACTCAATCTACTGAAAAACGCTGCCCAAGCCATCCACCAGCGCGACGATACAGCGCCGCCAGGGCAGATCACCCTGCGCGTGCGCCTGGCTGCGCCCTGGGCGGAGATCCAGGTCGAGGACAACGGCGTCGGCATGCCCGAGTCGGTGCGCAAGCGTATTTTCGAGCCGTTCTTCACCACCAAGGAGGTGGGCCAGGGCACTGGGCTCGGCCTGTCCGTGTCCTACTTCATCATTACCAACAACCACAAAGGGCAGATGGAAGTGCAGTCAAAAGCAGGTCAAGGCACCTGTTTTACCTTGCGTTTGCCGCTGGCCACCACCCTTCCCGACACAGGTCTTTGAGCCATGGGCTACCGCCTTTCGAAAATTTACACACGCACCGGCGATGCCGGTGAAACTGGCCTGGCCGATGGCCGTCGCGTGACCAAGGACCACCCGCGCGTGGATGCCATGGGCGAGGTGGATACGCTGAACAGCCACATTGGCCTGTTGCTCGCCGACCTGGCCGAGCAGCAAGCCCAACACCCAGGACTTGCCGAGATTATTGAGGTGCTTGCGCCCTGCCAGCACCGTCTGTTCGATCTTGGCGGTGAGCTGGCGATGCCCGATTACCAGGCCCTGCAGGCTCCGGAAATCGAGCGCCTGGAAGGCGCTATTGACCGCTGGAACGAAGAAGTCGGCCCGCTGGAGAATTTCATCCTCCCCGGCGGCTCACGCTTGATCGCCCAGGCTCACGTCTGCCGCAGCCTGGCGCGCAGCGCCGAGCGCCGCTGCCAACATCTGAATGCGGTGGAGCCGATTCGCGGCGTTGGCTTGGCTTACATCAATCGCCTGTCTGACCTGCTATTCGTGGCTGCACGTGTGATTGCCAAGCGCCAGCAGGTCGCGGAAATACTCTGGCAGGCGGCGCCCAAGCAAGCGGATTAATCCCTCGCCCGGATGTGATTCGAGAGCCCGTGCGCGGACAACCCTACCGCCTCAAAGCAGGCTGAGCTGGCTTTCGAAACTGCGTCGCTCACCCGTTAGCGGATCGATAAAGCTCAGCCCCTTGGCCAGCAGCTTAAGCGGCTTGCTGTAATCGTCCGGAACGCCCGGGGCATCCGTAACCTGGGGGTAGAACGGGTCATTGAGAATCGGCGCGCCCAGCGCGGCCAGGTGCACGCGCAACTGGTGCTTCTTGCCCGTCACAGGATAAAGCCGGTACAGCCAATGCTCACCGAGGCGCTGGGCAACGTCGATGCGCGTTTCGGTGTTGGCCTCACCGGTCACCTCTTGCATGCGGAAAAACGGCTCAGCTGCGTCCAGACGCGTCGTGCGTAACAGTGGAAAGGTCAGGTGCGGCAAGGCTGGCGCCAGCGCCTCATAACACTTTTCCATTTGCCGCAGGCGAAACAACGCCTGGTACTGACCGCGGCTCTGGCGGTTGGTGGAAAACAGCACCAGGCCCGCGGTGTGTCGATCAATCCGGTGCAGCGGCACCAAGTCGGCATTACCCAGGCGCTTGGCCAGGCGTGCCTGCAAGGTCTGCTCGACGTATTCGCCAGCCGGCATCACCGGCAGAAAATGCGGCTTATCGGCCACCAGCAGATGCTCATCGACATGCAGCACGCGCTCTTCGAAGGGAATTGGCGTTTCTGCTGGCACTTCACGAAAGTAATGTACTTTTAACCCTTCGCGATAAGCCGTTTGCAGCGTGATCGGCTGACCGTGGGCGTCCAAAACCCGGCCACGGGCCATACGTGCTTGCCACACCGCCGGGGCAATCGCCGGAAAATGCGCGCACAAGCATTCGAGCACCGTCGCCCAGTTCCCGCGCGGCAAATGCAGCGTACTGGGGCGCATATTCGAGGGGGAACGGGCATCTACCGACATGGGCACACTCAACAGCCAAACAACGGGAAGTACAGAGAATAACGCAGACCTTGCCGTCAGCTGTCCGCCATATTTGCGGTTGCCACTGAAGAGCCCTGCAGGGACATCCTAAACAGCGCCGCCAGCAGATCAGACTGGCTGACCAGCCCTACCACCCGCCGCGCTTCGTCAATCACGGGCACTCGGTGCACATCACTATCGGTGAGCATCTGCAGCAAGTAGGTGACGGGCCAATCAGCGCGACAGGTTGGCACCTGACGGCGCATGCAAGCCTCAACATCGCGAGCATCAGTGGATGCTTGCAACACGTCAAGCAGCCCAAGCATGCCGAGCAATTGTCCCTGGGGGTTGACCACCGGCATGGCGGTTAACCGATGCTCATGCAGGCTGGCGCGAGCTTCAACAAGCGCTGTATCCGGGGCAAGGGTTTGTACATCGCGGGACATGATATCGGCGCAGCGCACCTCGCCAAAACGGCGCTGATAAGCGCGCGCCTCAGTCTGCAGAAGAATCTCTTCCAGGTCCTCGCGGGAAATATCGAGCAGCTCACCACGGGCTTGCAGTACGGCATCCAGGTCAGCGGGAGTAAAGCCCAAGCGATCACGCGGGATAGGATCGCGGGTGTTGTGTACGTTGCCATGCTCAAGCGGCCGGTGCGGGTACTGTCGGCGTAAGGCGTTATTGAACAACAGGGCAATCAATAACAGACCCAGCGAGTTCAACCCAACGGGGTAGAGGGCAAAGTGATAACCCAGCTCAGCCACCTCAGGCCCTGCCAGCACCGCCGTCAGCGCCACAGCACCACCCGGCGGGTGTAAACAACGTAGGGCAAACATCGCCGCAATCGCCAGGCCGCCGGCCAGAGCGCCCACTACGGCATCATGGCCAAGCCAGGTGGCGCAGCTGACACCCACCAGCGCGGAGATCAGATTGCCGCCCAGAATTGACCACGGCTGCGCCAGGGGGCTGGCCGGCACGGCAAACAGCAGCACCGCCGACGCGCCCATTGGGGCAATTAGCCAAGGGCTGGCACTGCCCAGCACCTCACTGCATAGCCAACCGCTGAACAACAGCCCTAACACCGCGCCCACGCAGCTCAGCACCCGCTCGCTCAGGCTGACCGCCATGGGAGCCGGCCAAAAGCCTTTGAACCACCCTTTGATGCCTTGCACCGTTAAACGCTCGACTATCACGCACCATTTGAGGGCGCGACTATAACGCCCTTTGCCCAGGGCCTGCCAACGCCAGCACTCACTCGGGCCAAAACGCGCGAATACCGGCAACGCCTTGCGCACCGACCTGCCAAGCCTGTTCAGCGTTAGCCGGGGTCACCCCGCCCAGCAGGTAGGCCGGCTGATTAAAGCCCTGCAATAACTCGGCAACCTGCGCCCAACCCAGCGGCTGTGCTTCAGGGTGCGTCTGCGTGGCCTGCACCGGCGACAGGGTGATGAAATCCACCCCCATCTGCGCGGCCAGCGCCAATTCATCTGCCGAATGGCACGAGGCGGCCAACCAGCGCTCGCTTGGGAACGGTCGACCACCCGCGCTCAACTCACGCAGCTGTTGGGCGGTCAGGTGCCAGCCCGCGGCGGGAAAGTCGCCCAACCACTCCAGCGGACCTTTGAGCATCAATTGCGCCTTGCCTGCACAGAGCCCGAGGGCGTCTACCGCGATGTCACGGTATTGCGCATCGAACATCGTCGGGGCGCGTAGTTGCAGCAAACGAATACCGCTTTTCAGCGCCGCCTGAATACCGCGCAACAGCTGCGGCCCACTCAAGCCCTCAGGGGTAATCAGGTAATGCTCGGGCAAGCGCGCGGCCGCAACAATCGGCCGATTGGCCGCCGGAAATTCATATTCACTTATCTGCTTCGCGCTCACCCAGGCCAACGGCTGACCTTCAGCGCCATGCGGCTCGCCGGTAAAGGCCGAGACGTCCCACACATCCAACAGCACGTGTTTATCCGGGTAATCGTGGCGCACCTGAATCAATGGTCGCGCAGTGGTGACAAGGATGCCCAACTCCTCCTCCAGCTCGCGGGCTAAGGCGGCCTGCGCCGTTTCACCGGCCTCAACCTTGCCTCCGGGAAACTCCCAAAGGCCACCCTGATGTTTATCGTCGCAACGTTTGGCGATCAATATTTGCCCGTCTTTGCCACGAATAACCGCGGCTGCCACATGAATACGCTTCACGCCAGATGCTCCTCCTGGGCGGCCTGATACCAACGCTGAAACGCCGGCCACTGATAGATAGTCTCGACATAAGCGGCGGCCTCTGCCGGCAACTCCACCTGATAACTGCGCAGGCGCGCTGCGACCGGTGCAAAGAAGGCATCCGCCAGGCAGGGCTGACCAAACAAGAAGGCACCGTTTTGCCCGAAGCCTGCGCGGCACTCGGCCCAGAGCGCGCAAATGCGCTGAATATCGAGTTGAGCATCGCTAGGAACCTCAGCCAGGGCCTGATCGCGCTTGAGGTCCATGGGCAGGTGCGTGCGCAAAGCGACAAACCCGCTGTGCATCTCTGCGCACACGCTGCGCGCCATGGCGCGGGCGGCACGCGCTTGCGGCCACAGATGGGCCTCAGCAAAACACTCGGCCAAGTATTCGGCAATTGCCAGGCTATCCCACACGGGCCCGTCTGCGCTGATTAGCAACGGTACTTTGCCGGTCGGCGAATGCTCAAGAATCCGCGCACGGGTATCACTGCGATTGAGCGCAATCAGCACTTCGCGATAAGGCTCGCCCGTCAGCTCAAGTGCCAACGCGGCGCGCAGAGACCAAGTCGAATAGGTTTTGTCGCCGATAACCAGAGTGAGGGACATGGGTAGCGCTCGATGCGGGAAGGTCGAACGACCTTAAAAGGCGACTCTCTGAATAGCAAATTCCCGATATTCATGGGCCCATGAATACCGGGAATGCAGAGCAGTCAAACGATCACGAGAAGAATCAGCTGCGGTATTCGGCGTTGATTCTCACGTATTCGTGGGACAGGTCGGTGGTCCAGATGGTTTCGCTGCAGCTGCCGCGACCCAGTTCAATGCGAATGCCAATTTCCTCCTTGGCCATTACCGCCGCGCCCTGCTCCTCGGTGTAGCTCGCAGCGCGGCAACCGCGGCTGGCGATGCACACATCGCCCAGGAACACGTCAATCTTGCTCACGTCCAATTGCGCCACACCGGCGTAGCCGACGGCGGCAAGGATGCGCCCCCAGTTCGGGTCGGAGGCAAACAGCGCCGTTTTGATCAAGGGTGAGTGGGCCACAGCATAGGCGACGTCCAAGCACTCTTGATGGGTGCCTCCGCCATTGACCTGCACGGTGACGAACTTGGTCGCGCCCTCGCCGTCCCGCACGATGGCTTGGGCCACCTCCATAAACACGTCAAATACCGCCTGCTTGAGCTTGGCGAACAGCTCACCACTGGCTTCGCTGATTTCTGGCAGCGCGGCCTGGCCGGTGGCGATCAGCATGCAGCAATCGTTTGTCGAGGTATCACCATCGATGGTGATGCGATTGAACGACTTATTGGCCGCATCACGCACCAAATCCTGCAACACGCTACGGGTTACTTTGGCGTCGGTAGCAACATAACCAAGCATGGTCGCCATATTCGGCCGGATCATCCCGGCGCCTTTGCTGATGCCGGTGACAGTGACAGTCACACCATCGTGCTGAAACTGGCGGCTGGCACCCTTGGGCAAGGTGTCAGTGGTCATGATGCCGGTGGCGGCTTCGGCCCAATGGTCTGCGGATAAATCGTCGAGGGCGGCCTGCAATGCGCCTTCAATTTTCTCGACTGGCAAGGGCTCACCAATCACCCCCGTGGAGAACGGCAGCACCGCGCTCTCATCAACACCGGTCAATTGAGCCAGCGCCGCACAGGTGCGCTGGGCGTTCTGCAGGCCCGGCTCACCGGTGCCGGCATTGGCATTGCCCGTATTGGTCAGCAGGTAACGCACGCTGCCCTGCACGCGTTTTTTGGCCAAAATTACCGGCGCAGCGCAGAACGCATTCAGGGTAAACACCCCCGCTATGCTGGAGCCTTCGGCACAGCGCATCACCACCACATCCTTTCGCCCAGGGCGCTTGATGCCCGCAGAAGCGATGCCCAACTCGAAACCTGGAACTGGGTGCAGAGTAGATAACGGGCCAAGACCAACAGCCATAGAAACGCTCCTTGAGGTGATGGGACAAATTGCGATGGTAAAACGCCGCGAACGGTCAAACCGTTCGCGGCGTTATTCAAGCTGGGTCAAGCATAGCCAACTTCACTGTCGGCTCAACCCGCTTTAAGTCGTCAGCGGTCGGCTTAGTTCACTTGACCGTGGCAGTGCTTGTACTTCTTGCCGGAGCCACACGGGCAGCTTTCATTACGACCGATCTTCGGTTCGGTGCGCACCGGTGCAGCGGCAACCGCCACATCACCGTCTTCTTCGCCCGTTTGCTGTGGCAGTGCCGAGGCATCGGCATGCTGGAACTGCATGCGCTCAGCCATGGCTTCTGCGTCACGACGCAGACGGGCTTCTTCTTCAGCCGGGTCTTCACGACGCACTTGCACATGCGACAGCACGCGGATGGTGTCGCGCTTGATCGAATCCAGCAGTTCTTGGAACAGGGTGAACGACTCGCGCTTGTATTCCTGCTTCGGGTTTTTCTGCGCATAGCCACGCAGGTGAATACCGTGACGCAGGTGATCCATGGTCGACAGGTGGTCTTTCCACAGATCGTCGAGTACACGCAGCAGAATTTGCTTCTCGAAGGTGCGCAGCGCTTCGGCACTGGCCTCGATTTCCTTCTCGTTGTACGCCGTGATCAGCTCTTCAAGAATCCGTGCACGCAAGGTTTCTTCGTAGAGTTTGTGGTCATCATCGAGCCACTGCTGAATCGGCAGACGCAGATTAAAGCTGCTGTAGAGCGCTTCCTCCAGACCGGCGATATCCCACTGCTCAGGCAGCGACTGCGGCGCGATATGTTCGTTGATCGTCTGATCCAGTACTTCCTGACGGAACTCGCCGATGGTCTCGCCAATGTTGTCGGCCGCCAGCAGGGTGTTACGCATGTGATAGATCACTTTGCGCTGTTCGTTGGCGACGTCGTCAAATTCCAACAGCTGCTTACGCATATCGAAGTTGCGCCCTTCAACCTTGCGCTGGGCTTTCTCGATAGCGTTACTGACCATGCGGTGCTCAATGGCCTCACCGGCCTGCATGCCCAGGGCCTTCATAAAGTTCTTCACCCGGTCGGAGGCAAAGATGCGCATCAGGTTGTCTTCCAGCGACAAGTAAAAGCGGCTGGAGCCCGGATCGCCCTGGCGACCAGAACGACCACGCAGCTGGTTGTCGATACGGCGCGACTCATGGCGCTCGGAGGCAATCACGTGCAAGCCACCTGACTCGATCACCTGCTGGTGGCGCTTTTGCCAATCAGCCTTGATCTGCGCGATCTGCTCGGGCGTAGGCTGCTCCTGGCTAGAGAGCTCCAGATTGGCCACTTCAACTTCCCAGTTACCCCCCAGCACGATGTCGGTACCGCGACCGGCCATGTTGGTGGCGATGGTCAGCGCACCAGGGCGGCCGGCCTGAGCAATAATTTCGGCTTCTTTTTCGTGGAATTTGGCATTGAGCACCTTGTGCGCAATGTTTTCCTGGTCGAGCAGGCGTGAGACGTACTCGGAGCTGTCAATCGAGGCGGTACCCACCAGAATCGGACGGCCCAGGGCCATGCATTCCTTGATGTCGGTAACGATGGCGGCGTATTTCTCTTCCTGGGTCAGGTAGACCAGGTCATTGAAATCCTTACGCGCCAGCGCACGGTTGGTCGGGATCACGATCACCGCCAAGCCGTAGATCTGATGGAACTCAAACGCTTCGGTATCCGCTGTACCGGTCATGCCGGACAGCTTGTTGTAGAGGCGGAAGTAGTTCTGGAACGTGGTCGACGCCAGGGTCTGGCTCTCAGCCTGGATAGACAGGCCTTCTTTTGCTTCGATCGCCTGGTGCAGGCCTTCAGACAGACGACGGCCGGGCATGGTACGGCCCGTGTGTTCGTCAATCAGCAGTACCTGATCCTTCTGCACGATGTATTCAACGTTGCGGTTGAACAACTTGTGCGCGCGCAAACCCGAATAAACGTGGGTCAGCAGGCCCAGGTTGTGCGCCGAATAGAGGCTTTCGCCTTCGGCCAGCAGGCCCACTTCGGTGAGCATTTCCTCAACAAACTGGTGGCCGGCTTCGTTCAACTCAACCTGACGCGCCTTCTCATCCAGCTTGTAATGGCCTTCCTGAGTAACGATGCCTTCCTCTTCCTCAACATGCAGTTTGAGGCGCGGAATCAACTTATTGATCTCGGTGTAGAGACGCGAGCTGTCTTCGGCCTGGCCGGAGATGATCAGCGGGGTGCGCGCTTCGTCGATCAGGATGGAGTCAACTTCGTCGATTACGGCGAAATTCAGCTCGCGCTGGAATTTGTCTTCCAGGCTGAACGCCATGTTGTCGCGCAGGTAATCGAAACCGAATTCGTTGTTGGTGCCGTAGGTGATGTCGGCCGCGTAGGCCTCACGCTTCTCTTCCGGCGGCATAAACGGGGTGACGATACCCACCGTTAGGCCGAGAAATTCATACAGCGGACGCATCCAGTTAGCGTCGCGGCGGGCCAAGTAATCGTTGACCGTGACCACATGCACGCCCTTGCCGGACAGTGCATTGAGGTAGACCGCCAGCGTTGCCACCAGGGTTTTACCCTCACCGGTGCGCATCTCGGCGATCTTGCCTTCGTGCAGGGTCATACCACCAATCAACTGCACGTCGAAGTGGCGCATACCCATTACACGCTTACCGGCCTCGCGGGCTACGGCAAAGGCTTCAGGCAACAACTCATCAAGGGTTTCACCTTTGGCCAGACGGGCTTTGAATGCCTCCGTCTTGGCACGCAGTTGCTCATCGGAGAGGGCAAGCATCTGCTCCTCGAAGGCATTGACGGACTGAACCGCCTTGAGCATGCGTTTGACTTCACGCTCGTTCTTGCTTCCAAAGAGTTTTTTCAACAAAGGCGCAAACATATCGACAGGATCTTCCAGGCGTATGGATTGAGGGTGGCTGAACAGCCATCCATGCAGCCTTTATGGCTGCGTGCGAAGCGGGCATTCTACTCGGAAACGCTAATGAGGAAAGCGGCGTTATTCGACGTCGCTCACTCGAGCTATGTAGCTGGCTGGATTGACCAACCGACCACTCTTGGTAACTTCGAAGTGCACATGGTACCCACTGGCGCGGCCGCTGCGACCAACCGCGGCAATGGTTTGGCCGCGCTGGACCAGGTCGCCAATCTGCACGTTATTGCTCTTATTGTGTGCGTAAAGAGTGGTGTAGCCGTCAGCATGACTGATCTCCACCGTATGCCCATAACCCGACTTGACCCCAGAGAAGCTCACCACGCCAGCCGCTACAGCCACGACATCACTGCCTGGCTTAGCAGCAAAATCGACACCCTTATGCTGGGTATTGCGCCCGGTTAGCGGATGAACCCGCCGACCGAACGGCGAAGACATATAGCCTTGACGCACGGGCATTCCAGACAGGTATTCACCCTCACTCAACTGGCGTTCACCGATCAGTTGCTCCAGCACCTCCAGCAGCTGTTCGCGACTATCCAGCCGCAAGCTCAGGCGATCGAGCTCATCCATAAAAGGCGGCGGCGCATAGGCGGCGTCGCCCAGAGCATCTTCAGCACCGCCCTGCCCCACGTTAAGCGAGAAATCGAATTCATTGGCATCCAGCTCCGCTAACTCGGTCAGGCGTGCGCCCAGAGCATCCAGGCGCGTCAGGCGCGCCTGCAACTCGGCCACATGCACGGCGAAAGCATCCAGCTGACGCTGTGCGTCACGGCGCACCTCGCCAACTTCGGCACGCTGCTGATCCATCACCTGATTGAGCTGTGTATCGTCCTGAACTTTCACCGTCGCCGGCGCCCACCAGGCACCCACGACCACACCACTGGCCAGCGCTGCGCCGAGCGCCACCAGTAACGCCAGCAATAACCAACGTAAATCTAAACTGAGCGAGCGTGCGGCACCATGATGCCGACTGAGTAGAATAATGTGCACGGCCTTCCCCTAGTGGTGAAGCCACGGCCGGCAGCAGCGATTCTGCTACCATGGCGACTTCACTTTTTCAGGCGTCCTGCCATGACATTTCGTCCTTTGCCGGCCCGTGCTCCCGCCGCGCTGTTACGCGAAGCGAAGCCCCTGAAGGCGCTGTTCAATCAAGCGCAACGCATTGATCGCCTACAGCACCTCTTGGAAAGCCAGCTGCAACCGGCTGCTCGCGAACATTGCCATGTGGCGTCATGGCGCGAGGGTTGCCTGCTGCTGATAATCACCGACGGCCATTGGGCCACGCGCCTGCGCTATCAACAAAAACGCTTGTTGAAACAGCTGCAGGCACTCGAAGAGTTCGCGACCTTAACGAAGATCCTATTCAAGGTGCAACCTCCGACCGCCGAAAGGCGTGCTTCGGGTCGCACAATCAGCCTCTCCAGCAGCGCCGCAGAAAACATCCAAGCGACCGCTGATGGCATCAGCGACCCCAAATTACGCGCCGCCCTGGAGCGCCTGGCCAAACATGGCAAACCCAACGACTGAGCACATCAGCCGCTATAACGTAGATAAAAAAAGGCCACCCAAAGGTGGCCTTGAAAAATAAAGAAGGAGGGTATTACGTTACACGGCCGCAACCGGACGCATATAAGAGATTGGCGCAGTATTAGGGTCGTCGAAGGTTACGACTTCCCACGCATCAGTCTGTTCGATCAGGGCGCGCAGCAGGCGATTATTCAGCGAATGCCCCGACTTGAAGCCCTTGAACTCGCCAATCAGGCTGTTACCCAGCAGGTAAAGATCACCGATCGCATCGAGAATCTTGTGTTTGACGAACTCGTCCTCGTAACGCAGGCCGTCTTCGTTCAATACCCGAAATTCATCTACTACGATGGCGTTATCTACGCTGCCGCCGAGCGCCAGGTTCTGCGAACGCAGGAACTCGATATCACGCATAAAACCGAACGTACGTGCGCGACTCACTTCCTTCACGAAAGACGTGCTGGAGAAATCCACGCTGGCCGACTGGGTGCGATTGCGGAAGACCGGGTGATCGAAATCGATCTCGAAGGTCACCTTAAACCCTTCGAAAGGCACGAAGGTGGCGCGTTTGTCGCCCTCTTCAACAGTGACTTCGCGAAGAATACGGATGAACTGCTTGTGGGCTTCCTGCTCTTGCAGGCCAGCGGATTGAATCAGGAATACAAAAGGTCCGGCGCTGCCATCCATGATCGGCACTTCGGACGCGGAGAGCTCGACGTAGGCGTTATCGATGCCCAGGCCAGCCATGGCCGAAAGCAGGTGCTCTACCGTGTCCACCTTGACATCACCATTGACCAATGTGGTCGACATGGTGGTTTCACCAACATTACCTGCACGCGCGGGAATTTCCACGACAGGGTCCAAGTCGGTACGACGGAACACAATACCGGTGTCCACCGGTGCCGGCTTCAGGGTCAGGTATACCTTTTCCCCGGAATGCAGGCCTACGCCAGTGGCGCGGATAATGTTCTTCAGGGTGCGTTGTCTGATCATGGCTTTGGCCGCTATAGCGCTAGTTGCGAATTGTTTTCAACAATGGCCGGCGATAATAGCAGAACCGGCCTTTGCTGAACACCAATCACCCCAATGCTCCTGATACATTCCATCAATCGGCCTGACGACGCAGGAACGCCGGGATGTCCAGGTAATCCAGATCATCCTGCGGATTCAGCTTCGCTGCAGTAGCCGCGCCGCCGTGGCTTTGACGCTGAACGGTTGGGCGCTCGTAGTCCTTGTAGTTGACGCTGTGTTCGGCGCGCGCCGGGGCAGCGGCGTTGCTGCCAGTGCCGGCAGAAACTTGCACAGTATTGTCGATAACCTTGACCGGCTTCTCGATACGCGCACCCAGACCCGTAGCAACCACGGTCACATGCAGCTCGTCGCGCATGTCCGGATCGATCACGGTGCCGACCTTGACGGTGGCGTGCTCGGATGCGAACTGCTCGATGATGTTACCCACGTCGGAGTACTCACCCAGGGACAGGTCAGGACCGGCAGTGATGTTCACCAGAATGCCGCGTGCACCTTGCAGGTTGACGTCTTCCAGCAACGGGTTACGAATCGCCGCCTCAGTCGCTTCACGGGCGCGGTTCGGACCGCTGGCGCAGCCAGTGCCCATCATCGCCATGCCCATTTCGCTCATCACTGTTTTCACGTCAGCGAAGTCGACGTTGATCATGCCTGGACGCTTGATGATGTCGGAGATACCGCGCACGGCACCGGCCAGTACATCGTCAGCCTTGGCAAAAGCCGACAGCAGGCTGGCGTCCTTACCAAGGATGGTCAGCAGTTTTTCGTTGGGGATGGTGATCAGCGAGTCGACGCTTTCCGACAGGGCGCGGATACCTTCTTCGGCGATCAGCATGCGCTTCTTGCCTTCGAACGGGAACGGACGGGTCACCACCGCAACAGTGAGGATGCCCATTTCCTTGGCCACTTGGGCGATGACTGGAGCTGCACCGGTACCGGTACCGCCGCCCATGCCGGTGGTGATAAAGACCATATCGGTGCCTTGCAGCACTTCAGCGATACGCTCACGGTCTTCCATAGCCGCCTGACGGCCAACTTCTGGGTTAGCACCCGCACCGAGACCTTTAGTCACTGCAGTGCCTAGCTGCAGAACGGTACGTGCACCAATATTTTTCAGTGCTTGAGCATCCGTGTTGGCGCAGATGAACTCAACGCCCTCAATGTTGTTTTTCGCCATGTGATTGACAGCATTACCGCCGCCGCCGCCCACGCCGATGACCTTGATAACTGCACTAGCTGGAGCGCTGTCTACGAGTTCAAACATTTTCCCTCTCCTTTACTTTCTAGTTATAACGCCTACTGCAAAATTAGAAATTGCCCTGGACCCAGCGTTTCAGCCGTTCCAACACAGGTTGTTTGGGTTCTTCGTTGTAGCTGCCAAGTGCAGACATGGAGATGCCGTCGGCCTGCTTTTGCAGCCCGTACAGCAACAGGCCTACACCTGTGGAATAGATAGGGTTACGCACGACGTCGGCCAATCCTTTGACACCCTGGGGCATTCCCAGGCGTACCGGCATATGAAAAATTTCTTCGGCCAGCTCGACGGCTCCTTCCATCTTCGCTGTACCGCCAGTGAGGACGATTCCGGCCGGAATCAAATCCTCGTAACCACTGCGCCGCAGCTCAGCCTGAATCAGGGTGAACAGCTCGTCATAACGTGGTTCAACCACTTCGGCCAAGGACTGCCGCGACAAATCGCGTGGCGGACGATCGCCGACGCTCGGCACCTTGATGGTTTCGCCAGCACCGGCCAGTTTGGCCAACGCGCAAGCATAGCGAATCTTGATCTCTTCGGCATACTGGGTTGGTGTACGCAGGGCCATGGCGATGTCATTGGTGACTTGGTCGCCGGCAATTGGAATCACCGCGGTGTGACGAATTGCACCTTCGGTGAAGATGCAGATATCGGTGGTGCCGCCACCGATATCAACCAGACACACGCCCAGTTCTTTCTCATCGTCGGTCAATACGGCATACGCCGAGGCCAATTGCTCAAGAATGATGTCGTCAACTTCCAGGCCGCAGCGGCGCACACACTTCTCGATGTTCTGCGCAGCATTCACGGCGCAGGTCACCACATGCACCTTGGCTTCCAGACGCACGCCGGACATACCCAACGGCTCGCGCACGCCTTCTTGGTTATCGATCACGTAATCCTGCGGCAGGGTATGCAGCACACGCTGATCGGCTGGAATGGCCACAGCCTGAGCGGCGTCGAGTACGCGCTCAAGGTCAGCCGGGCTGACTTCGCGATCACGAATGGCGACGATGCCGTGGCTATTGAGGCTGCGGATGTGATTACCGGCCACGCCCACAAACGCGGAATGGATGCGGCAACCAGCCATCAGCTGAGCCTCTTCCACGGCGCGCTGGATTGACTGCACGGTCGATTCGATATTCACCACCACGCCCTTCTTCAGGCCACGCGAAGGGTGAGTGCCGATGCCGACAATTTCTATCTGGCCGTCCGCATTCACTTCGCCGACCAACGCCACTACCTTGGAGGTGCCAATATCGAGGCCGACGATCATCTTGCCGCTCTGCACGTTTGCCATGGTCCTTGTCATCTCCTGATTCACTGCACAGCAGCGGTTGGTGCCGCCGTGGGCGCAACCGGCTCACGCCACGCCACGGCCAGGCCGTTGGCGTAACGCAGATCGATCCGCGCGATATTCGTTTGTTGCGCTTTCAAGGCCTTGTCATAGATGGCCGTGAAGCGGCGCATTTTTTCCACCAAATGGTCACGCCCCAGTAGCAGTTCGATGCCCTGCCCGGTGGAGAGGAACCAGCTACCACGCTCACGCAACTCCAGACGCGCCACGGAAAACCCCAGCGGGCGCAGCATTTGACTGATCACCTGGTATTGCTGCATCACCTGCTGCTGCGCACGCTTGGGGCCATACAGCTGCGGCAGGTGCGGGTAATTGGCCAGTTCCAGCGGCGCGAACGCTTCGCCTTGGTTGTTCAGCAATGCCTCATCGCCCCAGCGAGCAATCGGCAATTGTTCTTCCAGCCGCACCACCAATTGATCCGGCCATACGCGGCGCACCTGGGCGCTGGCGATCCAAGGCATCGACTCCAGCTCACGGCGCATGCTCAGCAGGTCAACACTGAAGAAGCTGGCATCGGCATAAGGCGCTATACGCTGCTGCACGGCCTGCTGATTGACGTAACTGAGGTCACCTTCGACGCTGATAGTGGCAATCGGCTGATCGGCATAGGGCAACGCACGCAAGGACAACTCATAGGTGCCGTAGCCCAAACCGAGCAATAACAGCGGCCAAGCCAAATGCTTGATCCAGCCACCCAGTCCATTCAGGCGGGCTTTGGGCAAACTCACTCGCAAGCTGAGCGGCTCCTTGGCCACCAAACGGCTGGCGCCGCGCTGCGCAGGCTTGCCGCGCGCGGGGGCGCGGGAAGAGCCTGGCTGGTGACGCACAGTGGCCGTCATGACTTAACCCCGCGCCTCAAGGCTGTCAGCAAGAATCGCCAACACCAGTTGTTGAAAATCCAGCCCCGCAGCACGGGCCGCCATCGGCACCAGGCTATGGTCAGTCATACCCGGCACGGTGTTGACTTCCAGCAGCCAGAACTTGCCATCGCCATCCTGCATCACGTCGGCCCGGGCCCAACCCTGGGTACCGACGGCTTCGCAGGCACGCGCAGTGAGGTCTTTCAGCTCGGCTTCCTTCTCTGCCGAAAGGCCGCACGGAATGCGGTACTGGGTGTCATTGGCCAGGTACTTGGCGTCGTAGTCGTAGAAGCTGTGCGGCGTACCCAAGGCAATTGGCGGTAGCACCTGGCCACGCAACATGGCGATGGTGAATTCGGGACCGGCGATCATCTGCTCAACCAGCACCTGCGAGTCGTAGCGACTGGCATCCTTCCAGGCAGCAATCAAAGCCTCGACATCGGTGACCTTGGCCATGCCGATGCTCGAACCCTCATGGGCCGGTTTGACGAATAGAGGGAAGCCCAGCTCAGCAGCTGCTGCATGGCAATCGGCTTCACTCACCAGCGCGGCATGGGCCGGGGTCGGCAAACCGAGGCTCAACCACACACGCTTGGTGCGCAGCTTGTCCATGGCCAGGGCCGAAGCCAGGATGCCGCTGCCGGTGTAGGGAATCCCGGCGCATTCGAGCAGGCCCTGCATCGAGCCATCTTCGCCGCCACGGCCGTGCAGCACGATAAACGCACGGTCGATCTTTTCGGCCGTCAGGCGTTGCAGCAGGTCATCGCCAGCATCGATACCGAACGCATCCACACCCGCAGCCAGCAACGCCTGCAGCACGGCATTGCCGGAGTTCAGCGAAACTTCACGCTCGGCGCTCTTGCCGCCGAACAGCACGGCCACACGACCGAACGCGCCGACCGGGACTTGGCAGATCAAACTAGCGGCGCTCATTTCGACTCCCCTGACGACTTGCCGCCAGCTGTTGCAAACAAAGGGCTTTGCAACAGTTGCGGAGCCAAACCACCGATATCACCGGCGCCTTGGCAAAGAAGAATGTCGCCCGCGCGCAGCAGCGGTTTGACGATGGGGGCCAGCTCTATGCCGCGCTCGATATAGATCGGGTCGAGCTGGCCACGCTGACGAATGCTGTGGCACAGGTGACGGCTATCGGCACCCGGAATCGGCTCTTCACCGGCGGGGTAGACCTCCATCAGCAGCAACACATTGGCGTCACCGAGCACTTGCACGAAGTCGTCATACAGGTCGCGGGTGCGGCTGAAGCGGTGCGGCTGATAGACCATCACCAGGCGGCGCTCCGGCCAACCGCCGCGTACGGCCTTGATCACTGCGGCGACTTCGCGCGGGTGGTGGCCGTAATCGTCGACCAGCATCACGCTACCGCCATCCACCGGCAGCTCGCCGTAGACCTGGAAGCGTCGACCAACACCCTGAAAGCCTGACAGCCCCTGGACGATGGCTTCATCGCTGATGCCTTCGTCGCTAGCAATGGCGATGGTGGCCAGGGCGTTCAATACGTTGTGGTTGCCCGGCATGTTCACCGACACCTCCAGCGGCTCGCGGTCACGGCGCAGCACCGTAAAGAAGGTCTGCATGCCCTGCTGACGCACGTTGATCGCACGCACGTCGGCGCCGTCATCGAAGCCGTAAGTCACAGTCGGACGCGCCACCTGCGGCAGAATCTCGCGCACGATCGGGTCATCCACACACATCACTGCCAAGCCATAGAACGGCAGGTTGTGCAGGAACTCGATGAAGGTTTTCTTCAACTTGTTGAAGTCACCGCCATAGGTGCTCATGTGGTCCATGTCGATATTGGTGACCACAGAGACCATCGGCTGCAGGTGCAGGAAGCTGGCGTCACTCTCATCGGCTTCAGCGATCAGGTAACGGCTGCTACCCAGCTGCGCGTTGGTGCCGGCCGCATTCAGGCGGCCACCGATGACAAACGTCGGGTCCAGGCCGCCAGCGGCGAACACCGAGGCCAGCAGGCTGGTGGTGGTGGTCTTGCCATGGGTGCCAGCAACGGCGATGCCGTGGCGATAGCGCATCAGCTCGGCGAGCATTTCGGCGCGCGGTACTACGGGAATACGACGCTCCAGGGCCGTGGCGACTTCCGGGTTGCTGGTATTTACCGCGCTGGACACCACCAGTACATCGGCCTGCTCAGCGTTTTCGGCGCGGTGGCCAATGAAAATCTGCGCACCGAAGGTTTCCAGGCGCTCGGTCACGGCCGAAGCCTTGAGATCGGAGCCGGAGACTTCGTAGCCGAGGTTGAGCAGCACTTCGGCGATACCGCACATACCGGCGCCACCGATGCCAACAAAGTGGATACGGCGAATGCGGCGCATACGGCGAATTTCCGAACGTGCAGCGGCGGGAGACTTAGCCACGGGCCACCTCCAGGCAGATATCGACAACGGTGCAGGTTGCATCGGGCTTGGCCAGACGACGAGCCGTCTGCGCCATATGAGTGAGTTGTTCGGGGTGCATCAAAACCTCGGTCAGCTGCGCGGCCAGCTTGGCGGCGTCAGTGGAACGTTGTGGCAGCAGGACGGCAGCGCCGGCACTGGCCAGATAATCGGCATTGCGGGTCTGGTGATCATCGATCGCGTGCGGCAGCGGCAGCAGGAACGCAGGCAGACCGGCGGCGGCCAGCTCGCTGACGGTCAAGGCGCCTGCGCGGCACACCACCAGATCGGCCCAGGCATAAGCGCGCGCCATGTCCTTGATAAACGGCGCGACCTGCGCTTCGACGCCAACCGCGCTATAGCGTTCAGTGGTAATTACATCGTGTTGCTTGCCGGCCTGATGGAAGACTTGCGGGCGCAGCTCGGCCGCCACCAGCGCCAGGGCTTCGGGCAGCAATTTGTTCAGCGGCTCGGCGCCCAGGCTGCCGCCCAGTACCAGCAAACGCGGCTGGCGATTGCGCAGCGAATCACGCGGGGTTTCCAGGAACAGCTCTTCACGCACCGGGTTGCCGGTGGTGCGGCGCTTGTCGCTGTTGCCGAAGGTATTCGGGAAGGCCTCGCACACGCGGCTGGCAAATGGCACCAGGCTGCGGTTGGCGGTGCCGGCCACGGCATTCTGCTCGTGGATGATCAGCGGTGCGCCATTCATCCGCGCCGCCAGGCCGCCGGGACCGGTGACATAACCGCCCATGCCCAGCACGCACACTGGCTGCAGCTCACGCATCACCTTGCGTGCCTGAAACAGCGCTTTGATCAGTTGGAACGGCGCTTTCAGCAGGGACAGTTTGCCCTTGCCGCGCAATCCGCTGACGTCGATCAGGTGCAGCGGCAGACCCGCTGCCGGTACCAGTTCATTCTCGATACCGCGCGGCGTACCCAGCCAATGCACGCTGTAGCCACGCGCTTTAAACTCGCGGGCGCAGGCCAGCGCCGGGAATACGTGCCCGCCGGTGCCGCCAGCCATGATCAACACATTACCGCGCATGCTGAACCTCCTCGGCGGGCTGGCCTTCGAAGAAGTCCGATTCCTTGAAGTCGACATCTTCATTGCCTAACTGGGTGCGGCGCTCCCACTCGATACGCAGCAGCAACGCCAGGCTGACGCAGCAGATCACCAACGAGCTGCCACCGTAGCTGAGGAATGGCAAGGTCAAGCCCTTGGTCGGCAGCAGGCCGACATTCACGCCGATATTGATCAGCACCTGACCGATCCACAGGAACGCCAGGCCGTAAGCGACATAGGCCGAAAAAAACTGCTTGGCCTTCTCCGCCCACAGGCCGATATACAGCGCACGCACACTGACGAACACGAACAGGGCGACGGTGATCAGGGCGCCGACCATGCCCAGCTCTTCGGCCAGCACGGCAAACACGAAGTCGGTATGCGCTTCCGGCAGGTAGAACTGCTTCTGCACGCTGTTACCCAGGCCAACGCCGAACCACTCACCACGACCGAAGGCGATCAAGGCCTGGCTCAGCTGGTAGCCGGCGCCGTACTGATCCGCCCAGGGGTCAACAAAGTTGGTCAAGCGCTCCAGGCGATAGGCCTGGCTGGTCATCACCAGCACACCCAAACCGAGTACGCAGGCCGCCAGCGGAATAAAACGCAGCAGGTTAACCCCGCCCAGAAACAACATGGCGATGGCCGCACCAACCAGCACCACGGTCGCGCCGAAGTCCGGCTCGGCCAGCAGCAAGGCTGCAATTGGACCCAGCACCAGCATTGGTTTGATAAAGCCGGTGAGCTTCTCGCGTACTTCCGTCTGACGGCGCACTAGGTAGGCGGCGATAAACATCACGCTAAACAGCTTGGCCAGTTCGGACGGTTGCAAGTTGAAAATGCCCAGGCCGATCCAGCGCTTGGCACCGTTTACTTCACGACCAATACCCGGCAACAACACCAGAATCAACAGCACCACTGCGGCTAAGAGCAACATGCCGCTGTAACGCTGCCACAGCGCCATCGGCACCAGAAGCGTGACCAGCGCTGCACTAATACCGATGGCCAGATAAATCAAATGACGAATCATGTGGTACAGCGGATTGCCCGTCTGCACTGCCGCCACTTCCGAGGACGCCGAGGTGATCATCACTAGGCCCAAGCCCAGCAAGGCCAGGCAACCGGCGAGTAACGGGAAATCAATGTCGATACCACGACGCGTATGCAGCGGCGAAGGCACGGCGAGCAGACGGGCAAGCATCATTGCAAACCCTCCACAGCCTGAGCGAACAGACGGCCGCGCTCTTCAAAGTTCTTGAACATATCCAGGCTGGCGCAGGCCGGCGACAGCAGCACTGCATCGCCCGCCTCGGCCAGCTCGGCAGCACGCTGGACTGCCTCCTCCAGGGTCTTGACCCGGATCAACGGCGCGGCGTCGACCAGTGCGTCAGCCAGCAGTTCAGCATCACGACCCAGCAACACCACGGCGCGACAGAATTTTGCGACCGGCGCGCGCAGTGCAGAGAAGTCCGCGCCCTTGCCATCGCCACCAGCGATCAGCACCAGCTTGCCGCTGATATCCGCACCCAGGCCTTCGATGGCGGCCAGCGCGGCACCGACGTTGGTGGCTTTTGAGTCGTCGTAGTAACTCACGGCGCTGCGCTCGCCCACCCACTGGCAGCGGTGCGGCAGACCAGCGAACTGCTTGAGGGTTGCCAACATGGGTTCGAACGGCAGCCCCACAGCATGGCCCAGCGCCAGCGCGGCCAAGGCATTGGATTGGTTGTGCGCACCGCGAATCTTCAACTCGCGCACTGGCAGCAGCGCCGCGAACTGATAGCCCAGGCACTTCTCGCCGTTTTCCTCAATCAAACCAAAGCGCTTGAAGTCCGGCTTGCCCAGGCCGAAGTACCAGCACGGCAGTTGATCGGCCACCAGCGGACGCGACAGCGCGTCGTCGCGGTTCACCACCACCTGCCGCGCGCCACGGAAGATGCGGTGCTTAGCCAGGTGATAAGCCGGCAGATCGGCGTAGCGATCCATATGGTCTTCACTGATATTCAGGCAGGTCGCCACTTCAGCGTTGAGCTGGTCGGTGGTTTCCAGCTGGAAGCTCGACAGTTCCATGACATACAACTCGACTTCGTCACTAAGCAAGTCCAGCGCCGGGGTACCGAGGTTGCCACCGACGGCGACCTTCTTGCCGGCTGCTGCGGCCATCTCACCGACCAGGGTGGTCACGGTGCTCTTGGCGTTGGAGCCAGTGATCGCCACGATCGGCGCCTTGGCATAGCGGGCGAACAGGTCGATATCACCGGACAGCTTCACGCCGCGCGCAGCCGCCGCTTGCAACGCCGGGGTGGCGATGGCCAGGCCGGGGCTGATCAGCAGTTCGCTGGCGCGGCAGAGGAAGTCCACGTCCAGCTCGCCGCAACGCACTTCCACCTGCGGGAACTGCTCACGCAAGGTGGCGAGCTCCGGCGGGTTGGCACGCGTATCGACCACGGCAAACGACAAGCCCTGGCGTGCGAGAAAACGCACCAGGGACATGCCGCTCTTGCCGAGGCCGACAACGATGCGGAAGTGGTCAGAAGCGATCAGGGTCATGGGTTCCTCAACGCAGTTTCAGGGTGGCAAGGCCGATCAGCACCAAAATCACGGTGATGATCCAGAAGCGCACGATCACGCGCGGCTCGGGCCAGCCTTTCAATTCAAAGTGGTGGTGGATCGGCGCCATGCGGAACACGCGCTTACCGGTCAACTTGAAGGACGCGACTTGAATGATCACCGACAGGGTTTCCACCACGAAGATGCCGCCCATGATGAACAGCACCACTTCCTGGCGAACGATGACCGCGATGGTGCCCAGGGCCGCGCCGAGGGCCAGTGCGCCGACGTCACCCATAAATACTTGTGCCGGGTAGGTGTTGAACCAGAGGAACCCCAGGCCTGCGCCAACCAGGGCGGCGCAGAACACGATCAGCTCGCCCGCGCCCGGTACATAGGGAATAAACAGGTATTCGGCAAACTTCACGTTGCCCGACAGATAGCAGAAGATCCCCAGCGCGCCGCCGACCATCACGGTAGGCAGAATCGCCAGGCCATCCAGGCCGTCGGTGAGGTTGACTGCGTTGCTAGAACCGACGATCACGAAGTAGGTCAACACCACGAAGCCCAGGCCCAGCTCCAGGCTGAAGTCCTTGAGCATCGGCAGAATCAGGGTGGTCTCCACCGGGCTCTGCGCAGTCATAAAGAGGAAGAGCGCGGCACCCAGGCCGAACACCGACTGCCAAAAATACTTCCAGCGGCTCGGCAGCCCCTTAGAATTCTTCTCGATCACCTTGCGGTAGTCATCGACCCAACCAATGGCACCGAACAACAAGGTCACGGTGAGCACAGTCCACACGTAGCGATTGGACAGGTCAGCCCAAAGCAGCGTGCTGATGGCAATGGCCGAGAGAATCAACGCGCCACCCATGGTCGGCGTGCCCTTCTTCGACAGATGTGACTGCGGGCCATCATTGCGCACCGACTGGCCAATCTGACGAATCTGTAGGGTGCGGATCATCCACGGGCCCAGCCACAGCGACAGCGCCAGGGCGGTCAAAACACCCAAGATGCCGCGCAGTGTCAGGTACTGAAACACTGCGAAACCCTTGTGGAACTGTTGCAGGTACTCCGCCAGCAGCAGCAGCATTAGTGCATCTCCCCGGATGTGCCACACAGTGCGGCCACGACGTTTTCCATCGCGGCGCTGCGTGAACCTTTAATTAGAAGGGTGGTGTCGCCCTGCTCGGCGCGAAGCGCGTCAATCAGGTTGGCTTGGTCGGCGAAGTGCCGGCCATTTGCGCCGAATTCTTCAATCGCATGGGCCATTAGCCGGCCGACGGCATAAACCGCATCGACTTTACCGAGCGCGTAGCTGCCGACCTGGCGATGGCCCTGCTCGGCCCACTCGCCCAGCTCACCGATATCACCCAGCACCAGCACCCGTCGTCCCTGGAAACCGGTGAGAATATCGATGGCGGCGCAGACAGAAGCTGGATTGGCGTTGTAGCTGTCGTCGATCACCCGCAGACCGCTCGGCGCAATCTGCGCAACGGCGCGGCCTTTAACTGGTTGCAGGCTTTCCAGCCCAGACTTGATCGCCGCAGGTTTAATCCCCAGCGCCAGGGCAGCAGCTGCGGCGGCCAGGGCATTGGCGACATTGTGCTCACCCAGCAGGTTGAGCTGAATGCGCGCCTGACCGCTGGCACATTGCAAAGTAAAGGCCGAGCAGCCACGGGCATCGCGCGCCAGCTCACTGGCGTAAACGTCAGCCGCCGGATTGCGCAGGGCGAACGAGCAAATGGCGCGCCCCTGAGCACGTTGCTGCCAGATAGCAAAGGCGCTGTCGTCTAGGTTGAGGACGGCGACGCCGCCAGCACTCAGCCCTTCGAGAATTTCACCCTTGGCTTCGACAATTTTTTCCGGCCCGCCGAACTCGCCAACATGGGCGTTACCGGCATTGTTGATGATGGCCACCTGCGGCTGAGTCAGGCCGACGGTGTAGGCAATCTCGCCGACATGGTTGGCGCCGAGTTCGATCACGCCAGCGACATGCTCAGGCGCCAGCGCTAATAAGGTCAGTGGCGCGCCGAGGTCGTTATTCAGGTTGCCACGCGTCGCCAGCACTGGGCCTTGCAGGCCTTCACGCAGGATGCTGGCAAGCATTTCCTTCACCGTGGTCTTGCCGCTGGAGCCGGTAATGGCCACCACGGGCGCATTGAACGCTTGACGGTTGAGCGCACCCAACTGGCCAAGGGCCAGGCGGGTATCGGCCACCAACAACTGTGGCAGCGGAACATTCAGCACTTCACGCTGGACCAGCGCAGCCACGGCACCTTTGTCGGCGACTTCAACCAGGTAGTCATGGCCATCGAAACGTGGACCGGTCAGGGCGACAAACAGCTGACCCGCAACAATCGCCCGACTGTCGCTGCTGACGGCATTAAACGCCACATCCGCACCGATCACCCGCGCACCCAGCGCGGCTGCCACGTCGCTTAAATGCAGCGCCTTAAGCATGCGCCACCTCCCATGCAGCCAGGGCTTTGCCGGCTTCTACCAAGTCAGAAAACGGCTGACGCACGCCGTTGATTTCCTGATAGTCCTCATGGCCCTTACCGGCCAGCACCAACACATCATCGGCATTGGCAGCGGCAATCAGCTGGGCAATAGCCTGGCCACGGCCATGCACGAACTGCACGGTCGCGGGGGCAGCAAAGCCGGCACGGATGTCGCTGAAAATCTGCTCAGGGGTTTCCGTACGCGGATTGTCATCGGTCACCAGTACGCCATCGGCCAGACGCTCAACCACGGACGCCATCAACGGACGCTTACCGCTGTCCCGGTCACCGCCACAGCCGAACAAGCACAGCAGGCGACCTTTGACGTGCGGACGCAAAGCCTCAAGGACTTTTTCCAACGCATCGGGAGTATGTGCGTAGTCGACCACCACCAGCGGCTGCACGGCTCGCCCAGGAGCGGCACCACCCAAGCGCTGCATACGACCAATTGGGCCTTGCAGCTGTGGCAGCACTTTAAGAATTTCGTCCAGCGGGTAATCCAGACCAAGCAGCGCGCCGACCACAGCCAACAGGTTGCTCAGATTAAAGCGCCCGAGCAGCGCGCTGCGCAGGTTGCCCTCACCACGCGGCGTGACCAGTGTGCCGCGTACGCCCTGCTCATCAAACTGCGCATCGCGGCAATACAGATAGGCGCGATCATCTTCGAGGCTGTAGCTGATCAGGCGCGATTCGTGCTCAGCACTCGCCAGCTCACGACCAAAGGCATCATCCAGATTGAGCACGCGGCAACGCAGGCCTGACCAAGCGAACAGTGCCGCTTTCGCCTCAGCGTAGGCCTGCATCGAGCCGTGGTAATCCAGATGATCGCGCGACAGGTTCGTCAGCACCGCCACGTCAAACGCAAGCGCTGAAACGCGCCCCTGGTGCAGACCATGGGACGACACTTCCATGGCGACTGCGCGAGCACCGGCATTCTTCATGTCGGCCAGGGTGGCCTGTACGCCAATCGGATCGGGCGTGGTGTGACGACCTTGCTCCAGCGCGCCGTAGAAACCATTACCTAAGGTGCCGACGATGCCGCAGCGCTCGCCCAGCAGATCAAGGGCTTGAGCTAACAGCTGACTGACACTGGTTTTGCCGTTGGTGCCGGTAATCCCGACCAGATGCATGCCGCGGCTAGGTTCGCCATAGAAGCGCCCGGCAATCGCCGAAAGCTGGCTCGCCAACCCTTTGATCGCCACCAGTTCGCTACTACTGGCGGTCATCTCGGCCGCGCCTTCGGCTTCAAACGCGACGGCCGCCGCGCCCCGCGCAACGGCATCCGCGATATGTACACGGCCATCTTGCTGAGTACCGGGTACGGCGAGAAACAGGTCGCCCGGACGCACCTTGCGACTGTCCAGGGTCAATTCACGAATCAACGTTGAGCTGGCGGCTTCAGGCAACAATTGACTGAGGGGCATAGGCATCAGATACGCCCTCCTTTAAGGGGATCAACGGCTGCGGTTTCAACCTTGACCGGCTCAGGTGGCGGCAAATTATCCGGGGCAACGTTCATCAAACGCAGCGCACCGGCCATGACCTTGCCAAACACCGGGGCAGATACCAGGCCGCCGTAATAGCCGCCTTGGCTGGGTTCATCAATAACAATGGCAACGGCGATACGCGGATCACTGACCGGACCAAAACCCGCAAACAGCGAGCGATAGGCATTGTCTTTGTAGCCACGGCTGCTTACAGAGGCCTTACGCGCCGTACCGCTCTTGCCTGCTACGTGATAACCCGGAACCTTGGCGCGATACACCCCACCCGGGGCTTCAATGACCTGCTGCAACATCCCTTGAATGACCGTTGCGATCGCCTCGGGAATGACCTGAACGGAATCCGGCTTACGGTCAACGCGCGCCAGTGACAGGTGCGTACTGCGGCCATTGTTAGCCAGTACTGAGTAGGCATGGGCAAGCTGTACAGCGGTGACTGACAAGCCATAGCCATAAGACAAGGTGGCCGTCTCGGCTTTGCGCCACTCACGGTAGTTCGGCAGGTTACCGACGCGCTCACCCGGGAAGCCCAGCCCAGTGTCCTGACCCAGACCGACCTGCTGCATAACCTCAAAAATTGACTGCCCACCGATATCAAAAGCGATCTTGCTCATGCCGACGTTGCTCGACTTGATCAAAATATCGGTGAGCGTGAGCGGACCAGTGCTGCGCGATACGTCGCGGATGGTGTATTTGCCGATTTTCAGGGTACCTGGGTAGACATCAACCGTATCCGTAGCCTTCCACCGCCCACTTTCCAGCGCAGCGCTCATGGAAAACGGCTTCATAGTCGAGCCAGGCTCGAACACATCGATCATTGCCCGGTTACGCATCGCCGCGGGCTGCAAGCTACGACGATTATTCGGGTTGTAGGTCGGCTGATTGACCATCGCCAGCACTTCACCCGTGCGCACATCAACCATGACCAGACTGCCGGCCTTGGCTCCGAACTCAATCAGCGCATTACGCAACTCGCGATGCGCCAGGTATTGCAGGCGCAGATCAATCGACAAGGCCAAGGTCTTACCGGCCTTGGCATTCTGTGCAACCTGCACATCCTTGATCAGCCGCCCGCGCCGGTCCTTGAGCACCTGACGCTTGCCGGGCACCCCAGCCAGCCAGTCTTCAAAAGCAAGCTCCATCCCCTCGCGACCGCGATCATCGATATCGGTGAAACCCACTACGTGGGCTGCCACCTCACCGGCCGGATAGAAACGACGAAATTCTTCGATGCCATACACACCTGGCACTTTCAAATCGAGAATGCGCTGACCCTGCTCAGGCGTCAGCCCACGCACCAAATACATAAACTCGCGCTCGGCATTGGCCTGCAAGCGCACGTTGAAGGCTTTTGGTTCCTGCCCCAGCGCCGCGGCCAACTCAGCCCACTGGGCTTTGCCACTCTGCAGCTCTTTGCCGTTGGCCCACAAAGTGGTCACCGGCGTGCTGACAGCCAACGGCTCGCCGTTGCGGTCGGTGATCAAGCCGCGATGCGCCGGAATCGGGATGTGCCGCACGCTACGAGCGTCGCCATGGGCCTGCAGAAAGCGCTGATCAAACACTTGCAGGTCAACGATACGCCAGGCAATCGCGCCGACCATCAGCACCAATACCAACAGCACCAGACGAAAGCGCCAGGGGTAGAGTGCGCCCTCGAGCCCGATCATGGCGCCACCATGCGGACTTCGGCGGCATCGGGGATGCGCATACCCAGCCGCTCGGTAGCCAGCGTCTCGATGCGGTTATGCGCCGTCCAAGTGCTCTGCTCAAGAATCAGCCGCCCCCACTCAGCTTGCGCCTTGTCGCGCACGCTCAGTTCGGCATACAGCTCATTGAGCAGCTGACGATTCCAATGCGCGCTGTAGGAAACACCGATTGCAGACGCCAACACAGCCACAAACAGCAGCAGCATCAGCATGCTGCCACCCGGCAATGGCTTGGCGAAGAGCGCGCTCATCGAAGCTTCTCGGCAATGCGCATCACCGCACTGCGCGACCGCGGATTGGCCGCAAGCTCAGCCTCAGAGGCGAACACGGGCTTACCCATCAACTTCAAGCGCGGCTCAAAGGCCTGCGGAATAATCGGCAGATCACGCGGCAGCGTGTCCCTTTCACCCTTGGCATGCTTGCGCATAAAGAGTTTGACGATACGGTCTTCCAGCGAATGGAAGCTGATTACCACCAGACGACCACCCACCTCTAGGCTTTCCAAGGCGGCGTCGAGCCCGCTCTCCAGATCACCTAATTCGTTATTGATATAAATGCGCAGCCCTTGAAAGGCGCGCGTTGCCGGATTCTTACCTTTTTCCCAGGCCGGATTGGCCACGGTCAGCACCTGAGCCAGGTCGGCGGTGCGGGTAAACGGCTGCTCAGCACGACGCAGCACGACAGCCCGCGCCATACGCTTAGCGAAACGCTCTTCACCGTACTCTTTGAGCACGCGGGCAATTTCTTCTTCCGCTGCATGGGCGATAAATTCAGCGGCGCTGACACCCGCATCCGGGTTCATGCGCATATCCAGCGGGCCATCGTGCATAAAGCTGAAGCCGCGCTCAGCATCATCCAGCTGCGGCGAAGACACGCCGAGATCGAGCAGAATGCCGCTGACTTTGCCGCCCAGATCACGCTGCGCCAGCTCATCACCCAGCTCAGCAAAGCTGCGTTGTACAACGACAAAGCGGCCGTCTTCGGCCGCTAGCGCATTTCCCGTCGCAATTGCCAGGGGATCTTTATCGAACCCTAGCAAGCGGCCGTCTGGCCCAAGCTTTTCCAGGATCAACCGACTATGCCCCCCGCGCCCGAAGGTGCCATCCAAATAACAACCATCGGCGCGCACAGCCAGCCCTTCGACAGCCTCGTCGAGTAGCACAGTAATATGGCGGAAGTTGCTGGTTATGGTCACAGGATCAGATCACGTAGGTCGTCGGATAGAGCGCCCGGTTGCTTGATCGCGGCCAAATCGGCATCGGCCACAGCATTCCAGGCATCTTCATCCCACAATTGAAATTTATTGAGCTGACCAACCAACATCGCGCGCTTGTCTAACTTGGCGTATTCGCGCAGACGCGGCGGAACCAGGAAACGACCACTGGCATCCAGCTCAAGGTCAACAGCATTGCCAATCAGCAAGCGCTGCAAACGACGGTTTTCTTCACGAAAGGAGGCGAGCTCGCGGAGTTTGGCTTCAATCAGCTCCCACTCGGACAGGGGATAGACACAGAGGCAAGGGTCAATAGCATCAATCGTGACGATCAGCTGGCCAGCGGCACGCGACACAAGCTCATCCCGATACCGACTTGGCATCGCGAGTCGCCCTTTGGCGTCGAGACTGATGGCGTTTGCTCCGCGAAACACGATTGCGCTTCCCCTTTTTTATTAGCTATCCGTGCCTAAAAAACCCACTTCGTGCCACTTCTTACCACTTGCGCACACTATAGGAACGCACGCCCCCACCGTCAAGGCGCGCTTGGCGGGAAAAACCCTTATAGAACGGCGATTTAGCGAACTTTGAGAGAGGCAAAACGGAGAAACAACACGAAGAAGCAGGCACAAAAATGAGCTTATGCAGCGCGTTGAACCACGAAGTTAAAGTAGTTTGTTAAGAGTAAGATTTTTTCGGTCTTAGAAAGGAGGCGAAACAGTGAAGCGGATAAATGAGGAAGGTGGAGAGTCGATCTGTAAGCCGGGTTCTGTCGAGGACAGTCATTCCTCTACGACGTACATCACTGCACGCCTTTAGCAACCTACCCGGTTCCAGCGCGGGCCACGCCAATGGAACCCTATTTGGTCTTGCTCCGAGTGGGGTTTGCCTAGCCACGAACTGTTACCAGTCGCGCGGTGCGCTCTTACCGCACCTTTTCACCCTTACCGGCACCGAAGTGCTTAGGCGGTTATTTTCTGTGGCACTTTCCGTAGGCTCACGCCTCCCAGGCGTTACCTGGCACTCCGCCCTATGGAGCCCGGACTTTCCTCCCCCGCATTTCGCAGAACGAAACACGGCAGCGACTGTCCGATCGACTCTCCGCGGGCAAGGTTAACGGCACGCGCCCCATAGGACAAGGTTTAAACGTCTTTCTGCTGCTCCAGGGCCACCTGATAGAGCAAGTTTTTGCGCACCCCAGTTATCTCCGCCGCCAGTGCTGCCGCGCGTTTGAGCGGCATTTCCGCCAGTAACAGATTGAGCACGCGCACGGCCTCGGCACTGACAGCATCCTCACCCTCCGGCGCCTGCCACCCCGCCACCAGCACCACACATTCGCCGCGCTGCTGGTTACTGTCCGAAGCTACCCAAGCCGCCAGCTCGGCCAGCGGCATGCCTTTGAGCGTCTCGAAGGTTTTGGTCAGCTCGCGCGCCAGCAGCGCAGGACGCTCATCACCAAACACCGCCTGCATATCCTGCAGACACTCGAGAATGCGGTGCGGCGCCTCATAGAAGATCAGCGTGCGCGGCTCTTCCTTTACCTGCTCAAGTCGCGCGCGACGCCCAGCTGACTTGGCTGGCAGGAAACCTTCAAAAATAAAACGATCCGACGGTAAGCCCGCAGCAGAGAGCGCAGCAATCAGTGCACAAGCGCCCGGCACTGGCACCACCGCAATGCCGGCTGCACGCGCCTGACGCACCAGGTGATAGCCGGGATCCGAAATCAGCGGCGTACCGGCATCGGATATCAGCGCCACATCGTCACCCGCCAACATACGCGCTAAAAAACGCCCACCCTGATCGCGCTCATTGTGCTCGTGACAAGCAGTTAAGGGCGTACCAATACCGAAGTGCTGCATCAGCCGAGCCGAATGGCGGGTGTCTTCTGCGGCAATCAGGGCCACATTGCGCAGGATGGTTAGCGCTCGCGCACTGATGTCATCCAGATTGCCAATAGGTGTAGCAACCACATAAAGACTGCCCAAAGGCGCATTTGCAGCAGCGGAAGTGGTCACAGCACAGCCTCTTTAAATCAGCAAAGCGGGCATTGTAGCCCGTTTCCAACCTTCGACATCGCGTCACCCGGCGGGCTTGGGTACAATTCGACGCTCAATTTGATCAAGTATCAGGAACGCCCCACATGCCCACCCGCCTGATCGCCCAACTGCGCCCCCTTTCTATCCTCTGCCTTGCCGGCCTGATCGCAGCCTGCGCCAGCCAGCCCTCCTCAACTCTGGGCGAGTTGCCGCGCACGCCGCAAGCCAGCATCGAACAGCTGCTGCAGCAAGCAGCGCAAAGCCCAGCCGAGCAGGCCGCGCCACTGCGCTTGTCGGCCGCCAACCTGGCCTATACCCAAAAAGACTTCGCTCGCGCCAGCAGCATTCTTGAGCAGGTCCAGCTGGAAAGCCTGAAACCGGCCCAGCAAATCTACGCAAGCACCCTGCGCGCAGAGCTAGATATGGGCCGCAACAAGCCCAAAGCGGCCCTGCAAGCCCTGAATCACCCGAGCATGGAGCGCCTCGGCGAGTTGCCGGTTGAACAGCAGGTACGCAGCCAGCTGGTGCGGGCCAATGCCCTGCAAGCCACCGGGCAGACCCTGGCCGCCGCCCGCGAACGCGTCTTTATTGCGCCACTGCTCAACGGCGCCAGCGCCACCCATAACCAAGAAGCCATCTGGGACTTGGTTTCGAGCCTACCTATGGGCGAGCTACACGCAAGCGGTGACGCTGACCTTGATGGCTGGCTGGAGCTGGCTCGCGTATCCAAGAGCGCCGGCACATTGGAACAACAGCAAACAGCGATCGACACCTGGCTCGCCGCCAACCCACAACACCCCGCCGCCCAGCAATTACCGCAAGCGCTGGCCGAACTGCAGAAATTATCCACTCAACCGCTGAACGAGATTGCCCTGCTATTGCCATTGGACGGCCAGTTAGCCAGCGTGGCTCGTGCTCTGCGTGATGGATTCCTGGCGGCCCACTATCAAGCGCAGCAAGCGGGGCAAAATCCGCCCAACATTCAGGTCTTTGACAGCTCACGCATCGGCTCCATGGACGCTTTCTACGCTCAAGCACAGGCGGCCGGCGTGCAATTGGTGATTGGCCCCCTGGAGAAGAACCTGGTCAGCCAACTGAGCAGCCGTGAACAGCTCCCCATCACGACGCTCGCACTCAACTACAGCGAAAACAGCCAAGAAGGCCCAGCACAACTGTTCCAATTCGGCCTAGCCGCCGAAGATGAAGCACGTGAAGTTGCTCGCCGTGCCTGGGCTGACGGCATGCGTCGTGCCGTTGCACTGGTACCCGCCGGCGAGTGGGGCGATCGCGTGCTCGCCGCCTTCCGCCAGGACTGGCAAGCCCAGGGCGGCACACTGATCGCCGCCGAACATGTCGACCAACCCGTTGAGCTCGCGCAACAAATCGCCGACCTATTCCAGCTGCGCCAAAGCGAAGCGCGCAGCAAGCGCCTGCAAAACACCCTGGGCAGCTCAGTGGCTGCCGCGCCGTCGCGCCGTCGTGACGTTGACTTCATCTTCTTGGCCGCTACACCGCAACAAGCCCAGCAGATCAAGCCGACCCTGGCCTTTCAGTACGCTGGTGATGTCCCGGTGTACGCCACTTCGCACCTGTTTACCGGTACGTACAACCAGGCGCAGTACATCGACCTCAACGGCATCATGTTCTGCGAAACACCTTGGTTGTTAAACGTCAACGACCCACTGCGCCAGCAGGCCACCACGCAATGGCCGCAAGCCGCCGGCAGCCTCGGGCGCCTTTACGCGATGGGCGCAGATGCCTACCAACTGGCCCCGCGCCTGAACCAACTGAAAGCGCTGCCCGACACTCGCCTGCAAGGCCTGTCAGGCACGCTCAGCATGAACCCCATGCAGCGTATCGAGCGGCAATTGCCCTGGGCTGAATTCCGTGACGGCCAGGTCCAACCACTACCCGACAGTATCAATTGACCGAGCGCATCAGCACCCAACAACGCGGCGATGCTGCCGAAGCGTTGGCGCGGCAGCATCTCGAACAGCAAGGCCTGCACCTGCTGGCACAGAACTGGCGCTGCCGCCTCGGCGAGCTCGATCTGGTCATGCTCGATGCCGATACAGTAGTATTCGTAGAAGTTCGCTATAGGCGCCATAGCGCCTGGGGCGGTGCAGCGGAAAGTGTAGATGCACGTAAACGTGAGAAACTCAGCCGCGCCGCTCAGCACTTCCTGCAACAAGAATCACGCTGGGCCAAGTACCCATGCCGCTTTGATGTGATTGCCATAACCGCCGACAGCCAAGCCCCCGCGCAACTGGACTGGATTCAAAACGCCTTTGATACCTGAACAGACGCCACACTGAAGGTTATATCTCCAATGGATATGCAAGCCCGTATTCGCCACTTGTTCCAAGCCAGCATTGAAACCAAACAGCAGGCCATGGAAGTGCTCATTCCCTTTATCGAGCAAGGCAGCCTGGCCATGGTTAATGCCCTGCTCAACGAGGGCAAAATCCTTACCTGCGGCAATGGCGGCTCAGCTGGCGATGCCCAGCACTTTTCTTCCGAGCTGCTCAATCGCTTCGAGCGCGAGCGCCCTAGCCTGCCGGCTATCGCCCTGACCACCGACAGCTCGACCATCACCTCGATCGCCAACGACTACAGCTACAACGAGATATTCTCCAAGCAGATTCGCGCACTTGGCCAACCGGGCGACGTGCTTCTGGCGATTTCTACCAGCGGTAACTCCGCCAACGTGATCCAGGCTATCCAGGCCGCTCACGACCGCGAGATGACCGTAGTTGCCCTTACTGGTCGCGATGGCGGCGGCATGGCGTCACTGCTGCTACCGGAAGACGTAGAAATCCGCGTGCCCTCCAAAGTCACTGCACGCGTTCAGGAGGTCCACCTGCTGGCCATCCACTGCCTATGCGACTTGATCGACAACCAACTGTTTGGGAGTGAAGAATGACCCGCTCACCACTGCTACTTGCCGGCCTGGCACTGACCCTTGCACTGGCCGGCTGCGGCAACCGCAGCGTCGGCAACAAGATCGACGACCAGTTTATTGCTCCGGAAGTCAGCTCCAACGTAGCCCGCGCCCATATCGACCTGACCAGCCCGACTTCGCATATCGTGGTCACCAGCTACAACGGCGTGGTTCTACTTGCCGGGCAAACCCCGCGCAATGACTTGAAAGGCATGGCCGAACAGGCGGCACGCAAGGTCAATAATGTCCGCAAGGTGCACAACGAACTGCAAGTGCTGCCGCCGACCTCGCTATTGGTGCGTAGCAACGATTCACTGCTAACCAGCCGCATCAAGACGCAGATGCTTGCAGACAGCAGCGTGCCGGGCTCACGCATCAAAGTGATCACCGAGAACGGCGTAGTGTTTATGCTCGGCCTGGTTTCGCAAGCTGAAGCCACCCACGCCACCAACCTGGTGCAAAGCGTCTCGGGCGTGCAGAAAGTGGTAAAGCTGTTCCAGTACAGCAACTAACCCGGAAAAGCTCAAAAGCAGCTAGCTACCCGAATGACAGACAACAAAAAGGCGATCCTCGGATCGCCTTTTTGTTTATTTGACCACTTTCAAACTGGGCCTACCACTCGGGCGTGGAGGCTCGTCATCAGGCGGGCTCTGCTCATCCGGATCTTCGATCTCGTCACCATCGAGCATCGACGATTCCGCCTCAAATACCATGCCTTGTCCATTCTCCCGCGCATAGATCGCCAACACGGCAGCTGCGGGGATATACAAGCTTTGTGGAACCCCGGCAAAGCGCCCCTCAAAGCTGACCGCCTCGTTGTCCATATGCAGATGCCGCACCGCCGTCGGCGAAACGTTCAGAACAATTTGCCCATCACTGGCAAACCCGGTAGGTACCTGCACACCGGCGAACTCGGCATTAACCAGCAAGTGCGGGGTGCAGTCGTTGTCCACGATCCACTCATAGAGGGCTCGAACCAGATAAGGACGACTCGACTTCATCACGACCTCCTCGGATTAACGCATATCACGTTCAACAGGCGACAAACTGGCCTGGAACGCTTCACGTGCAAACTGACGATCCATGTAGTCCAGCAACGGCTTAGCCGGCTTTGGCAACTCTATCCCCAGAATCGGTAAACGCCAAAGAATCGGCAGCAGGCAGCAGTCCACCAGACTCAATTCCTCACTGAGGAAATACGGCTTATCGGCAAATAGCGGCGAAACGCCCGTAAGGCTCTCGCGCAGCTCTTTGCGCGCCACCACACGGGCTGGCTCTTTGCTACGCGGATCTAGAATCAGATCTACCTGCGCGCACCAGTCACGCTGGATGCGGTGAATCAGCAGACGACTATTGGCACGCGCCACCGGATAGACCGGCAACAGCGGCGGATGCGGGTAACGCTCATCCAGGTATTCCATCACCACAGTTGACTCATACAGAGCCAAATCGCGATCCACCAATGTCGGCAGGCTGGCGTAGGGGTTAACCTCCAGCAGCTTGGCCGGATAACGGCCTTTTTCGACACTGATGATCTCGGCGCTGACACCCTTCTCGGCGAGCACAATACGTACGCGGTGGGAATAGTGGTCGGCGGGGTCGGAGTAACAGGCCAACCGATTGGTCACGCCCATGGCGGTCCTCCTCGCTTATAAAGTTATGTGAAGCAGAAAGACCTGCGCGCCCAGAGGGGCGCGCAGGTCAACAGCGGAGATGCAAAGAATTAATGCACGTCCTTCCAGTATTCACGCTTGAGCAGATAGGCGAATACAAAGAAGAAGGCAAGATACAGCAGAACGTAGGTGCCGATGCGCTGACTTTTCAATTTAACCGGATTGGCCGAGTACGCCAGGAAGGTCACCAAGTTCTGGATCTTCTCGTCGAACTCTTCAGCACTCAATTGACCCGTCTTAGGCTCAACCACCAGCTGATCACACGCTTCATGCGTGATCGGCGTACCGGTCAGCGGATCAAACAGCTTCTTGCCGTCTTCAACCACCTGCACCTGCTTACAACCGATGTACTGACGCCCCTGCAGGCCGACCAACACGTTCGGCATACCCACATTCGGGAAGACCTTGTTATTGGCCCCCAATGGACGCGCGGTATCTTCATAGAAGGTACGCAAGTAGGTGTACAGCCAGTCATTACCTCGCACACGGGCCACCAACGTTAGGTCAGGCGGAGCTGCACCGAACCAGTTTTTAGCGTCGGCCGGCTGCATGCCGATTTTCATGTGCTCGCCAATCTTGGCGTCGTTGAACACCAGATTGTCCAGCATGACGTCATGGGGGATACCCAAGTCATCCGCCACCCGCTCATAGCGCTGAAACTTGGCGCTATGGCAGCCCATGCAGTAGTTGGCGAACGTACGCGCACCATCCTGCATGGCTGCTTTATCGGTCAGGTCGATGTCCACTTTATCCAAGTGAACACCGGCACCGCTGGCAAACGCGAAGGCTGGCAACGCAGCCATAACAAACGCAGCAAATAGCTTTTTCATCAGCCCGTCACCCTTTCCGGAACCGGTTTGGTTTTTTCCATCCTGGTGTAGAACGGCATCAGGATGAAGTACGCGAAGTACAGGAAGGTACACACCTGCGACAGCAGCGTACGACCCGGGGTAGGAGCCAGAACCCCCAACACACCAAGAATCACGAAGGATACGCAGAACACCAGCAACCAGATCTTGCTCATCCAACCTTTGTAGCGCATGGATTTAACCGGGCTACGATCGAGCCAAGGCAAGACGAACAACACAGCAATTGCAGCGCCCATGGCAATTACGCCGAGCAGCTTGTCCGGCACCGCACGCAAAATTGCGTAGAACGGCGTGAAGTACCACACCGGGGCAATGTGCTCTGGGGTCTTAAAGGAGTTAGCGACTTCGAAGTTAGGCTTCTCGAGGAAATAACCACCCATTTCCGGGAAGAAGAAGATCACGAAGCAGAAGATAAACAGGAACACCACGACACCGACGATGTCTTTCACCGTGTAGTACGGATGGAAAGCGATGCCGTCGAGCGGGATGCCGTTCTCGTCTTTCTTTTTCTTGATATCAACGCCGTCAGGGTTATTCGAGCCGACTTCATGCAGCGCCAGGATGTGCAGCACCACCAGACCGAGAATAACGATCGGCAGCGCGACAACGTGCAAGGCGAAGAAACGGTTCAGGGTAATACCCGAAATCAGGTAGTCACCACGAATCCACTGCGTCAGGTCCGCACCGATCACCGGGATGGCACCGAACAGCGAGATGATCACCTGGGCACCCCAGTACGACATCTGCCCCCACGGCAGCAGGTAACCCATAAAGGCCTCAGCCATCAGCATCAGGTAGATCAGCATGCCGAAGATCCACACCAGCTCACGTGGCTTCTGGTAAGAGCCGTAGAGCAGACCGCGGAACATATGCAGATAGACCACAACAAAGAACGCCGAAGCACCAGTGGAATGCATGTAGCGCAAGATCCAGCCGTACTCCACATCACGCATGATGTATTCGACTGAAGCAAAGGCCTCTTCCGCCGACGGCGTATAGCTCATGGTCAGCCAGACGCCAGTGACGATCTGATTAACCAGCACCAGCAGTGCCAGCGAGCCGAAGAAGTAGAAGAAGTTGAAGTTCTTTGGGGCGTAGTACTTGGATAGATGGTCTTCCCACATCTTGGTCGCGGGAAAGCGTGCATCGACCCATTCCATGAATTTACTCATCATGCTTGCTCCTGATCCACACCGATGATGATCACATCATCCGACTCGTACGTGTGCGGCGGCACCGGCAGGTTCAAGGGCGCAGGCTGGGCCTTGTACACGCGACCAGCGAGGTCATAGCGCGAACCGTGGCACGGGCAGAAATAACCCCCGACCCACTCGGCACCCAAATCAGCAGGCGCGACTTCTGGACGGAAGGACGGCGCGCAACCCAAGTGCGTGCACAGCCCTACCAGCAGCAGCACTTCCGGCTTGATCGAACGGGTTTTCGGATCGACATAGCTCGGCTGCTCGGACGCCTTGGAGTCGAAGTCAGCCAGCTGACCCTCGATTTTCACCAAGTTGCTGAGAATTTCCTCGGTACGGCGCACGATAAACACCGGCTGCCCCCGCCACTCAGCAACCATCTGCTGACCAGGCTCAATTTTGCTGACGTTCACCTTAACGGGTGCTCCGGCAGCTTTAGCCTTGGCACTAGGGAACCAGGACCCCACGAACGGGACCGCGGCACCCACCGCTCCTGCAGCGCCCACCACAGAGGTGGCCGCTACCAGAAAGCGACGCCGGCCTGCATTCACGCCGTCATTGCTCATTCAGTCGTCTCCCATCAGCTTTATGGCCTGTTGGTCAGGCCTATACTTGGTAAAAATCGAGTCGCGCAAAAAGTTTGCCAAATGGTAAAGAAAACCCCCTCTACTGACAAGGTAATTACCCGTGCAGAGCGGACGTAACCCCTTACAAATCAGGGCATCCAAGGATGCGGCATGATGCCGCAGCAGCAATAAGCACCCATAAAAAAACCCAGCTCCGAAAGGAAGCTGGGCTTTTTTTGAACGCAGGTCGCGAATTAACGCTTGGAGTACTGCGGACGCTTACGCGCTTTACGCAGACCAACCTTCTTACGTTCAACTTCACGGGCATCGCGAGTCACGAAGCCAGCTTTACGCAGAGCAGGACGCAGAGCCTCGTCATAGTCCATCAGGGCGCGGGTGATACCGTGGCGGATTGCGCCAGCTTGACCACTTACGCCGCCACCGATGACGGTAACGAAGATATCGAACTTCTCGGTCATCTCAACCAATTCCAGCGGCTGACGAACTACCATGCGGGCAGTTTCGCGACCGAAGAAACCGTCAAGAGTGCGGTTGTTGATGGAGATTTTGCCAGTACCCGCACGCAGGAAAACGCGAGCGGTTGAAGTCTTGCGACGGCCAGTGCCGTAATTTTGAGTCGCCGACATAATGAACTATTCCGTTAAAACTTCAGTTCTTGGGGCTGCTGAGCAGTATGTGGGTGTGCAGCGCCCGCATAGACTTTCAGCTTACGGTACATGTCGCGACCCAGCGGGTTCTTAGGCAGCATGCCTTTAACCGCGGTCTCGATCACGCGCTCAGGGGCTTTAGCGATCAGCTTTTCGAAGTTGATCGACTTGATGCCGCCCGGGAAACCGGAGTGGGAGTAGTACATCTTGTCAGTGGTCTTAGCACCAGTAACGCGAATCTGCTCAGCATTGATGACAACGATGTAATCACCGGTATCAACGTGCGGAGTGTACTCAGGCTTGTGCTTGCCACGCAGACGACTCGCGATTTCGGTGGCCAGACGACCCAGGGTCTGACCTGCAGCGTCGACGACGAACCAGTCGCGCTGAACTGTTTCCGGTTTAGCAGTAAAAGTTTTCATTCTTTATAGCCTCAGGGGCCGCCCTGATAATTAAGACGGCGGATCTTACTGAATAGTGCGTACTTTGACAAGTCAAAGGCAGCCGAAAACAGGCGCTATCGGGGGCTCGGGTCAGCGCGTCCGTAATACGGCAAGATTCTTCGGCAAGCGGCGCATCACTTCCACTGCAGAAAGAGGTGCGCAATTATCCAGATTATGTGAAAAATATCAACACGATTGTGCAACCCCACCATAAAAGGAGCATTTAATGGATTACCGCCGACTTGGTCGCACAGACATTAAGGTCAGCAGCATCTGCCTTGGCAGCATGACCTGGGGCGAGCAAAACAACGCTCAAGAAGGCATGGCACAGATTGAGCGCGCCAAATCTTATGGGGTAAATTTCCTCGATACGGCCGAGATGTACCCGGTACCACCACGCGCCGAAACCTACAGCAAGACCGAACAGATCATTGGTGACTATTTCAAGCAGCGTGGTGATCGCGCCGATTGGGTGCTAGCCAGCAAAATTGCCGGACCCGGCAATGGCATCGGCTATATCCGCGGCGGCCAGCTCAAGCACAACCGCGAACACATAGCTGCAGCCCTGGATGCCAGCCTCAAACGCCTGCAAACCGATTGGATCGACCTCTATCAGCTGCATTGGCCGGAGCGCCCCACCAATTATTTCGGTCAGCTCGGCTACCACCATCAAGACAGCGACTTCACGCCGTTAGAAGAAACCCTTGAAGCGCTCGATGAGCAGGTCAAAGCCGGCAAAATTCGCCACATCGGCCTGTCCAATGAAACCCCCTGGGGTACCATGAAATTCCTGCAACTGGCCGAGCAACGCGGCTGGCCACGCAGCGTATCGATCCAGAACCCCTACAACCTACTTAACCGCAGTTTCGAAGTGGGCCTGGCAGAAATCGCCATTCGCGAGCAATGCGGGCTGCTGGCTTACTCACCACTGGCTTTCGGCATGCTTTCCGGCAAGTACGCAAACGGCGCCCGCCCGGCTAATGCGCGCATCAGCCTGTTCAGCCGTTTTACCCGCTACACCAACCCGGAGACAGAAAGCGCCTGTGCACGCTACGTCGCCCTGGCGCGCGAACATGGCCTGGACCCGGTGCAAATGGCCTTGGCGTTTGTAACTGCGCAACCTTTTGTCACCAGCAATATCATTGGCGCGACGACCATGGAGCAACTCGATAGCAACCTGGCCAGCAGCGAACTCACGCTGAGCGCAGAGGTATTGAGCGCAATCGAGGCCATCCATAAAACCCAACCCAACCCCGCCCCCTAACAGATAGAGCCCAACAAAAAGCCCGGCAATAGCCGGGCTTTTTGATCAGCCGCGAATCACAACGAGCGCGCGATGATCTCTTTCATGATCTCGTTGGTACCGGCATAAATGCGCTGCACCCGTGCATCCGCCCAGGCCCGCGCCACCGGGTACTCCCACATATAGCCGTAGCCGCCGTGCAGCTGCACGCACTCATCGAGCACCTTGCACTGCAGGTCGGTGCCCCAGTACTTGAGCATCGCGGCCGTCGGCACATCCAGCTTACCCTCAAGGTGCAGCTCCAGGCAGCGATCGACAAATACCCGGCCGATCTGAATTTCGGTGGCCATTTCCGCCAGCTTGAAGCGGGTGTTCTGGAAATCGCCAATCGGCTTGCCGAACGCTTTGCGCTCACGGGTGTACTCCAGCGTCCACTGCAGCGCCGCCTCGGCCGAGGACAAGGCACCGATACCGACGGTCAGACGCTCCTGTGGCAGCTCCTGCATCAGGTAGGCGAAGCCCATGCCAGCCTGCCCCAGCAGGTTTTCCTTGGGTACGCGTACGTCTTGAAAGAACAGCTCGGAGGTGTCTTGCGCCTTCATGCCGACTTTCTCCAGGCGCTTGCCTTTGGAGAAGCCTGGTGTATTGGCTTCGACGAGAAACAGGCTGGTGCCCTTGGCGCCGGCTTTCGGGTCAGTCTTGGCCACCACAATTACCAGATCAGCGAGAAAGCCGTTGGTGATAAAGGTCTTCGAGCCGTTGATCACATACTCGTCGCCGTCTAGCACCGCAGTGGTTTTAACGCCCTGCAGATCGGAGCCTGCACCCGGCTCGGTCATCGCGATGGCGGTGACCATTTCTCCGGAGACCAGCTTGGGCAAATACTTGAGCTTCAGCGCCTCAGAACCGTAATGCAGGATGTAAGGCGCAACGATGTCGGAGTGCAGGGAGAAGCCGATGCCGGTGAGACCAAGACGACCTACTTCCTCAATCACCACGGTGCTGTAAAGAAAGTCCGCCGCCATGCCGCCGTACTCTTCCGGGATATGCGAGCAGAGCATGCCGGCCTCTCCCGCCTTGCTCCACAACGCACGATCGATGTGGCCGTCCTTCTCCCATTGCGCATGAAAAGGCACGGCTTCCTGCTCAAGAAACTTGCGTACGCTGTCGCGAAACTGCTCGTGCTCGGAGCTGAAAATCGTTCTGGGGATCATGGCAACACCTGCTGAATAGGGCGATTTAAAAGTGGCCTCGACTTTAGCCAAGCAAACGCTTGGTTACACTGGACACAAGCGCCAATAAATAAGACGATCCAGCCAACTCATGACCACTTAGCCTTAACAAGAACAGTATCTATGTCTATTCAGTCATCCGCGCCGCTGCGCCGCGTCAGTATTCTTGCCACCGAAGGCGTGTTCGCCTCCACCCTGATGCAAGCCAAGGACTTCTTCCACATGGCCAGCCTGCGCTTCGGCAAGCAGCAGGGCTTGGGCCTGACCCCGACATTCGAGATTCTCCTGGTCAGCCCGGACGGACAACCCGTACGCAGTTTCAGCGATGTGTTGATCCCGGTTGATGGCGCGCTGGGGGATGCCGACGTCATCATCCTGCCGGCGTTTTGGGATGACTTCGACGCTCTCTGCCAGCGCCATCCACAGGTGCTCAGTTGGCTGAAACAGCGTCACGCCGCCGGCAGCGCGATCTGCGGTGAAGCCACCGGGGTTTTCTGGATGGCCCAGGCCGGCCTACTCGACGGCAAGGAAGCGACTACTTACTGGCGCTTCTTCAACGAATTCACCGAGCGCTTCCCCAAGGTGTTGCTTAACCAAGAGAAGCACCTGTCCGATGCCGACAACCTGTATTGCGCCGGCGGCACCACCTCAGCCTGCGACCTGTACATCTATTTGATCGAACGCTTCTGCGGGGCCAACGTGGCCCAAGGCGTAGCCCGCGATATCCTTTATGAAGTGCAGCGCAATTACGCCCCCGGACGCATCGGGTTTGGCGGACAGAAGCTGCACCACGACATGACGGTCCTACAGATCCAGCAGTGGCTGGAAGACCACTTCGCGGACAAATTCCGTTTCGAGGATGTCGCCCGCGAACACGGCATGAGCATCCGCAACTTTATGCGCCGCTTCCAGACGGCCACCGGTGATAAGCCGCTGCACTACCTGCAGCGACTGCGCATCGAAACCGCCAAAGGCCTGCTCAGCGCCACCCGCAAAAGCATCAAAACCATCAGCTATGAGGTGGGTTACGACGATGCCAGCTTCTTCGCCCGCCTGTTTCGTCAGCACACGGAACTGTCCCCCAACCAGTACCGCCGCCAGTTCCAACACAAGGACAGCCATGCTTAAGGTCGGCGCGGGATCGCAGCCGCAGAACTGAAAAGCCGCGCAACTCATCCTTGGATGGGTGGGACGCGGGCGGCAGCCCTCTATGATCGACGCATACTTACAACAATCAGGTCATCGCCATGCGCCGCACATTTATTGCCTTACTTGCCGCCTGCAGCTTCAGCGCAATCGCCGCCGACAACTGGCAACCTTTCCCCTACGACCAAAGCACCTACGACTATTCGGGCGATAAACTGCGACAGGCTTGGCCTCAACTGACCCGAGGATTTGGCACCGACTACCCCTTCCCCGACACCGACTGGGTGGTGACCATGGCCACCAGCCACCCTCAGGCGCTGGAAAAAACCGTAATGGCCAATACCGGCTTTACCGGCAAACCGGAAGAAGCCGAGGTCTACGCGGCCAAACTGCAAGACGTGTGGCGCTTGATGTTTCGTGGGGATTTCGCTGAGGCCAAACAACAAGGCCTGGCCTTGGGCGTGGGTGGGCAAGTTCCGGCGATGTTCGCCCAAGTGGTCTACGCCATGTTTCTGGTGCCCGACCAGGCTGAGAAGCACAAGCTGCTGGAAGAGGTGATCAGCTACACCGACCAGGCCGGCGAACTGGTGCAAGCCGATACCGTGGCGCAATTCGGTCGGGTATACGCCAAGGCGCGCCTGGGCGAAGAACTGTCGGTGCCGGTCGTGCTCAAGCGCGGTTATACCTCGCAAATCCCTGATGAACTCAAGACGCTGCTCGCCAAACATCCACAGCAGCCATTCGCCCTGGCCTTATATGGCGGTTATGAAGCCGGCGTTATCCGCAAGGTCGGCAAAATGGTCGGGCGCATGACCTACGGCGTCAGTGCGGACAATATGGAGACGTATTTCAGCCGCAGCTTCAAAGCCCAGGACAACCTGCCGATCGGTCATTACGAATACGCCAACGCCCTGACCTATGTGTACGGCGACGATGAACAGGCCAAAGCCCTGCAACACCTCAAGCGCGCTGTGGCGATCAAACCAATCAACGCCATGGAGGCCTTGGAAGTGGCTCATGCGCAGAAGATGCTTGCTCAGTTTGAGCAAAAATTAGCGCACAACTGAGTCATGCCAGAACGCAAAAGGCTGCCCATAGGCAGCCTTTTTATTTTACCGCCGCCCTCATCAGACCTTGTCGCGTTCCAGCGGCTCCAGTTGCACCCACAACGCCTGCGCTTCCTCGCTCAGCGTGGCGTAACTGCGGATATCGCCACTGCGCTGAGCCTGCATGGCTTCTTCCAACTTGGCGCTGTATTGCTTGCGTAACTTCTTCGCGGGATCGTTTTTAAACAAACCGAACATGCTTGCTGCCTCTGCCGAGAAAAGACGCTGGGATAAGCGCCGAGCCAGCTTAATCGAACCGTGCGCGCAGCTTGGCGCGCAGGTGTAACAAGGTGCTAAGGAACAAAGACCTAGGCTCTAAGCCCTGCTGAAGTTGTGCTCGCGAAGGTTCTGTAATGCCTGCGCCATCTTGGCTGCAGGCACCCGCTGCAGGGTGCAGAGCAACTCGTGGGAAATCTCAGCAATGCCATGGCGCTCGCGCAGCAGCGTCGCCATAAAGCAGGTCAAGTTGGCCGCCATTTCCGCATCGGCCAAAGCCCGGTGCGCCTTGCCGGTGTCCGGCAAACCAGCCCAACGGTTGAGGTTGCCCAGTTTATGGCTAGGCGCCAGCGGCAGCAGACGGCGCGATAACAATAAGGAGCAAGCAAATGGCTGCACGCGCTGACGGCTGATCAGCGCCAATTCGGCGTCCCAGAACTTCTGGTCGAAACTGGCGTTATGCGCCAGCAGCGGACGCTCGCCGACGAACTCTGCCACCTCCTGCATCACCTGCGCAGCGGGCGGAGCCGTACGCAACATGGCATTGCTGATACCGGTGAGCTGTTCAATAAACGGCGGCACCCAGGCTCCGCTGTTCATTAAGCTTTGGTAGCGCGCGACGATTCGACCATCCTCGACGATCACCACACCAATTTCAGTGGCGCGTGCTTGCTGGGCCGGCGACATGCCAGTGGTTTCAAAGTCGAGTACGGCGATGGAATCTGCAAGCATTGATTAGTTTCTCAGCAACAAGCTGCCTTCAATCGGTACATAACGGCTGGCGGCGCGCACCAACGATTGCGCGGTCAGCCCCGGCACACCATAGGCGACAGCCTCAACCCCATGGCTGCTGCGAATTTTCTCCAGCAGCAGGTCAAAGTCACCATCGCCCGAGGCCAGCACCACCTCATCGACCCGCGAGGCGACATCCATGATATCGATGGTAATACCCACGTCCCAATCGCCCTTCGCCGAGCCATCGCTGCGCTGGATAAAGGGTTTGAGCTTCACGGTAAAACCGAGGTTGCGCAGGATCTGCTGAAACTGTTGCTGCTTCTGATCGCCGCGGTCGATGGCATACGCGTACGCTTCGACAATCTGCCCATGCTGGCTGATATCGGCCCACAGCGCGGCGTAGTTGAAATGACAACCATAGGCCTGACGCACGGTGTAATAGAGGTTCTGTACATCGGCGAATACGGCGATCTTCTTCACCGGTAATCCTCATCATGCGGCTGACGGGCAGAAAGCCCTCAGGTTAAAGTCAGCGCGCAGTATGCCAGCCCACAGCCAAGGACGGTCGAAATGCATCCACACCCGAACGAGACGCCCGCACTGCTGATCATCGATATGCAGCAAGGCATCCAGCGCGTTAGCACGCCGCGCAACAACCCAGGCGCCGAAGTTTGCATCGCTCAGCTGCTGGAATACTGGCGCAGTGCGGGCTGGCCAGTGGTACATATCCGTCATATTTCACGCCAGGCCGACTCGGTGTTTGCCCCAGGGCAACGTGGCGCGCTATTCCAACCAGCACTGGCGCCATGGCCTACCGAACAGGTATTCGAAAAGAACGTGACCGACGCCTTTACCCACAGTGGCCTTGAGCGCTGGCTACATGCCCGTACTATTCGTCGCGTGGTCATAGCCGGGGTGGCCAGTGAGAATTCGGTCGAAGCCACCGCCCGCAGCGCCAGCTGCCTGGGCTTTATCACCCAAGTGGTGGCGGATGCTTGCTACACCTTCGATAAAACTGACTATCACGGGCAACTGCGCAGTGCCGATGAGGTGCATGCCATGGCCATGGCTAACTTGCGTGATGAATATGCCGAGGTGCTTAGCAGTGCGGATCTGTTTGGCGCGTTATTGGGAACGGCCTGCTAGAGTGCGAGCCTGAGTTCGAGTCCGACTTACCCCATGAATATGTTTTCCGCCCTGCGTGACTCCTGGTACTTCTTCAGCCACAACCTGGTGGCGATTGCACGCCTGTGCTTGCCGCTGATCGTGCTCGAAGGCCTGTTGCTGCAGCAGGTCACCAGCCTGGTAGCCGCCGAATCCGCCACGCTCTGGCGCTTGCTCGCCGGCCTGCTGTTCTACCCGCTGTACAGCGCTGCGCTGATCCTGTTTCTCGATGCACGCAGCCAGGGCCTGCAGCCGCGCGCCCGCGATCTGCTCGCTGCCAGCCTGCGCCTCTGGCCAAGTTTTGCCCTGCTGGCAAGCCTCAATACCCTGGCGATTTTGCTCGGCGCCTCACTATTTGTGCTGCCGGGGCTATGGCTGATGGTCAAGCTGGCATTTGCCGAATACCTGCTGGTACTGCGCGGCCTCAGCCCACTGAAGGCGCTGCATGAAAGCTTCGAGATCAGCAGCGGTTATTTCTGGCCCATGCTCGGTTGCATCCTGATTGTCATGCTACCGCTGTGGCTGCTCGATGGCTGGAGCCAGTCCAGCGCGGCCTTCGCCGACAACGCCCTGGCCAGTCTGTTGCTGGACTGCGCCAGTCGCTTTTTACAACTATTCTCCAGTGTCGTGCTATTCCGTCTTTTTATCCTGCGCAGCACCCAGCCCGACGTCGAATGAACGCCAGCAACAATCCAAGGAGGACAGGCCCATGGCTGACGCCAACCCCAGCATCCTTTCGCATATTTCCATCGGCACCAATCAGTTCGACAAGGCCACGGCCTTCTACGATCAGGTGCTCACCACCCTGGGTTGCAAGCGCATACTGGCGCATCCCGGCGCAGTCGCTTACGGCCGCGAATACCCAGAATTCTGGGTGCAAACGCCAATCAACGGGCAACCCGCGAGCATTGGTAACGGCAGCCATTTTGGCTTCGTCGCGCCCAACAAAGCCGCTGTGCATGACTTCTACCAGGCAGCATTAGAGGCCGGAGCTAAGGGTGAAGGCGCACCCGGCCCGCGTGCGGAATATGGCGAACCCTATTACGGCTGCTTTGTCCGCGACCTGGACGGACACAAGATCGAGGCGGCGTTCTGGGACCTGGAAATGGTCTACGAGGTGTATATCGAGCCGCAAGAGCATTAAGGCCTGAAGACGCTGACACTCAAGTCGTGGCGGACTGATAACGCTGCGCGGCCTTGGCTATCCAACCCTCGGCCTGTATCTGCGCCAGGGCCTGAGTCATGACCTTTAGCACAGCCGGCTCTGCAGCCTTCAGCGGACCACACAGCTACAGCCGTAAGCCGAGCCATGCACCGCGCATCAAGAACGCCCTGCACGCTGCGGCTTCAAACCGGACAGTCGCGGTAACAGCACACGCTCAAACACCCGCGGGAAAAACCGCGCCAACACGCGAGCACGCCAGTCAACATTCGACAACACCAGCAGGCGCCGGCGTTTTAGCGCGCCATTGTAGATAGCCTCCGCAACATCCTGCGGTGACGCGACCGTGCCCATTGCCAACGGCGGCTGAGCAGCCACAGCACCATCGCCAACCAGAGCATTCTTACGCAAGTCCGTAGCGGTAAAGCCGGGGCACACCAGCATCACGTTGACCCCAGAGCCCTTCAGTTCATAACGCAGGGTTTCAAACAGCCCATGCAGGGCATGCTTGCTCGCGTTATAGGCGCTGCGGTAGAGCAACGGGGCAAAACCTGACAGCGAGCTGAGTACGATGATCTGCCCACTGCGGGCGATCAGGCTGGGTAGCGCGGCCTTGGTGCAATGCAGCGCGCCAAAATAGTTAACCGCCATGATCCGCTGAAACACCGTCAACTCGGTATCGGCAAAGCTGCTGCGATGGGTAATACCTGCGTTATTAACCAGCACATCGATACCGCCGAACCGTTCAACGGTCAGCGCCATCGCCCGTTCAACTGCACCCGCATCGGCCACATCACACAAAACGCCCAAGGCTTCGGCGTTGTGATGATCCGCCAAGTGTTGCACTAGACTGTCGAGGGCCTGTTGCTCAAGGTCGAAAATCACCAGGCGCGCGCCCGCCTGCGCCAGACGTATGGCCAATGCTCGGCCGATGCCGGCACAGCCACCCGTAATCACCACAACCTTGCGGTCGAATACCTTGTTGGCGAACACCTTGCGGTACATAAACTGCCCTCGACCCCGTTACTGCAAAAGCCGTTACTACAACCTGTTATGGCTGCCATCGCAACAAGGTGGTGTTTGCGTGTGCTTGCAGCCACAGAAGTACAGGGTGGCATCCTCCTCTGCGTGGTATTTCAGTGGGGTGAAAACACTGCCTTTATGCTGACCATCACAGAACGGTTGCGAGGCGCTGCGACCACAACGGCACCAGAAGTAGTCCTTACCGGCGGTAACCGTAACGGCATAGGGGCTACGTTGCGCAATTATTACCGTATTCATGCGACCTCCTGAGTTACCCGAAAGGCGTTACGCGCCTCGGCACCACAGCACATTGCGGGCTGTTGCTTCAGCATAGTTCAGCCCTTAGTAACCCGGCCTACGTAGAAATCTCGTATTGCCCACATGCCCCACTCCGCTATTACGCAAGCAACCAGCCCCCTCCACAAACAACCCCATTTGCGCAGCAGCGACACGCCTCGATGGCCAGGTAACGGCCCAATGCCCTTAGCATCTGCTGACCATTTACCAGCGCTGAACCGCCTGCATCTGTCGGCCTCGACTAGGCTTTTTCAGTAATCCTCTAGACAAAGCTGCTGGCAATTAGCCATGCTCACGAATGTGACATTTTTATAACGAAAAGACGGCAGATAGCCGCAGTACGAACCCATTTGATGCCAAGACTCCTGTACCTAGCACTGGCTGCAGTTCTGTACTGCAGCAACAGCCTCGCCGCCTCCGCCGATGATCTACGTCCCTCGGTGCATGTCGGCTATTACGAATTTCCGCCCTACTCCTACACGGACAGCCGAGGCCAGCCGCAAGGCGCCATCCTGCAGCTGAGTAAGCGCCTGCTGGAACACGCCGGTTACCGCGCCGAATTACGCTCTTACCCCAGCGCGCGGCTGTACAACGCACTGCAAGATGGCAGCGTACAAATCTGGCCGGGGGCGCCAGGCAAAACCGAACTGCGCGAACACACCTTAGAAACCCGCACGCAGCTGGGCGAAATCGTGCTCAACCTGTATTTCCGGCGTGACACCCTGATGCCGCGCCTACCTGAGGACCTCAAAGGCCGCGGGGTGATCATGATCAACGGTTACACCTACTGGCACTCGATCAATCAGATGCTCGACGACCCGTTATTGGCAGTGCAACAACACCGCACGGGCACCCACACCGCGGCTCTGGAAATGCTTCAACGCCACCGCGCCGACTTCCTGCTCGATTACCAAACCCCGGTGGAGCTGGCGCGCAAACGCCTGGGCATGCCTGAGTTACCGTTTATTCAGCTGCAACGCATACCGCTCAAACTGATCGTTTCCAGTAAAGCGCCCGGCGCCGAAGCGCTGCGTGATGCGCTGGATAGAGCCTATGCCGAGTTGCAGGCAGCCGGTGAGGACTTGCGCCTGCCTTGAGATAGGCTCGGGCTTCGTCACGCCAGTAGAAACGTCATGTCCGTAAACTGCGCAAGAGAGGAAGTCATCATAGCCGTTCCAACGTATCATCCAATTTAACGATACCAGACCGTTGGTATAGCCGTTTTCTAGCTGACCTTAGTTTCTAACAATCGCGTAGACCTACCTTTCATGGATCATCCTGAAATGCCAGTTTGCATTAGACTGATTGATCAATGGCTTGTAGGGGCCTCATTCGGCCCACACACTAAATAGGCCTGCTATTTAATAGGCGCGAATACAAATGAGCAGCCACCCCACAGGGACAAGGAAAGTCCTCACACGCAAACCCGTGCCGGTCAATGAGCTGGTCTTAGGCATGCACGTAATAGAACTAGATAGACCTTGGTTAGAAACTGACTTCCTGATCCAAGGGTTCATCATCCAACGTCAGGATGAAATAGAGTCACTGCAGCGACAGTGCACATTCGTGTATGTGGAAGGGATTGAGCACACAGTAGATGTTTCGCTCGAATCAAGGACGGAGAAGTCGGGTCTGCTAAGCCGAACAATGGGCGCTCAAGTTAACAAATCCAGCGCCATACAAGACAAGCCTACGAAACAATCTGGTAAGCCCACAGAACAGACGCGCACGATCTACATCAACAAGATCAGCTCCGGCCAGGAAATGCAGGTGGCTCGAGACAGCTACAGCTCAGCTAAGACTGTGGCCAAGAACATCATGGAAGACCTACGTATTGGTCGTATGCTCGATATGAATCAGGCGCGTAATACGGTCGATGACGTAGTCGACAGCTTACTGCGTAATGATGACGCGCTAGTGTGGCTAACCAAGCTGAAAAACCAAGATGAGTACACCGCTGAACACTCGCTAAACGTCTGTATTTTATCAGCGGCCTTCGCCCGGCATTTGGGGCATGATGAGGCCGAGATACGTAAAATTGGTCTTGCTGGACTACTACATGACATTGGTAAAGCAAAAATACCTGTCGAAATCCTCAATAAGCCAGGCCCGCTGGACGCTGATGAACGCGCCCTAGTCAGGCAACACCCTAATTTCGGGCGCAACTTATTGATGACCTCCGCATCATCTGAACATTACACGATTGACGTCGCCTACAGCCATCACGAACGAGTGGATGGCACCGGTTACCCGCGTGCGCTACAAGCCCACCAGATTCCTTATTACGCCAAGCTAGTAGCCATTGTTGACACCTACGATGCCATCACCAGTAGCCGTGTGTATGACACTGGCCGCGCCTCAATGGAGGCGCTTGAAATTATTTACAACAGTCGTAATAGCCACTTTGACACCGACCTGACGATAGAGTTCATCCGCTGCATAGGTGTGTATCCGCCGGGGTCCATCGTTGTGTTAACAAATGGCGAGGTAGGCGTAGTGATTGAGTCGAATAAGAACAGCAAGTTGCGTCCTAAAGTTGTTTTACTCAAGGATAGCGATAAGGAATGGCAGGAAAAACGCACTATCGATTTAAGTCTGGGCGACGTAGATGAAGATAACAAAACCTATGCCATAGCTCATGAGGTGCCGAATAAAACGTTCGACATAGACATCAAAGCACTTCTCCAAGAGGGTTGGCTGAACTTCGTGGCGAAGTAAACATGCCTCAATATATTCTTTATTGATAATTTTAATCCTACGCATATCCCTCTGTCGAAAACCGAAAAAACCGCACTAAGCCCTCTCATTTGCGCGGTTTGATCCGCGCAGTGGGCTCGGCGATCAATGGGTCATCTGGCCAATAGTGCTTGGGATAGCGACCCTTAAGATCCTTCTTCACATCCAGGTAGGTGTTGGCCCAAAAGCTGGCCAGGTCCTGGGTCACCTGCACGGGACGCCTGCCCGGTGACAGTAGATGCAGTTTGAGCACTTGGCGGCCGCCGGCAATGCGCGGTGTATCAGCCAAACCGAACAACTCCTGCAAGCGCACCGCCAGCACCGGCGGCTGCTCACTGTAATCCAGGCCGATGCGCGAACCGGACGGCACCTGCAGGCTGCGCGGAGCCAGCTCGTCCAGGCGCGGCGGTAACGGCCAGGGCAGCAAATTCTGCAACAGACCGTTCAGCTCCAGATTGGCGAAGTGACTGAGCCGGGTGACGTTGCTCAGGTAAGGCTGTAGCCATTGTTCGAGGCTGGCCAGCAAGGCCGCGTCGCTGACATCTGGCCACTCGCTCGCCCCCTTGGCGGCCAGATCCAGCTCGCGCAGCAGGCCCACTCGCGCCTGCCACTGGCGCGACTCCGGGGTCCAGGGCAGCAGCGCCAAACCCTTGCGCCGCACCAGGCCGAGTAAGGCGCAGCTGCGTTGTTGCTCACTCAAGCCGCTGAGGGCTTCACGCGCCAGCACCAGCTCGCCGACCTTGCGCTGGCGTTCGGCACGCAGCGCGCCCTCACGCTCGTCCCAATCCAGCACCTCCAAGCTGCTCACCTGCTCGGCCAAGACGCCATCGAACAGCGCCGGATCAAGGTCGGCGGCCAGGTAGATACGCTCCTCGCGCTGGCCTTGACGGCTGCCGAGATCGGCCACCACCAACCAGCTATGTTTCATCAGGGCATCGGCCTCGGCGAACAACGCCGCACGACCATTGGCTAAACGGTACTCCGCACCACCTTCACGGCGTTGCTGGGCGATCCGGTCCGGGTAAGCAAAGGCCAGCAGCGCGCCCAGCCAGCGGCCATGTTGTGGGTCGGCAACCGGCGCCAGCACCGCGCGCCGCTTGAGGTAGCCCTGAAACTGCCGCGCCAGTTGCCGCGCGCGCTGCACTCCACCCTGAGCGCCACGAGCGCCACGCACTTCGCCGTTGAGTAAGGCCAAGCGACTGTGCAGATCAGCCCCGCCGCCGCGCACAATATCGCGCTCCCCAAGCAGCGCTGCCAGATCACAAGCCAGCTCGCCCAATCCCAACTCGTGGCCGCGCAAGAGCAGATGAGCGATGCGCGGATGAGTCGGTAGTTCGGCCATCGCCTGTCCATGTGCCGTCAGCGTGCCCTGGACATCCAGCGCACCCAACCGCGCCAGCAGCTCCAGCGCCTGGGCATAGGCCGCGGCGGGTGGCGGATCAAGCCAAACCAGCTCATCCGGAGTTACCCCCCAACGCACCAGCTGCAGGGCCAGCCCGGCCAGATCAGCCTGGAGCATCTCGGCCGTACCATAAGCCGCCAGCTGTTCGTGTTGCGCCTGCGACCACAGCCGGTAGCAGGCGCCGGGCTGCAAACGCCCGGCGCGACCCGCGCGCTGAGTAGCCGAGGCGCGTGAAATGCGCTGCGTATCGAGGCGGGTCATGCCGCTGTTCGGGTCGAAACGCGGCACCCGCGCCAGGCCGGCATCAACCACCACACGCACACCGTCAATGGTCAGGCTGGTCTCAGCGATATTGGTCGCCAGTACCACCTTGCGCAGCCCCGCCGGCGCCGGATCGATGGCCGCACGCTGGGCATTGAGATCCAGCTCGCCATGCAGCGGGCACAGCAGAATGTCGCGACGTCCGTTCAGGGCATCACTGAGTTGCTCATTAACCCGCCGAATTTCCGCCTGCCCCGGCAGAAACACCAACAGGCTGCCCGGTTCGTCGTCCAGCGCCTGCAGCACCGTTTGCACCACGCGTGGCTCCAACCACTCACCCACTTGAAACGGCGCACCCCAACGCTGTTCCACCGCGAACATGCGGCCCTCACTGCGCAGCACCGGCGCATCGCCCAGCAAGGCGGCCAAGCGTTCACCCTGCAGGGTCGCAGACATCAGCAGTACCTTGAGCGGCAGCTCGCCACTGTCGGCCGCCCGGAACATCGCCCGCCCATTCAGGCACAGGGCCAGGGCCAGATCAGCGTCTAAACTGCGCTCATGAAACTCATCGAAGATGACCAGACCAACGCCTTCCAGCGCCGGATCGTCCTGCAGGCGGCGGGCAAGGATGCCTTCGGTCACGACCTCTATCCGAGTGCGCGGGCCGACCTTGCTGTCCAGGCGGATGCGATAGCCGACGGTTTCCCCCACCGTTTCGCCCAACTCAAAGGCCAAGCGCTCGGCGGCCGCGCGTGCCGCCAGACGGCGCGGCTCCAGCATGATGATGCTCTGCCCCGCCAGCCACGGCTGCGTGAGCAAGGCCAACGGTACGCGGGTGGTTTTACCTGCGCCGGGCGGCGCTTCGAGCACCGCCTCGTCACGGCTGACCAAGGCCTGGCACAACGCCGGCAAAAGACCATCAATAGGCAGGGAAGTCATGAGCGCTCCAATCGGGTGGCCGATTATAGCGGCGAACCCACCCGGCATTCGCGCTGTCTGAGAGTCTGCTGACGATCGAGCGCGCTGAAGAAAAAAGGTGGCGCGATGAGCAACGGGAATAACCGCTAAAGGTTGACCCACAGGCTAATCGTCAGCGAGTAAACCGACCCCGTAAGCGCAGTTTAGAAGCGGTATTGCAATCATTGGATTGGTATAGTTGCGCCACTTTTTAGGAGATGCCCAATGCGTACACCTCACCGCGTTATCGGCGCTATTCTCGCCGCCGCCCTGCTCACCCAGCTGACCGCCTGCGGTACGCTATTTTTCCCGGATCGCCGTGGCCAGATCGAAGGCCGTATCGATCCGCTCGTGGCCGGGTTGAATGCCATCGGCATTCTCTTTTACGTGATCCCTGGCCTGATCGCCTTCGGCATCGACTTCGCCACCGGCGCAATCTACCTGCCCGATGGCCAGACCGCCCAGATCGACCCGCAAGACCTCAAGCAAGTAGTGGATGCCGACGGCAATGTCGATCCGGCCAAGTTGAAAGCCCTGATCGAAGTGCAGACCGGCCACAGCTTGCCGCTCGATGACCCGCGCCTGATCCAGCACAGCGGTAGCGCCGAGCAACTAGCCGCTTTCGGCCTGCGCCCGGCGGCGTAACAGAGCATGGATGTGCTGCCTCAGCACGCACGACTGATGCGACTAGCCACGGTCGCCGCACTCGCGGTGGCCTTGTGTTTGGTGCTAGCAAAAGCCATCGCCTGGTGGCTGAGCGGCTCGGTCAGCCTGCTGGCGGGGCTCACCGACTCACTGCTCGACAGCGCCGCGTCGCTGCTCAACCTGCTCGCGGTGCACTACGCTTTGCGCCCGGCTGACGAGGATCACCGTTACGGCCATGGCAAAGCCGAAGCCCTTGCAGGCCTAGGCCAGGCACTGTTTATTGGTGCCAGCGCCCTGTTAGTGGGTAGCCACGCCATCGATCGTCTACTGCACCCCGAGCCGATTGGCGCACCCGCGTTGGGTATTGCGGTGATGCTGCTGTCACTGGCCGTGACCATTGCCCTGCTGCGGTTTCAGGGTCATGTGGTGAAGCTAACCGGCTCCACGGCGATTCGCGCCGACTCGCTGCACTACCGTTCGGACCTGCTGCTCAACAGCAGCATCCTCCTCGCGCTGCTGCTGGCCAGTTACGGCTGGCCGCAACTGGACGCCATCTTTGGCATCGGCATTGCGTTTTATATCTTCTGGAGCGCCATCAACATCGTCCGTGAAGCCGCGACCGTGTTGATGGATCAAGAACTCGACCCACAGATCAGCACACAGATGCACAGCCTGGCCTGCGCCGTGCCCGGCGTGTTGGGTGTGCATGACTTACGCACGCGGCTGTCCGGCACCCACTGGTTCGTACAACTGCATGTGGAGCTGCCGGGAGAGCTGCGCCTGCTGGAGGCGCACGGGTTGTGTGAACAGGTAGAGGCCGCAATTCGCAGTGAATTTCCGCGCGCCGAAGTGTTGGTGCATGCCGACCCCTGCAGCGTGGCCGACCACACTGCAGCCACTCAAAAGGGCCATTAGCCGGCAACAAAAAAGGGAAGCCTGCAGGCTTCCCTTTTTTGCGTGTCCTTCATTCTGGCGATGGTAGCGCCTTTTCTTCGCCCGCCTGGTTGGGCAGTGCGGACCCGGGGGCCGTGACGATCCGGTGGGATCGGCGGCGACCGTTCGCCTGATTGGGCGAAGCAGCTGGACGTGTCGTCCGGGCCTTGAAACTGAGGTAAAGCTTACGCCCGCCGGCGCAGTGAAAGATTGCGAACATTGCTGACATACCTAGCACTTGCGCAATTAATCACCATAAGCGCATCATCCAGAACAATAAAACAACGAAAGCATGACAAAGATGAACAGACTTGATCGGTACGACCTGAATATCCTCGCCGAATTGCAGCGCGACGCCACCCTGTCCAACCAGGACCTGGCCGAACGCATCGGCCTGTCGCCCTCGCCCTGCTCGCGCCGAGTCAAACAGCTGGAGGACGACGGCTATATCCTCGGCCAGGTCGCCCTGCTCGACCGCAAGCAGCTTGGATTGACGCTGACAGCCTACGTACTGATCGGTATGGACAAGCACACCCCGGAACGCTTCGAGCATTTTCAGGAAGAGATCCGCAAATGCCCGCAAGTGCTCGAATGCTGCCTGGTCACCGGGATGGACGCGGACTATCAACTCAAAGTGGTGGTGCCAGATATGGATCACTATCAAAAACTGCTGTTGGGCACCCTGACCCGTATCGAAGGGGTTTCCAGCGTGCGCTCCAGCTTTGTGTTGCAGCAGATCCTCTCCAGCACCCAGTTGCCGCTGCAGCATCTGCGCGGCTGATCGCCGCACCTTGGCCCTGGTCGGCTGGCAGCGCGGCCGATGGTGCGTATAATCGCGCCCTCTGTGACGGCGACCGCGATTCCACACGCCGCCGCACAGCGATTGTCGGCACCCAGCCGAGCACCTGCAGGTTCACGAGGCCCGAATGGAAACCGAACAGTTCGAATCCCTGATGATGTACGCGCTGGTCGGCGGGCTCATGGTGTTTATGTTCTTCATCATCTGGGACCTGGCGAAAACCTCCAAGGCCGGCCGCATGGGCACCGCGATCCTGTTCCTCGGTCTGGGCCTGTGCCTGTTCGCCTTCCTGGCTAAGCCGATCATCACCTACATTATCGAAGCGAGTCGCGGCATCCACGGCTAGAAAGCGGCCCTGCTCCGAATACTGTACGTCTAGTCGCATCCAACCGCGCTAGAATGCGGCTTTCCGCCGTTTCTCAGGAGTATTCATGTCCACCGCCGACCGGGTGATGCAGAGCTATGGCCGCTGCTGCGCCAGCCCAGACTTTTTCGACAGTTTTTACCGGCACTTCCTCGCCAGCTCACCTGAGGTGCGCGAGAAGTTCGCCAATACCGAGATGAACGGACAAAAGCTGCTCTTGCGCCAGGGCATCCTCAACTTGGTGATGCATGCGCGCGGCATGCCCGACACCAAGTTGCGCGCCCTAGGCTGCAGCCATTCCCGCGCCGCTATGGATATTCGTCCTGAGCTTTACGTCCTGTGGCAACAAGCGCTGCTGCAGACCATCGGCGAGCATGATCAGCAGTACTGCAACGAAACCCGCAACGCCTGGAATGAAGTGTTGGATAAAGGCATCGCGGTTATCAAAGCCGGCTACTGATCAATCCAGCCGCGGCGGTAATTCACGCCACTGCCCCGGCTGCAAATCATCCAGACTGAACGGGCCGATACGCACCCGCACCAGGCGCAGCGTCGGCAGGCCAACCGCCGCAGTCATGCGCCGCACCTGACGGTTGCGCCCCTCACGAATCACCAACTCCAGCCAGGCCGTCGGGATGCTTTTGCGAAAGCGTACCGGCGGGTTGCGATCCCACAACTGCGGCTCATCTAACAGACGCGCTTCAGCCGGCAAGGTCGGGCCGTCATTCAATTGCACACCCTCACGCAGCTGCTGCAGCTGCGCTTCGCTCGGCTCGCCCTCGACCTGCACCCAATAGGTTTTCGCCAGCTTGTGCTTGGGGTCGGCGATGCGCGCCTGCAGGCCGCCGTCGTTGGTCAGCAGCAGCAGGCCTTCGCTGTCACGATCCAGGCGGCCAGCCGGATAAACACCGGGCACATCGATAAAGTCCTTGAGGGTGGCACGACCCTGCTCGTCGTTGAACTGGGTCAGCACGTCGAAGGGCTTGTTCAGCAGAAGCAAGCGCGGCTCGGCAGGTGGCGCCTTAGCCACCCGACGCACAGCAGGCTTGCCGGCGGGACGGCGCGGAGAATCGGGGCGAGGCGGACGCGGCATAGGTAATCCAGGTGAACCGTACAAGGTGGCCAGTGTAACCGAGGCCGCCGTGCAACCATCAGCCAGGCTTATGCAGGCGCATTTTCACGGCCGACAGGGCTATGCTGGCCAGGTCCTGTTCACCGCACCGAGGCTTATTGTCATGAGTTTGTCCGAATCCATCGTTGACACCTTTACCGGCTGGGCCGCCAAGGCCCCTGGCGCGCCCCTCGAACCGCACAGCTATGACCCGGGTCCGCTGGGTGCCGAGGAGGTTGAGGTGGCCGTGGAGTACTGCGGCATCTGTCACTCCGACCAGTCGATGATCGACAACGAATGGGGCAATGCGCGCTACCCCTTTATTCCCGGCCATGAAGTGGTGGGCACCATCGTGCGTCTCGGTGAGCAGGCGCGCGGCCTCAAGCTCGGTCAGCGCGTCGGTATCGGCTGGTACAAGGGCAGCTGCATGCATTGCGGCTCCTGCATGGAAGGCTCGCACAACCTCTGCCGCACAGTGAAACCAACCATTGTTGGTAGCAACGGTGGCTTCGCTGACCGCCTGCGCAGCCACTGGGCCTGGGCCGTGGCGCTGCCTGACGGCCTTGACCCGGCATTGGTTGGCCCGCTGTTCTGTGCCGGCTCCACCGTGTTCAGCCCGCTGCTGGAATTCAACGTCAAACCGACCGACAAAGTCGGCGTGGTTGGCATTGGCGGCCTCGGCCATCTGGCGCTGCGCTTCCTCAATGCCTGGGGCTGCGATGTCACCGCCTTCACCTCATCGCTGAGCAAGCAGGACGAAGCCAAAAGCCTGGGCGCGCACAAGGTAGTCGCCTCCACCGACAGCGCAGCAATGAAGGCGATTGCCGGCAGCCTGGATTTCCTGCTGGTCACCGCCAGCGCTGACCTGGACTGGAATGCCCTGCTCGGCACCCTGAAAGGTAAAGGCCGCCTGCATTTTGTTGGTATCGTGCCGAGCGCCATTCCCGTGCACGTGTTCAGCTTGATCCCACAGCAGAAAACCCTGTCCGGCTCGCCCGTCGGCTCGCCAGCGAGCATGGCAACCATGCTCGAATTTTGCGCCCGCCATCAGATTCTGCCGCAGGTTGAGCACTTCCCGATGAGCAAGGTTAACGACGCCATCGACCACCTGCGCGCCGGTAAAGCGCGCTACCGCGTGGTGCTCGACGCCAGCAAGTGACAGCAGGGGCAAATCAGTCGCATGATTTGCCCCTTTTTTCACTGCTTCATGAGCCACACATGCCACACCAGATCGAAACACCCAGCACCATCGACTTCCCGCGCCTGCTTGAAGTGTGGGAGGCGGCAGTACGCGCGACCCATGATTTTCTCGAAGAGCACGATATTCAGCTGCTCAAACCCTTACTGATCGAGCAGTATTTCCCTCAGGTTCAGCTCAGCTGCATCCGTGGCGAAGCTGGCAAGATCAGCGGCTTTCTCGGCCACGCCGAGGGCAAGGTTGAGATGCTCTTCGTTGACCCACAGGACCACAGCACGGGTGTTGGTCGCGCCCTGCTCAGTAACGCGGTGACGCGCCTCGGTGCAACCCAGGTCGACGTCAATGAACAGAACCCCAAGGCGCTGGGCTTCTACCTGAGCCAGGGCTTCGTGGTAGAAGGCCGCTCACCACTGGATGGCGGCGGGCGGCCCTTTCCGATTCTGCACCTGCGCCTCTACCCAGCCGTGCAATGCCCGACCTGAGCTAATACATCACAGGCGCGGCATGTGCTTGGTCACACAGTGAATACCACCACCGCCGCCGGCAATTGGATCGATATTGACCTGCACAATGGCGCGCCCCGGATAAAGCCGGGCCAGCAGATTTTTGCAGTACTTATCCGCAGCCGTGTCGCCGAACTGCGGGGCGATCACCGCACCATTGATCGGCAGATAGTTGATGTAGCCGGAGGCAAAGTCCGGGTTGTTGCTGCTGTATACGTTGCTACGCGGTTTCAGGGGTGGCGGCAGGGTGTGTACGGTCAGCGTGCGCCCATCGGCATCGGTGGCCGCCTTGAGGATTTCTAGGTGGGTGCGCGTCACGGCGTAATCATAGGACGCGGGATCATTGTCCAGGTTGGCGATGACCACACCGGGCTCGACGAAGCGGGCATAGAAGTCGACGTGAGCGTCGGTGATGTCCTTGCCCTTGATGCCTGGCAGCCAGATGATCTTGCTTAAGCCGAGGCTGGCTTTCAGCTCGGTTTCGATCTGCGCGCGGCTCATGCCCGGGTTGCGGTTGCTGTTGACCCAGCAGCTCTCCGTCATGATTGCCGTGCCGTGACCATCCACCTCAATACCGCCACCCTCGCCCGTGAGCATGCTGCTGATGTAAGTCGCATAGGTTTCGTAGCTGAGACTATCGGCGACCTGGGTATCGCTGCTCGCTGCTTGCTTGCCGCCCCAACCATTGAAGTTGAAGTCGACCAGGCCGCGTCCGCCCTGGCCATCGACCACAAAGCAACCGCCGTAGTCGCGCATCCAGATGTCATCCAACGGCATGGTCAGGAACGTGACGTTGCGGGTACCGCATTTCTGCTTGGCCAGCCCCAGCTGATTAGCACGGCACAACACGGTTACCGGCTGGTACTTGGCGATGGTTTTGGCCAGTAGGGCCACGGTGTTGTTCACTGCTGTGGCCCAGTCATCCCAGATCGACGCCGAAGCAGCGAAGGCCAGAAATACCCGTTCTTGCGGGCCATGCTCATCTGGCATGTACCAACTGTTGCCCAGCGCAGCACGAACCCGGGGGGCGTTCACACCCAGGCCTAGAGATGCAACCGCGCCCAGGCTCAGGTGTTTGATGAAATCACGACGTGTCGACATATGCGTGCCCCTCGGAAATGGGTGGTTCAGTTACTGGAGGTGGTTTTAAAAGTGGTCCACGCCCGCATGCGCGCACGCATGTCGCGCTGCGGGATGTCCTTGCCGGGGATTAGCCGCGCATAAGCGGCTTCATCAACGTAGATATCCGGGTTGTTGCGCATGTCCGCATCGACCAGCGGCCTGGCCTTGGCACTGGACGTCGGGTAACCGGTGAAGTTGCTGATTGCTGCCATGTTCGCCGGACGCATCACGAAGTTGATAAAGGCGTAGGCGTACTCTGGGTGACGGGCATCGGCCGGGATGGCCATGGTGTCCATCCACACCGTGGTGCCTTCACGCGGGATGCGGTACTGGAAGTCCATCGATTTTCCAGCAGCGCTGGCCGTGCGCTGGGCCTGGGTGACATCACCGCTGTAGCCAAGTGACAGACACAGATCACCATTGACCAGATCAGTAACTGGCTGCGACTGGAACTTGCGAATATAGGGTTTGATCGACGCCAGTAGCTCGCTGGCAGCCTTGAGGTCAGCAGGCTCAGCGCTACGAGGCGAACGGCCTAAGTAGTTGAGCACCACGGCCAGCACTTCGTCCGGTGAGTCGATCATGGAAATACCGCAATCGGCGAACTTGGCCGCGTTCTCCGGTTTGAACAGCAGGTCGAGACTGCTTACCGGGGCATTGGCCAGACGCTTGTTGATCGCTGCTGCGTTGTAGGTGATGCCAATGCTGCCCCAGGTGTACGGCACTGTGGTGTGCCGCGAATAGGGATACTGGGTCTGCAGGTTGCGCAGCCCTGGCTCGATATCCGCCAGGTGCTCAAGCTTCTCGGACTCCAGCTTTTGTAGCGCGCCTGCGCGCATGAGACGCTCGGCCACGGTGTCACCCGGGAAGATCAGGTCGTAGCCGCTATTGCCCGACAACATCTTGGCCTCTAGCGTCTCGCTGCCCTCCATGACGTCATAGATCACCCGGATCCCGGTTTCCTCGGTGAAATTGGCCAGCGTGTCTTCGGCGAAATAATCCGCCCAGTTATACAGACGCAGAATCTTGGCCTCATCCTTGGCGTGCGCCTGGGCGCAGCCAAACGCAAGTCCCAGAGAAGCGAGCAACAGCGGTTTGCTAAGGTTCATAGCCGAACGCCTCGATCATTCCAATGCACATGGGTGTTGCTGCCATCCAGCCCCAGCAGCGGCCCATACATTTCTGGGCGGCGATCCCGGTAGATGCCCCAGCTCAGGCGCTCCTCACGCATGACTGCCAGATCCAGCTCGCGCACCAATACGCCGCTACTGTCGCGGTCGGCCTCAGCCAACAACTGGCCCTTGTGATCGGTGATAAAGGACGAACCGTAGAAGCTCATCTGCAGCGCCGGGTCCGTGCTGGCCACTTCTTGGCCGACACGGTTGGCGGCTACCACCGGCAGGATGTTGGCGGCGGCATGGCCGCGCTGCGTGAGCTGCCAGTGGTCACGCGAATCCAGCGCTGCGGCGCCCGGCTCAGAGCCGATAGCAGTGGGAAACAACAGCACCTCGGCACCCTGCAACGCCAGACAGCGTGCAGTTTCTGGAAACCACTGATCCCAGCAAATGGCTACGCCGATGCGCCCATAGGCGGTGTCCCAAACCCGGAAACCGGTGTCGCCAGGGCTGAAGTACTCCTTCTCCTGATAGCCGATAGCGTTGGGGATGTGGGTCTTGCGGTACACGCCAAGCAGGCGGCCATCGGCATCGGCCACGCTCAGCGAGTTGAAGTAGGCGTTGCCGGCCTTCTCGAACCAGCTCAGCGGCAATACCACGCCCAGCTCCTTGGCCAGGGCCGCAAAGCGCTTGAGCACGCGACTCTGGCCATACGCCTCAGCCAGCGCCAAATGTTTGTGATCTTGCTCGATGCAGAAGTACGGGGTGGCAAACAGCTCCTGCAGCAGGATCAACTGAGCTCCTTTGGCCGCCGCTTCGCGTACCAGCTGCTCGGCTTGATCGAGGTTGTGCTCAAGGTCCCAGCTACAGGCGAACTGGGTGGTGGCAACCGTCAGCGTGCTCATCACTTCGCTCCTGGCAGCGGCCAGGCCGGCTGCTGCTGGGTGATGCAATGCACGCCGCCGCCGCCATGGGCCAGCTGATTGATCTGCACCGGCACCACTTCGCGACCCAGGAATGCCATGCGCAGGGTCGCGGCCGCTTCATCGTCGGCGGCGATGCCATAGGCCGGCATGATGATCGCGCCATTGCAGATGTAGAAGTTGGTGTACGAGGCGCAGAACACCTCAGCCTCGCTGTCCACCGCAGCGCTGGCCTCGAACAGTTCGAGCATCTCGAACCTGCGCCCCCGGGCGTCGGTGGCCAGCTCCAGCGCCCGCCGATTCTCACGCACCACTTCGGCATACAGCGAAGACTGCTCACGGGTCGCGTCGACCAACAGCGCACCTGGCTTGGCGAAGGCGCACACGCCATCGACGTGGCCATCGGTCATGTCGCCGGTGACATAGTCCGGGTCGCCTGGCAGCCAGATGGTTTTCTTCACTCCGAGCAAGCGCGCGAAAACACCTTCCATCTCGGCTTTGCTCATGCCTGGATTGCGATTGGGGTTTAGCAGTACCGACTCAGTGGTGATCAGTGTGCCGTCGCCATCGACATGGATCGCGCCGCCCTCATTGCTCAACGAGGTGCCAAAGCACTCCAGACCGAGACCATTGAGGACACGTCGGGCAAGCCCTTCGTCGAGGTCGTAATCGGACTTGCCGCCCCAGGCGTTGAAGCGCCAGCTGACCCCAGCCAGACCCAGTTGCGGGTGGCAGATAAAGCTCGGCCCGGAGTCGCGGCACCAGCTGTCGTTGACGGCCAGCTCGATCAGCTCGACATTGCCCCCGCACAGCTCTCGTGCCCGTTCGATGGCCGACGGGTCGACCACCAGCTTCACCGGCTCGAAGCGGGCGATGGCATTGACCACTCGGGCGAAATCCACCTGCACCTCGGCCAAGGTCACGCCCCAGGTCGACTCCCACAGCGACTGATTGTGCGGCCAAACCATCCAAGTGGCGGCGTGCGGCGCCCATTCGGCGGGCATCATCCAAGCGTTCTGCACGACTGCTTCATGCTGCATACAAGTACCTTTCAGTTAAGAATTTGTTATCACTGAAAACCGCAAAAGCGGTGATGACTTGTATGCTAGGCCTGTAAAAATCATGCGACTAACGATAGATTTTGCACACTTCTGATTAGCAGGGCTTATCAATCATGCTCAAGCACTGGCCTCCCCTGAACGCCCTTCGCGGCTTCGAAGTCGCCGCCCGTCTGGGCAGTTTCCACAAAGCCGCCGAAGAGCTGCACCTCACCCAGTCGGCCATCAGCCAGCAGATCCGCAGCCTGGAAAGCTTTCTCGAGCAGCCGCTGTTCTTCAGGAGCGGGCGCAGTGTGGCGCTCACCGACGCCGGACATGACCTGCTCAGCACCACCCAGTCACTGCTACAGCAACTCGCGGTCGGCATCCGCCGCCTGGAGCAATACCGCAAGCCCAACCAACTGGTGGTCAACACCACGCCGGCCTTCGCCCGCCACTGGCTGGTGCCGCGCCTGGGCGAGTTTCATCGCCTGCACCCTGAGGTCGACCTGTGGCTGCTGACCACCGATGAGACGCCGGACATGGCCACCCAGACCATCGATATCGCCGTGCGCGACGACCTCAGTGCTCAGGCCGAGTGCAGCTTTCGCGTATTACTGGAAGATCGCCTCTACCCTGCGTGCCACCCCAGTTTGTTGAACCAAACAGCAGACGAGCGCACGACATTGCACGGTGAAAGGGAGATGGACTGGAGTCACTGGCAGGTCCAGGGCGGCGCGGATGTCGGCCAACAGAGCCAAGGTCTGAACTTCTCGGATCTGGGCCTGCTGCTGGATGCCGCCTGCCAGGGGCTTGGGGTTGCCCTGGTCAGCCAGTTGCTGGCCGAGCAGGCGCGTAACAGCGGAACATTACAACCGCTGGTGGAACAGACCATTCGCGGCGCCAACTGGGCCTGGCTGATCCACCGCGACAGCGAACACGAGCCACTGACCCGCAGCTTCTGCCAGTGGCTGGAAAGCGCGCTGCGCCACAACACATACGGCGCGCCTAATCAGCGATGAACAGCACTACTGCGCTGGCAATGTCCCCGACACTGCTGGAGCCTCAACGAACCCTTGAGGCCATTGCCGCAGCCTGCGCGACAGCCACAATTCGGCGCCGACCATGGCAAGCAACAGCCCCAGCAACACGAGCAGCGTTAGGTAGAACGGCTTGAGCACCTGAGCCAACTGGCGCTTGAGCAGGCCCAACAGGAAGTCTGCCTGGAACAGTTGCTCAACCCGCGCATCGAGTACATCGAATACCACCTGGCGGTCCACCCTGGTGTATTTATTGGCCTGCTCCACTGCCGTCTCGCGTACTGCCTCGCTCAACAAACTCGCCTGCAAGTAGTCGAATAGCTTGAGGCCGATACGCTCGCTCAACGAGGCTTCCTCCAACTGCGGCGCACGGGCCAGAAGCTGCGCTTGCAGGTACTGGGCAGCCATATGATTAAGTACGGCTTGCACACTGGTGCTCTGCAGTTCGCGCGTCATGATCTGTTGATCTTGAGCCTGCAAGTAAGTGGAGAAGTCCTGCCAGACACCATCCGCCACGCCTTGTACCAGCGGTGCATAACTGTCCAGATGGCGCTGAACCTGTTGCTGGCCACCATAGAGCAGCCCCGCCTGCACGCCGAGAATGGCGCCACTAACGGGCAACAGCAAAAAGTACAGTTTGAGCAGCCAGTGATGCCAACGCTTGTTCCGCGCCAGCCAGCCTCGGCGTTGCAATTGCAAGGTCAACAGCAGCCCGACGACCACACCGAGCAACAGGCCAAGGCAGCTATAGCCGAATAGGGGAAGAAAATTGAACGGCGCCCACAAGCCTTCGAGTAGAACCTGGGCTCGATCCATGAATGCAACACTCCTTGTCATATTTACAGGTCGCGCAGCCTAACCCTCTGCGCGACCATTCGCAGCCCAGTCGCCTAACCCTGTGCGGCGGGCCACAAAATCACCTCGACTAACGGAACGGCGGCTCGTCGAAGCTGCGCAGCTTGCGTGAGTGCAGCGAGTTGAGCTGGCTGCGCAGCAGGTCGAGCGCGGTGATGCCAATGTGTAGGTGCTGGGTCACCGCGCGCTCGTAGAACGCCCCCGCCGCACCCGGCAGCTTGATCTCGCTGTGCAGCGGTTTGTCGGAGACACAGAGCAAGGTGCCGTAGGGCACCCGCAGGCGATAGCCTTGGGCTGCGATGGTGCCGCTTTCCATATCCACCGCTACGGCGCGCGACAGGTTGATCAGCGGGCGTTCCTGGGCCCAGCGCAGTTCCCAGTTACGGTCGTCGTAGGTCAGCACAGTGCCGGTGCGCAGGCGTTTTTTCAGCTCGTCGCCCTGCTCGCCGGTGACCTGCCTGGCGGCTTCCTGCAGCGCCTGCTGCACTTCGGCCAGGGCCGGCAGCGGGATATTCGGCGGCAGTACACGGTCGAGAATGCCGTCACGACGCATATAGGCGTGGGCCAGCACGTAGTCGCCGATGGTCTGCGATTGGCGCAGGCCGCCGCAGTGGCCGATCATCAGCCAGCAATGCGGGCGCAGCACCGCGAGGTGGTCGGTGATGTTTTTGGCGTTGGAAGGGCCGACACCGATATTGACCAAGGTAATGCCATCGCCCTCGCTTTCACCTTGTAGGTGATAAGCCGGCATCTGGTAACGGTGCCAGACCACGGTTTCGATGATCGCCTGCATCTCACCTTCGGCCATGCCGCGACTGATAACTACGTTGCCGGGCAACACCATGCGGGTGAAGCGCGAGTCACCCACCAGCATGTCCAGACCGTGGCGAATAAACTGGTCGACGTAACGGTGGTAGTTGGTCAACAGAATCCACGGCTGCACATGGCGCCAATCGCTGCCGGTGTAATGCACCAGACGACGCAAGGAGAAGTCCACCCGCGCCGCGTCAAACAGCGCCAGCGGCAGCGGGTCGGTGTTTTCCCAGTCGTACAGGCCATCGGCAATACCATCGGTGGCGGCCGACAGGTCGGTGCTGGGGAACACCCGCGCCAGCTCGGCAGCAGTCACCCCGGAACCGGCCAGCTCGTCGCCCTGCTCAACCACATAGGGGTAGGGAATATTCTGCTGGCTGATGCCCACTTCCACCTGCACGGTGAAGTCGCCCATCAACGGACGTAACTGCTCCAGCAGATACTTACGAAACGCCGCCGGGTGGGTGACGGTGATGCTGTAAGTGCCCGGCACTTGCACCTTGGCATAGGCACGCACGCTGGCTGGTACCTCGCCCTGGCCCTGGTAGATCAGGCGCAGCTCGGGGTAGCGAAACTGACATTGCTGGGCGACGTCCGGCTTGGCGCGCTCCTTCAGGTAACGCTTGAGCGCCTGACTAAGGGCCGTAGTCGCTTGCAGGTGCAAGGCGGCCAGACGGTCCACGGCTTCTTCAGCGGTATTGGCGACAATAAAGTCATCGGAACAAGGGTTCACAAGGCACCTTCCAGGCTGATCTCAATGGCTCTATCTTGCCCTGATCCGCCGCGCATGCGATAGCGCGGCGTTGCCGCTGCGGGCTACTTGAGCAGAGCTTTCAGGTCCTCAGGCAACGGCTGCGGAGTCAACGCGCCAACCCGCCGCGAGCCCGGATTCCCCAGAGGAAACACCCCCAATAGCGAACCGATACTACCGGGAATGCGCAACAGCTGCGCCAGGCCCTCGGCCACGTCGCGCTGACGCCAGGCCCAGGCGAGCATCCACAGGTGACTGCGCAGGTGCTCGCTGAAATAGCGCTGACCGAGGATGTGCGCCCGCTCCAAATGGCGCAGTTCAGCGGCTGGATCAAGGCCGCGCTGAGCGCGGGACAGTTGGTACTCTTGCCAAAAAGCCTGTTCACGGGTCATGGCGACACACTCCTAAGTAGGTTCGCCAGCAGTCTGCATGCGCGGGGCGGCACCCAGGTCAAGCAACAGCAGCTAATCTTCAGTCAGCCCCCCTTTAGAGGAAGATCCATGCACCGCGCCTTGCTCACACTTGTGTTGTGCCTGCTCCCCCCATGCTTATTGGCCGACGCCCTGGACGGCCATTACCTGACAACGCTCGACGGTCAGCCGGCCGAAATGTACCTGCGCAGCCAAGGCCAGCAGGTCACGGGGGAGTACGTAGAAGGGGCGAGGTTGCGCCTGCAAATCAGCGGCAGCTTTGACGGCCAGTTACTCAGCGCACAGATCAGCGAGCCGCAGTCCGGGCAGTTGATCGCCAATATGAATGCCACCTACGCCAACGGCGTGCTCAACACCCATATCGCTGCGCGCAATCCGACTACCGGGGCAACCCTGGAGCGCAAGGCGCTGTTCCATCGGCAAAACCTTAGCGCTGCAGCAGCCACGCAAAGTAGCCGCCCAAGCAGCAGTGCAACACGCGACCCAGCGCTGATCGGCACCTGGGTGCACGAGAAGATCATCAACAGCGACGGCGCCAGCTTCGCCTCCATGACCACCCAGATGATTTTGCAACTGAGTGATGACGGCAGCGTTTCGCAGTGGACGCGCAGCGTAGCGGGCGGCGCAGACTGGAACTACGACAGCCCTGGCGAGCTGCAATACAGCGGTCGCTGGCAGAGCAACAACGGCCTGCTGGAAGTGCAGATGCAGGGCAGCAGTGATTATCAGCCTGCCGCCTACTATCGCTTCAGTGACCAGTACCTGGTCACTGAGAGCAATACCGGCAAGCTAATCTGGCAGCGGCGCCGCTGATCAATCAGGCCGGCTGATGCAGGCGCGCGTTAAACAACGGCCCACGGCTATAACTCGACAGCGCCTTGGCCGCAGCCAGTACGCCGAGGTCGACCAGCGGCTCAAGCAGAATCACGCTCATATAGGCCAGGCCGAAGCTGCCCACGGCCGCCAGGTTCTCGCCGGAGAAGCCGTTGCCGTAGACCGCCCAGAAGCCGACCCAGGCGACGATACCGCCCTGATAAGCCGTCGACAGTGCCAGCGCCTGCTTGTAGGAGAGATCCACATAAGCAGTGCCGGGCGCGATAAGGCGTTTGGCCAGCAGACTGATACCCCACAACGGCACCAGCAAGGTGGTGACGTTCATGCCGTACTGCGGCAAGTCGAACTGAGCGAATAGCAGCCCTTGCAGCAGCAAACCGAGCGCCAAACCGATAGCCGTGGCACCGGCACCAAACAGCAGCAGCAAGGTTGAACCGAGGATCAGGTGCACCTCAGAAACGCCAACCGCTTGATGCGGAAAGACTTCGAAGAAGCAGAACACCAAGGCGGTGGTGATTAGGCTGCGTAGCGCTAGGGCAGCGGAGCCACCGTTATCGCGCACGCTGTCGAGGGCAAGCTTGGCCGTGAGGCCTAAGGCACCTGCGGCGGTTGCATAACTGAGGAAGAGTTTGGCGCCAGTAACGACTTCTGGTTCGATGTGCATAGAGATTCCTGTACCGCGCCCACCGCGCGATGATCTGGATTGAGGGATTGGGCATCAGTGCCCGGCTTCGATGGCAGGTCTCCTGGCTCACGGCTTAACACTTCGCCCACCTTCCCGACCTTGCGGCCAGTGGTATAGGGGCGTCGCTCACCGTTTACAGTTGCGGGGGCAGCCATGGCTTCGGTACGTGTTGCAGTACCCACCATGTTCCCTTTTCATCCACTCGCGTAACACGCTGCGGAACCATCGGCGGCCACCTTACCCGGCCGCACGCAGAAATGACAGAGCCCGGCGCAGAGGGCCGGGCTCAGGTTCAAGCAGAACACCACAATTCGCCTAAATGCCCTTGCTAGAGAGCGTACACCTCAGACCAGATGCGGTGTGCTGCGCGCCAGCAACGCCTCAACATCCAAGCCACGCGGCAAGGTGCCGTAAACCCGGCCACCCTGACCGCCCAGACGGCTGGCGATAAAGGCATCGGACACCGCCGCATTGCCGGCTTCCAGCAACAGCTTGGCCTGCAGCGCCAGAGCCACGTCTTCGGTAAGTTGACGGGCGCGATACTGGATATCGGTGGTGTCGCGGAAGTCCGCTTGCAGCTGGGCAATATGCGCCTTCAAGCGTACATCACCATGGCCATCACCCAGTTCGGTAAACAGCGCATCGAGCACGCCGGGTTCTTTGGACAGGGCACGCAATACATCCAGGCACTGCACATTGCCGGAGCCTTCCCAGGTGGAGTTGACCGGCGCTTCGCGGTACAGCCGCGGCAGGATGGTGTCCTCGACATAACCGGCGCCGCCCATGCACTCGGCGGCCTCGTTGATCATCGCTGGCGCACGCTTGCAGATCCAATATTTACCCACAGCAGTGACCAGCCGCGCGAACTTGTCCTCCTGCTCGTCATGGGCGTTATCCAGCGCCTTGCCCATGCGCAGGGTCAGGGCCAGGGCCGCTTCACTTTCCAGGGCCAAATCAGCCAGCACGTTCTGCATCAGCGGTTGTTCGCTGAGCACACGGCCGCCCACCTGGCGATGGGCGCAATGGTGCGCGGCCTGAGTCAAGGCCTGACGCATCAACGCACTGGAGCCGATCATGCAGTCGAAGCGGGTCAGCGACACCATCTCGATGATGGTCGGCACGCCGCGCCCTTCTTCACCCACCATCCAGGCCAGTGCGCCGCGAAACTCCACCTCACTGGAAGCATTCGACCAGTTACCCAGTTTGTTTTTCAGGCGCTGGATATAGAACTCGTTGCGCGTGCCGTCCGGGCGGTGGCGCGGCAGCAGGAAGCAGGTCAGACCTTTCTCGGTATGAGCCAGGGTGAGAAAGGCGTCGCACATCGGCGCCGAGCAGAACCACTTGTGGCCGACCAGCTCATAGGTCTGACCGGGGCCGCCCATACCGACCGGGTAGGCGCGCGTGGTGTTGGCGCGCACATCGGTGCCGCCCTGCTTCTCGGTCATGGCCATGCCGATGGTTGCGCCGGTTTTCTGCTCGATCGGCAGGTTGCGCGGGTCGTACTGGCTGGAGAGAATTTTCGGCAACCACTTCTCGGCCACATCGCCTTGCAGCTTGAGCGCCGGCACACTGGCGAAGGTCATGGTCAGCGGGCAACCACTGCCCGCCTCGGCCTGGCTGTGCAGGTAACTCATGGCGGCGCGGGCCACTTGCGCACCAGCCCGCGGGTCGGTCCAGGGCATGGACGGCAGGCCGTGTTCAATGGCGGCGCTCATCAGCTGGTGATAGGCGGGGTGAAACTCCACCAAATCAGCCCGATGGCCATAACGATCATGGCTCTTGAACACCGGCTTATTTTCGTTAGCGAGAAAGCCCGCCGCCATCAATTCGCCGCCGGCCAAACCGCCATATACATCCAAGCGCTGCTCGGCCCAACCCGCGCCAAAACGTTTGCTCCACTCCTGCAGCGGCAGGTCGATGCGGTACTGGTTGGCGCCGTCCAGTGACGGCACCTGATTAAACACTTCATGGGTTTCAGCGTGCTGACTGGCGTTCATGACTGAGGTTCCTCTTCAGGCAGTTGAGCGCCCACGGCGCGTAGACAGAAAGTAACGAGGGCCTGACTGACATCTATCAGGCTGGGGGCGGGATAACCGGCTTCGCGGGCCGCACGTGCGGGCGGCGACAACGGACCGACCAGGGCTTCGGCAATGGCACCGACCAGGCAAGCGGCCACCAGATTGATCTGCTGCACGCGGAACACGCCAAGTGCTACACCTTCGTGCAGCAGCTCAACGAACAGCTCGGCATAGGCTTCACGGTAGAACAGGCGCTGTTCATCGACTTGCGGGTCAACCGGCTCGGCAATCAACGCGAAGGCCAACTGGCGGCTGTCCCACGCCCGCGCCGCAAAACGCTCAACCCCAGCAGCCAGGCGCCGCACCGGGCTGCCTTCAGCCTTCATGGTGACTGCTAAAGCATCAACCTCGCGCTGACTGGCGAGCGCAAACACCTCAGAGGCCAGGTCGCCCTTGTTGCGCACATGGCGGTAAAGGCTCCCCGTCGCGATGCCCACATCGTCCGCCAAGGCTTGCATGGTCAAACATGCAAAACCGCCTTCGGCGACGCGCGCCAGGGCGGCGTTGATGATGCGCTCACGCAGTGCGTGGTCGAGGTCGATGCGCAGCGCGGTGGTGCGATAGGCCATGACCTGAATCCTGATTCATAACTTCCTTAGTGAATCAGGATTCAGATCATGGCTAAAGAGTGATTCCGGGCACAACGGCAGGCATATCGGCCACTCATTGGCGCCTATCGCGCAGAAAGAAATAGCACTCGCAGGATGCGGTTAGGCCTAGGTGAGACAGCCACCCTCAACAGCCCGCTATGCCTCGCGACTGAGCACCCAGTCGTGCAATAGGCTGCGCAGCTGCTCAAACTTTACCGGCTTAGCCAGGTAGTCACTCATACCCGCCGCCAGACAGCGCTCGCGGTCACCGCTGTGGCTGTGGGCGGTAATCGCCAGCACCGGCAACCCCTGGCAACCAGGTAGGTTACGCAGTGCACGGCAGGTGGCAAAACCATCCATCACTGGCATCTGGCAGTCCAGCAGCACCGCATCAATGGCCTCAGTGCGCAGCACCTCTAAGGCTTCAGCACCGTTGTCGGCGGTACGCACCTGATAGCCCAGTTTGAGCAGCATGCCGCGCGTCACCAGCTGGTTGATCGCATTGTCCTCAACGATCAACACCCGGCACTGCCCTGGTTGGCGCACAGCCGGGCCACTGACAGGCTTGACGGCTGCGGCAGCAGCGCTGGTCTGCACCGGCAACGCCAACGGCAGCTCTAGACGAAAACAGCTGCCCTGGCCGGGGCAGGATTCATGGCTGAGATCCCCCCCCAGTAGATCAACCAGTTGCCGGCAGATCGCCAGGCCAATACCCAGGCCACCGTATTCGCGGGTCATCGAGCCATCCAGCTGCTGAAAGCGCTGGTACAGTTTGCTGTCGGCCGGCACGGCGAAACCTACGCCGGTGTCGATCACCTCGACGCGCAACGGCAAAATATCGCGCGCCATGCCGCCACGGCTGACGCGCACCCGCACCTCTCCCTGCACCGTGAACTTGATGGCGTTATCCAGCAGGCAACTGAGGCTCTGCAGCAGCTTGCTGGCATCGCCTTCCAGGGTATCCGGCAGGCTATCGTCCAGCTCCAGGATAAAGCGCAGGCCCTTCTCCTCGGCACGGGGCGCGAACTGCGCGCACAAACCATCAAACAAGCCGCGCAAGCTGAAAGGCTCGCGACGCGGATAGAGGCGCCCGGCCTGCAATTCGGTGAGGGCGAGGATGTCATTAACCATGCGCATCATGTCGCGAGCCGAGCTGGCGGCAGTCCTCTGGTAATGCGCCAGCTCACCGTCGATGTCGAGCATCTGCATCAGCTCCAGCGAACCAATCACCCCATTCATCGGCGTGCGCAGTTCATGGGTGACGGTGGCGAGGAACTCATCCTTCAAGCGGTTACTGTTGGCCAGCTCCTGGTTGAAGGCTTCGAGCTTGAGCCCGGCCTCACGCAAAATCCGGGTGCGCTCTTCCTTCATCGCATTGATGCGATCAGCCAACGCCAGCGACAGCAAGCCGACTTCCAGCGCCGAGCCGATCTGACTGGCATACATGGTCAGGAACATATTGGGCAGGTAGCCCAGCACCATTAAGGTATTAACCATGCCGCCGGCGAGAAAGGCGGTCCAGGCGATGATGAAATAGCGCGCCACACGCATGCCACGCATCCAGGCCAGGATGCCGGCGCTGAAGATCACCACGGTAAAGCCCAGCGCCAGGTAAGTGGCCAGACGCAGCGACAGCGCGTAGCTGGCAGTCAGCGCCAAGGTCATCACCAGCACGCCAGAAGCCATCATCAGTAATAGGGCACGATCAACCCAAGGGCTGTGCTCGGCGGTATGCAAGAAACTGCGGGCGAACTGACAGCCGAACAACGCCGCTGCACCAATCAGAAAAGGCGTGGCCGCGTTCGCCCACCAGGGACTGTTGGGCCAGAAGTATTCAATAGCCGCGCCGTTAACCGACAACTGATAGAAGCCGAACGAGGCGATATAGAGGATGTAGTAGAGGTAACTGGTGTCGCGCACGCTGAGGAAGATAAACAGGTTGTAGATCAGCATCACCAGCAGCACGCCGTAAATGATCCCCAGCACATAAATGCGCGCTGGCTGTTCTTCCAGGTAGGCATTGGGTGCCCACAGGGTCAGTGGTGCCTGAATCGAGCCCTGGCTTTCCAAGCGCAGGTAAACACTTTGCGGCTGCGCCGGTGGCAACCTCAGTTCAAACACGTAATTGTGCTGTTTGATCTCGCGACTGGAGAACGGCAAGGTGTCGCCGGTGTGCTGACTGAGCCGATAGCGCCCCTGCGCATCCGGCAGGTACAGCTGCACATGATCAAGCGGTGGATACGCCAGTTCCAGCAACCAAGGTTGCGCGCCCACCGATTGATGCGGGCGGTATTCCAAGTCCAGGCGCAACCAGAACACCGAGCGCGAGTAACCGGCGTTCAACACCCCTTTGTCGTGCTGACGGAAGCTGGCCTGCAAGGCCGGTGAGGTGATGTCCTCAATGCTGGCATCGCCGCGCACATCTTCGAATACCGACATGGCTTTTCCGAGCGGCAAGCTGCGGGTATTTTCGTCAAAAACCAATGCCCCGGCCAAGCCTGGCACCAGCATGAAGAAACACAGAAGAATGTAGTGCATGTAACTCAGCCAGAGTAGGCCAGCAGCGCCTAAGGCGCGCCACTGGAGGGTGTATTTGGATGGCTGGCACTCTAGCATAGGCCGCATGCCCCGAGCCCTGTAAAAGCGCTCGAATGCGAGACCATGCACGCCTGCGACAGATCGTCCCCTACATGGCTTTCAGCCGAGTACAGGGTCTGCAAACGGCGGTTTAGTGGTAAGCTCGCGCACCATGAAAATGCCTACTTCTCGCCCCGTAGTGCTGTGCCTGTCTGGCCACGACCCCAGTGGTGGTGCCGGCCTGCAAGCCGATATCGAAGCCCTGCTCGCCCAAGGCTGTCACGCCGCTCCCACCGTGACAGCGCTGACCGTGCAGGACACTGTCAATGTTGCCGACTTCCGCGTACTCGACCGCGACTGGGTCTTGGCCCAGGCCAATGCGGTGATCAACGACCTGCCGGTTGAGGCGGTCAAACTGGGCATGCTTGGCTCGGTTGAAATGGTCGAAACCGTGCTGGAGATCATGCAACGCCTGCCGGGCATCCCGCTGGTCTGCGACCCCGTGCTGCGTGCCGGTGGCGGCGGCGCACTGGGCAAGGACGAAGTCGGTTTCGCCATGCGCGAGCGCCTATTCGCCGTGTCGACCATTGCCACGCCGAATCTGCCGGAAGCGCGCATCTTGGCCGAACTGCCCGAGGGCAGCGCCGACGAATGTGCTGAAAAACTCTTGCCCTATATTCGCCACCTGCTGATCACCGGCGGCCATGGTGATGAGCACCAAGTGCACAATCGCCTGTACAGCCGCGACGGCAGCCGTCACACCTTTACCTGCCAACGCTTACCCGGCAGTTACCACGGTTCCGGCTGCACCTTGGCCAGTACCTTGGCCGGTCGCTTGGCATTAGGCCAGGAACTGGTCAGCGCCGTGCAGTTCGCCCTCGACTACACCTGGCGCACCCTGCGCGACGCCGAACAACCCGGCCACGGCCAGTACATTCCGCGCCGCCTGCCCTTGGACTTTTGCCAATGAGCGTCTGCTGCTGGAGCGCCCAATGAAACTGCATGGCCTGTATGCCATCACCGACAGCCAACTGCTGGCTGGCAAGTTATTGCCCTATGTAGAAGCCGCACTCAAGGGTGGCGCGAAACTGCTGCAATACCGCGACAAATCCACTGATGATGCCCGCCGCCTGCGTGAAGCCGAAGCCCTGCGTGAGCTGTGCAACCGCTACGGCGCTGCGCTGATTATCAATGACGACGCCGAACTGGCGGCGCGCCTCGGCGTTGGCCTGCACCTAGGCCAGACAGACGGCTCGCTGTCGGTCGCCCGTGCGCTACTCGGCCGCAAAGCGATCATCGGCGGCACCTGCCACGCCCAGCTAGAACTGGCCGAAGCAGCGGCGAAAGAAGGTGTTAGCTACGTCGCCTTCGGCCGCTTCTTCAATTCCACCACCAAGCCAGGTGCACCTGCCGCCAATGCCGAACTGCTCGATGCGGCAAAAGCCCGGATCAACCTGCCCATCGTCGCCATCGGCGGCGTGACCCTGGAAAACGCACCGGCGCTGATTGCCCACGGCGCCAGCATGGTCGCAGTGGTTCATGGTCTGTTCGGCGCCGACTCGGCCGTTGAAGTCGAGCGCCGCGCCCGCGCGTTTAGCGCCCTGTTCAACCCTATTTAAATGCGCTGAGGGCGACCCGGCTCGCCCCGCACTCAATCTTGAGAGGCCCGCCATGTCCCGCTCCGAAACCCTGTTCAATGACGCGCAAAAACACATCCCTGGCGGCGTCAACTCGCCGGTGCGTGCCTTCAAAAGCGTCGGCGGTACGCCGCTGTTCTTCAAGCACGCCGAAGGCGCCTACGTTACCGACGAAGACGACAAACGCTATGTCGATTACGTCGGTTCATGGGGGCCGATGATCCTTGGCCACAGCCACCCCGAGGTGCTGGATGCGGTGCGCAACCAGTTGCAGCACGGCCTGTCCTACGGCGCGCCGACCGCCATGGAAACCGAGATGGCCGATCTGGTGTGCAGCCTGGTGCCATCGATGGACATGGTGCGCATGGTCAGTTCCGGCACCGAAGCGACCATGAGCGCCATCCGCCTGGCGCGCGGCTATACCGGTCGCGACAACATCATCAAATTCGAAGGCTGCTACCACGGCCACTCCGACAGCCTGCTGGTAAAAGCCGGCTCCGGCCTGCTGACCCAGGGCGTCCCCAGCTCGGCGGGCGTTCCGGCGGACTTCGCCAAACACACCCTGACCCTGCCATTCAACGACCTGGCCGCCGTCGAGCAGATGCTCAGCGAAGTCGGCGACAGCGTGGCCTGCATCATCGTCGAGCCCGTGGCCGGCAATATGAACTGCGTGCCGCCTGCACCGGGCTACCTGCAAGGCCTGCGCGAGCAGTGCGACAAACACGGCGTGGTGCTGATTTTCGACGAAGTGATGACCGGTTTCCGCGTCGCCCTTGGCGGTGCCCAAGCCTATTACGGCGTCACCCCGGACCTGACCACCTTCGGCAAAATCATCGGCGGCGGCATGCCGGTTGGCTGCTTTGGCGGCAAGCGCGAAATCATGCATTGCATCGCCCCGCTCGGCCCGGTTTACCAAGCTGGCACGCTGTCGGGCAACCCGCTGGCCATGGCCGCAGGCTTGGCCACATTGCGTTTGATCCAACGTCCGGGCTTCCACGCCGAGCTGACTGACTACACCACTCGCCTGCTCCAAGGCCTGCAAGAACGCGCTGATGCCGCCGGCATCCCGTTTGTGACCACGCAGGCAGGCGGCATGTTCGGCCTGTACTTCAGCGCCGCCGACAGCATCGTCACCTTTGATGACGTGATGACCAGCGACGCCGAGCGCTTCAAGCGCTTCTTCCACCTGATGCTGGACGGCGGCGTGTACCTGGCGCCGAGCGCCTTTGAAGCCGGCTTCACCTCCATCGCCCACGGTGATGCTGAGCTGAAAATCACCCTGGACGCCGCCGAGCGCGCTTTCGCCGAGCTGAAGAAAGCCTGATGCAATACAGCACCGCGCTGTCCGACGGCGTACTGGCTCTGGCCTGCTTCGCGTGCGTGATCGCCATTGGCAAAGCCCGCAAGCACTATGGCGAAGCGGATCAGCCGGCGTTGTTTTGCGCGCTGCTGGGTTTTCTTCTACCGGCCGCCGCCGCAGCCGTAGGAGTCATCCGTTTTGGTATCGACCCCAGCGCGCAGACCTCACACCTGTGGCTGAGCCAGGCCAGCAGCTTTCTCGGCCTACCGCTGCTAGGCGCCGCCGCGCTGGCACTGAGCCGGGGCTGGCAGTGGAGCCGTGCCAACTGGGGGCGCATCCTGCTCGGACTGTGCGCCTTCTTTGAACTGTTCCGGCAGATGAATCATCTGGAGGATTACCGCCTGCTACTCAACCTGGTGACCCTGCTGCTGATTCTTTATGCCGGTGCCGTGCAATGGCCAAGACGCGCACCGTTACTGGTTGCTATTGGCGTGGTCGGGCTGTTTTTGTTGGCTGGGCTGGCTGTGGGCACCCAGGGCTTTATCGGCCCAGTGCGCCGGGTCGACCTGTTCCACGCTCTGCTAACACCGGCTTATCCACTGCTGGCTTGGCTGCTCCTGAGCCTGCCCGGCAGCGCAAAATTTGCTTACACCGAAGAAAACCCGGTAAAGACTTTGTAAGAACACCACGGCTTATTTCATAATGTGATGGCTGCCGCGTTCCGGCGGCCAGGCGCATCGCCTGCTTTGCATCCCGAGGTAAATGGATTTTCATGAAACGCACCGGCCGCACCCTGTCCCTGGGCTGCCTGTTGCTCCTGCTGCCACTGCTCGCCTCGGCGAGCGGCAACTCCTTGCTGATCCCCGCGCTTGGCAGCTGCTCACTCAATACCACCGCCGAAGAACTGCCCGCAGCCGTTGAAGCCTGCGAGCAAGCCGCCGTTAACGGCGACCTGCAAGCAGAGTTCGAGCTGGGTGAGTTTTATTACGATGGCAAACGTGTCGAGCGCGACCTCAGCCTGGCGCTGAAATGGTTTGAGCAGGCCTCATTACAAGGCCATGCACAATCGCAGTACCGCCTGGGCATGATGTTTTTTCGCGGTGAAGGCGTGCAGGCAAATGCGGTGCAGGCCTATATCGTGTTGAAAATGGCGGCCGTAAACGGCTCGGACGAAGCCATGGACAGCGCCGACCTGATCGCCGCACAGATGCCGCGTGATGAGCTGGAGATCGCCAGCCAGGTGCTCGGGCAGATCTTCCGCAACTACCTGCTGGAGCTGCAGAACGCCGACACCCTTACCTCGCCGTTCGCACCGCTGCCCTGATTCAACCCATCTAACACGCGTAGACGCTGTTTAAGATCTCGCGAGCTAGAGCCATGCAAGGCAAAAACAGGCGAGGAAGCAGAGTGTACTGTTGTACATGAGCATTACTCGTTTCACTCGCCCTTCGGGTCGCGCTAAAGCGCGTTGCCGCAAGCGGCTTGCCGAGCCTGTTTTTAACGCAGCAGGGCCGACGCGTAGCAGATCGTATGCAGGTCCTTATTTGTCCGGCATCGGCATGGGGAACGGCATCACATTACCGCCTCCCTTGGCCTCACTGATCTTCGGCGTGCCGAGACGCTCGACTTCGTCGATGCGCACGATCGCGTTCATCGGGATAAAGCTGCGCACCACACCATCAAACTGCGCCTTGAGCTTTTCTTCGCTAGGGTCAACCACCACCTGGGTGCGTTCGCCGAAGACGAATTCCTCCACTTCCAGAAAGCCCCACAGATCGCTTTGAAAGATCTGTTTGGCGTACATCTCGTACACCTGACCCTGGTTGAGGAAAATCACCTTGTAGATGGGTTCGCGCTTGCTCATGGTTATGCAGTTCGTACCGAGGGGTTAATTGAAAGGGCGCGGATCATAGCATAGCCACCCAGCAGCCAATGCTAGGAACCCAAGCCTTCGCCCTCTATAATGCGCGGTTCTTCGAACCACCCTTTTGAGCGCGCATGACCAAGAAGCTTTATATCGAAACCCACGGTTGCCAGATGAACGAGTACGACAGCTCGCGCATGGTCGATCTGCTGGCCGAACATCAAGCCCTGGAAGTCATCGACAAAGCGGACGGTGCCGACATCATCCTGCTCAACACCTGCTCAATCCGTGAAAGAGCCCAAGACAAGGTGTTCTCGCAACTCGGCCGCTGGCGTGAGCTGAAGCTTGCCAACCCGGACCTGGTGATCGGTGTCGGTGGTTGTGTGGCCAGCCAAGAAGGCGCGGCCATTCGTGATCGCGCGCCCTATGTCGACGTGGTGTTCGGCCCGCAAACCCTGCACCGCCTGCCGGAAATGATCGACGCCGCGCGCACCACCAAAATCGCCCAGGTCGACATCAGCTTCCCCGAGATCGAGAAATTCGACCGCCTGCCCGAACCGCGCGTCGACGGCCCAAGTGCCTACGTCTCAGTAATGGAAGGCTGCAGCAAGTACTGCACGTTCTGCGTGGTGCCTTACACCCGCGGTGAAGAAGTCAGCCGGCCAATGGCCGATGTCCTCAGCGAGATCATTCACCTGGCCGAACACGGCGTGCGTGAAATCACCCTGCTCGGGCAGAACGTCAATGGTTACCGTGGCGCGACAGCTAACGGCCAGCTCGCCGACTTCGCCGAGCTGCTGTACGCCGTCGCGGCCATCGAAGGCGTCGATCGCATTCGCTATACCACCAGCCACCCGCTGGAGTTCTCCGATGCGTTGATTCAGGCCCATGCCGAGATTCCCGAGCTGGTGAAATACCTGCACTTACCGGTGCAGTCCGGCTCTGACCGTATTCTCGCGGCGATGAAGCGCAACCACACCGCCCTGGAATATAAATCGCGCATCCGCAAACTGCGCGCGGCGGTGCCGGACATCCTGATCAGCTCGGACTTCATCATCGGCTTCCCCGGTGAAACCGAGAAAGACTTCGAACAGACCATGAAGCTGGTCGAGGATGTCGGTTTCGACTTTTGCTACTCCTTCATCTACAGCGCACGCCCCGGCACCCCGGCAGCCGATCTGACCGATGACACCCCGATGGAGCTGAAGAAGCAGCGCTTGGCCCTGCTCCAGCACCGTGTCACCCAGCAAGGCGCCGAAAACAGCCGACGCATGGCTGGCACCGTGCAGCGCATCTTGGTCAACGACTACTCGAAGAAGGACCCCGGCATGCTCCAGGGCCGCACCGAGAGTAATCGCGTGGTCAACTTCCGCAGCGATAATCCACGTTTGATCGGCCAGTTCGTTGATGTGCGCATTGACCAGGCCATGCCCAACTCGCTGCGCGGCACGCTGCTGTAGGGTGAATGTCGTTTTTTACATCCACCATGGCTGCGTAGTTGGTGGATGGCTAAGGCGTCATCCACCCTGCGCGAGCTGGCCTCCTACAGGTTGCTCGCGGCCCGAGCTTCCCCCTCGCGGCCGCTAGCGCTATTCTTCGTTCCATTACCCCAGCCGACTGGCGGCCATCAAACGACCTTGAACACACCCATAGAACCCCTTCGTTTTATCCTTGAACCCTTTGAGGCTCGCCGCTTCGCTAACCTGTGCGGCCAATTTGATGAGCACCTGCGCCTGATCGAGGCTCGTCTAGGCATTGAGCTGCGCAACCGCGGCAACCAGTTCGAACTGGTCGGCAGCGCAGGCCAGACTCGCGCCGCCGAGCAACTGCTCAGCCGCCTCTACCGTGAAGCCGAAAACACCGAGCTGTCGCCCGACTTGGTCCACCTGTTTTTACAGGAGTCCGGTGTTGAAGAGCTGAGTCAGCCGGTCAACGAGCCCAGCATCGCCCTGCGTACGCGTAAAGGCATGATCAGGCCACGCGGCGCCAACCAACAGCGCTATGTCAAAGCCATTCTCGATCACGACATCAACTTCGGCATCGGCCCGGCCGGTACCGGTAAAACCTACCTGGCGGTGGCCTGCGCAGTGGATGCCCTGGAGCGCGAACAGATTCGTCGCATCCTGTTGGTACGACCAGCGGTTGAGGCCGGCGAAAAACTCGGCTTCCTGCCCGGCGACCTGTCGCAGAAGATCGATCCCTACCTGCGCCCGCTGTACGACGCACTCTACGAGATGCTCGGCGTCGAGCAGGTGGCCAAGCTGATCGAGAAACAGGTGATCGAAGTCGCGCCGCTGGCCTATATGCGCGGTCGCACATTGAGCAACAGCTTTATCATTCTCGACGAAAGCCAGAACACCACCCTGGAACAGATGAAGATGTTCCTCACCCGCATCGGCTTCGGCTCAACGGCAGTGATCACCGGTGACATCACCCAGGTTGACCTGCCGCGCGGCACCAAAAGCGGCCTGACCCACGTGATTGACGTATTGCACGATGTGCCGGGTATCAGCTTTACCCACTTCAAACCCAAAGACGTGGTGCGCCACCCCTTGGTGCAACGCATCGTCGAAGCCTATGAGCGCTACGAAAACCGCATCCACGGCAAGCTGGATGACGCACAGGGCAACGGCGATGCTTGAGCTTGACCTGCAGATTGCCAGCGACGCCTCGACTCTGCCGAGCGAGGCGCAATTTCGCACCTGGTGTGCCATCGCCCTGCGCCAACGCACTGCCGACTCCGAGCTGACCATCCGCCTGGTCGATGAAGCCGAAGGCCGCGAACTCAACCACACCTGGCGACAGAAAGATTACGCGACCAACGTGTTGTCTTTCCCGGCGGATGTGCCTGATGAGTTTTTGGATATCCCGCTGCTCGGCGACCTGGTGATTTGCGTACCGGTGGTCGAGCGTGAAGCCCAGGAACAAGCAAAAACCAGCGAAGCCCACTGGGCCCATCTGGTGATCCACGGCTGCTTGCACCTGCTCGGCTACGACCACATCCTCGACGCGGAAGCCGAAGAGATGGAAGCCCTGGAGCGAGAATTACTGGCTGAGTTGGGCCACCCCGACCCATACGCCGATGAAGACTGAACTCCCCCACACCACACAAAAGGTTCCTGAGTAACCACCATGAGCGAAGACCGATCGAGCAACGAGCAAAAGTCCTGGTTTAACAGACTGACCCAGGCTTTTGCTCATGAGCCGAAAAACCGCAAGGAACTGTTGGAAGTGCTGCGCGAAGCGCATCAGAACAAGCTGCTCGACAGCGAAGCACTGGCCATCGTTGAAGGCGCTATTCAAGTCGCCGACCTGCAGGTTCGCGACATTATGGTGCCCCGCTCGCAGATGATGAGCATCAAGGCCAACCAGACGCCCAAGGAGTTCCTACCCTCGATCATTGAAGCCGCGCACTCGCGCTACCCGGTGGTTGGCGAGAGCCTCGACGACGTAGTCGGCATCCTCCTGGCCAAGGATCTATTGCCTCTGATCCTGCAGGGCGAAAACGCCAATTTCAATATCAAGGACCTGCTGCGCCCGGCCACCTTCGTGCCCGAGTCCAAGCGCCTCAATGTGCTGCTGCGCGAGTTCCGCGCCAACCATAACCACATGGCGGTGGTTATCGATGAGTACGGCGGCGTCGCCGGCCTGGTGACCATCGAGGACGTGCTGGAACAGATCGTCGGCGATATCGAAGACGAACACGACGTGGAAGAAGACAGCTACGTCAAACCGCTGCCCAGTGGCGACTTTCTGGTCAAAGCACTGACACCGATCGACAGCTTCAATGAAACCTTCGACACCTCCTTCTCCGATGACGAATTCGATACCGTCGGCGGCCTGGTGATGAGCGCTTTCGGCCATCTGCCCAAGCGAAACGAGGTGACAGAAATCGGCGAGTTTCGCTTTCGCGTACTCAACGCCGACAGCCGCCGCATCCACTTGCTGCGCCTGACCCCGATCAACAACTGATCAACAGGCCGGCCACCCTCAACAGTGGCCGGCCTTGCCGCACTTCCCCCGCCCGCTCTGCCGCTTTACCCTTGCTCACCCCCAATCCAAGGACCTGCATGCAATGCACTGGATAACCCGACCTGGCTGGCCCGGCAACTTGATCGCCCTACTCGCCGGCGCCATCACCCCATTGGCGCTGGCACCGTACGACCTGTGGCCATTGGCGCTGCTGTCGATTGCCCTGTTCTACCTCGGCCTGCGCGACCTCACGCCGCGTCAGGCAGCGCTACGCGGCTGGAGCTATGGCTTTGGTTTGTTTGTCGCGGGCACCAGCTGGGTGTATGTGAGCATCCACGATTACGGCGCCGCCTCACCACCGCTGGCCGTTTTCCTGACCCTGGCCTTTGTCGGCGGGCTCGGTCTGCTGTTTGCCCTGGCTGCGTGGGTGTGGGCGCGCTGGCTGCGCCGGGTTGAAGCGCCGCTCGCCGATGCCCTGGCCTTCGCCGCGCTGTGGCTCGCGCAGGAAGCCTTCCGCAGCTGGTTTCTGACCGGTTTCCCCTGGCTGTATGCAGGTTACAGCCAGTTGGACGGGCCGCTGTCGGGCCTGGCGCCAATCGGCGGGGTATGGCTGATTTCCTTTGTCCTGGCGCTAAGCGCAGCCCTGCTGGTTAACCTGGCGCAACTGCGTGCGCGCAAAGCGTTTCTCGCCATCGGCGTGGCCCTGCTAGTAGCCCCATGGATCGCCGGCCTGGCCCTCAAGGGCCACGCCTGGACTCAGCCGCAAGGCGAACCACTCAGCGTGTCGGCCATGCAGGGCAATATCGAACAGAACATGAAGTGGGACCCCGAGCAGCTCAACGCGCAGCTCGCGCTGTACCGCGACATGACCTTCAGCGCCAAACCAACCGACCTGATCATCTGGCCGGAAACCGCCATCCCGGTACTCAAAGACCGCGCCCAGGGCTACCTCGGCGTGATCAATCGCTTCGCCAACGAGCGCAATGCCGCGCTGATTACCGGCGTGCCGATTCGCCAGAGCAACGAGCGCGGCGAGCAGCGCTACTACAATGGCATCAGCGTGGTCGGCCAGGGCAGCGGCGACTACCTCAAACAGAAGCTGGTGCCCTTCGGTGAGTACGTGCCTTTGCAAGAAGTGCTGCGCGGACTGATCGCCTTCTTCGATCTGCCAATGTCGGACTTCGCCCGCGGCTCGGCCGAGCAGAGTTTGCTGCAGGCCAAGGGCCATGCGATTGCCGCGTTTATCTGCTACGAGGTGGTTTACCCGGAGTTCGCCGCGAGCCTTTCGGCACAGAGCGCCTTACTGCTGACCATCAGCAACGACACCTGGTTCGGCCGCTCCATCGGCCCGCTGCAGCACCTGCAAATGGCGCAGATGCGCGCCCTGGAGGCCGGTCGCTGGATGATCCGCGCGACCAACAATGGCGTCACTGCACTGATTGACCCGCAGGGCCAGCTCACCGAACAGCTACCGCAATTCGAGCAAGGCGTGCTATATGGCCAGGTGCAACCGATGCAGGGGCTCACGCCTTATCTGTACTGGCGCGGCTGGCCGATGCTGATTATCTGCCTGCTGCTGTTTGGCTGGGCGTTGCTGGCCAGCCGTATGGCCAAAACGCTTTAGATACATGAGCACCCGCTAACTCGTAGGGTGGATGACGCTTTACCCATCCACCCTGGCGATCTTGTGGCGGATGAAAACAACGTCAGCTACGCGCCCCGATCCACCCTACATCCGCATGGCTACGTCGCTCTAACGACGAAAGAAGCGGTAGAACTCACGCAGCTCAGCCTGCGCGTCACCAATGCTCACCGGGGTGAAGCGCAGCGGATGGTGCGCGGGGCACTGCGCCAAACGCCCTTGATCGAGCGGGTGCAGCCACCCCAACAGTGGGTAACCTCCCATGGTCTGATGATCCGCCTGGAGAATAATCGGCTGGCCATCCGGCGGCACCTGAATTGCTCCGCGACCAACGCCTGATGACCACTGCCGCCCCGGCGCCTGCAGGCCCTCACCCATCAGACGTGCGCCCATGCGGTCGGAGAGCGGGCTTAGCTGCCAGCTCTGGGCGAAGAAGCCCTGCAACTGATCTTCGCCAAAGCTCGCCGCGTCGCCACCGGTGATCACTCGCAACAAAGGTTTGCAGCCGTAATCCGGCAGATAAGGCCAGGGCACGCTGGCGGCGCGGGTAAAATGTGCAGCCCGGCAGGCCAGCAAATCCCCTGCTTGCAATGCCAGCCCCAACCCTTCGCGCACCTGCACGCTAACGCTGCCCAGCACCGGCGTAGCCATAAAGCCACCGGCCACTGCCAAATACGCGCGCTGACCGCTGCGGGCAAAGCCCAGGCGTAGCTGCTGGCCCTTGCGCAACGGCAGACGCGTCCACAGCGGCTGCGGCTGATCATCCCGGCTCAGCGGCACCTGCGCGCCGCAAACCGCCACCCAGGTGTCGACTTCGGCCTGCAACTCGACACCGCCCAGGGCGATTTCCAGCAGCGGCGTACCCCATGGATTGCTCAGCAGGTGGTTGGCCCAGGCCGCGCCATGCCAATCCAGCGGCCCGGCCGGCGATACCCCGAGGTGCTGCCAGCCGAGCCGCCCGGCATCCTGCAGCAGACTCAGCGGCCCCGGCTTAAGCACCCGCAGGCCGCTCATAACTGACCGCCTTCGCGGATAAAGTCGCGCTCATCGAGGCGGCGAAAACGCACCCGATCACCCAACGCCAGGGGACATGGCGGCGTTTGCGCGGCGTCGAATAACAGCCATGGGCAGCGGCCGAGCAGGTGCCAGCCGCCTGGGGAGCTGTGGGGGTAGATCGCCGTCTGCCGCTCGGCAATCGCCAGGCTACCGACTGGCACAGCAATGCGCGGGGTCGCGCGGCGCGGCAAGGCCAGGCGCGCGTCCAGCTCACCGAGGTAGGCAAACCCTGGGGCAAAACCAATCGCGCCAACACGGTACTCCGCACCGGCATGTAACTCGATCACCTGCGCGACACTGAGCCGGCACTGTTGGGCCACTTCGGCGAGGTCTTCACCGCCATACCAGATCGGGATTTCATGCAGACGCCCCAGCTGCGCCACAAAGGGCTCGGCCAGCCAACGCTCCAGCAGCGGCTGTAGCCGCTCAGCCAATTGCAGGTGGTCGGTGCGCATCAGGTCATAGTGCAGCAACACGCTGGTCCAGCCCGGGACCAGATCAGTCAACAGATCGCCCAATTCAGCGCGGATGCGTTGCGCGAGCAGGGCGATACGTTGCGGCAGATGCACATCCGGCTGCTCGGCCAGCACCAACAATAGGGCTTCAGCACCGGCCGGCTCAAAGCGAATCACAGGGTATCCAGGGCGGCTCGCAAACGCCGCAACACGGCCAGAGCATCGGCGTTGTCGCCGTGCACACAGAGGCTATCGGCGCGCAGCTGCAACGGCTTGCCGTCGATGTCGGCAAACGGTTCGCCTTGGGCAATGGCCAACGCTTGTTGAAAAATCCGCTGCGGATCGTGGTGCACTGCGCCGCTCAAGCGCCGGGGCGCCAACTGACCATCGGCCAGGTAGGCACGGTCGGCAAAAGCTTCGAACATCAGCGGTACATCAGCCTCGTCGGCCAGGCGCAACTCTCGGCTGTTATCCGCCAGCGCCAGCACCATCAGCGGCAAACCCTGGCGATAACGGGCGCAGGCCTCAAGCACCGCGCTGAACAGCGCATCGTCACGCACCAAATCGTTGTACAGCGCGCCATGCGGTTTGACGTAAGCCAGTTGAGTGCCCGCCGCACGGCAAAAAGCATCCAGCGCGCCGAGCTGATACAGCACCAGCGCCGTCACCTCTTCAGGTGAGCAGGCCAGGTGCCGGCGGCCAAAACCGAGCAAATCAGGATAGGCTGGATGCGCGCCGATACTCACCCCGTGCTGCACCGCCAGGGCGACGGTGCGCTGCATGGTCAAGGGGTCGGAGGCGTGAAAGCCGCAGGCCAGATTGGCTTGATCAACCAGCGGCATGGCATGGGCATCATCACCCATGCTCCACACGCCGAAGCTTTCACCCATGTCGCAATTGAGCAGGATCGTTTTCATGCCTACCAGCTTAGTGGCGCATTGCCGTGGCGTGAAGCCTGGCCCGATTCAATACACATCGCGACGGTAGCGGCCCTCGTCTATCAACGACTCGACCCTTTCCGCTCCCAGCACCTCACGCAGCACCTGATCGACCCCACCGGCCATGCCCTCGAGGCTGCCGCAGACATAAATCGACGCGCCACGCGCCAGCCACTCACGCAGCGTTTCGGCAGACTCGCGCAAGCGATCTTGTACGTAGACCTTGGCCGCCTGATCCCGGGAAAACGCCAGATCCAGTCGGGCCAGCTCGCCGTTGACCAGCCAGTTTTGTAGCTCGGCTCGGCAATAGAAATCATGCGCCGCGTTGCGCTCACCGAACAGCAGCCAGTTGTCCGTATGCCCAGCCACGATGCGCGCCTTGAGCAAGCTGCGCAGCCCGGCCAGGCCGGTACCATTGCCGATCAAAATCACCGGCCGTGCATCGTCCGGCGCATGGAAGCTGCTGTTACGCCGCACCCGCGCCAGCAACTGGCCAGGCAATGTCACGCCCTCCGTCAACCAGCCGGAGCCGAGCCCCAGCGAGCCGTCGGCATGCCGCTCCTGGCGCACGATCAGCTCCAGCTCATCGTCGCTGGGCAAGGAGGCGATTGAATATTCGCGCGCCGCCAACGGCACCAGCGCGTCCAGCACGGCCTGGGCGTGCAAGCCGACCAGATGGCTGAACTGTTCGGGCAATTGCTTGCCGCACAGCGCCTGATGCAATGGCTGCGTCAGGCCGTTGAGGCTGACTATTTGGCTGCCGTCCAGCCCGTGCGCCTGCAACCAGGCCTGTACCCTGGCGTCGGCATGCCGTGGCGGCACTTCAAGAATATCGCCGGCCGCCCACTCGCAGACGCGCTCGGCACGCAGCCCCAGCAAATAGGTCGGTGCGCCCTGGCTGCCTGGGTTAAGCAGCTCGCGGCGCGTCAACGTCCACAGGCCGTGCGCTTTTTCACTCTGCTGCAGCGGCTGGGCACCGGTCAGCTCGCCGAGCTGGCGCTGCCAGCTGGCCAGCGCCGCGGCATTGGCGGCGTCCACCTGCACTGGCTCGAACAGGCTCTGTGCGCCCTGCTGGGCTAACCAGCCCTGCACACGCTGAGCAAAACCGCAGAAGTGCTGATACTGACGGTCACCCAGGGCCAGCATGGCGTAGCGCAAATGCTCCAGCCCTAGCGCCTGGCCAAGCAGCTGGCGCTCGAAGCCACGCGCACTGTCTGGCGCCTCGCCATCGCCAAAGGTGCTGACCACGAACAGCGCGTTGTGCGTCTGGCGCAACATCGGCTCGGTAACTTTGCCCAGCGGCTGCACACTGACGGCCAGGCCGGCGGCCTGCAGCTGCCCGGCAGTCTGCCAGGCCAGTTGCTCGGCGAAACCGCTCTGGCTGGCAAAGCCGATCAACCAGCCAGCGTCCTGCGACGCGTTCGGCTGCAACGCGCCACGCGCCTTGAGCATTGCGCGCTTCTTGCGCCGGCGATCGAGGTAGAGCAACCAGCCGGTGATGGCGAACAGCGGCATTGCCAGGCTGGCCAGCATCATCAGGATGCGTCCGATCAGGCCGAAGTAGCTACCCACATGCAGGGCATACACGCTGGTTAGCAGCTGGTCGCCAAACGCCTGTTGTTCGTAGCGTTTATGCCGGCCCGGCGCGCCGCTCAAAGGATCGAGCTCCAGCTGGTTGAACGCGCGCTCATGCGCAGCGTCATCACGCAGATAGAACACCGTCGCCGGCTGCCCAGCCACCGTCGGGAAACGCAGGTTGTAGCTGCTCAACTGGCTACCGGCGGCACGCTGCAGGCCGTCCCACACCGCCTGGTAATTAACCGACGGCAACTCCCCTGCCGGCGGCGGAGCGCGTTTGCCACCGCGCTGCTGGCCGCCGGGCTCAGCGCTAAGCAATGTGGTTGCGCCTTCGCGGTACCAGTCATACGACCAATACAACCCCGTCAGCGCAGCCAATAGGTAGAGCGCCAGGCACCAGGTACCGGCTACCGCATGCAAGTCCCAATTGAAACTGCGGCCTTTGCGCGCCCAATCCAGGGTCAGCCAGGCGCGCCAGCTGCTGGCCTGACGCGGCCAGCGCAGGTACAGACCGGACAGGCAGAAGAACAGCAGAATTAAGGTGCTGGCAGCCGTGACCTGCTTACCGTAGTCACCCATGGCGAGAAAGCGGTGCAGCTTCAGCATCAGATCGAAGAAACCCTGCCCACGCGGCTCACCGAGTAACTCACCGCTGTATGCATTGAAATAGCGCGACGGGCCACGGCGCTCACCCGGCGGCGGCGCGAAGAACACTCGCGCGGCTCGATCACCCTCTACCTCAAGCCACAGGCCGATGACCCGCTGCTGGCTGGCGGCCTCCAGTTTTGGCACCAGCACGGCCGGCGACAGCACACCGCTGTCACGTACCTCTACCCGCAGTACATCGGGGTTGAGGGCACGCATCAATTCGTCCTGGAACGAATAGGCCGCCCCAGTTACCCCCATTAATGCCAACACCAGGCCGGCTGTAACACCGAACAGCCAGTGCAGTTGAAATACGATTTTTTTGAACATGGCGAGGCTCAGCGCAACCACGAGCCAAACGCCCAATGCGCCGCCCTGTTTTGAGAATCAATTCTATTTGATAGCGCTAATCACCTGCAAACTCAATACACAGTGTTCTCACTCTCACCGGAACTACATAAACGGGTACTTACAATAAATTTACATTTGCTAATGGTAAGTCTTATCATTAGCAATACCCTACTGTTTGGAGTCACCCGGTGAGCGTCTTACGTCTTAATCCAATCCACCTATCGCTGCTGGCCGCCTTCGCCGCTCAAGCCGCACATGCAGAGCCGAACAGCGCGCTGGAGATTCCAGCAGCCGTAGTCACCGGACAACAGCAACAGAGCAGCTACAAGCCCAGCCACAGCACAAGCGCATTGAAAATTGACGCCCCGCTGCGCGACATCCCGCAAACAGTCAACGTGATTCCGCAGAGCGTGATCAAGGATCAGGGCGCCCAGTCATTGGAAGACGTGCTGAAGAACGTGCCCGGCATCGGCCTGTCCAACGGTGACGGCCAGCGTGACCAGGTCACGATCCGTGGCTTCAGCGCCATCGGTGACCAGTACATCGACGGCATTCGTGACGACGCGCTGTATTACCGCGACCTGTCAAATATCGAGCGCGTGGAAGTGATCAAGGGCCCCGCGGCCGTGCTCTACGGCCGTGGCTCCTCTGGCGGCCTGATCAACAGTGTGAGCAAGCGCCCAACCTTCGCCCCGGTGCAGGAAGTCGGCGTCAGCGTAGACAGCGAAGGCAAGAAGCGCACCCAATTCGACGCCGGCTGGGCCGACCAACAGCAGGGCGATAAGGCCTTTCGCTTCACCGGTGCAGTGGAAGACAGTGACGGCTTTCGCGACGACGCCTTTCTCAAGCGTGAAGCATTGGCGTCTTCGGCCTACTTCAAGCTATCCGATGATCTGGAACTCAACCTGGGTGCCAGCTACCTGTACGACAAGCGCCTGATCGACTTCGGCATTCCCGCGCTGAACGGTCGCCCGGTGGACGTTGACCCAGGCACGCGCTTCGGTTCAAGCGATCCGGATCAGGACTACACCCGCAGCGAAATGTTTTCCTTCACTGCGGGCCTCGATTACCAGATCAACGATGATTTCAGCCTGTCCAACACCAGTCGCTATTACCATTACGACCTGGATCGCAATAACACCCTGGCACACACCGATGCCAACCGGTTCGTTACCGCCGCCAACGGCGAATTGCTGGTCAAGCTGCGCCGCGGCAACGTGCAGCGCAAAGAAGACGGCTGGTTCAACCAGACCGAACTGAAGCAGCAGGCGCAGATCGCCGGCATGCAGCACAACCTGCTGTACGGCGTGGAGCTGGGCCGACAGAACAAGGACCAAGCGTTCTTCAGCCAGAGTGATGCGGCACGCGTTCCGGTGTTCCGCGACGGCCTGGTACGCGTGCCATTCCAGGCAGCGCAGCAGACCGGTAAGGGCCGCAACATTCAAGACACTGCCGGTTTCTACGTGCAGGACCTAATCGAATTGGCCCCACAATGGAAAGCCCTGCTCGGCGTACGCTACGACGTCTTCGACCAGGAGTACCAAGACGCTCTGAGCGATAGTGACATCGCGCGCACCGACAGAACCTGGAGCCCGCGCGTTGGCTTGGTTTATCAGCCAGACCAGATCCAGTCCTACTACGTGTCGGTGAGCCGTTCCTTCCAGCCGTCCGCCGAAACCTTCCCGCTGAGCAACTCAAACAAGGATCTAGAGCCGGAACAGACCACCAACTACGAGCTCGGTGCCAAGTGGGACCTGCTCGATCAGCGCTTGTCTCTGACCGCATCGGTGTTCCGCCTCGAGCGCACCGACATGAAGACCAGTGACCCGGCCAATCCCGGCCAGTTGATCCTCGCCGGCGAGCAGCGTACCGATGGTTTCGAGACCACCTTGACCGGCCAGCTCAGCGACAAGTGGCAGGTGTATGCCGGCTATGCCTACCTGGACGCGCAAATCAGCAAGTCCACCAGCTTCACTAATGGCGTCGCCAATCAAGGCCAGACCCCGACCCTGACCCCACGAAATAGCGCCAACCTATGGCTGGTGCGCTCGTTAAACCAGCAATGGCGTGTAGGCATGGGTGCCAACTACGTCGACGAGCGCTACACCGCTCTGGACAACGTCACCGTCATGCCCAGCTACACCACCTACGATGCCGCGTTGCTGTACAACCAGCCACAATGGGACGCAGCCCTGCGCCTGCGTAATGTATTCAACAAGGAGTACTACGCTTCGGCCCACGGCTCGGTGGACCTGATCACCCCCGGGGCACCGCGAAGCTTAGAACTGAGCGCTAACTATCGCTTCTGATCTTCGCGCCTCTGCACTGGCCCAGCGCTGAACCCGAGACTGCACACGCAATGACAAAAAAACCGCCAACTGGCGGTTTTTTTGTAGGGCATAAACGCTTACAGGTAGAACGACTTCAGCGGCGGGAAGCCGTTGAATTCCACCGCGCTGTAACTGGTGGTGTAGGCACCGGTAGAAAGCCAATACACACGGTCGCCAATGGCCAGGTTGAGCGGCAGGCCGTACTTGTAGTTCTCGTACATGATGTCGGCGCTGTCGCAGGTTGGACCGGCGATCACCACTTCTTCCATCTCGCCCTTCTTCTCGGTGTAGAGGGGGAATTTAATCGCCTCACCCATGGTTTCGATCAGGCCGCTGAACATGCCGACATCGACATACACCCAACGCTCCACCGCAGTACGCGACTTGCGCGCGACCAATACCACTTCACTGACCAAGATGCCGGCGTTGGCGATCAGCGAACGGCCCGGCTCCAGAATGATTTCCGGCAGGTCATCACCGAAGTCTTCCTTGAGGAAGCGGATGATTTCCTCGGCGTAGGTTTCCAGGCTGTTGGTACGGGTGATGTAGTTGGCCGGGAAGCCGCCGCCCATATTGATCAGCTTGAGGGTGATGCCGTCTTCTTCTTTCAAACGCTCGAAGATCACTTTGACCTTGGCGATGGCGGCATCCCACACGGAAATGTCACGCTGCTGCGAGCCCACATGGAAGGAGATGCCATAAGGCACCAGGCCTAAATCGCGAGCAAGAATCAGCAGATCCATAGCCATGTCGGTCTGGCAACCAAACTTGCGCGACAACGGCCAATCGGCGGTGGTCGAGCCTTCGGTGAGGATACGCACATAGATTTTCGATCCCGGCGCCGCCTTGGCGATGTTGCGCAGGTCGGCTTCCGAATCGGTAGAGAACAGACGCACGCCCTTCTCGTAGAAGTAGCGAATGTCCTTGGATTTTTTGATGGTGTTGCCATAGCTGATGCGATCAGCCGTGACGCCACGGCCCATGACTTTATCCAGCTCATAGATCGAAGCGATGTCGAAGCTGGAGCCTTTATCTTTGAGCAGGTCAATGATTTCAACAGCCGGGTTGGCTTTGACCGCGTAATAGATGCTGGCAAAATCGAAACCGGCGCGCAGGTCATCATAGGCCTTGCTGATGATCGCGGTATCGATCACCACGAACGGGGTTTCCTGGGTATCGGCGAACGCCTTCATGCGCTGAAACGTAGCAGGGGCGTAATAGTCTTCGACCTTGATCGACATACTCGGACTCCAGTTGGCTGAACCAGTTAAACAGTTTAGATAAGCACACGCTGCACACGCAGACAGCTGCCCATCATTTAGGGATGGCTTGGTGGGCGGCCCACACAAGCAGAACGTCTGATCAGTTTCCCCACTTTGGTTCGCCTACTTCCCAAGGCATGTCGCCGAGTACCAGAAGGTCTCTCGTCGTCAGTACTTGAGCCGGATGGATCGTTGCCAGCATGGACGTTCGGGCGCGAACTTTAGGGCCATGGGGAGCTGAGATCAATCAAAAATGCCGTGCTTTTAACCCTCATTGTCGTGTTATTGATTGATCGTTTTATATTCAAAACAAAACGTCAGGAATGCTGCACAACACGCGAAAAACGTGAGGTTTGGCTGCCTGATTACAGGTCGCCGCGCTGAGCGGCGTTTACCGTTATAATCGCCGCCATTTTTGACAGACCGACTATTGAGTCGATGGGTTCCCGCACAATGACCATCCAGGCCACCGAAGTTGGCAAGCGCCGCACGTTCGCCATCATTTCTCACCCCGACGCCGGTAAAACCACCATTACCGAAAAGCTGCTGCTGATGGGCAAGGCGATTTCTATCGCCGGCACGGTGAAGTCGCGTAAGTCTGACCGCCATGCGACCTCCGACTGGATGGAAATGGAAAAGCAGCGCGGTATCTCCATCACCACCTCGGTGATGCAGTTCCCTTACCGCGATCACATGATCAACCTGCTCGACACCCCCGGCCACGAAGACTTCTCGGAAGACACCTATCGCACTCTGACGGCGGTAGACAGTGCGCTGATGGTGCTCGACGGCGGTAAAGGCGTTGAGCCGCGCACCATCGCCCTGATGGATGTATGCCGCTTGCGCGATACGCCGATTGTCAGCTTTATCAACAAGCTCGACCGCGACATCCGCGACCCGATTGAACTGCTCGATGAAATTGAAGCTGTACTGAAAATCAAGGCCGCGCCGATCACCTGGCCGATTGGCTGCTACCGCGACTTCAAGGGCGTGTACCACCTGGCCGACGATTACATCATCGTTTACACCGCCGGCCACGGCCACGAGCGCACTGAAACCAAGATCATCCAACACCTCGACTCTGACGAAGCCCGCGCCCACCTGGGCGACGAGTACGACCGCTTCACCGAGCAGTTGGAATTGGTGCAGGGCGCCTGCCATGAGTTCAATCAACAAGAGTTCTTGGACGGCCAGCTGACCCCGGTGTTCTTCGGCACCGCGTTAGGCAACTTTGGCGTCGACCATGTGCTCGATGCCGTGGTCGACTGGGCACCCAAGCCGCTGGCGCGCATAGCCAACGAGCGCACCGTGGAACCGGTAGAAGAAAAATTCACCGGCTTCGTGTTCAAGATCCAGGCGAACATGGACCCTAAGCACCGCGACCGCATCGCCTTTATGCGCATCTGCTCAGGCAAATACAGCCAGGGCATGAAGATGCGCCACGTGCGCACCGGTAAAGACGTACGTATCGGCGACGCCCTGACCTTCTTCTCCAGCGAGCGCGAAATGCTGGTCGAAGCCTATGCTGGCGACATCATCGGTCTGCACAACCACGGCACCATCCAGATCGGCGACACCTTTAGCGAAGGTGAAAACCTTGGCTTTACCGGCATCCCGCACTTCGCTCCGGAACTGTTCCGCCGCGTGCGCCTAAAAGACCCGCTGAAATCCAAGCAGCTGCGTCAGGGCTTGCAACAGCTGGCCGAAGAAGGCGCCACTCAGGTGTTCTTCCCCGAGCGCAGCAACGACATCATCCTCGGCGCAGTCGGCGTGCTGCAGTTCGATGTGGTCGCCAGTCGCCTGAAAGAGGAATACAAGGTCGAGTGCGCGTACGAGCCTATTACCGTGTGGTCGGCGCGTTGGATCGATTGCAGCGACAAGAAGAAGCTCGAGGAATTTTCCAACAAGGCCGTGGAAAACCTCGCCCTCGATGGCGGCGGCCACCTCACCTACTTGGCGCCAACCCGGGTTAACTTGGCGTTGATGGAAGAGCGCTGGCCGGATGTGAAATTCCGCGCGACGCGCGAGCATCACTAAGCCCAAGCCCAACCGCAGCGTTGCTGTAGTCGTATGACTGCCTGCAACGCTGCGGGTTTGACTCACTGGCGCTGCCCCGACAAATCGTCGATGCTCTGCGTATGCGCCTGATCGACACCCACACCCACTTGGACTTCCCCGATTTCGACGCGGATCGCGGCGCGCTGCTAGGCCGCTGTCGCGATCTTGGCGTCGAACGCATGGTGGTGCTTGGCGTGCATCAGGCTAACTGGCAGCGCGTGTGGGATCTGGCACTGGCTGAAGACGGCCTGTACGCCGCCTTCGGCCTGCACCCGGTGTACCTCGATGAGCACTTACCCGCGCATGTGGAGGCGCTACGCGACTGGCTCACCCGCCACGCCGGGCATCCTAAGCTATGCGCCGTGGGCGAGTTCGGTCTGGACTACTTCCTGGAACAACTGGATCGCGAACGGCAGCAACAGCTGTTCGAAGCACAGCTCAAGCTGGCCATCGAGTTCGAGTTGCCTGCCTTGCTGCATGTACGCCGCGCCCATGCCGCCACTATTGCCACCCTCAAGCGCCTCAAGCCTGCACGGGGCGGCATTATCCACGCCTTTGCCGGCAGTTATGAAGAAGCCCGCGAATACCTCAAGCTCGGTTTCAAACTCGGCCTCGGCGGCGCACCCACGTGGCCGCAAGCGCTGCGCCTGCGCAAGGTGGTGACACAGCTGCCACTGGAGGCAATCGTGCTGGAAACCGACTCACCGGACATGGCACCCGCCATGCACCCCAACCAGCGCAACAGCCCGGATCATCTACCCGCCATTTGCACCGCACTGGCTGAACTGCGCGGTATAAGCGCCGAGCAACTGGCCAGCGCCAGCAGCCGCAACGCAACCGAGCTGTTTGGCTGGAGGCCTGCCTGAGCAGCAACATCAATAGCTGATCATTCACGGCCGCGCGCTGACCGAGCGTCCGCATGCGGCCGAGCGGGCTTAACTCAATCGACCTTCATCAGATAAAAAACCCGCCATGGTGGCGGGCTTAGTCAGAGCAACGACTGATCAGACGCGGAACGCACCAATCAACTGTTTCAAGCGCGCCACCAGTCCGGACAGCTCGCGGCTGGCCTGCTCGGTCTGGCTGGCACCTTCGGCGGTGCGTTCACCGGCCTGGCTGATTTCGACGATGTTCTGATCGATGTCATGGGCCACAGCAGTCTGCTCTTCAGCGGCTGTGGCAATCTGCTGGTTCTGATCGACGATCATGCCCACCGCACCGAGAATATTCTCCAGCGCCTGCTGCACCTTGCCTGACTCGCTGACCGTGTTATCGGCCATCTTATGGCTAGAACTCATCGCCTTGACTGCGGCACCGACGCCGCTCTGCAGCGTGGCGATCATCGACTCAATTTGCTCGGTGGACTGCTGAGTACGCTTGGCCAGATTACGCACCTCATCGGCCACCACGGCAAAACCGCGCCCTTGTTCGCCGGCACGCGCCGCCTCAATCGCCGCGTTGAGCGCCAGCAAGTTGGTCTGTTCGGCAATGCCCTTGATTACGTCCAGCACCTGACTGATCGAAGCGCTGTCGCTGGCCAACTTGTTGATCACCGCCACCGACTGATCAATTTCCCCGGCCAGACGCTGAATGCTGCCCACCTGGGACTCAACCAACGCACGGCCACTGACCGTTTCATCATTCACGCTCTGCGCACTGCCCACCGCAGCGGCCGCACTGTGGGCCACCTCCTGCGCAGTGGCCGACATCTGATTCATCGCGGTGGCAATCAGGTCAATCTGCCCACGCTGGCCAGCCACCGCTTGATTACTTTCGCCAGAAACCTGCTGCACGCGATCCGCCTGACGCTCAACCTCAACCACCGTCTGGCCCACACGCTCGATCAACTGGTGAATCTTACTCACCGTCTCATTGAACACCTGCCCCAGCTCGCCTAATTCATCCTGGCTCTGCGCTTTGAAACTCACGGTCATATCGCCCGCAGCCACCTGATTCATCACCTGGCCAAGTTTTTTCAGGGTCGCGCGGATCGACACATAGAAGCCACCGTAGAGATATAGGATCAGCAGGAACACCACCAGCAAGGCCGCACCTAGCAAGCCCATTTGCGTACGATTCTCTTCCAAGCGCGCCTGCAGCTGCTTCTCAAGAAAGACCAGCACCACATCATTGAGTTGGTAGGTTTGCTCCATGGCGCGACTGATGTCCGCATAGAACTGCGCCCAAGGCGTATCCAGCGAGTCGGCGATGACCACCTTGTCTTCAAACAGCACGGCTGTGGTTTTCAGGGTATCGAGACTGCTCTCGGCTTGGCTGGCCAACTCTGTGCGAGCCTGTGCACTGCTGTTGAGCGACGCCTGCAAGTTCAAGCCATATTCGCCATGCAGCTTTTCCAGCTCCAGCAACAGTTCATCAAATGCCGTACTGGCAGATGAATTGAGAAAGCCCTGAGCCAGCGAGTAGGCACCCACGGAGCGGCCTTCGCTAAGTGCTGCGGTGACCTTGCTCGTTTCCACCGTTACCAGTTCAATCAGCTGCCGCACAGAACCTTGGCGGTCGCTGCTCAAGCCCGCTTGAGCAGCGACCAATTTGATAAAGACTTGGGAACTGCCCTGCAATTTCTCGGTTAGAACAATCTTGCCTTGCAGCGACGTCTCAGCCTGTACCGCCGCTAACTCGGCAATCAGCTGATCACGCTTATTGTTGAATTCTTCGATCTGCTCAGGCTCACGCACCACAGCGGCCAAGCCCTGCAGCGCCTCGCTTATAACCCCTTGAAGCTTGATCAGCCGCGCCTCAAGATCCCCCGCCTGACCGGACTGGCCGATCATCGCGTTGACCTTGGTAAGATCGACGTAATCTTCAAGATTGCGTCGCAACGTCAGGCTTTCGCCAAGCAGATCAATGCTTTCAAGAGCGGCCTGCGTGCTAACTAACTGGCGATAGGAATCACGCACCAAGTAGTAATTGGTCACCAGCATGGGCAGAAAGAACAGCACACTGATCAAACTGAACTTCATGCCGAAGCTGAGGCGATTCATTAGCGCGATGGCCGGATACAGCACGGTCTTCACAAGACGTCTCCAGTTCTAATTATTGTGTGTAAGGTTACAAAACGGCGGGGCAGAATCTCAAACGCAGGCAGCTATGTACCTTGCTGCTCGACCTGCGGCCTTTGCATCGACGCGGTGAATACAGGCTGATCAACGTGACAGGCATCACAAAATTACAGCCGAGCATGCCGTCATATATACCCCTTATCGACCCCTCCCTCTGTAACTTAAGGTTAATGATGCGAACACCACTGAAGCTGGGCATTGATCTGGGCGGCAGCAAAGTAGAAATAATTGCACTGGATAATGGCCGACAAATTTTGCGCCGCCGCGCCCCTACTCCGCAGGGTGATTACCAGAAAACCGTCACCTTGATTGCCAGCTTAGTTGAAGATTGCGAGCGCGAACTGGGCCGCCAAGGCAGCGTCGGCGTCGGCATACCCGGCACGCGTTCACCTGATCACGGCCGGATCAAGAATGCCAACTCCCAATGCCTGATCGGCGAGGACCTGCAGGCCGACCTTGAGCAGCGCCTGCAGCGCCCAGTGCGCCTGGCCAATGATGCCGATTGCTTTGCCTTGTCGGAGGCTTGCGATGGCGCCGGTGAAGGGGCCATAAGTGTCTTCGGCGTAATTCTCGGCACCGGCGTCGGTGGCGGCCTGGTCGTGCACCGGCAGCTACTCAGCGGCCCCAACGCTATTGCCGGGGAATGGGGTCATAACCCGTTACCTTGGCGACGCAGTGAGGACGGCCCAAGCAGGCGTTGTTATTGCGGTTTAGATGACTGCATCGAGACCTTTCTCAGCGGCCCTGGCTGGGCGGCGCGTAGCAATCTTGGACTAGATGCGAGCGCTCTGGTGAGCGCCGCTGAGGCTGACGATGCCGACGCGCAAAAGGCCGTTGACCGCTATTGCGACCAACTGGCTCGCGGCCTGGCGTCGGTGATCAACCTGATTGACCCGCATGTGATCGTGCTGGGCGGTGGCCTGTCCAACTGCACCGCACTCTACTCCCAAGTCATGCCACTGCTGCCGCGCTATGTGTTTTCCGACAAGGTCAACACGCGCCTGCTGCAGGCCCGCCATGGTGATTCCAGCGGCGTACGTGGCGCCGCCTGGTTGTGGAATGACGATCTCAGATAAGCAGGGTCCATACGGCAAACACCGCGTACCAAAACACCGCCGCTCGCACCAGCAATTGCCACAACCCATCCAGGCTACTGACCCCGGCCTCACCAATCACCGGTTCTGGCGTTTCACCAGCGGCCCGCGCGGTGATGATCACCAATTGTGCAGCGCTGATGTCCCAGCTGAGCAGCTCGTGCAGCAATGCTCGGCTGACCCCGGCAAAGTTACCCACCAAAGCAAAGCTGGCGGCCAGCACACGCACCGGCAACCAGTCGAAGCCATGACGCACTTGCACTGCAGCCTCGCGTAAAGCCGGCTGACTAGCATGCTCGCTGGCCAAGGCGATCAACCTGTAGGCCAGCGCGGCCAACGGGCCCAACAATGCATACCAAAAAATCACCGCGAAAAAGCTTTGATAGGCTTGCCACACCAGATGCCCCTGCACGCTCTGCAGCAATGCAGCCTCATCGTCGGCCTCTAGACCCAGATCGCGCCGGGCTACCAGGTACGCCGCCTCCGCATCACCACGGCGCCAGCTGTCACGAAACGGCCCTAGTGCTGCCAGCAAATCACCACGCCCCAGGCTGTATATCACCACAAAAAGGTGCACGGGCAGCGCCAGCCAGCCGTAAGCCACTGGCTTAAGTAACAGCAGAAGCAAACCCAGCAACAACAGCGGCACCAATACGAGCACGCCCAACGCCAACCAGGGTCGCTCTGCCCACTGCGGCCTGCCCTCAAGTGTCGTCAATAACCGCAGCCAAGGACCGTCGTGTTGAATGCGCTTACGCCAGGACGAAAACTTCTCGACCCATAGCGCCAGCAGTAGCACCAGAAAACTCATGTCAACTCCCTATCTTGTTGCAATGCCATGCGCACGGCCTGCCAGTTGAAGGCTGGCCCTGGGTCAGTCTTGCGGCCTGGCGCGATATCGCTGTGCCCACAAATGCGCTCCAGAGTGATGGCTGGATAAGCCGCTTGCAGTAGCTGGGTCAGCTCAATCAGCGCGGCATACTGCTGTGCAGTGAACGGCAGATCATCGGTTCCTTCAAGCTCAATCCCTAAGGAAAAATCATTACAGTTTTCCCGCTCATCAAACCGTGATTGCCCGGCATGCCAGGCGCGCTCATTACAGGAGACGAACTGCGTAATGACGCCATCACGCTCAATAAAAAAATGTGCAGACACCTGCAGGTTGGCGATGCTTGCGAAATAGGGATGTTCATTCGCGTCGAGCCGGTTTTGGAAGAAGGCCTGCACCTTGCCGGTACCAAACTGCCCGGGCGGCAGACTGATGTTATGGATCACCAACAAAGACACTTCGCCCAACGGTCGCTGATTGACGTTTGGCGATGGGCAGTGGCAAACACCATCGCACCAGCCAGTGATGGGGTCCAGATACATACAGGCTCCTTGATCAAGCGGTCACTCTAGTGCAGCGCCGCGCCCAGGCCAAGGACGGTGCCATGGCGCAACAGGTCAGCAGATGCAAAAACGCCGCTGAGGCAATGCGTCAGCGGCGTTTTTGTTGACCCTCAATCAATAACGATCAAGCACCTTTGAGCTTGCGCAGGTTGCCAATCACCGACTCCAACGCGCGATCAAACAGCAACGCATCATCGAGCAGGCGAATCGCACTGCGGCGGAACTCCACAGCCAGACCCATGCGAGTTTTTTCCAGCACCTTCATACCGGTACGGTTAACGAAGATGTACTTGCCAGTCGGCTTGATTACCGCTGCCAGCTTGCAGCGCAGCTTATGCTCTTCATCTTCCTGAAATTCAACCCAGCTGCCGACTCGCAGGTTATCGACCTGCAGCAGCGATTCATCATCATCTGGCAGGGTGGCTTCAGGTTCGGCGGCTCGCAACTCACCGGGAGCCAGCAGAATAATCTCCTCCACCACCTCGACCATCGCGGGCTCTTCAACCGTTTCCGCAGCCGGCAGCTCCAGTAATGGCAACTCAATACCGGCCTCGGCCAACGCAGCGCGCTGCTCTTCGTCTATTTCAACAAGAGCAGGGGTATCGCTCTGCGGATTTTCGTCCGGCAGGCTGCGCTTGAAACGCTGAAAGGCCTGCACATGCAAAGCCTCCAGCTGGCTGAAAAACTCTCCCGTGGAGAATGGATCAAACGCCGCACTGGCCATGCCTTCACGTAACGCCTTGAGCAGTCCCGGCACCATCTCCAACAGGCGCATGCGCGCTTCTGGGTCTTCGTGAAGTTCAACACTCCAGACCAGGTCATCCATGGTCGCCAGCGCAGCTTGCCATTCGCTCGACTCAACCCCGTGTTTCAGGCAAGTCAGCATCAGCACCTTGCTCCAGGCTTCCTGCAGCAAGCGCACCACAACCTCTGGCAAAGTCTTGCCAAGCAGCCGCTGATTCAGTGCCTGCTCGACCTCACGCCGAGCCGAGGCCGCTTTAGCGCTGCCTTCTTCAGCATCGCGGGTGCGCTGTTCAAGCAGCTCGCTGCGCCGCCGCTCATCACCGGTAAAGGCCAGAAAGTCAGCCAGCAGCTCAGAGAAAATGGCAGGGTCATCGACAAAGTCATTGAGCAGACGCTGCACAACCTGCTCGATCTTCTGATACAGGCTATCGCGCTGTGTGTCGTCCTGATCACCCCAGCCCAGAGCTGCCGAGGCAATTTCGTTGAGCAGACGGCGAGCCGGGTGGCTGCCACGGCTGAAGAAGGTTTTATCGATCACCGCCACTTTCAGCATCGGGATCTGCAAACGACCAATCAACGCCTTGAGCGAGTCCGGCAACGTGCGGTCATCAAGAATGAACTCAAACAGCATCGACACGAGATTGATAACGTCCTCATCAACCTCGCCAACTACCCTCGCCTTGCCCGCTTTCGCACTGGCCCGGGTCAACAAACCTTCAAGCTGCTCGCGCAGATCAAAGTCATCGCTAACCTGCGCGGGTGCACGTTGCTGCATATGCGAAAGCAGGCGCATCAAATCATTACTGGAGATCGGCATGGCATCCGCCGGCCGGTTACGCCGCGGAGCCGCGGTACCGCGAGCCTGTGACAGTAACTCCTGAAGGGCACCGAAGACTTCTTGCACACCTTCATCAGCAAACTCAGTCGACAGCTCAGACGCGGCATCTTGACGCGCGCCACTGGCTTGAGCGCTGCTGCGCGAAGGATTGCGCCGTGCCGGGGCAGATTTGAGCTCCGGCAACACTCCAGCTGCGATCAACGCTTGGTTGGCCTCGGCATACAGCTGATCGAGATCGCTGAGCACATACTTTTCAAACAGCTTGAGGATGATCAGCTTGACCTTGATCTCAACACCCAGGCTGCTGCAAGCATCCAAGAAAAACTCGCAGAGGCTGGTCGGGCCAATCGGGTTAGTTTTGTCGTCCAGCTTCTTGCTGACCATGGCGTTGAAACGGGTGGTCAGATGGCCCAGGGCCGTACCGTCACGACTGACGACCTTGGCCACCATCGAGTCCAGCGCAACTGACTCTTCCAGCGCATCGTTCTGCACCAACGACAAGGTGTCGAAGGACACCGCATCCAAAGGCGCAGGTTTACCGATTTCGTATTGGTTAAGTGTCGCGAAGGCTTCAAAAACTTTCTGCAGAAAACCACGTTCGATATTCTTGCGCTTCAAACGCAGATCACGCATCGCCTCAAAGAAAGCATTCTGCTCAGCATTGCTGGTGGCACGGTCGGCCATCTCGAACAGCGTATCGTCCGCATTATCAAACAGCGCCTGCAACGCTTTTTTCAGCTGTTGCGCCGCTTTGTCCCGCACGTTTGTTAGCGCCACAGGCAGTCTTCCTACCGGGGAAGTGGGCGATTGCTCAGGGCTCACCTTACTCAGGTGCACCACATTCGCATCAGTCTTCATTGCGAGTCTCCTGCAGACTGCCCCTCTTGGGCGGACCGATCTGCACAGGGATCAACTGAGCGTTATCCGTAACGTCAAAGGCCTGGCGTCAACAATTGTTTAAAAAAGTAAAGCCATTATAGGGATGCGCGCACGCATACCAAGCTGACTTTTCCTCCAGACATGACCCGCGTCACAGATGCAGCACTACAGCTTCCCAACGGTTACCTGCACGCGACCAACGCAACACCCTATGCGTTAAGGCAGCCCGCAGCTAACGGAGAACCTCCATCAGCATAGCCCCACCGCCAGCAGAGAACAGCCGCAAACACTGCGCAAACAGCCATCAATCCCTATAATCGGCACATTCTGCTGACTGGAGCATCGCCATGCCTAACCTCATCCTCGCCGACCTCGCCAACGAAATCGAGGCCAATGTGCGCCGCGCACTGGCCGAGGATATAGGCAGCGGCGACATCACCGCACAGCTGATCCCGGCCGAGCGTTTGGCGCACGCCAAAGTCATCACTCGCGAACCCGCAGTAATTTGCGGCACCGCTTGGGTCGATGCGGTATTTCGCCAACTCGACCCACGTGTCGCCGTGCACTGGCACATCCAAGACGGCCAACGCGCCGAACCCAATCAGGTGCTGTTTGAACTGGAAGGCCCCGCCCGCGCCCTACTCAGCGGCGAGCGCAGCGCCCTGAATTTCCTGCAGACGCTCTCTGCCGTAGCCACCCGCTGCCAGCACTATGCCGACCTTGTACAAGGCACCGCCGTCAAGCTACTCGACACCCGCAAAACCCTGCCTGGTCTGCGCCTGGCGCAGAAATACGCCGTAACCCAAGGCGGCTGCCACAACCACCGCATTGGCCTCTACGATGCCTTCCTTATAAAGGAAAACCACATCGCCGCCTGCGGTGGCATTGCCCAAGCAGTAACCGCCGCGCACAAGATCGCCCCCGGCAAGTCGGTAGAAGTTGAAGTGGAAAGCTTGGAAGAACTGCGCCAGGCATTAGATGCAGGTGCTGACATCATCATGCTGGATGAGCTGAGCCTGGATGAAATGCGTGAAGCCGTCGCCCTCACCCGAGGTCAAGCCAAGCTTGAGGCCTCAGGCGGGATAAATGAGACCACCTTGCGGGCAATTGCCGAGACTGGCGTGGACTACGTGTCGATTGGCGCGTTAACCAAGGATGTGAAGGCGGTGGACTTATCGATGCGTGTCAACACATAAACCTCACCAACAATCAACCGCCCACTAATATTTTGAGAAGAATCATTTAAGCAACGCACCTAACTGCGGATGCTCTGGCTCCAAGGCCCGCAAGTAACTCAAACTATTCTCATATGCTACAGGGCCATGCAATTCCCTCAGCAACTGTAATTGTTTCGATGCCAACTCGGGCTCACCATTCAAGCCTAAAGATAACGCGTAACGCAACAAACTTGGCGCATAGGCCGGCCTGTGCGCAACTTCCCGCATCCACTGCAACTGTTCTTTAGACATATTCTCTGCGGGATCAGTCCTAGCAAACCTTAAGAATTCGCGCACCTCTGTTAGAAGTAAAACATCCGGAGCAGGTTGATCCGCTTTCAAAAAGCCTATGCGAGCAGACTCAAAACGCATCAAACGATAATCCTCCTCAAGAAGACGATATTCGCGCCAAATCACAACAAGCAAACTCATCGATAAAACCAAAATTACACTTATCATCTTTTTGGAAAAAATAATCTCATAGCTATTGTGATGCTCGGCAGCAACACCACCTAGCAGGACGCCTAAAGGCAAAAGAAAATATGCATATTCCAAAGGCAACTCAAGCATCCCATGAGTTAACAGCAAGCACGCCACAGACAAAGCAAAAGTACTCTCAAGAGATCTGGCATTTAACGCCATACGCAAAAACCAAAAAAACAAGAACACGACTATTATCAAACCGAGAACAGGCCCGTTCCACAACATCAAATCAAGCACGACATTATGACTGTGAGCAGTCAGCATTTGCACAGGATAAAGAGACGACATTTCGACTTGAGCGAGCCCGACCTGACCCCAACCGTAACCCCAAAAAGGCCCATGCCAGATGGCAAGTATAAACTGCCACCATAGCGCCAACCGCTCAAACGATTGCGCGCGCGCAGCCAAGCTGGTGCTATCAAGCATCAAAAAACTAGAGATAAAAGGTAAAGCGACGACACACGCGCAGTAATAAACAAGCCAAAAAAACACAACCTTACTGCCAACTCTAAACTTATAAGATCTCCTTTTAACAAACCAAAAAAAAGCTACACACATAAACGCAAGCCATGGAGTTCGGGACTGCGTCAACGCAACACCGAATAGTAAAAACAAAACCAAGATACCCGCAGAATAACGCCCAAACCAACTTTTTTCATACGCATAAAGAACAGCTAGCACACCAATACCAAGCAATGTAGCCAGGTTATTCGGCTGCGCCAAGTTGGCAAACGGCCTACCACCGGGCGGCATATCCACAATCCAAATACTTCCAGACAGCAAAAGCCACTGCTTTAGAGCAATCCATATAGATATAACAGCCCCCAACATAAAGGCCCACACCATTACATCCAGCAAATACCCCCCATTCCGAGATGAGCGGAAAAACACACACCCAACAACTAACGCAAAGAAAAAGCCGATCAAATATAAAAAAGACAACAGAGCACTACTAAAAAAATAAATGCGCCCAAATGCAAATTGCACGAGAGGCACGAAAGCGACAAAAACAAAAAACAAAAAGGATGCCGGCACCTTCATATAGCAATTAGAAATTGCGCCCAGAACAAGAATCGCGACCGCAAGAAAACTTGCAAACTCTTGATACGCAGAAGACCATGGATAATAGTGATTGGGAAGTACCCAGCTCAACAAAAAAATGGCGCCTGCAATCAAAACACAATAACGCCCAAGCACAGAAACATGCACAAAACACCCCCAAAAAAAAGCGCCTAACAATAGGCGCTTTAAAATTCTGAATTCCTACAGCGGAATCAAATTTATTTACTTGCAGCTAGCTGGACGATACTTTTCCAGAACTGTGCCGCCACAAACCCAAGTCACCTGGCCTGTAGCTGCTACGTACGTGGCAGTCAATGTGATTGTGTTTTGGTTAGTAGCCACACCTAACGTAGCGGCATCACCAGTAGCTGTAACCACAGCGGATTGGCTGGCGGTAGAAGCGTATGAAACACCGGTCACATATTTGGAAACCTGCGAAGCAAGCACCAAGCTAGCAGTCGGTGGCAGCTGGCCCAGAGTAGCAGCAGCTTCTGATACGTTTGTTCTGGCCGACGATGCAGCCAGCATCACCTCAGAAACCTTGGCACGGGTTGTATAATCCTGATAAGCAGGCAATGCCACCGCAGCCAAAATACCGATAATCGCAACAACGATCATCAATTCGATCAGGGTAAAACCTTTTTGCATTTGAGCTTTCATAAAGCATCTCCTAGTTGTGATTAGGTCAACGACCTAATTCTACGAATGCATCCTTCATGCCAACTCCGCAACACCAGATCCCGGAAGATCCAGGCCAGCCTAAACACGCGACAACAAAGCTACCGGGCACTAACTGCCATTTTTTGTCACCCACCTGTTTTGCGTTTGGCACGTGCCAATCAACTAGGCTATAAGGCAATGAATGTTATGGAGCCTGCAATGAACGATAGCGTATCCCTTACCGGCCTTGCCCGCCAGATGGTTCTGGCAGAGCTACTGGATGAAAAAGCAGCCCAACAGGCGCAAAGCCAAGCCCAACGCAACAAGCTCTCGCTGGTCACTTATTTGGTTCAGAACAAGCTTGTCAAAAGCCGCGTACTGGCGGAGCTTGCATCTGAGCAATTTGGCGTCTCGTTCGTTGATCTGAATTCAATCGACAAGGAAAGCCAACCCAAGGATCTGGTGACTGAAAAACTTGTGCGCCAGCATCGCGTACTTCCTCTGTGGCGTCGCGGCAACAAACTCTTTATTGCCGTGTCCGACCCCACCAATCACCAAGCCGTTACTGATATTCAATTCAGCACTGGGATGAACACCGAAGCCATTCTGGTTGAAGATGACAAGCTTGGTGACGCCATCGAGAAATTCTTCGACTCAGCCTCCAGCGGCATGGATGACTTGGGGGATATTGACCTCGACGGCCTTGACGTAGAGGCCGTGAATGACGACGGCCCGGATGGCGGTGAAGGCAATACGGCTGACGATGCGCCAGTGGTACGATTCGTCAATAAGATGCTGCTGGATGCGATTAAAAAAGGCTCTTCGGACCTGCACTTTGAGCCTTACGAGAAAACCTATCGTGTGCGCTTTCGTACCGATGGCATTCTGCAAGAAATCGCCCGCCCCCCCATACAGCTATCGCCACGAATCTCTGCCCGCTTGAAAGTAATGGCCGGCCTGGATATTTCCGAGCGCCGCAAACCTCAGGATGGGCGTATCAAGATGCGCATCTCCAAAAGCAAATCTATCGATTTCCGTGTCAGCACATGCCCAACCCTGTGGGGCGAGAAGATCGTGATGCGGATTCTAGACTCCGCCAGCGCGCAGATGGGTATCGACGCCCTGGGCTATGAAGAGTCACAAAAAGACCTGTACATGGCCGCCCTCAAGCAACCCCAAGGCATGATTCTCGTGACCGGCCCAACAGGTTCCGGCAAGACCGTATCGCTCTACACTGGACTGAACATCCTCAACACCGTTGACGTGAACATTTCCACTGCAGAAGACCCAGTGGAAATAAACCTGGAAGGCATCAATCAGGTCAACGTCAACCCCAAGCAGGGCATGGACTTTACTGCGGCCCTCAAATCATTCCTGCGCCAGGACCCGGACATCATCATGGTTGGCGAGATTCGCGACTTGGACACAGCCTCCATCGCCATAAAGGCGGCACAAACGGGACACATGGTGATGTCGACCCTGCACACAAACAGCGCCGCCGAGACGCTGACACGCTTACGCAACATGGGAGTACCTTCATTTAACATCGCAACCTCTGTCAACCTGATCATCGCTCAGCGCTTGGCGCGCAAGCTCTGCAACAGCTGCAAGAAAGAAATACAAGTCCCCCGAGAAACTCTTCTTGAGGAAGGATTTCCGGAAAGCAAAATCGGCACCTTCAAGATTTACGAACCGGCCGGCTGCGAAAACTGTAATGGCGGCTACAAGGGTCGTGTCGGAATTTATGAAGTGGTTAAAAACACGCCAGCCCTACAACGGATTATCATGGAAGAAGGTAACTCGATTGATATCTCCATCCAGATGCGCAAAGACGGCTTCAATGACCTGCGAACCTCAGCCCTGCTGAAGGCCATGCAGGGCGTGACCAGCCTCGCTGAAGTGAACCGTGTGACTAAGGACTAACCGATGGCCGTTAAAGCACTAAAAACCAGCACTTTCGCTTGGGAAGGTACCAACAAGCAGGGCGCCAAAATAAAAGGTGAAGTCAGCGGCCAGAACCCAGCCCTGGTGAAGGCGCAGCTGCGCAAGCAGGGCATCAACCCGACCAAGGTTCGCAAAAAATCCGCATCATTGTTTAGTGCGGGCAAAAAAATCAAACCAATGGACATCGCGCTGTTTGCGCGACAAATGGCCACTATGATGAAGGCTGGTGTACCGCTACTACAGTCTTTTGAAATTATTAGCGAGGGTCTTGACAACCCTAACATGCGCAAACTGGTTGATGACATAAAGCAACATGTTGCTGCAGGCAACAGTTTTGCCGCCTCCCTCAGAACCCGGCCCGAGCACTTTGATGACCTGTTCTGTAACTTGGTAGATGCAGGTGAACAAGCTGGTGCACTTGAAAACCTACTAGACCGAGTTGCAACTTACAAAGAAAAGACAGAAGCCCTTAAGGCAAAAATCAAGAAAGCAATGAATTATCCAATAGCAGTAGTTGTGGTCGCCGTTATTGTTTCTGCCATCTTGCTCATTAAAGTTGTGCCTCAATTCGAAACAGTATTTTCCAATTTTGGGGCAGAGCTTCCAGCATTTACCCAGTTCGTAATTGGCATCTCGCAGGCCTTGCAGAAATGGTGGCTTATCATTTTGGTCGGTATTTTCGTAACTATTTATGCGTTAGGTGAAGCCAAAAAACGCTCTGAGAAATTCAGGAACTGGATTGATCGAACCGCTCTCAAAGCCCCAATTGTCGGCGACATAATTTACAAATCGTCCGTAGCGCGCTATGCCCGGACGCTTGCAACTACCTTTGCTGCTGGTGTTCCACTTGTAGAGGCATTAGATTCTGTAGCTGGCGCAACCGGTAACATTGTATTCAAAAACGCGGTGAATAAAATAAAACAAGATGTCAGCGCCGGCATGCAGTTGAACTTCTCCATGCGCAGTACGGCTGTATTCCCATCAATGGCTGTCCAAATGACGGCCATCGGTGAAGAGTCAGGCGCACTGGATATGATGTTGGATAAAGTGGCCAGCTATTACGAAGCCGAGGTTGACAATGCCGTCGATGGCTTGACTGCACTGATGGAGCCAATGATCATGTCGGTACTCGGCGTACTGGTCGGCGGCTTGATCATTGCTATGTACCTGCCAATCTTCCAACTTGGCGCAGTTGTTTAAACCATGCCCTTAATAGATTTTCTGGCCAGCCATGTGCTGGCCTTTGTTTTATGCGCACTGCTTATCGGTTTATTGGTTGGCAGCTTTCTCAACGTACTGATTTATCGTCTACCGAAAATGATGCAGCGCGACTGGCGTGAACAGGCTCGTGAAATATTGGAGTTACCAGTCGAAGCCCAGGCAGCAACATTCAACCTGGTACTGCCCAACTCAAGCTGCCCGCACTGCGCCCACGAGATAAAGCCCTGGGAGAACATCCCGGTTGTTAGCTATCTGTTTCTGCGCGGTAAATGCTCAAGCTGTAAAGCACCGATTAGCCTGCGCTACCCACTGGTTGAGCTGACCTGCGGACTATTGTCCGCTTACATTGCCTGGCACTTTGGTTTTACCTGGCAAGCCGGCGGCATGCTGCTGTTGACCTGGGGTTTGCTGGCGATGAGCCTAATCGATGCTGATCACCAGCTGCTGCCGGACTCACTGGTGCTGCCGTTACTGTGGATCGGCTTAATCGCCAATAGCTTCGGCCTGTTTACCAGCCTAGAAGATGCACTCTGGGGCGCAATCGCCGGCTACTTGAGCCTGTGGTCGGTGTACTGGCTGTTCAAGCTGGTAACCGGCAAGGAAGGCATGGGCTATGGCGACTTCAAGCTGCTAGCCATGCTAGGCGCGTGGGGTGGTTGGCAGGTATTGCCGCTGACGATATTACTGTCATCACTGGTAGGCGCTGTACTCGGTCTACTCATGCTGCGCCTGCGTAACGCTGAACCCAGCACGCCCATTCCTTTCGGCCCTTACCTGGCGATTGCCGGCTGGATTGCCTTGCTCTGGGGTGAGCAAATTACCGCCAGCTATCTGCAGATTGCCGGCTTCCGCTGACACCACACCTACATCTAAAAACTGCCCGACATGCAGATACTGCAAGTCGGGTTTGGCGTATCAGGGCCACCACGCAGCTTTTTCGCCACCCCCTCCGTTCGCCAGCAGCCCAGCGGCTGCACTACAATCGCGCTCCTAGATGACTGACACGAGCGCGCACCTTGACGACGAAACCCTGGATTCTTGGCCTTACCGGCGGTATTGGCAGCGGCAAAAGCGCTGTTGCTCAGCACTTTGTCGACCTCGGCGTGCACTTGGTTGATGCTGATCATGCGGCCCGCTGGGTAGTGGAGCCGGGCAAACCGGCACTGGGTAAGATCGTCGAGCACTTTGGCCCCGATGTGTTGCAAGCGGACGGCCAGCTTGATCGCGCCGCACTACGCAGCAAAATTTTTACGGACGCTGAAGAGCGGCGCTGGCTCGAAGCCTTACTGCACCCACTGATCGGCGAGGAAATCATCCAGTACCTGGCACGCGCGCAATCGCCCTATGCGATCCTGGTGTCACCGCTGCTGATTGAGTCTGGTCAGCACAAACTGACCCATAGAGTATTGGTGGTCGATGCGCCTGAGCAGTTGCAGATACAGCGCACCATGGCACGCGATCACAGCAGCGACGAGCAAGTCCACGCCATCCTCAAGGCACAAGCCAGCCGCGAACAACGTCTTAGCCACGCCAACGATATACTGCTCAACGACCGGGACTTGCATTGGTTGCAAACCGAAGTGGAACGACTCCACGCTTTTTACCTGACCCTACGCGGAGGCCAAGCATGAGCACACCAACCTTAGTTGCCTGCCCCACCTGTGGCGCACCTGTCGAGTGGGGCCCGCAAAGCCCAACCCGGCCCTTCTGCTGTGAACGCTGCAAACTAATTGACCTCGGCGCATGGGCGTCGGAAGAGCACGCGATAGCAGGCAACCCCTTGGAAGACGACCTGTTCTCTGGCGAGCTGCCGCCGCGCGAACACTAACAGCCCGCAAGGAGTTGCTTACACTTTCAGCGACCTGCTGATAGCTAGGGCCGCATAAAGCTGTAGTCGCGCTCATCATCCAGATTGTCGGCGATAAACTGCAGTTCTGTGGCCAGATCAGCTGCACTGCGCTCACGCCGACTGCGTTCAACCACAGCACTTAGCAGTGCTCGCAACGCCACTGCCTGATCAAAGCTCGGCCCCTCAAAGCCCTGCAAACTCTGCTCGATGACCTGCCTTGCCCATTGATGCACGCCCATAGCCCACCCTCCCTATTGAAGTATGAACGATGGCACCTAACGATCTGCCCGTTTTGATCTGAATCAAGCCACGCAGTGTCATCGATGCACGAAAGACCGCACCATCAGCGCGGTAGATCATCATCCTTCCAGGGCGCAGCTAGATAGCGCGTGCGGTTAAAGGTTTCCAACCAATCGGGATAGAACACGACTAACGCTGTCACCAGCATGCCGTTGATAAACGCCTCGGGAAAAATCACCAACCAGAGATAGCCGATAAAATCTTCCAGCCAGGGCGGCATCGGAAACAGACCATCAAGCCAAAGCAGGGCGAAGGCTGCCGCGATACAGAGCAAGGCTCCCAGCGCCGCCGCGAAAAAACCACTGCAGAATATGTAGACGAACAGATTACTCGGCTGTTTTCTCTCGACCCGACGCGCACAGGCCTCGGTCACCCACACCGGAATAACCACCAGCAACACACCATTGACGCCCAGAGCAGCAAGATCCTGCCGGCCCAACGCCAGCAAACCCAGCTGGGCAATCAGCCCCACTAACATGGCCAGCGGCCAATCCAGCAGTAAAGTGACCGCCGTCATCCCGATAAAGTGATAGGACAACCCCGAGTCGAAATCCCGGCGCACCAACCACAGCACAAACAGCGCCAGCGCCGTGCCGCCTAACAGGTGCTGGCGACGCAGGTCACTGCACAGTTCGACCCAGGGTGCACGCCAGATCGCCCAGCACAGCAGCGGCAGATAGATAAGCCAACCCAGCAGCACGCTAGTAGACGACAACAAGTGTGCGGCAATCATCCAGAACCACTCCTAATGCAGTTGTGACGTACCTGAGCAGTCTACAACCGCTGCAACCAGCCACGCCCTTCGGCAGAAAAAAGCCGAGAGCAACTGCCGCAAAGGAGTACCAACCAGGCAGCCTGGCACGCTAAGCTGAGCTCATGGATGATTCAGATTACCTGCGCCTGCTAACGCATCAGGCCGAACAAGCCAACGCCTTCCTCTCCAACGCGCGTAAGTGGGAGCGCGAGCGCTGGGTGTGCCAGCGACTGCTGCAAGCCTTGAATGTCAGTCATCGCCTAGATGAATTTAGCGCCGCAGATCATGAGCCGCCTGATGTGTTGTTCCGCGACGCCAGCTTTGAAGTGTTCTTTGTCCTTGATGAGGGCCGCCGCCTGAACGATGAATGGCGCGCCGAGCTGGAGCGACGCCGTAGTGCGTTCTCCCTCAGCCAGCTAGTACGACGCGAAGCCAAACCTCGGCGCATCGGCGCAGCCGAACTGCAGCAGCGGCTAACGCCAACCCTGCGCAAGAAAGCCCACAACTATAAAGAGCGAGGCCTTGACCTCGGCGAGCTGGACTTACTCGCTTACGTCAACTTGAAAAGGGCCGTGCCCGACTTTAATAGTCACTTTCCCCCACCGACCGAGTTTCTTCGGCAAGGTTGGCGCTCTCTGTCACTGGTCGGGTCGACGTTTGCTCGCGTGCTATTCGCTCATCCTGGTGCGCCAGATGTTCTGCGCACCAACCTTGGCCGCACGGTGCTGTTCGATGTAGGCATCAGTCTGTGAGCCCGCTAAATGAGCTGCTCGCGGCCGTACCGCAGCAAGGCTGTGTGCGCTGGATTGGCGTACGCCCGGCGTCACGGGCCGCAATGATTGAGCTAGAGGCTGTCGAAGCGCGCCGCGAAGCCGGCCTTACCGGCGACCACTGCCGCCCCGGCCCGCGTAATGCCAGACAAGTCACCCTGATTCAATGGGAACATTTGGCCGTGGTCAGCGCCCTTATGGGTCGACCTGCTGAGCAACCAATCACCGCACCTGAGCTACGGCGCAATATCGCCATCAGCGGCATCAACCTGTTCAGCCTTAAGGGCAGGCGCTTTCGTCTTGGCCAAGCAATTCTGGAAACCACCGGCTGGTGCCAGCCCTGCGCGAGGCTCGAAGAGCGCCTTGGCCTCGGCACCTTCCAAGCCATGCGCGGCCACGGCGGAATTACCGCGCGCGTGCTACAAGGGGGAATTATTCGTCTGAATGATGACCTGCGCGTTGAGCCTTTGTAAGCCGCGCAGCTAGAATGCCCACCACTTCAGCCTGCAATCGTCTCGTCGATTGTTAACCGGCCCTTAATCGAGGCACGCATGTCCAGTCGCCTGAACCCTGATGATCAAAAACGTGTCGAGCAATACCTAAGCGCTCCACAACATCAGATCGAGCGCCAGCCGTTCAAGCTGTGGCGACTGCTGTTGGTGATATTCATTGCCGTTATTGGCCTCGGCCTGCTGAGCCGTCTTCTGAGTCGATTGGTGCTATGAGCTGCCTTGCGCTCGCCCACTGCGACTCGCCACCCTTTCTTAAAAGCCTTATGAGCGTATCTAATGTCTCACACCATCATAATTGTCGGCGGCGGCGCCGGCGGACTGGAGCTTGCTACCCGCCTGGGTAGAACTCTAGGCAAGCGCGGCCAGGCCAAGATCACCTTGGTCGATGCCAACCTGACCCACATCTGGAAACCACTGCTGCACGAAGTGGCGGCCGGCTCGCTAAACTCCTCCGGTGACGAACTGAACTACGTAGCCCAGGCTAAGTGGAATCATTTCGAGTTCCAGCTGGGTCGGATGTGCGACCTAAATCGCGCGGAAAAATGCATCAGCCTCGGCGCCACCTTCGATGACGACGGCCAGTTGCTAATGCCTGCACGCACACTGAGCTATGACAGCCTGGTCATTGCCGTAGGTAGCACCACGAACGATTTCGGCACCGCCGGCGCCGCCGAACACTGCCTGTTTCTCGACACCCGCGAGCAGGCCGAGCGCTTCCATCGCCAGTTGCTCAGCCACTACTTGCGCGCGCATGCCAGCCAAAGCGAAGCCACCGAGCTGATTGATGTGGCCATCGTCGGCGCCGGTGCCACGGGCGTCGAACTGGCCGCCGAACTGCATCATGCCGCACACGAACTGGCCGCCTACGGCCTGAACCGAATTAGCCCGGAGAATATGCGCATTACCCTGATCGAGGCCGGCCCGCGCGTACTGCCAGCCCTGCCGGAGCGCATCAGCCAGCCCGTGCACAAGACGCTGGAGAAACTCGGCGTTACCGTACTGACCGGCGCCGCAGTCAGCCAAGTCACCCGCGAGGCACTGCATACGGCACAAGGTCAGATTATCCCAGCAACCCTAAAAGTCTGGGCTGCAGGTATTCGTGCACCCGACTTCCTCAAGGAGCTGGACGGACTGGAAAGCAATCGCATCAACCAGCTGCAGGTGCGCCTAACCCTGCAAACCACCCGAGATGACAACATTTTTGCATTCGGCGATTGCGCAGCTTGCCCGCAACCCGGCAGCGAAGGACGCAACGTTCCGCCGCGTGCGCAAGCTGCGCATCAGCAAGCATCCCTACTGGCCAAATCGCTGAAGCAACGCATCGACGGCAAGCCACTCGCCGAATACCGCTACCGCGATTACGGCTCGCTGATCTCGCTATCGAGCTTCTCGGCTGTTGGCAACCTGATGGGCAATCTGACTGGCAGTGTCATGCTTGAGGGCTGGCTGGCTAGACTGTTTTACGTATCGCTCTACCGCATGCATCAGGTGGCGCTGTACGGCATGACCCGCACGCTGCTGATGATGCTGGGAGACCGCATTGGTCGCAGCACCGAGCCACGCCTGAAGCTGCATTGAGCCACGCGCGGGCAAGGCCAACGCCTTGCCCGCCGGCAGTACGCAGAGAAGACATCTCGCACTTGCATTAAATCGCAGGCAGTAAAAAACCCGCACTAGGCGGGTTTTTTACTTTCAAGCTTGCTTGAAATGGTGGGTCGTGTGGGATTCGAACCTACGACCAATTGGTTAAAAGCCAACTGCTCTACCAACTGAGCTAACGACCCAAAAATGGTCGGGGTAGGGGGATTCGAACTCCCGACATCCTGCTCCCAAAGCAGGCGCGCTACCGGACTGCGCTATACCCCGATGAAAGATTGGCTCCGCGACCAGGACTCGAACCTGGGACCCAATGATTAACAGTCATTTGCTCTACCGACTGAGCTATCGCGGAACTACTTGCTCTCGTTCTCAGCAACTGGATCCGATTTTTAATTCGTTTCCCGTGTCTGAGGCGCGCCATTTTACGGTTTCGCGCACACCTGTCAACCCCCTAAATTGCTTTTACTACAATGATTTGCAGCTGCGTGACAGGCTGCTATATCTTCCCTATGTCTGTATTCATTGCAGGACGCACCAGCCGTAAGGCTTAAGTCAGGAAAGTCCATGAGTAACCAGGGCATACCGCCAAACCCACCCAACTCAGCGCAGACCCTTGCCAGCCGTGGTATTCAGCCGCGCTTCGGCGATCTGGTGCAAAGTTGTCGAAAACTGGTGATGAATCGACTGGCTGAACACCTGACGGGTGTCTTCGCTCAAGTCGACGACACACTCTTTGAGTGCGCCGAAAAAGCCGAAAACAATCAGGTGCAAACCCTGTTTTTCGACAACATGCGAGAAATCCGCAGGCAACGCCCGCAGATAGAGCGCAGCTACCACCAGCAGATTGCGCAAAACTTCTCTGACTTCCTCGACGGCAAACTCATGCCGCCGCCCAGCACCAGCGAACTGGATGCCGAACACATGGCTCTGGTGCAGAACGAGGATTATGAAGAGAGCCTGCAAGTCACCAATATGGTCAGCCGGGTCAAGGCGCGCTGCGCACAACCGCTATTTGCCCTAGAGCAACGCCTGGCGCTGCTGAATAACGGCCAGAAGCTCGGCGAGGACATCAACCCCTTCGGCCCGCAAATGATTGCTCAGGCCTTTCGCGATGCCCTAACCCCCTGCCCGTTTCCGCTGCGTATAAAAGTCATCCTTTATACGTTGTTCGATACTCACGTGATGCAAAGCCTGGACAACATCTATGCAGCACTCAACCAGCGCCTAATTGATGCGGGCGTGCTGCCTAATCTCAAATACACCGCGCAGCGTAACAATCCACCGGCACAAGCGAAGTCAACGCCTACCACCCCACAGACTGAACCACCGACCGCGGGCAGCACCAGCGACCGAAATTCACCCGTCGCTGGGCAAGTTGAGACACAACGACACAGCCCGGGCAGCAGCGACTTGAGTGGCCCGCCTCCCAGCGACCCGCAGGAATTGCTAGGCAACCTGGCAACCTTATTGGGCGAGCACCGCCAGCGCGACATTGACGCTCCCCTGCTCGGCGGCACCCGCAGCATTGCCAGCTTCACCCCGCGCGAGGCCACCAGCACTTACAGCGCCTCCGCCCTGCTGGATGCACTCAACCGCATGCAGCAGCAATCAGCCAATGACCTGTCGCAGCGCCTGCATCGCCCACAGCAGGTAGAAGGCCTCAAAGCGGATCTGCAGCAGCAGCTGGAGGCCCATAGCGAGCTGCCAGGCCAACAAAAGGTTTCCGACCAGGAAGCCGACGTGATTGACCTAGTCGGCATGCTGTTCGACTTTATTCTCGACGACGACAACTTACCTGACACCTGCAAGACCACCTTGTCACACCTGCATACGCCCTACCTTAAAGTGGCACTGCAGGACAAAGCACTGTTCACCCAGCATCACCACCCTGCCCGCCGCCTGCTCAACGCCATGGCCCAGGCCGGGGTGCTGTATGGCGGTGAGGGCGATGAGCGCGGTTTACTGGCCAAAATGCAGTGGGTGGTCGAGCGCGTCATCCATGACTTCTTCGGTGACCTGCAACTCTTTGACGGCCTGCTGGACGAATTCAACGAATTCGTCGCCACCCTCAGGCACAAGGTCGAACTGCGCGAGCGCCGCGCCGTGGAGGCAGCCAAAGGCCGCGATAAGCTGCTAGGCGCCCGCCAGCACGCGGTCGACGTCATCGCCAACAGCCTCACCAATCGCCAGCCGCCGAGCATCATTCGCAACTTTCTCGAACTGACCTGGGCCGATGTTCTGGTGTTCGTACTGTTGCGTAATGGCGATCAAAGCCCTGAATGGCAACGCGCCAGCGAAGCGGCTGAACAACTGGCCTGGAGTGGCACCCTGCTCGATGAAGCAGACTGCGAGCGCTTGCAAAAGCTGCGCGTGCCGCTACTTGAGGACCTACGCAAAGGGCTGGAGCTGCTCGGCGGCTACCACGAGGATGGTATCCGCCGCTTGCTCCAAGATCTGGTGGCCTGCCAGCACGCCGTGCAAGCCAAACAGCCACAGGTAGCCGCCCGCCTCAAGCCGACCCTACCCGAAAGCCCGCTGGCTGCCATGCTCGGTGAAGACGCCGCACTGACGACCCTCGCTCCGCGCGAGTCAACACTCTCGGCGCGGGCACTGGCACTGGCTAAGGAGCTGGGTCATATCGAGTTCGGCACCTGGTTCGAGTTCGTCAGTGGCGACCAAGTCCGCACGCTCAAGCTGTCTTGGTTTAGCCCGACCACCCGCAACTACATGTTTGTTGATCAGAGCGGCCAACGCGTGGCAATCAAGCCAATCACCCAGCTGGCCACTGAGATGGAACAAGGGCTGGCGCGCATCGTCACCCCTGAACGGGGTGCCCCGCTGGTGGACCGCGCCCTTACCGCCATTTACCGTGTGCTGCAGCGCTTTACCGGGCGCACGGCTGAGACCCCAGAATAAGGAACTCGTATGGACGACGAACGTCGCCTGCACAGCCGGCACAACGCCGAAGTGCAGCTGGAAGTCTTCGATGTGCACTCCGGGCAACGCCTGGGCCGCGTTGTTGACCTTTCCGCCGATGGCTTCATGCTTTTTAGTGACACCCCCTTGGCAGCCGACGAGCTGGTGGAGTGTCGCCTGGTCAGTGAACAGGCCATTGATGGCGTGTACGAAGTAACGCTTGGCGCAGACTGCTTATGGAGTCGCCCAGGCGCAGACGGCCAGCACTGCTGGGCAGGTTTCCATATCATTGATCTGGCCGAGGACCAGGCGGTATCGCTGGAAGTCTTACTCAAGCACCTGTAACGCGCCGCAATAAAAACACCCCGGTCAGTGCGAGCTGAACCGGGGTGTTTTTATAGTGCGGCCCTAATGTGGCAGCCAGCACCTAGCCAAAAACAATCTCATCGCCCTCAACCCTACCTGTCACGCTGCTGCCCGGAGCAAATTTGCCCGCTAAAATCAGCTGCGCCAAAGGGTTCTCGATCCAACGCTGCACAGCACGCTTGAGCGGGCGCGCGCCATAAACCGGGTCGTAGCCCACGGCAATCAACTTATCCAAAGCCTCATCCGTCAGCACCAAACTCAGCTCCCGCTCCGCCAGACGCTGACGCAGGCGACTGAGCTGAATTTGTGCAATGCCGGCAATCTGGTCGCGGGCCAGCGGCTCGAAAATCACCACCTCGTCGATACGGTTGATGAACTCAGGGCGGAAGTGCGTACCCACCGCATCCATCACCGCAGCACGCTGCGCCTCACGATCCCCCACCAGCTCCTGAATCTGCGTAGAACCGAGGTTGGACGTCATCACGATCACGGTGTTCTTGAAATCCACGGTGCGACCATGACTGTCGGTCAGACGGCCATCTTCCAACACCTGCAGCAGCACATTGAACACATCGGGATGCGCCTTCTCCACCTCATCCAGCAAGATCACGGAATAGGGCTTGCGCCTTACGGCCTCGGTCAGATAACCGCCCTCTTCATAGCCGACGTAACCCGGCGGCGCACCAATCAAGCGCGCCACGGAATGTTTCTCCATAAACTCGGACATATCGATACGCACCAGCGCCTCCTCGGTATCAAAGAGGAATTCGGCCAGCGCCTTGCACAGCTCGGTCTTACCAACCCCGGTAGGGCCGAGGAAGAGGAACGAGCCACTGGGCCGATTCGGGTCAGACAACCCGGCACGCGAACGCCGCACGGCATTGGCTACGGCCACCACGGCCTCGTCCTGACCGATGACGCGCTGATGCAGCAAGCCTTCCATTTTCAGCAGTTTGTCGCGCTCACCTTCAAGCATTTTACTGACCGGAATACCGGTCCACTTCGACACCACTTCGGCGATTTCTTCCTCGGTGACCTTACTGCGCAGCAGCTGATTCTCTTTTTTGCCGTGCTGATCCACCATTTGCAGGCTGCGCTCCAAGTCCGGAATAACGCCATACTGCAGCTCAGCCATACGATTGAGGTCGCCTTTACGCCGCGCCGCCTCAAGCTCCTGACGCGACTGTTCGATCTTCTGCTGAATCTGTGCGGAGCCTTGCACCTCGGCCTTTTCCGACTTCCAGATCTCTTCCAGGTCCGCGTATTCGCGCTCTAAGCGCGCAATATCCTCGTTGAGTTTGGCCAGACGTTTGATCGCCGCCTCGTCGTCTTCTTTCTTCAGCGCCTGGGCCTCAACCTTGAGCTGAATCAGGCGCCGCTCGAGACGATCAAGTACCTCAGGCTTGGAGTCGATCTCCATGCGGATGCGGCTGGCCGCCTCATCGATCAAGTCGATGGCTTTGTCCGGCAACTGACGATCCGTGATGTAGCGATGCGACAACTTGGCCGCCGCGATGATCGCACCATCGGTGATGGCCACCTTGTGGTGCACCTCATAGCGCTCCTTGAGGCCGCGCAGGATGGCAATGGTGTCTTCTTCGCTCGGCTCATCAACCAGCACCTTCTGGAAGCGCCGCTCCAGCGCCGCATCCTTTTCGATGTACTGACGATATTCATTGAGCGTGGTCGCGCCGACACAATGCAACTCACCGCGCGCCAACGATGGCTTGAGCATGTTGCCGGCATCCATCGAGCCCTCACCCTTACCGGCGCCGACCATGGTGTGCAGCTCATCAATAAACAGGATGATCCGCCCTTCCTGCTTGCCCAGCTCATTGAGTACCGATTTCAGGCGCTCCTCGAACTCACCGCGAAATTTGGCTCCGGCAATCAGTGACCCCATATCCAGGGACAGCAAGCGTTTGTCCTTGAGGCCATCCGGTACCTCACCATTGACAATGCGCTGAGCCAGGCCTTCGGCAATCGCCGTCTTGCCTACGCCCGGCTCGCCGATTAGCACCGGGTTGTTCTTGGTGCGACGCTGCAACACCTGAATGGTGCGGCGAATTTCATCATCTCGGCCAATCACCGGGTCCAGCTTGCCTTCCTCAGCGCGCTTGGTCAGATCGACGGTGTACTTGTCCAGTGCTTGGCGATTTTCTTCAACGTTAGGGTCATTGACGGCATCACCACCGCGCAGGTTGGTGACCGCATTCTCCAGCGCCTTGCGACTAACCCCCTGTCCGAGCAGCAACTTGCCCAGTTTGGTGCTCTCATCCATGGCGGCCAGCAGCACCAGTTCGCTGGAAATAAATTGATCACCCTTCTGCTGCGACAGGCGGTCGGCTTGATTGAGCAGACGTGCCAAGTCCTGCGACAGATTGACGTCGCCGGACGGGTTCTGGATTTTCCCCAGCTGGTCGAGCTCTTGACCCAGGGCCAAACGCAGGTTGCTTACATCAAATCCGACCTGCATCAGCAGCGGCTTAATTGAGCCGCCCTGCTGCTCGAGCAAAGCCTGCATCAGGTGCAGCGGCTCAATGGCCGCATGATCCAGGCCCACGGCCAACGATTGCGCATCGGACAGCGCGAGCTGCAGCTTGCTGGTTAAACGATCAATACGCATAAACAATCAACCCTCATGGTGATGGCAGGCCGGCGCACTGAGTCGCACCCAAACAGAGAGCCTGCGGATAAAGAGTAGATGAGGACGATTGTGCGGGTTTCAAGCCAGGCGGCGTTGATGGAGATCAGTAAAGCGATGCCACAGGCTCATCACCGCTGGCCGCGATAGAGACAATCAGTTGCTCAACCAAATCAGGCTGGCAAAGCGTCCGGTTTGTGCCGAGCGGCGGTAAGAGAAAAAGCGCGAGTCATTGACGGTGCAAAAATCGCCACCGCAGACCGCCTCGACACCACGGGCGGCCAGGCGAATCCGCGCCAGCTGGTAGATATCCGCCATAAATTTGCCTGGGTTAGCGCCAGGCTGAAATGCCGCCGCCGCGTGCGCATGCTGGCCGACAAAAGCCTCACGCACTTCTGCCCCCACCTCGAAGGCCTGCGGACCAATGGCCGGCCCCAGCCAGACCAGCACCTGATCCGCCGGCACGGCCAACTTATCCAGCGTGGCCTCCAGCACCCCGCCAGCCAGCCCGCGCCAACCGGCATGCGCTGCCGCCACACGAGTGCCGGCGCGATCACAGAACAGCACAGGCAAGCAGTCTGCGGTCATGACCGTGCAGGCCATCCCTGGTGTGCTCGTCCAACTGGCGTCAGCCTCAGGCACCAACGCCGGATTCGCCTCTACCACCGTAACGCCATGCACCTGCTGCAACCAAGCAGGCTTGCAGCCCAGCAGGCTGACCAACCGTTGACGGTTTTTGGCAACCGCCTGCGGGTCATCACTGACATGCTCGCCCAGATTGCAATTATCGAACGGTGCCAGACTCACGCCACCGGAGCGGGTGGTAACGCAGGTTCTTACCCTTGCTGGAGCAGGCCATTGCGGCGTTAGCCAGTCGTGCATCCTGTCACCCAATTCCTGTTACCCAATAAAAGCCTCACGATCCTGGCGCAGCAGCGTCAGCAACCAGACAAAGTCATCCGGCAACGGCGACTGCCACTTCATCCGCTCACCGGTCATCGGGTGATCCAGCTCAAGGAAGCGCGCATGCAAGGCCTGACGCGGAAACTCCTTGAGGCTTTGCACCATGCTCGGGTTGGCCGCTGGTGGAATGCGGAAGCGCCCACCGTAAACCGGGTCGCCGACCAGCGGGTAGCCAATATGGCTCATGTGCACGCGGATCTGGTGAGTGCGCCCGGTCTCCAGCTTGACCCGCGCATGGGTATGCGAACGGTAGCGCTCCAACACCCGGTAATGGCTCACCGCGGGCTTACCACCATCGCTCACAGCCATACGCTGGCGCTGCGAGGAACTGCGACCGATCGGGGCGTTAATCTTGCCGCCGGAGGTGATCACGCCGATCACGATGCATTCGTAGATGCGACTGACCGAGCGTTTTTGCAGCTGATCGACCAAGCGGGTCTGCGCTTCAATGGTCTTGGCGACCACCATCAACCCGGTGGTGTCCTTGTCCAAACGGTGCACGATACCCGCGCGCGGCACATTGATAATGTCCGGCACGTGATGCAGCAAGGCGTTAAGCAGGGTGCCATCGGCATGCCCAGCAGCCGGGTGCACCACCAGGCCCGCGGGCTTATCGATGACCAAGATTTGTTCGTCTTCATAGACGATGTTGAGTGCAATGTCCTGGGCAATCCATTCGCCCTGGGCTTCCTGCTCGGCCTTAAGAGCCAGCAGCGATCCACCATGGACGATATCGCGCGGACGCAACACCGCACCATCGACGGTCAATAGACCCTCTTTGATCCAGGCAGACAGACGCGAACGCGAGTGCTCAGCGAACAGGAGTGCGGCGACTTGATCGAGGCGTTGACCGCCCATTTCATAGGGCACCTCGGCGTTCAGTTCAATGATCTGCTTATTAATAGAGGGCATGCTCGGCAACGGCGGGGGCATAGCTTTTGGTTTCGGCTACACGCTTGTGGTTAAATACGGCGTCTTTGCCCCAGGGGTACCAGGGGCGCTCATCATAACAGGACGGCTTTGCTCAAGACAGCCGCCGTCACAGGGACGCAAGCCGCCATGCAAGTGAAACACCTGCTGCTGATCGCAATCCTCGCCCTCACCGCCGCCTGCTCATCGAAAGAGGTCGTCGACGAAAACCTGAGCGAGACCGAACTTTACCAGCAGGCACAGGCCGACCTGGACAATAGTAGCTACTCCGCTGCGGTGGCCAAGCTCAAGGCGCTGGAGTCGCGCTACCCGTTCGGACGCTATGCCGAACAGGCCCAGCTGGAGCTGATCTACGCCTACTACAAGAGCGTTGAGCCAGAAGCGGCAAAGTCTGCGGCGGACCGCTTTATCCGTCTGCACCCGCAGCACGCTAACGTCGACTACGCCTATTACCTGAAGGGCCTGACTTCATTCGATCAGGATCGTGGCCTGATCGCCCGTTTCGTCCCACTGGACATGACCAAGCGCGACCCGGGCGCTGCGCGCGACTCCTACAACGAGTTCGCTCAGCTCACCAGTCGCTATCCAACCAGCCGCTACGCGCCAGACGCCAAGCAACGCATGATTTACCTGCGTAACCTGCTGGCCGCCTATGAAATTCATGTGGCGCACTACTACCTGACCCGTAACGCCTACGTGGCAGCCGCCAACCGCGGGCGGTATGTCGTGGAAAACTTCCAGGAAACCCCAGCCGTTGGCGACGGCCTGGCGGTAATGACTGAGGCCTACCAGCGCCTAACCCTTGATGATCTAGCTGCCACCAGCCTTGAAACCCTCAAGCTCAACTACCCGGACCACCCAAGCCTGGTCGACGGCCAATTCGTGCCGCGCGAAGAAGAAGCCGATACTCGCTCCTGGCTGGCCAAGGCAACACTGGGCCTGATCGAAACCGATACCCCGCTGCCACCGGGCGAAACCCGCGCCAGCCAGGACGTGATTCGCCAGTACGAAGATGCCGAAGAACAAATTCCGGACGAGCTCAAAAGCGTCGAGACTGAAGAGCAATCCAGTCGCTCGTGGTTCAGCTACATGACCTTCGGCCTGTTTGATTGAGCAAGACGTGCGCATAAAGCGGGAGGCCATCGGTCTCCCGTTTTTTATTGACTCAGCACTACAAAGCACTCACCACCCATACAGCGCCGACCTACTGATAACCACTGCGCAGAACAGCACCCGGCGCACGGCCTCAACGCTGGGCGCATACAGGCCGTTTAGCTAAACTGCCAGCCAATCAAAAAGAAGAGGGCATTATGGGTCTGTTCCGCTTGTTGTTCTGGCTGGCCATCATTGCTGGCGCGTTCTGGCTGTGGCGGCGCGTTACCCGGTCAACAGCCACCCGCACTGACGACACCATCAGCAACGCGGCGCCGATGGTGCGCTGCGAACAATGTGGCGTTCATGTGCCGCGCGACCATGCTCTGGCGAGAAACGAGCACTGGTTCTGCAGCCAGGCACATCTAGAGCAAGGCTCGCAGCCCAGTGAGCACTGAACTCAACCTAAGCGGGGAGCAAAGCTGGCGAATCCTGCGCCTCTACCACCTGTACCGTTTGATTATTGGCCTCGCCTTGGCACTGCTGGTATCCAGCAACCTGCACACTGATCTACTTGAGATGGCTAACCCGGAGCTATTTCGCAACGGCAGCTGGCTGTATCTAGCCCTTAATGTCCTGATCATCGCCACAGTACGTAGACCCAAACGCCTGGCGCAGATTTTCAGCCTGGCACTGGTCGACGTCATTCTACTCGCCGGCCTGTTCTATGCCGGTGGCGGTACGCCAAGCGGCATAGGCAACTTACTGATTGTCGCAGTGGCTATCAGCAATATTCTGCTGCGTGGGCGTATCGGCCTACTGATTGCCGCTGTCGCCGCAATCGGCATGATTTACCTCACCTTCTTCCTTAGCCTCAGCCGCCCTGCAGCTACAGCCCAGTACGTTCAGGTCGGCGCATTTGGCGCACTGTGCTTCGCTGCCGCCTTGTTCGTGCAAGGCCTAACCCGACGCCTGCAAGCCAGCGAAAGCCTTGCAGAGCAGCGTGCCGCTGATGTGGCCAATCTAGAGGCATTAAACGGCCTGATCCTGCAGCGCATGCGTACAGGCATTCTGGTTTTGGATGAACTGCATCGCGTACTGCTGGCCAACCAAGGTGCCAATCACCTGCTAGGGCATGCCGACCTAACGGGCAAAATCCTCGACCCGCACTGCCCCGAATTGATCAAGCGCATGCAGCAGTGGTCGCACAACCCAAGTTTGCGCCCTAGCAGCCTGCAAGCGGCACCCGATGGCCGTGTATTACAACCGAGCTTTATTGCCCTGCTACGCGGCGAGTACAAACACACACTGATCTTTCTCGACGACATCTCACAAATCGCCCAACAAGCGCAGCAACTCAAGCTCGCCTCTCTCGGCCGCCTGACGGCAGGTATCGCCCACGAAATTCGGAACCCACTGGGAGCCATCAGTCACGCCGCACAACTGCTGCAAGAGTCAGAAGATCTGGAGGGGCCAGATCTGCGCCTGGCACAGATCATCCAGGATCACTCACGGCGCATGAACCTGGTCATCGAGAACGTTTTGCAGCTCTCGCGGCGCCGTCAAGCCGAGCCGCAACTGCTTGACCTGAAATACTGGCTGCACCGTTTTGCTAGCGAGTTTCGTGGCAGTGCAGCACCGGGCCAGACCCTGCATCTACAAACCAGCAGCGGTAGCATTCAGACGCGAATGGACCCCCATCAGCTCACCCAGGTATTAAGCAACTTGGTGGAAAACGGCCTGCGCTATAGCGCGCAGAAGAACAAACAAGGGCAAGTTTGGCTGAATCTATTCCGCGACCCTGACAGCGAGCTGCCCGTGCTTGAGGTGTTGGACGATGGCCCTGGCGTCGCCGAGGAACAACTGCACCACTTGTTTGAACCCTTCTACACCACAGAAAACAAAGGTACCGGCTTAGGCTTGTATATTTCCCGCGAGCTGTGCGAAAGCAATCAGGCGCGTCTTGACTATAAACTTCGTGAAGGTGGCGGCAGTTGTCTGCGCATCACCTTCGCCCACCCGCGAAAACTGAGCTGACCATGACCCGCCAGAGAGCCTTGATCGTCGACGACGAACCCGATATTCGTGAACTTCTGGAGATCACCCTGGGGCGGATGAAGCTCGACACTCGTAGCGCACGGAACGTCAAAGAGGCCCGAGAATGGCTGGCCAAAGAGCCCTTTGACCTGTGCCTGACCGATATGCGCCTGCCCGACGGCACGGGCCTAGAGCTGGTACAGCACATTCTGCAGCGTCATCCGCAAGTACCGGTTGCGATGATCACCGCCTACGGCAGCCTGGACACCGCAATCAATGCACTGAAGGCCGGGGCATTCGACTTTTTGACCAAGCCCGTCGACCTCGGGCGCTTGCGCGAACTGGTCGCCGCCGCCTTGCGCCTGCGCAGTGCCGACGGCGAAGAACTGCCGGTGGACAGCCGCCTGCTCGGCGAGTCGCCGCCAATGAAGACCCTGCGCAAACAAATCCTCAAACTGGCGCGCAGTCAGGCCCCCGTGTATATCAGCGGTGAATCCGGTAGCGGCAAAGAACTGGTAGCCCGCTTGATCCACGAGCAGGGCTCGCGCAGCGAACAACCTTTCGTGCCGGTCAACTGCGGCGCCATTCCTAGCGAGCTGATGGAGAGTGAGTTCTTCGGCCACAAGAAAGGCAGCTTCACCGGCGCCATTGAGGACAAGCAGGGGTTATTCCAAGCCGCCAATGGCGGCACTCTATTTCTCGACGAGGTAGCCGACCTGCCGCTGCCGATGCAAGTCAAACTGCTACGCGCAATTCAAGAAAAAGCCGTGCGCGCCGTCGGCGGTCAGCAGGAGCTGGTGGTTGATGTGCGCATTCTTTGCGCCACCCACAAAGACCTTGCCGGAGAAGTCGCCGCCGAACGCTTCCGCCAAGATCTTTATTACCGCCTCAACGTCATCGAGTTACGCGTACCAGCCCTACGCGAACGACGCGAAGACATTACGCTGCTGGCCGACATCATGCTCAAGCGCCTGGCCGAGGGCACCGGCCTCAGCCCGGCCAAGTTGGACGACGATGCACTGGAGAAGCTCAAAAGCTACCGCTTCCCGGGCAACGTACGCGAACTGGAGAACATGCTTGAGCGCGCCTACACCCTGTGCGAAGACGATCGCATCTCCGCCAGCGACCTGCGCCTGGCCGACAGCAGCCCTATCAGTGAGAACGGCGAAGCCAACCTCGCCCAGATTGATAATCTGGAAGACTACCTAGAAGCCATCGAGCGCAAGCTTATCATGCAGGCCCTGGAAGAAACTCGCTGGAACCGCACCGCAGCCGCTCAGCGTTTAGGCCTAAGCTTTCGCTCAATGCGCTATCGACTAAAGAAGCTCGGCATAGACTAACGCCATGCGTCACATAGCATCAGTTGAAGACGGGGCTTTAGCCGCAAAGCCCTTCCTTAAACCATCGACTCAAACAGTAAAACCCAACCGCCCAGCCGGCGCATAAGGCGTCGGGTCCACAATCGGCTCACGCCCGAGCATCAGATCCGCCAGCAATTGGCAGGACGCCGGCGCCAGCACCAGTCCATTGCGATAATGCCCGCAGTTCAACCACAAACCCTCATGCCCCGGCACCGGCCCAATAAACGGAATGCCCTCCGGCGAACCAGGCCGCAGCCCCGCCCAATGCCCCACAACCTCGGCATCCGCCAGCGCCGGCAACAATTCGATAGCGGAAGCTTTTAAGCTGGCCAGCGCCTCGTCAGTTGGTGTTTTGTCGAAACCAGCATGCTCAAGCGTGCTGCCAATCAGGATATGGCCATCACGCCGCGGAATCGCATAGCGCCCCTTGGCCAGGACGATGGCAGGCAAAAACTCTTCGGCACACTTGTACAGAATCATCTGCCCCTTAACCGGTACCACCGGCAACTCGACGCCGAGGGTTTTCATCAGCTCGCCACTCCAGGCTCCGGCTGCAAGCACAACCTGATCGGCATACATATCACCCTGCGCCGTGCGCACGCCCGTGATACGGCCGCCTTCGCGGATAAAACCACTGACCGCACACTGCTCATGCAGCGTGACATTCGGCATTCGCTGCAGAGCAGCACGCAGCGCTTTGACCAAGCGCGGATTACGCACATTCGCCACATCTGCTTGATGCACCGCATGCTTGAAAACCCTGGACAGTGCTGGAATTGCGCGCTGGACAGAGCGCCTATCAATCCGCTGCAGCGGCCGCTTTTCGCGGTCAGCCCAAGACAGCGCCTGCGCCTCATCATCCAAGTCAAGCCAGTACAACCCTGTGACACAAACCTCAGGGTCGACTCCCGTCTGCACCAACAGTTGCTGACCTATACGCGGATAGAACTCTTGCGACCAATGCGCTAAAGCGGTCACTGCGCAATCGTAGCGCCAGGGATATAGAGGGGAAACGATGCCCCCGCCGGCCCAGGAAGACTCCTGGCCAACCTCAGCACACTCTATTATGCGGAGTTTAGCTCCGGAATTTGCCAACTTTAGAGCACTCAGCAGGCCAATAACGCCACCACCTACGCAGACCACCTTCACGCTACCACCCTTACAAAGAAACAGGACCTGACAAGCAGGCCCTGAATATTGTTACTTCCAGCATTCAGTGGAAGCTGTTCCTGTAGCGCCTTTAAGCCCTAGGTGAGTAAGTGTCAATGTCGCACATTTACCGTCACTGGCCTGCGCCCTCCCGGCAACAGGCGTAGCCGTTAAAGTATAAGTCGTAGCCGCACTGGCGATGCCGATCGTATACAACCGTTCAGCAGAGTTTACAGTCCCGGCATTTTGCACAGAACAGTTGGCATTATTGTAAGCACTGAACTGAGTAAAGCAGCGCTCAAGCGTCTGCGACACTTGCAAGAGCGCAGTTGTTGCATCAGTGCGATTGCCTTTGCGTACGTACTCTTGATAACTGGGATAAGCGATAGCAGCCAAAATTCCGACTATAGCTACCACTATCAGCAACTCAATCAAGGTAAAACCACGCACCGCTGGCCTCAGCGTAATTGTCGCCATGACATTCTGCCCTCTTTCAGTGAACCCTTCTCCTTGACCACCAAAATATTACCTGATGAGCCACCGGAGTATTTGTACTCGGTCTTACCTGCGGAAACGATACCCGGAGTTTTGATAATCCCCTCCGGTGAACGCTTACCTCCTGCGTAACAAAGAAGGCCTGAGCCACAAGCAATCTTATCAGCATTATTAAACTCACCATCATTATTCACGTCCAGCACAGAATAATTCAAACTACCTCCGGTGAACGCATCCATTTCCATCAGCCAGCTAGTACCCCCGGCAAGACAAGGATCGGCAGAAGGAATGAGAGTGGTGAAAATAATTCGACCAGCCCTCAACAGTGGCAAACTTACAGATCGCTCACCAGCAGCGCTATAAGGAGGGGGTGCCAGATCCATATACCAACCACGCTGAGTTGACCAATTAATGGCGTTATTACTGAACGACCGATAATCTGCAGATTCAAAGGTAATCTGTTGTCGCTGCAACTCACTCCTTGCTGTGATTTCCCAACCATTGAGACTAGCGCCCGTCACTGGCTTATCCCAAATACCATAGAAACTCTGCATTTGTGGGCTAGAGCCAACTACGTTGTCGGTAGTCTCAAAATACTTACCCGTGCCAAAGTAGAGTATTAAGCCACCGTCAGTAGGATGCGAGCCAATTTCCAACCCCGATGTAATAGGCTGGGCTTGATTCGAGGCATTCTTGGCGATGAATAACGGGACGCTTACTTTGTTAGTATTATTGCCGGAAGTCTTGTAAGAATCCCAAGCCGCGACAGCACCGGTCAGGTCAAACTTCCACAGATTACCTTTCAGATCCCCGGCATACACATAAGTAATTTGACGATTTGCATCAACCACTACTGAAGGCGTGGAAAGACCATTATCAACATCAGCGGTGGTATCTGTATCCACTACTATTTTCTTTATAAGAGCACCGGTCAGCGCATTAACCACATAGAGAGCTGCCCGACCAGTATTACTCTCGTAGCCGTTACCAAAAATAGCCACCCACGTATTGTCATTGGTGCGCGCAATAACCGGCACGCCATAGGTATAACCCAGGTCATTCCAATCATTCGAAGCCGTAGACGTATCGGGCGCCGTAATTTCCCACAACACATCACTCGCGGAGAAACCTGCCGGATTGGTGATATTTAACGCATATATACCGCGCCCACCCGCGCCTAAACCGCCAACGGCGTAAGTCTTCCATCCCCCACTAACAACATTGGAGTCAAAGACGTCACCTACACCTATAGAACCATCAACATAATATTTGTGAGCATAACTATTCTTGGTCAGGTAGCGTAAACCTGGTGTGGCACCAGGGGTAGTGGTACGTTGCTTGAACAAAGATGTTGGCACATAGGCAAACAGCTCAGCACCTGTTTCAGCATTGAAACCATGTACCATCCCGTCATTAGCGCCTACTAACAACAACTTGGTTGCACTATTTTTTGTTTCTAAAAAACTCTGATACGTATCTGCAGGCTCGGTCGTCACCAAGGGATCGTTAGGTATGGTATAGCCATAATTTTGGGCACCAACATATACCGGATCCGAATTCACAATATCGCCAAGCACTGTTGTCCGGCTACGCAACACCTCACCGCTTGTGAGTGTTGCGCCCGAACTACCTCCGCGCAGCCAATTTACAACGGTCACGCCATCAGCTGCATTCGAAACACTCAACTCTGCCTGCTGAGCCAAAGTGAGGTTAACCCACTGGAAAGCAGCCCCCCCCAGAGCGTTACGAGTAAATATATTCCGCGAAGCCGCTGCTGGAATAAGCCCCGCGGTACCAGTTCTCCAGCTTACCGGACCTACCGAGCCATCAGCATTGATGCCAAACGCTAGCAACTCGCCGCTCCAGTCGGCACTGTTGAATTTCGCCTGATAGATAAGTGTGTCTGTATCCAGGCGTGTAGAGTTTGTCGCAATAGCAGCAGCGGAACTTGTGCGCTCTTTAATGGACTGCAGCGCGCTAGAGAGAACGCTATTGAGCTGGGCGGCGTTATTCGCAGTATAATAACTACCCTTGCCAAGCTCGGCAGCATCTTCAAGCATCTGATTGGATGTCGAGAAGCCCACAGTAAAGGTTTCAATATTTTGCTTAGCAAACGCAGAGTCATTAAAAGAGACACCCGCGAGATCAACACCAGAACTTCTCATATCAATATCGAATGCAAATTTCGAAATATCATCAAGATAAAGACTACTGCCCTCACCATCACCCACACCCAAACCATCTGAATATTTAATGCCTTCAGCCTGATTACTTCCGACACCGTCCCAGTCCGGCAGCCTGGAATCTGCATCGTTATCCGCCGCCGTAAAAGTCCGGTCAAACGTCGGCAGACCATCCGTAATAACAACCCCGAAATTCTTTTGGCAGCGATATTGGATAGGGCTTGTATAATTTCCCGCCCCTACTCCTTGATAGCGGCTCATCCCTCGAAAATAACGGGTAACCTCATAATAAGATTCCGCCAAGGGTGTATTCGAATTTGGGCTCAGCGCATCAATACTCGAAATCAAACTAGAGTAGTTAGCGTCAGCCTGAGCCTGAGTGACGCTAGACGAAGGTGATAAACTGGCAACACTACTATTAATACTTCCACCGGGGCCACTATCAGCATTAACCGGCGGATTGAATGACGAAAGACCAATACGCATAGAGCGATTCGCATTGACCACAGACACTGCCGACGCCTTAGCAACTGCCATCCTGACTTGCTTCGGGAACACCGCATCAGACAGTGTAGTTAGATCATTACTAGCACCAGTGTAAGTTGCATAAATATAAGAAAGGTACTTTGCCGTATATCGCGTCGACCCACCCCCTACTGGATCTGGAAACACATAGCACCTTCGATTATTACCAGCCGCATCATATATAGCCTTAAAGCCAGCAGAACATTCTTTTTGCTTAATAGTACCAATCTGGATATTAGAAAGCGTCATATCAACTACAAGAGTATCAGCCTGACCAACCCTGTAAGTAATATTAGGCCAACTACCTGACATCGCCGCATCTGCTTGAATAATATTATTCATACTCCCGGAGTTATCAACGAGCAGCATAATATTAGGCGCTACCGTAGTCGACTGAAACAGCGGCACGTCTGCAATATTTAACGCCCACGCAGGGGATGACGCATACAAGGCTAAGCTTGCGCCCAATGCGACGGAATTTAATTTAAGCATTAGATACCTCCCTGCCGACGATAGGTCGACTGCAGAATTACCACCGCGTCCGTGGTGCCACCTTGAGCACGGGCCGTAACACGGTAACTTTTTATCTCTTTCAATGCGCCAAACTTCATACTTTCACCGACTGGAGCAACCATAGTTTTGATTTCTTCGATGACATAGAGTGGCGCCGCACTCAGCTCACTGAACTGAGTAGCGTAGGTCCTAGCATTGGTAGACCACGGGTAACTATCCCAGAAAGCCGGATTGCCGGGCTGTAGATTTGTATAGGTCTCATTGATTAGCCCCCCAGAATTTGCAAACACTGGCAATACCGCTGACTGGAGGTATTTCTCGCCACCGAGCAAGGCTGATTCCGAAGCTTGGAAGGCAAGGTTGCGGTCACGCATATTGCCTACCATTTTTTCCTGCAACGTTGTGTCCTGCATTCCGGCAACACCAATTACAGTCAAAATCAACAAAAGAATTAACGCGACAATTAGGGTTGCCCCACGCTGCCCGAAGTGGTGTTTTTTATAATACACATTCATGGCATTTTTGCCCTCACTCCGATGGTAGAGACAAATACATGACGCAACCTTCTATCGGCTGGAGTTACATTCGCTCCGTTGAAACTATAAGGCTGGGCAATGTCAGTAACGCCATCATCCACACTCTGCATCAATAGTTGCACTCGAACAGCACCAACTTTGTCCCAGGCCGATGCTGTACTTACAGCTGTGGCTGTATCATATTGATCCGGCACTAAATCAGCACCTGTATCTCGCCCATAGAGTAGTTGCATATTCTCAACACCCTCAAGAATCTCTACACCTGGGTTAGGCGCTATAGATTGATATAAGGAAGGCCGCCCCCCTGCACCGGTTGCAATATAGTAGTACACGGTATTCATTTTGATTATTTCGGCGTCTGTGCCGAAGCTCTCTGAGCTGGAAGCACTAGCGCCACCCCAAGAGCTTATTGCATTGCCAGGAGTACCTGAAGCCGGATGGGTTATATTGAACGCAGGGGGAGTTCCACCGGTAGCCTGAATATTACCAGCCTGGAATATCCTGGCCTTACTACAATCAGCAACCATCAATATATCAGCCTTACAGATCCCACTAATTCGATCCGTATTGCCTGCACAAGCCCCACTATCGGTGCTCGTAACCTGCGCAAAAAGTTGAGCCGAATTATTATTACTTACAACCTTAACCCCATCGCCAAGTGGCCCTTTTAAAATCAACACATCAGTATTAGCCAGCGGCGCTGGACTCAACGCTGACAACGCAGCTGGCACACTGGCACCCACGTCATAGCCGTTAACTCCGCGAGAAAAATCATAATTTAAGCTTGTAGCGTTATTTAACGTATTGGTGAGCGATGAGTAATCACCACTAGCACAGCCTGAGTAACCCGCCATGCGGACATCCCGCCCTATAAACTCCATGGCCATACGGCCGTTTTCTTGAACTCGCGCCAATGCCTGCTGGAAACTGTATGTTCGCTTACTGTCCAAGAAAACTTTAGTGACCCCGGATATTAGGAAGAGCCCGATTACCATTGCCACCATCAACTCAACCAGCGACAAGCCTTTCTCTAAATTACGCATAGCTTTACCCTAGATTTGCGTTTTATAGGTGAAGCTGTCGTCCGTATCCCGACCCGCTTCCCGCCACGTAATAGTCAAGGTGCAGATATTAGATACACAGCTGACCGATCCATCCCCGGAGGGCAGCGTATTCTCAATTAAAGTCAACCATTGATTTTGATCAGTGGTTTCGAGATTTGAGGCTGTAGGCTTGTTGGCGGTGATGAGGATGTTGTACTGCCCTGCACGCGCATCATCTTTATTGAGGCGCATACGATCTGCCATGTCATATGCCAGAATATTGGCCTGGGAGCGCAAATAAGCCCCATGGTTAAACTGCAGTGATTTTACCTGCAACCCAGCAAGACCTAAGAGGCCGACAGACGTTATCAGCAACGTTACCAGCACCTCAATTAGCGAAAAACCTTGTGCATGTTTCATCTAGCTCCCCCTTAGGTGCACGCAACTTTTTGCACATTGATACGTCCCGACGACGAAAAGGAAATAAGCCTGGCGTTCTGTCCAGTGCAAGACGAGGTCTGCACGGTAATATTTTGACGAACAGGCGCAAAACCCAAGCCGGAGTAGCGAATAAATGTTGCACCTCCCGTTGCTGTGGCACCCGTCGGCATTGCGCTGCGGCGGTTGAGTACAGTCCCGACAGTTGCCGTACTGGTCGTGTCACTGGCTGCAGTATCTACAAACACAATCCAGCCTGACTGCCATGCAGTGCCCGAGCAAGATGTCCCATTAACACTTGGGCAAAGACTCACCCGCCTACCACGCTTAACTGCCTCTGCTCGCGCTGCGTTAAACGCTGAAACCAGCTCGTTAGCCGCAGCCTGTGAGCGGTTATTTCTTATTAAGTCAGTAAAGCTTGGAACTGCGATCGCCAAAAGCACGCCAGCAACCGCAATGGTGATCATCAGCTCCACCAGAGTAAAACCTCGAAAAAGCTTCACTTTGTACCTCCTATTCATCCCACATTTAGGTTATTGACAGCGCACACGTCTGTCACCTGACGCGCGACAGCCGCACCAATGGTGCTGACGACAGGTCACTGGTCGCTTTCTGCTGAGTGGTCTAGCTTCATAACTGGAGCAATGCACATGGATGTGACAAATGGAAAATGGAACCAGTTTGCTTGAAAGTCTTATCATTCTTGTTGTGCTTTCAATTCTGGCCTCAACCGCTATGCCGGCTGCTAGTTCTTGGCTTGAGCGAAGCCGGCTAGAATCAGTAACACATCAAATACGTCAGGACATCGGGTTTGCCCGCGCCCAAGCGGTCACACAGCAACGCGAAGTCCTTATACAGCCCGCATCGGCTAACTGTTGGGCTTGTGGATGGCAGGTGGGATATGTTGAGAGCATAGGCAGTTCGACAACGTCTGAGTTAACCAATACACAGGTATTAATCAAGCGAGCCGCTCTTGATAGCCGACTCAGGGTCACCAGCAACCAACCGTGGCGAGCCGGCGCAACCTTCCTCCCCAGTGGCGAGGCGGTCCAACCTAACCGAGCGTTCGCCGCCGGAACCTTTACGGTCTGCTCAGCTAACCACGACGTCAGCTACAAAATAATTATCAATAAAGCTGGACGCGCGCGAATACTCAGGCAACACGCTGGATGCTTATGAAACAGGTAGCATCCGCAACTCCTTGGGCATCGAAAACGTCACGTTCTCCGGCCGCCCCAGCAGTTCTTGCGCGCCTGTTGCGCCCCACTCGCTGAGCTGCTGAATAACGCCTTGTACCAACACTTCCGGCGCAGATGCGCCGGCGGTGATGCCGATACCGGTCATGCCTGCAAACCACTCCCGCTTGAGATCCTCTGCCCCATCAATCAGGTAGGACGGGGTACCCATGCGTTCAGCCAGCTCACGCAGGCGGTTGGAGTTGGAGCTGTTGGGGCTACCGACGACAAGCAGCACATCGCACTCAGCAGCAAGTTGTTTGACCGCGTCCTGACGATTCTGGGTGGCGTAGCAAATGTCGTCTTTGCGCGGCCCGCCAATAGCAGGGAACTTATTGCGCAAGGCGTCGATGACCTTGCTGGTGTCATCCATCGATAGGGTAGTTTGGGTGACAAAAGCCAGCGCTTCGGGGTTGCGCACCTGCAACTCAGCAACGTCCGCCTCGTCCTCAACCAAGTAGATACTGCCACCGTTACTGGCGTCGTATTGGCCCATGGTGCCTTCGACTTCTGGGTGGCCCTCGTGGCCGATCAGGATGCATTCGCGCCCTTCCCGGCTATAACGCACTACTTCCATGTGCACCTTGGTCACCAAAGGGCAGGTGGCGTCGAATATTTTCAAGCCGCGTCGCTCTGCTTCGTTACGCACAGCCTGGGATACGCCGTGAGCGCTGAAGATGACGATAACGTCGTCCGGAATCTGATCCAGCTCTTCAACGAAGACCGCACCACGGGAGCGCAAGTCTTCGACCACGAATTTGTTATGGACGACTTCGTGGCGCACATAGATCGGCGGACCGAAGACTTCCAACGCGCGATTGACGATTTCAATGGCGCGATCTACGCCGGCGCAGAAGCCGCGAGGGTTGGCGAGTTTGATATGCATGGCGGAAACCTCGGCGGTGAATCGTTCTGGCCAGCGTACGGCGCGGCCATATTCACGGGTGAGCAATATGTTAGCGGCTCCGGCCGTCAGGCCTAAACGGTAAAACCTCGCGGCCAAAGCCGCACCCACCGAAGCGAACTACAGATCAGAGCGCTTTAACCTCAATAATTTCCACATCGAAGCTCAGCGCCTTGCCGGCTAGCGGGTGATTGAAGTCAATGGTCACCTGGCTGTCGTCAAAGGCTTTGACCACACCGGGTAGCTCAGCATTGGCAGCATCATTGAAAATCACCAGCAGGCCTTCAGACAGCTCCATCTCCTGAAACTGGCTGCGCGGCATGACCTGGATATTCTGCGGGTTGCCCTGGCCAAACCCCTGCTCCGGACTGATCGACAGGCTGCGTTTGTCACCCGCCTTTAATCCGTAAATGGCCTGTTCAAAACCTGGCAGCAAGTTGCCATCACCCACCTTAAAAGTGGCCGGCTTTTTATCGAAGGTGCTGTCGACCACATCGCCGTTATCCAGCTTAAGGGCGAAATGCAGGGTCACTTGCTTGTCCGGGCCAATTCGCAGTTCTTGAATGAGAGGTTCACTCATGGCCTTTATCTCCGGATTTATCGCCTTTAAACATATCCAGCGCCAGCAGGATCGCACCGCCAGTAATCGCCATGTCCGCCACGTTGAAGGCGGGGAAATACCACTGCTGATGCCAATGCAGCAGGATGAAGTCAACCACATGACCAAATACTACGCGGTCTACCAAATTGCCCAGTGCCCCGCCCAGCACTAACGCCAAGGCGACTGCTAGCCAAGTCTCGCTGGGTTTAAGACGCTTGAGCCAAACCACCAACACCGCGCTGACGGCGATGGCAATCGCGGCGAAGAACCAGCGCTGCCAGCCGGCGGCATCGGCTAAGAAGCTGAATGCAGCTCCGGTGTTATAGGCCAGGGTCCAGCTGAAGTAATCGGGGATGATCACGATCTGCTGGTACATGCTCAGGCTATTGTCGAAGTAAAACTTGCTGGCTTGATCAAGCACAAACACCATCAAACTCAGCCACAACCAAGCCAGGCGACCGAAACGGCTGGCGTTAGGCGTGCCGTTATTAAGCATAGTGACGAACCTCGCCCGCGCCTTCGATGTTGTCTACACAGCGGCCGCAAATTTCCGGGTGCGCCGGCTTCACGCCGACATCCTCACGGTGATGCCAGCAGCGCGCACACTTGGCGTGAGCGGATTTGAGCACCTTCAACTTGAGCCCCGACACCTCTGTTTCTACAGCATCACTCGGCGCACTGCTCAGCGGCGCTAGGCTCGCCGTGGAGGTGATCAGCACAAAGCGCAACTCGTTACCGAGCTTGTTCAGATCATTGACCAGGCTGTCTTCCGCGTAGAGCGTCACTTCGGCTTGCAAGTTGCCGCCGATAGCTTTGGCCGCACGCAGATTCTCCATTTCCTTGTTCACCGCGACCTTGACCGCCATGACCCGCTCCCAGAACTCGCGGCTCAGTTCGAAGTCCTGTGGTAGCTCGCTCAGGCCCTGATACCAGCCATTGAGCATCACCGATTCATTGCGCTCGCCCGGCAAGTACTGCCATAGCTCGTCGGCGGTAAACGACAGCACCGGCGCAATCCAGCGCACCAGCGCTTCGGCGATATGGAACAGCGCCGTTTGGCAGGAGCGACGCGCCACGCTGTCCGCCGCAGTGGTGTACTGACGATCTTTGATGATGTCGAGGTAGAAACCGCCCAGCTCTTGCACGCAGAAGTTGTGCACTTTCTGGTAAACGTTCCAGAAGCGGTAGCTGCCGTAGGCCTCTTCTACTTCGCGCTGTAGCAACAGCGCGCGGTCGACGGCCCAACGGTCCAACGCCAACATGTCTTCAACCGGCAGCAGGTGCTGCGCCGGGTCGAAACCGCTGAGATTGGAGAGCAAGAAGCGTGCGGTATTGCGGATACGCCGGTAAGAGTCAGCGCTGCGCTGCAGGATGACTTTGGACACAGCCATCTCGCCGGAGTAATCGGTAGACGATACCCATAGACGTAAAATGTCGGCGCCCAGGCTGTCATTTACTTCCTGCGGCGCAACCACGTTGCCCATCGACTTGGACATCTTGCGGCCGTTCTCATCGACCACAAAACCGTGGGTCAGCAGCTCTTTGTAGGGCGCATGACCGTCGATCGCCGCTCCCGTAAGCAGCGAGGAGTGGAACCAACCGCGATGCTGGTCAGAACCTTCCAGGTACAAATCTGCACGTGGACCGTTGTCGTGCCCCATCGGATGCGAACCGCGCATGACGTGCCAGTGGGTGGTGCCTGAATCAAACCAAACATCCAAGGTGTCGCTGATCTTGTCGTACTGCACCGCCTCGTCACCCAGCAACTCGGCGGCGTCCAGCTTGAACCAGGCTTCGATGCCTTGCTGCTCAACGCGCAGAGCGACTTCTTCCATCAGTTCGGTGGTACGCGGGTGCAGTTCACCGCTCTCCTTGTGCAGGAAGAACGGAATCGGCACACCCCAGTTACGCTGACGCGAGATGCACCAATCGGGGCGTCCGGCGATCATGCTGTGCAGGCGCGCCTGGCCCCACGCGGGAACAAACTCGGTCTGCTCGATGGCAGCCAGCGCACGCTCGCGCAGGGTGCTGCCTTCGTTGGGCTGCTTATCCATGCCAACGAACCACTGCGCGGTGGCGCGGTAGATCAGCGGCGTTTTGTGCCGCCAGCAGTGCATATAGCTGTGCTGGATGGTTTCGTGTTTGAGCAGCGCGCCGACTTCTTCGAGCTTGGCAACGATGGCCGGGTTGGCCTTCCAGATAAACTGGCCGCCAAAAAACGGCAGATCGCTGACATACACACCATTGCTCTGCACCGGGCTGAGAATGTCGTCATTGCTCATGCCGTAGCCTTTGCAGGAACGGAAGTCGTCCTCACCGTACGCAGGCGCCGAATGCACGACGCCGGTACCAGCGCCCAATTCGACGTACTCGGCCAGGTATACCGGTGCGAAACGTTCGTAAAACGGATGGCGGAAGCGGATCAGCTCAAGTGCTGCGCCTTGAGCCGTCGCGATAACTTCGCCCTGCAGGCCGTAACGGGCCAGGCAACCTTCCACTAATTCTTCAGCCAGCAGCAGCAAACGATCGCCGATATCGACAAGGGCGTACGTGAACTCAGGATGAACGTTAAGCGCCTGGTTGGCCGGAATGGTCCAGGGCGTGGTGGTCCAGATCACGATAGAGGCCGCTTTAGGCAAACTAGCCAGACCAAATGCGGCGGCTAGCTTGTCAGCATCTTCAACCACAAAAGCCACGTCGATGGCTTCGGACTTCTTGTCTTGATATTCGACCTCAGCCTCTGCCAGGGCTGAGCCGCAATCGAAACACCAGTTGACCGGCTTCAGCCCCTTGAACACAAAACCTTGCTTGACCATCTCGGCCAGCGCACGGATTTCGCCCGCCTCGTTGGCAAACGCCATGGTCTTGTAGGGATTGTCCCAATCGCCCAACACGCCAAGGCGCACGAAGTCAGCCTTCTGCCCTTCGATCTGCTCGCCGGCATAGGTGCGGCAGCGCTCACGAGTCAGGTCAGACGGCTGGTTTTTGCCAAAGGTGGTTTCGACCTTGTGCTCAATCGGGAGACCATGGCAGTCCCAGCCCGGCACATAGGGCGCGTCAAAACCGGACAGGGTCTTGGAGCGGGTGATGATGTCTTTGAGGATCTTGTTGACCGCATGACCGATGTGAATGCTGCCGTTGGCGTAAGGCGGGCCGTCGTGCAGGACGAACTTCGGCCGGCCTTCGCCCTGCGCACGCAGCTTCTGATACAGGCCAATTTCGTTCCAACGCTGCAAAATTTGCGGCTCGCGCTGCGGCAGCCCCGCCTTCATCGGAAATTGGGTATCAGGCAGGTTCAACGTGGCTTTGTAATCGGTCATATCAGGCTCTTCGTATGCGGTGGCGCTAATTGATTTAAGTGCGCCAATGGGCACGGGCGGCGGCAATATCGGCAGCAATGGCCGTCTTCAGTGCCTCAAGCGAGGCGAAACGCTGCTCATCGCGCAGCTTGTGGTGGAAAGCCACCGTCAAACGCCGGCCATATAAATCACCGGCAAAATCCAACACATGCACTTCCAGGTGGGCACTGCCATCACCTGCAACACTGGGACGCACACCAATGTTGGCGACCCCTGGCCAGGTCTGACCATCGATCTCAGTACTGACCAGATAAACCCCGCGCAGCGGCACTCGCTTGCGCTTGAGCTGCACGTTGGCGGTCGGCGCATTCAGCTGACGGCCCAGTTTCTGCCCATGCAACACCCGCCCGGCGATCTGGAAGGGGCGGCCTAGCAGGTGTTGCGCCAGGGCGAAATCAGCCGCATCCAAGGCTTGACGCACACGCGTACTGCTGACGCGAATACCGTCCAGCTCAACCGTACTGGCCGCCTCAACGCTGAAGCCTTCACGCTCACCTGCATCAGCAAGGAAAGCGAAATCGCCAGCGCGATCACAGCCAAAACGAAAGTCATCACCCACTTCTAAATGCTGTACACCCAAGCCTTCCACCAGCACACGATGCACAAACTCAGCGGCGCTCAGCTCGCGCAGGCGGCGGTTGAAACTCAGACACAGCACTCGATCAACACCTTCGGCTGCCAGCAGCGCCAGCTTGTCACGCAATCGTGTTAGTCGCGCAGGGGCCGTATCGGGAGCAAAGAACTCGCGCGGCTGCGGCTCGAAAATCAATACGCAGCTGGGCACCCCAAGCTCGGCGGAGCGCTCACGTAAACGCGCCAGAATGGCCTGATGACCACGATGGACGCCGTCGAAATTACCGATGGTGGCGACACAGCCCCGATGCTGGGGCCGCAAGTTGTGTAGGCCTCGAACCAGCTGCATAACGCGCTTCTTGCTCATAAAGTGGGCGATTATACGCACACCGGACAGCAGACAACAGGCGTCAAATCAGCCGCAGTCAGAGCGCGCTGCGCCGGGCAAAATCACGCACTCGAAAACCCAGCAGTGCCAGTACGGCGAAATAAGCCAGCAACCCCGCCCCGACCAAGCCGCCCAAACGCAACAAGCGCCAGAGCATGCTGCCGTCCGCCCAGGTAGGCAGCTGCTGCATGGTCAGCAGCAACGCCGCCGCCATCGCCAGCAAGGCCAGCAGCAACTTACCGCTAAACAACGCCCAGCCTGGCTGCGGCGTAAACATGCCGCGCTTGCGCAACTGCCAATACAGCAACGCCGCATTCAGGCAGGCAGCCAGGCCAATCGCCAAAGCCAAACCGGCATGCGCCAGCGGAATCACGAAGACAAACAACAGATTCATGAGCTGCGTTGCCAGCAACGTCACCAGACCAATGCGCACGGGCGTTTTGATGTTCTGCTGAGCATAAAACGCTGGAGCGAGGATTTTCACCAGGATGATGCCAACCAGGCCGAATGAATACGCTACCAGCGCACGCTGGGTCATCAGCGTATCGCCCGCGCTGAACTTGCCGTACTGAAACAACGAGGCGATCAGTGGCTCGGAAATAATTGCTAATGCCACCGCGCTAGGCAGCGCCAGCACCAAACATAGGCGCAAGCCCCAGTCGAGCAGCTTGGAATAATCCTCATGACTGGCTCCCGAGTGGGTTTTCGATAAAGCCGGTAGCAAGATTGTCCCCAGCGCAACGCCGAGCACACCCGCTGGCAGCTCCATCAGGCGGTCGGCGTAATACATCCAGGACACTGAGCCTGCGACCAGAAAAGACGCGAAAACAGTATTGATGATCAGCGAGATCTGGCTGACCGACACCCCGAAAATCGCCGGCCCCATCTGCTTGACCACCCGCCACACGCCTGTGTCTTTCAGGTTCAGGCGCGGCAACACCAACATGCCGATCTTATGTAGATGAGGCAGCTGAAATAGCAGCTGCAGCAGCCCGCCCACCAATACTGCCCATCCCAGCGCCATGATCGGCGGGTCAAAATACGGCGTCAGAAATAAAGCGAAGACGATCATGCTGACATTCAGCAAGGTCGGCACAAACGCAGGCACCGAGAAGCGGTTCCAGGTATTGAGCACCGCCCCGGCCAATGACGATAGCGAGATCAGCAAGATGTAGGGGAACGTCACGCGCAGCAGGTCAGTGGTCAACTCAAAGCGCTCAACCTCATCAGCAAAACCTGGCGCTGAGGCCCACACAATCCAAGGCGCCGCCAAAATACCGAGGCAAGTGACCAGTGCCAGCACCAGCGTCAGCAACCCCGCTACATAAGCGAGAAAGGTTCGCGCAGCCTCCTCACCTTGCTGGGTTTTGTATTCCGCCAAAATAGGCACGAAGGCCTGTGAAAAAGCCCCCTCGGCAAAAATACGGCGCAATAGATTAGGCAGCTTGAACGCCACCACAAAGGCGTCCGAGGCCACGCCAGCACCGAAGGTGCGAGCAATAATGGTGTCGCGCACAAAGCCCAATACACGCGAAAGCATGGTCATGGAACTGACAGCGGCCAACGACTTGAGCAAATTCATGTAATATCCCGGCTCCGCAAACAAGCACTGGCGCGCAAAGGCGACGAGTGTAGCGGTCTGCCACTGGTCAGGCCAGTACGGGGAAAAGCCAACAGGCTTGACAGCACGCCCCTATATCGGCATGATTCGCGGCCTTATTTGTTTGTAACCCCCAGAATTTTTTCGAGGAGCTTGACGGTGGCCAATACACCTTCTGCCAAAAAACGCGCAAAACAGGCTGAGAAGCGTCGTAGCCATAACGCCAGCCAGCGCTCGATGGTCCGTACTTACATCAAGAACGTAGTCAAGGCTATCGAAGCCAAAGATGTCGCTCTTGCCACAACCGCTTACACCCTGGCTGTGCCGGTAATCGACCGCATGGCCGATAAAGGCATCATCCACAAGAACAAAGCAGCGCGCCATAAGAGCCGCCTGAATGGCCACATCAAGGCCCTCGGCGAAGCTGCAGCAGCCTAATACGCTGTCAGCTCTTGAAAAACCGGCCTGATGGCCGGTTTTTTATTGCCTTGAAAGTCACTATTCGCCACTTAGCTAACCCATACAAACAGCCACACAAAGGCTAGCGCCGAATGACAAGCCATAAAAAGCCCGGACTCAATGCCGGGCTTTTTTCTTATGGCTTTTCCGGCCAAGGCAAAATGGGGATGGCTGTCACCGCATTCTGCGGACTGCCTTCTATCACCCGATCGCTGTACACCAGATAAACCAATGTGTTGCGCTTTTGATCGAAGAAACGCACCACCTGCATGGTTTTAAACACCAGCGAGGTGCGCTCACGAAAGACCTCTTCGCCCTCCTTGAGCTTTTCCAAGAAGCTGATCGGCCCGACCTGCCGGCAAGCAATCGACGCCTCAGCGCGGTCCTCTGCCAAGCCCAAGCCACCTTTTACGCCACCGGTCTTAGCCCGCGACAGATAACAGGTCACCCCAGCCACCTTCGGGTCATCAAACGCCTCAACCACAATCTTGTCGTTCGGCCCCATGAGCTTGAAGACCGTCGACACCTCACCAATCGATTCCGCCATCGCAAAGACGGGCACCACCATCAGCGCCCCAAGCAATATTTTTACTATCCGCATCAGAATTCCCTCAGACCAGAATCAAATTATCCCGATGCACCAACTCAGGCTCATCAACATAGCCCAATAGACTCTCGATGGCGTCTGACGACCGACCGATAATCTTATGCGCCTCAAGAGCACTGTAGTTGGCCAAGCCGCGAGCCACCTCGCGACCATTCGGCGCCACACACACCACCATCTCGCCACGCCTAAAATTACCCTGCAGCGACTTAACGCCAACTGGCAAAAGACTTTTTGTACCGGTCGCCAGAGCCTTGACCGCCCCCTCATCCAGCACCAGCGTGCCGCGAGTTTGCAAGTGCCCCGCCAACCACTGCTTGCGCGCAGCCAGCATGCCCCGCTCAGGCGCAAGCAAGGTTCCGAGACGCTCGCCCGCTTTAAGCCGCGCCAAGACCTGCTCGATAGCACCGCCGACGATCACGGTATGCGCACCAGAACGCGCCGCCAAACGCGCCGCACGCAACTTGGTCTGCATACCACCGCGCCCTAGCGCGCCACCAACACCACCTGCTACAGCATCCAACGCAGGATCATCGGCGCGCGCCTCGTAAATTAACTCAGCATCGGGGTTATGCCGCGGGTCGGCGTTATACATGCCGTCACGGTCGGTGAGGATGACCAACAGATCCGCCTCTACCAGGTTCGCAACCAGAGCCGCCAAGGTGTCGTTGTCACCAAAACGAATCTCATCAGTGACCACGGTGTCGTTCTCATTGATCACCGGGACCACATCCAGATCCACCAGCGTTCGCAGCGTGCTACGCGCATTCAGGTAGCGCTTGCGGTCAGACAAATCATCATGGGTCAGGAGAATCTGCGCAGTACCCCGAGCATGCTCAGCAAAACTCGACTCCCACGCCTGAATCAACACCATCTGACCAACGGCCGCCGCCGCCTGCAGCTCATGCATCGCACTTGGACGCGCCGTCCAGCCCAGCTTACTCATGCCCGCCGCCACAGCCCCGGAAGACACCAGCACCAGCTCAACGCCCTGCTCACGCAGCGCGACCATTTGCTTGACCCACACCGCCATAGCCGTACGATCCAGGCCGCGACCATCAGCCGTCAGCAACGCACTGCCAATCTTTACGACCCAGCGCTGCGCGCTGGTTACCTTGTCACGCATGATCTTCCAACCCCAGCAGCGACCTGTAATTACAAAAACGCCGCAATTAAGCGGCGTTTAGTAGTTGCTTAATCCCGGACGTAAATGATTTCCGGGCCATCATCTTCGTCTTCTTCATCCCAGAAGCTGTCGTCTTCATCGACGTCACTGACCGCCTTGACCCCAGTACGACGCAACGTACGCTTGTCGTCCAGCGCCTGCAACTGAGCACGCGCCTCATCTTCAATACGCGTATCCAACTCAGCCAACTCAGCCGCGAACTCAGGGTTCTCTTGGATGCGCTCAGCACGCGCCTCAAGGAAATCCATGATGTCATAACAAAGCTGTTCAGTGCCCTGGCGCGCCAAGGCAGAAACCACATAAACCGGGCCCTTCCACTCAATTCGCGCAACGATCTCGGCAATCCGCGCTTCCTGCTCTTCTTCGAGTATCTGGTCCGACTTGTTCAACACCAGCCAGCGCTCACGCTCAGCCAGCGACGGGCTGAACTTGGTCAGCTCATCGACGATGGTGGCTGCCGACTCGGCAGGATCAGTCAAGTCCAGTGGCGCCATATCAACAAGGTGCAGCAACAAACGGGTACGCGCCAAATGCTTGAGGAAACGAATGCCCAGACCGGCACCATCGGAAGCGCCCTCGATCAGCCCCGGAATATCGGCGACCACAAAGCTCTTGTAGCGATCGACACTGACCACACCCAAGTTCGGAATCAGGGTCGTAAACGGATAGTCCGCCACCTTCGGCTTGGCCGCAGAGACCGAACGAATAAAGGTACTTTTGCCCGCATTCGGCAAACCGAGCAGACCAACATCCGCCAGCACCTTCAGCTCCATTTTAAGGTCGCGCGCATCGCCCGGCTTACCCGGGGTCGTCTGGCGCGGCGCACGGTTGGTGCTGGACTTGAAACGGGTATTACCCAGACCGTGCCAACCACCTTGCGCCACCAGCAAACGCTGGCCCGCCTTGACCAGATCACCCATTACTTCCTGGGTGTTCGAGTCGATAATCGTGGTCCCGACGGGCACCGGCAGGATCAGATCCTCACCCTTGGCACCCGTGCAATCGGTGCTGCCGCCTTTGTCGCCATTCGGCGCCTGGAAGCGGCGGGTATAACGGTAATCCACCAGGGTATTGAGGTTGGCAAAGGCTTCGATATAAATCGAGCCGCCGTCACCACCATCACCGCCGTTAGGACCACCATTTTCGATGAACTTCTCACGGCGGAAGCTCATCATGCCGTTGCCACCGTCACCGGCCTTTACAGAAATCGATACTTCATCGACGAATTTCATAGGTACGCCTCCCGCAACAAGGCGGGTTATCTAAAACGAGAAACACTAGGTTCTTGCAAAATTGGCCTGCATTCACATCGAACGCTAACACCCAGGACAGTTTGGCAAGAACCCCAATAATACAGAAACCAAAAAAACGCCTGGAGCGTTTTCTCACGCCGCTTGCAACGGCCCGCAGAATGACCGCCACGGATGGCTGGCCAATAAAAAAGCCCCGTCGCAAGGACGGGGCTTTCCCAGCAGTCGCGCAATTAAGCCGCAACGACGCTCACGTAACGGCGGTTGAACGCGCCTTTTACTTCAAACTTGATCACGCCTTCGATTTTCGCGAAGAGGGTGTGATCTTTACCCATGCCTACGCCGTAACCGGCGTGGAACTGGGTACCGCGCTGACGCACGATGATGTTGCCAGGAATGATTTTCTGGCCGCCATACATCTTCACGCCAAGGCGTTTAGCTTCTGAGTCGCGACCGTTGCGGGTACTACCGCCAGCTTTTTTGTGTGCCATGAGTTCAATACTCCTATAAAGGGATCAGCGCTTAATGAATTAAGCCTGAATACCGGTGATTTTGATCTCGGTGTACCACTGACGGTGGCCCTGACGCTTCATGTGATGCTTGCGACGACGGAACTTAATGATGGTGACCTTGTCGTGACGGCCTTGGGCGATCACTTCAGCTACAACCTTGGCACCTTCAACAACCGGAGCGCCGATTTGAACGTCATCGCCATTGCCGATCAGCAGAACACGATCAAAAGTCACGGCTTCGCCAGTGGCCAGCTCGAGCTTTTCGATCTTGAGGAATTCGCCTTCGGTGACTTTGTATTGCTTGCCACCAGTAACAATTACTGCGTACATGGTAAATCTCCGTTAATCCTGCTCACCCAGCGCTTTATAGGAATAAGTGTCGGCTGGCATGGCTGCTTGGGGCCGGTAGGACACCCTTGCAATTGCGTAAGGCAGGGAAATACCCAGGGGGAAGTTCAGGGTGCGCGATTGTACGCAAGCACCCCGCATGACGCAAGGCCCTGACACCAACAGCCAAGCCACCTGCCTTGACAGCCCCTACCCCGCCCCCTAGCATGCCGCGCAACCCATGAGTAGCAGGTGCTAGCGATGCAACCCCAGGCTTTCTACAGCGTGGTGGCGGATGACTTTACCGCTGTCGACGGCATTATCCGCGCCCAACTGGTATCGCGCGTACCGTTGGTAGAGAAGATCGGCGACTATATTATCTCCGCGGGCGGCAAACGCCTGCGTCCGCTACTCGTACTGTTAAGCGGCAAGGCCCTGGGCCTTGAGGGCGACAACCTGCGCCTACTGGCCGCCACCATCGAGTTTTTACACACCGCCACCTTGCTGCATGACGACGTGGTCGATATGTCCGACATGCGCCGCGGCCGCAGCACCGCCAATGCCCAGTGGGGCAATGCCCCGAGCGTACTGGTGGGCGACTTCCTCTATTCGCGCTCCTTCGAAATGATGGTCGAGCTGGGCTCCATGCCGGTGATGAAAATCCTTTCCAAGGCCACCCGCGTAATTGCCGAAGGCGAAGTGCTGCAACTGTCGAAGATCCGCGACGCCAGCACCACCGAAGAAACCTATATGGAAGTCATCCGCGGCAAGACTGCCATGCTCTTCGAGGCGTCGACCCACAGCGCAGCGGCATTGGCCGGCGCAACCGCCGAACAAACAGAAGCCTTACGCACTTTTGGCGACCACCTCGGCGTGGCCTTTCAACTGGTCGATGACCTGCTCGATTATCGCGGCGACGCCAGCACCTTGGGCAAGAACGTCGGTGATGACCTGGCCGAAGGCAAACCGACCTTGCCGCTGATCTACACCATGCGCGAAGGCACTGCCGAACAGGCTGCCCTGGTGCGCCAGGCAATCCAGAAAGGCGGCATCGAGAACCTGGAAAGCATTCGTAACGCTGTGGAAGCCGCCGGCGCGCTGGACTACACCGCCCAGCAAGCCCGCGATTACGCTGAGCGTGCGATTGCTTGCCTAGACGCCCTACCTGCTAGCGAATATCGCGACGCGCTAATTGAGCTCAGCCGCTTTGCCGTAGCCCGCACGCACTGACGCGCACAACTACAAACTAAGCCCGCCCCTATGGCGGGCTTTTTTATGCCCGTGCGTTTTCTGTGCGACGAAAGGCCGCGATTAACACTTGCTATAAATATAATAAGAATTATTCTCATCTAACCACTTGAAAGGGAGATGAGTCATGACCTATTTGATCGATGCCTGGCTGGACCGCCCGCAGCCGTATCTACGTATTCTCAATCGCAACACCGGCGAAGTCTGCGCGCTGATTAAAGAAGAGGCACTGGATGAGCTGCGTGACCAGGGGGATTTGGATTTGCACGAACTAAACTCCAGCGAACCGCTGGTGCTCAAGGAGCTGGTGCGTAACTTATTTCTCTATTGCTACGCCCGCGCATTGCGCCCCTGACGCTCTGAATATAAACGCATCGCGGGCATGGCCCGCTCCTACACCAGACTTGCTGGAACCTCGTAGGAGCGGGCCATGCCCGCGAAGGAAAGCACCTGAGACGTTAGAGAACGTCCAGCAGCTCCACATCAAACACCAGCACGCTGTGCGGCGGGATGCTGCCCACGCCTTGCTCGCCATAAGCCAGCTCGCTGGGTACGTACAAACGCCACTTGCTACCGGCATTCATCAACTGCAGAGCTTCGGTCCAGCCGGCGATTACGCCACCGACCGGAAATTCAGCAGGCTCACCACGATCATAGGAGCTGTCAAAAACGCTGCCATCAATCAGGGTGCCATGGTAGTGAGCGCGAATGGTGTCTTCACGGGTCGGCATAGCGCCAGTACCCGCGCTCAACACCTCGTACTGCAGGCCGGAAGCCAGCACGGTGATACCGTCACGCTTGCCGTTTTCGGCGAGGAAAGCCAGGCCCGCGCCAGCGGCCGCTTCAGCCTTGGCAGCAGCTTCGGCTTGCATGATCTCGCGGATTACCTTGAAGCTGGCCGACATCTCGTCTTCGCTCACACGGCTCTGCTGGCCATTGAACGCATCGGTCAAGCCGGCCAGGATGGCATCCAGGCTCACACCCGGCGGCGGGTTGTCGCGCAGCTGACCACCGAGTTGACGGCCGATGCCGTAGCTGACGCGGGTTTCGTCAGTCGAGAGATTGGTTTCGGACATAGCACGGCTCCGCTAGGGGCTAAAAAAGGTCGGCCAGCCTAGCACAAACCGCCTGCCCGCCCTACCCGCCTGCCGCGCCTTGGCGATTGCGCCGGCAGCGCTCAGAGCAGTACTTCACCTCATCCCAGCAGCGCGCCCACTTCTTACGCCAGGCGAATGGCAAACCACACACCTGGCAAGGTTTGACCGGCAGCTCGGCCTTTTTCACAGCGCCTCACCGGCGTCCAGCCGTGCCAGCAGCTGCTCACCGCGCTGCCACAGCCCTTGCTGTTTGGCCTCTGTCATTTTATCCAGGCCGCGGTAAATCATTCCTAGCCGATGGTTGCCGGTCAGCTGCTCGCGATGACGCATAAGAAAGTGCCAATACAGCGCGTTGAAGGGGCAGGCCTGCTCGCCAACGCTCTCGGTCACTTTATACGCACAGTCACCGCAGTAATTGGACATGCGCTTGATGTACTGACCACTGGCGCAATACGGCTTGGAACCCAGGTAGCCGCCATCGGCATGCATGACCATGCCCAAGGTGTTGGGCAGCTCAACCCAGTCAAACGCATCCATATAAACCGCCAAGTACCAGTCGCAGACTTGGCTGGGCTCAATACCCGCCAGCAGGGCAAAGTTTCCGGTGACCATCAACCGCTGGATATGGTGCGCATAGGCATGCTCCAGGGTCTGACCGATGGCTTGGCTCATGCACTTCATACGGGTTTTGCCGGTCCAGTAGAACTCGGGCAGCGGCCGGGTATTGCCGAAGGCATTGCGCTCGGCGTACTCGGGCATGTGCATCCAGTAGATGCCCCGCACGTATTCACGCCAGCCAAGCAACTGGCGGATAAAGCCCTCGGCAGCATTCAAAGGGACATGCCCACGCCAGTAAGCCGCTTCGACGTCCGCACACAGGCGGCGCACATCGAGCAGGCCAATGTTCAGCGCCGCGCTAATCCGCGCATGAAACAGAAACGGCTCACCAACCGCCATGGCGTCCTGATAGTCGCCAAAAGCCGGTAAGGCAAAGTCGAGAAAATGCTGCCATAACGCCTCAGCCTCAGCGTGGGTTACCGGATAGTCGAATGAAGCCAGGCTGCCGTAGTGATGACTGAAGCGCTCGGCCACCAGCGCCAGCACTTCCTGGGTAATGCCATCCGCCGGGAAGCGCGCCGTCATCGGCGCCTTGATCTGCTTGGGCAGCGCCTTGCGGTTTTCTGCATCAAAGTTCCAGGCGCCCCCCACCGGCGTGCCGTCGCCATTCATCAACAGACCGGTCTTACGGCGCATCTCGCGGTAGAAGAACTCCATGCGCAGCTGCTTGCGCCCCTCGGCCCAGCGCGCGAACTCGCCGCGAGCGCAGATAAACCGGCTATCGGCATGCCAGGTAATCGGCACGCCGCAGCGCTTCAACTCATCTTCCAGGCGCCACTCGCCGCACTCTGTGATGTGCACCTCGACGGCCTGCAATTGCGCCGCCCAACGCTGCAGCTCGCCTGGCAGCGAGCCGCTGTTCTGCGCATCATCCAGTTTGACGTAATGCACCTGCCAGCCGCGCTTGCGCAGAGCCTCAGCAAAGTGGCGCATGGCACTGAAGATCAGTGCGATCTTCTGCGGGTGGTGCGGCACGTAATCGGTTTCCGCCGCCACCTCAGCGAGCAATACCGCATCGCACTGCGGATCGAGCGCCAGCAAACTGGGCAGGTCAAAAGACAGCTGATCACCCAATACCAGGGCTAGCCGGGGAGCACTCATAAAACAACGACCTCGGTTTGCGGAAAGCGCCGTAAATGGCTAAGCAGGATGTGATAGGCATCCAGGCTGAATGCCTGGCCCGGTTGTTGGAGAGCGGCACCAATCAGCGCCGGATCATCAACCGTGGTCACGTGCCGCCATTGATCCAGCACATGCCAGTGGCTGAGCCCCTGCACCAGATCTCGCTCGACCCAAGCAACCGGCCCCGACCACGGCCAAGTGGCCACGCGCAGCTGCTCACAGGCGGCAAGCAACCGTAGATCATGGGCCTCGCGCGATTCGAGCCCGCAGCAGGCGCCCCGGCAGACACCGAGCTGGGTAGCAAAACAGGCGCCGTTTCCCCGTTCCAAACCAAGCACGCGCAAGCACAGCTGGCTGCGGCTTGCCTCGCTGCGCAACCAGGCTTGCGCCTGACGCCGCGAGCGGAACAAGCCAACACTATTGCCCCCTATAACCGAGCAGCCCACCGCTTGCAGCTCAGGTTGCAGACCCTCAATGCCAGGTATAAGCACCCAGGTCAACAGGTCGCGCTGACGACGCAACTGACGGTTGTACAACGGCAACAGTCGCTTCACCTCAGCGGACTCCAGCAGCAACGCACCCAACTCTCCTGCCGTCGGCTGCACGCGAATATCACGCACCTGCTGAGCCATCTGCAGGCTACGTCGGCTGTGATGATCATTTTGAAAATGCGACTGCACGCGCTGGTGCAGGTTGCGGCTTTTGCCGACATACAACAGCGCCTGATTCTCACCGTAAAAGTAATAAACCCCCGGCCGCGAAGGCACGGCCTGTAGCCGCTCGGCCGTCAAAAACCGCGGCACGGCGGCTTTGCGCAGCTGACGCTGCAAGCGTTCTGCCTGCACCTGCGTCAGCAATGTGGACAACAACTGCCAAACTGCTTCGGCGTCAGGCAATGCACGGTGCTTAAAAAACCGGCTAATGCCCTGCCCCTCGCACAAGGCATCGAGGCTGTGACACGGCAAATCCGGCCAGACCGCACGCGCGAGCTGCAAGGTGCACAACTGCCGGTAGCGCACACGCAGCCCCGCCCGTGCGAAACCGTGACGCAGAAATGCATGGGCAACACGCAGGTTATGTCCGACCACAACACGGCCTTCCAGGCAGCGCGCGAGCTCAACTGCAACCTCGGCAAAGCATGGCTGATCCGCCAGCTCTGCCGGCAATACACCGCAAACGTGCGACACCCTGGCCGGCAGGGCACACGCTGGTTTCAGCAACCACACATGCCGCGCCACGACTAAGCCACCCTCCACATGCAGCACCGCCACTTCCCAGATGCTGTCCTTATCCGGGTGAAGCCCGGTGACCTGCACGTCGATAATGGCAAGCGCACGGGCAAACAGTGAGACCGCAGCAGTCACATCGCTACCAGGAAGAATTAAAGGAAATGGGCACCCGCAGGACGTCCTGGGCGCCGTCATGCATGCCGCACATCTCGTCATGCACCACGGCATGCACCAGGTGAAAGGGGATGGGCGGCATATCAGTGAGCATATCGCGCGCATGTTCGACCGAGCGCAGGTGCAGGGTTTTACCCTTGCCATCGCTGAGCGGATGGGCGCGGCCATCCATGTGCGCTTCAAGCAGGTAGATCCCCCCTTCAATGGAGATCAGGTTGAGCGCGTCGATATGCCCGGCATGGGCGTACAGCGACAAGTCTTGCAGGTTCATGGCGATGTCCTCGGCTAGCGAAGCTATACAAAAAATCATACAAATACAATTCTTGTACAATAAATCGAGAGCGCAAGGCAGAAAGCAAACCGCCCGTCCGTTATGCACGGCCGGGCGGTGGGTCACGCTAACAGCGTGATCAGTGCTTGGTCAGCTTATCCAGGTAACCCATGGCAAAAGCTGAAACCACAAACGCCATATGAATGATCACGTACCACATCAGCTTGCTGTCATCGATGTTCTGCGCATTCATAAATACTTTGAGCAGATGGATTGAGGAGATCGCCACGATGGAGGCCGCTACTTTCATTTTTAGCGAACTGGAGTCCATCTTGCCCAGCCAGCTGAGTTTTTCGGTGCCCTCGGCAATATCCAGCTGGGAGACGAAATTCTCGTAACCGGAAATCATAACCATCACCAGCAAACCGCCGACAAGGGCCATGTCGATCAACGACAGGATCACCAAAATCAGGTCGGCCTCAGCCATGGAGAACACACTGGGAAGAATGTGGAAAACTTCCTGAAAGAACTTCAGCGCCAAGGCCAGCAGGCCAAGCGAAAGACCAAAATAGATAGGTGCCAGCAGCCAGCGCGAGGCATACATGGCATTTTCAATAAAGCGTTCCATAGGGGCTCACTCAGGGTTCAAGATTGCCGGCGAGTATAACCAGCGCCCCCGCCCAGACAACCCCGTTGTGTGGCAATAGATGACAGCCGCTGCGCGACCACTACAACTGTGGATAACCTTTTTGCGCAGGCTCTAGACCGGCAGCCCATAGCCGTCTAGCTCAGGGTGTAAGGCACGCGCGAGGCGGCTCAACAACACCCGCTCAGGTTTCTGGTTGAAACTGAAAATCACCCACGTGGTGGCCACGCTCGGCGTTCAAACGGCGCAGTTCGGCCTGAATATGCAGCCGCCAGATCGGTACATCCGTGGACAGCTCGTAGCCCATGCCGTGCAGGCTTTCGGCGATATCCGCAAGAATGCTTTGCGCCGCGCACGGCCCGCGGAATGGGCCTTGCGCCTTGATCGTAGAGGGTTGCGCCCCAGACATACCCGCGGCGCAGATCAGCGTCCAGAGGCCAGCGCTGCCAGCCAACGGCAGCACCACGCATTCAATGCGGGTATCCAGGCCCAAGCAATGACGGGTGAGATTAAGGCTGCGCGGCATGGCGACGACCCTCTCAGAAGCAGGCCTTCAGCCTACACCCGGGCACGCGCCAGAGGGAAGCCAACAGTTATCCCCGAATGCTGTGGATAACTGTGTGGATGAAACCAGGATAAGCCGGCCATAGCCAGGCGGCCCGGCCGGCCAGACACTTCGCTCAGTGACTGATCAACCACCGGGCGAATTGCCTGCGCACCGCGGTCATTCAGCCGCCGGCTTTTTCGCCCGTGGCTTCTTCTCCTTGACCGCAGCAGCCGGTTCTTCCTTCTTCGGCTCCTCCTTGTCGTCGTCCTCCATACCCATGGCGGCGATATCGCGCAGACGCTCAACCACCCGCGCATTGACGCTGCCTGCAGGGAACTGGCCCTTTTCATTGGGCGAGCCGGCGTCCGCGCCGACCAACAGACTCAGTGCCTCGTCGACCTGGCGCACCGCATAGATATGGAACTGCCCGGCGCGCACCGCCTGCAGCACCCGTTCATCCAACATCAGAGTGGTGACGTTGGAGTGCGGGATGATCGCGCCTTGCTCGCCGGTCAGGCCGCGCGCTTCACACAAACGGAAGAAACCTTCAATCTTCTCGTTGACCCCACCGACCGCCTGCACCTCGCCGAACTGGTTGATCGAGCCGGTAATGGCGAAACACTGCTTGAGCGGCGTACGCGAAAGCGCCGAGATCAGCGTGCACACCTCGCCCAGCGAGGCGCTGTCACCGTCGACATAGCCGTAGGACTGCTCCAGCGCGATACTCGCCGAGATTTCCAGCGGGAACTCCTGGGCATAACGGCTACCCAGGTAACCCGTAAGGATCATCACGCCCTTGGAGTGAATCGGCTGGCCGAGGTTGACCTCACGCTCGATATCGACGATGCCGCTCCCGCCTGGATAGACCGTGGCGGAAATCCGCGCTGGCACGCCAAAGGCTGAATCACCGACCTCCAGCACAGTCAGACCGTTGCATTTGCCCACGGCCGCGCCGGCGGTGTCGATCAGGATAATCCCGGCCAACATGTCATCGATGATCCGCGCCGACACTCGGCCGGTGCGGGTGGCCTTGGCTTTCAGGGCGCGCTCGATATGCCCGGCGTCGGTCACTTCATCCCCGGCCAGGCTGCGAATAAAGTCGGCCTCGCTGACCAGCTGGAACAGATCACCAATACGCGCAGACAAGCGGCCCTGATGTTCGGCCAGGCGCGCACTGTAAGTCGCGACCCGTGCCACCGCGGCAGCCGTCAGCGGGGCCATGCCCTCTTCCGAGGTGCGGGTTTTTATCAATTGGGCGAATTGTTCGAGGCTGTCGTCGGCCAGCGGAATGTCTTCATCAAAGTCAGCCAGTACGCGAAACATTTCCTGGAAGTCGGGATCGAGGTCCTGCAACGTGTAATACAGCTGGCGCGAGCCAATGATCACCACTTTCAGGTGCAACGGAATCATCTGCGGGGTCAGGGTCACCGTGGCGATACGACCAAGATCCCCTAACGGTGATTCCATCTTTAGCTGCCGCGATTGCAGGGCTCGCTTAAGCGCATCCCAAACAAATGGCTCACCGAGCATCTTCTCGGCTTCGAGAATTAGAAAGCCGCCATTAGCACGGTGCAGCGCACCAGGGCGCAGCTGGCGATAACTGGTGTAGAGCGCGCCCTGGTCAGTGTTGTATTCGATACGCCCGAACAGGTTGTCATAGGTCGGATGCGGTTCGAACACCACTGGAGCGCCGCCCTGAGCGTGATGGCCGACCACCAGGCTCGGGCAGTACTGCTCTTCGAGCAACTTACGGGTCTGGGCATCGATCTTGTCCACCTCGACCAACTGCTCGACCACCGTTTTCAACAGGTAAACCTGCATCGCCTGTAAATAGGCGCAGACCTCGGCGTTTTCCGCATATTTGTGCGACAGCGGGGTTAGCAGTGGCTGCAAGGCGACGGTGATGGTTTCTTCATTGAGCTGACGCAGCAGGTTGCTCGACTCGCGCTTCCACTGCGGCAGGCTGGACAGTTCCTCGTTGAGGCGCTCTTCCAGCGTGGCGATATCGGCATGGAAACGCTCACGATCGGCTTCTGGCAACTGGGCAAACTCAGCCTCATCCAGCGCCTTGCCATCGAGCATCGGGGTGAAGGCGATATTGCTGCTGTCGCGATAGAGCGCGACGCTTTTTTCCAGCGACAGGCGCTCGACCACGTCCAGCGCCTGGTCGTAACGTTTATTGAAGTCGCGGTCGATGGCGTTCTTCTTCTGCTGGAACGAGGGGTGTTCAAACACCGCCGGGAAGGTCGCCAGCAGGTTATCGATCAGGCCATTGATATCGGCGAGAAATTCCGCGGCGGTGCCGGCGGGCAGCTCCAGCGCACGGGGCTCGCGCGGCTCGTCGAAATGATTGACGTACACCCGATCAGCCGGGGTTTCGAGGCGTTTAGCTTCAGCCTTGAGGTAGCGCTTAACAAAGGAAAAACGCCCAGTGCCGGGCTCGCCCATGACAAATACGTTATAGCCGGGGCGCGGCATGGCCACGCCAAACTGCAGCGCCTCGACGGCACGCTCCTGTCCCAATACGCCACGAAAGGGCTCAAGATCCTCGGTATTGGTGAAGTTGAATTGCTCAGGTGAGAAAGGACGGGTAAGTGCTTCGGGAGCCAAGCGCAAATGGGCTGCGACAGAGTCTGGCATTGGAAATCCTTAACGGGCGGCACCTGCCGCGGAAAATATGGCCCATTCTGGCGCTGCACGTCGCGCACTGGCAAGGCATCACGCCGGTTTTACTCGGCGCATCCCCCAAACAGCTGCGCAGTGGACACGCGGCATGTGCAGCACGAAAAACAAACGGCACGGCGTCACAAGTAGCGGTGGTTTTTCACAGCAGGCTTGACACCGCACGGACATTGCAAAATGCTCAAGGTGAGGCCAGTTTGCCGTCGGTCGAAATCCATTCTCACTTGAAGAGCACACTTTATGAAACGGATTCTGATCGGTTCCCTACTCGCCATAACCTCCCTGTCTGCCTTGGCAGAAGCACCAGGCGGCCCAAACTGCGGTTGGGGCAATATGTTGTTTGAGGGCGAACGCGGCCTGCCTTCGCACTTCATCGCGTCGACCACCAACGGCACATCGGGCAACGCCACATTCGGCATGACCTCCGGCACCAATGGTTGCTCGACCGATGGCGCCCTGACGTACGGCGGCAAATCACTGCTCGCGATCAACGGCATGCTCGACGAGCTGTCCGAAGACATGGCTAAAGGTGAAGGCGAAGCCTTGACTACCTATGCCGTCTTGCTGGGCGTTGCCGAGCAAGACCGTGCGCATTTCGCGGCCGTAACCCACAGCCATTTCAGTGAAATCTTTAGCTCGGCCGACATCACCGGCGAGCAGATGCACGCAGCAACTCTGGCCGTCATCAAACGTGACAGCCGCCTGGCGAAGTACGCTCAGCCGGTTTAATCCGCGCACCCTGCCGGCTGCATGCAGCCGGCAACACCGTTTAACCGCCTTCCGTCACCTCGAGCGCTCTGGGCGCTTGCCCTCGCCATTAGTAGATGACTATGCCCAAACGCTTGTTACTGTGTGTATTACTTGCTGCCTGCGCGCCCTTGCACGCAGCGCCTGCGCCATCACTGCAAGCCCTTGATGCACTCGCCAACGACCCTTACTGGATTGCTCTCGGCCATTACGAAACCGGCAAGCTGGGTGGCTGGCGCAGCTACGTTGATGACAGCGGATTCTTTCTGGCCGAGCACGGTGATAGCGATCCATCGGCCGAACTCAGCGCCACCTTACACGCGCTTTATCAGCCTGCCGAAGCAGGTGACAGCCACCCCCAATGCGTATTCCCGGCCCGCACCCGCTGGCTGCGTGAACAACTGCAACTGGATGACCTCCCTCAGCCGAGCTGCACTGAATACCAGCGCTGGTTCGATGACATTCAGCCTCATCGCGCAGTACTTATTTTTCCGGCGGCCTACCTCAATAGCCCGTCGTCAATGTTCGGCCATACCTTGCTGCGGATCGACCAGGCCGACGTCGATGCAAACGGAACCGCTCTGCTCAGCTATGCCTTGAACTTTGGTGCCTATATCGAGGGCATGGACAACAGCATGCTGTACGCCTGGAAAGGCTTGATGGGCGGCTACCCTGGACTGTTCTCCCTGGTGTCCTACCGCGCCAAGCTGGCCGAATACAGCCGCTTGGAAAATCGCGATCTGTGGGAGTACCAACTCAACCTGACACCCGCTGAAACCGCCCGCATGATCGAGCATGTCTGGGAGCTTAAGCAGGTCCGTTTCGACTATTTTTTCTTTGACGAAAACTGCTCATTCCGCCTGCTTGAACTGCTCGAAATAGCCCGACCTGGCGTGGCGTTAACGGCGCAGTTCCCGCTAACGGCCATTCCCACCGACACCGTACGCGCCGTCAAGCAAGCGGGCATGGTCGAGCGTATCGATTATCGCCCTTCGCGGGAAAAAGAGTTGCTCGCTCGCGCCAGCCAGCTGGACGAAACGGAACAAGATTGGGTTCTGGCATTGGCAGACGACAGTAACCTGCTGCAAGACAATGCATTCCGTGGCTTAGCGCTTGAGCGCCGCGCCCTGATCCAAGATGCCGCTTACCGTTTGGTGCGCTACCACGCCACCGGCGCTGAACGTGACAGCGTGCAGGCCCAGCGCAGCTTCGAACTGTTGCAAGCAATCAACCGTAACCCGCCTGGTGAACTGTCAGTGGCGCGCCCGGAGCTGCCTGAAAATGGCCATCAATCACGCACCTGGCAACTCGGTGCGGGCAGCCGTGGGGACCGCAGCTTTGCCGAATATGGCCTGCGCATGGCGTACCACGACCTGAATGACAACCTGGCGGGCTTTCCGCTGGGCGCGCAAATCGAAATCCTTCAATTCAAGCTACGTCAGTACGAAGGCAATCACTGGCAGTTAGAGCGCCTTGATCTGGCCACCATCCGCTCACTAACCCCGCGCAATCGGCTACTCCAACCCCTTTCCTGGCAGGTGGCCGGCGGCCTGGAGCGCGTTCCGGGCACACATGAGCAGCGTGAGCTGGTTAGCCATATAAACGGTGGTGCTGGCGGCACTTGGCAACTCGGCGACGATACGTTGGCATACGCCATGGCCACAGCCCGCCTGGAGCACAACAGTGACTTCGCCGCCTTTATCGCACCGGCCGCTGGTTTCAACAGCGGTTTGATCTGGAACAACGCGCTGGGCAACCTGAGTGTGGAGGCCAAAGGCGACTACTTTCTGCAAGGTGAAGTACGCCGTAGCTTGGCGCTGAACCAGCAATGGGAGGTCACGGACAACCTCGGTTTACGCTTGAGTGCCACACGCCAATTCAGCCAGCTGCAAACGCCGGAAAACGAGCTGCTGCTGACACTGCGCTGGTATCACTACTAGGCCCGCAATGCCGGCGCAAATGCCGAAAAACAAAACGGAGCCCGAAGGCTCCGTTTTGTTGTACAGCCTGGCTTACTGCGCCAGCTTCTTGTAACGCACGCGGTGCGGTTGCGCAGCCGCATCGCCCAAGCGCTTTTTACGGTCCGCTTCGTACTCGGTGTAGTTGCCTTCGAAGAACTCGATGTGCGAGTCGTCTTCGTACGCCAGGATGTGGGTTGCCACGCGATCGAGGAACCAACGATCGTGAGAGATCACAATGGCAGCGCCTGGGAAGTCGAGCAGGGCTTCTTCCAGCGAGCGCAGGGTTTCCACGTCGAGGTCGTTAGACGGCTCATCGAGCAGCAACACGTTGGCGCCCTCTTTCAGGGTCAACGCCAGGTGCAAACGACCGCGCTCACCACCGGAGAGGTCCTTGACGAACTTCTGCTGGTCGCCGCCTTTGAAGTTGAAGCGCCCCACATAGGTACGCGACGGGACTTCATAGTTACCAATCTTGATCATGTCGGAACCGCCGGACACGGCTTCCCACACGCTCTTGCTGCCGTCGAGGTCGTCGCGGCTCTGATCGACGCAAGCCAGCTGCACGGTTTCACCGATTTCGATGCTGCCCGAATCCGGCTGCTCCTTGCCCATCAGCATGCGGAACAGGGTCGACTTACCGGCACCGTTACCACCGATCACACCGACGATGGCGCCTTTAGGCATGCTGAACGACAGGTTATCGATCAGCGCGCGGTCGCCGTAGCCTTTGCTGACGCCCACAAAGTCGATGACCTTGTCGCCCAGACGCGGGCCAACCGGGATGTAAATCTCGTTGGTTTCGCTGCGTTTCTGGAATTCCTGCGACTGCATTTCTTCGAAGCGCTGCAAACGTGCCTTGGATTTCGACTGGCGAGCCTTGGCGCCTTTGCGCACCCACTCCAGCTCTTCCTTCATGGCCTTTTCGTGAGCCGACTGCTGCTTGGACTCCTGCGCCAGACGGTTCGATTTAGCCTCCAGCCAACCCGAGTAGTTGCCCTCGTAGGGAATACCGGCGCCGCGGTCGAGTTCGAGAATCCAGCCCGCAACGTTATCCAGGAAGTAACGGTCGTGGGTAATCGCCACCACGGTACCCTGGAAGTCATGGAGGAAGTGCTCCAGCCAGGCCACCGAATCGGCGTCTAGGTGGTTGGTCGGCTCGTCCAGCAGCAGCATGTCGGGGGCCGACAGCAGCAGGCGGCACAGCGCTACACGGCGCTTCTCACCGCCGGAGAGCACAGCAACTTTGGCGTCCCAAGCTGGCAAGCGCAGGGCATCAGCAGCGACTTCCAGTTGACGCTCCAGGTTGTGACCGTCGCTGGTTTGCAGGATGGCTTCGAGCTTGGCCTGCTCGGCGGCCAGCTTATCGAAGTCGGCATCCGGCTCGGCGTAGGCGGCGTAGACCTGATCCAGGCGCGCCTGGGCATCTTTAATATGGCTAACCGCCTCTTCCACCACTTCGCGCACGGTCTTGCTCGGATCCAGCTGCGGCTCCTGCGGCAGGTAGCCGATGTTCAGCTCCGGCATGGGCCGCGCTTCACCGTTAAACTCGGTGTCGACACCGGCCATGATTTTCAGCAGGGTGGATTTACCCGAACCGTTAAGGCCAAGCACGCCGATTTTGGCGCCAGGGAAGAACGACAGGGAGATGTTCTTGAGGATTTCCCGCTTCGGCGGCACTACTTTGCCGAGCCGATGCATGGTGTATACGTATTGAGCCATGGATAACCTTGGTTCTGGATTGGAACGAAAAAGAAGCCGCCAACTGATACGTGCAGCCCAAGGCCACACGGCGGGGACGGAGCCGCCAGGCGCTGCCAGCGCACTGAACGTAAACAGGCACGCGCGCGTGCGGCAAAGCTACCGGAATGCGCGGTACAGGGCAAACGACGCTCGTCGGCCGCGCTGGCACTTTGCCACGGTTATGGCATGCTAGCGGCCCTTTGCCAGCCAGCCACATCGCGCACCTAGCGGGCACCCGCCCATAGCTGCCCAGTCTCAGGATGCACGTCTTTGCCAAGAGTTACGCCCCCCACCACAGCGCACACCCCGGGCACAGCTCCGGCAAAGGTGATGCGCGGGCCGACCCGTGGCGCGCTGGTGGTCTTGGTGCTGAGCATGCTGGTGTTGCTGATCTGGCAACTGCGCCAAGAATCCCAGCAACTGCTGGATAACCAACGTCAATTGGGCCTGGCCTACAGCTCGCAGCTGGCCAACCACTTGAGCCTGAACATGGACCTCAAGGCCAGCGCCGGCCAAGCCCTGCTGCAACCCCATGTTCTACCCCCACGCAGCGCAGACGAGCGCGATGAGCTGCTAAACACCTTGCGCAGCGTCTTTCCAACCTTGCGCAGCGTGGCCTGGCTGAATGCCCAGGGTGACATCATTGCCGACAGCCAGACGCCGACTAACGATGTGCTGTACCTGGCTGAACTGCTGCAACGAGGTGGCCGCGAAAGTTTCTTCTATACCTTCAGCGCTAACGATAAAGGGCGCATCTACCTGTTGTTGCGACAGAACCCTGACAGCGCCGCCAGCGGCTTCTGGGCCCTGCGCTTGACCAATCAGGCGCTAAGCAGCTGGCTGCATGAACATCATCAAAGCCCGCACCAGTGGTTGCTGGAAGATCGCAATGTGCAGCGGGTGATTGCCAGCAATCTATCCGCCGCCACCAACACCTCAATTGCACCCCCGGTCACGGCGGAAAACCTCGACCAGAGCATGTTACAAACCCCACTCAAGGGCAGTGACTGGCAGCTACGCGCATTGTTCAACGAGCGCAAGGTGCGCGCCCAGCAACTGCCCCAACAAGCCAGCAAGCTGCTGCTGTTTATCCTCTGTGCCACGCTGACACTGCTCGCCCTGTTTCGCCTGCTGCACGAACAACGCAGCCTGCATGCACTCAATACCGCCTCACGGCGCTCGCTGGAGCAAGCCGCCAGCGTATTGGGCGCCATCGAAGAGCGCGTGCTGGTCACCGACAGCAATGGCCAGCTGCAATACCTCAACCCGCAAGCTGAGGCGATGTTTGGCCTGAGCAATAGCGAGGCGCGTAACTGGCACCTGCTCAAGCTGCTGCCGCGCCTCGACCCGCTGCTGCTGCATGACACCGCCCTGCATAATGACCTCGGCCCCGACCTGGTGGAAATCCAGCAGAACGGCGTCACTCACCTGTATGACATCAGCCGCAGCGACCTCAGTGAAGATAACAAGCGCGCCGGTTTTGTCTGGGTGCTGCGCGACGTCACCGAAGAACAGCAGGCCTCGCAGGTACTGCAGGAAACCCGGCGGCGTTACCAGGACATCTTTGACGGCACCGGCACCGCCCTGTGCGTGCTCGACCTGAGTGAACTGCAGCGCTATTTGCAACAGCAACAGCTGAGCACGATGCACAGCTTGCAGCGTTGGCTGGACGCCGACCCGCAACACCATGCCGAGATTTGCCAGCGCTTGCGCCTGACGGAAACCAACCAGGTGGCCCTGCAACTGCTCGGGGTCGACTCAAACGCACAAGCCTGGCAGTACCTGCTCAATAACGGTCCGCTAAGCCCTCAAGGCTTTCGCATGCAGTTGCTGAACGCCCTGCTCACCGGCAGTCGGCAATTGGAAATGGAGCGGCAGATCAGCACGCCGCAAGGCCATGAACGGCATTTGTGGCTGTTGCTGCGCATGCCGGACAGCATCGACGACTTGCAAGCGGTCACGCTAAGCATCAGCGATATAACCAATCGCAAACGTATCGAAACCTCGCTGATCGAACGCGAGCGGTTCTGGTCCGATGTGGTCAAGGCCGTGCCCGACACCATCTATGTGCACGACATCGCGGCCAAGCGGGTGATGTACAGCAACAACCACCTGGGCCCGCAGCTCGGTTATAGCAAAGCGGAACTGCTCCAGATCGGTGACCGCCTGTGGGAAAAGCTGCTGCATCCCGATGATGTCGAGCTGTATCAGCGCATGCGTAATATTCAGCAGGTGGTCGGCAATGGCTTGCTGATGCAGTTCGAGCTGCGCTGGCGGCACCGCGACGGCAGCTGGCATTGGTTCGACATTCGCGAGCAAGCCTTGGCGCGTGATGACAAGGGCCGGGTCAGCCGCTTGATCGGCGTGGCCAAAGACATCACCGAGCAAATCACCCACAGCGAATCCCTGCGCACCAGCGAGCAGCGCTATCGCCTGCTGGCAGAAAGCATCAGCGACGTGATCTTCTCGACTGGCAGCGACCTGCAACTCAACTACGTCAGCCCCTCGGTGGTGCAGGTACTCGGCTATGACAGTGAGTGGGCACTGCGCAACGGCTTCCATAGCCTCGCCACGAACCCACGGCAGCTGATTGGCTTCTACGCCCTGCTCGACCGCGTGCGCAATGCCCTCGGCGACCCACAGCGCCTGGCAGAGTTGCGCACGCAGTTCCTGCCGCAGCTGTTCGTGTTCGACGCCCTGCGCGCCGATGGCCAGAAAATCCCGGTGGAACTGCGCCTGGTGCCCATGTGGGATGACAGCGGGCGCTTTGAAGGTCTGCTCGGCGTCGGCCGCGACATCAGCTTGCAGCGCCGCGCCGAAAAAGACCTGCGCATGGCCGCCACGGTATTCGAGCATTCCACAGCAGCGATTCTGGTCACCGACCCGGCCGGCTATATCGTTCAGGTTAACCATGCCTTCAGCCGTGTCAGCGGCTACAGCTCCAAGCAGATCCTCGACCAGCTACCCAGCATGCTCACCGCCGACACCCAACAGGCCAGCCACCTGGGCTATGTGATCAAGCAACTCAACCAGCAGGGCAGCTGGGAGGGTGAAGTGTGGCTCAAGCGCAAAAGCGGCGAAAACTTCCCCGCCTGGGTTGGCATCACCGCGGTCAAAGATGATGAAGGTGACCTGGTCAGCTACGTGTGCTTCTTCAGTGACATCAGCGAACGCAAAGCCAGTGAGCAGCGCATCCACCGCCTGGCCTACTACGACGCCCTGACCCAACTGCCCAACCGCACGCTGTTCCAGGACCGTTTGCACAGCGCCTTGCAGCACGGTGAAAGGCATCAGGAGTGGGTGGTGTTGATGTTCCTCGACCTCGACCGCTTCAAACCGATTAACGACTCGCTCGGCCATGCCGCCGGCGATCGCATGCTCAAAGAAGTGGCCGTGCGCCTGAGCGCCTGTGTTGACGGCGACGACACCGTGGCGCGCATGGGCGGCGACGAGTTCACCCTGCTGCTCAACTCCCAGCCACAGCGCGAAGGGGCACTGACGCGGGCCATTCATGTCGGCGAGCAGATTCTCGCCAGTCTGGAACAACCCTTTATCCTCGAAGGCCGTGAGTTCTTTGTCACCGCCAGCATCGGTATTGCCCTCAGCCCGCAAGACGGCAACGAGCTGAGCCAGCTGATGAAAAACGCCGATACGGCGATGTACCACGCCAAAGAGCGCGGCAAGAATAATTTCCAGTTCTACCAGGCCGACATGAACGCCAGCGCCCTGCAGCGACTGGAACTGGAAAGTGACCTGCGCCATGCCCTTGAACAGGGCGAGTTCAAGCTCTATTACCAGCCGCAATTCTCCGGCGACGGCAAACGTCTAACCGGCGCCGAGGCGCTGTTGCGCTGGCAGCACCCGCAGCGCGGCCTGGTGCCACCGAGCGACTTTATTCCGGTGCTCGAAGAGCTGGGCCTGGTTGTGCAGGTTGGTGATTGGGTGCTGCGTGAAGCCTGCCGGCAACTGGCCGAATGGCACGAGGCGAAGATTCGCGTGCCAAAGATTTCCGTCAATCTGTCAGCCCGCCAGTTTGCCGAAGGCGACCTGCACCAACGGATTGCACAGATTCTTCAGCACAGCGGCATTCCCGCAGGCTGCCTGGAACTGGAGCTGACCGAAAGCATCCTGATGGAAGACGTGGCCAACGCCATGCAAACCCTCGGCAGCCTGAAGAAGCTTGGCGTGTACATCGCCATCGACGACTTCGGCACCGGTTACAGCTCGCTGAACTACCTCAAGCAGTTCCCCATCGATGTGCTGAAAATCGATCGCAGCTTTGTCGACGGCCTGCCCCACGGCGAGCAGGACGGCCAGATTGCCCGCGCCATCATCGCCATGGCCCACAGCCTGAACCTCAAGGTAATCGCCGAAGGCGTGGAAACCTTGGCCCAGCTGGACTTCCTGCGCGGCCACGATTGCGACGAAGTGCAGGGTTTCCTGCTCGGCCGGCCGATGCCGCCACAGCAATTCACCGCGCTGTTCACTGGCACCGCGTTGTTTATGCTGAGCTAAGCCGCCTGCGCACATGAGCCCCACTTGTCCGCCAGATGACCACGCTTCATATGCCTGTTTATTACGGATGAGGTAGAATTCGCCCCCTCTTTCTACCGCCCAGCTGATTTTCTCAGGGGAATGCTATGTTCAGCCGTGATTTGACTATCGCCCGTTATGACGCCGAATTGTTTGCCGCGATGGAGCAAGAAGCCCAGCGCCAGGAACATCACATCGAGCTGATCGCCTCGGAGAACTACACCAGCCCAGCGGTGATGGAAGCCCAAGGCTCGGTACTGACCAACAAGTACGCTGAAGGCTACCCAGGCAAGCGTTACTACGGCGGTTGCGAATACGTCGACATCGTTGAACAGCTGGCCATCGACCGCGCCAAAGAACTGTTCGGCGCCGACTACGCCAACGTCCAGCCGCACTCCGGCAGCCAAGCCAACAGCGCCGTGTACATGGCTCTGCTGGAAGCCGGTGACACCGTACTGGGCATGAGCCTGGCCCACGGCGGCCACCTGACCCACGGCGCCAGCGTCAGCTTCTCCGGCAAGATGTACAACGCCGTGCAGTACGGCATCGACAACGTCACCGGCCTGATCGATTATGACGAAGTTGAGCGCCTGGCCGTTGAGCACAAGCCGAAGATGATCATCGCCGGTTTCAGCGCCTACTCGCAGATCCTCGACTTCCCGCGTTTCCGCGCCATTGCTGACAAAGTTGGCGCCTACCTGTTCGTCGACATGGCCCACGTCGCTGGCCTGGTTGCCGCTGGCGTTTACCCGAACCCAGTGCCGTTCGCTGACGTGGTGACCACCACCACCCACAAAACCCTGCGCGGCCCGCGTGGCGGCCTGATTCTGGCCCGTGCCAACGAAGCGCTGGAGAAGAAATTCAACTCCGCGGTCTTCCCAGGCGGCCAGGGCGGCCCACTGGAGCACGTGATTGCCGGTAAAGCCGTGTGCTTCAAAGAGGCACTGCAGCCTGAGTTCAAGACCTACCAGCAGCAAGTGATCAAGAACGCCCAGGCCATGGCCAGCGTGTTTATTGAAAACGGTTACGACGTGGTCTCCGGCGGCACCGAGAACCACCTGTTCCTGCTCAGCCTGATCAAGCAAGACATCACCGGTAAAGACGCCGACGCCGCCCTGGGTCGCGCCTTTATCACCGTGAACAAGAACAGTGTGCCGAACGATCCACGTTCGCCGTTCGTCACCTCCGGCCTGCGCATCGGCACCCCAGCGGTGACCACCCGCGGCTTCAAGGAAGACGAGTGCCGCGCACTGGCTGGCTGGATCTGCGAAATCCTCGCCAATCTGGGCGACGAAGCGGTTGAAGCGCGCATCCGCGAGCAAGTGAAAGCGGTTTGCGCCACGTTCCCGGTATACGGCAACTAAGCGACACCCGCCTGCAACAGAAAAACCCGCCACTGCGCGGGTTTTTTGTGCCCGGCACATCGACAACCCCGTCAGATAAAAGCCCACCCTCGGCAGCAGCCTTGGCTATAGTGGATAAAACCTCGTAGGAGTTTCTTTGCATGAGCGACACAGCCAATGAGCGCCGGCGCTTTCACCGCATCGCTTTCGACGCACCGACCGAGATTGTGCAAGGCGAACGGCGCTGGACGGTCGAACTGCATGACGTCTCGCTGAAAGGCCTGCTGATCAAGCGGCCTAGCGGCTGGAACGGTGACCCTAATCAACCGTTTGAAGCCAGCGTGCAGCTGGCCGATGACACTCGCGTGCTGATGGAAGTGGTGCTGACCCGCACCCAGGACGATCTGCTCGGTTTTGTTTGCCGGCATATCGATCTCGATTCAATCAGCCACCTGCGCCGCCTGGTGGAGCTCAATTTAGGTGATGAAAGCCTGCTTGAGCGCGAACTCGCGGCACTCGGCGAAGACGAGTAACGAAAAAGGAGGCCGATGCCTCCTTTTTTATCGCCCGTGTTTCATCGCGCGTGGCAGCATTACTCGAACAATGCATCCAGCGCCTGCTCCAGGCGCGTCACGGCAATCACCTGCAAACCGGGCGGCGGATCTTTCGGCGCATTGCCCTTGGGCACGATGGCGCGTTTAAAGCCATGCTTGGCCGCCTCTCTCAAGCGCTCCTGACCGCTTGGTACCGGGCGAATCTCACCCGACAAACCCACTTCACCAAACACCAGCAGATCATGCGGCAGCGGCTTGTTGCGCAAGCTAGAGATAACGGCAGCCATCAGCGCCAGATCGGAAGCAGTTTCCAGCACCTTGACCCCGCCGACCACGTTGAGGAATACGTCCTGGTCGTAGGTGGGAATGCCGCCATGCCGGTGCAGCACGGCCAGCAGCATGGCGAGACGATTCTGATCCAGCCCTAGGGTCACTCGGCGCGGGTTGCCCATATGGCTGGTATCAACCAGTGCCTGCACTTCAACCAACATCGGCCGGGTGCCTTCCCAGGTGGCCATCACCACACTGCCGGGCACCTCTTCCTGGGCGCGGGTGAGGAAGATCGCCGAGGGGTTAGTGACTTCTTTCAGCCCCTTGTCGGTCATGCCGAACACGCCCAGTTCGTTGATCGCACCGAAACGGTTCTTTACCGCGCGCAGCAGACGCAGGCGACCATCAGACTCGCCCTCGAAATACAGTACGGTATCGACCATATGCTCCAGCACGCGCGGCCCAGCCAGCGCGCCTTCCTTGGTCACATGGCCAACCAGGAAGATCGCCGTGCCGCTTTGTTTGGCAAAGCGCACCAGCAGCGCCGCACTCTCACGCACCTGGGCGACGCCGCCAGGCGCTGATTGCAGTTGTTCGGTAAAGATGGTCTGGATCGAGTCGATCACCATCACCTTGGGCTTTTCGATGCGCGCCGTGGCGATGATGCTTTCGATGCAGGTTTCGGTCATCACCTTGAGTTTGTCTTCCGGCAAGCCCAGGCGGCGCGCGCGCATGGCCACCTGCTGCTGGGATTCTTCACCGGTGACATACAACGCGGGAAAGCGCGTGGCGATATTGCACAAGGTCTGCAGCAGGATGGTTGACTTGCCGATACCGGGGTCACCGCCAATCAGCACCACCGAGCCATCCACCAAGCCGCCGCCGAGCACCCGATCCAGCTCACTGGATGCAGTGGAGAAACGCGGCATTTCCTCGACGCTGACCTCGGCGAGGGTCTTGATCTGCACCTGCTCACCCGCCCAACCCGCACGCCCGCTAGGGGTCGCCGCGTTGGCTTCGAGCAGGGTTTCGACCAGGGTGTTCCAGGCCCCGCACTCGCCGCACTGGCCGGCCCATTTGGGAAAGGTAGCGCCGCACTCGGTGCAGCCATACATGCGCTTGGCCTTGGCCATGCCGGACTCCTATAAACGCTGAGCCCGGATCATACGAAATAGCTGGATATATTTACAGTCCTGCGCACCTACGATTTGCAGCCATTGCCGCAACCACAACACTGCCCAGCAGAACGTTTAAGCCGGCGCGCGAGGTCATCCTTGAGGTCAACGCGTTCCTGCTTAAGGGCAAGCAGTGCATCGTCAGCCAGCAATTCGCTGCCCGCCTCAATCCGGCAGATGCGCTTATCCAGGGTTTCGTAGGTGTCGGCCAGGCGGGCGAAGTCGGCATCGCCGAGGCGCAGCTCATGCAGCGCGCCGCGCAACTCGGGGAAGTCCTTGATCAGCGGATGGTGTTCAACATACATGCGGGCATTCCTCTGGGCTAGTCACTGCTTGCAGACTATCCCCTGATCCGGGGCCGATACTTGACCCGGATCAAGCCCATCGCGCTATGGCGTGGCGCCCAGCAAGCCTGCCAGCTCGTCCTTGAGGCTGACGCGCTGCATTTTCAGGCCCAGCAGCAACATCTCATCAATGGCCACCCGACCGCTTTCGGCTTCATAAATACGCTTATCGAGCTCTTCGTACTCCTCGGCCAGGCGAGCGAAATGCCCGTCACGGGATAACAAGTCATGCAATTGCGTCTTGAGTTCAGGAAACTCGCGGTGCAGTGGGTGATGTTGCAATGGCATAACGGCATCCTCATGACAGGCCTGCACTGAGCCTAGCCCAGTCGCGCCAGCTCTGCCGCGAAGCCTTAAAACCCTACCTCAGACAGCTTCTGCTATCTTTGCCCAAGCGTCCGGAACCACTAACGAGAACAGGTTATGAGTACAGCATCAGGATGTTCGGCTTGCCGGGACGGCCAAGGGCTGGGGTTCCCCATCAGCATGGCCTTTCAGCCCATTATCAACCTGAACACCGGGACCATATTTGCCCACGAAGCGCTGGTGCGCGGTACTGCTGGTGAGTCCGCCGGCAGCCTGCTGAGCAAGCTCAACGCGGACAATCTCTACCCATTCGACCAGGCCTGCCGGATTACTGCCCTGCAGTGGGCTGCCAAACTGCAAATACCGGCCATGGTCTCGATCAACTTTATGCCCAACGCGGTGTACAAGCCGGAAACCTGCATCCGCGCCACGCTGGAGGCGGCAACTCGCTTCAACTTCCCGCTGGAGCGGATTATCTTCGAGGTCACCGAACAAGAGCAGGTGCTGGATATCGACCATCTCACGGGCATCCTGCGCGCCTACCGCAAGCAGGGCTTTATGACGGCGATTGATGATTTCGGTGCAGGCTATGCCGGCCTCAATTTACTGGCCGACTTCCAGCCCGACTTGATCAAGCTGGATATGCAGCTGATTCGTGACATCGACCAAGACAACGTACGCCAGATTCTGGTCGAAGCGACCTTACAGATGTGCCGTAAGCTGAATATTCGAGTGATTGCCGAAGGCATCGAAAGCCTCGGTGAACTGCATGCGCTGCGCGATATGGGCGTGGAGCTATTTCAAGGCTACTTGCTGGCCAAACCGGGCTTTGAGTCGCTACCCGAGGTCCATTACCCAGCCTGAGAAGTAGCTGGCAAGCCGCACATGCTCGATTACACTCAGCGCAACCTCACCTAACCGGGAAAGCAGCATGAGCATAATCAGTGAATTCAAAGCCTTTGCAGTTAAGGGCAATGTGGTCGACATGGCCGTGGGCATCATCATCGGCGCGGCCTTCGGCAAGATCGTCTCCTCCTTCGTCGGTGACGTGGTGATGCCACCCCTGGGCATGCTGATTGGCGGCGTGGACTTCTCCGACCTGGCCATTGTGCTCAAAGCTGCCGAAGGCGATGTCGCGGCTGTAACCGTGGGCTACGGCAAATTTATCCAGACGATTATCGATTTTGTGATTGTGGCCTTCGCCATCTTTATGGGCGTTAAGGTGATCAACAGACTCAAGCGCGAAGAAGAGGCGGCCCCAGCGGCGCCCGCAGCACCGACTAAGGAGCAGGAGCTGCTCAGCGAAATTCGCGACCTGCTCAAGGCTCAGCAGGCCAAGGAGTAGCATCGCTAAACACTGCAAAGGCACCCTCGGGTGCCTTTGCAGTGTTTACCTGAGATAAGTCCCTACCAGTAGTTCTCTACCGCCACCTGCCCCGGCCGACGAGTCAGACTGAGCTGTAAGCCACACTGCTTCAGCAGCGCGCGGGTGTCGTCGATCATCTGCGGATTGCCGCAGATCATCAGCCGCGAAAAGGCCGGATCCAGACTCAAACCCGCTGCCCGTTCCAGCTCGCCACTTTCCAGCAAAGTAGTGATGCGCCCATGCAGACAGCCGGGCACCTGCTCGCGGGTTACCAGGGGCAGGTAGACAAAGCGCTCGGCGTATTCCTGCAGATGCGCCTGCTGCATCAGCCCCCGAATCAACGGCTGATAGGCCAACTCACTGGCTGTACGTGCGCTGTACACCAGCACCACGCGCGCGAAGCGCTGCCACACCTCTAACCCCTGCAAGATCGACAGAAACGGTGCCAAACCGGTGCCGCTGGCCAGTAACCAGAGGTCGCGGCCATCGGCAAAGCGATCAAGGGTAAGAAAGCCCAGCGCCTGCTTTTCCACCAGCAGGCTGTCGCCAACCTGCAACCGGCTCAGCTCGGAGGTGAACTCACCGCCTGGCACGACGATGGAGAAGAATTCAAGAAACTCATCGTGGGCCGCCGAGGCCATCGAATAGGCGCGCCAGACCACCGAGCCATCGGCCTTCTGCACACCCAGCCGGGCGAACTGCCCAGCCTGAAAGCGAAAGCTCGCATCTCGCGTACAGCGCAGGCTGAACAGGCTGGGCGACCAGACCCGGATAGAGGTAAGGGTTTGCTGGGTGTACTTGTCGTCACTGGTCATGCGAACACCGGACCTATGCGGATTGCACAAGCCCAGTGTGGCGCAACACCGGCCGAACAAACACCGGCAAAACCTGGGGGCTCTTGGCCTTTACCCTATAACCTGTTCACGATCTCGCGAGCTAGAGCCATACAAGGCGAAAACAGGCGAGGAAGCGGAGTTTACTGACTGTAAATGAGCATTCCGAGCCTGTTTTTAACGCTGTAGGGCCGACGCGCAGCAGATCGCGGTTCTAACGGCGATTGACCGCCTGCGCGGCACGCAGCACATCGGCACCGATCTCCGCTTCAAAGGTCTTCCACATCGGGCTCAGCGCAGTGCGCCAGACTGCACGCTCCTCGGCCGTAAGGGTGACCACTTTGGCATTGCCGGCGGCAATGATGCGCTGACGATCATTGTTGTTCAGCGCCTCGGCGTCCTTGTTTACCGAGAAGGAGACCTCTTCGATGATCGCTTCCAAATCCGTGCGCGTTTTGTAGGGGATGCTGGCCCAGAACGTCTTGCTGCTAATCAGCATATAGCTCAACGAACCGTGGTTGAGTTCGTTGATAAACGGCTGAACCGTGTCGACCTTTTGGCTGGCGATGTTCGACCAGGGGCCTTCGGTGCCCTGGATGGTGCCGGCTTGCAGCGCCTTGAACGCCTCAGCGAACGGCATTTTCACGGTCTTGGCGCCAAGCTGGCTGAACTGCGCTTCCAGCACCGACGAAGGCTGAATACGGAACACCAGCCCCTTGGCATCCTCGGGTTTGCGCAGTTCGCGGTTAGCGGTCAATTGCTTCATACCGTTGTTCCAGTACGCCAAGCCGTAGATGCCGTGACTGGACATGGCGTGCAGCAGCTCACGGCTCTTGTCACGTTTCTGGAAGCGTTTGACGGCCTCCAGATCATCGAACAGGAACGGCAGGTCGAATACCTGCAGTTGCTTGGTATAGGCCTCGAACTTGGACAGCGAGGGCGCCAGCATCTGCACCTTGCCCTCGCGCAGCGCGTTGATCTCATCGCCATCGCCGAACAACGTCGAGTTGGGGTAGACCTCGACTACGACCTGACCGGCCAAGCGCTCTTCCACCAGTTTTTTAAACAGCAACGCGCCCTTGCCCTTGGGCGTGTCCTCAGCCACCACATGGGAAAACTTGATAACGATTGGAGCCTTGCCTTCCGCCTGAACCGGGCTTGTCGCGACCAACAACGCCATGAAGGTTAAAGACAACAGGGACTTGAACATGAACATACCTTTTGCAAATAGAACGTCGTGAAGCCTGCATGGGCAGGCCTCATTGAGTAGGGGTGTGGGCTATGGATGGCTCGGCGGAACACGGCCAAGCAGCTGCGTGTTCCTGGCCATCATGGCTACCAGATCGCAGCCGGGCATGAAGCTCGGGGCCTGGTTATTATTTGAATGCCGACCTTGCTGACTCAGCGGTATCAGTCACGACTGAGCAGATCCGCAAGGGGGCGGCATTCTTCGGTAAAGCGGCGCGCGGCACAACCGCGATTTACTGAACCAGCTCTCAGTTCCGAGACTTTTCCGCCGCTTGCACCGACAATAGCGACCAACCGCACTTCCACCCGGCCTACCGCCCCCGAGTTATTCATGCCTTTGCTCAGCACCCCGTTCGCCCAACTCGACCTGATTCGCCAACCCGATCAGCCGCACGAGCCGTTGCAGGCCTTTGATGCCGCCGATGAGTACCTGCTCAACCAGATGCACGAACAAGGGCTGACGCCAGACAGCCGCGTACTGATCCTCAATGACAGCTTCGGTGCATTGGCGGCCAGCCTGGCCGGGCATGCTCAGGTCAGCAGCAGCGGTGACTCGCACCTCGGCCACTTGGCGCTACAGGTCAATTTGTTACGCAATCAGTTGTCGGCAGATGCCGTGAAGTTTGTACCGGCCAGCGCAGTTGCCCAGGGGCCGTTCGATGTGGTGCTGATTCGCGTACCGAAAACTCTAGCGCTGCTGGAAGAGCAACTGATTCGCCTGCACGGCCAGCTCGCGCCTGGTGCTCAGGTAATTGCCGCTGCCATGGTCAAGCACTTGCCGCGTGCAGCCGGCGACCTGTTGGAAAAATATATCGGCCCAGTACAGGCCTCATTGGCGGTGAAAAAAGCCCGCCTGCTGATTGCCACGCCTGAAGCCAAACCCGCCCCCGTATCGCCCTACCCCACGCGCTACCGCTTGGAAAAACCAGCCATCGAGCTGCTCAACCACGCCAATGTGTTCTGCCGCGAAGACCTAGACATCGGCACCCGCGCCTTTCTCCCGCACCTGCCTAAGCACCTCAGCCGCGTGCGCGTAGCCGACCTTGGCTGCGGCAACGGCGTGCTCGGCATCGCCTACGCCTTAGGCAGCCCACTGGCCGAACTGACCTTGGTGGATGAGTCGTATATGGCCGTGCAATCAGCCGAGGAAAACTGGCGTGCGGCGCTGAATGAGCGCCCGGTAGAGATTCGCGCCGGAGATGGCCTGGCCGAGCAGGCAGAGGACTCGCTGGACTTGGTGCTGTGCAACCCGCCATTCCATCAGCAGCAGGTGGTCGGCGACTTCCTCGCCTGGCGCATGTTCCAGCAAGCCCGCGCAGCCTTGGTGACCGGCGGTGAGCTGTGGATAGTCGGCAACCGCCACCTGGGCTACCACGCCAAACTGAAACGACTGTTCCGCGGCGTCGAGCAAGTGGCCGCCACACCCAAGTTTGTGGTGCTCAAAGCGATCAAATAAGCATCGCCTTAACGGCCATGTGGGAGGGGCTTCAGCCGCGATTAAACGCCCTCATAGGCTCGCCGCTAAAGCGCCTCCCACAGCAGGCCGCAAAATCGCGTTTAAGGCGTCCCCATGCCCGCCGCCTGCATAAACAGGCGCAGCAGATAGGACACCGCGCCCAGGGCCAGCACGCTGCCGGCCCAGATCGCTACCAGCCAGCCGAGGCGCTGCCACAGCGGCTTTTTCTCTTCAACATCGTTCATCTTCGCCCTCATAACTGACCTGAGGTCTCGCGAGCTAGAGTCCTGCAAGGCGCTACGCTAGTAACAGCCTCCGGCTGGTCAAAGCAGGCGAGAGCTTTGCACATGAGCATTACTCGCTTCACTCGCCCTTCGGGCCGCGCTAAAGCGCGTTAGCCGCAAGCGGCTTTCCGAGCCGGCTTTTAACGCCGCAGGGCCGACGCGCAGCTGACCGATAACAGAGCCTCAGTGGTAGCCATCTTCTTCGGTCACCTTGCCGCGAAACACGTAATAGCTCCAGGCGGTGTACATCAGAATGAACGGAATGATGAACAGCGCCCCGACCAGGATAAAGCCCTGGCTCTGCGGCGGCGCGGCGGCTTCCCAGATGCTGATCGACGGCGGGATGATATTCGGCCACAGGCTGATGCCAAGACCGCTATAGCCGAGGAAGATCAACGTTAATGTCAGCAGGAACGGCATGTAATTGGCATTGCGCGCCACTGCCCGCAGCAGAGCCCAGGTGCACAGCAGCACCAGCACGGGCACCGGCATAAACCAGAAGATATTCGGCAGGCTAAACCAGCGCTCGGCGATGTCGGCATGCGCCAGTGGCGTCCAAATGCTGACGATGCCGGTGACGCCGAGCAGGACGAACACCAGCGGCCGCGCCATATCGTGCATCTGCTGCTGCAAACGACCGTTGGTTTTCATAATCAGCCAGGTGCAGCCGAGCAACGCATAAGCGGCAATCAGCGCCAGGCCGCAGAACAGCGAGAACGGGGTGAGCCAGCCGAGCGAGCCGCCGACGTACACCCGATCGACCACCTCGAAACCGTCGATATAGGCTCCCAGCGCCACCCCCTGGAAGAAGGTCGCGGTCAGTGAGCCGCCGATAAACGCTTTGTCCCAGATATGCCGTTTAGCGGCCTTGGCCTTGAAACGAAACTCAAAGGCCACACCGCGAAAGATCAGCCCCAACAGCATAAAGATCAGCGGTAGGTACAGCGCACTGAGCACCACCGCGTAAGCCAGCGGAAAGGCACCGAACAGCGCGGCGCCGCCCAGCACCAGCCAGGTTTCGTTACCGTCCCAAACGGGCGCCACGGTGTTCATCATCACATTGCGTTCGCCTTCGCTTTTGACGAAGGGAAAGAGGATGCCGATGCCCAGATCGAAGCCGTCCATGACCACATACATCATCACCCCGAAGCCGATGATCACAGCCCAGATCAGCGAGAGATCAATACCCATGCTCAATTCCTCTCATCCAACGAGTCGGTGTGGCCGTCTTCCAGGCCTTCTTCGGCCGCGGACAGTGGCCGCGACGGTGTGCGCTTCTGTCCAGGACCGCCTTCGGCAACTTCCTTGCCCTCATCGGTAACCGGACCTTTGCGCACCAGGCGCAGCATGTAACCGATGCCGGCACCAAACAGGGCGAAATACACCACCACAAATAGCACCAGAGTCAGGCTCATCTGCGCAAAGCTGTGCCCGGACGAGGCATCGGCCGTACGCATCAAGCCATACACCACCCACGGCTGGCGGCCGATTTCGGTGGTGTACCAACCGGCAAGCAGCGCGATGATCCCCGATGGGCCCATCCACACCGCCAGATGCAGCAGCGGGCGGGACTGGAAAAGGGTGCCACGTGCGCGCGCCCATAGCCCCCAGAGCCCGGTGAGGATCATCAGCATGCCGAGGCCGACCATGATGCGGAAGGTCCAGAACACGATGGTCGAATTTGGCCGGTCTTCTTTGGCAAACTCCTTGAGCGCCGGCACCTGCTTATCCAGGCTATGGGTCAGGATCAAGCTACCGAGCGCGGGGATTTCAACCTTGAAGCGGGTTTCTTCGCGCTCCATATCCGGCCAACCGAACAGGATCAGCGGCGTCGGTTCGTCGCCATGATTTTCCCAATGGCCTTCGATCGCAGCGATTTTTGCCGGCTGATACTTGAGCGTATTCAGGCCGTGGAAGTCGCCGATCACTGCCTGGATTGGCGCTACGATCAGCGCCATCCACATCGCCATCGACAGCATTTTGCGAATCGCCGGGTTATCACGGCCGCGTAGCAAGTGCCAGGCCGCCGAGGCGCCCACGAAGAAGGCGGTGGAGAGGAACGCCGCCGTGGCCATATGCGCCAACCGGTAAGGGAACGAGGGGTTGAACACCACGGCGAACCAGTCCACCGGGATCACCCGACCGTCGATAATTTCGAAGCCCTGCGGGGTGTGCATCCAGCTGTTGGAGGCGAGAATCCAGAAGGTTGAGATCAGCGTACCGACCGCCACCATCACCGTGGAAAAAAAGTGCAAGCCAGGGCCGACGCGGTTCCAGCCAAACAGCATGACCCCGAGGAAGCCCGCTTCGAGGAAGAATGCGGTGAGCACTTCATAGGTCAGCAGCGGCCCGGTGACCGCCCCGGCAAAGTCGGAGAACGCACTCCAATTGGTGCCGAATTGGTAGGCCATGACCAGCCCGGAGACCACGCCCATGCCGAAATTGACCGCAAAAATCTTCGCCCAGAAGTGGTACAGGTCGCGGTACACCTCTTGCCCCGTTTTCAGCCACATACCTTCCAATACGGCCAGGTAACTGGCCAGGCCGATGGTGATGGCCGGGAAGACAATGTGGAACGAGATGGTGAATGCGAACTGGATTCTGGCGAGATCGAGTGCCTCCAATCCAAACATGGCGTTTCCTCAGTCAGGTAATACGGGGCATGGCGCACGAGCGCGCACGCCGCTAAGGGTACGGAAAGCTTTGAGTACGATTATTGTTCTGGGGTTCAGTGCGGCCATGACAGGACCAATGCGACCCTACAAACCCGCGCGCAACACATTGACGCGGATCAAGGCATGTTTAAAGAGTAGCGCCTCGCGGGGCAAGTTTTGCTGTGGTTGATTGTCGCGCGGCGGGCTGCCACAAGGCGTTTCAACGCGCCAACAGTGCCTCAGGCCGATCAACATCGCGCAGCACACCGGCATCGTCCAGAACGATAGGGTGACAGACAGCTGCATGGGCTTGCAGCAGCTCGCGAGCGCCTTGATCGCCGGTCAGGTTCAGCAACTGCGGCCAGAAGGCGCGACCGAATAGCACTGGGTGCCCGCGCCGGCCTTCGCACAGCGGATAAACAATGCGCTCAGGCGTCGCTTGGTCGCACAGTTGCTGCAGGCTGTGAGCGCTGACCCACGGCATATCGCCAAGCATTACCGCAATGGCCTCGGCATCCTGCCCAGCCAGCCCGCGGATGCCGGCCGCCAGGCTGTGGCCCATGCCTTGATCGGCCTCGGCGCAACGAATGACCTGGCAATCGGCTGCTAAGCCCAACGTTTGCGGGTCATCCTCAGCGCGCAACAGCACATGCACCTGGCTAAACACCTGCTGCGCCCGTTCGACGCTGGCTGCCAGCAGGCTGCGCCCATCCACCATGAGTGCGACGCGCTTGTCACTGCCAAAGCGACTGCCACGCCCAGCGGCAAGCATCAGCGCGATCACCTTGGGCATGTTAGAGCGCGTCTCGCGGCAGGCCGTTACGTACCCGCAGGATGTCAGCCAATACCGCCAGGGCGATTTCCGCAGGGGTTTTGCTACCCAGATTCAGGCCAATCGGCGCGATGATCCGCGCCAGCGCCGCATCATCCAGCCCGCCGACCCGACGCAGGCGTTCGAAACGTTTGGCGCTGGTGACCATGGAGCCCATCACGCCGATATAGAAGGCTTCGGTGCGCACGGCCTCAATCATCGCCAGGTCGTCGATACGCGGATCATGGGTCAGCGCCACCACGGCGGTGTCGGCATGGCAGCCACCCAGACGGATGACTTCCGAGGGTAGCTCACGACGGATTTCCACCCCCGGTAACTCGACGCCTTGCAGCACCTCGTCACGCGGGTCACAGAGCACCACTTCAAAACCCAGGCTCTGGGCAAACTCGGCACAGACATGGGCCACCGAGGAATACCCCGCCAGCAGCAGGCGCTGGGCCGCGCCGACGCGCAGGCGCAGCAGATGCGGTTGGCGTTCAACTTTTGGCCCCTGCGCGCTATCGGTCAGCAAACGGCGCTCACCAGTCGGCAGCGCGACTTCACGGATCAGCCGACGCTGACCAGCCAGCGCGCCTTCCAGCTCACGCAGATGTGCTTGTACCTCACAGTCAGCCGGCAGATTTTCCACCAGCACTTCCAGCACGCCGCCACAGGGCAGACTGATCTGCGAGCGCGGGTCGCTACCATCGCCATAACGCAGCAGATACAAAGGTTCGGGAAAGGTGCCGGCAACCAACTGCTCAAGCAACTCATCCTCGACGCAGCCGCCGGACAGAGAACCTATCCACTCGCCACTCGCCGTGGCCGCCAACAGCGAGCCCGGCGCGCGCGGGGCCGAGCCATAAGTGCCCAGCACCGTGCACAGCCACACGCGCTGCCCTGCCCGGGACCACTCCAGCGCGCGGCGGATGACTTGCAGATCAAGGTGTTGCATGGCTTTGCTTCTCGTAGGGTGGGTTAGGCGCGCAGTCACGGTAGAGTTGTCACCGCAGAATTTTGCCGCGCCGTAACCCACCGGCGGTGTTTGCCTCGGCTCCGTCGCGGTGGGTTACGCGGCGCTCGGGCATCCTGCTGAACTCAGCAGCGTGCACATGCGCCACTAACCCACCCTACGGTTCTTAATGGCCTTTCTCGCTGCGTAGCTGGCTGACCTGTTGCGGGCTCAGTTCGGCTGCCTGGCCACCCCAGGTCTGCCGCAGGTAATGCAGCAGGTCGCGCATCTGCCCGTCATCCAGCTTGTCGCTGAAGCCGGGCATCGGCTGCATACGCTCAAAGCCGGTGAACTGCTGCTCCTTGATGCCGTCATCAATCACCCGTAACAGGTTGCGCGCATCGTTCAGGCGCAGGGTGGTGTTGCCCTCCATGGCCACGGCCACGTGGGGAATGCCCTCTCCCGCCGCACCGTGGCAACCGGCGCAGGTATTCAGGTAGTGCTGACGGCCCTGCTGAGCACTCGCGCCGAGCTGGTCCAGCGCCACGCTGGCGACCTTGCGCGGCTCTGGCGGCTGGTCACCAAGCAGGTAGGTGGACATGGCCTGGTGATCGTCCAGCGGCAGGTACTGGGTACTGTGGTGAAACACCGGGTACATCTCGTTGAACATCGAACCCTGGGCACTGATGCCGTATTTGAGGAAAGTGGCCAGGTCCTCAGGGTTCCAGCCGCGCGCGGCCAGGTCGTCTGCCAACAGGCTGGGGGCCTCGTAACCGAGTATCACAGCGCCCTGCAGACGCTCGTCCTGCTGCAACGCGCCAAGGACATTGCGCGGGGTGTGGCACTCGCCACAGTGGCCCAGCACTTCGACCAGATACTGACCGCGCTGCCAGGGTTCACTTTTGCCTTCAGCCGGCTGCAGCTGCACGCTGTCCTTGTACAACATGTTCCAGAAGCTCAGGCCGAAGCGCAGATTGAACGGGAAACTCAGGTCAGTTTGCGGACTGGGCTTGGCGATCGGCTCCAGGCTCATCAGGTAGGCATAGATGGCGTCGGAGTCTTCACGCTTGAGCAGGTGATAGGAGGTGTAGGGCATCGCCGGATAGAGATTGCTGCCATCGCGACGCTCACCTTCGGCTACTGCGCGGTAGAAATCATCGGCGCTGTAATTGCCGATGCCATGCTCTTTGTCCGGGGTGATATTGGTGCCGTAGATGGTGCCGAACGGCGACTCCAACGGCAGGCCGCCGGCGTACTCGGCGCCGCCTTCGATGCTGTGGCACGCCACGCAATCGGCGGCGCGCGCCAGGTACTTGCCGCGTTCGATCAGTTGCTCATCCGCCGCAAAGGCCGTGAGCGGCAGCAAGGCTGCCAACACAAATGCGCGCATGTTCATCCCTCCTTGACCAGGCCGAGTGACTCCACCACATCGCGCGCGGCGCTGTAGTAGCGCACGTAGCCGGTACAGCGGCAGATGTGCTTGCCCAGGGCGTCTTCGATCTCGCCCTCCAGCTCGCTGCGTTTAACCGGCTGACGTTGCAGCTTTTCCACCAATACGGTGGCGGCGTTGACATAGCCGGGGGTGCAGTAGCTGCACTGGAAGGCAAACTTGTCGACGAATTTCTGCTGGATCGGGTTGAGCTCGCTGACCTCGCCCTGGGCATCACGCTTGGCGTGGCCCTCGATGGTGCGCACACGCTTGCCGTCGAAGAAATGCACGCCGGTGATGCAGGTGCGAACCTCCTCGCTAGTGCCATCCGCTTTGTCGAGGATCGCCACGCAGGCGTGACACACGCCCTGGCCGCAACCTAAACGCGAGCCGGTGAGGTTCAGGTGTTCATGCAGGAAGTCGATCATCATCAGATCGTCCGGCACCTCAACAGGGCCGACGGCCTGGCTGTTGATGATCATGCTCAAAATGCGCTTAGCCATGGAGGGCCTCCTTGATGCGGGCCGGAGTCAGAGGAAGGTCGCGCAAGCGCTTGCCAGTAGCGTGAGCCACGGCGTTGACGATGGCGCCGACCACCGGAATCATCACCACTTCAGCAATGCCCTTGGCCGGATCGCTGGGCGATAACGGCGGCAGAATCTCTGCGGTTTGCGTCCACACCGCGCAGTCTTTGGCACGCGGCAATTGATAGCGGTTGAAGTTCCAGGTGCCATCGCCAGGGCCGCCTTCGTACAGCGGCATGTCCTCCAGCAATGCGTGGCCAATGCCCATGGCGATGCCGCCTTCGAGCTGACCCAACACCAGTTCCTCGACAATCACCCGACCGCATTCGAGCCAGGAGTGATGGTTGATCACCCGTGCCTCGCCGCTGCCCTTGTTGACCTTGATCTCGACCAGGGTGGCCACCGGGCTGTAGTAGGTGACCATGGCGTTGTTCAGTTGGGTGACCGGGTAGTTGATGCTGACGCGGTCGAGCAGGTGGAAGCCGTTACGGCTCATCTGCGCTTTCTTCGCCGCCTCGGCACCGTCACCGTATTTCACCGCTAGGGCATCCAGCGGCACGCGCTCACGCTGACCATTGATCTCGAACTCGCCCTCGGCCCAGCTCCAGCGGTTGAAACCGTGCACGCTGACGCCGGTTACCAAGCCCAGCTCGTGGGCCTTGTGCGCCAGCAACTTGAACGGAATTGGCGGCATGCCATCGGCGGTCAATTTGCCGTCTACCCAATGGGCATTTTCCCGCCGCACCACATAAGGATTAGCCAGGCCGCCATGCTCACCACGGCTCCAGATGGCCATGGCCGCCGGCCACAAACCATGGATAAACAGCACACGTGCCGCCTCGCGGGTGGCATGCCCCGAGTAGTAGGACGAGTTGGTTGCCGACGAGGGTGAGGCCAGCTTGCCGACCCAGCGCGGGTTGCGTAGTGCGGCATCCTGTTCGGCCTGACTGATGATGTAAGGGTTGCCGCTGGTGGTCAGCGCCAACTCAGGCCATTCGGTTTCACCGGTCTTGATTTCATCGGCGGGCTGGCCTAGGTAATCGGCGACCAGCAAGGCTTGCGAGGTGGCCATGCCGGTGCCCATGTCGATGGCAATATGGCGCAGGCTGACGCGGCCATCGGCTGTGAATTCCAGGCTGGCCATCGGCGCTTCGGAACCGGTGCCGAAATCCTTCTGGCAGATGGCGAAACCGACGCCATACAGGTTATCTGGGTCTTCGGCGTCGAAGCGCTGTTTACGCGCCACGCGGTTCTTCCAGATTTCGTGCTGGGCGGCCTTGTCGAGAATTTCATCGAGGCGCAACGCACCAGCCGGGATCGCGCCCTGGGTGTTTTTCATGCCGGACTGAAACACGTTTTTCTTACGCAACTCGATGGCATCGATGCTCAGCCGCTCGGCCACTTCATCCACCATCATCTCGGTGGCGGCCATGGTTTGCAGCGTGCCGTAGCCGCGCATTGAGCCGGCCTCGACGCCGCGCGAGTAATAGGCGGTGGCGGCCAGGTCGCTGCGCGGCAGGTAATAAATCGACTGCGCGGCCGTAGCGCCAACCGCCGCCACCGAGGAGCTGTAGTTGGCGCGCCCGCCGCCATCGACATCCATGTGCGCACGGAATATCTGGAAGCTGTGATCCTGCTTATTCACCGCCAGTTGATAGTGCATGTCGAAGGGGTGACGCTTGATGCCGCTCTGGAACTGCTCATAACGGTCATTGGCCAAGCGCACCGGCATGCCGCCGCCATAGATCGCAGCCAGGGCGGCGTAGAACACGAAGATGTTGTTGTCTTTGGAGCCGTAACCCACGGTGTAGCCAGGGTGCATGTTCAGCTTCTGCAAGCCGAAACGCGACGGCGCGAGCATGTGCGCGGTCTGCTCGGCCACTTCAAACGGGCACTGAGTGGCGACCACGAAATGCAGGGTGCCGGTGGCGGCGTCGAACCAGCCATTGCCGTTGTCAGCCTCCAACGCGCACGGCTCGATGGACTGGGTTTTGAAACGCTCGTCGAACACCAGCCAGTCATCCGGCGGGCTCTGCAACTGCTGCTGCATCTGCTCGGCGTGGTACAGCCCTTGCTCGGTGAGATCGCCGCTGACTTTACCTTCACCCCAAGCTGGTTTGCGGTTGTGAATCAACGGAAACAGCATGCTGTCTTTTAGGCTGGAGAAGGTGTCGCGGTCGAACGGCGTAGTGCCGCCGACTCGCACGAAGCGAAAGCTGCCGTAAGGGTCGCTCTGGAACGCCGGCGCTGTTGCACCGTAGCGGATCACCTTGTCATTGAACTTGAGGATGTTCTTGGCCTGACGATAACGCTCGAAATCCTTCCAGATCAGCAGCGCCACCGGGTGGCCGATAAACATCGGCACCTGCCCTTCTGGCAACAGCGGATCGAGGTGATGGCCATCCGGGAAGGCGATGCCATCCTTGACCAGATCACTGGCGGTGACCACGCGATCCGGCTGCAACTCGGCCGATAACAGCGACAGGTCGAAGCCCTGATAGAGCTGTTCGGTGCGCGTGGCCTTGAGCAACAAGGCATGGCCTTGCTGTTGCGGCCAGCCGGGCATGTCCTTGGCGCGAATGTCGCGGGCAAACACCTTGGCCCCACAGGCTTTGGACACCCCATCGATACGCGCCACCGCCTTGCCGCTGGCGTCGTACCAGGGCTGCGGCATGGCGGTTACCTTGTCTTCGAACAGGGCGGCAAACGCCTTGCTGCCCAGTGGCGCGAAGCTGATGCCGATACCGGCGATAACGCTGCCTTGCAGAAAGGCGCGACGGGATAACTCAGGAGTGGACATGTCCGTTCCTCAAGGCCAGAGCAGCCTGGCGTCAGTGTGAACAAATTGATGAAATGCATGCGCCGTGCGCAGATCGCGCAGGCATTGGGAGTAAGCGTAGCTGAGGTATTTTTGACCTAAAAGTCAGATTCTACCCAAGTCATTCTCACAACAGAATAAAAAACTGCCATGCAAGTCAGCTTTAAGCTCCGCACTTGCTGCGCAAGCCTTCTGCTCTCAGCGTTTACAAGCGCAGGTACGTGCTAGGCTGCGCAGCCGATAACCGCCTCAGCACACCAACCATGTCCAGTCTTCTGCTGCGCCACCATCGCCCTTTTCTCGCGTTCTGGTTCGCCCGGGTTTTCACTGCCAGCGGCTTTCAGATGATTACCGTGGCCATCGGCTGGCAGATGTATGCGCTGACCGGCAACGTGCTCGACCTCGGCTTGGTCGGGCTGATCGAATTTATGCCGAAGATTCTGTTTATCCTGATTACCGGCCATGTCGCCGACCGCTTTGATCGGCGCAAGGTGGCGGCGCTGTGCCAGGGCGCACAGGGGTTGATTGCACTGGGCCTGCTGCTCGGCAGCGGTGCAGGAGGTATCAGCCGGGAAATGATCTTTGTCATCGCCTTTCTGCTCGGCACCGCCCGCGCGTTTGAGATGCCCACCACCCAAGCGCTACTGCCGAACATCGTGCCAAGCAACCTGTTCCCGGCCGCCGTCGCCGCCTCGGCATCGGCCATGCAGGCCGCCACCATCGTCGCCCCGGCGCTCGGCGGCTTGCTCTATGCGCTCGGCACTCACTGGGTCTACGGCCCTGCCGTGGTGCTCTACAGCTGCGCCCTGAGCCTGATGCTGAGCCTGCCTGCGCGCCAATTACCGCTTAAACAGAAAGTCTCACTGGAATCGTTGCTGGCGGGTTTTCGCTTTATTCGCAGCCGCCCGGCCGTGTTCGGCGCGATTTCTATGGACATGTGTGCGGTGCTGCTGAGCGGCGCCACCGCGCTGCTCCCGGTGTTTGCCAAGGACATTCTGCTCACCGGCCCCTGGGGCCTCGGCCTGTTGCGCTCGGCGCCAGCGGTGGGCGCACTGCTGATGTCACTGTGGCTGACGCGCTTCCCCATCGAGCGCCGAGTCGGCCCGGTGCTGTTCACCTCGGTGGCGATCTTCGGCGTGGCGACCATCGGCTTTGGCCTCTCCACCTCACTCTGGTTCAGCCTCGCCGCTTTGGTACTGCTGGGCGCCGCGGACATGATCAGCATGGTGATTCGCTCCGCCTTCGTGCAGCTGCAAACCCCGGATGAGATGCGCGGCCGAGTCGGCGCCGTCAACGGTCTGTTTATCGGTGCGTCCAACCAACTCGGGGATTTCCGCGCCGGCGTCAGCGCCGCGTGGTTCGGCACAGTGCCAGCGGTGATGATTGGCGGGGTGGGTGCGTTAGTGGTCACCGGTTTGTGGATTCGCCTATTCCCAGAGCTGGCCAAGCGCGACCACATGCATCCACAGCCAAATCCGCAACCGCCGAGCGCAGCCGCTTAACCGACCAGCATGGCCTCCGCCACCTGCTTGCGCATGGAGCGGCCAGCCAACTGCTCGACCAGGGTCAGAGCAAACTCCAGAGCTGTGCCTGGGCCCTGACTGGTGATGCAATTGCCGTCCACCACCACGGGCTGATCAACAAACACACAGCCGCTCAGGCGATCACTAAAGGTCGGATAGCAGGTCATGCGCCGCTGCTTGAGCACGCCGTACTGCTGCAAGGCCACAGCAGGCGCCGCGCAGATGGCGGCGAACAACTTGCCGGCCTTGGCCTGTTCACGCACTCGCTCGGCCAACGGTTCACTCTCCGCCAGACGCTGCGCGCCGGGCATGCCACCGGGTAGCACAATCAGGTCGAAGGGCTGGGCCAGTACATCCACCAGCATGGTGTCGGCCGTCAGGCGCGTGCCACGGGCACAGGTGATCATCCGTCGACTTTCGATACTGGCCACCACCACCTCGATCTCGGCACGGCGCAACACATCGATCAGTGTCACGCACTCAAGGTCTTCTACGCCATCGGCGATGCTGATAAGGGCGCGTTGGGTCATTCGATCACTCCTGGCAAATCGAGTCCGAAAACTGTCTGCACGGTCATAAATTCACCCATTTCAGACTAGCTGATATGATGCGCGGCGTTTTCCAGATCACCCGCAAAGCATGCACAGATGCGTGGATGTGCTTTGCTTTCGCTTTGTCTAAACACGATAAAAAACCGCTACGGGGAGCTCCGCCATGCTGGAAAGACTGTTCCAACTCAACGCCCACAACACCACGGTGCGCACTGAAGTTCTGGCGGGGCTGACCACCTTCCTGACCATGGCTTACATTCTTTTCGTAAATCCCAACATGCTCGCCGAAACCGGCATGGACAAGGGCGCGGTGTTTGTTGCCACCTGCCTAGCCGCAGCCATTGGCTCGGCCATCATGGGCCTGGTTGCCAACTACCCAATCGCCCTCGCACCGGGCATGGGCCTGAACGCCTTCTTTACCTACACCGTGGTACTGACCATGGGTCATACCTGGCAGGTGGCGCTGGGCGCGGTCTTCCTCTCGGGGGTGATCTTCTTTTTGCTGTCGATCTTCAAGATTCGTGAGTGGATCATCAACAGCATCCCCATGGCGCTGCGCGCCGGCATTGCGGCGGGTATTGGCCTGTTCCTAGCGATCATCGCGCTGAAAAACGCCGGTATCGTGGTGGATAACCCAGCCACCTTGGTGGGTCTGGGCGACCTCAGCCAGGGCGGCCCACTGCTGGCCTGCCTGGGTTTCTTCGTGATTGCTGCACTGGCCTATCGCCGTGTCACCGGCGCGGTGATGATTGGCATTCTGCTGGTCACTGGCCTGTCGATCCTGTTCGGCTTGTCGCAGCTCAGCGGTGTGGTCTCGATGCCACCATCACTGATGCCAACGCTGATGCAGCTGGACATCATGGGCGCGCTGGATATCGGCCTGCTCAGCGTGATTTTCGCCTTCCTCTTCGTCGACCTGTTCGACACTTCGGGCACTCTGGTCGGCGTGGCGCAGAAAGCCAACCTGCTGGATAAAGACGGCAAAATGCCCAAGCTCGGCCGCGCCCTGCTGGCCGACAGCACCGCGACCATGGCCGGCGCGGCACTGGGCACCTCGACCACCACCAGCTACATCGAGTCCGCAGCAGGCATTAGCGCCGGCGGCCGTACCGGCCTGACCGCGTGCGTAGTCGCCATTTTGTTCCTGTTGGCGCTGTTCTTTGCTCCGCTGGCGGGCGCCGTACCCGCCTTCGCCACCGCGCCGGCGCTGCTGTTCGTCGCCGTACTGATGATGAGCAGCCTGGCGCAGATCGACTGGGACGACCTCACCGTCGCCGCTCCGGTCGTCATCGCTGCCCTGGCCATGCCGCTGACCTTCTCGATTGCCAACGGCATTGCCTTTGGCTTTATCGCCTGGACCGTGATCAAGCTGCTCGCCGGCCGCTGGCGCGACCTCAACCCGGCGCTAGTGGTGCTTTCCGCCTTGTTTGTAATCAAACTGGCCTACTTCGCCTGATGACCCGCTGGATCGGCGCTCCCGATCCAGCCCTTTTTTGAAAGAGTCCTGCATGAGTCGTTCCCAGTTCGATCCCGCCAGTTACGCCGCCCAACTTGCTGAAAAGCAACAGCGCCTGATTGAGCTGCTGGCGCCGTTCGACGCCCCTCCCCCGGAGGTATTCGAGTCGCCGCGTGAGCACTATCGCTTGCGCGCCGAATTCCGCCTGTGGCGCGAAGACGGTGATCGTCATTACGCCATGTTCGAGGCCGGCGATAACCTCAATCCGATTTTCTTCGAAGACTTCCCCATTGCCAGCGCGCAAATCAATACGCTCATGCCGCGCCTGAAAGCGGCGTGGCAAGCCAGCAGCGCGTTGAGTTTTAAGCTGTTTCAGGTCGAGTTCCTCACCACACTGGCCGGCGATGCGCTGATTACCCTGTGCTACCACCGCCCGCTAGACGCCGCATGGCAAGCTGCCGCCGAGCAACTTGCGAGCGAATTGCAGGTGAGCATCATTGGCCGCTCCAAAGGCAAACGCAGCGTGATCGGCAAGGACTATGTCGAGGAAAAGCTCACAGTCGCGGGCCGGACTTTCAGCTATCGCCAACCCGAAGGCGCCTTCACCCAGCCTAACGGCGATGTGAACCAGAAGATGCTCAACTGGGCTTTTGCAGCGCTTGGCGAGCGCCAGGACGACCTGCTGGAGCTGTATTGCGGTAACGGCAACTTCACCCTGCCGCTGGCCACCCGCGTGCGCAAAGTACTGGCCACCGAGATCAGTAAAACATCAGTTAATGCAGCCTTGGCCAACCTGGCTGATAACGGCGTGGACAACATTACCCTGGTGCGCCTGTCCGCCGAAGAGCTGACCGAAGCACTTAATGAGGTGCGCCCGTTCCGCCGCTTGGCCGGCATCGACCTGAAAAGCTATGACTTCGGCAGCGTCTTCGTCGACCCGCCGCGCGCCGGCATGGACCCGGATACCTGCGAGCTGACCCGCCGCTTCGAGCGCATCCTCTACATCTCCTGCAACCCGGAAACCTTGGCCGCCAACATCGCCCAGCTCAGCGACACCCACAAAGTGACGCGTTGCGCGCTGTTCGACCAGTTCCCCTACACCCACCATATGGAATCAGGCGTATTGCTGGAGCGGCGCTAGCGTTACCGTGCCACCCCCAGCGGTTGATTGCTCAAGCAGCAGACCCATCGGCAGATTGGCGTAACAGGTTGCGCCGTTATCTAAACTGCTGACCGCGGGTGCGCCAGCACCCTTCTCCCGAGGAGTCGCCAATGCACCGTTATCTGCTAGCCCTGCTGCTGCCCTTGCTGAGCGCCTGCATCAGCGCACCTGAACCCTCAGCGCACGTGCTGCAGCCGGCGCCAGATAACCCACAGCAAACCTTCAATGTCAGCGCGATAAGAACCAGCGGCCACCGCATGGATCTGGAGCAGCGTTTCAACCTTGCGGTTGAGAACGCGCTGCTCGCCAAAGGCTATCGACTCAATGCAGCGCAGCCTGATATGCAGGTCATCTACGCCTTAGGCCTGGCCCATGAACAAGGTATTGAGCTCGCGCCAGTGGCCGTGGGCGGCACGGTTTACACCCAGACCCGCGCCACCGACGATGAGCGGGCGCGCCTGGCCTTACGCATTCTCGACAGCCAAACCCAAGCGGTGCTGTTCCAGGCGCAGATCAGCCGCCAGCTGCACAACCCGGACATGAGCCAGGAAAACTTCAACCGTGGCGTGGCCGAGATTCTGCAAGGCTTCCCCGACGCGCGTTAACTCAGAGACGTTGCACGCCGCGCAGCGCCCAGAAGCACAGGCCCACCGACACCACCTCAAGCAGCAGCGCATAGAAATTAAACGTCTGCTGCGCGCCACCATCGAGCCAAAGCCCGCCGATGCGGGCCAATGCCAGCGAGCTGTACAGCAGCACCAGCAAAGTCAAGGCTGCGCGAGTCAGGTCAAAACGGCTCAATGACAAGCCGATAAATGCCGCCAGCCCAATCTGCAAACCGCCGTAAAACGCGCGCATGTCAGTGGCTGCCGCCGGCGACATCAACAGCATGCCGCTGAGGTTGGCCATTTCATGCGGTCGAACAAAATAAGCCAAGCCCAGGCCGGCCAACGCCAGCAGTTGAATCACCAGAACTACGCGTGCAAACAGCATGGAAAGCGTCCTTACCCCGAGAGTCGTGCGCGCAGCATAAGCCGCCCCGACCAATCCGCAAACCCGCATCACTTGGGCTCGCCCGCGCACAGCGTTATGCTCGCTTCATCACCCTTGGAGATCATGCACATGCGCCGCCTTATTCTGCTCGCCGGACTCTTCAGCAGCCTGGCCAACGCCGCCGAACTGCTGACCATCGACGTGCACCGCGACCCGCACTGCGGCTGCTGCAAAGCCTGGATCAGCCACCTGCAAGACAACGGCTTTACCGTCAACGACCATGTCGAAGACAACATGAGTGCGCTTAAACAACGTCTCGGTGTGCCGCCGCGCCTGGCCTCGTGCCATACCGGCGTGATCGACGGCAAGTTCGTCGAAGGCCATGTACCGGCGGCTGACATTCTCAAGTTGAGCCGACAGCCTGACCTGCTGGGTGCGGCAGTACCGGGCATGCCCACCGGCTCCCCCGGCATGGAACGTGGCGATATCCGCGATGCCTACCAGGTCATCGGCCTGGATAAGCAAGGCCAAGAACGCGTGCTCAGCGATTACCCAAGCAACTGAGCCGCTGACGACTGGGCTGGACAAGCGCCGCCGGCCGACGACACTCAAAGGTGCTAAACCATAAGGAATGCAACAAATGCGCTGGAAACGGGCAAGACGCAGTGACAACGTGGTGGATGCGCGCGGCAGCAGTGGACGGCGCATGGGTGGAGGCAAAGGCCTGACCCTCGGTGGTGTGGCCATCGTGGTGATCGTTGGCCTGCTCAGCGGCCAAGACCCCATGCAGATCCTCGGCCAGCTGGCCGGGCAAGCCATGCAAGGCGGCTCGCCAAGCCAGCAACAGAGTACGGCACCGCCAGTTAATGATGAGCAATCCGAGTTCGTCCGCGCCGTGCTCGGCGACACCGAAGACACCTGGCGGGAGATCTTTCAAGGCGCCAAACAGCAATACCGCGACCCAACCCTGGTGCTGTTTAGTGGCGGAGTAAATTCGGCCTGCGGTTTTGCCAACTCGGCGGTCGGGCCGTTCTACTGCCCGGGCGATCAACGGGTGTATATCGACCTGGCGTTCTTTCGCGAGCTGGAGCAGCGCTTCGGCGCAGCGGGCGATTTTGCCCAAGCCTATGTGATTGCCCATGAAGTCGGCCATCACGTGCAAACCCTGCTGGGTGTCTCAGCCAGGGTCAATGCCGCACGCCAACGTGGCGAGCGGGTGGAAGGCGCCACCGGCTTACTGGTCCGCCAGGAACTGCAAGCCGATTGCCTGGCAGGCGTATGGGCTTACCATGGCCAGCGCCGGCATGACTGGCTGGAGCCGGGGGATATCGAGGAGGCGCTGAACGCAGCCAACGCCATCGGCGATGACCGCTTACAGAAACAGGCCAGCGGCCAGGTGGTGCCGGATTCCTTCACCCACGGCAGTTCCGAGCAACGCGTGCGCTGGTTCAAAACCGGTTTCGACGGTGGTGATATCGGCCGTTGCGATACCTTCAAGGCCACGCGCCTGTAGCCGCCTCATGCCGAAGGGCTACAGGCTGAACGTTGCCAGGCATGGATAACGGACATAAAAAATGCCGCTCACCTGGTCAGGTGAGCGGCATTTTTCTCAGCAGCACCCTCTACTGCGCCCAGGGCGGAGGTGGCTCCTCGCCTTTGGGCGCGTCTTCGGCATTCAGCAGCGCCTGACGGCGCTCTTCGTCAGCCAGCGCGGCTTTGATTTCGCGCATCACTGCATCGATATCGGCGTCTTCTTCCGGGTCGTCGAACTCACCCGTCAGCGGGGTTTCCGGGGTTAGATCACCAGCCTCATACAGCGCCCACATTTCCTTGGCGTACTTGGTAAAGCGCAGTTCTGGCGCGAACTGCCCAAAGTAGGCCGACATGTTACCGACGTCACGCTCAAGCATCTTGAATGCATGGTTGTTGCCTGCAGCATCAACCGCTTGCGGCAGGTCGATAATCACCGGGCCACCGGGATCGAGCAGTACGTTGAATTCCGACAAGTCACCATGCACCAGGCCGGCGCAGAGCATTTTCACTACTTCATGAATCATGAAGGCATGGAATTCACGGGCATCGTCGGGGTGCAGGTCAACATCGTTGAGGCGCGGCGCAGCATCGCCTTCGCCGTCATCGACCAGCTCCATCAGTAATACGCCTTCGAGGAAGTCATAGGGCTTAGGCACCCGCACACCGGCATTAGCCAAGCGGAATAAGGCGGCAACCTCAGCGTTCTGCCAGGCGTCTTCCTGCCCCTTACGACCGTACTTGGAGCCTTTGGCCATGGCCCGGGCATCACGGCTGTTGCGTACCTTGCGGCCTTCTTGATATTCGGCGGCCTGGCGAAAACTGCGCTTATTGGCCTCTTTGTAAACCTTGGCGCAACGCAATTCGTCACCACAGCGCACTATATAAACCGCCGCTTCTTTACCGCTCATCAGCGGGCGTATCACTTCATCGACCAGCCCGGCTTCGACCAGGGGTTCAATACGTTTTGGCGTCTTCATCAGCTTTAATCAGGGGTCCTGTGTTGCCCAAGTCGACTCTGCCGCCCGTTATACGGCAATCTTTAAGCAGCGCCCACCCTCCTGTCAGCATGGACGGCATGCTTGCCGCAGAATTTTCCAGCGCCAGCACCGCAAGGTCGTCTTTTCAGACCGTTGTCGCCATCGCGACAACGCACAAAGAATCGCTCAAGCGCAACGGTTCCAGGCCCATCCAAGACCGTCTACCAAGATACGCCATGCGCCACCAGCCAGCAGCGATGCAACCAAAGAGGATCACGCACTGTCGGAGTGGGGGTACGCATCAGCCAGTAATTAGTGCCCCAAAACGTGCGGCACTCACTGGCCTGAGCCTGTAGTCATGGGGAATAACCTTGAAAAGCGCCCAATCTGGCCTAAGCACTGTTACGCAGAGGCCTACCCTCTACCGACACAGCGCGCTGAGCGATCTGGCAGCCCAGCGTCATGCCCACCCCAGCCGGTGCAAGGGCATCAGCGCGCCGTGCATCGCTTCTAGCTATGTCGTCACCGCCACACCCGCACGCTATATCAGCCTCTTGTGCGCGCAATTTGCTCACAAACTGCCCGTCAGTGTTGATGAGCAGCACGGCTGTATCGAGTTTGCGTTTGGCCTCGCGCACCTGCATGCCGACAGCGCCGGTCTGCACCTCACGGCCCTGAGCAATAGTGCGCAAGACCTGGAAAAGCTCAAACACTTGATCGCCACCCACTTCGAGCGCTTCGCCTGGCAAGCCGAGCTGAACCTCGACTGGCAGTAGTCACCCCGCAGGCAGGGTCAGCTCGATACGTTCCGCCAACGCGTCGTCCAAACGCTGTAGCTCGGCATGAATCGAGGCCGCGTCGGCGACCTAGGCGCGCTCCTGCTCACTCAACGACACCGCCGCTGACGCTGACGCGGCGAGTGACAGCCGGCTAAGCAGCAACAGAGAGCAGAGGCGCGGCATGGCGGCATCCTTGTGGGTGATCATTGGTCTTCAGCTTAGGGCCTGTCGGGATTCTGGCGAACACCACTCAAGGCAGGTTGTCGCCAAACGCTGTTCCGATATTGATGCCCAGGCTGATCACGCCCAACAACGCACCGGTATCGGGGTCATAAAGCGGTGCCGACACCTTGCTTTGAAAGCTCTGCGTCGAGCCGTCATATTCAATCGCGCCAATATAAACCTCGCCGGCGGGCATTCGCTCAGCGCGCTGGAAATCCACCTCATCAGCCTGCCAGTAATCGCTAGTGGGCTCGCTCAGGGCAACCAGTTGGCCGCTGGCATCACTGATAAAAATCTCATTAAACAGTGGTGAGTACTGCTGAGCGATACCGGCCAGCAACTGTGACGGACGCAGCTTAAGCATGCGCCGGATCAGCGGCTTCTCCTCAAGGATGCGTTCGCGCCGCCACTGGCGATCCAGCTCCTGAATCCGCTCATGGCTGTTATCGCGCTGCGGCGCTTCACGCAACGCGCTGAGCAGGTCCGCATGCAGCCCCCAACGCGCCACATGCTGCGTGGCCAGCTGGCGCAGATAGGCCTGCTCGGCCTGACTCAGCTCAGTACTGGCTGGCGCACAACTTTCCACTTGGCGGTTGAACGCCTTGAGGAAGTCCGGATGCTCATCAATAAAGTTTTTGGAGAAATACACACCCAGCGGTGAGTAGCGCACAAAACGCTGATGCAGCTTCTGCTCCCCCTGAGCCTGCTGCAGGGTACTGTGCATGGCGTTGTTGTCGGCCAACAGCATGTTGATCCGACCATGACGGAGCATTGCCACCAGCTGCTCCAGCCGCGGCACTTTCTGTTCGATCTCGATGCCTCGTGATTCAAGCCAGATCATGCTGTTGCTGCCCAGCACACTGCCGATGCGCAGCTGCTAGTCCCAAATGGGCAAATTGAGCAAGCTGGGGTCCAGCGCATACCAGTACCATTTCTCGATCAGCAGCGGCGCCGAGAGCACCGCGTAGCCATCCACCAGGCTGTTGGGCGCCGAGCTGAAGAAGCCATCAGCAATCTGCCGGCTGACATTGCGCCGAGCTCGCTGCAAGGAGGTCAACTGAATCTGATAGGGCTGCTGCATCCTGTTGAAAATGCATTCGAGCACCGTGACCGAAAGCCCGCCCAGCTGCCCATCGACCACCACTTGATAGGGCTCTTCGAAACTGGTGTCGAGACGCACCGGCAACGGCGGTTGCGCGGCGGCGCATACACTGGCAAGCACCAGTAAGAGCCCCAAATGACGCAGTCTGAACATTGCCCCCTCCTGGCGTGTACGCCGTTGCGAATGCAAGGAGTCTAGGCGAGCTTCGCGAAGTCCACGCGTACCAGCGTGTAACCGGTTTGAAAGTCAGATGTGGATTGGCAGCCCGCCAGGCGCAGCCGACAATCAACCCATAACTATTGAGGATCGCGCCATGCTTGATGCCGACCGCTGCTGGCAAGCCGTATGCGAGCGTGATGCCGCGCAGGACGGTCAGTTCATCTTTGCCGTGCGCAGCACCGGCATCTACTGCCGCCCCAGTTGCCCTGCTCGACGCCCCAAGCGTGACAACGTCAGCTTTCATCCCGATGCTGCCAGCGCTGCGGCAGCCGGATTTCGCCCGTGCAAACGCTGCTCACCGCACGGGCAGAGCCCGGCCGAAAACCTGGATGCTTTGGTCATAGCCGCCTGTGAGCTGCTCGATAACAGCGAGCCACCACCCACTCTTGAGCAGTTGGCTGCACGCATCGGCCTTTCTGCGTCACACCTGGCACGCGCCTTCAAGGCCCGCACCGGCCTGACGCCAAAAGGCTGGAGTGAAGCGCAACGCCGTGCGTGCCTGGAACAGCAGCTGCCCCAAGCCGGCAGCGTACTGGATGCTGCGTTGTGCGCCGGCTACTCCGGCACCCGTGGCCTGTATCAACAGCTGGCAGCACTGAGCCCGGCGCAGCGACGCAAGCAAGGGGCGGGCGAGCGGTTGCGCTACAGCATCGTGCCCTGCCCGCTCGGCCAGTTGTTGCTGGCCAGTAGCGTCAAGGGTGTCTGTGCATTGCTATTTGGGGACGACGCCGACGCGCTGCTGGCCGAGCTGCAACACCGCTTTGCTGCCGCCGAGTTGCACCTGGATGACCTTGGATTGGGTAACGAATTGCGCCAGGTCCTCGCACAGCTCAACGAGCCACAACGCGCCGCACAGCTGCCGTTGGATATTCGCGGCACGGCATTTCAGCAGCAGGTATGGCGCGCCTTGCAGCAGATTCCGGCGGGGCAGACGCGCAACTACGCCGAGCTGGCCGCGAAGATCGACAGTCACCCGCGCGCCGTGGCACGCGCCTGCGCCAGCAATGCGCTGGACCTGCTGGTGCCTTGTCACCGGGTGATCGCCAGCAATGGCAGCCTCAGCGGTTACCGCTGGGGCATTGCGCGCAAGGCGGTGCTGCTTGAGGGCGAACATGCAGGACTTGGGCGGGAGAAGCTTTAGCCGTGATGCTTTTAGCGCGGCCTATGTCCATCGCGGCTAAAGCCCCTCCCAGAGAAAACGGCACAAAAAAACAGCGGCACCACTTGCGTGGGCCGCTGCAAATCACGGAGTTGCATACATCAGTACCCGCACAGCGTGCGGATACCGCTGTTTGATTACTTTTCCAGGATTGCCGTCACACCTTGACCGCCAGCGGCGCAGATCGAGATCAGCCCGCGCCCTTCTTGTGCCACCGAAAGCAGCTTGGCCAGGTTGGCGACGATGCGCCCGCCCGTGGCAGCAAAGGGATGACCGGCGGCCAGCGAGCTGCCCTTGACGTTCATCTTGCTACGGTCGATAGAACCCAACGGCGCATCCAGGCCCAGGCGGGTTTTGCAGTAGTCGGCGTCTTCCCAGGCCTTGAGGGTGCACAGCACCTGGGCGGCGAAGGCTTCGTGGATTTCGTAATAATCAAAATCCTGCAAGGTCAGGTTATTGCGCGCCAGCAGGCGCGGCACTGCATAGGCTGGGGCCATCAGCAGGCCTTCCTTGCCGCCGACAAAATCCACCGCCGCCGCTTCGCCGTCCTTCCAGTAGGCCAGAATCGGCAAACCACGGGCTTTGGCCCACTCTTCGCTGGCCAGCAGCACCAAGGATGCGCCATCGGTCAACGGTGTGGAGTTGGCGGCCGTCAAGGTGCCGCGCGCGCTACGTTCGAAACAGGGTTTAAGGGTCGCGAGCTTTTCCAGGCTGATATCGCCGCGCAGGTTCTGGTCGCGGGTCAGGCCGAGAAACGGCGTCAGCAGGTCGTCGTGCCAGCCTTCGGCATAAGCAGCGGCGAGTTTCTGGTGGCTGGCCACGGCCAGTTGATCTTGCTCATCGCGGGGAATGGCCCAGGTCTGCGCCATCAGTTCGCAATGCTCACCCATCGACAGCCCGGTGCGCGGCTCACCATTACGCGGCAGCGACGGAGACAGATGGCGTGGGCGAATTTGCAGCAGGCTTTTGACCTTGTCGCCGGTGCTTTTGCCACGGTTGGCCTGCAGCAGAATCTGGCGCAACCCCTCATTGACGCCGATCGGCGCATCCGAAGTGGTGTCGACACCGCCGGCGATGCCGCACTCGATCTGCCCCAACGCGATCTTGTTGGCCACCAACAACGCCGCTTCCAGACCCGTGCCGCAAGCCTGTTGTAGGTCATAGGCTGGGGTTTCCGGGGCCAGTCGCGAGCCAAGCACGCATTCGCGGGTCAGGTTGAAATCGCGTGAGTGCTTGAGTACTGCGCCGGCCACCACTTCACCGAGGCGCTCACCGTGCAGGTTGAAGCGCTCGACCAGGCCATCCAGCGCGCTGATCAGCATCTCTTGGTTGCTCGCTGTGGCGTAAACGGTGTTGGAGCGGGCGAACGGAATACGGTTACCACCAACGATGGCGACGCGACGCGGCTGGGTCATGGATGACTCCTGTTCTGAGGTAGGACTGAAAATCTGTTCAACGTCTCGCGAGCTAGCGTCTTGCAAGGCGCTACGTGAGTAACCGCCTCGACGGGGGCGACGCGCAGCAGACGTTGAACAGGTTCAATGAATGGCGCACAGGCTAACCTGTCGCCGCAGTGTCGCATTGGCCGCCTTGCCGGCGCAGCAGTCTGCACGGTCAATTGCGCATTGCTGTGGTCTGCGTAGAGTAGGCGCACTTTTGATTTATGTGCAGGAGCCGCCCCATGTCCGACCGTTATCTCGCCTTTGCCAACTCCAATACCGGTCGCCGCTTGGTCGGCGCACTCGGCCTGCCCGCCCCGCTGCTGCTGGAGCGCTGGAGCGCTGGGCGCAGCCGACCGGTAGACGGCGCTTTGCTACTCGGTGGTGAAGGCAGCCTGGCCAACGCCGTACTGCCATTTGCCAACAAACTGACCGACGCCCTGTTCGCGGCCCGTGAAGCCCAGTTCGAGCTGCCACGCTGGACCGCCGAGCACGGCCCCAAACTCAAGGCGCTGGTATTTGACGCAAGCCACCTGACCCGTTTCGAGCAACTGATCGAGCTGCGCGACTTCTTCCAGCCCGCCCTCAAAGGCTTGGACACCTGCCCACGCGTGGTCATTCTCGGCCGCGCCCCGGAATCGCTGAAAGACCCGATTGCCGCCAGCGTACAGCGCTCGCTGGAAGGCTTCAGCCGCTCGCTGGGTAAGGAAATCCGTCGGGGTGGCAACGTGCAGTTGATCTACGTCGGCAAAGGCGGCGAGGCACAGCTGGAAGGCGCGCTGCGCTTCTTCCTCTCGCCCAAAAGCGCTTACATTTCAGGCCAGGTGCTACGCCTGAATGCCTGCGCCGAGCAGGTCAAGGATTGGACCCGACCACTGGCCGGCAAGAAGGCACTGGTCACTGGTGCCTCCCGTGGTATCGGTGCCGCCATCGCCGAAACCCTGGCCCGTGATGGCGCCGAGGTGGTGCTGCTGGATGTACCGCCAGCCAAAGAAGCCCTCGATGCGTTAGCCGCCCGCCTGGGTGGTCGCAGCCTGGCGCTGGACATCTGCGCCGCCGATGCGGCCGCACAGCTTATTGAAGCGCTGGCGGATGGCATCGATATCGTCGTGCACAACGCCGGCATCACCCGTGACAAAACCCTGGCGAAGATGAGCGACGCGTTCTGGAACTCGGTGATTGACGTCAACCTGAATGCGCCGCAGGTGCTGACTCAAGCGCTGCTGGACGCCGGCAAGCTGAATGACAACGGCCGCGTGGTGTTGATCGCCTCGATCAGCGGCATCGCCGGCAATATGGGCCAGACCAACTACGCAACCAGCAAAGCCGGCGTGATTGGCCTGGCTCAAGCCTGGGCGCCGACGCTGGGCAAACGCGGCATCAGCATTAACGCGGTGGCTCCGGGCTTTATCGAAACCCAGATGACTGCCGCCATCCCGCTGACCATCCGCGAAGCCGGCCGCCGTATGAACTCCATGGGTCAAGGCGGCCTGCCGCAGGACGTCGCCGAGGCTGTGGCGTGGTTCGCCCAGCCAGGCTCGGGCGCCGCCACTGCACAAGTACTGCGCGTCTGCGGGCAAAGCCTGCTGGGCGCTTGATCGTTGCCCACAACAGCCAAGGTTAGCCCCCGACACCCTGTGACATAGATGCCGTGGGAGGGGCTTTAGCCGCGACGACAACCACTGCAAGCGCGCCGCTGAAGCGCCTCCCACAGAAACATCTCGACCTTCGTAGGGTGGATGACGCTTCACCCATCCACCCATTGCCCCCTGAAGGTGGATGAAAAGAGCGTCATCCACCCTACTGCCCTGGCGCTTAATCGCCCCCGAACTGCACCCGAGCTACGGCTCTTGATCAGTGTCAGCAGATAGCAAAAGGCCCCGCAGTGCGGGGCCTTTTGTATTCAGCGCGAGCTTATGAGGAGAGGTACGACGAACGAGTCAACCCCAAACGCAGCGCGTCGAGGAACTGGGTGCGCTCGCGCGGGCTGATCTTGGCGCTGGCGACCTTGTCACGGTAGTGGTTCATCAACTCCTCCGGCGACAGGTGCACGTAACGCAGCATGTCTTCGATGGTGTCGTGGGTCTCAATACCGGCGTGGTACACGCTGCCATCGGCGTTTTGGTAGATGTTCACCGAGTCGGTGTCGCCGAACAGGTTGTGCATGTCACCGAGAATTTCCTGATAGGCGCCGACCAGGAAGATTCCCAGCAAGTAGTCCTCGCCCTCGCGCACCTCATGCACCGGCAAACTGGTTTCGATGCTCTGCTCATCCACGTACTGACGGATCTTGCCGTCAGAGTCGCAGGTCAGATCCTGCAGCACCGCACGGCGCATCGGCTCTTCGTCGAGGCGGTTGAGTGGCAGGATCGGCAACACCTGGCCGATGGCCCAGGTGTCCGGCAGGCTCTGGAACACCGAGAAGTTGCAAATGTACTTGTCGGCCAGCTTGTCGTTGAGCTCATCGAGCACCTGGCGGTGCGAACGCTGACGCGCCTTCAGCGAGTTATACAGGCGACGGCACACGGCGAAATAACACTGCTCGCCAAGGGCCTTCTCGGTCAGGCTGAGCTTGCCATCGGCATACTGGCTGGCGATGTCACTCATGTAGTGGGTGGCGCGCCAGTAGGTTTCGGTGACCATCTCGATGTCGGTCGGACCGAGCAGCTCGACCAGGTACTGCACGGTTTCCGGCAGGCTGGCCTTGTCCTCGACTACCGGCACCTCGTCGTTGTGCTTTTCCACGTCAGTGACCTGCACCACCAACATGGCGTGGTGCGCGGTCAGCGAGCGGCCGCTCTCGGAAAAAATGTGCGGGTGCGGCAGCTCCTGAGCGTCGCAGAACTCTTTCAACATGCCGACCACTACACCGGCGTAGTCGTCCATGTCGTAGTTGATCGAGCTGGCATTGCGCGAGTGGGTGCCATCGTAATCCACACCGAGACCACCACCGACGTCGATGTGATCGACCGGCAGGCCAAGGCCCCGCAGCTCGCCGTAGTAGCGAATGGCTTCTTTAAAACCGTGTTGATAGTCGGCCAGGTTGGCGATCTGCGAACCCATGTGGAAGTGCAGCAGGCGGATGCCCTGATCCAGCTTGGCCGCACGGAAGCGCTCAACCACCGACAGCAACTGCGCCGCCGACAGACCGAACTTGGACTTCTCGCCGCCGGTGTCCGCCCACTTGCTTGATGCCAGCGAAGACAAGCGCACACGCAGACCGATCTGTGGGGCGACTTTAAGCTCGGCCGCCTCTTCGATCACCAGCTGCACTTCGGATTCTTTTTCGATGACGATAAATACGTTATGGCCGAGTTTCTGCCCCATCAGCGCCAGCTTGATGAACTCGCGGTCCTTGTAGCCGTTGCAGACGATAGTGCCACCCTTGGGCGACAGCGCCAGCACGGCCATCAGCTCAGGCTTGGAGCCGGCTTCCAGGCCGATCGAAACGTTCTGCGTGGCGATGATGTTTTCCACCACCGCTTCCTGCTGGTTGACCTTGATCGGGTACAACGCGGTGTACTGGCTCTGGTACTCAAGGCGCGCGATGTTGGCATCGAAGGCGCCGGTGAGCTGGCGCACGCGGTCTTGCAGAATGTCGGGAAAACGCACCAGCAACGGCAGACTCAGGCCACTCTTGCGCAGCTCATCGATCTGCGCAGACAGGTCGAAAGGCGTGCTGTCGGGACCGTTCGGACGGACCTCAACGCGACCCGCGTCATTGATCGCGAAGTAACCCGCGCCCCAATGGCGAATGCCATAAACACTGCGGCTGTCCGCAACCGTCCATTGGCTGCCGTCATCTTTGCGTGTGCGTCGTGCAGACATTGAAGTCTCCCTTACTGGCGATGGTGGCCTTGGGTTGACCAAGGCGCGTACAGATTAAAGTCTGGAAATGACAGTCACCCGGCAATTGACAATGCAACTGCCGGGCAAGTTTAGAAAAGACTGGGTCAGCCGCCGGACTTCTTGGCTTTAAAACCGTGCTTGATCAACTCGGCGATCAGCAGCTCGACATGGTCGCCCTGAATTTCGATCACACCGTCTTTCAGCGAACCGCCGCAACCGCAGCGCTTCTTAAGCTTAGCCACAAGCTCCTTGAGCGGCTCTTCGGCCAAGGGTACACCGCTGATGCTGGTCACCGTCTTGCCGCCGCGCCCTTTGGTCTCACGGCGCACACGGGCGATGCCATCACCTTCGGGGATCTGGGTCTGTTTGCAAATGCAGGCGTCCACTGGCTGACTGCAGTCCGGGCAATGCCGGCCGCTGTCGGTGGAATACACCAAGCCGCTCAAGGCGGACAGTGACGAAGCTTTCTTGACCACCGGCTTTTCCTCGTAGGGGTCAGGATAGCGACAGGCTGATAATGATCAGCCGCAAAGCCCCACTCTGGCAGGGGCAGCGCACCCTGGCTGATGGCCAAGGCTTGAAGGCGGCGCAGTGTAACGGCAAAAAACGCTGCTGCTAAGGGTAAAAATGCGCCATTAATCGGTGGATTGGCGACGCTGTGCGAGATGCCGAACAAAACGTCCAAAAAATCCGCACAAAGCCAGTAAAGGCGTGGGTTTGGCTCGCCGGACTGTAACTGTAGGATGGGTTGCACAGAGCGACAAAACGGCAGGATGTCTAACTGCACAGCTTCAGCTGCCCGCAGGGTGAGGGACATGGATGCCCCTCATGATACCCATGCGGCCAACATGATGGATTACGCCTACGGCTAACCCAGCTTACGCAACGGCATCCAGATAACGCTGCAAGGCGGCCAGCGAGTCAGGGCAATATGGCAAGTGCTGGGTCTCGTCCAGCGCCTGCTCGATGGAGATAAAGCGCGCTTCCAGCACCTCTTCAGGCTGTAACACCAACGGCGCATCGGACACCGTCGAATAGGCCATGCACCACAAGCGACTTTCCGGCGCGTCGTAGAGAAAATGCGCATGCTCGACCAGCGGCGCACCTTCGATACCCAGCTCTTCAGCCAGTTCGCGGGCAGCGGAGTCAGTATAGCTTTCGCCTTCGAGCACCATGCCGCCGGCGGCCACGTCCCAGTAACCGGGATACAGCGCCTTGCTCAAGGTACGGCGATGCACGCAGAGCAGGCCGGCGCTGTTGAACAACAAGATGTAGGTGCCGCGCCCGAGCAAATGCCGTGCGCGCAGCTCGCTGCGCAACACACCGCCGAGCGGACGATCGTGTTCGTCGACCCAGGCGATGCGCTCGGCATCGGAGGCGGCGCGGTGCGCCACCTCAGCAGCGGACCAGGCCACCGATCAGCCTTGCGACAGCAGCTGACGCAGGTCGATCAACCCCGCATTGGCCCGTGAGATGTAGTTGGCCATCACCAGCGAGTGGTTAGCCAACAAGCCATAACCGCTGCCGTTGAGGATCATCGGACTCCACAGGGGTTCCTGCGCGGCCTCTAGCTCGCGAATGATCTGGCGCACGCTAACGGTGGCATTTTTCTTGGCCAACACATCCGCAAAGTCCACCTCAATCGCACGCAGCAGATGCGCCAGCGCCCAAGCCTGGCCGCGGGCCTCATAGAACACATTGTCGATCTGCAACCACGGCGTTTCGTAGTCCACCCCTTCGACAAAATCGGCCTGCACCATACCGTCAGCCAGGACTGGATCGACCTCGTTGGTATTCAAGCGTACCCGTCCAACACTGGCCGAGAGACGCTGTGACAACGAGCCCAGACGGGTCGCCGCATCACCCAACCAGTTGTTGAGGTTATCGGCACGGGTGTAGAACTGCGCATTGCCTTTACTCGGGTCGCTCAGGCGCTCAAGGTACCGGTCAAGTGACTTGATACCCTCGGCATACTCAGCCTCGGAAGCCGGCAGTGCCCAGCTCTTGTTGTCGAAGTGGAAGCGCGGTTCGGCCTTGGCCAAATCCGGGTCTTCGGTGGATTGCGACTGCGAACGGGTGAAGTCTTTGCGCAGCGCACGGGACATGTCGCGCACCTGCACCAGCACGCCAAACTCCCAGCTCGGCATATTGTCGAGCCACAGACCAGGCGGCGCGAGATCGTTAGACAGGTAGCCACCCGGCTTCTTGAGCAAGGTGTTAGCCACCTGCTTAAGAGTCTCGCCGGTGGTGTAGCCATTCACCAGCTTGTGCCCGCGTGCCTGGGAAGCCGCCTCGGCGCGCTCTTGCACGGAGAATTGTGCCGGCTCCTGACTCCAGTACCAGCCAATCACTAACGCCAACAGCAGGTACAGGCCCAGTAGGCCACCGACCAGGCGCACAGCCCAGCCTCCAGTGGATTTGCTCGGCGATGTGTTGGCGGTACCTGCCGCGCCATCAGACGCTCCGGCAGTTCGGTTCTTCCAATCCAGCATGGCATTGTCCTTTTTTACCCAAGTAGCAAGCGTGCCACCGTACGACACAAATCGGAGGCTGCTCGTTTGACCACAACCACTCAGCAGGGTTGCGCAACTGCCTTGCACTATAAGTGAAGCGCGGCTCAGTGCGCAGCGAAGAACGGCAAACTTAGCGTCGGTTAAGCCGATGGCGTATATGTGATGTTATAGACAGAAGGCCGACGCCAATAGATCGACGGTGCTCGCAAAAAAAAATGTCGGTGTTAGCATTGCTAGCACTAAGCCATCACCTGCGGCAAAACGCTGCGATAAACGAAACCGGGCCATGATCGAGCAAGAAGACCCCAGCCGCGACCGCCTCAAGCAGCACTTCGCCCAGCGCGTGATCAATCAGGCACGCCAGGTCTTGGAGGTTTGGCAGCGCCTGCAGCGCAGCGAATGGAACGAAACCGGGATGGGCGAACTGCGCGAAGCGACGCAGCTGCTGCAGCGCTATGCCGAACGCTTTGATCAGGCCGACCACAGCCAGCTGGCAGGCGAGATCAATAGCTGCCTGCAACTGGTGGCAGACAACCGCGGCCGCCTCAACAGCGAACTGATCAGCCAGCTTAACCAGCTCCTGCAGCGCCTATCACGCACCGGCTTACGCCACGGCGATCGCTTTGAGCAAACCGTGCTGCCACCCTTGCGCAAACCGATATACCTGGCTCTGCAGCATATGGAGCGCGCCGAGCAACTGGTGCAGCGGCTGGAGTTTTTCGGCATGACCGCCATCGCACTGGACAGCGCCAACGCATTTCGCAACGCCATGCTTGAACGCCACCCGGCCGCGATCCTGATGGAAGTCGATTTCTCTGGCCCAGGGTGCGGCCTGCTCCTCGCCAAGAGCGTACAAGAAGGTCTTGAGCACCCGATTCCGCTGCTGTTCTTCAGCCCGGAAGACACCGACACCATGACCCGCCTATCTGCCGTGCGTGCTGGCGGCCAGGAGTTCTTCACCGGCAGCCTGGACGCCTCGAACCTGTTCGAGCGCATCGAGGTGCTGACCCACGTTTCGCAGTACGAGCCCTATAAGGTGCTGATCATCGACGACTCGCGGGCTCAAGCCACGCACACCGAGCGCGTACTCAACAGCGCCGGTATCGTCACTCGTACGCTTATCGAGCCCATCCAGGCCATGAGCCACCTGGCCGACTTTCAGCCAGACCTGATCATCCTCGACATGTACATGCCCGAGTGCGACGGCCCCGAGTTGGCCCAGGTGATCCGCCACAACGACCGTTATGTCAGCGTACCGATCATCTACCTGTCGGCCGAAGATGATCTGGACAAACAACTCGATGCGATGAGTGAAGGCGGCGACGACTTCCTGACCAAACCAATCAAACCGCGCCATCTAATTGCCACGGTACGTAACCGTGCAGCCCGCGCACGCAACCTCAAGGCACGCATGGTGCGCGACAGCCTAACCGGCCTGTACAACCACACCCACACCTTGCAGCTGCTTGAAGATGCACGCTTTCGCGCCGAGCGTGACGGTCAACCGCTGAGCTTTGCGATGATCGACATCGACTTCTTCAAGAAGGTTAACGACACCTACGGCCACCCCATGGGCGACCGGGTGATCAAGAGTTTGGCGCTGTTTCTCAAACAGCGCCTGCGCAAGAGCGACCATATCGGCCGTTACGGTGGTGAAGAGTTCGCCGTAGTAATGCCCGACACAGACGCCGAATCGGCTTACCGAGTGCTTGATGAGATTCGTCAGCGTTTCGCGGAAATCCAGTACTCGGCGCAGCCGAATGACCTGTCCTGCACCTTCAGCTGCGGCATCGCTCAGTTGGCGCCAAAGCTGGACGGCAAACTGCTCTCGCAACAGGCCGATCTGGCGCTATATGTGGCCAAACACGGCGGGCGTAATCAGGTGGCGATCTATCAGGGCGACTGAGTGCGCTTCCCCTGAGCCACCTGCGATCACCCAGCAGAAAACTGTGACGCAGTCGGCGCCGTCATATTGCGGTCATGAAAAAGCAATAAATTCTGAAGCTTAGTAGCCGCCTTGACGCATGCGTCGGCGGCCGGAACCGTTCGTCATCGGTCGAGCCTCATGCGCCTGAAATCCTTTACCAACCTTAATACCTTGCTGCTGGTTACCGTTTGCGTGGCCCTGGCCATCACCCTTTGGTGGTCGCAGCGCGCTCTGGAACGCCCTTACTTGCTGATGACGCGCTACCTGAGCCTGTCCCAGCAATTTCAGGGCGAAGCCGCACAGAACATCAGCGCTTACCTGGAAAACGGCGACGCCCTGCGCCACAGCGCCGCCCTGCAATCGCTGGACAACCTCGAACAGGCCACGACCGAACTGCCCGCACAATTGGCCGCTAACCTGCGTCCAAGCCTCGCCGAGCTCAAAGCCTTTAGCGCCAACCAACTGCTGGCTGCTGGCAAGCTCTCCGCCGACCCGCAAGGCCTGCTGCTGCAGGCCGAGCGCGAGATGGACGCGACCCTTGAGCAACTCGCGCAGTACGCCGACAGCGCCGCAGCCAGCGCCGCGACCGATTACCACAGACCGCTGCTTAGCGCGGCACGCCATCTCACCCGCCTGGCTCACGCCCGCGACAAGCTGGTGCGCAGCGGCCGCAGCGAGCTGGCCAGCGAGCTCGAACGCGAGCTGACTTCCCTGAGCAAACAGGCGCAGGCAATCGGCGATTTGCCGCTGCTCGGCGTGGTCGATGCCAGCCAATCGTCCAGTGACTCATTTGCCGATCTGCTCGGGCTGGACGCCAGCAGCGAGAGCAGCCAAGCCGAAGACAGTGGCATCGCCCTCAAACGCGACCTGGCCAACCTGATCAGCCGTTACCCCGGCGAGCTGCAACGCACCCGCAGCCTGATTGAACAGCGCAGCGCTCTGGCCAACAGCACCCGCACCCAGATCGACCAGGTGCAGCAAGCACTGGCGGCGCTGGAGCCCTTGGTACGTGCCGAACACGGGCGCATTCAGGGCGAGGTGCAGCTGATACTTGGCTTGATGATCGGCCTGATTCTGTTGATTGCACTGATCATCGACACCCTTCAACGCCGCCTCACCCGCGTGCTCAGCCATCTGGCACCGGCGCTGTCGACTTGGGCCCAGGGCGATTTCGCCGCCGACATCCACCTCGACTCGCGCACCCAGGAGTTACGCGACATCGAAGAGTCACTGAACCGCCTGCGCGCCTACTTGGTTGATTTGGTCGGCACCATTCGCCGGCATGCCGAGCAGGTGGTCGGCTCCAGCCGCACCCTGGCGGATCTTAGCGGTGGTTTGCATGGCGGCGCCGAACGTCAGGCCGGCGACACTGCACAAATCCGCGATGCCCTGGGCGAGCTACAGACCACCATCCAACAAGTAGCCGGCGATGCCAGCCAAGCCGCCGGCGCCAGCTACGATGCCAATCGCGCACTGGAACAGGGCCAGCAGGTTATCGGGCAGAGCCTCACCGGTCTGCATGGGCTGGTCAGTGAAGTGCAAGGCAACGCCCAGGCCATCGAACAACTGGCTGAGGAAACCGCCACCATCGGCAACGTGCTCACCGTGATTCGCGGCATTGCCGAGCAAACCAATCTACTGGCCCTGAATGCCGCCATCGAAGCCGCGCGGGCCGGCGAGATGGGTCGCGGCTTTGCCGTGGTCGCCGATGAGGTGCGCTCGCTGTCGCAACGTACCAGCGGTGCGACAGCGCAGATTCAGGAGCTGATCGGGCGCCTGCAACAGGCCGCCTTACAGTCAGTACGGGCGATGCGCACCCAGGTCGAGCATGCCGAAATCACCGCCAGCCAAGCCCAGGCAGCTGATGGCGCGCTGGATGAAATCGTCGTGGCCATCCGCACCATCGCCAACATGGCCGAGCGCATCGCCGATGCCACCGCCCAGCAAAGCGACGCCGTCAGCGAGATTCGCGGGCACAGCGAGCGTATCCACCAGTTGGGGGGCGATAATCTGCAACGCATCGGCGAAGGTCGTCAGCAGGGCGAGCAACTGTTGCAACTCGGCGGTCAACTGCACACCGCGGTGCAGGCGTTTCGCGTCTAACAGGCTGCTGAAAACTATCTGCGTTGCCATCGCGGCGTTAAAAACAGGCTCGAAATGCTCATTTACAACTCGTAAACTCCGCTTTTTCGCCTGTTTTTGCCTTGCGCTAGCTGCCTCGCCAACGTTTTTAGACGGCCTGTTAATGGTCGTTGTCGGCAATCTGTCGCGCACCATCCGGCGCGCTGACAAGACCGCTTACAGCCTCAACCGTGCCTTGAACGATCTGCCTCCGCTATGATGCGGCGACTCCCGCATCATGAGCCTGCCATGCACCGTTTACTCAGCCTAATTCTGCTTCTGGTCGTACTACCTGCCAGCGCCAGCTTGTTCGACAAGCCGCCCGCCCCGGCACAACTGGGTGCGCCGCTCAACAACAGCGCCGATTTCTTGCCGGTGAGCGAAGCATTCAAGCTGAGCCTGATCAGCAGCTCCAGCGAGTCAATCAAAGTGCGCTTTGTCGCCGCCGAGGGCTATTACCTCTACCGGCATCGCTTCAGCTTCAGCAGTGAGCCGGCCGATCTCCGCCTGGGCCAAGCCATTCTGCCGGCAGGCCAGGCCAAGCACGATGAGTTCTTCGGTGATGTCGAGGTGTATTACGAGGTGCTCGATGTCGAGGTGCCGGTCGACAATCCCGATAACCGGCCCTTCAACCTCAGCGTCAACTATCAGGGCTGCGCAGACAAAGGCCTGTGCTACCCGCCCGAAACTGAAGTGTTGGCGATTGGCGGCGGCGCAATCGCCAACAACGACGCAACTGATACCACAACGCCATGGCGCTGGACCGACCTGGCACTGTTCTTCCTCGGCGGTCTGGCGCTGACCTTCACGCCTTGCGTGCTGCCAATGCTGCCGATCCTCACCGGTGTAGTGCTGCGCGGACGACCAGGCGGCCTACGCAGCCTGGTGCTATCGCTGGCCTACGTACTGCCGATGGCCCTGAGCTTTGCCATCCTCGGCGCGTTGATGGGGCTGTTTGGCGCCGAACTCAATTTGCAAGCACGCCTGCAATCGCCCTGGGTACTGGTGCCTTTTGCGATTTTCTTCGCGCTGTTCGGTGCCGCTAGCCTGGGCTTCCTCGAACTGCGCCTGCCGGCCGCCATTGACGGCCCGCTACAGCGCCTGAGCCAGCGTTTGAAAGGCGGCACGATCGTGAGCGCAGCGGCCCTGGGCGTGCTCTCCAGCGTGCTGGTTTCACCCTGCGTATCCGCGCCGCTGGCAGGCGCACTGCTGTATATCAGCGCGAGCGGCGACGCTCTCGGCGGCGGTCTTAAACTGCTGGCGCTGGGCTTGGGCATGGGCGCGCCGCTGGTGTTGTTTGCCGTCGGCGGCGGCACCCTGCTGCCAAAATCCGGTACCTGGATGATTACGGTGCGCAACCTGTTTGGTGCGCTACTAATGGCGGTGGCGATCTGGCTGCTCGAACGCGTGGTGCCCGGCCCGGTCAGCCTGGCCCTGTGGGGGCTGCTGGCCGCAGGCGTGGCCCTCTGGCTCGGTACGCTGGAGCTCACACCAAAAACCCATCACCAAAAATTTGCACAGCTGCTTGGCCTGCCACTGCTGATCTACGCCCTAGTCGCCTGGGTTGGCGCGCTGCAGGGGCAGGATGATCCACTGCGTCCACTCGGACGCATGGTCAGCAGCACCGCCGCCACTCAGGTGCACTCAGGCCAGTGGCAAACCATCAGCACGCCTGCCGAGCTAGACGCGGCGCTGCTCACAGCCAAGAACAGTAGCAAGCCGCTGCTGCTCGATTGGTACGCCGATTGGTGCATCAGCTGCAAAGTGATCGAACGCGAAGTGTTGGCAGCCCCCGAGGTCGGCCGCCAGCTGAGCGACTATCAACTGGTACGTTTCGACATCACCGCAAGCAACCCTGAACAACGCGCCCTACTCGACCGCTACCAGCTGTTTGGCCCCCCGGCTATTTTGCTATTCGACACCAAGGGTGACGAATGGCTGGATTTGCGTGTCGTAGGGGAAGTGGATGCGGCGACCTTTGCCGCCCGCCTAACCACCGCGCGCGAACGATTTTAGCGCCAGCAGTCATATATCTGCCGCAATCTACGTCCATCGTGTCGACTATTGCTGAGAACTGGACAGCTCCGCGCTGTCGCGGCATAGTCCCGCACAGTAGAAATAAGGATGAAGGATCATGGCGACCTTGTTGGTATTGCACGGCCCCAACCTCAACTTGCTCGGCACCCGCGAGCCAGGGGTCTATGGCGCCGTCACCCTGGAGCAGATCAACCTTGATCTCGAACGCCGCGCCCGCGAGGCCGGCCACCACCTGCTGTACCTGCAGAGCAACGCAGAATACGAGCTGATCGAACGGATTCACGCCGCCCAGAGCGAAGGTGTCGACTTTATTCTGATCAATCCTGCCGCTTTTACTCACACCAGCGTCGCATTACGTGACGCATTGCTGGCGGTGAGCATCCCATTCATCGAAGTGCATTTGTCCAACGTGCACAAACGCGAAGCTTTCCGCCATCACTCCTACTTTTCAGATGTAGCTGTAGGCGTGATCTGCGGCCTTGGCGCCAGTGGTTACCGACTGGCCCTGGAGGCTGCACTCGAACAACTTGAACTTAAGCGCCCCTGACCTCACCGGGAGTTGAACCACTATGGATATTCGTAAAGTCAAAAAACTGATCGAGCTGCTGGAAGAATCCGGTATCGACGAGCTGGAGATTCGCGAAGGCGAAGAATCCGTGCGCATCAGTCGTCACAGCAAGCAACCGGCCTTTATGCAACAGCCGATGTACGCCCCAGCGCCAGCACCAGCACCAGCACCAGCAGCCCCCGCTGCCGCTCCGGTCGCAGCTGAAGCAGCCGCTCCGGCTGCAGCCAAGCTGAACGGCACCGTGGTGCGTTCGCCGATGGTCGGCACCTTCTACCGCGCCTCTGGGCCAACGTCGGGCAACTTCGTCGAAGTGGGTTCGAGCGTGAAAAAGGGCGACATCCTCTGCATCGTTGAAGCGATGAAAATGATGAACCACATCGAGGCTGAAACTAGCGGCGTGATCGAATCCATCCTGGGCGAGAACGGCCAGCCGGTGGAATACGACCAGCCTCTGTTCACCATCGTTTGAACCGCGGAGAGCCAGCGATGTTGGAAAAAGTTCTGATCGCCAACCGCGGCGAGATTGCCTTGCGCATCTTGCGCGCCTGTAAAGAGCTGGGCATCAAGACTGTCGCGGTGCACTCCACCGCCGACCGCGAACTGATGCACTTGGGCCTGGCTGACGAATCCGTCTGCATTGGCCCCGCCTCTGGCGCGCTTTCTTACCTGCAGATTCCGGCGATTATCGCCGCTGCCGAGGTGACCGGTGCAACCGCCATTCACCCTGGTTATGGCTTCCTTGCAGAAAACGCCGACTTCGCCGAACAGGTGGAAAAATCCGGTTTCGCCTTTGTCGGTCCAACTGCCGAAACCATCCGCCTGATGGGCGACAAGGTCTCCGCTAAAGACGCCATGAAACGCGCCGGCGTGCCGGTCGTGCCTGGCTCCGACGGCCCGCTGCCGGAAGACGAAGAGACTGCCCTACAAATTGCCCGCGACGTCGGTTACCCGGTCATCATCAAGGCCGCTGGCGGCGGCGGTGGCCGCGGCATGCGCGTGGTGTTCAAAGAAGAAGACCTGATCAAATCGGCCAAGCTGACTCGCAGCGAAGCCGGCTCGGTGTTCGGCAACCCGATGGTCTACCTGGAAAAATTCCTCGGTAACCCCCGTCACGTCGAAGTCCAGGTTCTCTCCGACGGCCAGGGCAACGCCATCCACCTGGGTGACCGTGACTGCTCACTGCAGCGTCGCCACCAAAAGGTATTGGAAGAAGCACCAGCCCCGGGCATCGATGAAAAAGCTCGCGCCGAAGTGCTGCAACGCTGCGTCGATGCCTGCATCGAAATCGGTTATCGCGGCGCTGGCACCTTCGAGTTCCTCTACGAAGATGGTCATTTCTACTTTATCGAGATGAACACCCGCGTACAGGTTGAGCATCCGGTTTCGGAAATGGTCACCGGCATCGACATCGTCAAGGAGATGCTCAGCATCGCCGCTGGCAACAAGCTGTCGTTCAAGCAGAGTGACGTAGTGATTCGTGGCCATTCGCTGGAATGCCGCATCAACGCCGAAGACCCGGACAACTTCATGCCCTGCCCCGGCAAGGTGAAGCACTTCCATGCTCCAGGCGGTAATGGCGTACGTGTCGACTCGCACCTGTACAGCGGCTACACCGTGCCACCGCACTACGACTCGCTGATCGGCAAGATCATCACCTACGGCGCCACCCGCGACGAGGCCATGGCCCGTATGCGCAACGCCCTGGACGAGATCGTGGTCGACGGCATCAAAACCAACGTGCCGCTGCACCGCATGCTGGTCCGCGACAAAGGCTTCTGCAAAGGCGGTGTAAACATCCATTACCTAGAGAAAAAGCTAGGCATGGATAAGCACTAAGCCCCATGACCTGCTGCGCGTCGGCGGTACTGCGTTAAAAACGCCCGAGGAATGCTCATTTACAGACGTAAACTCCGCTTCCTCGCCCGTTTTTGCCTTGTCCCGCTCTAGCTCGCGATGTCATGACTGAAATGCTAAACAAGGGCTGCCATTCGGCAGCCCTTGTCGTTTCGGGCCTGCAGCGGTGGCAGGTGACCCCAGGCTTCAAGTAAGCTGCGCGCCAATTTGCGCTATCACGCCACAACGCTCTCGAGGTTTCCCATGCCCTGGTTACAAGTCCGTCTCGCCATCACCCCGGAGCAGGCCGAAACCTACGAAGACGCGCTACTGGAAGTGGGCGCCGTCTCGGTGACCTTTATGGACGCCGAAGACCAGCCGATTTTCGAGCCGGACCTGGGCACCACTCCACTGTGGTCGCACACCCACTTGCTCGCCCTGTTTGAAGCCGATACCGACGAAAACGCGGTATTTGCCCATCTAAAGCTGCTGACCGACGCCGAGCTGCCCGAGCATCACGCTGAAGTGATTGCCGACCAGGACTGGGAACGCAGCTGGATGGATGGTTTCCAGCCGATGCGCTTCGGCCAGCGCCTGTGGATCGTGCCCAGCTGGCATGCCGCTCCCGAGCCGGACGCCGTTAACCTGCTGCTCGACCCAGGCCTCGCATTCGGTACCGGCACCCACCCCACCACCGCACTGTGCCTGGAATGGCTAGACGGTCAGAACCTGCAAGATTGCAGCGTGATCGACTTCGGTTGCGGTTCGGGCATCCTCGCCATTGCCGCCCTGCTACTCGGCGCACCGCACGCGGTGGGCACCGACATCGACATCCAAGCCATCGAGGCCTCGCGTGATAATGCCGGGCGCAATGGCATTGATCCCGCGCGCTTCCCGCTCTACCTGCCCGAGAACATGCCACAAGAGCCTGCCGACGTGGTGGTGGCCAACATTCTCGCCGGCCCCCTGGTGGCGCTCGCGCCGCAGATCACCCGTTTGGTCAAGGCCAACGGCCGCCTGGCGCTGTCAGGCATCCTGGCCGAACAAGCCGAAGAGGTGCGTGCCGCCTACGACGAGGCCTTTATCCTCGACCCTACGGCCGATAAAGATGGCTGGGTGCGCATCAGCGGCGTACGCCGCTAACCGCTCGAGTGTGCACAGCTGCTGCATTGCTAAGCACTTGCGTTAGACTAACCGCCTTGTTTCGCCTGAGCGCAGGCCGCCGGATCCCCGCATGACCCAGAGTTTCGTCACCCAGTGCCCCCATTGCCGCACCAGCTTTCGCGTGAGCCTCACGCAGCTGGGCGCTGCCCATGGTGCTGTGCGCTGCGGGGCCTGCCTGCATGTGTTTAATGCCGCGCAGCAGTTGCGCGAACAAGGCCAACAATTGCCCGCCAGCCCTGCGGCGCAGGCAGCAACGCCACTGCCCAGCAAACCGCCTGCAGCGCCAACACCCCAGCCAGTAGCGCCGAGTGTCGCGCCGGCAGTATCAGTCGCGCCGCTTAGCAGCAAAACCGGCAGCGACACTTTGTGGATTCATGACGACCTGGACCTCGACGGCCTCGACCTGGACGAAGAGCTGGCTAAGCTGGAAGCCCAGGAACAGCAGCTGTCCAAGCAGTTTCTGGCGATTGATAGCGCACCCCACTACAACGAAAGCTTTCTGACCGCGCAACCCGTCGAGCATGACCCCCATGACGAGCGCTGGGCTGAAGCCCTGCTGCAGGATGAACAGCCCAAACCGTCCAGCCACCTGACATTGCAGGACGCGCCTCCAGCAATCGCGCAAATCACCGCCTCTGCGATACCGGCGCAGTCGCCTGTAGAACCTGCAGCCGCGGAGCTGACGCCAGCAGCCCCGCTCGCAGCGCAACCGCCTTACAACCTTCGCGCTAACGACCGCCGCGTCGCGCCGCCAGCGCCTGAAATCGAACACATTGAGCTGCACGCCACGCACAAACCTTTCACTGCACAGCGTGACGATGATGAAAGCGCGGCCCTGGCTAAGCCGGCCGCGCCGAAGAAGGCACCACGCAGCGAACCCGAACTGCGTGACGAGCACCTGTTTGAGCTGGATGACGAGCCACTGCAGCTGGACTGGCAACAACCGCAAAAACCTTGGGGCCGCTGGATCGGCTGGGGCCTGCTGAACCTAATCGGGGCCAGCGCCTTGGCTGGACAGTACGTGATTTACCACTTCAACGAGCTGGCGCGCCAAGACCAATATCGTCCTTGGTTCGAGCAACTGTGCCCGGCAATCGGCTGCCAACTGCCGTCCAAGGTCGATATCACCCAGATCAAGAGCAGCAATCTGGTGGTGCGCAGCCACCCAGAATTCAGTGGCGCACTGGTAGTCGACGCCATCCTCTACAACCGCGCAGCGTTCTCCCAGCCCTTCCCGCTGCTGGAAATGCGCTTTGCCGATATCAACGGCCAGCTACTGGCCAGCCGCCGCTTCAAACCCAGCGAATACCTAGCAGGCGAGCTGGCCGGCAATGCGGAAATGCCGCCACAAACACCCATTCATATCTCCCTGGACATCCTCGACCCAGGCAACCAGGCGGTGAACTACAGCCTGAGCTTCCACTCGCCGGAATAGTCTGTACGCGGCGGATTGCTTGAGAACCCGCCGCAACCAAACCCTTCGCGATAAGCCCAGAGCTGTTCAGAATTTGTTCAAAACAGCCTTTCTCCGGTCATCCAGAGCGGGTATCATGCCCACCCTTTTTCGCACTCTCCTAATTGTTCAACAGCAGGTCTCTTGAGCAGGGAAGCCCTATGTCGGCGCTACGCATCGGCCCCTACACATTGCCAAACTCGTTGATCCTCGCCCCCATGGCGGGCGTCACGGACCAGCCATTTCGCCAGCTGTGCAAGCGCATGGGTGCAGGCCTGGTGGTGTCGGAAATGGTCACCAGCGACGTGCGCCTGTGGAACACCCGCAAGTCGAGCTTGCGCATGATGCACAGCGGCGATCCCGAGCCACGCTCGGTACAGATCGCCGGGGGCGACCCTGAGATGCTGGCTGAAGCAGCGCGGCGCAATGTAGAGATGGGCGCGCAGATTATCGACATCAACATGGGCTGCCCGGCCAAAAAGGTCTGCAACAAGGCCGCCGGCTCCGCTCTGCTGAAAGACGAAACATTGGTCCGCGAAATCCTTCAGGCGGTGGTTACCGCGGTGAATGTGCCGGTAACCCTGAAGATTCGCACCGGCTGGGACCGCGAGAACAAAAACGGCATCAACGTGGCGAAAATCGCCGAAGACGCCGGCATTGTCGCCCTGGCGGTGCATGGCCGCACCCGCGCCGACCTGTACATGGGCGAGGCCGAGTACGACACCATCGCCGCGATCAAGCAGGCGGTGTCAATTCCGGTCATGGCCAATGGCGACATCGATTCGCCCGAGAAGGCCAAGGCCGTGCTGGCGGCGACCGGTGCAGATGGCCTGCTGATCGGGCGCGCGGCTCAAGGCCGGCCCTGGATATTCCGTGAAATCGAGCATTACCTGCGTACCGGTGAACACCTCCCGGCACCCAGCCTGCTCGAAGTGGAACGTATTCTGCTTGAACACCTGGCTGCACTGCACGCCTTCTACGGCGATGTAATGGGCGTACGTATCGCCCGCAAGCATGTCAGTTGGTATCTCGCAACCTTGCCGGGCGCCAAGGAGTTCCGCGCCCAGTTCAATCGTCTGGACAGTACGGACGCGCAGTGCGCCAACGTTCGCGAGTTCTTCAGCGAACGGCATAACAATGGAGAAGGGGTGGCCGCATGACGATGTTGACTGAGACTTTAGGAAGTGCGATGGCTCCCGTGAGTGACAACAGCAGTTTAAAGCAGCATCTCAATACGCCTAGCGAAGAGGGGCAAACCCTGCGCGGCAGTGTTGAGAAAGCCTTGCACAACTACTTCGCCCACCTTGAGGGCGCAGACGTCAGTGACGTTTACAACTTGGTGCTCACCGAAGTGGAAGCGCCCTTGCTGGAAACCGTGATGAATTACGTCAAGGGCAACCAGACCAAGGCCTCTGAACTACTGGGCCTGAATCGCGGCACCCTGCGTAAAAAGCTCAAGCAATACGACCTGCTGTAACCCCGAACTCCCGAAAAGGGCGGCCCACATGAGCCGCCCTTTTTGCTGAAGCTTCCTTTGCTCATACTCCTGCTCTGATGGATTCTGAAATGACCGACCAGACCACCCGCCTCCCCGTTCGCCGTGCCTTGATCAGTGTTTCCGACAAGACCGGCATCCTTGAGTTTGCCCGTGAGCTCGTCGCCCTCAATGTGGAAATCCTCTCCACCGGCGGTACCTACAAGCTGCTCAAGGACAACGGCGTTGCCGCCGTGGAAGTGGCCGACTACACCGGTTTCGCAGAAATGATGGACGGCCGGGTGAAGACCCTGCACCCGATGATCCACGGCGGCATCCTCGGACGTCGCGGTATCGATGACGGCATCATGAGCGAGCACGGTATCAAGCCGATCGACTTGGTTGCAGTCAACCTTTACCCCTTCGCCGCTACGGTGGCCAAACCGGGCTGCACCTTGCCTGACGCCATCGAGAACATCGACATTGGCGGCCCAACCATGGTCCGCTCTGCGGCGAAGAACCACAAAGACGTGGCCATCGTGGTCAACGCGGGTGACTACGCAGGTATCGTTGAGTCGCTGAAAGCCGGCGGCCTGAGCTATGCCGAGCGCTTCGCTTTGATGCTCAAGGCCTTCGAGCACACCGCCGCCTACGACGGCATGATCGCCAACTACCTGGGCACTATCGACCAAAGCCGCGACACTCTCTCCACCGAAGAGCGCGGCGCCTTCCCACAGACCTTTAACAGCCAGTTCATCAAGGCTCAGGAAATGCGCTACGGCGAGAACCCGCACCAGAGCGCGGCGTTCTATGTTGAAGCACAGAAGGGTGAGGCCAGCATCGCCAGCGCCATCCAGCTGCAAGGCAAGGAGCTGTCGTTCAATAACGTGGCCGACACCGACGCCGCGCTGGAGTGCGTGAAGAGTTTTGTTAAGCCCGCCTGCGTCATCGTCAAGCACGCCAATCCCTGTGGCGTGGCCGTGGCCCTGGACAGCGAAGGCGGCATCCGCCAAGCCTATGAGCTGGCCTACGCCACCGACACCGAGTCGGCTTTCGGCGGCATCATCGCCTTTAACCGCGAGCTGGACGGCGCCACCGCCCAGGCTATCGTCGAGCGTCAGTTTGTTGAAGTGATCATCGCGCCGAAAATCAGTGCTGAAGCCCGCGCTATCGTCGCCGCCAAAGCCAACGTCCGCTTGCTCGAGTGCGGCGAATGGCCAGCCGAGCGCAGCGCCGGCTGGGACTTCAAGCGCGTTAACGGTGGCCTACTGGTACAGAGCCGCGACATCGGCATGATCAAGGCAGAAGACCTGAGAATCGTCACCCAGCGCGCGCCGAGCGAGCAGGAAGTGCACGACCTGATCTTCGCCTGGAAAGTGGCCAAATTTGTTAAGTCCAACGCCATTGTCTACGCCAAAGGCCGTCAGACCATCGGTGTCGGCGCTGGCCAGATGAGCCGCGTCAACTCCGCGCGTATAGCTGCAATCAAAGCCGAGCATGCTGGCCTGCAAGTCGCCGGCTCGGTGATGGCTTCTGACGCCTTCTTCCCGTTCCGCGACGGCCTGGACAACGCGGCGGCCAATGGCATTACTGCGGTGATCCAGCCGGGCGGCTCGATGCGCGATGCGGAAGTGATCGCCGCCGCCGACGAAGCCGGCATCGCCATGGTCTTCACAGGTATGCGCCACTTCCGTCACTAAGTGGCATGGCCACGCTGGAGCAGGCGTCTGCGTTGTTGCGGACGACTTCGCTAATGCTCATTGCCAGCCGGCAACTGCGCTTATCGAAGCCATCCGCGCCTAGCATCCACCCGCCCCATCACGGCCCGAAAGATCGTAAAGAACAAATTTGTAGGTTGGGTTGAGCGCAGCGATACCCAACACCGTTTTGTAGGGTGGATAGCGCTTTATCTATCCACCAATCGGGCCACCGGCCCGCCTCCAGAGGGAGAGAGACATGAACGTATTGATCATCGGCAGCGGCGGTCGTGAACACGCCCTGGCCTGGAAAGTGGCGCAGGACAAGCGCGTCAACAAAGTCTTCGTCGCCCCCGGCAACGCCGGCACCGCCACCGAAGCCAAATGTGAAAACATCGCCATCGATGTGCTGGCCATCGAACAGCTGGCCGACTTCGCTGAAAAGAACGTGCAACTGACCATCGTCGGCCCGGAAGCGCCACTGGTGGCCGGCGTGGTCGATCTGTTCCGCTCACGCAAGCTGGATATCTTCGGCCCCACCGCCGCCGCCGCGCAGCTGGAAGGCTCGAAGGCTTTCACCAAAGACTTCCTCGCTCGCCAGCAGATTCCAACGGCCGACTACCAGAACTTCACCGAAGTCGAGCCAGCACTGGCTTACCTGCAAAAGGTTGGCGCGCCCATCGTGATCAAGGCCGACGGCCTGGCCGCCGGTAAAGGCGTCATCGTCGCCATGACCTTGCAAGAAGCGGAAGACGCCGTGCGCGACATGCTCGCTGGCAATGCCTTCGGCGAAGCCGGCTCACGCGTAGTGATCGAAGAGTTTCTCGACGGCGAAGAGGCCAGCTTTATCGTCATGGTCGATGGCGCCAACGTGCTGCCAATGGCCACCAGCCAGGACCACAAGCGTGTCGGCGACGGCGACAGCGGCCCGAACACCGGCGGCATGGGCGCTTACTCTCCGGCCCCAGTGGTCACCGCTGACGTGCACAAGCGCGTAATGGATGAAGTGATCTACCCCACCGTGCGCGGCATGGCTAACGAAGGCAACGTCTACACCGGTTTTCTCTACGCTGGACTGATGATCGACAAAGCCGGCAACCCGAAAGTCATCGAGTTCAACTGCCGCTTCGGCGACCCGGAAACCCAGCCGATCATGGTGCGCCTGGAATCCTCCTTGGTGCTGCTGGTCGAGGCCGCACTGGCCAAGGCACTGGACAAGGTTGAAGCGACCTGGGACCCACGCCCGACGGTGGGCGTGGTGATCGCCGCTGGCGGTTACCCGGCCGACTACGCCAAGGGCGATGTGATCGAAGGGCTGGACGCTGCCGCGCAACTGGACGGTAAAGTGTTCCATGCTGGCACGGCGTTGAAGGACGGCCAGATCGTCACTGCCGGCGGTCGTGTGCTTTGCGCCACCGCCATCGGCCGGACGGTTGAGGAGGCGCAGCAGCAGGCCTATCGCCTGGCGGAGAAAGTCCGTTGGAGCGGCAGCTTCTACCGCAGCGATATTGGTTACCGCGCCATTGCCCGCGAGCGCGGAGCAAAGTGAAGGTAAATAAAGGGTAAAACACGACAAAGGTGGTCATTTGGCCGCCTTTGTCATATTTCCCTGACGGACAGCTTGGCTATAATCCGACCACTTATTATTGAAGGGACTTCACTGTGCGCCGGCTGAGGATTGCCACCTACCTGCTACTCAGCACGCTGCTGATGGCGCTCACTGTAGCGTCAGCTCAGGCAGAGCCACAGCCATCCTGGTCGAGTTTCATCGACCCGCACGCCGCGCTGCAATTCAATGACGTGCTCCGCCCCGAGCGTCAAGCGCAGTTCCACCCCACCGACCTGACTCAGCTGTACACCCCTGGCGGCGACACTGCACTGTGGCTGCACCACCGCCTGCCGGCCAATAGCGATGCGCAGATGTTGCGTGTATTCGCCCCCTACCTGGCCTACCTCGATCTGTATGTGCTGCAAGGCGACACGCTGATTGAGCAGGCTCACACCGGCAACAACCTGCCATTTTCCAGTCGACCGCTGGCCAGCCGTGATTTTCTCCTGCCGCTGCCCAAGGCCGAACAGCCGCTGGATATCTACCTGCGCCTGGCATCGGAACACGCGCTGCGCCCCAGCATTACGCTGCAAAGCGCCCAAGCGATGGCCGCCGATGACAATCGCCCGCTGCTCTTCGGCCTGCTGCTCGGCTGCCTCGGCATGCTGGTGGCTTACAACGTCGTGCGTTTCATCTATACCCGCGCCGCCAGTGGGTTATGGCTGGCGGCAACACAAACCTGCCAGTTGGTCGCAGTGGTTAGCCTACTTGGCATCAGCACGCCCTGGCTAAGTGATTGGCAGAGCCTGCAACCGCAAATCGCCAATCTGTCGATGCTGCTCGCCACACTCTGCGCCTTGTGTTTTACCGCCAGTTTCTTCAACAAGGTCTGCCCCCGCACGCCACTGAACCACCTGCTGACCGGCGAAGTCGTGGTTATCGGTGTGCTTTGCGTGATCTTGCTGGTGGCCACCAACCTGCAATTCAATCAGTTGGTCTACCTGCTCACCATCGTCGCCGGTCTAAGCATCCTGCTGGTGTCATTGAGTCACTGGCGGCACGGCTACCAACCAGCGCGCTTGTTCAGCCTGGCCGTGCTGTTGTTTTGCGCGGCGTTTATCTGCGCCCTGCCGATTTTCTTCGGCTACTGGTCAGTGCAGAGTGAATGGATGGCCTACGGCCTGCTGGCTGTCACGGTAACCAGCGGGTTTATCCTCAGCATGGCGTTGAGCGAGCGACAGCGACGCATCATGCAGGACCATTTCAGCATCAGCCGCGCGCTCGCCGCCAGCTCCGCAGAACTGAAAGCCAAGGCGGAGTTTCTCGCCAAGATCAGCCACGAAATCCGCACACCGATGAATGGCGTACTGGGCATGACCGAGCTGCTGCTCGGCACCCCACTCTCGGCCAAACAACGCGATTACGTACAAACCATCCACAGCTCAGGCAACGAGCTGCTGACCCTGATCAACGAAATCCTCGACATCTCCAAGCTCGAGTCCGGACAGATAGAGCTGGATGACGTGCAGTTCGATCTAAACGCGCTAATCGAAGACTGCCTGGATATCTTCCGCGCCAAGGCCGAACAGCAGAAGGTCGAGCTGATCAGCTTTATGCAGCCGCAAGTGCCACGGGTCATCAGCGGCGACCCCACGCGCCTGCGCCAAACCCTTTTAAGCCTGCTGGATAACGCCTTCAAACAAACCGACGAAGGCGAAATCCTGTTGGTGGTGGCCCTCGACACCACCGGCGAGCAACCGCGTTTGCGTATTGCCGTGCAGGACAGCGGCAAGCCGCTGGACGCCAGTGAACGTGACGCCCTGCTCAACGCCGAACTGCACAGCAAGGACTTCCTCGCCGCAACCAAACTCGGCGGTCGCCTGGGCCTGATCATCGCCCGCCAGTTGGTACGCCTGATGGAAGGCGAATTCGGCATCCAAAGCGGTGGCAGTCAGGGCTCGACCCTGTGGCTGACCCTGCCGCTGGACGCCACGCGCCTGGAGCAACCCACCGCCGACCTCGACGCCTCGTTGCAAGGCGCGCGCCTGCTGGTGGTGGACGACAACGACACCTGCCGCAAAGTCTTGGTGCAGCAATGCAGCGCCTGGGGCATGCAGGTCAGCGCCGTGCCATCGGGCAAGGAAGCCATGGCCCTGCTGCGCACCAAGGCGCATCTGCGCGAATACTTCGATGCGGTGCTGCTCGATCAGGACATGCCCGGCATGACCGGTATGCAACTGGCCGCACGGATCAAGGAAGACGCCAACCTCAATCACGACATTCTGGTGATCATGCTCACCGGCATCAGCAACGCGCCGAGCAAGATCATCGCGCGCAACGCCGGGATCAAACGCATTCTGGCCAAGCCAGTAGCCGGTTACACCCTGAAAACCACCCTGGCCGATGAATTAGCGCAGCGCGGCAAGGGCGACTCGCCAATGTTCAGCCCAGCGCCGGTCAGTGCGCCATTGAACGTGCCCAGCGACTTCCGCATTTTGGTGGCCGAGGACAACACCATCTCCACCAAGGTGATTCGCGGCATGCTCGGCAAACTCAAACTGCAGCCGGACACCGCCAGCAACGGCGAAGAAGCCCTCAGTGCAATGAAAGCCCAGCAATACGACCTGGTGCTGATGGACTGCGAAATGCCCGTGCTCGACGGCTTCTCCGCCACCGAGCAACTGCGCGCCTGGGAGGCCGCCGAACAGCGTTCGCGCACGCCGGTGGTGGCACTCACGGCGCACATCCTCAATGAGCACAAAGAGCGGGCACGCCAGGCCGGCATGGATGGGCACATGTCCAAACCGGTGGAAATGTCACAGCTGCGCGAGCTGATCGAACACTGGGTCATCGAGCGGGAAATCCGCCGGCAACGCGACGCCCTGACCTCCTGATTGACGCCGTGGGTTGCCCCACGGCCGCTACGCTCTTACCCTGCCCGTTCTTTTGCCAAGCGAGTCTGTCCCATGGCGTCCGCGCTATTCAGCCTGTATTTGAAACTGCTGGTGCTCTACAGCCCGTTCTTCGTGCTGTCGTGCTTTATCGGCTTGAGTCGCGGCTACACGGTCAAAGAGCGTAAGCGCCTGGCCTGGAAAGTAGCCCTCGGTGTACTGATCGCCAGCGTGTTGCTGTACCTGTTCGGCAAGCACATCTTCACCCTGTTCGGCATCACCATCGACGCCTTCCGTATCGGTGCAGGCAGCGTACTGTTTATCTCGGCGCTGGGCATGGCTCAAGGCAAGTCGGCGGTGCAGAGCGACAACGTACAGCAGGACGTGACCATCGTCCCGCTGACCATTCCGCTCACTGTCGGGCCCGGCACCATCGGTGCACTGCTGCTGATGGGCGCCAGCCAACCGGACTGGGGCGATAAAGCCGTGGCCGTGCTGGGCATTGCGTTGGCCAGCTTCACCGTGGGCGTGGTGTTGTATATGTCCAACCAGTTCGAACGCCTGCTGGGCGACCAAGGCCTACAAATCGTCAGCCGCCTGATGGGCCTGTTCGTGTGCGCGCTGGCCGCTCAGATCATCTTTACCGGGGTAAAGAACTACCTCGCCCTCTGATCCAGCCCGAATGTATGCCGGGCCGCCTGAGCAGCGCACCATAAGCTGGCAAGCAGCCCCGCCGCGGTGCATCAAGCGCCCGACGCCCCGCGCTATAACGCCAAAAACCCAAGCTAACTCGTTGAAATAAAACAACTTATCAAACCTGGCACCGGGCTTGCTCTAAGCATTCCATCACTTGGATACAAGATGGGATTTCAGAGCATGTCCAACGCCCCTATCGCCTTCACTCTCGCCGACTGGCAACAGGCTTTCCGCGACGGCCAGTCACCGGCCGAACTGCTGCACCACCTGCGCCTTGAATTGAGCGCGGCGGATAACGCCTGGATTGCGCTGGCCAGCGAGGCTCAGCTCAACGCCCAGCTCGATGGTTTGTCCACCTTGCTGGAAAGTGCCAACGGCGAACTGAGCACGTTACCGCTGTATGGCGTGCCCTTCGCCATCAAGGACAATATCGACGCCGCTGGCTGGCCCACCACGGCCGCCTGCCCTGAGTTCGCCTACACCGCTGCAACCGACGCCACAGTGGTGGCCAAGCTGCGTGCGGCCGGCGCCATTCTTATCGGCAAGACCAACCTCGACCAATTCGCCACCGGCCTGGTCGGCACCCGCTCGCCTTATGGCGCCGTGGCCAATAGCTTCAACGCTGCTTATGTCAGCGGCGGCTCCAGCTCCGGTTCAGCCAGTGTGGTGGCGCGCGGCCTGGTGCCATTTGCACTGGGCACCGACACCGCCGGTTCCGGGCGTGTACCCGCTGGTTTCAACAATATTGTCGGGCTCAAGCCGAGCAAAGGCTGGTTGTCGACGACCGGCCTGGTACCGGCATGCCGCAGCCTCGACTGCATTTCAATCTTTGCCCTGACCGTGGCCGACGCTCAGTGCGTCGCCCAGATCGCCGGCGGTTATGACGCCAGCGATGCCTACTCGCGGCAGAATCCCAACCGCGCGCCAGTCAACATGCCGGCGGCGCCCAAGCTGGCCATTCCCGATCAACTGGAGTTCTTTGGCGACAGCCAGAACCAGGCGGTCTTCGAGCAGGCCATCAAGCGCTTGCGCGAACTGGGCGCAACAATCACCCCAATCGACTTCAGCCCATTCCGCGCCCTGGCCGAGCAGCTCTATTACGGATCCTGGGTCGCCGAGCGCGCGGTCGCCCTCGATGACATGCTCAAGAACCAGCCGCACGCGATCAACCCGGTAGTGCGCGGCATCGTCGAGAACGGTCTGAAATACAGCGCCTGCGATGCCTACAAAGCCGAATACATCCGCGCCGAACTGAGCCGACAGATTAACGATGCGCTGGCCGGTTTCGACGCCTTGGTGGTACCGACCTCACCGACCATTCGCACTCTCGCCGAGATGGAAGCCGAACCCGTGCTGTTCAACAGCCAGTTCGGCACTTACACCAACTTCACCAACCTCGCCGACCTCAGCGCCCTGGCGCTACCGGCGGGCATGCGCAGCGACGGGCTGCCAGCCGGCATCACCCTGATCGCGCCAGCCTGGCATGACCAAGCCCTGGCCGCCTTCGGCCAACGCTGGCAACACGCACTCAATCTGCCGCTCGGCGCCACTGGCCGCGCCCTACCCGCTGCAACGCCGAGCAACTCGCCTGCACCCGGCTGCGTACGGGTGGCGGTGGTCGGCGCGCACCTCACCGGCATGCCACTGAACCATCAGCTAACCAGTCGCGATGCAGTACTGGTGGAGCAGACCCTCACCGCACCAAGCTACAACCTTTACGCCCTACCCGGCACCGTACCGCCCAAACCTGGGCTGGCGCGGGTAACCGCCGATGGCGCAGCGATCATCGTCGAGCTGTGGGACATCCCCCTGGCACGCTTTGGCGAGTTCGTCGCCGAGATCCCTGCACCACTGGGCATCGGCAACCTGAGCCTGACCGATGGCCGCAGCGTTAAAGGTTTTATCTGCGAGCCGTACGCCTTGAGTGGGGCGCGCAACATCACCAGCTTCGGCGGCTGGCGCTCCTTTATTGCCAGCCAGCAGCAGGGCTAAGCCAGGATGCCACTGAACGCCGTGCCACAAGCTGCCAAGGAGCGTGCGGGGAATCTCGCCGAGCGCATCTACCTGCAGCTCAAAGACGACATCTTCGAATTCCGCCTGCTGCCAGGCGACCGTTTCTCCGAAGGTGAAATCGCCGAGCGCATGGCCGTCAGCCGCACCCCCGTGCGTCAGGCGCTGTATCGCCTGCAACGCGAGGGCTACCTGCAGGTGTATTTCCGCAGCGGCTGGCAGGTTAAGCCGTTCGATTTTGAACACTTCGCGGAACTCTACGAGGTGCGCATCGTGCTCGAACTGGAAGCCGTGCGACGTTTGTGTGCACGCACCCAAGATGAGCATCCCGCCGCACTGGAGCAACTCAAGCGCACCTGGTTGGTGCAACCCGAGCAGCGTTTGCAGGACGGCCGTGAAGTCTCGCAGCTCGATGAGCGTTCTCACTGCCTGTTGGTCGAGGCCACTGGCAACCGCGAAATGGCCCGCCTACACGCCGAAGTCAGCGAGAAGATCCGCATTATCAGGCGCCTGGACTTCACCCAAAGCCCGCGCGTAGCCGCTACTTATGCTGAGCACGGAAAAATTATCGAAGCGATTTTGGCGCGTCGGAGCGAAGAGGCACAGCTATTGCTCAAGACCCATATAGAGGTCAGCAAGGCACAAGTGCACACCATCACCCTGCACATGCTGCATAACGCGCGTCAGCGCAGCATGCCAACACCAGCGGTGAAGCCTTAAGAATCGGCCCTGTTTCAACTGCCAAATAAACAACTAAAACCAGCAGCTCAAACACTTAAGTTCGTGAATGGAGATCGCACCATGCAACGTCGTAATCTGATCAAGGCCTTCACCCTTTCCGCATCCATCGCCGCCATGGGCATGACCTGGACCGTGCAAGCCGCCGAGACCATCAAGGTCGGCATCCTGCACTCGCTGTCCGGCACCATGGCCATTTCGGAAACTTCATTGAAAGACATGGCGTTGATGACCATCGACGAAATCAACGCCAAGGGCGGCGTGAATGGCAAACAACTTGAAGCCGTAGTGGTTGACCCCGCCTCCAACTGGCCGCTGTTCGCGGAAAAAGGCCGCCAGCTGCTGACCCAGGACAAAGTCGATGTGGTCTTCGGCTGCTGGACCAGCGTGTCGCGCAAATCCGTATTGCCGGTATTCGAAGAACTCAACGGCCTGCTGTTCTACCCCGTGCAGTACGAAGGCGAAGAGATGTCGCCTAACGTCTTCTACACCGGCGCCGCGCCAAACCAGCAGGCCATTCCCGCAGTTGAATACCTGATGAGCGAAGACGGCGGCGCAGCCAAGCGCTACTTCCTGCTCGGCACCGACTACGTTTATCCGCGCACCACCAACAAGATCCTGCGCAGTTTCCTCGTCAGCAAAGGCGTCGCCGAAAAAGACATCGAAGAGGTCTACACCCCGTTCGGCCATAGCGATTACCAAACCATCGTCGCCAACATCAAGAAGTTCTCCGCCGGCGGCAAAACCGCAGTGATCTCCACCGTTAACGGTGACTCCAACGTGCCGTTCTACAAAGAACTGGCCAACCAGGGCATCGAAGCCACCGACATCCCAGTGGTGGCCTTCTCGGTGGGCGAAGAAGAACTGCGCGGCATCGACACCAAGCCACTGGTCGGCCAACTGGCGGCGTGGAACTACTTCCAGTCCGTGGAAAACCCGGTCAACACCGAGTTCGTCAACAAGTGGAAGGCCTACGCCAAGGCCAAAAACCTGCCAGGCGCCGATAAGGCCGTGACCAACGACCCGATGGAAGCCACTTATGTGGGCATCAACATGTGGGCCCAGGCGGTTGAGAAAGCCGGCACCACAGACGTCGACAAGGTGCGTGACGCCCTCGCCGGTCAGACCTTCGCCGCGCCAAGCGGTTACACCCTGACCATGGACAAGACCAACCATCACCTGCACAAGCCAGTGATGATCGGTGAAGTGCAGGAAGACGGGCAGTTCTCGGTGGTGTGGCAGACCGAAGGCCCGCTGCGCGCGCAGCCATGGAGCCCATACATCGAAGGCAACGACAAGAAGCCGGATTACGCGGTGAAGTCGAACTAAGGCAACCCCCGCCCTCTGGCGCTCTCCGCTACACGGGGGAGCAGCCAGCGAGTGGGTTTGCCCGCTGCCTGTAGCCCGGATGCAATCCGGGAAAGGCCGCCCCGGATTACATCCGGGCTACGACCTCCCTCGAAGGACTGTCCTTTATGCCCACTGCCTTTACCCGAATTCTGCTCAGCCTGCTGCTGATGCTGCCTCTGACCGCCCAAGCAGGCGACGCCAATGACTTTGTCGCGGCCAACCCGTCCAAGCAGGCCAGCCTGCTGGCGCAATGGTCTGCCGCTCCCGATGCCGCTCGCCTGCCGCTGCTTGAAGCACTGCAACAAGGCCGCGTCGCTGCCGACAGTGCCAAGCACGCCTTTATCGAAACGGACGGCCAGTACCAACCCGCCGAAGGCGACGCTGTAGCCACGCAAACCCCGCGCAAACTGCGCCTGAATAACCGCCTGCGCGGCCTGATTATCACCGCCATGGCCAGCCACCAGCTGCTGGCAGACGATCCAGCGCTGCGCCTGGCCGCTGCTCAGCAATTGCAGAAAAGCGCCAAGCCGGCGCAGCTGCAATTGCTTAACGCCCAGGTCGCCAGCGAAAGCGATGATGCGGTACGCGATTCCCTGACTTTGGCCCTGGCCAACCTGCAACTGGTCGACAGCGATCCCGCCGTGCGTTTGGCTGCCGTGCGCTTGCTCGGTGAAACCGGTGACCCACTGGCGCGCACTCGCCTGGAGACCCTGCTGGATCCAGCGGTAGAAAGCGATGCCGCAGTACGCACCGCTGCCGAAACCAGCCTGGCTCAGGTTAAACGCAAACTGCTGGTCGGCGAACTGCTCGGTCAGGCATTCAGCGGCCTTTCGCTGGGTTCGATCCTGCTGCTCGCGGCGCTGGGCCTGGCCATCACCTTCGGCCTGCTCGGGGTGATCAACATGGCCCACGGCGAGATGCTGATGCTCGGCGCCTACTCCACCTACATGGTGCAGGTGATGTTCCAGCGCTTCGCCCCCGAGGCCCTCGCGCTGTACCCGTTAGTCGCGCTGCCAGTCGCGTTCTTCGTCACCGCTGCCATCGGCATGGCCCTTGAGCGCACGGTGATTCGTTACCTCTACGGTCGTCCGCTGGAAACCCTGCTGGCCACTTGGGGCATCAGCCTGATCCTGATCCAGCTGGTACGCGTGGTGTTCGGTGCGCAGAACGTTGAGGTGGCCAATCCGTATTGGCTGTCGGGCGGCATCCAGGTGCTGCCGAATCTGGTGCTGCCGTATAACCGCATCGTCATTATCGGTTTCGCCCTGTTTGTGGTGCTGCTGACCTGGCTGCTGCTGAACAAAACCCGCCTGGGCCTCAACGTGCGCGCCGTCACCCAGAACCGCAACATGGCCGCCTGCTGCGGCGTCCCAACCGGCCAGGTGGACATGCTCGCCTTCGGCCTCGGCTCCGGCATCGCCGGCCTCGGTGGCGTGGCCCTGAGCCAGATCGGCAACGTCGGCCCGGACCTCGGCCAGAGCTACATCATCGACTCCTTCCTGGTGGTGGTCCTCGGCGGCGTCGGCCAACTGGCCGGTAGCGTCATGGCTGCCTTTGGCCTGGGCATCGCCAACAAGATTCTCGAACCGCAGATTGGTGCCGTACTCGGCAAAATTCTCATCCTCGCGCTGATCATTCTGTTTATTCAGAAACGCCCGCAAGGTCTGTTTGCTTTGAAAGGACGGGTGATCGACTGATGACTATGCCCCTTAACCAAACGCTGCTGGCCCGCGCCAGCGCCAAGCTCGGCCCGCAGGTCTCGATTGCCATCGGCTTACTGGTGCTGGCGGTACTGATCGCCATGCCGCTGCTGCACCTGCTGCCGGCGGACAACGCCCTGCATATCTCCGCCTATAGCCTGACTCTGGTCGGCAAGATCCTTTGCTATTGCATCGTCGCCCTGGCGCTCGATCTGGTCTGGGGATATGCCGGCTTGTTGTCGCTCGGTCACGGCCTGTTCTTTGCCCTCGGCGGTTACGCCATGGGCATGTACCTGATGCGCGAAGCCGCGGGTGACGGCTTGCCAGCTTTTATGAGCTTCCTCGCCTGGACTGAGTTGCCCTGGTATTGGTACGGCACCAGTAACTTCCTCTGGGCGCTGTGCTTGGTGGTTTTGGCGCCCGGTTTGCTGGCACTGGTGTTCGGCTACTTCGCCTTCAAATCGCGGATCAAGGGCGTGTATTTCTCGATCATAACCCAGGCCCTGACCTTCGCCGGCATGCTGCTGTTCTTTCGCAACGAAACCGGCTTTGGAGGCAACAACGGCTTTACCAATTTCAGGACGATTCTGGGCTTCGACATCACCTCGGCGCACACCCGCGCAGTGCTGTTCCTCGCCACCGTCGCACTGTTGGTGGCCAGCCTGTACCTGGGCTGGACGCTGGCGCGCAGCAAATTCGGTCGGGTGCTCACGGCGCTACGCGATGCAGAGAACCGCCTGATGTTCTGCGGCTACGACCCGCGCGGCTACAAGCTGTTTATCTGGGTATTGAGCGCGGTGCTGTGCGGCCTGGCCGGCGCGTTGTATGTGCCGCAGGTGGGCATCATCAACCCCAGCGAAATGTCGCCGACCAACTCCATCGAGGCCGCCGTTTGGGTTGCCTTGGGCGGGCGCGGCACGCTGATCGGCCCGCTGCTTGGTGCCGGCTTGGTCAATGGCATGAAGAGCTGGTTCACCGTGGCCTTCCCCGAATACTGGCTGTTCGCCCTGGGTTTCCTGTTTATCGTCGTGACGCTGTTTCTGCCCCAAGGCGTGATTGGTCTTCTGAAAAAGGGCAAAGAACAATGAGAGCCACACCCGTACCCGAAACCATGCTCGAACCGGCCTTTGATCCCGCCGGCAGTAGCCGCGATGCAATTGGCGCCAGCAGCCTGGCCAACAAGGGTTTGAACACCCGCCACGGCACCATCCTGACCCTGGAAGACATCAACGTCAGCTTCGATGGTTTCAAGGCGCTGACCAACCTGACCCTGTACATCGGCGTCGGCGAACTGCGTTGCATCATCGGCCCTAACGGCGCCGGCAAAACCACCATGATGGACGTGATCACCGGTAAGACCCGCCCCGACAACGGCGTCGCCTACTTCGGCGAAACCCTCGACCTCACCCAGATGAGCGAGGTGGCAATTGCTCAATCCGGCATCGGTCGCAAGTTCCAGAAGCCCACGGTGTTCGAGGCGCTCAGCGTGTTCGAAAACCTGGAGCTGGCGCAGAAAACCAATAAATCGGTGTGGGCCAGCCTGCGCGCCAAACTGACCGGCGAGCAGAAAGACCGCATCGACGAAGTGCTCAACACCATCCGCCTGGACAGCTCACGGCAACGCCCAGCCGGCTTGCTCTCCCACGGCCAGAAGCAGTTTCTCGAGATCGGCATGCTGCTGGTGCAAGACCCACAACTGCTGCTGCTGGATGAGCCAGTAGCCGGTATGACCGACGCCGAAACCGAGTTCACCGCCGAGCTGTTCAAGTCGCTGGCGCGTAAGCATTCGCTGATGGTGGTCGAGCACGACATGGGCTTCGTCGGCAGCATCGCCGACCACGTCACCGTGCTGCACCAAGGCAGCGTACTGGCCGAAGGCTCACTGGAGCAGGTGCAGGCCGACGAGCGAGTGATCGAGGTGTATCTCGGCCGCTGACCAGGCAGTTGGGTGGGCAATGCATACCTGTAGGAGGGGCCTTAGCCGCGAGCGCTTAATGATCAAAAGCGTCGCAGCTAAAACCCCTCCCACAACACAGACGTAGGGTGGATGACGCTTTTCTCATCCACCAAGAACACCGCACGGTGGATGGATAAAAACCCATCCACCCTACGCAGAAACAAGGACATCGACATGCTGCAAGTTGAACAACTGCATCAGTACTACGGCGGCAGCCATATCCTGCGCGGCCTGTCATTCGAGGCCAAGGTCGGCGAAGTCACCTGCCTGCTTGGGCGCAACGGCGTGGGCAAGACCACCCTGCTGAAATGCCTGATGGGTCTGATTCCGGCCAAAGAAGGCGCGGTGCAATGGGAAGGCAAGGCCATCACAAACCTCAAGTCGCACCAGCGCGTGCACGCCGGCATCGCCTACGTACCCCAAGGCCGGGAGATCTTTGGCCGCCTGACCGTAGAAGAGAACCTGCTGATGGGGCTGTCACGCTTCCCTGGCAGCGACGCCAAAGTGGTGCCGGAATTTATCTACGAACTGTTCCCGGTGCTGCGCGAGATGAAGCAGCGCCGTGGCGGCGACCTCTCCGGCGGGCAGCAGCAGCAGCTGGCGATTGGCCGTGCACTGGCGAGCAAGCCACGCCTGTTGATTCTCGATGAACCCACCGAAGGCATTCAGCCGTCGGTGATCAAAGAGATCGGCGTGGTGATTAAGAAGCTCGCCGAACGCGGCGACATGGCCATCCTGCTGGTTGAGCAGTTCTATGACTTTGCCGCCGAACTGGCCGACCAGTACCTGGTGATGAGCCGCGGTGAAGTTGTCCAGCAAGGTCGCGGTGAAAGCATGGAAGCCGATGGCGTGCGCGGATTGGTTGCGATCTGAATGGCGACGCCGAGCCTGCACTTTGCGCATAATCGGCGCTTCGCTTATGGCCCGAGTACCCAATAATGATCTGGCGCCACCTGCTTCTGCCACTCACCGCAATAGCTGGCCTGAGCATGGTCGTCTGGGGCGGCTTTATGCCTGACTACTGGATGCTCCGCCATCTGCCGCCAGGCGTCGACCCCGACTACCCCCGACAGGCGGTGCTGACCTTCTGCGCGATTATCCTGGCCGAGTGCCTGCTGCTGTTGGCCGTGCTACGCCCCGGCTCCTATTGCCGTTCGTGGGGCCGCGCCCTGTGCGCCAGCCTGCTCGCGCTGGCGATAGCCGGGTTCTGGCTGAGCGGCTTTATGCACGCACCGCCCTACTACGGCATGCACCTGCAATGGTGGCTGCTGGTCAGTCTAGGTCTAGCGCTACTGACCCTGTATTCCGCCGGCCAAAGCTGGTGGCAACGGCGTAATAAGGTGAGCGCATGAACGCCCCCGCAAGCCTATTCACCCCAAGCTGGCAGGCCGAACTGGAGCTGGCCTACGGCCGCGACGGCGACGCTACCCGGCCCACTCTGCGCCGGCATAAAGGCCCGCTGCGGGTGCAAAAGCACCTGTACGCCGAAGGCCCAGAAGTGTGCCAGCACATCATCGTGCACCCGCCCGGCGGCATCGCCGGCGGTGACCGCTTGGATATTTGCGCCACGGTCGGTGCCAACGCCTGGGCCCAACTGACCAGCCCCGGCGCGGCCAAGTGGTACCGCGCTGCCGGCCCGGCCTACCAGCAGCTCAACCTGCGCGTTGCCGCCGGCGCCACCCTGGAATGGCTGCCGCAGGAAACCATCGTCTACGCCGGCGCCCAAGCGGAGATCACCACCGAGATCGACTTAGCGGGCGATGCCAAGCTGCTGTACTGGGACATCATCGCCCTCGGCCGTCCGGCCAGTGGCGAACGCTTCGACGCCGGGCACTTCCAGGCTGAGCTGAATATTCGCCGCGACGGCCAACTGCTTTGGCACGAACGCCAGCGCGTGACCGGTGGCGATGGCTTGCTCGACTCGCCCATCGGTCTGGACGGCAAGCCGGTATTTGCCACCCTGCTGATCAGTGGTGAAATCGACAGCGAATTACTCGAGCGCTGCCGCAATCTGACCACAGCGGTACGCGGCGACCTGACCCAACTGCCGGGCCTGCTGGTGGCCCGCTGCCTGGCCAACGAAGCGCTGCATGCGCGCGCCTGGCTGATCGAACTCTGGCGTCTGCTGCGTCCTGAATTGCTCGGCCGCAGAGCCGTCCCCCCAAGAATCTGGAGCACGTAGGGTGGACAATCGCGCAGCCTTGTCCACCACCAACAGGTGGATGTGAAAAACGACATCCACCCTACGAACGGAGCAAAACGATGGACCTGACACCCCGCGAAAAAGACAAACTGCTGATTTTCACCGCCGGCTTAGTCGCCGAACGCCGCCTAGCACGCGGGGTGAAACTCAACTACCCGGAAGCCATGGCCTATATCTCTGCCGCCCTGCTGGAAGGCGCCCGCGACGGCCAAACCGTGGCGGACCTGATGCACTTCGGCACCACCCTGCTCAGCCGCGATCAGGTGATGGAAGGCATCCCGGAGATGATCCCAGAAATCCAAGTAGAAGCGACCTTCCCGGATGGCACCAAGCTGGTCACCGTCCACCAACCGATCGCCTGAGCGGCGCTTGCACCGACCTTGAATGGACTCCAGGAACAGCCAATGAAGATCCAAGACGCCACAGCCACCGACCTGCCCGCCATCCTCGCTATCTATAACGATGCCGTCGAAAACACCACGGCGATCTGGAACGAAACGCTGGTCGACCTCAGCAATCGCCAAGCATGGTTTGCTGAGCGTAGTGCTGCCGGCTTCCCGGTACTGGTCGCGCATGACGCTGCTGGCATGGTTGTCGGCTACGCCAGCTACGGCACCTGGCGCGCCATCGAAGGCTTCCGCCATACCGTCGAACACTCGGTGTATGTGCGCAGCGATCAACGCGGCCAGGGCCTCGGCCCGCAGCTGATGCAGGCGCTGATCAAGCGCGCGCAAGCGGCAGGCCTGCACGTGATGGTCGCCGCCATCGAGAGCGGCAACAGCGCCTCGATCCGCCTGCACGAGCGCCTGGGTTTTGTGACCAGCGGACAAATGCCGCAAGTAGGCCGTAAGTTCGGCCGCTGGCTCGACCTCACCTTTATGCAACTGATGCTTAGCCCCGAAAAGAGTGCGTCCTGATGCTGAGCATCGAGCGTCTCGACGCGGCTGACTTTGAGTCGTATCGCCAAGGCCTGCTAGCCCTGCTGCTCGACTCCGTCGCGCATGGCGCCTCAGTGGGTTTTCTCGCCGACCTCGATGCTGACGCGGCCAACACCTATTTCGACCAAGTTCTAGTCGGGCTGCGCGACGGCACTTACCTGCTCTGGCTGGCCCTGGAACAGGGCCAGGTACTGGGCAGCGTGCAACTGCTGCTGTGCCAGAAACCCAACGGCCTCAACCGCGCCGAAGTGCAGAAGCTGCTGGTACACAGCAACGCGCGCCGCCGCAGCATCGCCAACAGCCTAATGCAACACCTGGAAAGCGCAGCGGCCGAGCTGCAACGCGGCTTGTTGTACCTGGACACCGAAGCCGGCAGCGACGCCGAAGCCTTCTACCAGGCACGGGGCTACAGCTGCATCGGCGGCCTACCCGATTACGCCTGCGGCCCGGACGGTACCTACCGGGCCAACGCCATCTACTACAAAACCTTGTCGAGGCCCCATCAATGATTCCCGGTGAATACCAGATCCAGGACGGCGAGATTGAACTCAATGCCGGCCGCCGCACCTTGACGTTGAACGTCGCCAACAGCGGCGACCGACCGATTCAGGTCGGCTCGCACTTTCACTTTTTCGAGACCAACGACGCACTGGCGTTTGAGCGCGAGCCCACGCGCGGTATGCGCCTGAATATTCCGGCCGGCACGGCGGTGCGCTTCGAGCCGGGCCAAAGCCGTGAAGTCGAACTGGTCGATCTCGCCGGGCAGCGCCGGGTGTTCGGCTTTGCCGGCCGAGTCATGGGCGACTTGGATTAAACGCACGCATACAGGGCCTGTGGGAGGGGCTTTAGTCGCGACGCCAACGTATCGCGGCTAAAGCCCCTCCCACAGCACGACAGCGAACACACTGTGTCAGGACTTTATTGATGAAAATTTCCCGCCAAGCCTATGCCGATATGTTCGGCCCCACCGTCGGCGACAAGGTGCGCCTGGCCGACACAGAGCTGTGGATCGAAGTAGAGAAAGACTTCACCACCTACGGCGAGGAAGTGAAATTCGGCGGCGGCAAAGTGATCCGCGACGGCATGGGCCAGGGCCAACTCTGCGCCGCTGATGTGGTCGACACCCTGATCACCAACGCGCTGATCATCGATCACTGGGGCATCGTCAAAGCCGACGTAGGCCTCAAGGATGGCCGCATCGCCGCCATCGGCAAAGCCGGCAACCCGGACATTCAGCCCGACGTCACCATCGCCATCGGCGCCGGCACCGAGGTCATCGCCGGTGAGGGCATGATCCTCACCGCCGGCGGCATCGACAGTCATATTCACTTTATCTGCCCACAGCAGATCGAAGAGGCCTTGATGAGTGGCGTGACCACCATGATCGGCGGCGGCACCGGGCCGGCCACCGGCACTAACGCCACCACCTGCACGCCGGGCCCCTGGCATATGGCGCGCATGCTGCAAGCCGCTGACGCCTTCCCGATGAACCTCGGCTTTACCGGCAAAGGCAACGCCTCGCTGCCAGAGCCGCTGATTGAACAAGTCAAAGCCGGCGCCATTGGCCTGAAATTGCACGAAGACTGGGGCACTACACCGGCCGCCATCGACAACTGCCTGAGCGTCGCGGACCAATACGACGTGCAAGTAGCGATTCACACCGACACGCTCAACGAATCCGGCTTTGTCGAAACCACCCTGGCCGCGTTCAAAGGCCGCACCATTCACACCTATCACACCGAGGGTGCGGGCGGCGGTCATGCACCGGACATCATCAAGGCCTGCGGCTTTCCTAATGTGCTGCCCAGCTCGACCAACCCGACCCGGCCGTTCACCCGCAACACCATCGACGAGCACCTCGACATGCTGATGGTTTGTCACCACCTCGACCCGAGCATCGCCGAGGACGTGGCCTTTGCCGAATCGCGCATCCGCCGTGAAACCATCGCCGCCGAAGACATCCTGCATGACCTCGGCGCCTTCTCGATGATCAGCTCTGACAGCCAGGCCATGGGCCGCGTCGGTGAGGTGATCACGCGCACCTGGCAGACCGCCGACAAGATGCACAAGCAGCGCGGCCCGCTGCCTGGCGACGGTGCAGGCAACAGCAACTTCCGGGTTAAACGCTATATCGCCAAGTACACCATCAACCCGGCGATCACCCACGGCATCAGCCATGAAGTGGGCTCGATTGAAGTGGGTAAATGGGCGGATCTGGTGCTCTGGCGTCCGGCGTTTTTCGGCGTAAAACCGACGCTTATTTTGAAGGGCGGCGCGATTGCCGCCAGCCTGATGGGCGACGCCAACGCCTCGATCCCAACCCCGCAACCCGTACATTACCGGCCGATGTTTGCCAGCTATGGCGGCAGCCGTCACGCCACCAGCTTCACCTTTATCAGCCAGGCCGCATTCGATGCAGGAGTACCCGAGCAGCTCGGCTTGAAGAAGAAGATTGGCGTGGTCAAAGGCTGTCGTGAGGTGCAGAAGACTGACCTGATCCACAACGATTATCTGCCGAACATCGAGGTGGACGCACAGAACTATCAGGTCAAAGCCGACGGCCAGTTGCTCTGGTGTGAGCCGGCCGATGTGTTGCCAATGGCGCAGCGTTACTTTCTGTTCTGAGGGCTCTCTATCCAAGCTGATAGTGAGGTAAAGCGAAAGCCCGCACGCGGCGTGCGGGCCAAGCGCGGCTCAGCTGACGGCAGCTTTTTGCTCATCATAGGTGCTGAGGTAGGCAGATGAGAGCTTGCTCTTCTGCGTCTCGTTCAACAGCTTGCCGGCCATTTGGAAGAACTTTTGTTCCTCCTCATGCAGGTGGTGATGCACCTTCTCCGACAAGGCTTTGGCCTGGGCCAGCCAGCTCGGGCTGCTGAGGTCGGTTTCTTCCAAGCCTTCGATCATTTCATCCATCTCGTGATGCTCGGCGATGGCGTGCCGTGAAAGATCAACGCCCAGGTCATCTTGCAGCAACGGAACATAGAAGTGGCGCTCCTCGGCCACCGAGTGCGCGGCCAACTCTTCTTTGAGTTGGCTAAACAGAGCTTGGCGTTCAGGGCTGTCGCCGCTGGTCGCTACCATTTTTTCGGCCAACTCACGTTGACGGTCGTGGCTGATGCGCAGGGCTTCAAAAATTGTCATGGGCTTAACCTCTTCCGTGATCATCGATACACCGTGCTATGACCGCCATAACCGCCGAAAAGTGCCGTAACTGCTCAAGCCGCGCCGTCAGCGCAGCTGGCTGTCCTTGCTGCCACGGCGGTTATAGCCACTGAACTGGGCCTGCTCTTTGTCGTGCTCGGCTTGGCAAACCACACACAGGCGAACGCCCTTAATCGCCTGACGGCGGGCCTCGGGGATCACTGCATCGCAAGCTTCACAGTGGGTCAGGCTCTCCCCGCTGGGCAGTTGGCTGCGCACACGTTGAATGGCGTCATCGATGCTGCTGTCGATCTGTTCTTGCACCGCCCCGTCACTGCTCCAACCGCCCGCCATAATCGTCTCCACCTACGTTGCACTGAGTAGAAGATATGGACGTCACCACGGTTATTTACAAGCGCAGCTGATCGGCGGCCTACTCTTTCACATTCATAAATTCTTCAGCCCAGACGATGTAATCCTCCGGCTGGGTGTAGGTGTGCGTCAGCTCAGTGGCACTGAGGTCGCTGGACTGCGCGCCACGCTGCTCACGCAGGCAGTCGTAGGTGGCCTTGATGGCCGCGAAGTAGGCCGCATGACCGTTGACCACAATGCGTACGCCTAAGCTTGCCAGGCGCTCGTTGTCACGCAGCTTGGGGTTGCCGTAGGTGACCAGCATCAGCGGAATGCTCAAGGCAGCACTAATCTGCTCCAGATGGTCAAAATCCTCGACTCCGACGATGCAGATGGCATCGGCACCGGCCGCTTGATAAGCCTGGGTGCGGCGAATCACTTCGTCCACGGCCAGCACGCCAGCGTGGGTGCGAGCGATGATGGCCAAGTCCGGGTCGACCCGTGCCTCCAGCGCCGCGCGGATCTTGCCAACACCTTCGTCAATGCTGATCAGGTCGGTGGACTTGCGCCCGAATTGCGCTGGCAGCAGGGTGTCCTCGATGGTCAGCGCGGCAATCCCTGCGCGCTCCAACTCAACCACAGTGCGCATCACATTCAGCGCATTGCCGTAGCCATGGTCGGCATCGGCAATCACCGGCAAACGGCTGACGCGGCCAATCCGAGTGGCCTGTTCAACGAACTCGCTGAGCGTGATCAGGGCAAAGTCAGGGGCGGCCAGAACTTGTAGTGAAGCTACAGAACCGCCCAGGATACCCACTTCAAATCCAAGGTCAGCAGCAATACGCGCGGCCATGGGATCGAACACGGAAGCGGTGTGATAGCAGCTATTCGACGCGAGAAGTGCACGAAATTGCGCGCGCAAGTCATGATGCGAAGCTCTTTGCATGGGAATGCACCATTGGTCAGGTTCGGCTAGGGCGAGCAATTATGTAGCAAAACTACAAAACCAGCCATGTAGTAAAACTACATTATCGACCTGCAGCCTTACGCCCGCCTTTCAACGTTAAAACCACGACGCTCTTAACTCAGCTCAGCCGGCAAACGCGGGCCAAAACCTGCGCCGGTGAGTAAACCATAGGCCATCCACAGCATGACCCCGGCGTACAACAGGCGCGGCAGCCAGGTGGCCAACTGCTCGTTGAGGCTATCCAGTTTTTGGCTTTCTACACTGGCATAGTTGAGCAGACTGGCCGGCAAGGTTCCGCTGGCCTCCCCGTGCGAATCAGCCCAAGCGCCAAGCCCTGGCCGGGAAAGTCGAGGGCGGATAGCGCCTGAGCCAGGCTGTGCCCACGCTGTATCGCCAGATGAACAGCACTGAAACGCTTACGCAGCGGCGCATGGCTGATCACCGCGCAGGCCTTGGGCAAGGCCTCAAGCATAGGCATGCCAGCCTCCAGCATCAGCCCCAGGCTGTCGAAGAAATCGCGCAAATTACGCCGCGGCAGCGCTGGACCGAGGATCGGCACGCTCGCCAACATCCCATCAAGGGGTGAAGCCGCGCCGGCGGGTGCGTGCTCGCGACGCAGATAAAGCCCACGGCCCAGAGCATAGAGCGCCCCCAGCACCAGCAACGGCCAGAGCACGCCCCACAGATAACCGGCGATGCTCAGTTGACCGCCGACCAGCGTCGGCAGCGGTTGGATAAACAGCGCCAGCACCAACACCGCCGCCGGCATCAGCAGGCGTGATTTGATTGCAGCGGCCTGTTGCGCCCGGTGGTTATAACGCTCGGCCAGCCGCTGGTAGATCGCCGCCAGACAGCCACTGGCCTGGGCGGCGCGCAGCAGGGTGCTATCCAGCGGGGTAAACAAACCACTGCGCAGCCCGGCACTGGCCATATCGCTACCGCCGGCAATCTGTGTTTGCAAGCTGGCCAGCGCAGCCTTGGCGCGCGCTGGCACTTGCACGCTGAGCAACGCCCGCTCGACTGGCACGCCGGCTTTTTCCATGGCCGCCAAATGGGCAAACAACTGGGCACGCGCAGCAAGATCAAGCAGGGCAGGACTTGGGGAAGGCATAAGTAGGCTCAACGAGGTGACAACAGACTAGTCGCCAGGTTAGCAGGCCGGCGATGCGGCGCGGCGTGCTATTCGGTAGCGGTGGGCAACTCGGCATGTGGCAACCAGCGGCGGAATATCTGGGCAAAACTGCCATCTTGATGCATGGCATCTAACGCGCGCCGCCAACGCTCGACCAGCGCCGCATCGGTCTGCGGGGAGAAGGCGATGTAGTAGGCCGATCGCATAAACGGCAGGTGCGCCTGCACCTGATCCGGGCGTAAACCGCCGCTGGCCAGTTCGTCCTCAAGGGTCAGGTCTTCAGTGGCAATCAATTGCACCCGCTCATGCCTGAGCATGGTCACCATATTCTTCGAGCTGGTAACCCCGTACAGATTCTTGAAACCACGCGCACTTAGGGTTTCAAAGGTGTACCACTGCTTCGGCACGGCAAGCGGGCCGCTCTCGGCAGCTTGCTGCAGGCTGTCAAAATGCAAATTGCGCGATTTCAGCGAGTAGAAGCTGGTGGTGCCAATCAGCAGCGGCCCCACCCACTGGAACTTGGCTTCGCGCTCCGGCGTGCGCACGGTAGAGAAGATTGCCGTGTTTGCCTGCTGCTGAGCCAGGTGATAACCACGCGTCCAGGGCAACAGTTCGATCTTGGCAGGATCGCCCGTACGCGCTATCAACGCACGCACCACCTCCACGGCCAAGCCTTGCAGCTCGCCATCGCGGCTAAAGCTGGTTGGCGGGGCGTCTTCTGTGAGCAGTTGCAATTCGGCCAATACCGAGTCAACCAGGCAGCCCATCAGCAAAATGCTCAGCAGGCAATGTCGTAGCAGCATGATCAAATCTCCGAGCCATGCAGTCAGGCTAGCTCAGTGCCGCCGGATTACCTCAAGGTGTCGGTGCTATTCCAGGCACCTTGTAGGGCTCACTAAACCAGCGCTGCTGAATGCGCTGCAGGCTTCCATCACGCGTCGCTTGTTCAAGCGCTTGCTGCCAACGCTGTACCAACTGAGGATCGGTGTTCTTTGAAAAGGCGATATAGGCACTGTTGTCCATAAAAGTGAACTGTAATTCGACCTCCTCACGGCGCATGCCCTGCTCCGCGAGCATCTCGTCCAGGGTCAAGTTATTGGCCACCAGCAGCGCTACCCGACCATGCTTGAACATCTTGGTCATCTGCTGTGGCGTGGGAACGCCGTACAAGTTTTTCAGGCCTCTATCACTGAGGTACTCGTAGGAGTACCACTGTTTGGGCACCGCCACGCTCTGGAGCCGCTCAACTTCCTGCAACGTACGCACCTTCAAACCACTACCGCGTCGCGCATAGAAGCTGGTGTGCCCCACCGCAATCGGTCCGACCCATTGAAACAAGGGGTCGCGCTTAGCCGTGCGCACGGTAGAGAACAGTCCGCTGTTGGCCTCATGCTGAACCTGCTGGTAACCACGGGTCCAGGGCACCAGCTCGATACGCGTCTCTTGCCCGGTCCGCTGCACCAGCAACTCGACCACCTCCACCGCCATGCCAGTCAACTCACCCTTGTCGATAAAGCTCATTGGCCGGTAGTCCTCGGTATACAGGCGCAACTCAGCCGCCAGCAGCGCTGTGCCACAACTTAGCAACAACATGCCGATCAAGAGTCTCAACGTCATGGGTACCACCTGCGAGACATAAAATGCGGAGTTATAACAACGCAATGAGAAATAGCCATGGGGCCACCAGCCGGCGAATCTGAGGCGCTAATACGCACAAAAGCCTAGCGATTGGCCGAGAGCTCCGATTCCCGCGATTGCTCCCATTGCGCCAGGTTTTCGCGATTCACCAATCTAACCTGCAGCGCCACGTTCACCGGCTCAAGCGGGAGCTTTCCGCGCAAGCCTTGCGCCGCCAGTTGGACTGCCTGATAGCCAATGGCATGGGCTTGTTGAATCATCAGGCTGTGGATATCACCCTGGCGCAACGCATCCAGAAGCAGATCATCGGCATCGAACCCCACATGCAATAACTTGCCGGCTTTACCGAGCCGGCGTAGCGCCGCCAGCACCGCACGTGAACTGGTGCTATTGGGCGTAAACACGCCCGCCAGCTGTGGCAACTGATCAGCCAAGGCATCCACCGCAACCTGGCTGTCTTCACCCACGTAGGTATCAATCAGAATGCTCAGCCCGCCGTCTTGCGCGCCCTGACGGAAACCACGCTCACGCTCACTGGTCGACGGTATACCTGCCTGTAAGCGCAGCAAGGCCACCTTACCCCGACCACCAAGCGCCAACGCCAGTGCTTGCCCGGCCTGCACACCCGCGAGAAAGTTGTCGGTAGCCACCACACCACGCACCGCGCTGCCGGGTAGATCACGGTCAAAATAAATGGTGGTCAGTCCATTAGCTGCCAACTGGCGCATACGCGGAATGATCTCAGTACCGCTGGGCGCAATAACCAGCGCTTTGCAGCCGTGCTCCAGAGCCCAGTTGATCAACTGCAGCTGCGTTTCTACCCGCCCTTCGCGGCTGGGCCCGCGAAAATACATGTCTACCCCTTGCTCCCTGGCGGCCTGGCGTGCGCCAGCTTCAACTTGCAGCCAAAAAGGAGTGGCGCTAGCCGCCACCACTCCCACGCAATCCTTTGCCAACACCGAGGCCGTCCAACTGGTTAATAGCGCAAGAATCAGTAATGAGTCTCTCGACAAAAATCGACTGCACATCAACATAACTCCCAAAACCTAGTCACGCCGGGCACCGAACCAAACAGCACTGCATGCGTTACTGCAAGGGTACTGATATCACTTTAGCATCAGTCCATTAGCCTCGCCGAATGCAGGACCGCCGGTTATCCGCCAGAAAAACCGCGGGAGAACCTGCCAGCGCATCATTGAATAACGGTTTTTTCTGGCTCGCTCGCGCTGATACCAGGCTCGGGGCCGTTGCTGAGCAACGGTCAAAATGACGTCTGGTCATTTTTTTTCACACTCCAGGCGACGGCTGGGCTGGTAGCCGCCGCCCAGGCAGGCGATGATCGCGTCTCTTTCCTGCACCTTGAATGACATGACCGATACCACGCAAAGCACTCAGGCCACGCACAAACCCCGTCCACTGATCGATTTGCTGGTCAGCATCATCATCCCTTCACTGATTCTGATGAAGCTCAGTGGTGAGGCCAAGCTGGGGCCCGATGGGGCGCTCATGCTGGCGCTGGCCTTCCCCTTGGGCTGGGGCAGTTTCGAGCTGCTCAAGTACCGCAAATTCAACTTTATCGCCTTGCTTGGCTTGGTCAGCGTGCTGCTCACCGGCGGTATCGGCCTGCTTAAACTGGATAACCAGTGGCTGGCGATTAAGGAAGCCGCGATCCCCGGGCTGATCGGCATCGCCGTCCTGGTCTCGACCCGCACGCGCTACCCGTTGATCCGCACCATGCTGTTCAACAAAACGGTACTCAATGTCGACAAGATCCATGAGCGCTTGGAGCAGGCTGGCAACACCGAACAGTTCGACGCCCGCCTGCTTATGGCCACTTACTGGCTGAGCGGCACCTTCTTCTTTTCCTCGGTGATGAACTACGTATTGGCCAAGTGGATTGTGATCAGCCCGGCCGGCAGCGAAGCCTTTAACACCGAGCTAGGGCGGATGAACCTGCTCAGCTATCCGATGATCGCGATCCCTTCGATGATCATGCTGATGGCCATCTTCTATTTCCTGTGGCGCACCATCCACGGCCTCACCGGCCTCAAGCTGGAAGACGTGATGGCCAATGCTGAACAGGAAAAGCAGCCCTAAGCGACACAGCCCGGCAAGCACGGGTGCTGACGCTCTCAGCGTATCTGGGGCTGTTTATTTCGGCCCTGGGCGCCGCCACCCTGTTGCCGCTGCAATCGGAGAGCGTGCTGGTAGCCCTGCTGCTCAGCGCGGCGTATTCGCCCTGGGCACTGCTGGCCGTCGCCAGCGTCGGCAACATCCTGGGCTCACTGCTCAACTGGCTGCTGGGGCGCTACCTTGAGCACTTTCGCCACAGGTCCTGGTTTCCGATCAGCGACGCGCGCCTGCTGCAAGCGCAACGCGGCTATGCCCGTTATGGCCGCTGGTCGCTGCTGCTGAGCTGGGTACCCGTTATCGGTGACCCCCTGACGCTGGTAGCCGGCATGATGCGCGAACGCCTGTGGGTTTTTCTGCTGATCGTCAGCTTGGCGAAAACCGCCCGCTATGCCGTGTTGATAGGTCTGACACTGGGCGGCACAACGTTCGTCGCGCCGTAGCCCAATAAGCACAGCATTCGCCTGACGACTCGCATAGAATGCGCGGCCGTTTTTTGTGTTCGGCACATCCATGTGCTGCCCCATCGGGGCTTACACGCGATGCAGCGCCCGGTGCGTTACTGGTCTGCCAGCCATGACCGCACGCGTCGGGCCATCGCCACACGACACCAAAACCGCTCCCGGTCATTTTTCAGGAACAGCGCGCCGCATGACTCTCTCTACACCCGCCCGCGCCTGCGGCATCGACTTCGGCACCTCCAACTCCACTGTCGGCTGGTTACGTCCAGACGCCGACACTCTGATCCCTCTGGAAGACGGCAAAATCACCCTGCCGTCCGTGGTGTTCTTCAATATGGAAGAACGTCGCCCGGTCTACGGCCGCCTGGCCCTGCACGAGTACCTGGAAGGCTACGAAGGCCGCCTGATGCGCTCGTTGAAAAGCCTACTGGGCAGCAAGCTGCTAAAAAGCGAAACCACCGTGCTCGGCAGCGCCTTGCCCTTCAAGGACCTGCTCGGTTTCTTTATCGGCGAGTTGAAAGCGCGTGCAGAAAGCGCTGCTGACCGACCGTTTGAAGAAGTGGTACTGGGCCGCCCGGTGTTTTTCGTCGATGACGACCCGGTGGCCGACCTGGAAGCACAGAACACCTTGGTTGCCGTGGCACATAAGCTCGGCTTTAAAGACGTATCGTTCCAGTACGAGCCGATTGCGGCAGCCTTCGATTACGAGTCGGGGATCAGCCAGGAAGAACTGGTGCTGATCGTCGACATCGGCGGCGGCACCTCGGACTTCTCCTTAGTGCGCCTGGCCCCCGAGCGCCGTAACGTCACCGACCGCAGCCAGGACATTCTCGCCACTGGCGGCGTACACATCGGCGGTACCGACTTCGATAAGCAACTCTCGCTGGCAGGTGTGATGCCGCTGTTCGGTTATGGCAGCCGAATGAAAAGCGCCGCGCCGATGCCCACCAGCACCCACCTGAATCTGGCGACCTGGCACACCATCAACGCGGTCTATTCCGCGCAGTCACAGCGCCAGCTGCAAAGCATGCGCTACGACATCGTCGACCCCACCGGCATCGACCGCCTGTTTCAACTGATCGAGCGCCGCGACGGCCACTGGCTGGCCATGCAAGTGGAGGACAGCAAGATCGCCCTCACCGAGCAGGATGCGCGACCGATTGACCTGGGCCGCCTTGAACCCGGCCTAGTCGCCGAGCTGACCCGCGACTTGTTCGAGAATGCCATCGAGCCGCTGCTGGAGCGCGTGCGCGCCAGCGTCACCCAGTTGCTGAGCGACGCCGGCGTAAATGTTGAGCAGGTCGATACGGTGTTCTTTACCGGCGGCTCCAGCGGCATTCCAGCGCTGCGCCAGAGCGTTGCGGCAATGTTGCCCAATGCCCAGCATGTTGAAGGCAACACCTTCGGCAGCATCGGCAGTGGCTTGGCGATTGAAGCGCAGAAGCGGTACGGCAATTGTTAAAACCGGTGGTTTAACACGCTCGCGGCTAAAGCCCCTCCCACAGATGTATGCAGGCTGTGGGAGGAGCTTTAGCTGCGACAAGTTTATAGACCGTAGGATGGGTTGAGCACAGCGACACCCATCTCCCACCACACTATCGACTTGATGGGTTACGCCGCTACGCGACTAACCCATCCTACGGCTGCGCAGCCCCACGCCTGCAACCAGCCCCATAAAAAACGCCAGCTCAAGGCTGGCGTTTTTTATGGGGCAGAATCAGCGCGGCACAGCCGGCTTCTTCACCGGCTTCTTGCCTTTGCCTTTAGCAGCATCAGAGCGTTCTTTGGCGGCCTGCTGGTTACGCACCTGCGCAGCCGCTTTGGCCTGCTCACGCTTGTCCCATGGGTTGCCACCTGCCGCACCGGTATCACGCGGTGGCAAACCGGTGTGCTGAGTCAGCATCGGCTTGCTCTTGGTGGTGTCCTTGGCAACCTTGTGGCTGCCGGCCGGCGTCGAGTTCTTGCGGCGCGCGCTCTGGTAGCCGTCGGTAGCCGGCTGGTGCAGCGGGATCAGCTGGTTTTTGCCCGGCCCAATTAGGTCAGCACGGCCCATGCGAGTCAGCGCTTCACGCAACATCGGCCAGCCTTTCGGGTCGTGGTAACGCAGGAACGCCTTGTGCAGGCGACGCTGCTCCTCGCTCTTAACAATAGTCACGCCATCGCTCTTGTAGCTGACCTTGCGCAGCGGGTTCTTGCCCGAATGGTACATGGCCGTGGCAGTGGCCATTGGTGAGGGGTAGAACGCCTGCACCTGATCGGCGCGAAAGCCGTTGCCCTTAAGCCACAGCGCCAGGTTCATCATGTCTTCGTCGGTGGTGCCGGGGTGCGCAGCGATAAAGTACGGGATCAGGTACTGCTCTTTGCCCGCCTCTTTCGAGTACTTCTCGAACATGCGCTTGAACTTGTCATAGCTGCCAATGCCCGGCTTCATCATCTGATTGAGCGGACCTTCCTCGGTGTGTTCCGGGGCGATCTTCAGGTAACCACCGACGTGGTGGGTGACCAGCTCTTTCACATACTCCGGCGACTCGACGGCGAGGTCGTAGCGCAGGCCGGAGGCGATCAGGATCTTCTTCACACCTGGCAGGGCGCGGGCGCTGCGATACAGCTGAATCAACGACGAGTGATCGGTGTTCAGGTTCGGGCAGATACCGGGAAACACGCACGACGGCTTACGGCACGCGGATTCGATTTCCGGGGTTTTGCAGGCGATGCGGTACATGTTCGCGGTCGGCCCGCCGAGGTCAGAAATGACGCCGGTAAAGCCTGGCACCTTGTCGCGAATCTCTTCGATCTCACGAATGATCGACTCTTCCGAACGGTTCTGGATGATCCGCCCTTCGTGCTCGGTGATCGAGCAGAAGGTACAGCCACCGAAACAGCCACGCATGATGTTCACCGAGAAACGGATCATGTCGTAGGCCGGGATCTTCTCCTTGCCATAGACCGGATGCGGAACACGCGCGTAGGGCATGCCAAACACGTAGTCCATTTCTTCGGTGGTCATCGGGATGGGCGGCGGGTTGAACCACACATCCACTTCGCCGTGCTTTTGTACCAGCGCGCGGGCGTTGCCCGGGTTGGTTTCCAAGTGCAGTACACGGTTGGCGTGGGCGTAGAGCACCGCGTCGCCACGGACTTTTTCCATCGATGGCAGACGGATCACCGTCTTGTCGCGGGTCATCCTTGGGCTGGCCAGCAACTCGACAACCTTGGCCTCGTTCGGGTCTTCAACCGGGCCCTTTTCCTGCTCAATCGCGCAGGCCTGGGTGTCCTGGGTGTTCACGTACGGGTTGATGATTTTGTCGACCTTGCCCGGTCGATCGATACGCGTGGAGTCGACCTCGTACCAGCCCTGCGGCGTATCACGACGAATAAACGCGGTGCCGCGCACATCGGTGATGTCTTCAATCTTGTGGCCATAGGACAAGCGCTGGGCCACTTCGACGATGGCGCGCTCGGCGTTGCCGTACAACAGAATGTCAGCGCTGGCGTCGATCAGGATCGAGTTACGCACGCGATCCTGCCAGTAATCGTAGTGGGCGATGCGGCGCAGGGAGGCTTCGATGCCGCCGAGCACGATCGGCACATGCTTATAGGCTTCTTTGCAACGCTGGCTGTACACCAGGCTGGCACGGTCCGGACGCTTACCGGCCATGCCGCCTGGGGTGTAGGCATCGTCCGAGCGAATTTTCTTGTCGGCGGTGTACCGGTTGATCATCGAATCCATGTTGCCGGCCGCGACGCCAAAAAACAGATTCGGCTCGCCGAGCTTCATAAAGTCGTCTTTCGACTGCCAGTTCGGCTGAGCGATGATGCCGACGCGAAAGCCCTGCGACTCCAACAGCCGACCAATGATCGCCATGCCAAAAGAGGGGTGATCCACATAGGCGTCACCGGTCACGATGATGATGTCGCAGCTGTCCCAGCCAAGCTGATCCATCTCTTCCCGGCTCATCGGCAGGAAAGGCGCAGGACCGAAACACTCGGCCCAGTACTTTGGATAATCGAATAATGGCTTGGCGGTTTGCATGGACATGGAAAGTGACCGGCGTTGGCGAACAGGGATGAAAAATCGCGGGCGCGAAATATAGCACAAAAATTAACCAAACCCGACCAATCAGCTAGGTTTAATGGCAGCAAATCGCCTCAGTCTTGTGGCGTCAGAGTAATGGCTTAGGGCTATACTCGGCCCAATAACATCGGCCATCAATAGCCGAGATCAAGGAGTGCACGCGGTGCAACGCTTAGCCTTTTCTATTCTCTTTACGCTGAGTGTGGTGCTTTGGCCCAGCCTAGCAAGCGCCGCTATCGTGCTTACACCTGACAGCAGCGGCATGTCCCTGAATGGCGACATCGAGCTACTGGAGGATCGCGGTGCGCAATTAAGCATTGTCGACATGGCCGACCCCGCCGTCCAAAGCCGTTTCAAACCAGCTAATGGCCGCGCCAGCGTCGGCCAAAGCACCAGCCCCTGGTGGATCAAGGTCACCCTGCAACGTGAGAGCAACTCGCCAAGCCAGTGGTGGTTAGAAGTGGGCTCCGTCACCCAACTTGACCTGCGCCTTTATCTGCCCGGTGCAGACGGCAACTGGCAGGAGCGTGAATCAGGCGAACGAGTGAGCTACAAACAAAGCCGCGACCACGACTTTCGCCATATGCTGTTCAAGCTTCCACCCCTAGATCAAGCGCCCCTCACCTTCTACCTGCGCAGTTACGATCCGGCTGGCAACTCGTTCCCGTTACGCACCTGGCAACTCGATCAGTTGATCCAAGCTTCAGCAGAAGAGAATCTCGCCCTCGGCGTGGTCTACGGCATCATCGCCGCCCTGCTGCTGTACAACCTGTTTATCTTCTTCAGCCTGCGCGACTCGGCCTATTTTTGGTACGTGCTGACGACTGCCGGCGCCCTGCTGATGATTGTCAGCATGAGCGGTCATGGCTTCCAATACCTGTGGCCGGACAACCCCGTACCGTTTTGGCTGGACCGCGTCACGCTGCCCTCGCTATGGGGCTTCTGCGCCTGCCGCTTTACCCAGTGCCTAATGCAGACCCGCAGCCATGTACGCTGGGCTCATCATCTGCTGAGCTTCGCCTGCGCTTGCTACGTCATCGCGATAGCCCTGGAAGGCCTAGGCCAACGCAACATTGCCGCTTGGATTATCGCCCTGCTCTCACTGACCAGCATCCCAGCCGCTCTGGGCTCGGCGCTGATCCGCTGGCGTCAAGGCTACTTCCCGGCGCTGCTTTACCTCTGCGGTTATGGCCTGATTCTCGGCAGCATCAGCCTGGCACTCATGCGCGCCACTGGCCTGGTGCAACCAGCCGCCTGGAATGCCTATGTGTTCCCTCTGTCCGTGGCCGCCGAATCGATACTGTTCTCCTTCGCACTGGCGTACCGAATCCAAACCCTCAAGCAGGAAAAAGCCGAAGCATTGATACAGGCAGACCGCGAAAAAACTGCACGCATGGCGCAGATGCAAGGCAGTGCCGACGAGTTACAGAATGCGGTGCAACTGCGCACCGCCGAACTGGCCGCCGCCAACCAACAACTCTGCGAACGTGAACGCGATTTGCGCCACGCCGCCTTCCACGACCCGTTAACCGAACTGCCCAATCGCCGCTTCTTGGTCGAGCGCTGTGAGGCGGCGCTGGCCAACGCCCGGCGACAGAGTGAGGCCACCGCCTTGCTGCTAATCGACCTCGATCATTTCAAACCGATCAACGATAAATACGGCCACGACGCCGGCGACCTGATGCTGCAAAGCATCGCTCAGCGCCTGCGCGAACACGTGCGCTCCGGAGATGCAGTGGCGCGTTTGGGCGGCGACGAGTTCGCCGTGCTGATTTGCGGTGCAGATGCCGAGCAACATGCTCGTGACATCGCCAGCCGCCTACTGGACGAGCTGGCCAAGCCAGTCAGCTATGGGGCAGAGCGCCTAACCGTGACCATTAGCATCGGCGTCGCGCTTTACCCGCGCCATGCCAGCAACTTCACCACGCTGTACAAGGCCGCCGACCAGATGCTCTACAAGGTCAAGAGCCGTGGCCGCTCAGGCTCAGCGGTGTGTGGCGAGGATGGCGAACTGAGCAGCGAAGCACGCCTGCACCTGGATGTACTCAGCGTCCCCAGCGGCCTGCTCTGACTCAGCTGCTGCGATAGCGCCGCGGCACACGAGCCGTGACCTTGCTGAGCAGCTCGTAACCAATGGTGCCGGCAGCCTGCGCCACCTCATCCACCGGTAACTGCGCGCCCCACAGTTCAACCGCATCACCCTCGACCGCGTCGGGTAAGTCCGTGAGGTCAACCATCAACATGTCCATAGAAACCCGGCCGACCAACGCCACCCGCTGCCCACGAACAATCACCGGCGTGCCGTTCGGCGCATGGCGTGGGTAACCATCGGCATAACCACAACTGACCGTACCAATGCGCGACGGACGTGAGGCGCGCCAGGTGCCGCCATAGCCTAGGGCATCCCCCACATCGACCTCACGACAGGCAATCAACTGCGCCGTCAGGCTCATGGCTGGACGCAGGCCCAGCTCAGCCACCGTCAGATCAGCACAAGGGGTCGCGCCGTAAAGCATGATGCCCGGCCGCAGCCAATCCATGTGCGCTGCCGGGATCGTCAGAATCGCCGCCGAATTGGCCAGCGAGCGCTGAGCGAAGTCCAGATCCAAGACATCGAGAAATGCCTCAAGCTGCTGTTCGGTCACTTCACTGCCGCGCTCATCGGCGCAGGCAAAGTGACTGAGCACACTCAGCTCAGCGACCTGCGGCGCACCGTGCAAGCGCCCGTGCCATTCGCGCAGCGCCACCGCACTGAAACCCAGTCGGTGCATGCCGCTGTCCAGCTTCACCCAGGCATTCAGCGGCCGGCTCAATGTGGCCGCAAGCAGCTCTTGTGCCTGCCGCGCATTGTGGAGAACCACATCCAAGCCCAACTGCGCGGCAAACTGATATTCAGCCGCGGCAAAACAGCCTTCCAATAACAGAATCCGCGCCTCACTGTGCAACGCGCGCACCTCTGCAGCTTCTTCCAGGCTGGCCACGGCAAAGCCTTCCGCAACCTCGTGCAGGGCCGTCACCACCTCGCGCACGCCATGCCCGTACGCATTTGCCTTAACCACCGCAAACGCCTGCCGCCCCGGCGCACAGCGCTTGGCCACAGCATAGTTATGGATAATTGCGGACAGATCTATGGTGGCGACAAGGGGACGCATGCTAGTGCTCCACAGCAGAGGAAAGCCGAGCATCTTAAACCTCAGCCTCCGGCCTGCAAGTGCCAGGTCACCAACCACCGCCAACATACAAACGCTGCGCCTAATAATTAGCGAAGCAAATTTAATCGTGTAACGGCAAAAGCTACTGACAATAAGCTGTCAGTAGCGCTGCTCTAAAGTCGACTGCACAGGCCAAAACGCACGATCAACGACTGCCACGGCCTGCCACCCCTGACTTTCAAGGAAAGAGAAAATGAATGCGATTAACTGGTTCGAGCTATTTGTCAGCAACTTCGAGCGCGCCAAGGACTTCTATGAACGCGCACTGGCAACGCCCTTAGAGGTAATGGACGGTATGGGTGGACGCATGGCGCTGTTGCCACATACACCAGAGAGCGGTGTTGGTGGTTGCTTGAGCGAGTCGGCCGAGCAACAAAGCGGCATTGGTGGTACTCGGGTTTATCTGAACGTCGAAGGTCATCTGGATGCGGTGGTGAGCCGAACCCCCTCGGCTGGGGGCGTCATAATCCAAAGCAAGATGTCCATTGCTCCCCACGGCTTTATCGCTGTGATAAAAGACAGCGAAGGCAATGAAGTAGGCCTGCACAGCATGTCCTGACCCAACAATACCGGGCGCGCGACAGCACGCCCGGCAACACAAAGCATCTGAGGGAACATGAGGCGCGCTGACCGTCTGTTTCAAATCGTGCAATTTCTGCGCAGCCGCCGTCTAACCACCGCCCAGTGGCTGGCTGAACGCCTGCAAGTATCGGTTCGCACTGTCTATCGAGATATCCAAGACCTCTCACTCTCCGGAGTCCCGCTGGAAGGTGAGGCAGGTGTCGGTTACGTGCTGCGCCAGCCGATGGACTTACCGCCCCTGATGTTCGAGCGCGAGGAGATAGAAGCACTACTGGTGGGCGCACGCATGGTCAAAGCCTGGGCAGACCCGCAACTTCAGCGGGCCGCTGAATCAGCACTGGCCAAGATTCATGGTGTACTGCCTAGCGAGCTGCGCGACGAGCTCAATCGCAACCAGTTATTTGCCCCCGAAACCAATCCGTACCCTGTGCACTGGCTAGGCCAATTACGCCAGGCTATACGCCAGCGCCACAAGTTGCTGATCAGCTACCGGGATGAACGCGGGGAGACCAGTCAACGCTGCGTGTGGCCGCTGGGACTGTTCTTCTGGGGCCAAACCTGGACCCTGTGCTGCTGGTGTGAACTGCGCAGCGACTTTCGCAATTTCCGCGTCGATCGAGTGGAGCAATTGCAAGACCGCGCTGAAATCTTTGCAGCGGTAGAAGGCCAACGCCTGGATGACTACCTAAAACCCTATCTAGGCGAGCAGGCGACCGCCCCGCTCTACAAGAGCTAAAGGCCCACGGACAACTCAAGGTAGGCCAATCAGTCTTCGTCGAACTGATAACTGCCCGGCGCCAGGTTTTCGAAGCGCGAGTACTTGCCCAGGAAGGCCAGGCGCGTGGTGCCGATCGGCCCGTTACGCTGCTTGCCGATGATGATTTCAGCCACGCCCTTGTATTCGGTCTCCGGGTGATACACCTCATCCCGATACACGAACATGATGATATCCGCGTCCTGCTCGATGGCTCCGGACTCACGCAAGTCAGAGTTGATCGGGCGTTTGTTCGGGCGCTGCTCCAAGCCACGGTTAAGCTGCGAAAGCGCCACTACCGGGCAATTGAACTCCTTGGCCAAGGCCTTAAGCGAGCGAGAGATTTCAGAAATCTCGTTCACCCGGCTCTCGCTGCTTGAGCCTGGAATCTGCATCAGCTGCAGGTAGTCGACCATGATCATGCCGATCTCGCCGTGCTCACGGGCCAAGCGCCGGGTACGCGCGCGCATCTCCGACGGCGAGATGCCGGCGGTATCGTCGATAAACAACTTGCGGTCATTGAGCAGGTTGACCGCACTGGTCAGCCGCGGCCAATCGTCATCATCCAGACGGCCCGCACGCACCTTGGTCTGATCGATGCGCCCCAAGGAAGCGAGCATACGCATGACGATGGAGTCGGCTGGCATCTCTAGGGAATACACGACAATCGCCTTGTCGCTGCGCAACACGGCGTTTTCCACCAGGTTCATGGCAAAGGTGGTCTTACCCATCGACGGACGACCGGCAACGATCACCAAGTCCGCTGGTTGCAAACCGCTGGTCTGCGCATCCAGATCGGTAAAGCCGGTGGACAGCCCAGTGATGGCATCCCCGGAGTTGAACAACGTATCGATACGATCAATGGCCTTAACCAAGATGTCATTGATCATGATCGGCCCGCCGGTCTTGGGCCGCGCTTCAGCAATCTGGAAGATCAGCCGCTCGGCTTCATCAAGGATCTCTTCGCCGGTGCGGCCTTGTGGCGCATAGGCGCTGTCGGCAATCTCACCGCTGATACCGATCAGCTGGCGCAAGGTCGCGCGCTCGCGAATGATCTGCGCATAGGCCTTGATGTTGGCCACCGAGGGAATGTTCTTCGCCAGCTCGCCGAGGTAGGCCAAACCGCCGACCTGCGACAACTGCCCTTCCTTGTCGAGCTGCTCGGATACGGTCACTACGTCAAAGGGGTGGTTGCGTTCGGCCAACTTGAAAATGGCGCGGAAGATCAACCGATGGTCGTGGCGATAGAAGTCGCCGTCCGACACCGCATCGAGCACCCGCTCCCAAGCGTTATTGTCGAGCATCAGGCCACCCAGCACGGCTTGCTCAGCCTCGATCGAGTGCGGCGGCACCTTCAGGGCTGAGGTTTGCAGGTCGTACTGTTCGGGCAGGCTGATGTCGTTCATAAGGCTCGGGAAAAATTCTGTGGTGTAAAAAACAAAGGGCACGGCATCGCTTTCGCAATGCCGTGCCCGATGTTAGCGAGCCTGCACCTAAGTGCAAGCCCGTTGAGCAGCCCGTTAGGCAGCTACAACAACAACCTTAACGGTTGCTTCAACGTCGCTGTGCAGGTGCACGGCTACGTCGTATTCGCCAAGTTGACGAATAGTGCCGTTCGGCAGACGCACTTCAGCTTTAGCCACTTCAACGCCAGAGGCGGTCAGGGCTTCAGCGATGTCGTGAGTACCGATAGAGCCGAACAGTTTGCCTTCATCGCCCGCGGTAGCGGTGATGGTGACTTCCAGTTCAGCCAACTGAGCAGCACGGGATTCAGCGTAAGCTTTCTTCTCGGCAGCCAGTTTTTCCAGCTCGGCACGACGTGCTTCAAACGCAGCCACGTTGGCTGGGGTTGCAGCAGTTGCTTTGCCGAATGGCAGCAGAAAGTTACGACCGTAACCGGACTTAACGTTCACTTTATCGCCCAGGTTGCCCAGGTTGGCGACTTTTTCCAGCAGGATCAGTTCCATTTGGTAATAACCTCTTAACTTTTAACCTTCACCGTTCGCAGGGCCCGAGCCTTGTTTGCGCTCAAAGCGACCACGAAAATCAAGCAGACTGTCGACAATGGCCAAAACCACCAGTAACGGATAGGTCAGCTGCATAAACAGCAACAGCGTGATGTACAACCCAACCAACCAAAACTTGCCTAGCCGACCTTGCGCGACCACCCCATGCAACAGGGCAATACCCGCAAACGCTAACGGCACACTGCACAACGGCGTCAGCATGGCCATTTGCGGGCCCAGATTGGGCCCCAACAGCATGCCTACCAGCAGCAACATCGCCAGCGGGGTCGGGAGGCGTAGCGCGCGAAACTCACGGCCGAAACCACCCGGGTTATACAATTGCGCCTGCCAGAAGCGCCCAAGCATCAGGCTCAACAGACTGACTATCTGCAACAACGCCGCGATCAAACCAGTCAGCACTGGTGCAATCAGGCTATCCAAGCGCGCTCGCTCATCCACCGACATTTGTTGGTGGACCCCTTCGAGCATTTGCGGCATGAGCTTTTGCAACTCAAGCGCCATTGCCTCGATGGGTTCGCGGAACACCGCGCCCAAAACCAGCCCATACACCAGGCCCAATGCCACACTGCAAAGCAGCACACGATTCCAGGACAAATTGGCGCGTAGCAACAACGCCAACCCCAACGCACCGAGCAACACCAATAAGGTGCGCGGTTCGCCGAAATACCACCAGCCAATGGCCGGCAGCAGAGCCCAGGCGAGGATGCCAATGGCATCACTCCAACCGCGCCGCAGAAGCACCAGGCTTCCAGCGGCAGCACTCAACCAGAACAGCAGCGGCAATGCCGCAGAAACAACCACTACAAGAGTGGCCTGCATACGGCCGCGCATAATGAATTCAGCTAAGGCGCGCATGCGATCTATCCCTTACTTCTTGTCGAACATCTGGTCTCAGCGGCCGTGGCTGTCGGTGTAAGGCAGCAGGGCCAGGAAGCGGGCGCGCTTGATAGCGGTAGCCAGCTGACGCTGATAACGAGCCTTAGTACCGGTGATACGGCTAGGAACGATCTTGCCGGTTTCCGAGATGTAAGCTTTCAGCGTGTTGAGATCTTTGAAATCGATCTCTTTCACTTCTTCTGCGGTGAAACGGCAGAATTTACGACGACGGAAGAAACGTGCCATGAGAGTGGCTCCTCAATAGATCCGTGGATTACTCGTCAGCGTTGTCGCTGTCGTTGTTGTCGCTGTCATCGCCATCGTTAGAATCGGCGTTTTCAGGACGGTCACGACGCTCACGGCGCTCACTGCGGTTTTCTTCGGCCTTGAGCATCTCGGACTGGTCGATAACGGCCTCGTCGCGACGGATGACCAAGTTACGGATCACGGCATCGTTGTAACGGAAGTTGTCTTCCAGCTCAGCCAGGGCTTTGCCAGTGCACTCAACGTTAAGCATCACGTAGTGAGCTTTGTGGACGTTGTTGATGGCGTAAGCCAGCTGACGACGCCCCCAATCTTCCAGGCGATGAATCTTGCCGCCGTCTTCTTCGATCAGCTTGGTGTAACGCTCAACCATGCCGCCGACTTGCTCGCTCTGGTCCGGGTGAACCAGAAAGATGATTTCGTAATGACGCATAAATGCTCCTTACGGGTTGTAGCCTGCCGCAAAATGCGGTCAGGCAAGGAGTGAATTTCACTTGTTTGTCTTGCTGAAACAGGAAGGCGCGAATACGCCTGCCGTAGCGGCAAGGGCCGACATTCTAGTGAGGCGCCCCGCCACATGCAAGGTGAACTGGTGATTATTTGAACAACTAAGCGCGAGCGAGAGAGTAAACCGCTGACCACTCAAGTAGACCGAGCGCCCTGGAGCGCTCGGTATCTACACTACTTCTTCTTGCTGCCAGCCTTGCGCTGACGCAATGCCTCGAACAGGCAAACCCCGGTCGCCACCGAGACGTTGAGGCTGCTGACGCTGCCCGCCATCGGTAGCTTGACCAGGTAATCGCAGTGCTCGCGGGTCAGCCGGCGCATACCTTTGCCTTCTGCACCCATGATCAGCACGGTCGGCCCAGTCAGGTCGTGGTCGTATACTTCCATCTCCGCCTCGCCAGCAGTACCAACCACCCATAGACCGCGCTGCTGAAGCTTCTCTAGGCTGCGCGCCAGGTTGGTGACTGCGACCAACGGGATAACCTCCGCCGCGCCACAGGCCACCTTGCGCACGGTGGCGTTAAGCGTGGCGGACTTGTCCTTCGGCACGATCACGGCCAAAGCACCGGCCGCATCGGCAGTACGCAGGCAAGCGCCGAGATTATGCGGATCAGTCACACCATCGAGCACCAGAATCAGTGGAGCACCTTCGCTGCGATCCAGTAACTCCTCAAGCATGGCCTCACCCCAGACTTGGCTGGGGCTTACATCAGCGACCACGCCTTGATGCACACCCTCGACCCAGGAGTCCATCTCGCGGCGCTCGCACTGGCCAACCGAAACGCGCGCATCTGCCGCCAAGGCCAGCAGCACCTGCACCCGCGGATCGTTACGCCCTTCAGCAAGCCAAACCTGCTTGACCCGCTTCGGGTGATGCCGCAGCAAAGCCTCTACGGCATGGACGCCGTAGATTTTTTCCAACTGACTCATGACTTCGCCTTACGCTTGCGTGGCCCACCAGAAGCCGGCGCACCACCAGCCGCCGCACCCTTGCGGTGTGCACCAGGCTTACCTGTCTTGGCAGCGGGCTTGGCTGACTCACCCTTAACCGAGCTTTTGCCTGCCTTGCTTTTCGAGTCACTGAGCAGGGATTTTTTCAGTGCACGGCTCTTCTCTACATCGGTATTACCCGGCGCTGCACGCTCACCACGACGCCCGGTTTTACCCGCCGCGGACTCGAAACCGCCTCGACGCGCACCGGCTGGCGCCACAGCTTTGCCTTCGGCCAATTCAAAATCGATCTTGCGCTCATCCAGATCAACGCGCATGACCTTCACTTCAACACTGTCACCCAAACGGAAGCTGCGCCCTGAGCGCTCGCCCGCCAAACGGTGGTGCACCGGATCGAAGTGATAGTAATCACCCGGCAAGGCGGTGACGTGCACCAGCCCTTCGACATAAATGTCTTTCAACTCGACAAACAAACCGAAGCCGGTCACGGCGGTAATCACCCCGGGGAAGGTCTCCCCAACACGGTCTTTCATGAACTCGCACTTGAGCCAGTTCACCACATCGCGCGTCGCCTCATCGGCACGACGCTCAGACATCGAGCACTGCTCGCCAAGCTGCTCGAGAATTGCGTCGTCGTACGGATAGATCCGCGCACGCGGCATGATCGTCGCACCGGCACGCTTGACGTGTGGAGTGTCCAGCTTGGAACGCACCACACTGCGAATCGCACGATGGATCAGCAGATCCGGGTAACGGCGAATCGGCGAGGTGAAGTGCGCATAGGCCTCGTAATTCAAACCGAAGTGACCCTGATTGTCGGCGCTGTACACCGCCTGACTGAGCGAGCGCAGCATCACGGTCTGGATCAGGTGGTAGTCCGGACGCCCACGAATGCTCTCCAGCAGCAGTTGGTAGTCCTTAGGCGACGGACCATCCTTGGACTTGCCGCGGTGCAGCGACAGACCCAGCTCAGTGAGGAACGCCTTGAGTTTTTCCACGCGCTCTGGCGGCGGGCAATCATGCACGCGGTACAGCGCCGGAATTTCATGCTTTTGCATAAAGGCGGCAGTGGCGACGTTAGCAGCCAGCATGCACTCTTCGATCAACTTGTGCGCATCGTTGCGCTGGGTTGGGCGAATCTCGGCGATTTTGCGCCCAGCACCGAAGATGATTCGGGTTTCCTGGGTTTCGAAGTCGATGGCACCGCGCTCGTGGCGCGCCGCCAGCAACACCTGATACAGCGAATACAGCTGCTTGAGGTGCGGCAAGACTTCTTTGTACTCACCACGCAACGCCTTGCCTTCGCTGCCCTTAGGCTGCTCAAGCATGGCACTGACCTTGTTGTAGGTCAGACGTGCATGGGAGTGAATCACCGCCTCATAGAACTGGTAATCGGTCATCTTGCCGGTTTTCGAGATACTGATCTCGCAGACCATGGCCAGGCGATCGACGTGCGGGTTCAGCGAGCACAGACCATTGGACAGCTCTTCCGGCAGCATCGGGATAACCCGCTCCGGGAAGTACACCGAGTTGCCACGCACCTGGGCTTCGGCGTCCAGCGCCGAATCAATCTTCACGTAGTGGGAAACGTCGGCGATGGCGACATAAAGCTTCCAGCCGCCGGAGAACAACCGCCAGTTGCTACCGTTTTTCTCGCAGTACACCGCGTCATCAAAGTCGCGAGCATCTTCGCCATCGATGGTAACGAAGGGCAGGTGGCGCAAATCGATACGCTTTTCCTTGTCCTTCTCCTCAACTTCCGGCTTGAGCTTACGTGCTTCTTTCTCAACAGCCTCTGGCCACACATGGGGAATATCGTAGCTGCGCAGGGCAACGTCGATTTCCATGCCCGGCGCCATGTAGTTGCCAACCACCTCAACCACATCACCCTGCGGCTGAAAGCGCGTAGTCGGCCAGTGGGTGATTTTCACCTCAACGAACTGACCTTGCTTGGCGCCCGCGTTACGCCCCGGCGTTACCAACACTTCTTGCTGAATTTTCGGGTTATCGGCGACAACAAAACCGACACCACTTTCTTCGTAATAACGACCGACGATGCTTTCGTGCGCACGGAGGATCACCTCCACTACAGCGCCCTCGCGACGGCCACGCCGGTCGAGGCCGGAAACTCGCGCCAACGCACGGTCGCCATCGAACACCAGGCGCATCTGCGCAGGACTCAGAAATAAGTCATCACTGCCGTCATCCGGCACCAGAAAGCCAAAGCCATCACGATGCCCGCTGACGCGACCCAAAATTAGGTCGAGCTTGTCAACCGGCGCATAGGTACCGCGGCGGGTATAGATCAACTGACCATCGCGCTCCATGGCGCGCAGACGACGACGCAACGCTTCAAGCTGCTCATCAGTGGCCATGCCAAACTCATCGGCCAGCTCTTCGCGACTCGCTGGGGAGCCACGGTCAGACAAGTGCTGCAGAATCAGCTCGCGACTTGGAATGGGGTTTTCGTATTTTTCCGCTTCACGAGCGGCCTCGGGATCGAGGGATTGCCAATCGGCCATTAGAGGTAATTCACCTTATCTACACAAATTCGGTTTGCCATGTGCCTATTGAAGCGCGAAACCACTGTCCAGGTCAGCCCGGCACACAGAATAAAATTTTTTAACAACAGGGGTTTACAAGTAAAAACCCGATCCGTATTATGCGCGCCACAACGACGGGAAACGATGTTATCCGAGTTGTAGTTGATCGCAAATGAGCATTTTTTGCAATCAATGCCCAGGTGGTGAAATTGGTAGACACGCCAGCTTCAGGTGCTGGTGACCTTACGGTCGTGGAAGTTCGAGTCTTCTCCTGGGCACCAATTCAAAAAACCGAGCCATTGGCTCGGTTTTTTATTGCCTGCTGATTTTTACCCACTCAAGGCCACCAAAGCAGGGGCGCTCGGCGCGCCCAGCTCTTCTGGATTTAAACCCGAAATTGCCCGAGGCTGGCTTTGAGTTTCTTCGCCAACCCATCCAACACGCGTCCGCTTTGCGCCGTCGCAGCAACCGCTTCCGCCGCACGCTGCGCTTCAATATGAATCACCTCGACGCGCCCACGCACGGCATCCGCGCCCTCAGCCTGGTGCGCAGCCGCTTCGGTCGCGGCATTAATCGCCCCGTGCACATCCTCCACGGACTCACGCACCGATTGCTGCACCCGCGCGCTTTCGCGCAACGCAGCCAAACCCTGATCAGCCTGCTTACCCGCCTGACTAATCGCCTCAACTGCTTCGCGCGCGCCCTGCTGCAGCGCACCGATATGGGTTTGAATATCACCGGTGGACTGCTGCGTTTTGCTAGCCAGGGCCCGCACTTCATCTGCCACCACGGCAAATCCGCGCCCACTCTCACCCGCACGCGCCGCCTCAATCGCCGCATTCAGCGCCAACAAATTGGTTTGCTCAGCGATTGAACGAATCACCGTCAGCACCACTTCAATCTGCTCACTTTGCTTGGCCAGCCGCTCAATCACCGCCGCGCCAGTTTCCACACGGCGCACCAACTCCTCGATCGAGCCTCCCACACGCAGCGCAATAGCCGCATTCTCATCAGCAGCCTGACGAATCGCCCCAACCCGCTGCAGCGCCTCGCGCATCGCCTGACTTTCCGCCTGCGCCTCACCGGCCATTTCCGCCAAGGCCTGCAGGCTGCCTGCCACCTCATCACGCTGGCGCTCAGCAGCCGACTCGGCAGCAGCACTGCGCGACGCCAGATGGTCAATCTCTCGACCGGTAAGCGATGCCACCTCACCCGCTTCGCGCACAATCGGCTGCAGCTTGGCGACAAAACGATTGACCGCCGCCGCCATGTCACCAATCTCATCACGGCTGTTGAGCTCAACCCGGCGCGTTAAATCACCCTCACCCGCCGCCCAGTCATTCAGCACCGCAATCAAGGTATGCAGCTTACTGACCACTCGCCGCCCCAGCACCACGGCCAACACCAGCAGAATCAGCAGCGCCACGACCACCAGCCCCATACTGATATTCCAGCGCAAGCCTGCCGCAGCTTTCTGCACAACCTCACGACTGCTCTGCTCCATACCGCCGGCCGCCTCACGCGCAACGCTCAAACGGGACGCCAAGGCGTCTGCACTGCTGGTGGCCGCACCACTTAAACTATCTGAAACCAGCCGCCCACTGCTGTCGATCAGGCTGACGAATCGCTGATCCAGCTTCGCCAGCTCCTCATCCACCGACGCAGTAGAAACCCCCAGCAGGACCTTGCCAATATCAGAGCCCATCGGGCTGATGCTCGCCTCGGCGATATATACACCCGGATCATTGGCCGCCGCTTGCAGCACCTTATCCAGCGCACCATCGCCCTCCCCCTTGGCCATCAGCGCGCGAACACGGGAATCCTGCCGGTTGAGGTGACGCGTCAGGCGTTCGCCTTGCGCATCGAGATAGACCGCAAACAACACCGCCGGATTGCGATGCGCCCCACGCGCTAACTCGGTTAACGCCGGCACATCGGCATCCCAAATGGCTTTGGGCGCAACAGCCGACAGTAGCTGTGCCAGCTCATCCGCTGAGCGCTTGAGATTGCTGTCCAGCACCTCGCGGATCTGCGCCTGCTCCTCGGCCAGGCGAGTGGAAAGGCCTTTGGCCAACTGCGCCTGAGTGCTGGCGGATAGACTATCCAACCCACCACGCACCTCATTACTCGCCTTCGTAAGCTCATCCACCAAACGCGCCGTATCGGCCTGCATTCCCGTGGCCAAATCCGCCTCAAGCGTCGCCACCGTAGTGCGCGTTAACGCCACCGCCACGACAACCTGCACCAACAGGGCCACGCCCAGCGCTAGAAACACCGGCAACAGCAGGCGACTGCGCAACACAGAAATAATGGAAAACACGGCAGACACTCCTGACAACGGTAATGCCTATAACGGCTGGCAAACGTATTTATGAAGACTAGCCCGGATATTTTTACCCAGATCTAAAACAACAAAGGGCCGCCAACTGGCGACCCTTTGTGCACGGCCTGCAAATATCAGGCAAACGGATGACGCAACACAATAGTCTCGTTGCGGTCAGGGCCGGTGGAAACGATATCAACGGGCGCCCCCACCAACTCCTCCACGCGCTTGATATAAGCGCGCGCAGCCGCCGGCAACTCGTCCAGAGTCTTAGCGCCTAGCGTCGATTCGCTCCAGCCTGGCAGCTCTTCGTAAACCGGCTGCAAACCCAGGTAGCTGTCGGCATCGGTCGGCGCATCGACCAGCACGTCACCATTCTGGTCTTTGTAACCGACGCAAATGCGGATGGTTTCCAGGCCATCGAGCACATCCAGCTTGGTCAAGCACAGACCGGAGATGCTGTTGATCTCGATAGCGCGACGCAGGATCACCGCATCAAACCAACCACAGCGGCGGGCGCGACCGGTAGTGGAACCGAACTCATGGCCACGCTTGGCCAGAAAGGCGCCAGTTTCATCGAACAATTCAGTCGGGAACGGGCCAGAACCCACACGCGTGGTGTAAGCCTTGGTGATACCGAGGATGTAATCCAGGTACATCGGGCCAAAACCGGAACCCGTGGCGATACCGCCCGCCGTGGTGTTGGAACTGGTGACATAGGGGTAGGTGCCATGGTCAATGTCCAGCAGCGAGCCCTGCGCGCCCTCGAACATGATGTCCTTGCCCTCACGACGCATGTCATGCAGGACAGCGGTGACATCAACCATCATCGGCTTAAGCAGCTCGGCATATTCCATGCACTCATCGAGTGTTTTCTGGAAATCGATAGCCGGCTCTTTGTAGTAATTGACCAGCACGAAATTGTGGTAATCCAGCAACTCGCCGAGCTTGGCAGCGAAACGTTCACGATGAAAAAGATCACCAATACGCAAACCGCGACGCGCGACCTTATCTTCATAAGCCGGGCCAATGCCGCGACCGGTGGTGCCGATCTTGGCATCGCCACGGGCTTTCTCACGCGCCTGATCGAGGGCGACGTGGTACTGCAGAATCAGCGGGCAGGATGGGCTGATGCGCAGGCGCTCGCGCACCGGCACACCTTTCTCTTCCAGCTTGATGATTTCACGCATCAGCGCGTCAGGCGCAACTACCACGCCATTGCCGATCAGGCACTGCACGTTTTCACGCAAGATGCCGGAGGGGATCAGGTGCAGAACGGTCTTCTCGCCATCGATCACCAGAGTGTGGCCCGCATTGTGACCACCCTGATAGCGCACGACAGCTGCAGCCTGTTCGGTCAGCAGGTCGACGATTTTACCTTTGCCTTCATCGCCCCACTGGGTGCCCAGGACTACGACATTCTTACCCATAACACTAACCCTCTTCGCAAACTGGATGCCGGCTACAGCCGACGGAAACTTTTGGTACGGCCGCTTAAGCTGTCAGCTCAGCCAACTGCCAGCGACCATCACGCAGTAGCAGCTGACGATCACAACCCGCGGCTTCAGCATCAGCCGTAACTTGCCCTGGCAATGCTTGAACCACCCGCTGACCGTCCTGACGCAACCGCTGAATTGCTTGCCACAAGAACACATCATGGTTGTCTGGCGCCCAGATGCCGGCCGGCACATCGCCCAACTGCATCTGCCCTAAACTGACCAGGGTTTTCAGGTCAGTGGAGAAGCCTGTCGCCGGACGCGCGCGGCCAAAATCGGCGCCGATGTCGTCATACCGACCACCCTGAGCAATGGCATAGCCAACACCCGGGACAAAAGCTGCGAACACCACACCGGTGTGGTAGTGATAACCGCGAAGTTCGCCGAGATCAAAATACAGCGGCAGCTCCGGGTAGCGCAGGCTCAATGCATCGGCAATCGCCATCAGGTCATCCAGCGCCGCATGCACATCATCAGGAGCATCGACCAGGCATGCCTGAGCCAGGTCCAATACATCACGACCACCACACAACTCACTGAGCGCCCGCAACATCTTGCGCAGGTCATCCGGCAGGGTTTCGGTCAGCTCGGCAACCTCATCCATCGCCTTACGCTGCAGCGCATCGAACAACTGCTGCTCGACTTCACCAGACAACTCGGCAGCACGCGCCAGGCCCCGGTAAATACCGACATGACCCAGATCCATGTGCACATCCGGCACAGCGGCCAGTTCAAGCGTGCTGACCAACAGGCTGATCACCTCCACATCACTGGCCGGGCTGGCATCGCCATACAGCTCAGCACCCAGCTGGATCGGGCTGCGCGAGGTGGTCAGCGCACGCGGCTGAGCATGCACCACGCTACCGGCGTAGCACAGACGGCTCGGCCCTTCGCGGCGCAGGGTATGCGCATCGATGCGCGCCACCTGCGGCGTGATGTCGGCACGAAAGCCCATCTGCCTACCGGACAGCGGATCAGTGACCTTAAAGGTGCGCAAATCCAGGTCCTGGCCCGCGCCAGTCAGCAGCGACTCCAGGTACTCGATGTGCGGGGTGACCACAAATTCATAGCCCCAGCGCTGGAACAGATCCAGCACCTGACGACGTGCCACTTCAATACGCCCCGCGTACGGCGGCAGTACTTCTTCGATGCCATCTGGCAGCAGCCAGCGGTCTACCGTTGCCATTTCGCCATTCCCCTCTTGAACCGGGCGGCACAAGCCTTCAGTGAAGCCAATAAAGGACGGTTGTTCCCAGCAGCATGCTGACCAACCCCATCAAACGCAGCTGTCGATCAGACACTGCGTCAGTTGTAAAAGCCTTTCACGCCAATGACGCGGGCACAGGAAGGGCAGGATGCCTTCCAGCACCAACACAAGACAAAACGCGATGCCTAATTCCTGCCACATGCTTCCCACAGACGCAAAAAAGCCGGGATTTCCCCGGCTGCCGCATGATACCACGTTTTCCACAAGGGTCACCCCGACGACTGCTCGCCGGGGTGATGACTCAAGGCTTGGACTTCTCCAAATAGCGGAAAAAGTCGCTACTTGGGTCCAGCACCAACACATCACGCTTGTCGGCGAAACTCTCGCGATAAGCCCTTAGGCTGCGGTAGAACGAGTAAAACTCCTGATCCATGCCGTAGGCCTTGGAGTAGATCGCAGCCGCCTGGGCGTCACCATCACCACGCAGCTCTTCAGCTTGACGGTAGGCATCAGCCAGCAACACACGACGCTGTCGATCGGCATCGGCACGAATACCTTCAGCCAACTCCTTACCTTTTGCGCGGTGCTCGCGGGCTTCACGCTCGCGCTCAGAACTCATCCGATCAAATACGCTTCGGTTGACTTCCTTGGGCAGGTCGATGGCCTTGACGCGCACATCCACCACCTCAATGCCCAGCTCTTTCTGCGCAGCCCGATTCAAGGAGGCCGTCACATCCGCCATCAAGGCATCACGCTCACCCGAGACCGCTTCATGCAGCGTGCGCTTACCAAACTGGTCGCGCAGCGACGCTTCGAGGCGACGCGCCAGACGCTCATCAGCAATCTGCTTCATGCCGGAGGTCGCGGTGTAGAAACGCTCAGCATCCAACACGCGCCACTTGGCAAAGGCATCGACCATCAATGCTTTCTTTTCCAGCGTAAGGAAACGCGAGCTGCTGGAGTCCAATGTCAGCAGCCGCGCATCGAACTTGCGCACCTGGTTAACGTATGGAATTTTGACATGCAAACCCGGCTGCACGTCCGGCTGGACAATACGACCGAACTGCAACAGCACCGCACGCTCAGTTTGCGAGACGATATAGAAGCTATTCCAGGCGACGATCGCCAGCACGACGCCACCTATAAGGGCGATCAGCGATTTATTGCTCATCAACGGCTCTCCCTTGTGCGCAGCTCAACTTGACGCGGATCGACATTTACTCGCGAGCCTGCGTCTGCGGCACCCGCAGCGCCGGATATCGAGCTAGGCGCAGACGGGCTACGGCCATCGATCATCTTGTCCAGCGGCAGATAAAGCAGATTGTTCTGCCCCTTATCGCCGGTCACCAACACCTTACTGGTGTTGGTCATCAGCTCCTGCATGGTGTCCAGATACAGACGCTCACGCGTAACCTCAGGTGCCTTACGGTACTCAGTCACCAATGAGGTAAAGCGGTCCGCCTCACCCTGTGCCCGAGAAACCACCTCATCGCGGTAACCGTTGGCATCCTCGATCAGGCGCTGCGCCTGGCCACGGGCTTCCGGCACCACGCCATTGGCATAGGTTTCAGCCTGATTCTTCTCACGCTGCTCGTCTTCACGGGCACGAATCACGTCATCGAAGGCTTCCTGCACTTCACGCGGCGCCGCCGCACTCTGCAAGTTGACCTGAGTCACCGTGATACCGGTGCGGTAGTTGTCGAGGAAACGCTGCAAGCGCTCCTTGACCTCACTGGCCATAAGCTCACGGCCTTCGGTCAGCACCTGGTCCATCTCGGTGGAACCCACCACGTGACGCACGGCGCTGTCGGTCGCATGCTGCAGACTGACTTCCGGCTGATCAACGTTGAGTACGAAATCCTGCAAGTTGCTGACCCGGTACTGCACGGTCAACGGCACTTCGATGATGTTTTCGTCCTCGGTCAACATCTGCCCCTGCTTGCTGTAAGCACGCTCACGGGTGACGTTTTCCTGAAACTTGCGATCAATCGGCGGGAAATAGATATTCAGACCCGGGCCGACTGTCTCGTAGTATTTGCCGAAGCGCAGCACCACGGCCTGCTCCTGCTCATCGACGACATAGATCGCGCTGTACAGCCAGACCGCAGCCAGCAGCCCCAGGCCCACGAACAGCAAGCCAAAGCCGCCGCCATTGCCAGAGCCAGTCTCGCTGCCTCGTTTTTTGCCGCCACCGAACAGCCCATTAAGGCTCTCCTGCAGCTTGCGGAAGGCTTCATCGATATCCGGCGGTCCCTTACGGTCACCGTTTTTACGGCCACCCCATGGGTCCTGATTATTCGAGTTGCCACCCGGCTCATTCCAAGCCATAGCGCTCTCCATCTGATAAAGCAAAGACGCGCCCGCGGCGCGCCCGCCAATGCTACAGAATGCATGCAACCAGCGGCAAAGTCGCTGATGCAGGCTTTATTGCAAAGTGTGTTGCTCGATAAATTCCTGCGGCTTAAGCCCTTCACGACTCACCAGCCGATTCAGCTCAATCCGCGGCAAGCGCACAGCCAGCAGGCTGCTACCGTCTTCGGCATGGGATTCGCTTTGTACCGCACCCAAATCGAAGAACTGCGCACGTAAACGCCCAAGGCGCTGTGGCAGCTGCAATGTACCGACAAATAGATCATCACCCAACAGCTCAGCTATCGCCTGACGCAATAACGGCAAACCACGCCCGTCACGCGCCGACAACCAAACCCGCTGCGGCTTGCCATCGGCATCGCGCTGAATCTGTGGCTCTACCCCTTCAAGCAGGTCGAGCTTGTTATACACCTCAAGCATCGGCAACTCATGCGCGCCAATCTCACCCAGCACCGCCAACACCTGCTCGATTTGCTGATCGCGCTCGGGCTCATGTGCGTCGATTACGTGCAACAGCAAATCGGAATTGCTCGACTCTTCAAGCGTCGCGCGAAACGCCTCAACCAGCTTGTGCGGCAAATGACGGATAAAGCCTACGGTATCAGCCAGCACGATTGGCCCGAGATCATCCAGCTCCAGACGGCGCAAGGTAGGGTCAAGGGTGGCGAACAGTTGATCAGCCGCATAAACATCAGAAGAAGTCAGCGCATTGAACAGTGTTGACTTGCCCGCATTGGTGTAGCCCACCAGCGACACGGAAGGGATGTCGGCACGCTGACGGCCGCGCCGAGCTTGCTCGCGCTGACTGCGGACCTTTTCGAGCTTTTGCTTGATCTGGCGAATCCGCACACGCAACAGGCGGCGGTCAGTCTCTAGCTGAGTTTCACCCGGCCCACGCAAGCCAATGCCCCCCTTCTGCCGCTCAAGGTGGGTCCAGCCACGAACCAGTCGCGTGCTCATATGGTCAAGCTGAGCCAGCTCAACCTGCAGCTTGCCTTCATGGGTGCGCGCGCGCTGCGCAAAGATATCGAGAATCAGCCCGGTGCGATCTAGCACCCGACACTCGAAAACGCGCTCAAGGTTACGCTCCTGACTTGGCGTAAGCACGTGATTGAAGATAACCAAGTCAGCCTCGGTGGCTTTCACCTGATCACGCAACTCAGCAACTTTGCCACTGCCAATCAAGTACTTAGCGGTCAGCCGAGTGCTCGGAACACTGAGGAACGCAGCTGTTTCAGCGCCCGCCGAGAGGGCAAGCTCCTGAAACTCCTGCGGGTCCTCGCGCGCCTCGGGGTTTTGGCCGTCTAGATGAACCAGAATGGCCCGATTTCCACCTTCATGGCGCTCGAAGAACAATGCAGCCTCCTAAATTAGGCGTTACCGGACTCAGCTTCAGCTTCAGCTTGCTCGGTTTCGCTGGCGCTCGGCAAACGTACCGGACGACTAGGCACTACAGTGGAAATGGCGTGTTTATAGACCATCTGGCTGACAGTGTTTTTCAGCAAAATCACGAACTGGTCGAAAGATTCGATCTGGCCTTGCAGCTTGATGCCGTTAACCAAATAAATAGAAACCGGGACGCGTTCCTTACGCAGGGTATTCAGGTAAGGGTCTTGTAGCGAATGCCCTTTTGACATGTGCCGCACTCCTTTAAGGATCAATTTTCAATAATTTAAGTAAACCAACGAACGGCTTAAAGCCGCCACACCCCCAAGGATAGACGGCCAACGGCAAGGTCTCAGGTCAATATGGAGACCGCTGCCAGGTATTTCAAGGCACGCGGCAGATTGTCGCAGTCAGCACTATCAAGCCAATGCACATCCTGCTGCCAACCCCGTAACCAGGTGAATTGTCGCTTGGCCAATTGGCGCGTGGCGATAATGCCCCGCTCCTGCATTTGCTCGGCGTCGAGTTTGCCGTCTAAGTAATCCCAGACTTGCCGATATCCCACCGCCCTTATAGACGGCAACCCAACGTGCAAGTCACTTCGCTGATGCAGGCGTTCGACCTCGGCAACCAGCCCCTGTTCCACCATCAAGCGAAACCGCAGGGCAATTCGCTCATGCAACAACTGCCGTTGTGCCGGGGCTATGGCTATTTGCGCAACAGTATAGGGGAATTGGCAATCCGCCGATGTGCCGCCTGCAGTATTTTCTGCTACCTGACGTAACCGATGAGCAGTCATGCTTTGTCCGCTCACCCGGTAGACCTCAAGAGCGCGAACCAGGCGCTGCGGATCATTGGGATGGATACGCGCAGCCGATTCAGGATCGACTGCATGCAGCTCGGCGTGCAGCGCGCCCCAGCCTTCAACCTGAGCACGCGCTTGCAGCTCAGCCCGCACGGCCGCATCCGCGCCAGGCATATCCGCCAAACCTTCGAGCAAAGCTTTGAAATACAGCATGGTGCCACCCACCAGCAGCGGGATACGCCCGCGTGCGGTGATCTCGGCCATGGCTGCCAGGGCATCAGCTCGAAACTCGGCCGCCGAATAACTCTCGGCCGGGTCACGAATATCGATCAGGCGGTGCGGGAACTCAGCCAGCGTGGTCTTATCCGGTTTGGCCGTACCGATGTCCATACCGCGGTAGATCAACGCAGAGTCGACACTGATCAACTCGCATGGCAGCGCCCGTGCCAGCTCGATGGCCAGATCGGTCTTGCCGGCCGCAGTCGGCCCCATGAGGAAAATCGCCGGAGGTAGGCGCTCGGACATGCTCAAAAATTCTCTTTAAATGGCGCGACGGTTAGCGGCCGCGCAGGAACAGCTTGTCGAGGTCATCCATGCCCATCTGCGTCCAGGTCGGACGGCCATGGTTGCATTGACCGCTACGCTCGGTGTGCTCCATGTCGCGCAGCAAGGCATTCATTTCCGGCAGGGTCAGGCGCCGATTAGCGCGTACAGCGCCGTGACAGGCCATGGTGCCGAGCAGTTCATTGAGGTGGGCTTGAATGCGGTCGGTGGTGCCGTATTCGAGCAGATCACCGAGCACGTCCTGCACCAGGCGTGTCGCCTCGGCCTGCTTGAGCAAGGCCGGAATCTGCCGAATCGCCAATGTCTCCGGCCCCAGGCGCTGCAACTCGAAGCCCAGGCGCAAGAACCACTCGGCATGCTCCTCGGCGCAGTCAGCTTCACGCTGACTCACCGCAATCGACTCGGGCACCAGCAGCGGCTGGCCACGCAAACCCTCACTGGCCATGGCCACCTTCAGCCGCTCATAGGTGATGCGCTCATGGGCCGCATGCATGTCCACAACGACCAACCCCTGTACATTCTCAGCCAGAATATAGATGCCCTTGAGCTGAGCAATGGCGTAACCCAGCGGTGGAATATCACCCTGAGCCTCGGGCAAGCCCGCCGGAGCTGGCGTCGTCGCCATCGGCGCGAAAAATTCACGATAGGCGCCTTGGGCTTCCGCGGCCGGCAAGGCGGAGTCAGGGCGAGCGCCCTGATAACCGGCACCCGGCGAACGCCACACAGAGCCGCTGGACGCAGGCTGCAGCAGGCTGGCAGCCAAACCGATTTCACCCTGCGGACCAAACTCACCGGCGGCCTGACCGGTAGGGCGCAGCATTTCGCTGACCGTCGCCGGAGCCGCCAATTGGTCCTCCGGACGCACCTCACCCAGTGCCCGGTGCAACGTGCCGTAAAGGAAATCATGGACCATGCGCCCATCACGGAAGCGCACTTCATGCTTGGTTGGGTGCACGTTGACATCAACCACTGAAGGGTCGATTTCCAGAAACAGCACAAAGGTCGGATGACGGCCATTGAACAGCACATCGCGGTAGGCCTGACGCACCGCATGCGCGACCAACTTGTCGCGCACCATGCGGCCGTTCACATAGAAATACTGCAAATCTGCCTGGCTACGGGAAAACGTCGGCAAGCCGACCCAACCCCATAAATGCAGGCCGTTACGTTCGATATCGATCGGCAACGACTGCTCTAAGAATGCGGCTCCGCAGACCGACGCCACCCGGCGCGCGCGACTGAGTTCATCCGGCGCCTCATGCAAACCGAGCATGGTCTTGCCGTTGTGACGCAAGTGAAAAGCCACATCGAAACGCGCCAGGGCTAGCCGTTTGATCACTTCCTGCAGGTGATCAAACTCAGTTTTCTCGGTTTTGAGAAACTTGCGCCGCGCGGGGGTATTGAAGAACAGGTCACGCACTTCCACCGATGTGCCCACCGGATGCGCCGCTGGCTGCACCCGTGGCTGCATGTCGCGGCCTTCGGTTTCTACTTGCCAGGCCTGCTCAGCACCTTCTGTGCGCGAGGTCAGGGTCAGACGTGCGACCGAGCTGATCGACGCCAGCGCTTCGCCACGAAAACCGAGACTCATCACCTGCTCAAGGTCTTCCAACTCACGAATCTTGCTGGTGGCATGTCGCGCCAATGCCAGCGGCAGATCATCCGCAGAGATGCCGCTGCCGTTGTCGCGCACTTTGAGCAACTTGACGCCGCCCTGCTCGACATCAACTTCAATACGCTTGGCACCGGAATCCAAGCTGTTTTCCAACAGCTCCTTGATCACCGAAGCCGGCCGCTCAACCACCTCACCAGCAGCAATCTGGTTCGCCAGCCGCGGACTGAGCAGCTGGATACGCGCAGCATCAATCATGGCTGCGCAGCCAGTGCGTTGGCCGGCACCTGCAGACGCTGACCGACCTTGATCACATCGCTTTTCAGCGAATTGGTAGTGCGCAGCACGGCCAGACTGACCTGATAACGCTGGGCAATCAGCGCCAGGCTTTCACCCGAGCTGACCACGTGCTCACGCGGACCCAGGGTGATCTTGCCGTTATCACGCAACCAGGCCACATGGGTGCCCGGAGGCGGGTTCTCATGAAAGAACTGCCGTACGCCCGTAATAATCGAGCGCGCCAGCGCCTGCTGGTGGCTGGAAGAGGCAAGTTTGCGGGCCTCATTGGGATTGGAGATAAACCCCGTCTCGACCAGGATCGAGGGAATATCGGGCGATTTCAGCACCATAAAACCGGCCTGCTCTACGCGGCGCTTATGCAGCGGCGTGACCCGGCCCATATTGCCCAGCACCTTGTTGCCCACATTGAGGCTGGATGACAGCGAGGCGGTCATCGACAGGTCGAGCAATACCCCGGCGAGCATGCGGTCCTTATCATCCAGGCTGACATTACCGGCGCCGCCGATCAGGTCCGACTGATTTTCCGAATCGGCCAACCAACGCGCCGTTTCCGAGGTCGCCCCACGGTCCGATAGCGCATACACCGACGCGCCAAATGCTGCAGCCCGAGGCGCGGCATCGGCATGGATGGAAACAAACAGATCGGCGCCCTTTTTACGGGCGATCTCGGTGCGTTTGCGCAGGGGGATAAAGTAGTCGCCCGTACGCACCAACTCAGCCCGGAAGCCTTTCTCGGCATTGACCTGGCGCTGCAGCTCTTTGGCAATCGCCAGGGTCACATGCTTCTCATACTGGCCTTTGACCGGCGACAGGGCGCCCGGGTCTTCACCGCCGTGGCCCGCATCAATAGCAATCACAATATCGCGCTTACCATTGGGTATCGGGGTCAGTTTGGGCGGGGCTTGAGTCGGTGTCACCGGCACTTGCGGCGCGGTGGCCACAATGGTGGTGGGCAGGCTTGGCGCGCCGCTGCCATCCTGATCAAACAAGTCGACCACCAAACGATGGCCGTACTGCTGATTGGGGGCGAGGGTAAAACTCTTCGGCGTCACGGCGGCAGAAAGATCAATCACCACCCGCAGGTCTTCCGGCGTGCGCTGCGCAGAACGTACGCCGGTAATCGGGGTATTACTCAGGGTCAACTGATCGAAGCCCGTGGCCAGCTTGGCACCACTGACATCAATAACAATGCGATTAGGCGCAGAGAGCAGAAACACGCTGTGCTGCACCGGCCCGGACAGGTCAAACACCAAGCGAGTGTTATCCGGCGCACGCCACAGCCGCACACTGCGCACATCCGAAGCGGCCATTACATCGGCGGCCATGCCTACCAATGCCACTCCAATTGCGATGAAACGCGCGCTTATGCGCATAGCCAACCCCATAATTAATTCATGCCTCGACGGCCAAAGTGGCACACCAAGCGGTGCCGCGCTCGCCGTGCGCCTGCAAACGCAGCACCCGGCCGGCCTCTTGCGGGCTAATGGTAATGTCCAGGTCAGCCTTTGGCAAAACGCCTGCGCCTCGCTGAGGCCATTCGACGAGACACAATGCATGCCCGTCGAAATAATCACGGATGCCGAGGTACTCCAGCTCTTCGGGATCCACCAAACGATAAAGATCGAAGTGAAAAACGCGCAACGCGCCAATCTCGTAGGGCTCAACCAGGGTAAAGGTCGGGCTTTTCACCGCCCCTACATGCCCCAGGCCACGAATAATGCCGCGCGACAGGGTGGTTTTGCCGGCACCCAGGTCGCCATGCAAATAAATCAAGCCAATGCCGCCGGTCACGGCGGCAATGCGCGCCCCCAGCACCAGCATCGCTTCTTCGTCGGCGGCAAACAGTTCTAACTCAGACACGCAGACTGCTCCTGCAAAAGTTCACGAATAACCTCACACAAATCACTTGCTGCCAGGCCACGACCTTGCAGCGCTAACCGTTCGCCGGCGCAGGCGTGTAGATAAACAGCCAGTTGAGCCGCTGGCAATGCCGCCAGCCCCTGGGCGAGCAGCGCTCCGATAACACCTGCCAACACATCCCCCAAGCCCGCGCCAGCCATGGCCGGATGACCGCGCTCACACAGCCAAAGCGCCCCATCACAATCGGCAATCAGGCTGCCCGCGCCTTTGAGCACACAAACCGCCCGATAACGCTGTGCCAGCGCCCGGGCAGCGCCCGGCCGATCCGCCTGCACGGCTGCACTGCTAATCCCAAGCAAACGGGCGGCCTCACCAGGGTGCGGCGTCAGCACCGCGCCGGGCGGTAATTCGACTAAGCCCTGGGCCAGAAGATTCAACGCATCGGCGTCCCACACCTGCGCCACGTGGCAGGTCGCCGCCGCCGACACCAGGCTACGCCCCCAGGCCGCCTGCCCCAAGCCAGGCCCCACCACCCAAACACTGGCATTCACGCCTAATGCCAACAACTGGTTAGCTGAAGCAACACCTGCCGCCATCACCTCAGGCAAACGCGCCTGCGCCGCCGGCAGATGTTCGCTGCGGGTTGCCAGACTGACCAGCCCGGCGCCGGTACGCAATGCGCTCTGCGCCGCCAGCAAACCCGCGCCGGCATACCCCCGGTCACCAGCCACCACCAACACATGCCCCAACTGCCCCTTGTGCACGTTGCGCGAACGCGCGGGCAGCTGCGGCAGGCTGGCTGGCGCCAGGCGTTGCACGGTAAAAGTTTGCGCGGCGACTAAAGCGGCATCAGCCTGTAAATCATCAAACTGCAGCTCGCCCAAATACTCCGCTGCTTGGCCGGTAAACAGGCCTAGCTTCAGACCAATCAGGCTGACCGTCAGCTCAGCGCGCACCGCAACGCCCAACGCCTGCCCCGTGTCGGCGCAGAGCCCTGAAGGTATATCCACCGCCAGCACAGGCAAGCCGCTGGCATTCAGCACACCAATGACCAGGGCATATGGCTCACGCACCGCGCCCTGCAGGCCGGTACCAAGCAAAGCGTCAAGCACCACGCCTTGCAACTCGACGCCTTCGCGCCAAGGCTGCACCGGTACGCTGGCAGCCAGCGCCTGATCACGGGCCAACGCGGCATCGCCCTGCAACTGCGCCGCATCCCCCACCGCCAACACCTGCACCCGCCAGCCCGCGCGCAGCGCTAAAGCCGCCACCAGATAACCGTCGCCGGCATTATTGCCACGCCCAGCCAGCACTGTGAGTACACCGACATCCGGCCAACGGCGGCGTAAGGTCCGCCAAATGGCATGAGCGGCGCGGCTCATCAACTCAAACCCTGGCGTGCCGGCAGCGATCAGCCGCGCATCCAGCTCGCGCACTTGTGCAGCGCTGTAGAGCGCCAAAGGAAGATTGTCAGGAGAATGCGGCATGCGTGGGCTCCGATGTCTGGCAGAATTATACCCACCTCCGCCCCGGTTACCCGCGCTCATATGAACAGTAATGCCCTAGACCTTGCAGCCCTCGCCCAGTCGATCAAAGACTGGGGCCGTGAGCTGGGCTTTCAGCAAGTCGGGATTGCCGACGTGCAATTGGGCGAGCACGAGATGCACCTGCAGCGCTGGCTGGAGGCCGGCTACCAGGGCGAGATGGATTACATGGCCGCCCACGGCAGCAAACGCTCGCACCCGGACGAACTGGTGCCCGGCACCTTGCGCGTGGTCTCGTTGCGCATGGACTACCTACCTGGCGACACACAGATGGCCAAGCGTCTCGGCCAGCCCGAAAAAGCCTATGTATCGCGCTACGCCTTGGGCCGCGATTACCACAAACTGATCCGCAAGCGCTTGCAGCAACTGGCCGAGCGCATTCAACAGCAGATCGGCCCCTTCGGCTTTCGCGCTTTCGTCGACAGCGCACCGGTGCTGGAAAAGGCTATTGCCGAGCAGGCCGGGCTCGGCTGGATCGGCAAGAACACCCTGGTACTCAACCGCAAAGCTGGCAGTTACTTTTTTCTCGGCGAACTGTTCGTCGACTTACCCCTGCCCGTCGATGAACCGCACAGCAGCGAGCACTGCGGCCGTTGCACCGCCTGTATGGACATCTGCCCCACCGCAGCTTTCGTTGGCCCTTATGTGCTGGATGCGCGGCGCTGCATCTCCTACCTGACCATCGAGCTCAAAGGCTCGATACCAGAAGAGCTACGCGCACCGATCGGCAATCGGGTGTTCGGCTGCGATGATTGCCAGATGGTCTGCCCGTGGAATCGCTTTGCCAAACCTACCGAACAAAGTGACTTTCAACCGCGCCACAGCCTGGACAACGCCGAGTTGGCCGAACTGTTTTGCTGGAATGAGGACGAGTTTCTCAGCCGCACCGAAGGCTCGCCGCTGCGACGTGCAGGCTATGAGCGCTGGCTACGCAACTTGGCAGTCGGCTTAGGTAACGCGCCCTCAAGCATTCCGGTACTGGAAGCACTCAAAGCGCGCCGCGAATACCCTTCAGCATTAGTGCGCGAACATGTTGAATGGGCGCTGGCGCAGCACGACCTCTAACCCGGCAACCGTTACCCAAAGAAAAACCCGCCGAAGCGGGCTTTTGCGGCATCACACTTTCAGCAAGTGCTGACGGTAATGTTGCAGCTCAGCGATGGACTCACGGATATCATCCAACGCTTTATGCGTGCCCTGCTTCTGAAACGACTCTTTAACCTGTGGGGCCCACAGGCCAGCGAGAATTTTAAGGGTCGACACATCCAGATTGCGGTAGTGGAAGTAGGCATCCAGATTCTGCATGTACTTGCACAGAAAACGCCGATCCTGGCCAATGCTGTTGCCGCAGATCGGCGATTTACCCTTAGGCACCCACTGCTCAAGAAAAGCGATGGTCATCGCCTCAGCTTCGGCAGGGCCGATCGTGCTTTCGCGCACCCGCTGAGTCAGACCGCTACCACCATGGGTGCGCGTATTCCATTCATCCATACCGGCGAGCAGCTCATCACTCTGATGCACGGCAATCACCGGCCCTTCAGCAAGGATGTTCAGCTCACTGTCGGTAACGATGGTGGCCATCTCGATGATGACGTCCGTTTCGGGCTCAAGACCGGTCATTTCCAGGTCGATCCAAATCAGGTTATTGGCGTTCTGCATGCACGGCTCCTCGACTAAGGCCGACAGTTTAACAGGCCGCCGAAAAACTACAGCGCTCGGCTATGCGGTGTTGATGCCGGCCTGTAATAAATAAATCAGCCGCGCATGCGCCATAACAAGAGCCGCGACTTGCGCCAGTCGTGCAGTTCGATCTGCTGATCGGCCGGCTGCCCAGGCACCTCGAAAGTGTTGCTGATCAGCAAGCTGCCGGACGGCATCTGCGCGCAGGCCTTGACCCACAACTCAGGCATCGGCGCAGGTGAGAGGAAGCAATACACCACATCGAACGCGGACAGGTCGCTGCGCCAGAGGTTTTCATAACGGATCTGGCAATTGCTCTGGGGCAAGGCACGCAACCAGGCGATTACAAAGGACAGCGGCGCGGTTTCCACCCCAACAAACTGCGCCTGCGGGAACTGCCGGGCCAGGGTCAGCAGGGTGCCTGCAGGGCCGCAGCCCAGATCGATAAAGCGAAAGTGTTCGGGTTGCTCGCTCAGTACGCCGAGCAGATGCTGGCGGGCGCCGGCACCCGTCAGATACAACGGCACTCGCTCGCCAAAGCTGTTCCAGTTGAGCAGCAACAAGAGGACAAATCCGCCAAGAAACACCCAGGACGGCAGCGGCGCACCACTGGCCAGCAGCAGTGCAGGGACGAACAGCAGGTTTAACCCACACCACCAGCGCGACAGTCCCACGTAACGTGCCAGAGTGGCAGCCAGCAAGCCTTGCAGCAGACCTACGGCCAGCCAAGTCGGTCGCCAGGGCGACAGCTGAGCGACTAGATACAGCCCCAGGCCAATCAGCACAGTCGCGCCCAACTGGGCACACAAGGCCAGTAACGCCGGATAGTGGCGAACAACGCGCAGCATGCAGACTCCTGAACCGTCCGACCGATGATGCGCCGCAGTTTAGCTGCGCCAGCAGCTCAATAGGCAGCCCGTGCTAGACTCGCGACCGTTTATTGCGCAATTCAACTCTCGGAAGACCCATGGCCAAACGCCAACTTAACCGCCGGCAAAACTGGCGTATCGAAAAAATCCAGGGCGAGCGTGCCGCCCGCGCCGCCAAGCGCGAATCGCAGGCTGTACAGATTCTTGAAGGCGGCGACCTCGGCCCGGAACAGACCGGCCTGGTGATCGCCCACTTCGGCGTGCAGATCGAGGTTGAAGCACTGGATGGCGAACTGGCCGGCCAGGTATTCCGTTGCCACCTACGCGCCAACCTACCGACCATGGTCACCGGTGACCAGGTGGTGTGGCGCGCCGGCAACCAAGGCATTGGTGTGATTGTGGCGCAGTTGCCGCGCAGCACCGAGCTGTGCCGCCCAGATACCCGCGGCCAACTCAAGCCGGTAGCGGCCAACGTCGACCTGATCGTGATCGTTTTCGCGCCGCTGCCCGAGCCGCATGCCAACCTGATCGACCGCTACCTGGTGGCCGCCGAACACGCAGGCATTCGCCCGCTGCTGCTGCTGAATAAGACCGATCTGCTGGATGAGCAGAACGCCGTGGCCCTCAATCGCATGCTCGGGGTTTACCGCGAGCTCGGTTATCCGCTGCTGGAAGTGTCCGCCCACGGCGGCGACGGCATGCAACAGTTGCAACAGCAACTCGACGGCCACATCAGTGTGTTCGTAGGCCAATCGGGGGTCGGCAAGTCATCACTGGTTAACAGCCTACTACCCGATATCGACACCCGTGTTGGCCCACTTTCGGAGCAGTCCGGGCTGGGGACTCACACCACCACCACTGCACGCCTGTTCCACTTTCCCGGCGGCGGCGAACTGATTGATTCTCCTGGGATTCGCGAGTTCGGCCTGGTGCATGTCAGTCGCGATGACGTCGAGGCCGGTTTTATCGAGTTCGGTGAGCTGATCGGTCAATGCCGCTTCCGCGACTGCAAACATGATCGCGAACCCGGCTGCGCCCTGCTCAAAGCCCTTGAAGATGGTCGTCTGCACCCGCAGCGCATGGCCAGTTACCGACAAATTCTGGCCAGCCTGCCGGAAAACGAGTACTGAAAAAATCGCCGGGTGCGATTTTTAACGTCGCCCCGCGACGGCCCGCAGGAATGGCAGGCCATCAACAAAAAAGGCCGCGACAGTCGCGGCCTTTCATTTACAGCCAACGCTTATTCTGTGGGCTGATCGAACTGCAACACGCCGTCCTCAAAAATATTCAGCCGCTCACGTAACTGCCCGCCGGGCAGCGGGTCACCTGGGGCAACGGGCGGCTCGATGACGGGGGCAGCCGTTGGATCACCTACAGGTGTCTCAGTGGGCGGATCTGCAGAGTCACTTTGCGCCCCCTCAATGGCACGCTGGGCCTTCTTAGTGAGCACCACGATATCGATACGCCGGTTGACCGGATTGAGCGGCTTATCCCGATCAAACAACGCCGACGACGCATAGCCCACCACCCGCGCCACTTGGTCGTCATCATAACCGCCGGCAATCAGCACGCGCCGCGCCGCATTAGCGCGATCGGAGGACAGCTCCCAGTTGCCATACCCTCCACGCCCGACAAAGGGCGCAGCATCGGTATGGCCGCTGACGCTTATCTTGTTAGGCACCGCCGCAATAGTGTCGGTCATGGCCAGCAGGATATCTTCGAAATAGGACTGCAGACGCGCACTGCCCGAGGCAAACATCGGCCTATTCTCGGCGTCCATAATCTGGATGCGCAGGCCATCCTGGGTGATTTCGAAGAGAATCTGGTCTTTAAAATTCTGCAGCTGAGGGTTTTCCTCAACCTTGTTCTGCAATTCCTGCAGCAACAACTCCAGGCGCTCGCGCTCGACTTCTTCGGCTACCGACTCGGCCTGTTCCTTATTGAGGTCAGCCTGGTCATCTTCAGCAGGGGTTTTCTCCTCCTGCGGGACATCATTGAGCGTTCTGTCCGGCGATGGCGTGGGCGTTCCACCCAGATCAATCACATAAGGACTGGCACTCTCGGAGAACCCTACCGGGTCCTGAAAGTAACCCGAAATCAGCTTCTTCTGCTCAGGCGTGGCCGACGACATCAGCCACATCACCATAAAGAACGCCATCATCGCGGTGGCAAAGTCAGCAAAGGCGATTTTCCAGGCGCCACCGTGGTGGCCACCGGCAATCTTCTTGACCCGCTTGACGATAATCGGCTGGTTATTCTCCATGGCTCGCGTTAGCCCCCACGCATGGCCTGCTCAAGCTCGGCAAAGCTTGGGCGGTGCGCTGGATAGAGCACTTTGCGCGAGAACTCCACGGCAAGCGAAGGCGGCATACCGGAGGCCGACGCAACCAGCCCGGCCTTGATTGCCTCATAGACATTCAGCTCTTCCTTGGCATCGTGCTCCAGCGCACCAGCCAACGGGCCGAAGAAACCATAGGACGCCAGAATCCCGAGGAACGTACCTACCAGAGCGGTACCGACCTTCTCACCAATCTCTGCGTTATCAGCCTCGGCGAGGATCGACATGGTGATCACGATGCCCAGCACGGCCGCCACAATACCCATGGCCGGCATGCCATCGGCAACCTTCGCCACGGCATGCGCGGGGTGCTCAAGTTCCTCCTTAAGGCTGGTGATCTCCATATCAAACAAGCCCTCAAGCTCGTGCGGAGCCATGTTGCCGGACGACATGATGCGTAAATAGTCGCAGATGAAGGCGATCATCCGCTGATCTTTGAGGATGCCAGGGTACTTACTGAATATTGGACTGGCGGCAGGGTCTTCAACATCGGCTTCGATGGCCATCATGCCTTCGCGGCGACTCTTGTTGAGAATCTCATAAAGCAGCTTCAGCACATCCAGGTAGTAATGATGAGTGAAGCGCGAGCTGAACATGCTCAGCGACTTCTTGAACACCTGCATGAACATGCTGCCAGGGTTGGCCTGCAGAAATGCCCCCAACGCGGCGCCGCCAATGATCATCACTTCGAAGGGGTGGACCAACGCCATAAACTTACCGCCGGAGAGGATAAACCCCCCTAAAACGCTGGCGAATACAACAATGATGCCGATGATTTTTGCCATAGAAAGAGACTTGCCAGAGAGGGTAGAAAGGGGCTTTGCAAAACAACCCTTCTATTTATCGGAAGTTTTGCGCGAGACTATAGCCAGTTAAGGTCAAAAGCCAGCTTGTCTCAACCCGCATGCCAAAGCCCATTCACTATCCGCGCACCCTGACCGACTGGCTCAAGCAGCTGGACAGCCAGCTATTGCCTGCCTCCAGTGACAGCCAACAAAAACTGCGGCACGCCTTGGCGGACAGCAATCGCTCGATGCGCGAACTGGCAGATTTGATGCAGGGCTGCCCAGCATTGGCGCTCAGCGTGCTGCGCGAGGCCAATCGCACAAGCAGCGGGCTCAACGAGCAAACTGAAAGCCTCGAGGCTGCCATCAGTCGCCTCGGCATCAAACGCACCGAAGAGCTGCTCAACCGCCTGCCGGCGATGCCCGAGCTGGAACTGCCCAGAGCGCTCCGGCAAATCCAGTTAATCAGCCAGCATGCCAGCCAGCAGGCCAATGGTTTGTTTGCCGGGCGGCTGGCACGACTGTGGCAGGAAGTGCATTGGGGCAGCCTGCTGTTTCTGGCGCCGATCTGGACGCTGCTCGCCGCCCACCCGGAACTGTTTGAAGTCTGGGAGCAGCGGGTACTGGTCAAGGGCGAAGCCGCTACCAAGGTCGAACAGGAACTGCTGGGGGTACCGCTGCTGAAACTGTGCCTGGCGCTGAGCGAGCAATGGCACTTGCCCGAATGGGTTACTCAGGGCTACAGATTGCTGGTCAGCGACCGCCGCCTGCTGGTCAAGGCGCTGCATATCGCACGTGACAATGAACATCCACTGCACCAGCAACAAATCCTTGATGCCGACAGCAACCTGCGCCGCTGGCTAACTCAACCAGCCAACAGCATTCTGCTGGCCAACGGCCTAGCGATTTCAGCGCACTATGCGTGGAACAGCCCACACAGCCTGCGCTGGCAACGTCTGGCAGGCTTATTCCTGCAACTGCCGCTCGATAACGTGCAGCAGTTGCTGCACCAGAACGCAGTAAGCAGCGTCCGCCAACTGCCCACCACAGACCTCTGGCACCCAGCCAAAGCCCTGCTGTGGCCATGGCAGGCCCGGCACCTGCAAGCCACTATTGAGCCCCCAAAAGCCGCCGTCGTGAGCGAATGGCGACAACAATGCGGGCAACTACTCGCACAACCCAGCGCATTTACCAACGTGTTGCAACTCACCGCCTGCGCCAATCAGGCACTGCAGGCCGGCGGCATGCAGCGCGTGCTGATCCTACTGGCAGATCGCAACCACACCCGCCTGATTGCCCAGCAACAAAGCGGCCTGGACAAAGCGGCGGCCAGCCTCAGCCTTGACCCACAACACAGCCAAGTGCTGCGCCGCCTGCTCAGCGCACCTGCACAGCTAAAACTAAGCCCGGCCAATATGGCGCAGTTCTCGGCAATGCTGCCCGGCGCCCTGAAAAGCCTGTTCCCCAGCGAGCACCTGCTAATCCGCTCAATCGCCAGCAACAACCGCGTGGTCATGCTGGTGTTCGCCGACCAAAACGGTCAGGCGTTAAGCGATGCCAGCGTGCAAGGCTTTGGCAAAACCGTGCAATGCATTGAGCGAGCCCTGGCCAGCTTTGCCAACCGCGGGCGCTAGGCTTTCCGCTACAATCCGTCCCTTTCCTGTCAAAAGAGGCCCGGCATGACCGCCTTCGCTGAGTTGCCCTTGCTGATTGAACCCGCCCAACTGGCCAGCCGCTTGAATGTTCCCGAGCTGATCCTGATTGACCTGACTAGTAGCGCCCGCTACGCCGCCGGCCACATCCCTGGCGCGTATTTTGTCGACCCCAAACGCACTCAGTTAGGGCAGCCGCCAGCACCTGGCCTGCTACCAGAGCATGCACAGCTTGAACAATTGTTCGGCGAGCTCGGGCATAACCCTGAAGCAGTTTATGTGGTGTATGACGATGAAGGGGGCGGCTGGGCTGGGCGTTTTATCTGGCTGCTGGATGTGATCGGCCACTCACGCTATCACTATCTAAACGGAGGCCTACCGGCCTGGCTGGCAGAGGAGCGCGGCCTCAGCACAACAGTTCCCGTCGCACACACAGAGACCGCCACCTTAATCTTGCAGTCGGCACCAACAGCCACCCGTGAATACCTGCAAAGCCGTCTCGGCGCTGCCGACCTGGCAATCTGGGACGCGCGCGCGCCCAGCGAATACAACGGTGAGAAAGCCTTGGCGCAGAAGGCCGGACATATCCCTGGCGCCATCAATTTCGAATGGACCGCCGGTATGGACCCATCACGCGCGTTGCGTATTCGCGATGACCTCCAAACACAGCTCAATGACCTCGGCATCACTGCCGACAAAGAAATCATCACCCACTGCCAAACCCACCACCGCTCCGGCTTCACTTACCTGGCCGCCAAAGTCCTCGGCTATCCACGGGTAAAAGCCTACGCCGGCTCCTGGGGCGAGTGGGGCAACCACCCAGACACCCCGGTCGAGCGCTGAGCATCCGCCTGATCGCCTGCCACTGTTAAGGAACGTACATGAAAGATCGCCTGTTTATCCTCAGCCAGTACCTACTACCGCATCACCTGCTCTCGCGCCTGATCGGCTGCGCCGCCGAATGCCGCGTGGGCTGGTTCAAAAACCGCCTGATTGGTTGGTTTGCTCAGCAGTACCAGGTCAACATGAGCGAAGCCCAGGTCGAAGACCTGACGGCATTCGCCCACTTCAATGACTTCTTCACCCGAGCTTTGAAAGACGGTGCACGTCCGCTCGACACCGCGTCCGGTGCCGTACTTTCACCTGCCGACGGCGCTGTCAGCCAACTTGGAAAAATCGAGCAAGGCCGGGTTTTCCAAGCCAAAGGCCACAGCTTCAGCGTGATCGAACTACTGGGCGGCGATAGCCAGCGCGCAGCGCCATTTATGGGTGGGGACTTCGCCACCGTCTACCTCTCGCCTAAAGACTATCACCGCGTGCATATGCCCCTGACTGGCACGCTGAAAGAAATGGTGTATGTGCCTGGCCGATTGTTCTCGGTTAACCAGACCACTGCGGAGAATGTGCCTGAGCTGTTTGCTCGCAACGAGCGTGTGGTCTGCCTGTTTGATACCGAACGCGGCCCAATGGCTGTAGTGCTGGTCGGCGCGATGATCGTGGCATCGATTGAGACTGTATGGGCGGGCCTGATCACCCCTCCCAAGCGCGCCTTAAAAACATTCCGTTACGACGAAACGGCGCGTGCACCAATCGTGCTGGAGAAAGGCGCAGAACTCGGACGCTTCAAGCTGGGCTCCACAGCTGTCGTGTTATTTGGCCCAGAGCAGGTCCAGTGGGCCGAAGAGTTGGCCGCCAATAGCCCGGTAAAAATGGGCCAGCGTCTCGGCTTACCACGCAGCTAGCGATTCCACTTCGGTGCTGTCAACCCATATGGGCAGCACCGAGGGCACAGGCCAGAGTGAACCTCTGAACATGAAAACCAGTCACAACAATGACTTCCAGATGTTTGTGTGCCGCACCGGCTTGGCAATACGCCCAAGGACATGGCTGCGGGCCACGCGAGATGCTGCTAGAGTCGAAACATAATTCTTAGACTCACCTGCCCTGCCTGTGCGCTGGAGTATCCGATTTAGATGGATAAACAGAATTCTCACTTGCTACTGCGCGTTACCACGCCGGATAAGCAAAGCTTGTCATTCTGCGAAGCCAGCCCTCGTGATCTGAAAAAATGGGTCGATGGCCTGCCCAAAGCCAATATTGGTGAAACTGCACGCCAGCTGTACCAGGCACTTGTCGAACTCAATCAGCTACTAACGCCCTCGGAAAACCGCCTGCAATTGCTGGAAATCCTTCGGCCGGAAGTCTATTTCGTTTGCAAACAGCTGGAGAAACACTTCCTCAGCCAGGCCATCGTTCTCGATGAGCGTCCGCGCAAGGTCGCGAACCTTTGCCAGGCCCTGCAAAACCACATGGCCATTGGTTACAAGCTGATCGTCGCACGCCTGGCCGCCCAACCTGGCCGCGAACGCCACCAGCTGCTTGCAGTCGCCCTGCAGCGGGCCACCCACAGCCTGTGCGGCCCGCTAATCCGTGCCAGCCAACTTTATTGCCCGGTACCTGAAGGGCTGTGGATCGAATTGCACCAGCTGTACCAGATTGCCCTGGCGCGCGACCTGCAAAAGACCATTATTCGTGATAGCCAGGCCTCACACACCCAAGGCTTGAGCACCGAACAAAGCTACCTAGTCGCCCTACTGCTTGGTTGCGCGCGCTGCAACCAAATGCGCCAGAGCGCAATTGCACGCCTGGCCGAAGTGCTTGAGCCTTGGAGTGCACTTGCCACCTTGCAGGCAGGTAACGACCCCACAAGCTTGTTCGCAGTTGCTCCGCAACTCGACGGCCCGCCCCGCTATATTTCGCTGTTCCAGCCCAATCAACTGCACAGTGCAGTGGGCATCGATCCCAGCCAGCTCGTGGACGCCATCAAAGAACACCTGCTACTCCCGGCCGAGGGCGCTGCACCATCGCGCCTGATTGTCCCCGAAGGTTTCAGCCATGACATGCTTCAACACCTGGCCGCCGCCTGGGGTGATATCGCTGAACGCACCTTCCAGCGCAGCCAAGGCCAAGGGACCCTGACCCTGTGCATCGGCATGAGCGCGCTGCATTTCTACCTGGCGGGCAAGCGCGCATTCAACGACGTGCTGCAAGTACCCGTGACGACCAACGCAGCCGTGTTCAAGGCCGACACAGGGGCGCCTGATGTCTGGTCAAACGCTTTCGATGCACAAAAGAGTAACCACTGGGAAAACGGTCTACCTTTCGAAGAAATCCAGTACAACAAGCCTGAAAGAAGCGGCGCGAATACCGACAGCAACAGCCCTGAAAGCTACCCGACCTTCGACGTGACAATCGTCAACATCAGCCCCGGTGGTTATTGCCTGTCGTGGCCCAAGGATGTCCCCAGCCAACTCCAAGCCGGCGAACTGCTCGGCATACAAGGTTTGCCTCAGCAAGGCTGGAGCATTGCCGTGGTGCGCTGGATTCGCCAAGTGCGTGGTGGTGGCACGCAAATGGGCATTGAGCTGATTGCCCCGCATGCGCAGGCCTGCGGTTTGCAGTTAGTACGTAAGGCCGAGCAAAACAGCCAGTATCTGCGCGCCCTTCTACTGCCAGAAATAAGCGCCATTTCACGACCCGCCAGCCTGATTACGGCCCGCCTACCCTTCCAGGAAGGCAACAAGGTCAGCATTAATCTCAATGGCAGCGAGCACCGTGCAGTGCTCAGCCGCCGACAAACCAGCACCGGCAGTTTCAACCAGTTTGAGTACCGTGGCGTCGAGCAAATCAGCAGTGAGCAAGGGAAGCCTGTCACAGCACCGAAAAGCCGGATGCCAGGCGGGGAGGAAGACTTTGACTCACTCTGGAAGTCGCTGTAGATTGCCGACGCACTCCCTTTTGTCGCCTTTTCGCGCCCGTTCGGCGCAGATTTGATACCACACCATGGCCATAGAAAAAAAAACCATTCGGCTACTGATACTCGAAGACTCGCAGAACGAGGCCGAGCGTCTGGTCAGCCTGTTCCGTAATGCAGGGCGGGCAACCCGCGTGCATCGCCTGAGCTCCAGCGACGACCTCAACGAGGCCCTGCAGCAAAGCTGGGACCTGCTGATTTGCGCACCAAGCAGCGAACAACTGTCGCCGAGTGAAGCCATTGGTGCGATTCGCCGTCAGGCCAAGGATATTCCGGTCATTCAGCTGCTCGCCGACAACGATTCCGACAGCATCACCGAAGCCTTGATGCTCGGTGCCCAGGACGCGTTACCGCAAGGTGAAGACGAGCGCCTGGTACTGGTAGCTAAGCGCGAGCTGGCGAATCTGGAAGAGCGCCGCGCACGCCGCGCCTCTGAAGTGGCGCTGCGCGAAGCAGAAAAGCGCTGCCAGCTGCTGCTCGACAGTTCCGTCGATGCCATCACCTATGTGCATGACGGCATGCACATCTATGCCAACCGCGCTTACCTTGAGCTGTTCGCCTACGAAGACGCGGACGAGCTCGAAGGCATACCGATGATCGACCTGATCGGCAGCAGCGACCAGGCCGGCTTTAAAGACTTCTTGAAGAGCTATCACAGCGCCGAAGGCCATGCCGAGCTCAATTGCAACGGACTAAAAGCCAACGGCCAAAGCTTCCCGGCGCAAATGAGCTTCTCACCGGCCACCTACGATGGTGAGCCCTGCATCCAAGTGGTGATTCGCGCCGAAACCGGCAACGCCGAACTGGAAGAAAAACTGCGCGAAATCAGCAGCCAGGATCTGGTCACCGGCCTGTTCAATCGCACCCACTTCCTCGGACTGATGGACAGCGCGGCTGAGCGTGCGGTGAATGCCGGTCAGCCCTCCACGCTGGCCTACATCCGAGTTGATAGTTACGCCACCCTGCTCGCCGACATTGGCCTGGCAGGCATCGATATTCTGCTCACCGACCTGGCCAATCTATTACGGGCCTACTTCAGCACCGACGCTCAGCTGGCGCGCTTTGGGGATGACGTATTTGCCGTACTGCAACCCGGAGTCAGCCCGGAAAGCACCCGTGAGAACCTGAGTGATCTGCTGAAAAAGGTCGAGAGCCACCTGTTCGACGTCAGCGGCCGTACCGTGCAAAGCACCCTATCGATAGGGGTCGCCGGGCTCAACGAAAGAACCACCAAGGCTCAGGACGTGGTCGACCGCGCCCACCGCTGCGCCGATGAGCTGAGCGATGGCAACGCCATCAAACTGTTCAACCCGGCCGACGAGCTGGCAGCAGCCGCGAGTCGCGGCAATATTGTCGCGATGGTGCAACAGGCATTGGAGAAAAACAGTTTCAGCCTGTTGTTCCAGCCGATCATCAGCTTGCGCGGCGACAGCTTTGAACACTATGAAGCGCTGTTGCGCCTGATCGGCCCTCAGGGTGAAGAAATTCCACCCGTAGAATTGTTCAGTGCCGCTAAAGACGCGGGGCTTGCTGAAAAAATTGATCGCTGGGTAATTCTCAACTCCATCAAACTGCTCGCGGACCACCGCAGCAAAGGTCACAACACGCGCCTGTTCGTCCACCTATCGAGCGCCAGCGTGCAGGACCAGACCCTTCTACCGTGGCTGAGCGTGGCCCTAAAAGCCGCACGCCTGCCGTCGGACTCGCTGGTGTTCCAGCTCAATGAGCCGGATGCAATTGCCTACCTGAAACAGGCCAAAACCATTACCCAAGGCCTCAATCAGCTGCATTGCAAAACAGCACTGACCCAGTTCGGCTGCTCGCTCAATCCTTTCAATACGCTCAAACACTTGCATATCGACTTTGTCAAAGTCGACAGCTCGTTCTCCCAAGACTTGAGCAGCGCTGAAAATCAGGAAGCACTGAAAACCATGCTGGCCAGCCTGCACTCCCAGGCGAAGCTGACCATCGTGCCATTCGTCGAGAGTGCCAGCGTGCTAGCCACACTGTGGCAGGCCGGAGTCAACTATATCCAGGGCCACTATCTGCAGGGCCCGAGCCAATCGATGGACTACGACTTCTCGGCTGAAGACGAGTAATCCCGCTGCAATGAAAAAGCCGCCCGAGGGCGGCTTTTGTTTGCCCGTTATCTACTCCAGGCCGTCGCGGTCGCGAAAACCGAGTAGATAGAGGATGCCATCCAGCCCCAGGGTCGAAATCGCCTGCTTGGCTGACTGCTTCACCAGTGGCTTGGCGCGAAACGCCACACCCAGCCCGGCAATCGCCAGCATCGGCAGGTCATTGGCGCCATCGCCCACGGCAATCGTCTGCTCTAGACGCAAACCCTCCTTGGCCGCCAGCTGACGCAGCAGATCGGCTTTACGTTGCGCATCGACGATCGGTTCGACCGCTACACCGGTGACCAAGCCATCGACGATTTGCAACTCGTTGGCGAACACATAGTCGATACCCAGCTTGGCCTGCAACTGCTTGGCAAAATAGGTGAAGCCGCCAGATAGAATCGCTGTTTTGTAACCCAGCCTACGCAGTTCGCTGAATAGCGTCTCCGCCCCCTCGGTCAGGCGCAGAGAGGCGCCGATGTCGGCCAGCACCGTTTCCGGCAAGCCTTTTAGCAGCGCCAAGCGCTCGCGAAAGCTGGCGGCAAAGTCCAATTCACCACGCATCGCGCGCTCGGTAATCTCGGATACCTGCTCACCGACGCCGGCTGCCTTGGCCAACTCATCGATGACCTCGGCTTCGATCAGCGTCGAGTCCATGTCGAACACCGCTAGGCGGCGATTACGCCGATACAGCGAGTCCTGCTGGAAGGCGATATCGACGTTCAACTCCTGCGCCACACTCAGAAACTCGGCGCGCAATGCCGCTGGATCAGCCGGCTCGCCGCGCACTGAAAATTCGATGCAGCCTTTGCCTTGCTCGGCGGGCATATCCAGCGGCATGCGCCCGGAGAGGCGATCGATGTGGTCGATATTCAGGTCGTAGCGGGCGGTAATCGCACTCACGCGCTGCAGCTGCTCGGCGGTGACCTTGCGCGTCAGCAGAGTCACGATGTGCCGGGCCTTGCCCTGACCGCTGACCCACTGCTGATAATCGGCCTCCGACACCGGAGTAAAACGCACCTGCTGGTCGAGCTTGTAGGCGGTAAACAGGATGTCCTTGAGCACCGACGAGGCGCGCTCGGTATCCGGAATCTCGACCAGAATGCCGAACGACAGGGTGTCATGGATCACCGCCTGGCCAATATCGAGGATATTCACCCCGCCCTGGGCCAGGACGCCGGTGATGGCAGCAGTCAAACCAGGGCGATCTTCGCCAGTGATATTGATCAGGACGATTTCGCGCAAGGCTCGGTCTCCGGGGCAGTGTCGGGGCCAGCGACCTGTTGAATAGATCACAGGCCGTAAGAAAGGCGCACATTCTACCCATTTTCACGGGTAAACAGCCACGCACGGCGCTTTGCCCACTGTCGGGGCGCCGTTATACTGCGCGCCACCTACAGTCAACATGAGCCGAGCTCTGTGAACCGGCCTACCCCCGTAAAACCCGATAACTTCTTCCTGCTGCTGTTCCAGGCCCTGCGCCAACGGCGCATACCCCTAGCGCTGCGCATTGTCAGCCACAGCTTATTGCTGGTGGCCCTGGCACTGGTGATCTATGGCTGGGTCATCGGCATGCAGTTCAAACATGCCATGCAGCAACAGGCCGAAGCCCTGGGCACCAGCCTGATCACCCAGACGGCCGCCTCGGCGACAGAGTTGTTAGTGTCTAACGACATCCTCAGCCTCAATGTGCTGCTCAATAATCTGGTGAAAAATCCGCTGGTAGCCCACGCTGCGATCTACAGCGTAGACAACCGCATCCTCGCAGAAGCGGGCTCACGCCCCAGCCAGAGCATGCTCGGTGAAACCGAGGGGCTGTATTCGACGCCGATCACCTTCCAAGAAGTCATCGCCGGGCAGCTGCGCATCAGCCTGGACATGCAGCAATTCCAGCAACCAATGACCATCAGCCTGCAGAGCATGGGCATTCTCAGCCTGATCCTGCTGGCCCTTACCCTGTCCTTGAGCATGCGTCTGGGCCGGCATATCTCCACCCCATTGCTGCAACTACGGGTATGGCTGCGTGACCCGGATGACCCTGCACCTGGCGCCGGCCGCCAAGATGAAATCGGCGACCTGGCGCGCCAGCTACAAGCTCGTCTGATACCAGAAACGCCTGCGCAACCGGAAGAAGAGCCGTTCTATGACGACGAGCCGATCGCCCAGGACGATGACGACTACCTGCCTGAATCGTTCGACGATGAGCCGGACTTCGAAGTGCGCAATCTGCACGATGAACGCTTCGATGAGGGGGATGACGTCGCCGAGCCCCTGCATACTCGCACCACCTCTTACACCGACAGCACGCTGGATGATCCATTTTCCGAGCTGCGCGATGAAGCCGAACCTGAGCCCACTCCCGCTCTAGCGCCTGTCACACAGCAACCCCTGCCCAGCGCTGTACTGGCGATCCAGCTGGGTGCGCAGGAACAGCTGCGCCGCCTGCCGCGCAGCCGCCTAATGGAGTTGCTGCAGCGTTACCGCGACTGCCTGGACCGGGCTGCCAGCCTGTATCAGGGTGAGTTACACACCCTTAGTGATGGCAGCAGCCTGATGCTGTTCCACCAGCTGGATATTGGCGAGGACTACCTGACCCATGCCATCTGCTGTGGCGAACTGATGCGCGCCCTGGGTCATGCCTTGCAGATCGAAGTGGCGGACAGTGGCATCACCCTGCAACTGCAGCTTGGCCTGACTCTGGGCGAAAACCTCAGTGATCTTAGCCAGGGCGACCTATTGCTGAGCGAGACGGCTCAAAGTGCCCTGGCGCTGTCACAGCACAGCCGCAACCTACTATTGGTCGAACGCAGCATTGCCGACGATCCATTGGTGAGCCAGCGCGCGCGCATTCGCGCCATCGCCAGCCCGCAAGGCGCCTGCTGCGTTGAGCGCCTGCTAGAACCCTACCCATCGCTACTGGAACGCCAACTGGCGCGCATGCACGAAAGCATTTAAGCGCACGCGCCTGACTGAACGACTCAAACAGGCGCGAGTGCTTAATCGCTAAAAGCGGAACACTTCGCTTTCATCACGCATTGGCTCAACCACTGGAATACGCGGCGCAGCAGGCGGCGCGGGCTTTATCGGCGCAGGCTTGCGGGTCGGCGCGGGCGCTTGCGGGGCCGGAGTGCCGTGCGTTTCGACGGCCACGGCCAATTGCTCGACCAGTTGTTGCACCACCAGGCTCTGCGCTCGCACCTGATCGACGATGCCGCCATTGTGGCCTTCTTCCAGGTGCACCAAACGCCCGTCAAGCAACTTGCCATCCGCTCCTGCAAGCCGCCACTGCGCTTCCAGCACGGCCGGGCGCTGCGGACCGGAGTCCAGGCGCGTAATCGATAACCCTAGACGCACCTGCGGCACAAAACCGGCGGTGGCAGGTGCTAGCACCAGTCGCTGGCTGTCCAGCCGCGAGGCCAGCTGACGCAGCAACTGCTGGTCCAGATCTGCCGCCAAGCTACCGGCCCAACGCGCATCGTCGGCAGCGGTCAGGCTACCATCGGCCTGGCGCTGCAACAGGGCTTCACGCTGTAGATAATCAGCAATCGCCACCGGCCCGAGCAACACGGCGATGCCCTGCTCCGCTGAAGGCACGCGGATATCGCCGCTGTCGAGCTGGTACAACGGCGCTTGCTGATAGCGCATACAGCCCGCCAGGCCAAGCAGGCCAGCCAGCAGTAAAATTGCGGGTAAACGCTGTGCAGTCATCTCTCTCATCCAGCCGGCAAGACTGCCGGCGTGCATACAAATTAGGTGTCGGCGGGCCGCTTAAACCGATCCCGCCTTACGGCCGCGTATCATCCTTGAAAGCCGCCCGCGACTCCAGCCCAGCACGCTGGGCCTAACGGAGTGGGGCCTAACGCTTAGCCCTGGACCTCGACCAATAGGCTGTCGACACGCTGGAAACCACGGGGCAGCTTGTTACCGCGCCGCCCGCGCTCGCCCTTGTAGTGCTCTAGATCATCAGCCTTGAGCGACAAGGTGCGCTTACCGGCTTGCAAGACCAAGGTACTACCAACAGGCAACACCGCCAGGTCAGTGAGGTATTCCTCACGGCTGGCCACGCGCTCACCGGGGATGCCAATGATCTTGTTGCCCTTGCCTTTACCCAGCTGCGGCAGATCGCGCACAGGGAATAGCAGCAGACGGCCCTCTGTGGTCACCGCCGCGAGCCAATCTTCTTCACGGTTGCCCAGCGGTTTCGGCGGCACCACCAGCGCGCCGGCAGGCAGGCTAAGCAGTGCCTTGCCAGCCTTGTTCTTGGCCTGCAGGTCTTCACCCTTGACCACAAAACCGTAACCCGCATCAGAGGCAATCACATACAGCGCACTGTCATCGGGCAGCAGTACGCATTCGAAGGTCGCGCCCGGCGGCGGCTGCAAGCGCCCGGTTAACGGCTCGCCCTGGCCGCGCGCCGATGGCAGCGAATGCGCCGCCAGCGAATAGCTGCGTCCGGTGGAGTCGATAAACACGGCGAACTGGTTGGAACGCCCAGGGGCTGAGGTTTTGAAGCCATCACCGGCTTTGTACGACAGCCCGGTGGCATCGATATCGTGACCTTTGCCGCAGCGTACCCAGCCTTTTTCCGAAATCACCACAGTGACGGGCTCAGTCGGCATCAGCTCGGTTTCGCTCAGCGCCTTGGCTTCAGCGCGGGCGACAATCGGCGAGCGACGGTCGTCGCCATATTTTTCGGCGTCTTCGAGAATCTCTTGGCGCACCAATTTTTTCAGCTTGGCTTCACTGCCGAGCAACGCCTGCAGCTTGGCGCGCTCCTTGGCCAGTTCGTCCTGCTCGCCACGGATCTTCATTTCCTCAAGGCGCGCGAGCTGACGCAGACGGGTGTCGAGGATGTAGTCGGCCTGAATATCATCGAGACCGAAACGCGCCATCAGCACCGGCTTGGGCTGGTCCTCGGTGCGGATGATGTGGATCACTTCATCGAGATTGAGAAAGGCAGTCAGCAAGCCTTCCAACAGGTGCAGGCGACGCTCGACTTTGTCCAAGCGGAACTGCAGGCGCCGGCGCACGGTATTAACCCGGTACGTCAGCCACTCGGTGAGCAAAGTGCGCAGGTTTTTCACCGACGGCTTGCCGTCCAAGCCAATCACATTGGTGTTGACCCGATAGCTGGACTCAAGCTCCGTGGTGGCAAACAGGTGCTGCATCAGCTCGCCGGCATCCACCCGGTTGGAGCGCGGAATAATAACGATACGGCACGGGTGTTCGTGATCCGATTCATCGCGCAGATCAGCGACCATCGGCAGCTTCTTCGCCTGCATTTGCGCGGCGATCTGCTCCAGCACCTTGGCCCCGGACACCTGATGCGGCAGCGCGGTGACGACAATGTCACCATCCTCAATACGGTACACGGCGCGCATACGCACCGAGCCTTTACCAGTTTCATAGATCTTTAGCAGGTCGCTACGCGGGGTGATGATCTCCGCTTCAGTCGGGTAGTCCGGCCCGAGGACATGTTCGCAGAGCTGCTCAACCGTGGCGTTCGGCTCGTCCAGCAAACGGATGCACGCCGTCGCCACTTCACGCAGGTTGTGCGGCGGCACATCGGTGGCCATGCCCACGGCAATACCGGTGGTGCCATTGAGCAGCAAATTGGGCAGCCGTGCCGGCAACGTCGCCGGCTCGTCCAGAGTGCCGTCGAAGTTCGGCACCCAATCCACGGTGCCCTGCCCCAACTCGCCAAGCAGCACTTCGGCATAGCGCGACAGACGCGCCTCGGTATAACGCATGGCGGCAAAGGATTTGGGGTCATCCGGCGCCCCCCAGTTACCCTGGCCATCGACCAAGGTGTAGCGGTAGCTGAACGGCTGCGCCATCAGCACCATGGCTTCGTAGCAGGCACTGTCACCATGCGGGTGAAACTTACCGAGTACGTCACCGACGGTACGTGCCGATTTCTTGTGCTTGGAGTCAGCGTCCAGGCCCAGCTCGCTCATGGCGTAGATGATGCGCCGCTGCACCGGTTTCAAACCGTCGCCAATATGCGGCAACGCGCGGTCCATGATCACGTACATGGAATAGTTGAGGTAAGCCTGCTCGGTAAAATCGGCAAGAGAGCGGCGCTCAACACCGTCCAGGCTCAAATCGAGGGAGTCGCTCATGCGTGCCTCATTTCAAAGTGGGTTGTTGCGAAATGGGTTGCTGCGATGTTGTCTGGCGCAGCATCAAGGTGCCGCTGCGCTGGGTAAATTCGAGTTGCTTGAGGGCACTCATGCCCAGTAATACGTCATCGCCGCCCATGCCAGGGGCAATCAGTGCATCCACATCAGTCAGCACGATATCGCCCAACTGCAAGCGCTGCAGGCGCGTACGGTGCGCCGTGGCGCGGCCATTGGCGGTGTTGATGGTGATCGCTGCACCGGCCTGCAAGCCCAAGCGCTGCGCCACCTCGACCGGCACCGCCACCGAAGTCGCACCGGTATCGAGAAGAAAGGTCACGGTCTGCCCATTGATCTTGCCGTCGGCCATATAGTGGCCCTGCCGGCTGCTGGCCAAGCGCACCTCCACATAGCCGCTGCCGTGCACAGATTCAGGCGTACGGTTGGGGTTACGCTGAGCGTCTTCCCAGTCACCGAAAAACTTGGTCGCCAGCAACAGAGCCGCCCCCCAGGCCAGCACCAGCATCACACGGCCGGCACGCTTCCCAGCAGGTTGACTGCTCACGGCCGGCTGCCCCAGCCGCCTTTAGGTGCGGCAAAGCGCCAAATAATTGGTCGCGACTCACCGTCGGCCCGGCTGAAACGACCGTTGTCGACCCCGATCCAGGCCCCGCCCTGATCCACCCACAGCGCCTCAGCCAGGCCATAGGACGGCGGATAGCGTCGCTCCGGGGTCAATGCCTCAGCGGCAAATGACCAACAGCGCTCGACCTGGCCATTGCCCAGGCTGCGCCGACAAATACGGTGCGCCTGACGCTCCAGGGTGAAGAGTTTTTCGTTATGGAAGGACAGCCCCGAAAAGTCCCGCGGTTGCTCTTTCTCCCCTAGCTGCGCAGGCGCAGGCTCAGTACCGGCCTCGCTGAATAGCACGCAACCACCCGTACACCGCCACGTGCTGCGCTGCTTGTGCACCACCAGCAAACCGCGACGCATACGCTCGGCCGCCAGGTACAGGCGCTCACCCGCCGGATCAACGGCAATACCTTCTAGCAGCGAGTTGTAATGCAGCAACATGCCGCTGGCCCGCGCCTGGCGCACCTGGCCTTGAGGGAGTTTCAGCCAATTAGGCTCACCAACAACCGGTAGCTGCAGCACGGCAGCCTTGGCCTCACTGAGCAAATAGCGATTACCGGCGGCATCACAACTCAGCCCCTCGAAGTCTAATTCGCCTCCGCGCACCAGACCGGCGACCCAGCTGCGCATGCGCAATCCCCAGGGCAAACGCACATCCGGCGCAGGTGGCGCGACAAAGGTCTCGGCGGTGGCCTGCCATTGCGACTCGTCCGACTCCAGCCGATACAGCTGCTGATCATCACGATCAGACACTGCCCACAGCGCGCCGTCGCACCAGGCCAGCCCGGACAGGTTACCGCCACTGACACCGCTAACCGGTAGCTCGCTCAGCAACTTCAACTCATCCAGTGCCGCCGCATTGGCCAGCAACGGTACACAGAGCAACAGGCAGGCAGCTAACCGCCGCTGCATCAGAGCAACACCTCGGCCAGGTTGCCCTTGGACTCCAGCCAGGATTTACGGTCACCGGCGCGTTTCTTCGCCAGCAGCATGTCCATCATTTCCTGAGTGCCGGGGTAATCCTCCAGCGTTAGCTGGACCAAACGCCGGGTGTTGGGGTCCATGGTGGTTTCACGCAGCTGCGGCGGGTTCATTTCACCCAGGCCTTTAAAGCGGGTGACTTGCGGCTTGCCACGGCGTTTCTCGGCCACCAAGCGGTCGAGGATACCGTCGCGCTCGGCTTCATCCAGGGCGTAGAAAATCTCTTTGCCAAGGTCGATCCGGTACAGCGGCGGCATCGCCACATAGACGTGACCGGCATCCACCAGCGGGCGGAAATGCTGGACGAACAAAGCGCAGAGCAAGGTGGCGATGTGCAGCCCGTCGGAGTCGGCGTCGGCGAGGATGCAAATTTTACCGTAGCGCAGCTGGCTCAAATCGCTTGAGCCTGGATCGAGGCCTACTGCCACGGCGATGTTATGCACTTCCTGGCTGGCCAGCACTTCGCTACCATCGACTTCCCAGGTATTCAGGATCTTCCCGCGCAGCGGCAAGATCGCCTGAAACTCTTTGTCTCGCGCCTGCTTGGCCGAGCCACCGGCGGAGTCACCTTCCACCAGAAACAGCTCGGAACGCATTGGGTCCTGCCCAGCGCAATCGGCCAGCTTGCCAGGCAACGCGGGGCCTTGGGTAATGCGTTTACGCTCGACCTTCTTGCCGGCCTTGAGGCGGCGGTTGGCGTTACTGATCGCCAGCTCGGCGAGCTGCTGACCGAGTTCTGGATGGCCGTTAAGCCACAGACTAAACGCATCCTTGACCACTCCGGATACGAACGCGGCCGCCTCACGCGAAGACAGGCGCTCTTTGGTCTGCCCGGAGAACTGTGCGTCCTGCATCTTCATCGACAGAACGAAGGCGATGCGCTCCCAGATATCTTCCGGCGCCAGCTTGACCCCGCGCGGCAGCAGGCTGCGGAACTCGCAGAACTCGCGCATGGCATCCAATAAGCCTTGGCGCAGACCGTTTACATGGGTACCGCCTTGAGCGGTGGGGATCAGGTTGACGTAGCTTTCCTGCACCGCGTCGCCGCCTTCCGGCAGCCACAGCAGCGCCCAATCTACCGCTTCCTTGTTACCCGCCAGGCTGCCGCAGAACGGCTCGCTCGGCAGGCGCTCAAATTCACTGACGGCATCGACCAAGTAGGAGCGCAGACCGTCTTCATACATCCACTCGACTTTTTCGCCGCTGGCCTTGTCCTCAAAGCTAACCGCCAGACCAGGGCAGAGCACGGCTTTGGCCTTGAGAACATGCTTGAGGCGGCTGACCGAGAACTTGAAGGCATCAAAATATTTAGGGTCCGGCCAGAAGTGCACGCTGGTGCCGGTATTGCGCTTGCCCACCGTGCCGACGACGGCCAGATCGCTGGCCTTGTAGCCGTCAGCAAAGCTCATCTGATACTCGTTGCCGTCGCGTTTAACCGTGACGATCACGCTGGTCGACAGCGCGTTGACCACCGAGATACCCACGCCATGCAGGCCGCCGGAAAACTGGTAGTTCTTGTTGCTGAACTTGCCGCCCGCATGCAGCTTGGTGAGGATCAGCTCAACCCCTGGCACGCCCTCTTCCGGGTGAATATCCACCGGCATACCGCGACCGTCGTCGAGCACTTCCAGGGAGTTATCCTCATGGAGGATCACCTGAATCGATTTGGCATGCCCGGCCAACGCTTCGTCGACGCTGTTATCGATGACTTCCTGGGCCAAATGGTTGGGCCGCGACGTGTCGGTGTACATGCCCGGACGCTTGCGCACCGGGTCGAGGCCGGACAGGACTTCGATGGCATCGGCGTTGTAAGAGCTAGAACCTTGCTGGGCCATGGGGTCTCTTGTTCGTCAATTGAGAGCGGAAAAGTCGATATTCTGCCACAGATGGCGGGCAATACCGGCGAAAGCGAAGAGCATCGGCAAACGCTCGGCAAAGCCCTGAAAGCCGTGATCGCCGCCGGCCTGGATACGCAGCGCGCAGGCGCGGTAATAGCTCTGGGCGTCACGATAATCGAGGGTTTCATCGGCGGTTTGCAGCCACACCTGATAACGCGCGGGGTCTAACAAAGCCGGCACATCCAGCTCGGCCAACGCCGATACGTGATCAGCGGTCAGCTCCCAGGTTTCATCGCTGTAATAATTCTTCTGTGGGCCGAGGTAACCATCGAAACGCAGATGCGGGCGCACGGCGGGATTGATCAACAGCGCCGGCAACCCATGGCGCTCGGCCAAGTGGGTCGCATAGTAGCCGCCCAGCGAGCTGCCAACCAGCACGGGGCGACCAAGCTCGGCAATCAGGGCTTCCAGCTGGACAATCGCCTGATGCGGATGGTGATGCAGAGCCGGCACCCGCAGCTGCGCACCAAGACCCAGCTGTTGCATCGCGCGCTGCAACAAGCTGGCCTTGAGCGATGTCGGCGAGCTATTAAGCCCGTGAATATAGAGAATGGATGTGGTCATGGGCGGGAGGCTAACCGGTTGCGGCAACCGGCTGCAACCGGTTAGCCGAGCACTGCAAAGGCCTTAATAGCCTTTGATGGTGTAATCGATTTCGAACGTGATGCCCGTCACCCGCGACACCCCGGTTTCCAGGCGACCATCGTCGAACAGGCGCAGCCAGCGATAGCCAGGCGCGGTTTTATCCACCTGAAACTCCTCACTACCTGGTGCAAACTGCACGCAGGTCGAGGGCGACGCCAGCAGACGAATCGGGCCACGCTGCTGATCGAGCTCTTGATGGATATGCCCCCAGAGCACCGCACGCACCTGGTTAAAACGCGCCAGCACGGCAAACAGAGCATCGGGGTTGCGTAAACCGATCGGCTCCATCCATTTGCAACCGATGGACACCGGGTGGTGATGCAGGCAAATCAGGTGATGACGCTCCGGCGCTTCGCTGAGCGCACGCTCCAGCAAGGCAAGCTGCTGATCGCTGAGATAGCCAGGTACCGCACCGGGGATCGAGGAATCGAGCAAGGTCACACGCCAGTTGCCCAGATCAATTACCGGATCGAGCAGGTCACTGCCGTGGCAAGCCGCCTGCATGGCCGGCACTTCATCATGGTTGCCGGGGAACCAGCGCGCTGGCGCGGGAATGACGGCGGTCGCCTCACGGAATCGCTGGTACGACTCGGCACTGCCATCCTGCGAGAGGTCACCACTGGCCAGGACCAGGTCAATCTGCGGTTGCTCTTGCAGCACACGCTCAATCACCCGCTGCAAACTGTCCTGAGTATCCATACCCAAAAGCTTGCCTGCCGCGTCGGCAAACAAGTGACTGTCGGATAACTGCACCAGCAGTACCGAGCGATCAACAGCAGTGGTTTTAATCGGCGCGCCCGGCAAGACCTTCTCCTTGAGCGGAATGCGTGGATTATGCTGGCTAGCCCGGCCCACGGTAAACCCGTGAAAGGGGAATAGGTCACAGAACGTCCGCTGTAAATCCAGCGACTGCCTTTAAGGCTAGCTTGCCTAGGACGGCTTATCACCCTGGATTTACTGAACTAACGGACAGGTTCCAGCTCATGTCCACAGGCCAAGCAGTGGCTTAGCCATTCACCCAAAAACAGATTGAGTTGGGTCTTTTCATCCGGCTGATGCATCGCCGCATTGGGATACGGATAGATCCCACGAAAGCGCCGCGCGCTTTGCGCCCCAATCACTTCAGCCATGCGTGCATCGTGATACACCCGCACTTCCATCTGCGGCACCGGCAGCCATGCCAGGCTGTGCTCCTGGCGCACGGAGAGCGTCGACGTGTAGGGGCAGCTTTCCAGCACTTCCAGCGCCAGCACGCCAAGCAAACGCTCACCCTGGCTCAAGGCCACACGGCGCGGCGCCGCCCCCTCGCGCATCGCCGGCAACAGCTGCATCAGCCGCGCATAATTAGCCTCGCAAGCGGCCTGCAGCTCGACCAGGTCGACCCGATAGCGCTCGCGCAGCAGGTTCACGACCACAGCCCCCGCACTTCAACACGGTTCAACGCCAACCATTGCAGCGCAATGATGCTGGCGGCGTTGTCGATACGCCCGTCCTTGACTGCATCCAAAGCATCCTCGAGCGGCCAAACATGCACACGAATATCCTCGCCCTCTTCAGCCAGGCCATACACGCCACCCGCCCCTTCGCTGTCACAACGGCCGATAAACAGATGCACGCGCTCACTCGAGCCACCGGGCGACGGGTAGTACTGGGTAATGGGCCACAAGGAACTCAACGGTAGATTGGCTTCCTCCAGCGCTTCGCGACGGGCCACTTCTTCCGGCTGCTCGTCCTTGTCGATCAGGCCCGCCACCAACTCCAGCAGCCAGGGATTGGCACTCTTGCTCAGCGCGCCAACGCGGAACTGCTCGATCAACACCACACAATCACGCTGCGGATCGTAGGGCAGCACACAGACGGCATCATGTCGCACGAACAGCTCGCGATTGAGTTCCGGCCCCATGTCACCGGCAAACTGACGATGGCGCAGGCGCAGGCGCTCAAGCTTGTAGAAGCCACTAAAACAGGTCTCGCGCTCCAGCACTTGGACATCATCTTGAGCATTCATCGCAAACTCCAACAGACTGTACGGACCTAAGCAACAGCAGGCCTTAGCGGCCTGCGTGTTCGGCGCAGCTTACACGCTGCCTGCACAGGCCTGACAAGCTACCGCCTCGACTGTACTGCAAACAGGCGCACTTTTTATGCCGTAACCACTACGCGCCGACCGACGCGCTCAGCGGATAACCGTGCGGCGCTTACGACTCAGATGCCCCAGTACTAACTGTAGCCCCGCCGCCACTAAGAACGCGGGCAAGGTGGCACCGATGTCCGGCGCATAATGGCTGAGCAGGTGATAAATCACCGCCCCACTGCCCCAGGCCAGCATCGTATCGCCACGCCAGGCGCAAACGGGAGCCAGCTCGGCTCGGCGACGGCGCAAAATAAAGTGGTCAACCAACACCACACCAAACAGCGGCGCAAACACCGAGCCGATCAACAGCAGAAAATTCTGATACTCGGCCAGCGGTGCCAGCCAAGCAATCAGAGTGCACAACACTCCGATCGCCAGGGCCAATGACTCAACCCGCAGCGGCAGCACGATCCCGGCGGAAACTGCGGCCGAATGGATGTCGGCGAAGGCGTTTTCCGACTCATCGAGCAGAATCAGCAGCAGCGGAATGCCCAGACCAGCACCAGCCAGCGCCAGCAGCAGCGCGTTGGCCTCGGCACCGCTGGCAAACGCCAGGGTATAGGCCACGCCCAGGCTCATCAGCCACACATTACCCAGGAAAAAACCCAGCGCCGTACCACCAAACACCCGCACCGCACTCTTGCCGAAGCGCGAATAGTCGGCAATTAGCGGCAACCAAGACAGCGGCATGGCAATCGCAATATCAAAGCCCAGGGCAAAGGGCATCGAACCATCACCACCACGCGCCCAGATGCTGGCCAGATCAGCCTTATCGAACAGGTTCCAGGTCAGCCACAGGCACGCCCCGAGCAACAACCAAATGCCCCACTTGCGTAATATTTTGCGCACGAAGGTCAGCGGCCCGGTGACTGCCAGCAATGTGGCCAGCGCGCCAAAAAATAGCGTCCACAGCAGCGGGTTGCTCCAACCAGTGCCCGCGCCGAATGCGCGCTCAGCCAAAACACCGGCGGCATCACGCATCACGATGATCTCAAACGCGCCCCAGCCAATCAGCTGCAACACATTGAGCAAGGCCGGCAACAGCGCCCCTTTGCTGCCCAGGCTGAGCTTCAAAGCGGCCATGCTGGAGCGACCGGTATCACTGCCGATCACGGCCACAGCGCCCAGCAACAGCACGCCAACGGCCGTGCCGCAGGCAATCGCCAGCAACGCGCCACTCATGCCCAACCCCGGCGCCAGCAAGGCCCCGAGCTGCAAGACCATCAAGCCGATACCCAGGGAGAACCACAGGGAGAACATGTCCCGTGCACCCAGCACACGCTGGTTACTGCCCACGCTTTGGTGCGGGGAGTAGGTGTTGGTCGTCATCACGATAAAAACCACCTCAGAAAAAAATAAAAACCACCCAGGGCGCAAACCCTGGGTGGTGTTTCGATCAAACCAGACTTACGCCTTAGAGCCTGCTCAACGTCTCGCGAGCTAAAGCCAGACAAGGCACAACGACCAGCGGGAGTAACAGCCGCTAGGCTGGCCCGCAGGGTGAGCGCCAGCGAGTCAAATGACCGAGGGAGCGGAGTTTACGGGCTGTAAATGAGCATCCCGAGGTCATTTTTAACGCTGGATGGCCGACGCGCAGCAGACTTTGACCTGGCTCTCAGACCTTGTGGTACAGCTCACTGCCCTGCGACTTGAACTCAGCCGCCTTGGCCTGCATGCCCAACTCCGCCTCATCCAGCTCCAGTGCGGCGATACGCTGCTCTTCAGCGTAGACCCGCACTTCCTGGGTGATCTTCATCGAGCAGAACTTCGGCCCGCACATGGAGCAGAAATGCGCGACCTTGGCCGAATCCTTCGGCAGGGTTTCGTCGTGGTAGCTGCGCGCCGTGTCCGGATCGAGGCCGAGGTTGAACTGGTCTTCCCAGCGGAATTCGAAGCGCGCCTTGCTCAATGCGTTGTCGCGGATCTGCGCGCCCGGATGGCCCTTGGCCAAGTCCGCAGCATGGGCGGCGATCTTGTAAGTGATGATGCCGGTCTTGACGTCATCCTTGTTCGGCAGGCCGAGGTGCTCCTTGGGCGTGACGTAGCAGAGCATGGCGCAACCGAACCAGCCGATCATCGCCGCACCGATGCCGCTGGTGATGTGGTCGTAGCCCGGTGCAATGTCGGTGGTCAGCGGGCCGAGTGTGTAGAACGGCGCCTCATCACAGCATTCCAGCTGCTTATCCATGTTCTCTTTGATCAACTGCATCGGCACATGGCCCGGGCCTTCGATCATGCATTGCACGTCGTGTTTCCAAGCGATCTTGGTCAGCTCGCCGAGGGTTTCCAGCTCGCCAAACTGCGCTTCATCGTTGGCGTCGGCAATCGAACCCGGACGCAGGCCATCACCCAGCGAGAAGCTGACGTCGTAGGCCTTCATGATTTCGCAGATGTCTTCGAAATGGGTGTAGAGGAAGTTCTCTTTATGGTGCGCCAGGCACCACTTGGCCATGATCGAGCCGCCGCGCGAAACGATGCCGGTGACGCGCTTGGCGGTCATCGGCACATAGCGCAGCAGCACACCGGCGTGGATGGTGAAGTAGTCCACGCCCTGCTCGGCCTGCTCGATCAGGGTGTCGCGGAACAGCTCCCAGGTCAGCTCTTCGGCGGCGCCGCCGACTTTCTCCAGGGCCTGATAAATCGGCACGGTACCGATTGGCACCGGCGAGTTACGGATGATCCACTCGCGGGTTTCGTGAATGTGTTTGCCGGTGGACAGGTCCATGACCGTGTCCGAACCCCAGCGAATACCCCAGGTCAGCTTGGCCACTTCCTCTTCAATCGAAGAACCCAGCGCCGAGTTGCCGATATTGCCGTTGATCTTCACCAGGAAGTTACGGCCGATGATCATCGGTTCCAGTTCGGTGTGGTTGATGTTGGCCGGGATGATCGCGCGACCTCGGGCGATCTCGTCACGCACGAATTCCGGAGTAATGATTTTCGGCACACTGGCGCCGAAGCTGTTACCGGGGTGCTGTTGCTCGAGCAGGCCGGCGGCGCGCGCCACTTCCAGCTTCATGTTCTCGCGGATGGCGACGTATTCCATCTCGGCGGTGATGATGCCTTTGCGCGCGTAGTGCATCTGGCTGACGTTAGCGCCGGCCTTGGCGCGGCGCGGGTTATTCACGTGAGCGAAACGCAGCTTGGTCAGCTCGGCATCGGCCAGGCGCTGCTGGCCGAAGTTCGAACTCAGACCCGGTAAACGCTCGGTGTCACCACGGGATTCAATCCACGGAGAGCGCACATCGCCCAAGCCTTTGCGCACATCAATGATCACGTTCGGGTCGGTGTACGGGCCGGACGTGTCGTAGACCACTACCGGGGCGTTAATCTCACCGCCGAAGTCGGTGGGGGTGACATCCAGGCTGATTTCCCGCATTGGCACCAGAATGTCCGGGCGCGAACCCTGAACATAGACTTTCTGCGAACGGGTGAAGGGCTGGATCGACTGCTGGTCGACCTGGGCGGATTCACTCAACATCGGGTTCAGATTTTTTTCTTGTGTGCTCATCGGCGGCTCTCCGGGGCTGAATGTCGGAGCGAACCTGGGAGGGATGAGCAGCGTGAGGCGCACCTGGGGCGGTGCCAGAGGGCGCGGCCGAGAAAAGGCGAGCCCATCTTGTTCCCTACGCAGGCTTTAACCTGATCAGGTTCAACGGGATCCGGCAGCTGCCAATCTCAGCCCCGCAATTGGGGCACCCCGACAAGAACGGCGTCAGTCTAATCAACCCCACGCAAGAAAACCAACCCGCGAGTCAAATATTCATGACCCACACGTCGGATAATGACGACGCGAGCAAAGCCACCTAATTTATTACCCTCAGGCAACATAGCTTGTTGCAAACTACACTGCAGCCGCCACAACGGCCCTTGACCCTCTGGGCACGGCCCCTTAGCCTTGCTGATTACCGCCAAATTCAGGATCACCCTCATGTTGCGCAGACTCTCTCTGGCTCTCGCCGTGGCCGCCGCGTCCAACGGAATGGCCTGGGCTGCTGAACAAGCCCCACTGTCCACCAAAACTGACCTGGTCACGGTTTACCAGGAAGCTGCTGCCAACAATGCTGATCTGGCCGCTGCCCGTGCTGACTATGCCGCGCGCCGTGAAGTGGTTCCTCAGGCCCGTGCCGGCTTGCTGCCGAACCTATCGGCCGGCGCCAACATGAGCGACACCCGCACCCAGGTTGACTCGCCCGCCAACACCAGCTCGCGCAGCGGTACGGTGTACCAGGCCAACCTCAGCCAGCCGCTGTTCCGTGCTGATCGCTGGTTCCAGCTGCAAGCCGCACAAGCCACCGACGAGCAAGCTGCGCTAGAGCTGTCTGCAACCGAACAAAATCTTATTCTGCAAAGTGCTGAGTCGTATTTCGCCGTGCTGCGCGCGCAAGACAACCTGGCATCGACCAAGGCTGAAGAAGCCGCATTCAAGCGCCAACTGGATCAGTCCAACGAGCGCTTCGATGTGGGACTGTCGGATAAAACCGATGTACTGGAAGCCCAAGCCGGCTTCGACACCGCCCGCGCCAACCGCATCATCGCCCAACAACAGGTGGAAGATGCCTTCGAGGCTCTGATCACCCTGACCAACCGCGATTTCGCATCTCTGGAAGGCATCGAGCACAGCTTGCCGATTCTCGCACCCACGCCTAACGACGCCAAAGCCTGGGTCGATACCGCCGCGGCGCAGAACCTCAACCTGCAGGCCAGCAACTACGCCGTCGAAGCCGCCGAAGAGACCCTGCGCCAACGCAAGTCCGGCCACGCACCGACCCTGGATGCCGTAGCCAGCTACCAGAAAGGCGACAACGACAGCCTGGGCTTCAGCAACTCGGGCGCGCCTGGCCAGGCGCGCTTCGGTGGTGACGTTGAACAACGCTCCATCGGCCTGCAACTGAATATCCCGCTGTACAGCGGCGGCCTGACCAGCTCGCAGGTGCGTGAGTCGTATCAGCGCCTGAATCAGAGTGAGCAATTGCGTGAAAGCCTGCGCCGCCAAGTGGTGCAGAACACCCGCAACCTGCACCGCGCGGTCAACACCGACGTGGAAACCGTGCAGGCGCGTAAGCAGTCGATCATCTCCAACCAGAGCGCCCTGGAAGCCACTGAAATCGGCTACCAAGTTGGCACGCGCAATATCGTTGACGTGCTCGATGCTCAGCGCCAGCTGTACAGCTCGGTGCGCAACTACAACAACGCGCGTTACGACTACATCCTCAACAACCTGCGTTTGAAGCAGGCCGCCGGCACTCTCAGCCCGGACGACCTAGCTGCCCTGGAGCAGTACCTGAAATCCGACTACAACCCGGATAAAGACTTCCTGCCGCCAGACCTGGCCAAGGCTGCCGAAGCCCAGCTGCGCGGTAACCCGCAATACTGAGTTGAGCATGAAGAAAAAGCCCGCTGAATTCAGCGGGCTTTTTCTTGGGTAGCTCTTTTTCGCGACCTTGGCCGCAACGCAAAAAGATGGCCACAGCATCAGTGGCAGGCGCTTTAGCGGCGAGCGGTTAACCGCGACTGTCGCGACGAAAGGCCCTCCCACCAATAGGTGCCCGTCTCCTATCTCACTGCTTGCTCTTCATCAACTGCCCCAGCCCAGCCAACAAACGCGCCAGCGCACCTTGATTAGCCTGCATCACCGCCAATCCCGCATTACGCATGGCCTGCGCCGCCTCAGGCTCACGCCATAACTGAGCAACACGCTGCGCCAGCGCGTCAGCATCTGCCACTTCGCTCAACGCACCAGCAGCACGCAACTGCGCGGCAATGTCCAAGAAGTTAAACAGATGCGGCCCGCTCAACACCGGCTTACCCAGCGCGGCCGGCTCCAGCAGGTTATGCCCACCATTGGCCACCAGGCTGCCGCCGACAAAGGTGATATCGGCCAGGGCGTAGAGAAACAGCAGCTCGCCCATGGTGTCGCCAAGCAGCACTTGATCAGTGACCTGCACTGCTTCGCCGGTAGAGCGACGTAAAGTGCTGAAGCCTTGCCGCTGGCACAGCTCAAACACCGCGTTGAAACGCTCAGGATGACGCGGCACCAGAATCAGCAATGCATCGGGCTTGTGCTTGAGCAGCTCACGGTGAGCTGCGAGAACGATCTCGTCTTCACCGGCATGCGTGCTTGCAGCTATCCATACCGGGCGCTGCGTAGCCTGCCATTGCTCACGCAAGGCCGCGGCGCGCGTGAGCAAATCTGGATCAATGGTTAGATCGAACTTGATCGAGCCAGTGACCTCGACGCACTCCGGTCGAGCGCCAAGACTGCGAAAACGCTCGGCTTCTAGTGCCGTTTGCACGGCAAGCAAATCCAGCTCAGCGAGCATTGGCGCGGTGAGCTTGGCAAAGCGCGCGTAACCCCGTGCCGAGCGCTCGGACAACCGCGCATTGGCCAGCGCCACAGGGATGCCGCGCTTGGCACATTGGTGAATATGGTTGGGCCACAACTCGGTTTCCATGATCACTGCCAGCTTAGGCTGCACCCGCTTGAGAAACCGCGCCGCCGCCCACGGCAAGTCATAGGGCAGGTAGCAGTGCTGCACGCGGCCGGCATACTCCGCGCCGCCGAACAGCGCCTGAATACGCTCCGAGCCGGTCGGGGTCATGCACGTCATGGTGATCGGCATATCCGGGTAGCGCATCAGCAATTCGCGCACCAGCGGCGCGGCGGCGATGCTCTCGCCCACCGACACCGCATGCAGCCAGATGCCACCGGTTTTAAACGGCGGCAAGCCAAGGGCAAAGCGCTCGCCGATACGCTTGGCATAAGCCGGCGCCTGCCAGGCACGCCAGGCTAAACGCCCGGCCACCAGTGGCAGGCCGAGATGAAACAGCAGGGTGTAGAGGCTTCTATTCATGGCGCGCAGCTTATGCACTTTGGCCACTATCGTCGAGCCAGGCGCAGGCCTCCTCAGCCAATCGCCTGTAGATGCTCGGCAAAGCACTCCGCCAGCCACAACGCCGCCGGCCCGAGCGCCTCATCCCGCCTGCAGACCAGCTCCACCACCAGCGGCGGCGGGGTCCAATCGCTGCTCAACTCCACCAACTGATTCTGATAGGTCGGATACTGCACCACGTGACGCGGCAACCAAGCCCAGCCCAAATTACGCATCAGCAGCTCGGCCATGACGTAGAAGCTGTCAGCACGCCAGACCGACGGACTGAGCTGCTCACCGCCGGGGTAGTGGCTGTCCTGCGGCGCCATTAGCAGCTGGCGATGGCGTGCCAGCTCTCGCCGATCAACATGTTCGAAATGCGCCAAGGCATGCCCTGCACCACACACCGTCACCATCTCGATGGTGCCCAGACGTTGGCGCTCAAGCGCGTCGGGCATGTGTTCGTGGTGGAACAGCAGGCCTAGGTCGGCGCGATGCTCCAGCAGCTTGCGCGCCACATCGCCCTGGGCGCCACTGGCCAGCTGCACCTCCAACAGCGGGAACTTCTGGGCCAGCGCCTCCAGGCTGTCGAGCACCGGCTGATAAGGCATGGCCTCATCCTGCGCCAAACGCAGGCGCACCTCCTCGCCGCGCACCAGCCCCAACGCCCGCCCGTCAAGACGCTCGCATTGACGTAACACCTCACGCGCCTCCTCCAGCAACGCCCCACCGGCATCCGTCAGGCGCGGTTGACGGCCACTGCTGCGCTCAAAGAGCAGCACGCCCAGATCCGCCTCAAGCAAGGCAATCGCATTGCTCACCGCCGACTGCGCCTTGTGTATCTGGCGGCCAACAGCCGAAAACGAGTGCCCTTCGGCGACGCTGACAAACAGGCGGATCTGCTCCAGGTTCCACTGCATAACCCATCTCCAATTCAGATAGGTAATGACTTTATCCTATCCGCTAAATATCTAGAATGGCGTGCAGACCACACAGGAGGCCACACCATGGGCGGCTATCTCTATCTCGCAATTGCCATCACCGCTGAAGTCATCGCCACTACGTCGATGAAAGCCCTGGATGGTTTCAACAAACCTCTACCACTGTTACTGGTCATCGTCGGCTACAGCATTTCGTTCTGGATGCTCAGCCTGGTGGTAAAGACCATTCCGGTCGGCGTTGCCTATGCGGTATGGGCGGGCTTAGGCATCGTGCTGGTGAGTATTGCGGCAGTGTTTCTTTACCAGCAGCGCCTCGATTTGCCCGCCATGCTCGGCATGGGCTTGATCGTCGCCGGCGTGGTAGTGATTCAGCTGTTCTCGCAGAGCGTCGGCCACTGAGAGCCGACTCACGCCTGCTGCACGTCGACTCTGTGGCGTTAAAAACAGGCTTCGAGGCAAGGCGGCAGCGCGAGCGGGTTATACTGCGCGCCTGTTTTCTCGGTGAGACGCATGCATGTCCCAGGCATTAAGCACTGATGTTTTGATCATTGGCGGCGGTGTGGCAGGCCTCTGGCTAAATGCGCGTTTACGCCGCCAGGGTTTTGCCACTGTGCTGGTGGAAAATGCCCGCCTCGGCGGCGGGCAGAGCGTGAAATCCCAAGGCATCATCCACGGCGGCGCCAAGTACGCGCTGCATGGCGCGTTGACCGGCGCCTCCGAAGCCATCGCCGATATGCCACGGCGTTGGCGCGAGGCCCTGGCCGGTAGCGGCGAGTTGGACCTCACGGGCGTACGCCTGCTCTCCGACGCCCACTACCTGTGGTCGCCCGGCAGCCTGGCCGGCAATATCACCAGTTTCTTTGCCAGCAAGGCCGTGCGCGGCCGGGTTGATCAGGTCAAGGGCGAGCAATTACCTCCCGCCCTGCAACACCCAAAATTCAAGGGCAAGGTCTATCGCCTGGCCGAGCTGGTGCTGGATGTACCGAGCCTGATCAGCCGCCTCAGCGCGCTGGCCGGCGATGGCCTGATGGCCGCCGAGCGCATCGAACCGTTGCGAGAACAGGGCGAACTGACCGGGCTGATCGTCGATGGGCGCGAGATACGTGCGCAGCGCATCGTGCTCAGCGCCGGTCGCGGCAATGCCGAACTGCTGAGCAGCCTCGGCCTGAGCCAACCCCCCCAGCAGCTACGACCGCTGCATATGGTTCTGGTCAAAGGGCCGACGTTGAAGCCGCTGTATGCCCACTGCTTAGGCGGTGGGCCGAAACCGCGCGTGACCATCACCACCCACCCCGCCGCTGATGGCCAATGGGTCTGGTACCTCGGTGGCGACTTAGCCGAAGCAGAGGGTGTGGCCCGCAATGAGGCGGCGCAAATCCAGGCGGCGCAGAAAGAGCTGGCCGAGCTGCTACCGTGGGTCGACCTGTCGGCCGCGCAATGGGCCACGCTAAGAGTGGAACGCGCCGAGCCGGCGCAGTCGGGCCTAGTCCGCCCCGATAACGCCTTCCTGCACGAACAGAGCAAACTGCTGGTGGGCTGGCCAACTAAACTGGCTTTAGCCCCGGATTTCGCCGACCGCGTACTGACCGCCCTTAACCGTGACGGTATTCAGCCCGCACAGCATTCGCCACTGCCGGCGTTGCCACGCCCGATCGTCGCCGCCCCGGCCTGGGAGGAACTGTTCTGATGCACCCACTGCACAGTTTGCACAACCTGCACCGCCCACTGGGCACAACCGGCTTACGGGTCTCACCACTGGGCCTGGGCACCGTCAAGTTAGGGCGTGACCAAGGGGTGAAGTACCCCCACGGCTTTACCATCCCCAGTGATGCCGCGGCGCGCGACCTGCTGGCGCAGGCTCATGACCTGGGCATTAACCTGATCGACACCGCGCCAGCCTACGGCACCAGTGAAACGCGCCTCGGCCCGTTGCTGCGGGGGCAGCGCCAACATTGGGTAATAGCCAGCAAAGTCGGTGAAGAGTACGACGCTGGCCAGTCGCATTTCGACTTCAGCCCGACGCACACACGCTTCTCGGTGGAGCGCAGCCTCAAGCGCCTGGAAACCGACTTTATCGACCTGGTACTGGTGCACTCTGACGGCAATGATGTGGCGATTTTGCGCGACAGTGGCGTGTACGAAACCCTCGCCGAACTCAAACGCGAAGGCAAAATTCGCGCTTTCGGCCTTTCCGGAAAAACCGTCGAAGGTGGCCTACTGGCATTGGAGCTGGGCGACTGCGCGATGGTCACCTACAACCTCAATGAGCAGGCCGAACAGGCCGTGCTGGATTACGCGGCCCTGCATGGCAAAGGCATCCTGATCAAAAAAGCCCTGGCCAGCGGCCACGCCTGCCTGGCCGGCACCGACCCTGTGCGGGCCAGCTTCGAGTTGATTTTTGGCCACCCCGCCGCCGCCAGCGCGATTATCGGCACCATCAACCCGCAGCATCTGGCGCATAACGTCGCCAGCGCCGCCGCTGTAATTCAGGATATTGCTTAACCATTCAGGCCCGCTCATCTGTGCCAAGCTCACAGGCCGTACCCATGCCCGCGAGGAGTTGCGATGCCGCGCACCCTGACCCGAAAAGACCCCAGCAACTTCAAGACCCTGCAACTGTTGGTCGAAGCCAGCCCGGAAGGCTTGAGCTATCAGGGTATGGGCATGCCGCTCAACTTTGCCCAGGTACTGGAGAAGCGCAAACCGGTGACGGTAGCCGATAACCAGCGCTTTAGCGTGGAGCTGGCTAACCTGGGTGTTTCGGTGCGTCTGACCCTCAGCTGGCAAGGCCGAGAATACTGGGTGCTGGTGCGTCAGCGCCGGGCCGACCGTGGCGACGTGGTGCTCAAACTGATCTCCGGCTACGTGCCGGCCCATGAACTCAACCTGCCGCTGCTCACCGCGATCCAGGAAGTGGCCGAAGAATGTCTGCTGGAAACCCCAGACGGCTGGCTGAGCGGCCGCTTTGGCGACACCTGGCTGCCAACCCCCTACCAGAGCAGCCTCCGCTACCGGGAAAGCGTCCACTTCAACCTGCGCTCACTGTCCGGCGCAGCGCGGCCGGTGCAATGCGGCAACCTCAAGTTACTTGAACGCCCACGCGCCTATGTGCACCTGCCAACCGCCTCACTGCAACTGGTGTATGACCTGCGCCTGGACCTGCCCAAGGAAACGCGTGAACTCAGCCTGTTGCACGTCGACGAACACCTTGAGGGCGGCCAACTGATCGCCCGCCTCAACCGCGCCCGCCCCGACCTGTTTCTGATCCCGCTGGATCAGGGCCGCCCGACCACCGAGCTACTGACCCTTAAGCAAGGCCAACTATCACCTGCCAGCACCCGCGGCCTGTGGTTGGCGGAAAGCTTTGCGCCACAGGATGGCTGGCTGGTACGCGATGAACGTATCCGCTGGAAGGATTGGCTCAGCCTGCAAGGAATTTGAACGCAGGCGCGGATGCAATCTGCAACGGGCCAAATCCGTAGGGTGGATGACGTTCTTTTCATCCACCTTTACCGCGGATCGGTGGATGGGTGAAGCGCCATCCACCCTACAACTGGCTCGCGCAGACGCAAAAAAGCCCCACCTAAGCAGGGCAAAAGGGATGCTTCAAGCATGCAGGCTGAGTTTCACCCCGCCTGCATAAACGACTACTTCAACTCGCTGGAACTCTTGCCCAGCAAACGCCGCGCGACGATCAGTAACTGGATCTGCTGAGTGCCTTCGAAGATGTCGAGAATCTTCGAATCACGCGCCCACTTCTCCAGCAGCTCATCCTCGCCATAGCCCAAGGCGCCGGCCAGCTCGACGCATTTCAGCGTCACCTCATTGGCCACGCGCCCAGCCTTGGCCTTGGCGATGGACGCTTCCTTGGAGTTGGGCAACTTGTTGTCGGCCATCCAGGCAGCTTTTAGGGTCAACAGGCGCGCGGCTTCCCATTCGGCTTCTAGGCGATACAGCGTCGCTTCGGCATGGCTGACACTCAGCAGCGGCGCGCGGTAATCCAGCTTGCACACTTTTTTCAGCAGTTCGCGGGTGCGGTCCAGCGAAGCCTTGGCCACCCCTACCGCCATGCCGGCTACCAACGGACGGGTGTTATCGAAGGTTTCCATCACGCCGGCGAAACCCTTTTGTACATCGATCTCTGGGTTGCCGAGCAGGTTGGCCGCAGGCACCCGGCAGTCGCTAAAGCTGATCGCGGCGGTGTCGGAAGCCTTGATACCGAGCTTCTTCTCCAGGCGTGTGACGCTCATCCCCGGCGTGCCGTGTTCCACCACAAAGGATTTGATTGCCGCACGCCCTAGGCTCTTGTCCAGCGTGGCCCAGACGACTACGGAGTCGGCGCGCTCGCCGGAAGTGACGTAGATTTTCTCGCCGTTGAGCACATAGTGATCGCCATCCTTGATCGCCGTGGTGCGAATCGCCGCCGAATCCGAGCCGCAGCCCGGCTCGGTAATCGCCATGGCCGCCCAGGTGCCTCCGAAGCGCGCCAATTGCTCATCATTAGCCACCGCGGCAATCGCCGCATTGCCCAAGCCTTGGCGCGGCATGGCCAGGAGCAGGCCGACATCGCCCCAGCACAGCTCCATCACCCCGAGCAGGGCAGACATGTTGCCGCCATTCTTGATGCCTTCTTGCTGCTCACGGGCCGCGCCGCGCTTGCTTGCGGAGGTGGCACCAATGGCGTCCGGCGAGCCGGCATTCATACCGTCGAGCAACGCCGCCAGCAGGTCCAACTCCTTGGGATAGGCGTGCTCGGCCTTGTCGTACTTGCGCGAAATCGGCCGAAAATAGTGCTCCGCCACCTGATGGGCCTGATTGACCAGGCCACGGAATTTCTTTGGGGTTTCCAGATTCATTTTTGAGGCGCCCTTAGAGCTGGAGGCCGCCGGCCATAATCGCCAGCGCACGCAAATCGCGGTACCAGCGCTCGGCTGGATGTTCTTTGGTAAAACCATGGCCACCGAGCAGTTGCACCGCGTCGGTGCCAATCTTCATGGCTTTTTCGCTGCACAACAGGCGTGCCAGATAGGCTTCACGCTGGAACGGCAAACCCTGCTCGGCGCGGGCACAGGCGCGCCAGACCATCAGGCGCATGGCATCAATCTCCACGGCCATATCCGCGACCATAAAAGCCACGCCCTGGCGATGACTGATCGGCTCACCAAAGGCCACACGCTCGTTGCAATAAGGCACCACATAATCCAGCGCCGCCTGCGCCGTGCCCACGGCCAGGGCGCACCAGGCCAGGCCGGCGTAATCGAGAAAACTCTGGTAGTTGAAATCCTCAGCCGCCAGACGCGCATCCAGCGGCACCTTGACGCTGTTCAGGCGCAAGCGCGCAGTGCCGCCCGCTTTCAGGCCCATGCCCGGTTGCGAGCTGCGCTGCAGGCCCTTAGCTCCGGCTTCGACAATAAACAGCGCTGGGCCGTCAGTCGCTTGCGCCGCCACAATCAACTGGCTGGCATCCAGGCCACGCAGCACTAAGCTCTTCTCACCGCTGAGCACGTAGTGCTTGCCACGCTTGCGCGCCCGCGTGGCCAGTTTGTGTGGGTCAAACAGCGGGGTCGGTTCATTGACCGCAATAGCCATTACCGGCGCGGGGTCGTCGCCAACAAAGGCCGGCAGCCAGCGTGCCTGTTGCGCAGCATTGCCCCAGCGGCGAATGCAGTTGGCCGCCGACAAGGGCACCAATAATGCGGCAGCCAGAGACAGATCACCCTTGCCCAGCGCCTCGGCGATCAACGCGTTGCTCAAGGTGGTGCGCTCGCCCGCCATGCCGCCCTGGGCTTCGCTGACGGCGTAGTGAGTCAACCCCAGCTCATGCGCCTGGTTAAGCAACGCGGCCGGTAGCACGGCCTGTTCGTCAGCATCATGGGCCAGTGGGCGCAGCACTTCGCCGGCGAATGCTTCGAGCATTTCCACCAGCATCTGCTGCTCATCGGAGAGGGACAGGTCGAACAGCGCGTCAAGGTCAGCCGGGCGCGCCACCTTGGCGGTTTTTCCCGCACGCTGCGCGGCCGCACGAAAGCTCGCGCGACTGCCGGTGTAGATCAGTTTCTCGACAGGTTTGCGCAGCTTCAGGCGATCCGGCCAGTCGGCCTGAGCGAAGCGGTTGAGCATTGCCAGGGCACGGCCCTGTACATCGGAAGTCATGGCATCTCGCTCCATACGGGGGATGCCGATGATCATGCGCGCGGTCAGCGCACGCGCCTATGACCGCGCCGACGCCAGTGACTGGCAAAACAGCCAGTCACTGATGAGGTTTAGTTACTGCGGATTTTCTCGACGATGGCGGTGGTCGAGCTGTTTTCCACCAGGCCCAGGACCCGCACCTCGCCGCCATAAGCGGTGACGATATCAGCACCCACCACCTGCTCGATGCCGTAATCGCCACCCTTGACCAGCACGTCCGGCTTGACCGCGCGCAACAGGTTTTCCGGGGTGTCTTCGCTGAAGCTCACCACCCAATCCACTGCACCAAGGCCGGCCAGCACGGCCATGCGCCGGTCCACCGCATTAATCGGTCGACCTGGGCCTTTCAAGCGGCTAACCGAAGCGTCATCGTTGACCGCCAATACCAGACGGTTGCCCTGAGCGCGCGCCTGTTCGAGGTAGGTGACATGCCCAGCATGCAAAATGTCGAAGCAACCATTAGTGAAGACAATTTTCTCGCCATGGGCGCGGGCGTCTTCGATGGCCAGCAGCAATTGATCGAGGCTCAGCACGCCACGCTCAGAACCGGCCTCGCGCTGGATCGCACGGCGCAGTTCTGGAGCGCTGATCGCCGCGGTACCGAGTTTTCCGACCACGATACCGGCAGCCAGGTTGGCCAAGGCGACGGCATGCGGCAACTCCTCACCAGCAGCCAGGCTGGCAGCCAGGGTGGAAATCACCGTATCGCCAGCACCGGTCACATCGAACACTTCACGGGCACGTGCGGGTAGATGTAGCGCCGGATGTTCGGGGCGCAGCAAAGTCATGCCATGCTCCCCACGGGTCACCAATAGCGCGCCCAACTCCAGCTCAGTCATCAAGGCCGCGCCTTTGGCCACCAATTCAGCCTCATCGTGGCAAGGGCCGACAATGGCTTCGAACTCGTGCAGGTTGGGGGTAATCAGGCTGGCGCCACGGTAGATGGAGAAATCCTTACCTTTAGGGTCGGCCAGTACGGCAATACCCTTGCTGCGCGCCAGTTGCACCAATGCCTGATGATTCTGCAGCGCGCCCTTACCGTAATCGGAGAGGATCAGCACCTTGATTCCATCCAGTTGCGCCTCGACATTGGCCGCCAGGGCAGCTGTATCGGTACGAAACGGCTCTTCGAAATCCATGCGCAACAGCTGCTGATGACGACTCATCACCCGTAACTTGACGATGGTCGGTTGATCTTTGATCGTTTGGAAAAAGGTTTTTACACCAACCGCCTGCAGGCTGTTGCGCAGGCTGTCGGCGGCCTCATCCTCGCCGGTCACACCGAGCAATGTGGCGGGTGCACCGAGGGCAGCAATGTTTAACGCAACGTTAGCCGCCCCGCCTGGACGATCCTCAATCTGCTCGACCTTGACCACCGGCACCGGGGCCTCCGGAGAAATCCGCGAGGTGCCACCATGCCAATAACGATCGAGCATGACATCGCCCACCACCAGAACGGCGGCCTGGTCGAAACGCGGCATGGACAATTTCATAAACACTCCAGAAGCGGCTAAAACGAATCGCCGCAAATCATAACATTGGCAGGTAAATACACGGATTAACCGTCGAGCGTACGCACCCAAAACAGTTCGTGACGGCGCACCGCTTTGCGGAAGAACTCATCCTCTCCAGTTGCTGGCCAACGACGGCCCGCCAGCACGAACTGGATCAACCGGCGAATGCGCCGCTTGAGCGGCAATGGGCCTTGTAAATCATGCTGCATGGCCAAGGCCATGGCCTTATCCAGTCGTTGGGCAGCATCCAGGGTGGGACTCCACAAGCCATCGTCCGGTAGCGCTTCAATGGCTGGCGGCAGAGCAATGCCGAACCCAGCCGGCCCCATTGGCCAGCGGTCGTTGTCATGCAAGTGGTTGGCATACAGCAGCAGGGTTTTCGGTTTCCAGCTGCTCAGCTCGATGGCCTGCAGCAAAGCCTGGGTGCTGGCGACATGATCGCTGTGCGGGTCCAGCTGCGGATGCGGCGTAACGATCACCTCAGGCCGAAAATGTTCGAGGGACGCCACTAAATCGGCCAGCAGGTTTTGCCAGCTGGGCAAGCCATCAGCATCGCCAGGAAGCTGGATTGAATTAGCTGCGCGCGCACTGCGAATATCCCCTGCGCCCGACTCGCGCGAAGCAAAAGCCGCCTCGGGCTGCGCCTGCATCGCCGGCAATTGCAGGCAGTAATAGCCCAGCTGCAGGCACTGACTCTGCGGCACACCGCCCCAGAGCGGAATAGCAAGACTGTCCCACGCGCGCAAACGCCCTTTGAGCAGAGCGGCCCCTGCCGGGTCCAAGCCCAACGCTTGATAGGCTTCAGCCTCAATTTCGCCCTGGGTCAGGGTCACGATGCTGACATCACGCGCCCGGCTATACAGACCGAACGCGGCCAGTTCTGCATCGTCGGCATGGGGCGCAATCACCATCAGCCGTTGTTCGGCGTAATCAGGATTGCTCAAGGCATACAGGGTGACGGCGGGTTCAATACGGCAGAAGCGGCCACGCACCGACAGGTCGCCACTCGCCAGCTGCACGTGCTGGCCTGATAAGTTCAGATAACGCCGCCCCTGCACGCCTCGCTCAAAATCTTGCCGATCCGCACCTATGACCACATATGGATCTAACCAGCGCCCCAGCCAACCGGCATGCAGTTGCACCTGCAAAATGAGCGTATCGGCAGCGCCAACATCGCCGTCAAGCACGAGGCGCCCCGCCTCGATGCGCCCGGTCAATACAGGCACATCACCGGCAAAGGCGTAGCTGTAATCATCGCCCGGGGCATAGAACAGGTGGTCGGCAAACCAGGCCTCATGCGCCACCCAGCCGACCACTAGAAGGATCGGCATCCACCACCAGGTGACCAGTACTCCGACCATCAGCAACGCGACAAGGGCCAGCAGCAAAGCAATACGCTTTTGCCGACGGTGCTGCTTGAGAAGTGCCTGTTTACGTCCAGACATCGTTAAACCTGATAAACCGGAACGCGGTTACACCAGCGATCTTTGTATTCGCGATCAGCTCGGCCAAAGGAATAACGAAGCGGTTTATCGAGCGCCCGCGCTTCAGTCCAAGCCGTTTGCGTGTTGATAAAGCTGAGTACGCTGCCAGGGCTGAACTCGCGATTCTGCGGGTCAACGCCGCCGTTGATGTACTCCAGGCTGACCCACTGCGGAGCCTCGACACGGTAAAGCACTTGAATGGCTACCGGCTGATCATTCAGGTAGATCAGCGAGCCGGTCATGAAATCGCGCATCAAGCTGAACACCTCGGCCAAATGCGCCTTGCCGGTCGCCTCAAAACCCCAACGGCGCTGGAACAGATCGGCATAAATCACCGCCTGCTCGGCAGCGGACAACTCCAGCATCGGCCGCACAAGACCACCCGCTTCTTCCAGTAAGCGCTGCTCACGGCGTTGGTTGTAGCGAAATTTTTTGCTGTATTGCTCAGGCTCACGGGCCAAGGCCAAGCCTTCGGGCTGCTCACGTAGCCCGAGCACCTGCGTAGCATTCAAGGACGACAGGTAACGCGCGCGGTGACGCACGGGCGCTTGGGCTGTTGCAGCCATTGGCAAGATGATCTCGGCATTGCCCAGATCAAACAACCCGCGCTTATCATGCTGTTTCAGGACGTCCTTGGACAATGCCAAATGTCGGCCCCAGGTCGGCATGGCCGCTTGCAGCCCACCATCGGTGAACCAGCCAAGGTACCGCACTGCAATACCCGCTAAGCCCGCCAGACGCTCGACGACCTGTGGATGGGTGGCGACGCTGCCGCCAAAGCGCTGCCAAGCATCGGCATACTCGGCTGCATCAATCGGCGTCCAGCCACGCTCACGCCAGGCGCGCAAATGACTGAGCATCAGGCGCTAGGTTCCATATTCAGGTCGGTATCTTCTGCAAAGTCTCGGGCATGTAGACGCGCGTAATAGCCATTGAGTGCCAACAGCTGCGCATGAGTACCGCGTTCAACGATTTCGCCCTGCTCCATCACCAGAATCAGATCGGCTTTCTCGATCGTGCTCAGCCGATGGGCAATCACGATGGTGGTACGCCCTTCAACAACCTTATCCAACGCAGCCTGAATGTGCCGCTCGGACTCAGTGTCCAGAGCCGAGGTGGCTTCATCCAGAATCAACAATGGCGCATCTTTGAGCAGTGCACGGGCAATCGCCAACCGCTGACGCTGCCCCCCCGAAAGCAACACACCGTTCTCGCCAACCAGCGTGTCGTACCCCTGAGGCATCTTCTCGATAAACTCGACAGCGTAAGCATCCTCTGCAGCACGCTTGACCGCATCCAAGGGTGCATCGCACAAATCACCATACGCGATGTTGTTGCGCACGGTGTCATTGAACAGAGTGACATGCTGGGTCACCAGAGCAACATGGCGGCGTAGGTTACGCAGTGCGTAATCTTCTACATCCAGGTCATCGAGCAGAATTTGACCCTGTTCATGGTGATAGAAACGCGGAATCAAACTCGCCAACGTGGACTTGCCGCTGCCTGAACGCCCCACCAGCGCCACCATCTGACCTGGCTCGGCAACAAAAGAAATGTTGTTGAGCACAGGCCTTTCACTGGTCGGATACTGGAAGCTGAGATTGATGACCTGCAAACGACCTGTAACCCGCTCGCGCTCCTGCGTGCCCTGGTCAATTTCAGGCTGCTCATCCAGCTGCTCAAAAATACTCTCGGCCCCAGCCACCCCTTTTTGGATAGTCGAACTTACCTCAGACAGCTGACGAATTGGCTTGGGTAGCAATCCTGCCAGCGTGATGTAAGCCACTAAATCACCGGCACTGGCATCACCACGTAACAACAACACGAGGAACATCAATACGGCCATGGCGCTATAGATCACCAGCTGCAGGCTTGGGGTGTAGACCGCACCTGTTTTAACCATTTTCAGCTGTTTGAGGCGATTATCCTCACTGGCGGCTTGGAAACGTTGCTGCTCATAACGCTCACCGCCAAAACTACGGACAACTCGATACCCCTGAATTGTCTCCGAAGCCACATGGGTGACGTCGCCCATCGCCACTTGAATCTTCTTACTTTGCTTACGAAATTTCTTACTGGTACTGGATACCATCAGACCAATGATCGGCAATATCGCAACCATGACCAGCGTGAGCTTCCAGTTCATCCATAACAAAGTTGCAAAGAGAAAGACCACCGTCATTCCCTCACGCACCACCACTTTGATGGCATCAGTGGCAGCGCCAGTGACCATGGTTACATTGTAAGTGAGTCTGGAAATCAGGTGACCAGAGTTGTGGCTATCGAAATACCGATTAGGCAGCGTTAGAAGATTATTAAATAACGCAATACGCAGATCTTGAACCAAGCCCATAGAAACTTTGGCAAGGTAAAAATTACCGAGAAATGAACCAACCCCCTGCCAAAGAGCAATTAGCACGATAAGGAGGGGGACTGCTTGGAGCAGTTTAAGCTCTGCAAGCCAGGGCGCATGCGCCTGCACCCATGGAACCCCAGCAAAGAGCCCGACATTCGGATTATTCAGCCCATCCACAAAAAACTTCAAGATGTAGCCAAGCATTGGCTGAGTGGAAGCGAAGATCAGAAACCCAAAAATACTGATCAAAAACATGCCAATGTAGGGTTTCACGTACCCCAGCAGCCGAAAGTAGATTTTCAAACTACTAGGCTGAGCCGCGTCATTTCTCACATCACTCACGAGTTAACTCACTTCGATACAGGCGGGCCGCAGTCTAGCACCTTGTGGTTGTGCAATGAGAGCAAGCGTAAAGGCCAAAGGAAGCCAGATTACGAACCACTCTGCCCTGGGGGTACCCCATAGGCTGGCCGCGTCAAACTGAAGCGCTGTCAGCGAGACAACCAAAGTTCCAAATACCAGCCTCCCTTCGACGGAGAAGCGATGTTGCCAAGCAATATGAAATGCACTCAACCACAGACCGACCCACATGACTACACCAGGTATACCCAGCTCAACCGCGACATGGGTGAAACTATTGTGCGTGTGATCGAACCCCTCGGGGTAGCTGGACGTCACAACACGGTAATCCGTGCCAATTCCCAGCCCCAAAAAGGGCTTTTGCATAACCATGTCTAGACTGGCCTGGAAAATTTCTGGCCGGTACGACAGTCCGCGCGCGAGAATGAACGGCGCGAAAAGCTCATAACCGACCCAGCATACAAGCACGATAACTATGCCGCCTACCCACACAAAACGCCCGCCACGAAGCAAGAGCAGGGCAAAAAAACCGGCTATCAATGCCACCATGGCACCGCGACTCTGGCCCAGCAGAACAAACGCTAGAGCGCATAGCATCAGCATGCCCCACAAAAGGCTCCGCCAGACACCAGAAGGTTTGAACCGCACCCCCCAAATCACCACAAGCGCCATGACATAGGCGCCGAGAATCGGGTGCCCCACCTGCCCTATACCCTCAAGCCGAGCAATTAGAGGCTGTGCATCGCGGATATAAAAGAGGTAAATGCTCGCTGAGCAAGCAAGTGCCAAGCTTACAAAGGCGACAGCCAGCCCTTGCCAGATCCGCTCAGGATACTGAGAGGACAATAACGCCAGAGAAGCAAGAAAAACCCCTACATAAAACACGCGCTTCAATTCTCGTGGGGGCTCATCAGCACCAGTCCACAAGGTGCTCAGAGCAGCCCAGGCCAAAAAGATCAATAAAAACGAACAGAAAACCCGACTGTTGCGCCAAACGCTAAGCAAGCGTTTATGGAAGATAACCATTGACAGCAAACCGGGTAGCCAAAGCAAAACAACCAAAGCTTGCTGATAAATTTTATTGCTCGGGGCCCATGCAATCCCCATTAGAAACCACAAATACCCACAGGTTATCAGCAGCATTATTCCTGTCACCGGAATCCTCAACATTAACTCCCAACGCCCAGGGCACTCAGTGGGCGGCTCAACCTAAAAAGGGGTATTCTATGCTGTATCTAACATTCGCTGCCTTACGTAATGAACGCCACCCCACAATTTGTCTATCCCACCTTTGGCGCAGACATTGACCAACACGAGGCGGTTCTCAGCATAGCCAGTGAGCTCGCCCATTCAGCCCTCTGCGCAAGTGATCGTCAGTTTGAGATTCAGGCCTTTACCGACAGCACCCAGTGTTACACGAGGCCCTCTATCACAACTTGCACCATAGACCCCAACTGGGACGGCCCTCACCGCTACCATTTCAGGATCAAGCACGCAGTCTTGCTTAACGGCCTCAGTGAATATGAAAAGGCTGTGCGATTGACACTGACACGTTTTTCCGTACCCCTCCTGTTACCGGTGGTCATCTGCTCTGCAGTGCTATCGGAGCTCCTCTCGGAGAATCACCATCGCTTCCCAGCCACCTAGAGCAGACGGGACTTTTGGAGACGAATGTGCGGCAGACGAACGCTGGTAGAATCGGCCTGATCACGACTGACAAAGGGGTTCTCGAACACTCCATTAATATGGGGGCCACGACTATTCCAACGAATTTGATCAGGCCTGCGCAGCTGCTTGGTGGGACAAAGCTTTAGTCAACATGGAGGACCGACAGGGAAAGCTGCTTAACATCGAGCAAATAACGCTATGGCTGCGGACCCATTGTTAAAACTATTAGCAGGCAGCCACTATCACGTCATGCACGCCCACCTGCTAGGTCGCCTCAAAGCCAATCAGGCCGTTTAAGGTAAAGGACACACGATGCTCAGTACAAAACACCTGAACGATAGCGCGCTGGCGACACTGACCGCTGACGCAAAAGTTCTCGAAGAGGACAGCCTGGGCCCCAAGGTTTACCGCCTCGCCAACGGTAACTTCCTTAAGCTTTTCCGACGCAAGCGCTTGATTTCTTCAGCCTTACTTAGACCCTATTCAGTGCGCTTCTATCAAAATGCAGAGCGCTTGGCAGAGCTAGACATTCCAACGCTGACGCCTATGACGCTGTACACCTTCGCTGAAAAGCAACTCAGCGCCGTTCTCTATGCACCGCTTCCAGGGCAGACGCTCAAGGAGCTATACCTACAGAACCCCGAGAGCTTCACCGCACGCCTGCCCGTTCTCTGTGACTTTATCCGCACACTTCATAGAAAAGGCATTTACTTCCGCTCACTTCACCTAGGCAACATCGTACTCACCCCACAAAACACCTTGGGGCTTATCGATGTTGCCGACCTGGCATTTCATCGGCGGGCTCTTTCACAAGCCAAGGCGGCACGCAACCTCAAGCACTTCGCCCGACTGCTACAACAAATGGACATTACAGAGCGCTTTCCAATGGCCGAATTATCGGCAGCCGTTTTAGCAGACTAACGTGCAAGCAAGTGCTGGTAAAAAGCCTCGAAGCGCGCCCAAACGACTTCGGCATCCATACCAGCACGCTGCACATCGGCCAGAGAGTCAAGGTCTTCTACCAGCACCGAATTGAGCGCATCTCGCCACACCTCAGTAACTGATGGCAAAAGCCCTGCAGCGCCATTGAGCTGTTCACGAAAGACAGCTAAATCGCTCGCCAAAACCGGTACACACGCAATCACCGCCTCAGGCAAGACCAACCCCAACCCCTCCTGCTCAGACGGTATGCATATCAGGTCAAACGCAGAGTAGAGTCGCGGGGCTTCAGCATGATGACCAACCAAATGAATCTGGTTGAGCACGCCCAACTCTTCAGCAAGGGCTTTCAAATGCTCGCGCTCAACACCCTCACCGACAATCACAAGACGATCCTCGGGATTATTCAGGAGCCAACCTGCAATAGCGGTCACCAGACGGCTAAAGCCTTTTTCTGGCACCAAGCGGCCCACTGCACCAATGGTTCGCCCAGCTCCTACCGGAACTCCAAGGACACGCTGTGCAGTTTCTCTCGGCAATAACGAGGATCGAAATGCCGCGGGCTCAATAGCTACACGCCCGTTCAACACGTTACGCCCGACCTGCTCTTCAAGCTCAGCGGCCAATGTGGCTGAAACGGCAACCAGATCCAGACGATCCGCAGGAAAGCCTCTCAAGAGGGCAATATGCTCCGCCTTTAGCCGTTTCGAACCATGAAACAGCACCACCACTCGGGTAGCGGTCAACTTTGTCAACAACGGGAGAATGAAAGCCGCTACACCGATACCATCGATAAGTACCAAGCGAGACGGTCGTTGCACCAGCCGCTTGGCCAGCCGCCGTCGGTCCAGCACACGCTGTAGCGCCCCCACCAAACCAGCACCTTTGATTCGTGCAGAGGAAAGTCCTAAAGAGGTAACACACCCAACGTCAGACAGAGGCGCGGCATCGCCCGACTGCAATAGCAGCGTCTCTATAGCTTCACCAGGCTTACACAGCTGGAGAATCTGCCGATGCACCTTATGAACGGACACGAAGGCTCCACCACCGCTCCACATAACGTTCAGAACGCTCACGATCACTCCTTAATTGGGCAGACAGGCCCTCAGATCAACTTCCACCGGGCCAGCAGACGAAGAAACCACGGCAAATGTCTGTGAACACGCAATGTAGGGCGCATGGCCTCGGTGATTGCATGCCCGATCGCTGCAAAGCTGTAACACTGCTCCACCATCACTCTACCGGCCTCTGCAATCGCCTGTGCTTTTTCAGGGTCGGCGCGCAATATGCGAAGCTTCTCACGCAACTCAGGAATATCGCGGTAAAGCACGAGGTTCTGCATATCGACAAAACCCAGCGCAGCATTTTCTTCAGCACCCTGGTCATAGGCGAGCAATACGCAACCCACGGCCATCGCCTCAAAGTTCTTGATCATGTATTCACCCATCCCGACATCAGCGCTTACGAAGAAGCGGATGCGGTTGAGTGTGTCGTTATATTCCTGCCCTGATCGCGTCTTGGTTACCAACAGATTCTCGACAGACGCCAACTCATCCAACAGCGCCTTGCGCCCGCTATACGCCACGCTTTTGGTGCTACCAATAAATGCCAACTCGATATCACGCGTCAGCTCTTGATAGGTCATCAGGCCCTGGTCGTAACCTTTAGGCACGAAAACGGCATCGAAACCCTCGGCACGGAGGCGCTGGCTGACCTGGGCACCAGAGCTGATAATGCGCACCCAGGGCATATGCCGGTAGTGGGCACTGAACATCCCCGTGTATTTGCACGGAATATAGTTCTGGTAGGCGTCATGCTCGAGAATCACCACGTTGGGCAGCGTGCGAATGAAGCGCCATTGACGCATCTCTTTCTTGAAGCGCAGAAAAAAAAGCACCCTGTCGTAGCGGGACAGATCAATGTGTTCGCGAAAATAGCGCTTCAAATTGGCCTGTTCATCGCTACTCAGCCAACGAATGTCGCAGCTGTCGCATGACTCAGCGATGCCGTCATACAGCCTGTCCAATATTGCACGCTGCTCGGCCTGGACCAGAAAAAGCACGTTCACTGACACACCTCGAAAACAGTACTAAGAATCTGCTACGAGAACAGCGCAATAGCTGCCCAAAAGCATCCATACAGAAAAGTTACTGCTCATTGGGATAGAAGCAGAGCCTATCGTTGAATCCGCTAGAGCGTTCCATCAGGTATCTGCAACAGCTCGGCCAAACGCTGTTTATGCCGACTGCTGAGCACTTTACTCCAGGGTTGATTGCTCAGCGCTTCACCTTTGGCTACGGCTTTTCGCCGCAGCTCATCTGCGTAACCGCAACCACAGGCTTCAGCATAAGGGTCGGCGCGCATCACTGCGGCGTAATAGGCAAGCTTGGCAAACGAACGGGTTTTGGCTGGAAGAAATAAACTTCTCACGCGATAGTCGAGACGCTGCCACCAGACAGGCCTGGGTTTAGAGGTCGGGACTTCGCGCACCGCCTGTACGGCCTGCGCAGAAAATTCCTCACCATAGCGCTGAAAAAATGCAGCGATCATGTGGCGCCAGTAGTTCTTACCCGAGAAGTAATGCATTACTACACCTTGTGCCTGCGCAGGTCGGCCCAAGTGCCTGGCAGCCACGCCCACGGCAAATTGCTCGATAACGTGAATCTTGGGGACCATCGGATGCAATACATCGATCAAGGCCAAGGTCTCATCCATCAGGCGTGACGCCTCGACCCGAAAACCCAGGACGCCCGAATTGATGAGCAACATCTGTTGATCGACACCGTGATGCTCTGCCAGGTAAGGCGCAAGGACGTCATACATGACATCCCCCTTGTACTCTTTCCAGACACCTTCAATTTCATCGACAAGCCAAGATGAGCCCGCGAGACGCTCAAATAGCTTGACCGGAGAGGCCAGAAAGAAGGTATCCGTATCAATGAATATGCTTTGATCGGCGTACGCCAACGCATCGCGAATAGCTGCAGCCTTACGCCGGTGCAGATAAGCAGCAGACCCTGTCCAGTTCGCCAAGGTCGCAGCATCAAGCTCGATCAGGTCAACGGGCCAGCCGCTGAACTGTGCCGGCTCATCGGTGTAAAGCAGGACTCGTGGGCACTCACCACGCGCATGATACAAAGCAGAAAGAATGCTGTATTTGGCCTCCCGGTGATACTCGGGCTTACCCCCATACACTAGGTAAACAAGCTGCTTAGGTTCACGACTGATCATCACTTTGCCTCCTGCACGATGCACTCACACCAGGCCATGACCAGAAACGCTCGCGGGCAATCTCATCCGTAAAAACAGCCTGCACCCGCCCAGCACCGCGCAGGCCAAGCCTGCCACCGGCCGCAGCCCGCAGTCGAGCGGCCAGCGCCGCGTGATCACCCAACGCAAACAATGCCCCAGACTCGCCGACCACCTCAGGCGCCCCACCACAATCCGTAGCCAGAACCTGCATATCGGCCGCCATCGCCTCCAGCAGCACCATTCCGAATGGCTCGTGATCTGAAGTCAGGGCAAACACATCAAAAGCTTTGAAATAGTTACGGCCATCGGCCACTTGACCGAGAAAGTGCACCGACGCGTCCACACCCAACTCGCGTACAAGCGCTTTTAACGGTACCTCCAGCCGACCACTGCCCATAATCGCCAGCAGGCTGCCAACTGGCAGCTGCGGTAGGGCCTCGGCAAAACCGCGGATCAATGTTGCCTGATCCTTGTCCGGGTGTAGGCGCCCGACATTACCAACCACCCAGGCATCGTGCGGCAAGCCCAGATGCTCACGCGCGGCTTCGCGCGAAACCTGCGCAGACTGAACAGCGTGAAGATCAATGCGGTTGTACAGCGTCTCGATACGCTCCGGCGCCCAGTTCGGCAAGCACGCACGTATATCATCACGCACCGCATTGGAAACCCCGAGCAAAGCCAAACGCTTGCTGAATAAGTTGGCAAACAGCTGACGGGTACGCCGTTTGTAGTCGCCAAACGCGTGGTGCACGCCGATCACCGGTAGATCGCTGCCCAGCAGGGCGACATAGATCGGCTTAAAACGATGGGCGATACAGAAATTAAAGTCGCGCAAAGCAGCGATGCGTTTGAGGTCGCGGATCGCTTTTAGCTTGAGACCGCGCACGTCGCGACTGGAATAATCGAGGAAAATCACCTCGTCAGACGCCGAACCTTGCTCGACTGCCGCGCTCGGTTTGCCCGTCAGGTACACCGTGCAGACTTTATAACGGGTACCGGCAAAGAGCGCGGCGTACTGCCGCGCACAATCGAGGAAGGGGCCGTCGTAGCCGTGGCAGAACTGCAACACCCACGGCTGATCAGTCCCAAAGTCCTCAGACGTTGTCATACCAATCCTTGCCGTCCTTGACCACAAGAATGTCTTCCATGATCAGGTACTGCAGATCCGAGCCGTAGAACATGTTCAACGCGTCAGTGGGTGAGCAAATCATTGCCTCACCGCGGCGGTTGAGCGAGGTGTTCAGCGACACGCCGTTGCCGGTGAGCTTTTCCAGCTCCAGCATCATGTCGTAGTAACGCGGGTTGTATTCGCGTTTGAGCACCTGGGCGCGCGAAGTGCCGTCTTCATGTACCACTTCACTGACACGGGTTTTCCACTCTTCATTCACTTCGAATGTGAATGTCATGAATGGGCTCGGGTGATCCACCTTGAGCATCTGCGGCCCGACGGTATCAAGCATCGACGGGCAGAAAGGCCTCCAGCGCTCGCGAAATTTGATTTGCTCGTTGATGCGATTGGCCACGCCCGGAATGCTCGGGCAGCCGATGATAGAACGACCGCCCAAGGCGCGCGGGCCAAACTCCATGCGGCCTTGGAACCAGGCGACCGGGTTGCCTTCGACCATGATCTTGGCAATACGCTGCGGCATGTTGTCGATCTGCTTGAACACCGGCTTGCTCGGGTGACGGGCGCAGGCGGCAATTACGTCTTCGTTGGTGTACGACGGGCCAAGGTAGACGTGCTCCATCTTTTCCACCGGCACACCGCGCTGGTGCGAGATGTAAGCGGCGGCACCGACTGCAGTGCCTGCGTCGCCGGAAGCGGGCTGCACGAACAGCTCCTTCACATCATCGCGAGCGATGATCTTCTGGTTGAGTTTGACGTTCAGCGCGCAGCCGCCGGCGAAGGCAATCTTGCCGGTCTCGCGAATGATGTCGCCCAGATAGTGCTCCATCATCTGCAGTGCCAGCTTCTCGAACAAGGCCTGCATGCTGGCGGCGTAATGGATGTAGGGGTCGTCGGCGATGTCGCCGTTACGCTTAGGCCCTAGCCATTCGATCAATTTTGGCGAGAAATAGAAGCCCTTGCCGTTTTCTTTATAGCGGCGCAGGCCAATGACGTTGGCGTACTCGGTATTGATGATCAACTCACCATTTTCGAATTTGGCCAACCGCGAGAAATCATATTTGCTGGCATCGCCGTAAGGCGCCATGCCCATCACTTTGAACTCGCCGTCGAGCATCTCGAAACCGAGGAACTCGGTAATCGCGCCGTACAGCCCACCCAGCGAATCCGGGTCAAAGAACTCTTTGATCTTGTGGATCTTGCCGTTCTCACCGTAACCAAAGAAGGTCGTGGCGTACTCGCCCTTGCCGTCAATGCCAAGGATCGCGGTCTTCTCGGTAAAGCCCGAGCAGTGATAGGCGCTGGCGGCGTGAGCCAGGTGGTGCTCGACCGGTTCAATCTTGATTTTTTTCAGGTCGAAGCCGAGCTGCTGCAGACACCACTGGATGTGCTTGTAGTAGCGCTTGTAGCGGCGATTACCCATGAGGATGGCGTCGAGCGCGCGGTCCGGCGCGTACCAGTAGCGTTTGGCGTACTGCCAGCGCGCCTTCTCGAAAATGCTGATCGGTGCAAACGGAATGGCCACCACATCAACATCGGACGGCTTGATCCCGGCCTGCTCCAGGCAGAATTTGGCCGACTCGTAGGGCATGCGGTTCTTCGCGTGCTTGTCGCGCACAAAGCGCTCTTCTTCGACGGCCGCGATCAGCTTGCCGTCGATATACAGGGCGGCGGAAGGGTCATGGCTGAGGGCGCCGGACAGGCCGAGAATGGTCAGTGCCACTGGTTTTGCCTCTTTTAGTCTGCTGAGCCGACGGCGGGCGTCAGCGGTATGCGTTGGTTGAGCAACTGGTGCAACGCCGAATCGGCTGGCCAGTTACGCAGGAAACGGGCGCGGTCGCGGGCATAGGCCTTAGCGAAACTGCGCGCACTGCGGTGCTGCTGCATGGCATCGAGGTCGATCAGCGACCAGCGAGCCAAATCTTCATCCCAAAACAAGTTGTGCCCCTTGAAATCGCCGTGGCTGATGCGCTCGCGCAGCAACGCCGCGAACAAGCGATCCAGCGCTAACAGCTCCGTTTCCGGGGGTGATACGTCATGGTATGGCTTAAAGCGCGCGATTATATCCTGCCCGCCGCAGTATTCGGTAATCAGGTAGGCCCGCCCGCGCAACCAGCACCAGCGCCGCTCTAGCACGGCCAAGGGTTGTGGCGTAGCGATACCCAGCAACTGCAGGCGATTGCCCTCAACCCAGCTATGCCAGGCGCGGCTGGGTCGCCAAAAGCGTTTCAGCCAGTGGGCAGCACCTTTGATGTTGTAGCGTTTGACGACCAGCGGCCGGTCTTGCAGCTGCACCTGCGCCACGGTGGCCGCGCCGCCAGTCTTGTAGACATGGCCTTGCTCGGTGAGCTGATCCAGGTTCTTCAGCAGGGGCTGCAGCTCAGCCTGGTTGTCGCGGCGCACGACCTGCAAGCCGAAAGCCCCCATTTTCGCGGAGAATAGACTGCAGTCACGGGCGACCTTGCGTAGATAATCGCGTAAACGCCATTTACAGACCTTTTCCACCTCACGGAGTAAAGCCTCGAGAGGCAACGCGTGCTCGCCATTAGCCAATAGGTAATGCACCAACAGCTCCTCGATAAAGGGTGTCAGCTCGGCAGGCAACTGGGCAAAGAACACCCCAAGGTTTTCCAGCACCTTCGCGCGCGATAGCGGCTGACCGGCCACCTCAACCTGCACACCGCCCCCATCGATAACGAATAACTGGCTGTTGTGCCGCAGCAGGTTGTCCAAGTGCAGATCGGCCTGCCATAAGCCTTGGGCATGCATCTGCGCGATGCTGACTAACGCGTCAGCCAGCACTGCCTGTTGCTCGGCACTCAACAGCGGCTGATTTTCCACCGTGCGCCAGGCATCCCACAGGCTCTCGGCACCATCTAGGTACTCAAACAGCAGCCAACCGCCTTCGCCTTCACGCAAACCGTCGGCCAGTAGCGGCGGCGTAGAAAGCCCTTGCTCAGCCAGCAGACGCGCGCCCGTCAGCTCACGTTGAAAGTGCCGCGCAGCCTTATCGCCGACCAGCAGCTTGGCCAGCACCGGTCGACCACGCCATACGGCCTGGGCGACGTAGCGCTGCCCCGGCAATACACGTAACAGACGCTGCACCACCAATTCGGCCGAGCCGGCCGCATCGGCGAGCTCAATAACCAGAGGTAAGCTGGGTGAGCGTCCAGCCTCACGGAGGCTCGCCAAACTCATCGCCGCGCTTCCTTGTGACGCCTGCGGGCACCAAGACGCTCACTCCAGCTGCCGAGATCAGCCGATTCGCCGAGATAGGCCACCAGCAACACGCCGACCTCCGCCTCGCTCCACACACTGGCGCGGCGCAACAACGGTTCCAGATCCTTTACTCGATCACGCTGACCGAACAGCAACGGGCGGGTCTTTTCCAGATCAATCAGCTGTGCATCGAAGCCGTCAGCGGTCTCGCGCAGAAAAATATGCTTGGGATAAAAGCAGCCATGCATCTGCCCGGCTTGGTGCAGGCGCCGCGCCAGCTCACCACAGGCCTTGAGAATTGCCGCACGACGGGCCTCTTCGAGCGCAGCCCAACCGGGTAACCAGGCATCCAGATCCTGCCAACCATCCAGAGCTCGAGTCAGCAACACAGCACGCCGCTCACCCGGCAATTGGCGCTCGGCAAAAAACGCCGCCTGCAATGCGGGAATTCCCAACGCCGCGTAGCGCTGAATATTACGAAACTCGCGGGCAAAGGTCGGCTCACCAAAAGGATGACGCAGGGTGCGGGTCAGGTGATTGCTCTGGCGCTTGAGGTAGAACGCCGCGTCGTCCAGCTCGAGCCGGTAGACGCTGCTCCAGCCGCCACGTTCAGTGTTGGGTTCATCAACGGCTTCAAGTTTCAACGCCCACAGCGCCTCAAAACTGGCAAGACCGTGACGCTCCAGTAGGGCGCGATCTTGTGCCGCAATAAAAGCACTCATTCCCGCCCCTCAAAAAACGCAATGACCTGACGGATGCGTTTCTTATCGGAAGCATTCAAGCGCTGACGGCCACGGTACTGAAGATAAAAACGCAAACGCTGGGTACGTGAAAGCACCTTGTGTGCGACTTTATCCAGACACGCCAAATCCTTGATGATGCGGTAGCGCAGCAAAGGCCCCCACCAAAAGGTTCCAGTCGGGCAATCAATGAAGAAAAGCTCACCGCGCTCATTAACCAGCAGATTGCGCCACTTCAAGTCATTGTGTGTGAAATGGTGATCATGCAGCGCCCGAGCCCCCCTGGCTAACTGTTGACTGACCTGCAAGACCCAACGAGGGTCGGTCAACCGCGCATCCTGCCGATTCGCAATCTCGGCCAGATCAAGCGTTCCCTCAAGCTCGCGAGTGACGAGAGCCCCTCGTACAAAAGCACCCACCCTGCGCTCAAGCCCATAGGCAATAATCGGCGCGGTGGGGATTCCCCACTTGGCGAACAACTTGAGGTTTTGCCACTCAGCCTTGACCCGCGGGCGACCAAGATAGCGTCGTAGACCTTTGCCAGCGCCCCAGTAGCGTTTGACGTAATAACGCACCCCGCCAAACTCCACACGAATGACCTCAGACAAGGGGTCAGAGGTCAAACGCTCCCCTTCAAGTGCAAATACAGCCTCAAGGGTTCCGAAAGCGCTGAGCAAAATCGGATCGTGCAGGTCATGCTTCCAAGCTGTCATGGCTGCGTCCTGTTTAAGTCAGGAAGCGCACTGACGATGCGGCGCAGTGGAATGAACGGTCGCCAGACTGTTTTACCCAGCCATTTGAAGCTCAGGACCGGATTAATCACGCTATTGAGCTCATTGAAGCCGGGCCGCCAGGTGAAATCGGTGCGCCGGCGCGTAATGGTGAATGTCCGCAACGCCAGCAGCGAACCGAGATGCCCGCCCCCCGAGTCATTACTAATGACGATGGAGCATGTCAGCAAAAAGTCGACGAGGCCCTTCAAGTCATTGAATGCATGCACGCAGTGACCTGGGTACTGCCCCCTCAAGGCTTGCTGCTCGGCCGGAATACCGACGAACTCGACCTGCCAGCCCCTGGCAACCAAATGGCGAGCAAGGCGACGAAACCCAGACGTCGAGAAATTCTTACTGGCATGCGGCGTGGTCGGAAAAATGGCCACACGCCGCACGGCAGCGCCGGCGTCACGAGACGGGATATGCAACCCCGCAATGGACGTGGACAGATCCAGCCCCAGGATCTCTTCGGCGTACAGATCGATCCACTGCACCATGGTCTTTCCGGCCTTCGGGTCGCGACAAATCACGTTGTGCGCTCCCTCAATGCGACAACCATCAAGCCATACAGATGACTGCTCGGACCTGAGCTTAACGGGGAGTTTCTTACCGGCCAGGTACGCCACATTACTCAGAGGGACATCGACAAACCAATCAATCGCACAGATAACCAAATCGTTACAGCCCGCCAGTGCAGGCACATCAGGCGTTGCCCCAAGAATGTTCAGCCCGGGCAGGTACTCGCTCACTGATGACAGCGACACCGAAGCCAAGGTGACCTTCGCGCCGGCTGCCTGGAGACGCCAGGCAAGGCGCAAGAACAGCGTGGTGTCGCCCAATGCAGGACACGGAACAAGGGCAACCCTCACTCCCGGGCCGATAAACGCCTTTTTCTCCGACATCTACAGTCGATCTCCATAACGCTGTTTACGGCCGTACAATTTGGCCGCCTTAGATTCCAGCCAAGCGAGCAGACGGCCTTCTTCCTGAAGGATCTGACGCAAGGGTTGTTGAAAGTAGTTGCGCAAAAACCTCCATTTGTCACGCCGGGTAAGGCCGATATCCAACACGGAGAAGTACAGCGCCGCCAGGTCCTTATTGCGCCAGCGCAAAGGCAACTCATTGCGTACCTGAGCGCGGTGCAGGTCGATCACCGACAAGCGAAAATCGTCGGCGGTAACCGGTTTATCGGTGTGCAGCAAAAAATGGCAGATGTAGCAGTCGCGGTGATTGACCCCCGCGCGGTGCATCGTGCCAACCATGCTCGCCACTTCCTTGATCAACGCCCACTTCAGCCTCGGCTCGGGCGGTTGCTGCGCCCAGTTCAGGCTCAGCTGCTCAAGGTCGGTGGTCGGCGCCAGCTCTTCGGTGACGATAAACGAATGCTGCGCCGCCGGGTTGCTGCCGCGCTCGCCATAGGCCACCGCAGTCATGGTCGCCACCCCCGCTCGCTGTAAGCGCTCGATGGCTTGCCACTCCTGACGCGCACCGAGAACAGGCAGCTTAGCGGTGAGCAAGTTCTTGACGATCTCGCCCCAGCCGATGCCACGGTGAATCTTGACGAAGTAACCGCGCCCAGCCACTTCGGTGCGCAGTGTGCGACGGCCTTCCAGCTCGCGGAACACCTGCCCTTGCAAGGCCTCGACGGCCACAAACGCATCGCGATCAGCCCACAGGCTTTTAAAGGGTTCAGCCAGTACCAGCTTCATGGGCGTGTCGCCAGAATGATGTCGGCCGCATGCTGCGGCATTGAATACAGGTCAGCACGCTCAGCGTAAGCCAGACCATTACGCCCCCAGAACGCTCGACGTGATGCATCGGCCAGCATATCGGCGAGTAGATGGTCGAGCTTTGCCTGTTCAAACGGGCCGCTCAGCACTCGCCCGGCGTCCGCCTCGGCGATGTAGTGGGCATAGCCGCAAACATCCGTCACCAGCACCGGCAAACCGGACACCAACGCCTCCAGCAGTACAGTGCCGGTATTCTCGTTATAGGCCGGGTGAATGAGCAGATCGGCGCCAAGCAGGAAACGCGGAATGTCGCTGCGACCTTTAAGAACTTGGACCTGATCGGACACGCCCAAGGCTTTGGCCTGCAGCTGGAACGCGCGCGGATCGTCCTGGCCTATGGCGATTAATCGGGTGCGTTTTTTCAGCTCACGGGGCAAGGCGGCCAGCGCCTTGAGGCTGCGATCCAGGCCCTTGGTCTTGAAGCCGGAACCGATTTGCACCAGCAGCAGGTCACTATCTGCCAACTTGAACTCGGCGCGAAACTCGGCGCGAATCTCAGCAGCATTGGCCGGCGCACGACGGTCTTGAGCGATGCCCGGCGGCAGCAGGTGAAAGCGCTGCAAGGGGGTGTGGTAATGCTTGATAAACAGCGGCTGCTGCACCTCCGAGATCATCAGGATTTCGGTCTTCGATTCGGGGGCGAAGACCGCCCGCTCGTAATCGGCAAAGTGCTTGTAACGCCCCCAACGCTTATAGAGCGGGTTGCGCAGTGTTTGCGCCTTATCTTCGTAACAGCCATCGGCGGCGTAATAAACGTCGAGACCCGGCATCTTGTTAAAGCCGATTACCCGATCCACCGGACGTTTGGCCAGATCGGCTTCAACCCAGGCGGTGAGCTTTTCGTTGCGTTTATGGTTGAACAGCGCCTTGACCGGCACCACCACCACCTCGAAGCCTGCCGGCACCTCACCCTCCCAGATCGGCGTATAGACGCGGATCACGTGACCGCGCGCCTGGCACTCCAGAGCGATGCGCATAAAGTCGCGCTGCAGACCGCCGAAGGGAAAATATTTATAGAGGATAAAAGCGAGTTGCATTAGACGGTTTCCTCGGCCAGCAGCAGGGCTTGTAGCTCGGTGGCGACGCGCTCGACATCCAACCCTTCGAAGCAGAATTGATGACGATCGCCACTGCCCGCATTCGGCCCGGTGGCGCACAGGTGAATTTGCGAACGACCATAAGCGCCAACCCGGCCCGGCAAGGTCGGGCCGTACAGCGAAATACTCGGCACATCCAACGCGGCAGCCAGGTGGCCCAGGCCGGTGTCCACCGCCACACAGGCGCTGGCCCCAGCAATCACTTTGGCTACCCCCGCAAGATTTAACCTGGGCAGCACCGCAGCATTTTCAATGCCCTCAGCAATGCGTTCGGCACGGGCCTTTTCGGCCTCATTGCCCCAAGGCAGGCGCACGGCCCAGCCTTGCGCGCTCATTTGCGCAGCCAGCTCACGCCAATTGGCTTCTGGCCAGTGTTTACTGGCCCAGGTAGTGCCATGCAGAAACAACAAATACGGCTGGGCGTGGGCAGCTGCCAACTGCGCACGGTTCAGGCCGTAATCGCCGAGCCCCGTTGGCAGCGCATAACCCAATGCCTGGGCGAATAACTGGCGGGTGCGCTCAAGCGCATGCTGCTCGCGCGGCACCGCATAGCGTCGATCATAAAAGCGACTGGCCAGCGGCTCGCGGGCCGAATCACGATCCAGACCGGCAATTGGCGCGTTAACGTAGCGGGTCAGCCAGGCGCTTTTCAGCAGACCCTGGGCATCGATCACCAAGTCATAACGGGTCTCGCCCAGACGCTGTTTGAAACGCGTCCACTCGCCATTTTTCAGGGTTTGCCAGAGGCGTTTGCGCCAGCGGCGAATGGCAACAGGGATGACCTGGGCCACGGCTGGGTGCCAGGCCGGAATCTCGGCAAAACCCTCTTCCACCACCCAGTCGAACTGGATGCCAGGGATGGCGCGCACGGCATCGGTCAGTGCGGGCAAGGTGTGCACCACATCGCCCAATGAAGACGTTTTGATCAACAAGACCCGCAAGCTATTCAACCTCGACCGGATCGCCGACCAGGCGATCCAGCGCCTCGATCACCGGGCGCGGCTTGAGCTGGCCCAGGCAGTTGTAATGGCCAAAACGGCAAGTACGGTCGAAGCACGGACTGCATTCCAGCCCCAGACGAACGACTTCCACCTGCTCGGCCAGCGGCGGAGTGAACCCCGGCGAGGTCGAACCGTAGACCGCCACCAGCGGGCGATTCAGTGCGGCTGCCACATGCATCAGCCCGGAGTCGTTGGAGACCACCGCCGTGGCGCAGGAGAGCAGGTCAATCGCTTCAGCCAAGCTGGTTTCGCCGGCCAGATTTACCGCTTCCTCACGCAGGCCGGGGATCAGCCGCGAACGGATATCTTCCCCCACAGGATGATCGTTCTTCGAGCCAAACAGCCAGACTTGCCAACCCGCTCGAATCTTAATTTCTGCGACCTTGGCGTAATGCTCGCTCGGCCAGCGCTTGGCTTCACCGAACTCGGCCCCGGGACACAGCGCCAGCACCGGGCGATCCAGGCTCAGACCAAACTTAGCCAGGGCCGCATCGCGGCTCTGCGCATCGATCTGCAGCGCTGGCCGTGGATAAGGCTGCGGCAGTTCAGCACCCGGCTCGAAGGCCAGCGCCATAAAGCGCTCAATCATCAGCGGGTAGCGTTCTTTATCGAGGATCCGGATGTCGTTGAGCAGGCCGTAGCGCAGCTCGCCCTTCCAGCCGGTGCGCTTAGGGATACCGGCGAAAAACGGCACCAGCGCAGATTTAAGCGAATTGGGCAACAGAATCGCCTGATCGTACTGACCCGCCAGGGATTTGCCGATTTTGCGACGCGTCGCCAGCTCCAGCACGCCATGGCCGAGAGGAAAACTCAGGGCCTGACGCACCTCGGGCATGCGCTCGAGAATTGGCCGGCTCCACTCCGGGGCCAACACATCGATTGCACAGCCAGGGTGGCGCTGCTGCAGGCACTGAAACAGCGTCTGCGCCATCACCATGTCGCCTACCCAGCTGGGTCCTACGATCAGTATTTTCATGCCTTTTCCAGAAACGACCGGGGAGGCCTATCAGACTGTTTGGAAGCTACTGCGCTCGGCGGTGCTGCGTTAAAAACTGAATCGCTGGCTCATTGACTAGAGTCAACTGCGCCACTCACTAGTTTTTGCCTTGCCTCGCCGTCGCTCGCAACGCTTCCAAACAGCCTGATCGCCTCCCTCGCTTTACCTAATTCAGGCCTTATTTAACCAATGTACGCCATTCTGCGTGGGCGTCGGTTTTACCCGTGACCAGGTCAAAATACGCAGTTTGCAGCTTTTCGGTGATCGGCCCACGACGCCCTGCGCCGATCTGCCGGCCATCGACATCACGAATCGGCGTGACTTCAGCGGCGGTGCCGGTGAAGAAGGCTTCGTCGGCGATGTACACCTCATCACGGGTGATGCGCTTCTCAACCACTTCGATGCCGTGCTCGGCCGCCAGGGTCAGAATGGTGTTACGGGTGATGCCGTTCAGGCAGGAGGTCACTTCCGGGGTATAGATCACACCATTGCGCACCAAGAAGATGTTCTCCCCCGACCCCTCGGCCACATAGCCTTCGGTGTCCAGCAGCATGGCCTCGTCGGCGCCGCCGGAGATGGCTTCCTGCAAGGCCAGCATCGAGTTGATGTAGTTGCCGTTGGCCTTGGCGCGGGTCATCGAAATATTCACGTGGTGACGGGTAAAGGAGCTGGTGCGCACCTTGATCCCGACCTGCAGGGCTTCGTCACCCATATAGGCTCCCCAGCTCCAGGCGGCCACGATCACCTGAGTTTTCAAGCCACTGGCGCGCAAGCCCATGGCTTCAGACCCGTAGAACACCATCGGACGGATATAGGCGCTTTCCAGGTTGTTCTCACGCACGGCGGCGCGGGTGGCTTCGTTGATTTCGTCTTTGCTGAACGGGATCTTCATGCCCATGATGTGGGCCGAGTCGAACAGGCGATCGGTGTGCGCTTGCAGGCGGAAGATCGCAGTGCCTTGTGGCGTGTTGTAGGCGCGTACACCCTCGAACACGCCCATGCCGTAGTGCAGGGTATGGGTTAGCACGTGGGTGGTCGCATTGCGCCACGGCACCAGCTCGCCGTCATACCAAATCACGCCATCACGATCGGCCATCGACATAGTTGCCTGCTCCTCACATTCGATTGGTACAGCATTGGCCGGCCACCCTGAGCGCCCGGCATCCTCATATTCAGTTCAAGCCCAGAGCTCGCCAGATGCGCATGACCGTGCGCCGCTCTTCGGCAAACTGCTCACCGCTGACCACCCCAGGCTGCTTTTGCAGGGCCTGGCGATGGGCCGCCGAACGGTAGGCTTTGTAGATATTCTGCAGTAACCGAGCATCTTCGCCCGCCAACAACCCCACCCGCTCCAGCCCTTCCAGAATGCGAATATTGTCAGTGAACTCAAGCAATTCCGGGTACTGACGCGACCAAGCAAGGGCCGCGTATTGCACCATAAATTCAATATCGACGATACCTCCAGCGTCCTGCTTGAGGTCGTAGGGGGCCGTGGCCTCGAAGGCATTTGCCGCTGTGCCTGCCGCCGTGACCCTGCTGCCGAGGTTGTCACGCATCTTCGTGCGCATCTCGCTGACTTCGCTGCGCAGCGTGTCCAGGTCGCGTTCGCGCCCCAACACGCCCGCGCGCACCGCTTCAAAGGCCTTGCCAACCCGCGCACAACCCACCAGCACCCGAGCGCGCACCAAAGCTTGATGCTCCCAAGTCCAAGCCTCGCCCTGCTGATAGCGCTCAAAAGCACCCAGCGAGCTGACCAGCAACCCAGACGCCCCCGAAGGCCGAAGGCGCATGTCCACCTCATAAAGCTGGCCGGAGTTGGTTTGGGTGGTCAGTAGATGGATGATGCGCTGGCCCAGGCGGTTGAAGAACTGCGCGCCATCGATGGGCTTCTCACCGTCGGTTTCCGCCTGCGGATCGCCGTCATGGATAAACACCAGATCGAGGTCCGAGCCGTGGCCCAGCTCGATTCCGCCGACCTTGCCGTAACCGACTATGACGAAATCCGGGGCGCAAAGACTGCCATCTACACGTCGCGGTGCGCCATATCGGCTCACCGTGTGGTGCCAGGCCAGCGCCAGCACCTGATCGAGAATCGTCTCGGCCAACCAGGTCAGGTAATCACTGACTTTCATTAACGGCAGGGTGCCGGAAATTTCCGAGGCCGCCACGCGCAGACGGTGCGCCAGCTTGAAGTGACGCAGCGCCTCCATTTGCTGCTCCAGGTCCTCCTCGGGGATGCGCATCAATCGCTCGCGCAACTCAGCCGCCAGCTCGGGGGCCAGCGGCGGGTTTAACAAGCGGCCCTCATTGAGCAGCTCATCCAACAACAGCGGGAAGCGGGTGATTTGCTCAGCAATCCACGGGCTGGCGGCGCACAGGGTCAACAAGCGCTGCAACGCACTGGGGTTTTCCGTGAGTAGCACCAAATAAGCCGAGCGCCGCGCCACCGCCTCGATCAATGGCAATACCCGATCCAAAACCAAGTCGGGATTGGCATGCTCCACCGCCTGCGCCAGCAGACGCGGAACAAAGGCATCCAGGCGCTCACGCCCGAGACGCTGCATGGCGCGCACCTGGTTACCGTTGCGCAACCCCAACAGGCGTCGCCAGGCCGCTTGCGGCTCGGCAAAGCCGGCTTCAGCCAGTTGCCGGCAAGCCGACTCTTCATCCTGCACATCGTCCCAGAGCGGCAGCCATTCACAGCCCACAGCCTCCTCGGTCGCAGCACCCTCCTCTTCGTCAGGATCAGCAATAACCTGCCGGAAGTGCCAATCGACCCGTCCGCGCCAATGCATCAGCTGCTCGTGAAACGCCTGCCAATTGTCGAAGCCCATGATAAAGGCCACGCGCGCACGGTCCTGCTCATTGTCCGGCAGCATCTGCGTCTGCCGATCATCAATGGCCTGCAACGCATGCTCGGCATACCGCAGAAAGGCATAGCCATCGCGCAGTTCATCGGTCACCGTCACGGGCAAATAGCCCTGATCACGCAAGGTGTTGAGCACCGCAAACAGCGAGCGCTGCTGCAAGCTCAGGTCGCGCCCGCCGTGAATCAGCTGGAAGGCCTGAGCGATAAATTCCACCTCGCGAATGCCACCCGCGCCCAGCTTGATGTTCTCGGCCATACCTTTACGGCGGACTTCCTGCTGGATCAACTGCTTCATCGCCCGCAGCGCTTCGATGGCGGAAAAGTCCAAATAGCGCCGATAAACGAACGGCCGCAGCATCTCCAGCAATTGCGCACCTGCCGCCTGATCGCCGCCGACCACCCGCGCCTTGATCATTGCGTAGCGCTCCCAATCGCGGCCCTGGTCCTGGTAGTACTGCTCCAGCGCATTGAAACTGAACACCAGCGAACCGGAGGAGCCGTAGGGGCGCAGGCGCATGTCAGTGCGGAACACAAAGCCTTCGACGGTGATCACGTCCAGCGCCTTGATCAACTTCTGACCAAGGCGGATAAAAAACTCCTGATTGTCCAGCGGACGCTTCACGCCTTCGGTTTCGCCGCCTTCGGGGAAGCCGAAGATCAGGTCAATGTCCGAGGACAGGTTCAGTTCATGCGCGCCCAGCTTGCCCATGCCCAGTACCACCATGTGCTGCGCTTGGCCGCTGCGCAGCCCGACCGGCGTGCCGAACTGTGCGCAATGCTGGAGATAAAGCCACTGGTACGCCTGGTCGATACAGGCATCGGCCAAGTCCGAGAGATCGCGGCAGCTTTCGATCAGATCCGCCTGACGGCTAATGTCACGCCAGATAATGCGTAGCTGCTGGCGATTGCGAAAACGCCGCAAGCGCCGCCCCAGCTCGTCCTCATCATTACACTCGGCCAACCCGTCAATCAGCTGCCTACGCAGCTCGCCCGCGACAAGGCTGCGTTCCAGCTCACCGCTGGCGGCCAAGTCGAGCAGCATTTGTGGATCACGCAGCCCCTGGTGCACGACGAAGTCACTGGCAGCAGTTACCCGCCGCAAAGCCTCAAGGCGCTCGCCCGGCCAGCCCGCGAACGCAGCGGCCGCCTCGCTGGAGAGACCGGCAAATGCCTGTTGCAGGGATTGTTCGGCACGCAGTGCAAGGGGGGACAAGGCAGCAGGCAAAGAGGCCAGCGCGGGCAGGCTCATGGTCTATCCTTTTTAGCGATCTGCCAGTGCAGCGATCATGGATGGCACCACCCCACTCTAGAGCGGGCCGAATCACTGGCAGAAAAATAATTGTAGTTTTACTACCAAAGATTGTATCCAAAAGGCTGAAATCGGCGTCGGAATGTAGTAAAACTACACGCAGCCGGTCCTACCCCCGGTCAATCCAAGAATTCACGCGGCCACTCACGAAGTCGGCCACGAAACCTGGCCTCCGATTCTGGAAGCCTTTCCGCCCTGGAGCAAGCCATGCAAGACCTCGATCCCGTCGAAACCCAGGAATGGCTGGACGCCCTTGAGTCCGTCCTCGATAACGAGGGTGAAGACCGCGCACATTACCTGATGACCCGTATGGGCGAGCTGGCCACCCGCAGTGGTTCACAGCTGCCGTATGCGATCACCACACCCTACCGCAACACCATTCCGCTGACCCACGAAGCACGCATGCCTGGCGACCTGTTTATGGAACGCCGCATTCGCTCGCTGGTGCGCTGGAACGCGTTGGCCATGGTAATGCGCACCAACCTGAAAGATTCGGACCTGGGCGGCCACATCTCCAGTTTCGCCTCCTCGGCAACCTTGTATGACATTGGCTTCAACTACTTCTTCCAAGCGCCCACCGAGGAGCACGGCGGCGACCTAATCTTCTTCCAGGGCCACGCGTCCCCAGGCGTTTACGCCCGCGCCTTTATGGAAGGCCGCATCACTGAAGACCAGATGAATAACTTCCGTCAGGAAGTCGATGGTCAAGGTCTATCGTCCTATCCACACCCCTGGTTGATGCCGGACTTCTGGCAGTTCCCGACTGTATCCATGGGCCTGGGCCCGATTCAGGCGATCTACCAGGCACGCTTTATGAAGTACCTGGAAGCGCGCGGCTTTATCCCGGCCGGCAAGCAGAAGGTCTGGTGCTTTATGGGCGACGGCGAGTGCGACGAGCCGGAATCGCTCGGCGCGATCTCCCTGGCCGGCCGCGAAAAGCTCGACAACCTGATCTTCGTCATCAACTGCAACCTGCAGCGCCTCGACGGCCCGGTACGCGGTAACGGCAAGATCATCCAGGAACTCGAAGGCGTGTTCCGTGGTGGTGGCTGGAACGTTAACAAGGTGGTCTGGGGTCGCTTCTGGGACCCACTGCTGGCCAAAGACGTCGACGGCATCCTGCAGCGTCGTATGGACGAAGTCATCGACGGCGAATACCAGAACTACAAAGCCAAAGACGGCGCGTTCGTACGTGAGCACTTCTTCAACTCGCCAGAACTCAAGGCGATGGTCGAAGACCTGTCCGACGACGAGATCTGGAAGCTCAACCGCGGCGGCCACGACCCGTACAAGATGTATGCAGCCTACCACCAGGCGGTCAACCACAAAGAACAGCCGACCGTGATCCTGGCCAAGACCGTCAAGGGTTATGGCACCGGCGCCGGTGAAGCAAAAAACACCGCGCACAACACCAAGAAGGTCGATGTCGAGAGCCTCAAGCATTTCCGCGACCGCTTCGACATCCCGGTGAAAGATGACGAGCTGGAAAACCTGCCGTTTATCAAGCCGGAAGAAGGCAGCGCCGAAGCGCGCTACCTGAGCGAGCGCCGCGCGGCTCTCGGTGGTTTCGTGCCGCAACGCCGGGCCAAGAGCTTCAGCATCCCGACGCCGCCGCTGGAAACCCTCAAGGCCATCCTCGATGGCTCGGGCGACCGTGAAATCTCCACCACCATGGCCTTTGTGCGCATCCTTGCGCAGCTGGTCAAGGACAAGGACATTGGCTCGCGCATCGTGCCGATTATCCCGGACGAAGCGCGCACCTTCGGCATGGAAGGCATGTTCCGCCAGCTCGGCATCTACTCCTCGGTCGGCCAGCTCTATGAGCCAGTCGATAAAGATCAGGTGATGTTCTACCGCGAGGACAAGAAGGGCCAGATCCTCGAAGAAGGCATCAACGAAGCCGGCGCCATGAGTTCCTTCATTGCCGCAGGCACCTCGTACTCCAGCCACAACCAGCCGATGCTGCCGTTCTACATCTTCTATTCGATGTTCGGTTTCCAGCGCATTGGCGACCTGGCCTGGGCCGCTGGCGACAGCCGCACCCGCGGCTTTTTGATCGGTGGCACCGCCGGACGCACCACGCTCAACGGCGAAGGCCTACAGCACGAAGACGGCCACAGCCACATCCTGGCCGCGACCATCCCTAACTGCCGCACCTTTGATCCAACCTACGGCTACGAGCTGGCGGTGATCATTCAGGACGGCATGAAGAAGATGACCGAACTGCAACAGGACGTTTTCTACTACATCACTGTGATGAACGAGTCCTACCAGCAGCCCGCCATGCCGGTTGGTGTCGAAGACGGCATCATCAAGGGCATGTACCTGCTCGAAGAGGACAAGAAGGAAGCCGCGCACCACGTGCAGCTGCTGGGTTCCGGCACCATCCTGCGTGAAGTGCGCGAGGCGGCGAAGATCCTGCGTGACGAGTTCAACGTCGCCGCTGACGTATGGAGCGTGACCAGCTTCAACGAGCTGCGCCGCGACGGCTTGGCCGTGGAGCGCAGCAACCGTCTGCATCCGGGGCAGAAACCCAAGCAGACCTACGTGGAAGAGTGCTTGAGCGGCCGTAAAGGCCCGGTGATTGCCTCCACCGACTACATGAAGCTGTTCGCCGAACAGATTCGTCAGTGGGTACCGAGCAAGGAATTCAAAGTTCTGGGCACCGACGGCTTTGGCCGCAGCGACAGCCGCAAGAAACTGCGCCACTTCTTCGAAGTGGACCGCAACTGGGTGGTTCTGGCCGCACTGGAAGCCCTCGCCGACCGCGGTGATATCGAACCTAAGGTGGTGGCCGAGGCCATAGTCCGGTTCGGCATCAACCCGGAAAAACTCAACCCACTGGACTGCTAAGGAGCGAAACGATGAGTGAATTGATTCGCGTACCCGACATCGGTGGTGGTGAGGGTGAAGTGATTGAGCTGATGGTGAAGGTCGGCGACCGCATCGAAGCTGACCAGAGCCTGCTGACCCTCGAGTCGGACAAGGCCAGCATGGAAATTCCCGCGCCGAAAGCCGGCGTGGTGAAAAGCCTGAAAGTGAAGCTTGGCGACACGCTGAAAGAAGGCGATGAGCTGCTCGAACTGGACGTTGAAGGCGACGCCCCTGCAGCACCAGACAGCACTGCCGCACCCGCGGAAAAAGCGGCCAAAGCAGCGCCAGCAGAAGCGCCCGCCGCTGCACCCGCGCCGGCTGCACAGGCCGCCAGCAGCGTGCAGGATATACACGTGCCGGATATCGGCTCAGACGGTAAAGCCAAGGTTATTGAAATCCTGGTCAAGGTCGGCGACACCGTCGAGGCCGACCAGTCGTTGATCACCCTGGAATCCGACAAAGCCAGCATGGAAATCCCCTCGCCGGCTGCCGGCGTGGTGGAAAGCATCAGCGTCAAACTGGAAGACGAAATCGGCACGGGCGACTTCATCCTCAAGCTGAAAGTGGCCGGCGCCGCTGCGGCTCCAGCTACTGCCGCAGCAACAGCACCGGCCGCTGCACCGGCCAATGATGTGCACAAGGTTCCGGCCGGCGCACATCCGGCGGTCGCCGCTGAGGTCAGCGCGATTGCCTCGCTGGCAGCCGCAGCCGCCAGCGTTGCCGCCGCGCCCAAGCGTGACGGCGCCAAGGTGCATGCCGGGCCAGCCGTACGCTTATTGGCGCGCGAGTTTGGGGTAGAGCTAGCGGTCGTACCCGGCACCGGGCCTAAAGGCCGCATCCTCAAAGAGGACGTGCAGCTTTACGTCAAAGCGATGATGCAGAAGGCCAAGGAAGCACCTGCCGCCGGCGCCACTGGCGGTGCCGGTATCCCACCGATTCCGGTGGTGGATTTCAGCAAGTTCGGCGAAATCGAAGAAGTGGCCATGACCCGCCTGATGCAGGTCGGCGCCAACAACCTGCATCGCAGCTGGCTCAACGTACCGCACGTGACCCAATTCGATTCGGCTGACATCACCGAGTTGGAAGCCTTCCGCGTCGCGCAGAAAGCCGTGGCGGAAAAAGCTGGAGTGAAACTCACCGTACTGCCGCTGCTGCTCAAGGCCTGCGCCTTCCTACTCAAGGAACTGCCGGACTTCAACAGCTCACTGGCACCGAGCGGCAAGGCGATCATCCGCAAGAAATACGTGCACATCGGCTTCGCCGTGGACACCCCGGATGGCCTGCTGGTCCCGGTAATCAAGAACGTCGATCAGAAGAGCCTGCTGCAGCTGGCTGCCGAAGCCGCCGTACTGGCGGAAAAGGCACGCAGCAAAAAGCTGTCGGCTGATGACATGCAGGGCGCCTGCTTCACCATCTCCAGCCTCGGCCACATTGGCGGCACCGGCTTTACGCCGATCGTCAATGCGCCGGAAGTGGCGATCCTTGGTGTAAGCAAGGCCACCATCCAGGCGGTCTGGGATGGCAAAGCCTTCCAGCCCAAGCTGATGCTGCCGCTGTCGTTGTCCTACGACCACCGGGTGATCAACGGTGCCGCTGCCGCGCGCTTTACCAAGCGCCTGGGTGACGTACTGACGGACATTCGCACCATGCTGCTGTAACGCTTCAACTTTCGAGCAGCCACGCTCGCACCTCGACCCCGCCCATTCGGCGGGGTTTTTTTTCGGTTTACGGCAGCGGTAGAAATTACGCGAAGCGGTCAGCCTTTCTGCAGATTGCGGATCAAAAAGCTCAGCGCCTTGGCCAGTTCGGCCGCTCCCTGATGATCACGCACAATAGTCAGCAGCGGGCTACCATCATTAGGGTTGCGCAGTACGCAACTGATGCCGCTGGTCGGACACTCGTAGCGCACAAACGGGTCGACCCCAAACAGGGGGACCCGCTGGTTACGCACGGCGATATCGGTGCCCTGCTGGCCACGCGTTTCTTCACGCAGCAACAGTTCACCCGCCTCGCCCTGGCGCACTTGATACAGCAGGTCTTGGCGCTGCGCTTGCCCCACCTGATAGGCCGCCCGCAGGGCATAGGTTTTTAGCAGGTCATTACAATGCGCCAACAAGGCCTGGCGGTCATTTTGGGTCAAGTACAAACGTTTAAGTTCGAGCAGATAGTTGCCCTGTTCGGCACTGCTCAAACCGGCGTCAGTTTCTACGGCGAACACCGGTGAGGCGGCCATACAGCTGCTCAACAGCACTGCGGATATTAGTTTTCTTGTCAGTCGCAATTGCATGATGCACCCTTACCCGACGCTATAAATGAAGTGAGTCGATTACCGCCTCGATCAGCATACTGGAAGCCAGCCACCGAATGAAAAGCCATCCCGATGCCGCGAGTCGTTTAGCGGCCGAGGTTGTGACGCAGTTGCCAGTGCCTTCGCGCCTTGGCTTGCTGCGTTTCGAGCGCTTGAATGAAGCCAGCTGGACCCTGCTGTACCTCGATTCCGGTTGCGAACAATCGTTTGGCCTACCGGCTCAAGAACTCTGCTCGCTGCTCGACGCGCCTTACGCCAGCTTGATGGAACCGACTGCTCGCTATCAACTGCATGACAGCATTGCGCAACAGCTTGCTGAACGTCGGCATTACAGCGTGCAATACCGCCTGCATACTCCGCGTGGCAGCCTGAGTCTGATGGAAGTTGGTGAAGCCTTCAAACAACGTGGCAGACACCTGCTGCGCGGTTATTTGTTGGTGATGAACGAACCCATCGCAGCGCCCTCCCAGCGTCTCGATCTGCCCCCGTCTAACCAGCTCGACCTGCAGGCGCAGCAACGCCGCGCGCAAGCCCAGCAGCAACTGATCGTCGCCCTCGCCCGCCACCATTACGGCGAAAACGAGCCGTTGCGCGAGGCCGCCGAACTGATCAGCAAACGTGCCTGCGAGTTATATGGCGTCAGCCGTGTGGGCATCTGGAACCTCAATGACCACATGCTGCAAGCCGTGGCCCTGTATCAACAGGATCAAGGCAAGCACATCGCCCAGGCCGACATTGATGCCAGCCCCTACCCCGTCTACTTACGCGCCCTGCACAGTGGTCGCGCCCTGGATGCACACGATGCCCAGCATGACCCGCGCACACGCGAGCTGAGCGAGAGCTACCTGCGTCCGATGGGTATTACCGCCATGCTCGACGCCGGCATCCGCATCGATGGTGAGGTGGTGGGCGTACTGTGCATGGAGCACATTGGCTCTGCACGCACCTGGCATCCCGATGAAATCGCTTTTGCCGGCGAGCTCGCCGATCAATACGCCCAGGCGCTGACCAACCAGCAACGCCGCTCTGCGACCAATGCCCTGTACCTATTCCAGCGTGCGGTCGAGCAGAGTTCCAGTGCGTTTATTCTGCTCGACCGCGAAGGCCTGGTGGAGTACGTCAACCCAAGCTTTACCGCCATCACCCTGTACAGCGCCAGCGAAGTACAGGGCCGTCGTCTGTCAGGCATTCCCGCGCTGGAAAACCTCAGCGAGCTGCTGTTCGACGCCCGCTCCAGTCTGGCCGAACACAACAGCTGGCAGGGCGAGTTCAAGAGCCGCCGGAAAAACCTTGAACCTTACTGGGGGCAACTGTCGCTGTCCAAGGTGCACGCCGACGATGGCAGCCTGACCCACTACATCGGCATTTACGAAGACGTGACGGCCAACAAACAGGCGCAACAACATATTGAGCGCCTGGCCTTTCGCGACAACCTCACCGGGCTAGGCAATCGTTATGCCTTTATCCGCTCACTGGATAGTCATTTCAGCGAGCACCCGGGCAAGCCAATCAGCTTGCTGCTGGTAGACATCGACAACTTCAAACGGATTAACGACAGCCTCGGCCACCAGACCGGTGACAAATTGCTGGTCAGCCTGGCGCGCCGGTTACGCAACACCTTGGCACCCAGCAATGTGCTGGCACGCTTTGCCAGCAACGAGTTCGCGGTACTGCTCGACACCAACCAGGCCGACAGCGTACGGGTGGCGCAGAACCTGCTGCACACCCTGGACAAACCCCTGTTTGTCGATAACCAGCTGATCAGCGTCACGGGCTCCATCGGCTTAGCCTGCGCCCCCGAGCACGGCGACGACCCGCAAACTCTGATGAAACACACGGGGCTGGCCCTGCACAAAGCCAAGGCCAACGGCAAAAACCAGCTGCAGGTTTTTACCGAAGCGCTCAATGCTGAAGCGCATTACAAGCTGTTCGTCGAAAGCAACCTGCGCCGCGCGCTGATGCAGAACGAGCTGGAAGTGTTCTATCAGCCCAAGCTGTGCCTAAAGAGCGGCAAATTATTAGGCTTGGAAGCGCTGCTGCGCTGGCATCACCCGGAAAAGGGCATGATCAGCCCGGATAAATTCATCAGCGTGGCGGAGGAAACCGGCCTGATCATCCCCATTGGCAAGTGGGTGACGCGTCAGGCCTGCCGCATGAGCCAGCAGTTGATTGCCGTCGGTTATGGACCGCTGCAAATGGCTATCAACCTGTCACCCAAGCAATTCTCTGACCCAGATTTGGTCGGCGAGATTGCGACGATTCTGCAGGAAGAACGGCTCGACCCAACCCTGCTTGAGCTGGAACTGACCGAAAGCCTGCTCATGGAAGCCACCGATAACACGCGCCAGCAGCTCAGCAGCCTTAAAGACCTTGGCCTGACCCTGGCCATGGATGACTTTGGTACCGGCTATTCCTCACTCAGCTACCTGAAAAAATTCCCCATCGACGTGATCAAGATTGATCGCAGCTTTATCAAAGACATCCCGCAGAGCCAGGACGACATGGAAATTACGTCTGCGGTGATTGCCATGGCCCACAACCTGAAACTCAAGGTGGTGGCTGAAGGTATCGAAACCGCCGCACAGCTGAATTTTCTGCGCCGTCAGCAGTGTGATATCGGCCAAGGCTACCTGTTTGACAAACCTATCGCCGGACGCGTTTTGTTGGAAAGCCTGAAGCGCTACCCAAATCGCGGCTGATGCGCCTGTAACAATCCGGGGCGCTCACGGTCTATGCACTTATGTATCTGCTGAGGAAATGGCTCATGGTTCTGCGCTCGCAAATTCTTGCCCACAAACTCGAACTGCCCACGGCGGAACAAGCGCTGCCAGGGCGCAGCGAGGCCATGCAGGTGCCGGCTGCCCACTTCGTTAACGGCAACGCATTGCAGGGGCCATTTCCAACCGGTCTTAAACAGGCGGTGTTTGCGCTGGGCTGCTTCTGGGGTGCGGAACGGCGCTTCTGGCAACAGCCAGGGGTATGGAGTACCGCCGCTGGCTATGCCGGCGGCCATACACCCAACCCGACCTATGATGAAGCCTGCTCAGGCCTTACCGGCCACACCGAGGTGGTGTTAGTCGTATTCGACCCGCAGCTCACCTCCTACGAGGCCTTGCTGAAGGTGTTCTGGGAAGCCCACAACCCAACCCAGGGCATGCGCCAGGGCAACGACACGGGCAGTCAATACCGCTCAGCCATCTATTGCTATGGCGCCGAACAGCTGGCGGCAGCCACTGCCAGCCAAGCGGCATTCCAAGTTGAGCTGGAAAAAGCCGGCTTCGGCCCGATCACCACTGAGGTGCGCGAGGCGCCGCCGTTCTATTACGCCGAGGCTTATCACCAACAGTACCTGGCGAAGAATCCAGGCGGCTACTGCGGCCTGGGCGGCACTGGGGTGTGTTTGCCCGTTTAAGTTCGCCAGAAGAGGAGCGTCAATATGGACATCAGCAACCTGACCAGCTCAGTCTCCGCCCAGGCGGCAGCGCAGGCATCGGCCCTGGCATCGCTCCTGCTGCTGCGCAAGACCCTGGAACTGCAGGCCGCCAGCATCGGCGGCTTGGTGCAGGCCGCCACGCCGGCCAGCGCGCCGAGCAACCCGCCGAACCTGGGCAATAGCGTCGACCTGACGGTTTAGCCCGCCACATCCGCCCTTGCACTCGTCTCGCTAGCCGTTTCCGGCTTCCAGCCTTTCAACAGCTTGCCCACCTTATAACCACGCCAGCCAAGCATGCGTGAAGCGGTCAGTACCCCGGCCATCAGCGCACCGCCAACCCCCGCCGTTACCGTGTCAGCCCCCGTCAGGTAGAGCCCCTTGATTGGCGTTTGGCTGTGAATCCAATGCTGCTCAAAACGCTGCACGGTGTGGTCGATACCATAGATTTCACCTTGCTCATTCCACTGGTACCACTCGGTGGACAGCGGTGTGCCCAGCTCGCAGAAATCCAGTGCGCCGCGCAACTGTGGCTGCTGTTGATACAGGGTTTCCAGCAAGCCATCGGTGAGCTTGGCTTTCAACGCTTCATACTCGGCGCCACGCTTACCCCACGTACTGCCCTTCCATTGGGCGAACCATTCGGGCTGCGCCAGGGCGACGATTTCCACCGTGGCCTTGTTTGGATACTGCGCATCCCACGCCGGGTCCTTGGCGGACGGGAAGGAGATATAGGTCAGCGGCGTCTGCTCGCTATCACCGTTTTTGAAAGCGCGAACGTTGAGGTCGTGATCAAAGGTTGGATAGACCCAGTAATTGGTCTTCGGCAATTTCAGCTCAGCGGCACTGCCCTTAAAACCTGCATACAGGCACAGGGTCGCGGCGGACAGCTCGACCTTGGGCATGTGTTCTAGCAATCCATATTCACTGGCCACCTGCGGCTCCAGCAGCCGCGTGTAAGTGGGCACCAGGCCAGCGCAGCTGACGATCTGCGGCGCACGGATCTCAAAACCATCTTTTTGCATGCGCACGCCGACCGCGCGACCGTTCTCGATCAGGATCTTGTCGACGCCGGCATAGGTGAATACATGGCCGCCCGCCGCTTCGATCACCGGGATAATGGTTTCGGAAATCTTCGTCGCGCCGCCCACCGGGTAGTTGCCGCCGGTGATGTAGTGCTTGGCGACCATGGCGTGCATGACAAAAGCCGCTTGCGCCGGCGGCAGGCCGTAGTCACCCCACTGCGCCGTCAGCGCGCCGATCAGACGCTGATTCTGAGTCAGACCTTCGAGCACCTCGCGGGTGGTTTTAAAGAAATAATCCGGCAACCACCAGCGCCGTAGCTTGCTGTAGAGCATGCCCAGCGAGCGCGGCAGCGCCTGCCCGGCGAAGAAGCGCGGGACCTTGGCACTAACCTCGCTGAGCAACTCGACATAACGATCGATGGCTGCGGCCTCGTCAGGGAAGTGCAACTTCATCTCGGCCTTGAACTCGTCACGACCGGCCACGTAATCGATCACGCTATCGCCCAGCACAATGCGGTCATAGCGCGCATCCATCGGCGCCCACTCGAGCTTGCCGTCGCTGATCACATCGAACACCCGGCGGATCATCGACCAGGGTTTGTGCACCTCACCGATGTAATGCACGCCCACGTCCCACTCATAACCTTCGCGTTCGTAGCTGTGGGTGTAACCGCCGGCGGTGTAGTGCTGTTCCAGCACGCACACACGCTTGCCAAGCTTGGCCAGTAACGCGGCGGCGGTTAGGCCACCCATGCCGGAGCCGATGATGATGGCGTCGTAGTCACCCTGAACCAGGCGCGGACGGAAGCGGGTACCAGTACGTTTCATGAGGTGCTCCAGCGTTATTTTTGTTATGCAACTTTTTGCATAATAGACTCACTCTCAAGACGCATGCAACTTTTTGCATACTCCGTATACTGCCGCGCATCGCTTAGCCAACCCGTGAAACCTGCTTATGTCGCTCAAACACGCCATTCTTATTCTGCTGGAAAGCGAACCCGGTAGCGGCTACGACCTGCTCAAGCGTTTCAAGGATGGGCTTGGCTATTTCTGGAATGCCAAACACCAGCAGGTGTACCTGGAGCTGAAGAAGCTCAGTGAAGCCGGCTGGCTGGAATTTGAAGCGCAGGCCCAGGACACCCGGCCGGATAAGAAAAACTATCGCCTGACACCCGCCGGGCATGCCGAACTGCTGCGCTGGTTAGGCGAGCCGGTGCAGCCGAACAAAATCAACGATGCGCTGCTGGTAAAGCTCTACGCCGGCGCGCACACCTCGTTGGAAAACCTGCGCGAAGAAATGCAACGCCACGTCGCCGTGCACCGCAAGACGCTGGACAGCCTGCTGCAGATCGAAAAAGACTTTCACGCACTGCCCGACGAACAGCGCGCCGCCATGCGCCTGCCCTACCTGACGTTGCGCCGTGGCATTCTCGGCGAACAATCCTGGCTGGCCTGGGCCGCTGAAGTTGCCCAGGAACTGGCGCACGACTAAGTCAATCGCAGCGAGTATGAAGCGGCTCACTGCTGCCAGCGCTTCGGCAAAGCGCTAGACTGCAAGCCATTAGCCACCATCGCCGATAACCGCATGCCTGCAGCGTCTGTCTACATATCCCCGGAACAGCTCTGTATCGGCCTGTATATCCAGCTCGAGCTGGCCTGGTGGGAGCACAACTTCGCCTTCAGCAACTTCAAGATCAAGGACGAGGGCCAGATCAAGGCATTGCGCGCACTGGGGCTGGAACGCCTGCGCTATGACCCGGCACGCAGCGACGTGCCTCCACTCAGCGCGCCCTTCCAGCCCGCTGCCCCGGAACAACCGGCGGTCAGCACGCCCAGCCCGGCCGAACAGGCTAGCCAGCAGCGCGCCGAAAAACTCAAGGCGCTGCGCAAGCGTCTGGCCGAAGTCGACCGCTCGTTTGTCCAGGCCAGCCAGCAGGTCAAGACCCTCAACCAGACCCTACGCAGCCGCCCGGAAGATGCCAGCAAACAGGCGGGCGAGATTGTCGGCGCAATGGTCGAAACCCTGCTCGGTGGCAGCGGCGTGGTGCTGCACAGCATCAACAGCAAGACGGCCGAAGACAGCTACTTCCATTCGTTGAACGTCACCGTGCTGGCCCTGTTACTCGGCCGCCAACTCGGTCTAGACAGCGAGGCCTGTCACATCCTCGGCATGGGTGCGCTGCTGCACGATATCGGCAAGCTGGAAGTACCGAGCAAGGTTCTGCTGAAAAGCGAGCCGCTGACCCGCCCAGAGCAACAACTGCTACAACTGCACTGCGAGTTCGGCCTGCGCATGGGCCATAAGCTGATGCTCGACGACGAGGTGCTGCGCATCATCAACGAGCACCATGAGTACTGTGATGGCAGCGGTTATCCACGCCAGTTACGCGAAGCGGCCATCGGCCGGCTGAGCCGCCTGGTGTGCATCGCCAACCAGTTCGACAACCTGTGCAACCCGCTCAACCCGCGTGATGCCCTGAGCCCCCACGAGGCCATCGCCCTGATGTTCAAGCAATACAGCGCGCGCTTCGATGCGGTGGCGCTGAAGGCCTTTATCCGGGTAATGGGCATCTACCCACCAGGCAGTCTGGTGCAGCTGGATGATCAGCGTTACGGCCTGGTGCTCGGCATGAACCCAAACCAGCCGTTGAAACCCACCTTGATTGTCTACGCGGCCGATGTACCCAAGCACGAAGCACTGATTGTTGATCTTGAGCAGGAGCCACACCTGAGCATCGTCAAGAGCCTGCGCCCGGCACAGTTGCCGCGCGAGGTGCTTGAATACCTCAACCCGCGCCAGCAGCTGAGCTACTTTGTCGAACCCGGCCAAAGCCGCCGCTAGCGCTGCACACCCCGCGGGCTTCTGCGCTCAAGCGGCCTCACTGCGCTGGCGCGAAGCTGCTGGCCTGCGCCATGTGCCACATTCGCGAATAGAACGCCCCGGACACCTCGCCACTGAGCAATTCGCCCGGTTTAAGGAAGACGTGCAGCTGCGAGTAGAGCTTGATCTCACTCGCCGACATACGCCGCACCAGGTGTTTGGCTTCGACCTGTGCAGGACGCTCCAGGCCGGCGGCGGCAAGCATCTCGGCCAAGCCCTTGAGCGTGTTGCGGTGAAAGCTGTGCACCCGCGCGGCCTTGTCCGGCACCACCAACGCACGCTGGCGCAAAGCATCCTGGGTGGCGACACCGGTTGGGCACTTGTTGGTATGGCACGACTGGCTTTGAATGCAGCCAATGGCAAACATAAAGCCGCGCGCCGAGTTGGCCCAGTCAGCGCCGAGCGCCAGTACGCTGGCGATATCGAACGCACTGATGATCTTGCCGCTGGCGCCAATCCGAATCTTGTCGCGCAGGCCCGTACCGACCAAGGTGTTGTGCACAAACAGCAGGCCTTCACGCAGCGGTACACCGATATGGTCAGTGAATTCCACAGGCGCCGCACCCGTACCGCCTTCCTTACCATCGACCACGATAAAGTCCGGCAGGATGCCCGTTTCCAGCATGGCCTTGGCGATCCCCATAAATTCCCAGGGGTGGCCCAGGCAGAACTTGAAGCCGATCGGCTTGCCCGCCGACAACTCGCGCAACTGAGCGATGAACTGCATCAACTCGATGGGCGTGGAAAACGCACTGTGGCTGGCCGGAGACACGCAGTCCTGCCCCATGGGCACCCCACGGGTCTGGGAGATTTCAGCGGTGATCTTGTGCTTGGGCAGAATGCCGCCATGACCGGGCTTGGCGCCCTGGCTGAGCTTGATTTCGATCATCTTCACTTGCGGGTTAGCGGCCTGTTCGGCAAAACGCTGCGGGTCAAACTGGCCATTATCCTGGCGACAGCCGAAGTAGCCGCTACCCAACTCCCAGACCAGATCGCCACCATGCTCACGGTGATAGGGGCTGATGCTGCCCTCACCGGTGTCGTGATAGAAACCGCCGAGCTTGGCCCCTTGATTGAGCGCGCGAATGGCATTGGCACTGAGCGAGCCAAAACTCATGGCCGAGATATTGAACACCGACGCCGAGTAAGGCTGTGTGCACTGCGGCCCGCCCACGGTTACGCGAAACTCGCTGGGGTCGGCGTGCGCGGCCGGCAACATGGAGTGGCCGATAAACTCGAAGCCACTCTGATACACGTTGGCCAAGGTGCCGAAAGCCTTGTCGGCACTCTGGTTCTTGGCCCGCGCATACACAAGTGAACGCTGTGAGCGGGAAAACGGCAGCTGCTCGCTGTCGGACTCCAGCAGGTACTGGCGAATTTCCGGGCGAATGCCCTCGACCAGGTAACGAATATTGCCCAGGATCGGGTAGTTACGCCGTACCGCATGGCGGCTCTGCAATAAGTCATTCAGGCCGACCGCACTGAGCAGCGCCGTCAGCACGACCAGCGCCCACAGCCAGGAATGCCCCACAACAAATGGCAAGCTGCCCAAGGTGAACAGCACGCAAAAGGCAAAGAAAGCGTAGCGATTCAACAACGACAAACTCATACAAGCTCCTTGCGGTAGGCGGCGTTTAAGGTGTGCGTGCTGTCTTGCCTAGGCAGGCTGAGATTAGGCCGACTGCTCCTCGATCAACCAATCCATGCGCCAACCGCCCTGAGTCTGCCCAAGCAACTTCGCCAACCAGGGCAGTATCTGCTGGAGCTCCTCCTCCAGCCCCCAGGGTGGATTGCTGATCACCAAACCAGAGCCATTCAAACGTGTCGGCTCATCGGTGGAATGCACATAAAGCTCCACACGCAGCAGCTTGGGCGCTTTGCTTTTTTCCAGACCACTGAAAAACCGCCGCAGCTGGCGTAGGTCTTTGATCGGGTACCAGATCGCCACCACCGCCTGACGCATACGGCCGATCGCCTCGCTCAGGGACTCAACGCAGCGTTCCATTTCATCGGCTTGCTCGAACGGCGGGTCAATCAGCAACAACGCGCGCTTCTCGCGGGTCGGCAACAAGGCGCGCGGCACATACCAGCCTTCGCCCAAGTGCACGGCCACACGGCGATCTCCGTGCATATTTTCCTTGAGCAGACGGCCGTCTTCCGGGTGTTTCTCATTGAGGTGCAGACGATCCTGCTCGCGGGTCAGCAACCGCGCCAACTCAGGTGAGCCGGGGTAATGGCGCAGCTCGCCATCGGGGTTCATCGCGCGGATCACTTCCAGATAATCCAGCAGCGGGTCCGGCACATCCTTGGCTTGCCACAAACGGGCGATGCCTTCGAGCCACTCGCCGGTTCGGCTGGCCTGATCGCCGCGCAGGTCATACAGGCCAATGCCGGCGTGACTGTCGAGGTAGGCAAAGGGCGCCTCCTTGCGTGATAGCAAGGCAATCAGACGGCTGAGGACATAGTGTTTCATCACATCGGCATGGTTGCCGGCATGGAAGGCGTGGCGATAGTTCATGTGCGGGCTCCTGTAGCCGGCCAGTTTACTCGGTTGCCGCGTCTCTTAAATGACCGATTGCAACGGCTGTACACGTAACAACTCAAGCAAATGCTCCAGCGCCGGGTGTGCCGGCGCATCGCCGCGGCGCACCAGCAAGGTCGGTGCCGTTGCCAGATCCGTCTCGATGGCGCGCGTGCTCACCAAACGGCCACGCGGATGCAGCTGCAACAGGCTGCGCGGCAACAGGCCGACACCCATCCCGGCGGCGATGCCGCCGAGTATCGCGTCGATCGAGCCGTAACTCTGGCGCGTCGCGACCTGCAGCGCATGGCGCTCGCTCCAGCGCTCCAGGCGCTCGCGGTAATGGCAGCCATTGGGGAAACCGAGCAAGGTCACCGGCCCCTGCAGCAGCGTCTCGGCGCTGCTACTGGCGGGCAACACCAGCATCAGCTCCTCGCGCCAGATCACCTCGGCATCCAGCAGCGGATGCTCGAAGGGGCCACCAATCAGCGCGGCGTCTAGGTTCCCGGCCAGAACCTGCTCGACCAGGTGGCGACTGGTGCCGGTCAGCAGGCTGACATCGACCCGCGGCGCATCCCGATGAAAGGCCGCAAGCACCTCGGGCAGGCGCACGGCCGCAGTGGTTTCCATCGAGCCCAGGCGCAATTCGCCGGCCCAGACATCCTCCTGCACGCAGCGCCAGGCCTGCTGGCACAGCTGCTCGAGCTGCTCGGCATGCGGCAGCAGGCGCTCGCCGGCGGGCGTCAGGCGCAGGCGCTGGGCTTGCCGCTGGAACAATACCGCGCCCAGCTGGGCTTCCAATTGGCGCAGCCGCGCCGAGACATTCGACGGCACGCAATGCAGCTGCGCCGCCGCCGCGCTCAGTGAGCCGGCACGACTGAGCGCGAGAAAATGCCGCAACAACTGCGGATTGAGACGTTCCCAAGGCGACATGACAGCCCTCACAACCACTAAAAGTGAAAAACATGCTCAGTATTTTTCATTACCAGTCACGCAAACACAACGACTAAGGTGCCAAGCCTCGATCAAGGCGTCGCCCCATGCCCTCAGCCCAGCCCCGTCATATCCTCCTCGCCCTGCTAGCCGGTGCCAGTGCGCTGATGGTGGTGCATGGGCTTGGCCGTTTCGCCTTCCCCCCCTTGCTGCCACACCTGATCGCCGACGGCCTGCTCAGCCTGGAACAGGGTGCGCGCCTGGCGACCTGGAACTACATAGGTTACCTGCTCGGTGCCCTGCTCGCCCTGGCCCTGCACGCGCCGACGAAGATGCGCGTGGCGCTGCCTATGGCGCTATTGCTGAACGCCGCGCTGACCCTCGCCCAAGGATTTACCGAGAACTATTCCAGCCTGCTCTGGCTACGCCTGGCCAACGGCATCAGCAACGGCCTGGTGTTCGTCCAGGCACCCGCGCTGGTCCTGGAATGGCTGGCGCAGCAGCAACGCACGCGCCTCAGCGGCCTGGTCTACCTCGGCCTGGGCGGCGGGCTGCTGCTCTCCAGCGGCGTGGCGGACTGGCCGGCCGCATGGTTAGACGGTGCCGCACGCTGGTGGCCAGTGGCCGCGCTGGCCTTGCCGCTGGCCGCACTGAGCGCCTGCCTGCTCGCGCGCCTGACCCTGCAAACCCAGCCGGCTGCGATCCAGCTCCCCGCGTCGGCACTGCTCGATCAAGCCAGCACACCGCTGTTTCTCGCCTACGCCGGTGCCGGTCTCGGCTACATCCTGCCGATGACCTTTCTGCCGGCCCTGGCCCGCGAGCAGCTGCCGGCCGACGATCCCCTGCTGAGCGGTGCCTGGCGCTGGACAGCACTAGCCTGCCTGGCCTCCATCGCCCTATGGAACGCCCTAGGCAGCCACCTCGGAGATCGCCGTGCTCTACTCTGCTCCTACCTGCTACAGGCAATCGGCTGTGCTGCGCCATTGCTCATGCCCGGTACCATCGGCTTACTACTGTGCGCGGTGCTGGTCGGCGGTACATTCATGGGCAGTGTTCTGCTAACCCAGCGACTGGCGCGCATCCTGCAGCCACACCAAGGCATACGCCTATCTGCCGCGCTGATCGCCCTGTATGGCGTCGCGCAACTGGCCGGGCCATGGCTCGCGGGCTTGTGGCTGGGACATGGCGGCAATCTTGAGCAAAGCTTCGCCTTCGGCACCCTGGCCATTCTCTGGGCACTGGTCTGGAGCTGGTTTATCCCCTCACATTCGACTCGCCACACGGGAGCTTAAACAGATGGATCTCAATTCCCTGCTAAATATCGACCTTCCCCTAATTCAGGCGCCGATGGCTGGCGTACAGCTACATGGCTTGGCCGCCGCGGTATGCAATGCCGGCGGCCTCGGCTCGCTGCCCTGCGCCATGCTCGACGCTGCCGGCTTGCGCAAAGAACTCACGGCGCTGAGCGAGAAAACCAGCAAGCCCTACAACCTCAACTTCTTCTGTCACACCCCGCCCGCCCCTCAGCCGCAGCAAGAATCCATCTGGCGCGAAGCGTTGGCACCTTATTACGCCGAGCTGGATATCGACCCGGCAAGCATTGCCAGCGGCCCTGGCCGCCAGCCATTCAGCGCTGAAATGGCCGATTTGCTCGATGAGTTTCGCCCCGCCGTGGTCAGCTTCCACTTCGGCTTACCCTCGCCTGAACTGCTGGCACGGGTCAAAGCCTGTGGCGCCAAGGTGCTCGGCTCAGCCACCACGGTCGCCGAAGCGCTGTGGCTGGAGGCGCATGGCGCCGATGTAATCATCGCCCAAGGCCTGGAGGCGGGCGGTCATCGCGGCATGTTTTTGACCGATGAGATAACCAGCCAGCTCGGCACCTTCGCCTTGCTGCCGCAGATTGTCGCGGCGGTGAGCCTGCCCGTGGTTGCCGCCGGCGGCATTGCCGATGCACAAGGCGTGCGCGCCGCCATGAGCCTGGGCGCGGCCGGCGTTCAGATTGGCACAGCCTACCTGTGTTGCCCGGAGGCCAGCACCAGCGCCATCCATCGCGCTGCGCTGCACAGCCCAGCGGCGCAACATACCGCCCTGACCAACCTGTTCAGCGGCCGCCCGGCACGCGGCATCGTAAACCGGGTGATGCGCGAACTGGGCCCGATCAGCGCGGCCACACCTAGCTTCCCATTGGCCACGGCGGCCATTGCACCCCTACGGACCAAAGCGGAAAGCCAGGGCAGCGGTGATTTTTCACCCCTTTGGGCCGGGCAGAATGTCAGCGGTTGCAAGGCCATCAGCGCCGCCACGCTGACCGCCGAACTGGCCCGAGGTTTTACCCAATAAACACGACAGCTACTGCACAACCTCGTAGGGTGGATAACGCTTCACCCGTCCACCAATGCGGCCTGGTGGATGGATAAAGCGCCATCCACCCTACACAACCCCTCGGCCCAACAGCTCGCTATCACCCTTATTGATAATGCTGGGAGCTCCGCCTGCAGCTGCTTAGACTCAGCCCATTGCCACCGGAGATATCCGCATGTCCGAGACCCTGCTCAGTTCCCGCAACCTGGCCTTCGAGCTCTACGAAGTGCTGGACGCCGAAGCCCTGACCCAGCGCGAGCGTTTTGCCGAGCACAGCCGCGAAACCTTTGACGCTGCCATCGACACCGCGCGCAGCATCGCGGAAAACCTGTTCGCGCCACACAACCGCAAGAATGATGAGCACGAGCCGGAGTATGTCGACGGCGCCGCCGTGCTGATCCCCGAGGTCAAACCAGCGGTAGATGCCTTCCTCGAAGCCGGCTTCCTCAATGCTACGCGCGAGTTCGACGCTGGCGGCATGCAGCTGCCTAACCTGCTGTCACAAGCCTGTTTCGCGCATTTTCAATCGGCCAACGCGGCCACCACGTCCTACCCGTTCTTGACCATGGGCGCGGCCAACCTGATCGAAAATTTCGGCAGCGATGAACAGAAGCAGCGCTTCCTGCAGCCAATGATTGATGGACGTTTCTTCGGCACCATGGCCCTCACCGAGCCGCATGCCGGCTCGTCACTGTCGGACATCCGCACCCGCGCCGAACCGGCTGGCGACGGAACGTACCGACTCAAGGGCAACAAAATCTTTATCTCCGGTGGCGACCACCCGCTGAGCGAAAACATTGTGCACATGGTGCTGGCCAAGCTTCCGGACGCCCCGGCTGGAGTGAAAGGCATCTCGCTATTTATCGTGCCGAAGTTTCTGGTTAACGATGATGGCAGCCTGGGCAAGCGTAATGATGTGGTTCTGGCTGGGCTCTTTCACAAGATGGGCTGGCGCGGCACCACCTCCACCGCGCTGAACTTTGGTGATAACGCTGACTGTGTCGGTTATCTGGTGGGCAAGCCACACCACGGCCTGGCGTATATGTTCCAGATGATGAACGAAGCGCGTATTGGCGTGGGTATGGGTGCGGTGATGCTCGGCTACGCCGGCTACCTGTACTCGCTGGACTATGCACGCCAGCGTCCACAGGGCCGCCTGCCCGACGGTAAAGACCCGACCTCCAGCCAGGTGGCGATCATCGAGCATGCCGATGTACGGCGCATGCTGTTGACCCAAAAAGCTTATGTCGAAGGCGCCTTCGACCTCGGCCTGTATGCCGCGCGCCTGTTCGACGACACCCTCACACTGGCGTCTGAAGAGGAGCGTCGCACGGCCCTGGAGCTGCTGGATCTGCTCACACCAATCGTTAAATCCTGGCCATCGGAGTTCTGCCTCAAAGCCAACGAGCTGGCCATCCAGATTCTCGGCGGCCACGGCTACACCCGCGACTACCCGGTGGAGCAGTATTACCGCGATAACCGCCTTAACCCGATTCACGAGGGCACCCACGGCATCCAGTCGCTGGATCTGCTGGGCCGCAAGGTATCGATGAATGGTGGTGCGGCGCTCAAGCAACTGCTCAAACTGATCCACGGCACCTGTCAGCGCGCCGAAGCCCATGACTCACTGACGTCACTGCGCCAGCCATTGGAACAACTGCTGGCGCGCCTGCAAGCGGTCACCCTGGCACTGCTCGGCGACCTGATGAGCGGCAAGGTCAATCAGGGCCTGGCCAACTCGGCGCTGTACCTGAAAGTGTTTGGTCACACGGTAATCGGCTGGCGCTGGCTGGAGCAGGCAATCCGCGCAGAAGAAGGCCTGGCGAAGGGTAACCCGGCTGATCGCGACTTCTACCAGGGCAAACTGCAGGCCGCGCGCTACTTCTTGACCTGGGAAGTGCCGAGCTGCCACCACGACCTGGCCATCCTCGAAGCCCGCGACGACACCTGTCTGGGCATGCAGGAGGCTTGGTTCTAACGCGGCCTCGAGGCCAGCAGCACCGACGCCCCGCTTAATGCGGGGCGTTTTTTTTCAGCGACTGAACCAGCCAGCGGTTAGAATCGCGAGCACGCGCCCTGCACAGTGGCGCGCTCACCAACCCGCACGGAGTAAGCGCCTTTGGATGCCAGCACCATCAATAATCTGTTCTTGATCGGTGCAATGCTGGTGGCCATGAGCATCTTGGTCAGTGCTTTCGGATCGCGCTTCGGCATCCCCATTCTGGTGATATTTCTTGGCGTCGGCATGCTTGCCGGCACCGATGGCCCCGGCGGTATCATTTTTAACAACTACCCGCTGGCTTACCTGGTGGGCAACCTGGCATTGGCCATCATCCTGCTCGACGGCGGTATGCGCACGCGGGTTTCCAGCTTTCGCGTGGCGCTGTGGCCCTCGTTGTCGCTGGCCACTGTCGGGGTTTTGATCACCGCAGGGCTCACCGGCGTTGCCGCTGCCTGGTTGTTTGAACTGACCTGGATGGAAGGCCTGCTGATCGGCGCCATTGTCGGCTCCACCGATGCCGCCGCCGTATTCAGCCTGCTCGGTGGCCGCGGCCTGAACGAACGGGTCAGCGCCACCCTGGAAATCGAATCCGGCAGTAACGACCCTATGGCGGTGTTTCTCACCGTCACCCTGATCGCCATGCTCGCCAGCGGCCAGGACGGCATGAGCTGGGACCTGCTGGTGCAACTGCTGCAACAGTTCGGCATCGGCGCCCTGTTCGGTCTTGGCGGCGGCTGGCTACTACTTAACCTGATCAACCGCATGGAGCTGGCCAACGGCTTGTACCCGCTGCTGGTGGTCAGCGGCGGTTTGATCATTTTCGCCATCACCACCGCCGTGGGCGGCAGCGGCATTTTGTCGATCTACCTGTGCGGCCTGCTGCTGGGCAACCGCCCGATCCGCTCGCGCCACGGCATCCTGCATATGCTCGACGGCCTCACCTGGCTGGCGCAAATCGGTATGTTCTTGGTCCTCGGCCTGCTGGTCACCCCCCATGAACTGCTGCCGATTGCCCTGCCGGCACTGGGCCTGGCGTTGTGGATGATTCTATTCGCGCGGCCGTTGTCGGTGTTTCTAGGGTTACTGCCATTTCGCGCGTTTCATGACCGCGAACGGGCGTTTATCGCCTGGGTCGGCCTGCGCGGCGCGGTGCCGATTATTCTTGCGGTGTTCCCGCTGATGGCGGGGCTGCCCAATGCTCAACTGTTCTTCAATGTGGCGTTTTTTATCGTGCTGGTTTCACTGCTGCTGCAAGGCACCAGCCTACCGTGGGCGGCCAAACTGTTGCGCGTCACCGTACCGCCAGAGCCGGCGCCAGTCTCACGGGCCGGCCTGGATGTGCACCCGACCAGCCAGTGGGAGTTGTTTATCTACCGCCTCGGCGCGGAAAAATGGTGCATCGGCGCGCCTCTGCGCGAATTAAAAATGCCCGAAGGCACCCGTATCGCCGCGCTGTTCCGTCAGACAGAGCTGCTGCACCCCTCCGGTAGCACCACCTTAGAAGCCGGTGACTTGCTCTGCGTGGTCGGTCACGAACACGACCTACAGGCCCTCGGCAAGCTGTTCAGCCAGGCGCCAACACGGGGCCAGGACCTGCGCTTCTTCGGCGATTTCGTCCTCGAAGGCGACGCCGAACTGGCGGCCATTGCCGCACTCTATGGCCTGAAACTGCAAGGCGCCGAAGGCCAGTTGCACCTGGGCCGTTTTATCGCTCACAAGATTGGCGGCTCGCCGGTGATCGGTGACCAAGTGGAATGGCAAGGCCTGACCTGGACAGTGGCAGCGATGGACGGGAACAAGATCCGCAAAGTCGGCGTCAGATTCCCCGAAGGCAATGGCCCAGGACCAGGGCTCTTCCTTTAAGAGTCTGTTTACGATCTGCTGCGCGTCGGCCCTGTTGCGTTAAAAGCAGGGCTCTAGCTCGCGAAACCGTAAACCGACTCTAATTAATAAGCCGTTTTACACGGCACAGGCGCTTCGCCAGGCGCCTGTTAAACTCAGCTTCTTTTCGAGCCCACGATCGTCACTATGCCCTCTCTTCGCACGTATCTAGCTATCGCTCTGCTTGGGCTGTGCCTGAGCACCTCCCTACTGCATGCCACCGAGCCGCCGAGCCGTGAGGACGTGCAGAAAAGCCTGGACAATCTGGCCGACCGAAAGCTGCCAGAAGCCGAGCAACTGGCCGTCAAGCAGACGCTGGAGAAAACCCTGGCGCTGCTGAACGAGAAGGCCGACAGCGAGCAGCGCCTGAGCGACCTGGAAAAGCAGCGGCAACAAGCACCGCGCCTGACGAACGAGGCGCAACGCGACTTTGAGCGGCTCAAAGCCAGCCCACCAACCCAGGTTAACCAGCGCTATGGCAAAAGCACGCTGCCCCAGCTCGAACAGCTACTGGCCGAACGCAACGCGCAGCTGAACGAATGGCAAAAACAAATTATCGAGGCCAACAGCCTAGTAATCACCGCGCAAACCCGGCCAGAACGCGCGCAGGGAGAAATCAGCAGCAACCAAACCCGCAGCCAGGAAATCAATAACATCCTGAAAAACGGCCGTGACTCCAACAAATCGCTGAGCAAAGAGCGCCGTGACCAGCTAAATGCAGAACTGGCCAAGCTCGAGGCACAAACCCAGCTGCGCCGCCAGGAGTTAGCGGGCAATAGCCTGCTGCAGGAGCTCGGCAACAGCCGCAGAAGCCTGCTGGAAGAGCGCATCAAACGCCTTGAGCAAGAGTTGCTCGATCTACAGAGCCTGATCAACGAGAAGCGCCGCAACCTGTCCGAGCAGACCGTCGCCGAGCAATCGCGCGAAGCCAAGAAAGCCGGCACTGACAACCTGCTGGCGCGTGAAAGTGCGCTGAACCTTAAGCTTTCCGATTACCTGCTGCGCGCCACCGACCGGCTTAACGAGCTGACTCGCTTGAACCTGCAGACCAAGCAACAACTCGACAGCTTGAGCCAGAGCGACCAGGCACTGGAAGAGCAGATCAGCGTGCTGCAGGGCAGCCTGCTGCTTTCGCGCATCCTCTATAAGCAACAACAGGCCCTACCGACGCTGGAGATCGACAGCAGCCTGCCGGATCAAATTGCCGATCTGCGCCTGTACCAATTTGAACTCAACCAGCAGCGCGAGAACATCAACAACCCCAGCGTGTATGTTGACCAACTACTCGACGCAGCCCCAGGCAGCGCAGTCGATAAACTCGCCCTGCGCAATGACCTGATGGATATCATCAATACCCGCCGCGAACTGGTCGACCGCCTGAACCGTGAGCTGAACGCCCTACTCAATGAGTCCATCACGCTGCAGCTCAACCAGAAACAACTGAAAAGCACCGCCGAAACCCTGCGCAACACCCTCGACGAGCAAATGTTCTGGATCCCCAGCAACAAACCGCTGGACCTGGACTGGTTCAAATCCGTACCGCGCTTATTGGAGCGGCAGATTGCCGAACTAGCCTGGGGCGCTAACCTGCGCCAGCTGGGTGCTGGCTTAACCGAGCGCCCGCTGCTGTTCCTGCCCCTGCTGTTACTGATTGCCGTGTTGTTATGGCGGCGCGGCTACCTGTATCGCAAGCTCGCCGAACTCCACCAGGACATCGGCCACTTCAAGCGTGACAGCCAGCTGCACACGCCGATGGCCATCATGCTCAATCTGTTATTAGCGCTCCCCGGCACCCTATTCTTAGCGCTGTGCGGCTTTGCTCTGCAGATGGACGCCCGCGGGCAAAACGCCAACTTGGGTGAAGCGCTGTTCCAAATGGCGCAGGCCTGGCTGGTGTTCTACACCCTGTATCGCATCCTTTCCGACGGTGGCGTGGCCGAGCTGCACTTCCGCTGGGGTCGCTCGCAAGTCGACTTTCTGCACCGCCAAGTGCGCCGCCTCGGCCTCGTGGTGATGGCCCTGGTGGCCGTGGTGACAGTTGCCAAACATCAGCCGGCAGGCCTGGGCGATGACGTAATCGGCCTGAGCGTAGTGCTGAGCGGCTACGCCCTGATGGTTTGGCTGTTACACAAACTGCTGCTCAGCGGCCCGGCCCGCGAACATGCCTCGCCCTTCCGCATGCTGATCGGCATCGCTCTGAGCTTGCTACCGCTGGCGTTGATCGTGGCGGTCGGTTTTGGCTACTACTACACCGCGCTGAAACTCAGCGATCGCCTGATCAATACGCTGTACCTGCTGGTGATCTGGTTGATTATCGAAGCCACCTTCGTTCGCGGCCTGGGCGTTGCTGCACGCCGCCTGGCCTACCAGCGTGCACTGGCCAAACGCCAGGCGCAGAGCAAGGATGGCGGCGAAGGCACGGAAACCGTGGTCGAGGAGCCGACCCTGGATATCGAACAGGTCAATCAGCAATCACTGCGCTTGATCCGCCTGGCCCTGCTCGGCACCTTTATCGCGGGCCTGTACTGGGTCTGGGCGGACCTGATTTCAGTGTTTACCTACCTGGATAACATCGTTCTATACGAATACAGCAGTGGCGCCGGCGATGCCGTTACCCAGGTGCCGATCAGCCTCAGTGATGTACTGGGTGCCCTGATCATCATCGGCATCACAGTAGCGCTGGGGCGCAACCTGCCAGGCCTGCTTGAGGTGCTGGTGCTGTCGCGACTGAAGCTGGCCCAAGGCAGCGCCTACGCCACCACCACACTATTGTCCTACGCCATTGTTGGGATTGGCTTTGTCATCACCCTGTCGACCCTCGGCGTCAGCTGGGACAAGCTGCAATGGCTGGTGGCCGCACTCTCGGTGGGTCTGGGTTTTGGTTTGCAGGAAATCTTTGCCAACTTTATCTCTGGCCTGATCATCCTGTTTGAACGCCCAGTGCGTATCGGCGATGTGGTGACCATCGGTAATCTGTCCGGCACCGTGAGCAAAATCCGCATCCGCGCCACCACCATTACCGATTTCGACCGTAAAGAAATTATCGTGCCGAACAAGACCTTCGTCACCGATCAATTGATCAACTGGTCACTGAACGACACCGTCACCCGGGTCATCGTGAAGATCGGTGTAGCTTATGAAACCGACCTGCCGCTGGCGCGCAAACTGATGATGCAAGCCGCCACGGAAAACCCGCGAGTGCTGCGCGACCCTGAGCCGCTGCTGTTCTTCCTGACCATCAGCGCCAGCACCTTCGACTACGAGCTGCGCTTCCATGTGCGCGAGTTGGGCGACCGCAACGCCGCCACCGACGAAATCCTCACGCGCATCGCTACCAGCTTCCGTGAGAACAACGTCGAGATGGCGTTCAATCAGGTCGAAGTGATGATCAAAAACCTGCAAGGCCACGAACTCAACCTGAGCAGCGGTGAAATCATGAAAGCCGGTGCGGCGGCCGCGGCCAAACAAGATCAACTGCCGCCGGCGCCCAGCGTGGACCCGCTATAAAGCCCGCTACTCGACCTGCCAATGCAAGTCTGAACCCTGACACTGCCGGGCCTGTTATGCCCGGCTGGAGCCTGACCGTGAAGTCGCTCATCGAGCTGCAATTCGACAACCGTTTCGCCCGCCTTGGCGACGTTTTTTCCAGCCATGTGCTGCCCGAGCCGATTGCCGAGCCACGCCTGGTTGTCGCCAGTGCGGCCGCTATGGCCCTGCTCGACCTCGACCCCGCTGAAGCCGAAAGCGAAGTGTTCGCCAAACTGTTTGCCGGGCACACCCTGTGGAGCGCTGCAGAGCCCCGCGCCATGGTCTATTCCGGGCACCAATTCGGCGGCTATAACCCGCGCTTGGGTGACGGCCGCGGTCTGCTGCTGGGCGAGGTGGTTAACCAATCTGGCGAATACTGGGACCTGCACCTCAAAGGCGCCGGGCAAACACCTTACTCGCGCATGGGCGATGGCCGCGCGGTGCTGCGCTCATCGATCCGTGAGTTTCTTGCCAGCGAACACTTGCATGCCCTCGGCATCCCCAGCTCACGGGCGCTGTGCGTGACCGGCTCCAGTACCCCGGTGTGGCGCGAAAAGCAGGAAAGCGCGGCCATGGTCCTGCGCCTAGCGCCCAGTCACGTGCGCTTCGGCCACTTTGAATACTTCTATTACACCCAGCAGCATGAATCGCTGAAACAGCTGGCCGAGCATGTGCTGCACAACCACTACGCCGCGTGCGCACAACAGGAGCAGCCGTACCTGGCGATGTTCCGTGAAATTGTTGAACGTAACGCCACGATGATCGCCTACTGGCAGGCCTACGGTTTTTGCCATGGGGTGATGAACACCGACAATATGTCGATCCTCGGCATCACCTTCGACTACGGCCCGTACGCCTTCCTCGACGATTTTGACGGCAACTTTATCTGTAACCATTCCGACGACAGCGGCCGCTACAGCTTCAGTAACCAGGTGCCGATTGCCCAATGGAACCTCGCGGCCCTCGGCCAGGCGCTGGTGCCGCTGGTGGAGGTGGACGCCCTGCGCGAAACCCTCAGCCTATTCCTGCCGCTGTATCAGGCGCATTACCTCGACCTGATGCGCAAACGCCTGGGCCTGCTCAGCGCCGATGACGGCGACGAAGCCCTGGTGCAACGCTTGCTGCAGCTGATGCAAGGCAGTGCGCTGGATTACAACAACTTCTTCCGCGAACTCGGCAACAGCCCAGCCGACCAAGGCGTAGCGCGCCTGCGTGACGACTTTACCGATCTGGCCGGCTTCGACGCCTGGGCGGTGGATTACCTGGCACGCAGCGCTCAGGATGATGATGAACCCGCGCAGCGCCTTGAACGCATGCATGCGGCCAACCCCAAGTACATCTTGCGCAACTACCTGGCGCAGCAGGCGATTGAGGCGGCGGAACAAGGCGACTACGCACCGGTGCGCGAACTGCATCAGGTGCTGTCCCGCCCTTTCGACGAGCAGCCAGGCTTCGAACACTACGCCCAGCGCCCGCCGGAATGGGGTAAGCATCTGGAAATCAGCTGCTCATCCTGAACAGAGCCGCAGGGTGGATGACGCCTTTTCATCCACCCACTGCCCCAGTGGATGGATAGAGCGCCATCACCCTACGAACCTGTCAGTCAAGAGCCGGATCTAAGCCAGTGCGGGAGGGGCTTTAGCCGCGACTGTCGCCGCTGAAGCGCCTCCCACGCAGCATCACCTCAAACAGCAGGATAGGCGGCGACCCTACGAGCTACCCAGCATCCACTCCAGCCCCATCGCCACATGCACGTTGGTGCTATCGAGCAGTGGTAGTGGCGCGTCTAGGTCATCGAGCAACAAGCCAATCTCGGTGCACCCCAAAATGGCCACCTCAGCGCCCTGGGCCTGCAACTCACGCAAGCATTCCAGATAGAAGTCGCGAGCGGGCTCAAGAAACTGGCCCTGGCACAGCTCGGCAAAAATCACTCGATCGATTTCCGTCATCTGCGCAGGCGTCGGGATGATCACCTCAATCGCGAAGCGCTCAGCCAGGCGCTGCCGGTAAAAATCTTCCTGCATGGTGAAGCGCGTACCGAGCAGGGCCGCACGCTTTACCCCCTGGCGTTGCAGCGTCAGGCCGACCGCATCCGCGATATGCAGCAACGGTATATCCAGCGCTGCCTCCAATGCAGGCGCAACTTTGTGCATGGTATTGGTGGCCAACAGCAAGGCCGTGGCCCCGGCCTGTTGCAAGCCAAGCGCAGCGCTGGCCAACAGCGTGGCTGCCGTCTGCCAGTCGCCACGTCGCTGCAGCTCGGCGATTTCAGCAAAATCCACCGAATGCAGCAACACGGGCGCCGAGTGCAACCCACCCAGGCGCTCGCGCACGCCTTGATTGAGCAGCCGGTAATAGCTGGCCGTGGACTCCCAACTCATACCGCCCAAGATGCCTAACTGGCGCATACCACCTCCCCTTCAGTAAAGCCTTGAGCCTAAGCCGCTTATGCGCCGACGCACAGATACAGTGCGCGCTAGAGCCGTCGGTACAGCCTTATCTATTAAATCGAAAAGGCATATAAACCTTCCCAAACATTCTTAGACTCTCTAAGCAGCAACCCTTATCTTCTCCGCCTTGCCGGCCCTCCCGTCTGAATGGGTCGCGCCCGATACCTCACACGAGATTCGCACGTTAAGGATGTCCATGTTCTGGGACTCGCTGCCCCTGCCTCTGCTCTTCGTAGCCGCCCTGCTGGTCTGGCTGCTCTACTCTTTTGTGCGCGAAAAGTGGAGCCCGGACATTGTTGCCGCTATCGCCGTGGCGGCGCTGTTGATCAGCCAATTGCTGACGCCTGCGGAAGTGCTCAGCGTATTGAGCAACTCAGCCCCGGTGACCATCGCCTGCATGTTCGTGTTATCCGCTGCACTTGAGCGCACCGGCTGCATCGACGCCCTCGGTAACTGGCTTGGCGATCTGGTCGGTACCAGCCCGATTCGCGTCCTTACCGGCCTGACGATTACCGCACTGGTGATCTCGGCCTTTTTGAATAACACCCCAGTGGTGGCCATCCTCACGCCGGTGGCCATCTCTCTAGCCCGCCGCGCCGGCACCCTGCCATCCAAGTTACTGATTCCACTGTCTTACGCCACCATCCTCGGCGGCACGCTGACCATGATCGGCACCTCGACCAACATCCTGGTTGACGGCGTGGCGCGTAAGGCCGGTTTAGAGCCCTTCGGCATGTTTGAAATCACCGGCGCCGGGCTGATATTGGCTGCCGCCGGCATGGCTTACCTGCTGACTATCGGCCGCCACTTATTGCCAGACCGCGAAACCCTGTCCAAGCAACTGCGCCCGGACCTGGCCCGAACGTTCATGACCGAACTGCTGGTGCCGCAAAATTCGCCGGTGATCGGCAAGACCCTGCACGAAGCCAACCTCAACGGTGGTAGCGGGCTAAAGGTGCTAAAAATCTTCCGCGACGAGCAGCAGCTCACCGAGCCCGATAACGACACCCAGCTGCTTGCTGGCGATCAGCTGGTGTTGCATGGGCAGGTCAAAGATGTGGTCGAACTGCGCGAAAGCGGCCATCTGATTTTTAACCGCAGCGACGCGTTTGAAACCATCAGCAGCCACGACGTGATCCTCGCCGAGGCCATCGTTGGGCGTAACTCGCGCTACAGCCACCGGCCGATGCGCGACCTCGACCTCACCGCGCGCTATGGCATCGCCGTACTCGCCGTGCACCGTCAGGATGAGAATATTCAAGGCAACCTCGATGACTTCGAGTTGCAGTTCGGTGATGTGATGCTGGTGGAAGGCACGCCGACGCAGATCAAACGCTTCGCTGATAACGGCGAACTGATCAGCCTCAACGCCGTGCAAGAACGCGCCTTTCGCCGCGACAAGGCACCGATTGCGATTATCGCCACACTGTCTGTGATGATCCTCGCCGCATTCGGCGTGATGCCCATCGAAGGCCTGGCGATCATCGGCGCGGTCACCGTGCTGGCCACACGCTGCCTGGACGTGGAAGACGCCTACAAAGCGGTGGACTGGAAGATTCTCAGCCTGATCTTCGGCATGCTGGCTATCAGCATCGCCATGGATAAGGTCGGCCTGGTCAAACTGCTGGTGGAAAACACCATGACCATGATGCCGTGGGCCGGTCCGTTGCTGATGTTGTCGTTCATCTACCTGTTCACCTCGGTCCTCACCGAGATGCTCTCGAACAATGCCGTGGCTGTGCTGGTCACCCCCATCGCCATTGGCGTCGCGCAACACCTGGGCGTTGATCCGCGCGCCTTTGTGGTGGCGGTCATGTTCGCGGCCAGCGCCAGCTTCGCCACGCCGATCGGTTACCAGACCAACACCTTTGTCTACAACGCCGGCGGTTATCGCTTCACCGACTTTATGAAGGTCGGCATCCCGCTAAATATTATTCTGTGGATCGTGGCCAGCTTTGTTATCCCGTGGTTCTGGCCTCTGGTGCCGGTATAAGGCATAGGCTCAATCACTGGTGTTGCAAACCAAGGCCCGGTTCATTGCTCAAGCGCATTGACCGGGCCTTGCTGCTTTAGCCATGCTGCGTGCCTTGCTATCTGCCCTGAAGGAACGCGCGAATGAAACTGGAAACCCTGGCCATCCACGCCGGTTATAGCCCTGACCCAACCACCAAGGCGGTGGCGGTACCGATCTACCAGACCAGCTCCTTTGCCTTCGACGACACCCAGCACGGGGCAGACCTGTTTGACCTCAAGGTCGCGGGCAACATCTATTCGCGGATCATGAACCCAACCAACGCCGTGCTCGAAGAGCGCGTAGCGGCGCTGGAAGGTGGCGTCGGCGCGCTGGCCGTGGCCTCCGGCATGGCGGCCATCACCTACGCGATTCAGACCGTGGCTGAAGTGGGCGACAATATCGTCTCGGTGGCCAAACTCTACGGTGGCACCTACAACCTGCTGGCCCACACCCTGCCGCGCTTCGGCATCCAGACCCGTTTCGCCGCCCATGACGACATCGCCGCCCTGGAAGCGTTGATCGACGACAGAACCAAGGCCGTTTTCTGCGAATCCATCGGCAACCCTGCCGGCAATATCGTTGACCTGCAAGCGCTGGCCGAGGCCGCGCACCGCCATGGCGTGCCGTTGATCGTCGATAACACCGTGGCCACGCCGATGCTCTGCCGGCCATTCGAGCACGGCGCGGATATCGTCGTGCACTCACTGACCAAATACATCGGCGGCCATGGCACCAGCATCGGCGGCATCGTCGTAGACTCCGGCAAATTCCCCTGGGCCGACAATAAAGAACGCTTTGCCCTGCTCAATACACCGGATCCGTCCTACCACGGCGTGACTTACACCGAAGCCTTCGGCCCTGCCGCTTTTATCGGCCGCTGCCGCGTGGTGCCGCTGCGCAACACTGGTGCGGCGCTGTCACCGTTCAACGCCTTCCTGATTCTGCAAGGTTTGGAAACCCTGGCGCTGCGCATGGAGCGCCATTGCGAGAACGCCCTCAAAGTAGCGCACTACCTGCACGATCATCCGCAGGTGGCCTGGGTCAAGTACGCGGGCCTGCCGGACCACCCCGAGCACGCCTTGGCGCAGAAGTATTGCGCGGGTAAGCCCGCTTCAATCCTCTCGTTCGGCATTGTCGGCGGGCAGGAGGCCGGTGCACGCTTTATCGATGCACTCCAGTTGGTGGTGCGCCTGGTGAATATCGGCGACGCCAAGTCACTGGCCTGCCACCCGGCCTCGACCACCCACCGTCAGCTCAATGATGAGGAGCTGGAGCGCGCCGGCGTGCCGCGTGACATGGTGCGCTTATCGATCGGCATCGAGCATTGTGACGACATTCTCGCCGACCTCAGCCAGGCGCTACAGGCGGCGCAAATTATCTAAGCGGGCACGGCGCACTTGATATCTGCGCCCGCGACTCCAGATAAGGACTATCCCGAATCTGGAGTCGCCCGTGCCCAATCCTCTGCTGATCCCCTGCCCCCAATGCAACGGCCTCAATCGCATTCCTGCTGAGCGCCTGAGCGATGCCCCACGCTGCGGCCGCTGCAAGGCTGAGGTGCTGCCCAGCACACCCTTCGAGCTGACCCAGGCCAGCTTCGACGCGCAGAACAAAGGCGATTTACCGCTGCTGATCGATGTATGGGCCAGCTGGTGCGGCCCGTGCCGCAGCTTTGCGCCGATTTACGAGCAAGCCGCCAAGCAATTACAGGGGCACTGCCGCCTAAGCAAGCTGGACAGCGAAGCCAATCCGCAGCTCTCCGCCGAAATGGGCATTCGCTCGATCCCCAGCCTGATCCTACTCAAGGGCGGGGTGGAAGTCGCCCGCCAGAGCGGCGCCTTACCCTTGCCGCAATTACTGGGATGGCTGCGTCAGCAGGGTATCTGACCGCTTGATTTGAGCGAATCGGTCAATCTCGCGGCGGCTTAGGGTCATTACCCCCGCACCCACCACGCTTTAGGCTGGTTCCATAACCACCCATGGAGCCCAACAATGCACATGCCTCTAGCGCTGGTGCGCCAGCTTACTGAAGAACAGATCGCCTTCGTTAAACGCAGCGGTCTCAAAGCCGAGGTGTTGGAAATAGGCCATGTGCGCTTGCTGATGCCGATCGCCGATAACCAGAACCATATCGGCAGCATGTATGCCGGCGCATTGTTCACCCTGGCAGAAATCCCCGGCGGTGCGCTGTTTCTCACCAGCTTCGACGCACAGCGCTTCTACCCCATCATTAAGGAAATGAACCTGCGCTTTCGCCGCCCGGCCACCGGTGATATTCGCGTCGAGGCGCGCCTTGGCGCTGAGCAAATTCAGCGCCTGCAAAAGCAGGCAACAGAAGAAGGCAAGGCCGAATACGTTTTAGAGTTGCAGCTGACCGATGACAGTGGTGAAGTAGTGGTCGAGAGTCGTGGCTTGTACCAATTACGTGCCCGCTGACGCCTGACCTTGCCCTAGGTCAAAAGTCCGGCTATGACTCGAGGTCACAATAAATGTGCCGACATGCATCGGCAGGAGAACGCCGCCCATGCCCCGTCATATTCTTATTGCCCACGACCTGCGCGACACCGCTGACATGGCATTGTGCCGCGCCGCGCAACTGGCCAAGCAGTTCAATGCAAAACTGACCATCCTGCATGTACTCGACCCGAGCAAAAGCAGCCAGGAGCATGAGCAGGCCAAGCAGGCCCTGGATCGCAGCTTGACCCAGTACGCCCCGCCCGGCAGCCAACTGCTGATACGCACAGGCATTAAACCTTCGGAAACGGTGCTGCAGCAGCTCAACGCACTGGGTTGCGATCTACTGGTACTTGGCGGCCATCATCAACGCCACGATTTTTTCTCCGGCACCAGCCTCGACCGCATCGCCCGAAACTGTCCGGTGCCGTTGCTGCTGGTGGCGCGCAATGACTTCCGTCCTTACGAACGCGCCCTGGCGGCTATCGACTTCTCGCTCTGTGCCTGCAGCGCCCTGGGCCAGGCCTATCGCCTGCTGCCAGAGAGCGCCGACCTGCATGCCTTGCATGTATTCGAGCCAAACAAGGGCACACCCAAGCAGGTTGAAGCGCAGCTGACCACGCAAAAAGCCCTGATTAGCCAGCTGCTTGAGGATGAAGCGCAGAATCTACCGGCAACGGGCCCAAGCCTGAGCCACTCGGTGCAGCAAGGCGGCATTCTGCGCTGCCTGCAAGCCCATCTGAAAAGCACCCAGACCGAACTGCTGGTACTCGGCAGTCACGGCCGTAGCGCGCTGTCGCAAGCATTGCTGGGTAGCTTGGCGCAGCACTTCCTGCACAAGGCGCCTTGCGACATTTACGTCGTCCGTTAGGAGCAGGCTTACGATCTGCTGCGCGTCGGCCCTGCTGCGTTGAAAGCAGGCTCGGAACCAGCGGACAAAAAAAGCTGCCTAGGCAGCTTTTTTGTTTTCAGCATCGATTCAGTCGGCACTATTCAGCAGGTCATGCAGCTCAACAAACTGCTGGGTCAGCTTGTGGCTGCGGTCCAGGTAGATCAGCGGCATGCAGGCCTGGTGCGATTCACGCATTTTCACTGAACTCATCAGGTTGACCGGCAACACCGGCAGCCCTTCTGCGATCAGCTCATCAAGCAGCTGCTGCGGCAAGGTGGCGCGCGGCTGGAACTGGTTGACCACGATGCCTTCGACTTCCAGGCCTTCGTTGTGGTCTTCCTTGAGCTCGTCGATCTCACGCAGCAGGCCGTACAGCGCCTGGCGCGAAAAACTGTCGCAGTCGAACGGGATCAGCACGCGGTCAGCGGCGATCAAGGCCGACACGGTGTAAAAGTTCAATGCCGGCGGGGTGTCCAGGTAGATGCGGTCGTAATCTTCGCCAAGGTCTTCGAGCAGTTTGCGCAGCTTGTTGATCTTGTGCTTTTGCTCAAGCTTGGGCTGCAGGTCGGCCAACTCGGCGGTGGCAGTGACCACGTGGAGGTTGTCGAACGGCGTTTCGTAGATATCCACACTGCCTTTTTTACCGAACGGCGTGGACGACAGCGTGCCCTTGAAGAATTCGGCGATACCCATGGGAATGTCCTCGCCGGTCAAGCCGGTGAGGTAATGGGTCGAGTTGGCCTGGGCGTCCAGGTCGATCAGTAGGGTGCGATAGCCCTGGGAAGCGCTGACCGCGGCCAGGTTGCAGGCAATGCTGGATTTACCCACCCCGCCCTTCTGATTGAAGATCACGCGCCGCATAAAACTCCCTCCTGAATCCCACATAAGCCCCGAAACGGGCTTGGATTCTATGCAAAGTACGTGACAAGGGCGAGATTTTCGGCAAATGGGTGGCCACCTCTGGTCAGAACGGCAGGCTGCGGATTTGCGCACGACCCGCGCGGTCTGGATAATGCCAGCACTTCGCCACTCCTGCTGCCAAGCCTACGCTGGTTGCGGCTGGCGGCAGCCGACACGGACGCCCACCGCGTGACATATTTCAGGATCGAACAATGGCGTGCCTGGGCCCCTGGCCTGGACAGCACGGCTGACTGGTGCGCCTGGCATCAGGCACCGGCGCGCCTGGTGGATGCGGGCGAACAGCCGGATGTCAGTGTGCTCCCGGCCATGCAACGCAGGCGTTTGAGCCGTCTGGCGCGGATGGCCTTCCACGTTGCCTGGCCGCTGGCCGAGGCGCACCCGCAATTGCCCATGGTGTTCGCCAGTCGCCACGGCGAAACCCCGCGCACCCTGACCATCCTCAATGACCTGGCCCATGACGAGCCGCTGTCGCCCACTCAATTCAGCCTCTCGGTGCATAACGCGATCATCGGCCTGTGGTCGATCCAGCGCGGTGATCACAGCGAAATGACCGCCCTGGCTGGCGCGCATGATGGTTTGGAAAACGCCGTACTGGAGGCCTGCGGCATGCTCCATGACGGCGCGCCTGCGGTGCTGCTGGTGATTGCCGAAGAAACCCCGCCCGAGCTTTACAGGCCTTTTATCGATGACGTGCCGTTTCCCTATGCTGTTGGCCTGCTGCTGACGCCCGGTGATGACTGGCAGCTGCAATTGAGACGCGCCAACGGCGCCCGCAGCGAATGGCCCCACGCCCTCAACCTGGTGCGCGCATTGTGCAGCAACCAGCCGACCCTGCAGCACCACTGGAAGAGCCGACAATGGACCTGGTCACGCAACAAGGCCTGAGCCGGTACAGCGCGCCCTATTGGTGGCGCCTGATTGCCACAGCCCTGAGCTTCAGCCTGTTCGGTATCGGCGGCGTGCTGCTGCGCGTGCTGATCTTCCCGCTGCTCGCTCTGCTGCCAGGCGATGCCCTGAGCCGGCGTACCCGCGCCCGCGCGGTGGTCAGCAAAACCTTCTATCTGTTCGTGCAGTTTATGTACCGCAGCGGCGTGCTGACCTACGAGGTCGAGGGGATCGAACGCCTCGGCCGCCCCGGCCAGATGGTGATTGCCAATCACCCCTCGCTGATCGACGTGGTGGTGCTGATCGCCTTTATTCGCAACGCCAATTGCGTGGTCAAACAAAGCCTGTGGGACAACCCGAGCATGCGCGGGCCACTGCGCGCAGCACACTACATCAGCAACAGCGGCAGCATGGACATGCTCGACGAGGCGGCCGGCGCCCTACAAGGCGGCCAAACCCTGGTGATTTTCCCCGAGGGCACGCGCACCACCCCCGGGCAAAACCCTGAGTTTCATCGCGGCGCCTCGGCTATTGCCCTGCGTGGTGCGCGCATCGTCACCCCAGTGGTGATCAGCGTCAGTCCCACCACCCTGACCAAGGCCGAGCCTTGGTACAGCATTCCGTCGCGCCGTTTTCACTTTCGTTTGCGCGTAGGCGAGGATATTGACCCTCAACAGTTCAATGCCATGGGGCCGCCGCCAATTGCCTCACGCAAACTCAACGATTTTCTGCATCAACACTTTATTAAGGAGCTCGCTAAAGATGAGCGATTTACAACTAGAGATTAAGAACCTGATCATCGATGCCCTGGGCCTTGAAGACATGGCAGCCGAAGACATTGCCGCCGACCTGACCCTGTTCGGCGAAGGCCTGGGCCTGGACTCGGTAGATGCCCTGGAGCTCGGTTTGGCCATCCAGAAACGCTTCGGCATCAAGATCGACGCCGAAGCCAAAGACACCCGCAAGCACTTTGCCAACGTAGCCAGCCTGGCGGCATTCGTGTCATCGCAACAGACCGCCTGAGGAAGCCACCGATGCAAACCCGTGAAGAGATTTTCATCACCCTGCGCGACGCTCTGGTTGAGCTGTTCGAACTGGATGCTGAGCGCGTTACGCCACAAGCCAACCTCTATCAGGACCTTGAGATCGATAGCATTGACGCCGTGGACCTGATCGACCATATCAAACGCCAAACCGGCAAAAAGCTCGCGGCCGAAGAGTTCAAGGCCGTGCGCACCGTCGGTGACGTGGTCGAGGCGGTGCTGCAGCTGGTCAACGCCCCAGCCAGCGAATAATGAGTCGCCTATTTGGCCTGCTCCTGCTGCTGGCCGGGCTGCTCTATCCGTTTGCCGTGTATTACGGCATGGAGCACCTCTCGCCACGCCTATTCGCTGTGGTGCTCGGCGGCCTATGGCTGGTGCGCGCGTTGAGCCAATGGGGCAAGCCGGGCAACCGCTGGATGACCGCCATGGCCCTGGGTTTCTGCCTGCTACTCGGTCTCGCGGGCGATCCCGCGTTGTTGCGCTGGTACCCGGTGTTGCTTAACGGCCTGCTGCTGGCACTGTTTGGCCTTAGCCTGAAATTCGGCCCGCCGCTGATCGAACGCCTGGCGCGCCTGACCGAGCCGCAGCTGCCGGACGTCGCCGTGCGCTACACGCGCCTGGTTACCGCCGTCTGGGCCGGGTTCTTCCTGGCCAACGGCCTGGTGGTGGTGGCGCTGAATTTTTGGGCCCCGCTGAGTTGGTGGACGCTGTATACCGGGCTGATTGCCTACGGGCTGATGGGCCTGCTGTTTGCCGGAGAGTGGCTGGTGCGCCAGCGTGTAAGGAGACATGAATGAACTGGCTGCCCCTTGAGCACCTGCTGCTCGAAGCCTACCCAGGTCGCGCAGTAACCGCGGATCTGAATCACGCCCAGCTGCGCCAGCATGCCCTGCAGCTGGCGGCTGAGCTGCAAAGCCGTGGCGTACAGCGCTTGGCGCTGTACCTCGACGATGCCGCTGAGCTGGCAATTGCCCTGCTGGCCGCCTGGCGTGCCGGGATTACCGTGCTGCTGCCCGCCGATGCCCAGCCACAGACCCGCCAGCGCATGAGTACGCAATGCGACCTGTGGCTGGACAGCTCAGGCGTCGCTACGTTTGATGGCCTGCTTAACGCCGACAGCGCTGCGCTGCCGCCGGCCCCGCTTGATCTCGACCAGTGCCGGCTGACCCTGTGCACCTCCGGTTCCAGCGGCGAAGCCAAGCTGATCGACAAATCCCTGCGCCAGCTAGCCAATGAAGTCACGGCCCTGGAACAACTGTGGGGCGAGCAACTGGGCAGCGCGACCATCCTTGGCAGCGTCGCCACCCAACATATCTATGGCTTGCTGTTTCGCGTGCTGTGGCCGCTGTGCGCCGGCCGCGCCTTTCTGCGCCGTGCCCAGCCGTTCCCCGAAGATTTGCAGCGCGAAAGCCTGGCAACCGGCACTGCTTTCGTCTGGGTGGCCAGCCCCGCGCTATTAAAAAGAATGGGCGATAACCTCAACTGGCCGGAGCTGCGTGCGGTGCGCCAGGTGTTTTCCTCTGGCGGCGCGCTGCCAGCTGAAACCGCTGCCGAACTGCACGGCCTACTTGGTCAATGGCCCACGGAAATCTACGGCAGTTCGGAAACCGGCGGCATTGCCTGGCGTCAGGGCGGCGAGCTATGGACGCCATTCGCCGATGTCGAGCTTGGGCAAAACGCCGAAGGTGCGCTGCACTTGACGTCGCCCTATCTGCCAGCCGGCCATCGCGAGCAAACCGCCGATGCGGTCGAGTTGCAGGCCGATGGTCGCTTCGCCCTGCGCGGCCGCCTGGACCGGATTATCAAACTGGAAGAAAAGCGTATCTCCCTGCCCATGCTCGAACAGGCGCTGAGCCGCCATGAATGGCTCAGTGATGCGCGCCTGGGCGTGGTGCAGGAAGGCCGCGCCTACCTTGGCGCGCTGGTGGCCTTGAGCCCGGCCGGCTTGCATGCGCTGCGCAACCAGGGCCGCAAGACCGTCACCGAAACCCTGCGCCGCCACCTGGCCGACCATTGCGAAGCCATCGCCCTGCCGCGTCGCTGGCGGCTGCTCGCGCAGCTGCCCTACAACAACCAGGGCAAGCTGGCGCAAGCATCGGTGGAAGCACTGCTGGCCGAACCGCGGCCGACCCAGGTGGAACCGCTGTCGGCAGTCGAGCAGGACGGTGAATGGTTGTTGGAGCTGGATGTACCGCTCGACCTCGCACATTTCACCGGCCACTTTCCGCAAACCCCGGTGTTGCCAGGCGTAGTCCAGGTTGACTGGGCGCAACAGCTGGCGCGCCAGCTGATTACGGATCTGCCGCCACGCTTCAGCGGTATGGAAGTGTTGAAATTTCAGCAACTGGTTCGCCCCGGTGACCGCCTGCAACTGACCCTGCGTTTCGACGCACAGCGCAACAAGCTGTACTTCACCTTCCGCAACGGCGAAGCCGCCTGCTCGTCCGGACGGATTCTGCTGGGGCCAGCTCAATGAAGTGCTTTGGTAGGTTGGCGTTGAGCGCAGCGATACCCAACAGAGTGGCGATGGGTATCGCGCGGCTCAGCCTGCGCGGCCCGATCCATCCTACGGGGCGGCGATAGATGCATAAGCCTTGCGCGGTGATCCCGGTCTACAACCACGAGCACGCGCTGCCCGTGGTGGTCGCGGCCCTGCACGCGGCCGGCCTGCCCTGTGTGCTGGTAGACGACGCTTCAAGCCCGGCTTGCGCGGCGGTGATGGATCAGTTGGCCACACAGCCCGACACCCACCTGCTGCGTCTGGCCGTCAATCAGGGTAAGGGCGGTGCGGTTATGGCCGGCCTGCGTGAAGCCGCGCACTTGGGTTTCAGCCATGCCTTACAGGTAGACGCCGACGGCCAGCATGACCTCAGTGACCTGCCGCGCTTTATCCAAGCCTCGCAAGTCGCACCCCAGGCGTTGATCTGTGGCTACCCGCAGTACGACGAGAGCGTGCCTAAGGGTCGCCTCTATGCCCGCTACCTGACCCACGTGTGGGTGTGGATCAACACCCTGTCGCTGAGCATCCGCGACTCCATGTGTGGCTTTCGCGTCTATCCACTGCCGGCCACCCTCGCCTTGATCGACTCGGTCAGCCTCGGCAAACGCATGGACTTCGACACCGAAGTCCTGGTACGCCTGGCCTGGCGCAACCAGCCCATGCAGTGGCTACCGACCAAGGTGCATTACCCGCTGGACGGCCTCTCGCACTTTCGTCTGTGGCACGACAATGCCCTGATCTCGAAGATGCACACCAAGCTGTTTTTCGGCATGTTGCTGCGCGCGCCGCAGATCCTCTGGCGCAGGTGGCGCAGATGAACCCGCAGCACTGGGCCGGGCAGCGCGAACGCGGCAGCTTTATCCTGATGAAGTTCACTGCCTGGTTGGCCCGTGTGCTTGGGCGCCGGCTGATCAGCCCGTTGCTGTACCTGATCGTGCTGTATTTCTACCTGTTCGGCGCCAAAGCGCGGCGCAGCATCCGTCAGTATCAACGCAACCTGGCCAACTGGAGCGGTCGCGCAGAGCTGCACCCCAGCCGCCTGTCCGTGCTGCGCCACTTTATGAGCTTCGCCGACGCCCTACTCGACAAGCTCGATGTATGGAATGGCAAGCTTGGCCTGGAGCAGGTCACCCTGGTCGACCCCAGCAATGCCTGCACCCAGCTGCACCAGCAAGGCCGTGGGCAGATGCTGGTGGCCGCGCACCTAGGCAATCTGGAAGTCTGCCGCGCCCTGGCCGAACTCGGCGAGCAGGTGACCATGAATGTGCTGGTGCACACCAAGCATGCTGAGCAGTTCAACCGCCTACTCGGCGAGGCCGGCTCCACCCACCTGCGCCTGATCCAAGTCAGCGAGCTGGATGCGGCGATCATGCTGCAATTGTCCGAACGCCTGGAACGCGGTGAGTGGCTGGCGATTGCCGGCGACCGTGTGCCACTCAAGGGCAGCCGCAAGGCCAATGTAGACTTTCTCGGAAAATCCGCCGCCTTCCCGCAAGGCCCGTGGTTGCTGGCTGGGCTACTGCAATGCCCGGTCAGCCTGATCCACTGCCTGAAAATCGACAACCGTTATCAAGTGATCATCGAACCCTTCGCCGAGCGCCTGCAATGGAAGCGTAGCGAACGTGATGAGGTGATCCGCCACTGGACCCAACGCTACGCCGACCAGCTGGCACAACGCTGCCTGGATGCGCCTCTGCAATGGTTCAATTTCTACCCGTTTTGGAATGAAGATGACGACACATCAGCCTGATCCCATCGTGTTTGGCGAACGCCCCTTGAGCATCGAGCAGGTTGTCGCCCTGGCCAGCCGCGGCGCCCCTTCTCAACTGCAAAGCGATGCCGCCTACCGCGAAAAAATCGCTAAAGGTGCGCGCTTCCTCGACAGCCTGCTGGACAAGGAGGGGGTGATCTACGGCGTCACCACCGGCTACGGCGACTCCTGCGTGGTGGCCGTACCACTGCATCAGGTCGAAGCGCTGCCGCGTCACCTTTACACCTTCCACGGCTGCGGCCTGGGTAAACTGCTGGATGAGCAAGCGACCCGCGCGGTCCTGGCGGCACGTTTGCAGTCGCTGTGTCAGGGCGTTTCCGGCGTGCGTGTGGAATTGCTCGAACGCCTGCAAGCCTTTATCGAATTTGATGTGCTGCCGTTGATCCCGGAAGAAGGCTCGGTCGGCGCCAGCGGCGACCTCACGCCGCTGTCCTACGTGGCCGCCACCCTCAGCGGTGAGCGCGAGGTGATGTTCAAAGGCGAACGCCGCAGCGCCGCCGACGTGCATGCCGCGCTTGGCTGGACGCCGCTGACCCTGCGCCCCAAAGAAGCCCTGGCGCTGATGAACGGCACCGCGGTGATGACCGCTTTGGCCTGCCAGGCTTATTCGCGCGCCGACTACCTGCTCAAGCTGGCCACGCGCATCACCGCACTCAATGTGGTGGCGCTGGAAGGCAACCCGGAACACTTCGACGAGCGCCTGTTCGCCGCTAAGCCGCATCCGGGGCAGATGCAAGTCGCCGCCTGGCTGCGTCAAGACCTGGCCATCGACGCACCGACCGCGCCGCTGCACCGCCTGCAAGACCGCTACTCGCTGCGCTGTGCACCGCACGTACTCGGCGTACTGGCCGACAGCCTGGGCCTGCTGCGCCAATTTATCGAGATCGAGCTGAACAGCGCCAACGACAACCCGCTGATCGACGCCGAGGCCGAGCGCGTGCTGCACGGCGGACACTTCTACGGCGGGCATATCGCCTTCGCCATGGACAGCCTGAAAAACCTGGTGGGCAACGTCGCCGACCTGCTCGACCGCCAGCTCGCCCTGCTGGTCGATACCCGCTACAACCATGGCCTACCGAGCAATCTGTCGGGTGCGCCGAGCGTCAGCGCCATGATCAACCACGGCTTCAAGGCTGTGCAGATCGGCACCAGCGCCTGGACCGCCGAGGCGCTGAAAAACACCATGCCGGCCAGCGTGTTCTCACGCTCCACCGAGTGCCACAACCAGGACAAAGTGAGCATGGGCACCATCGCCGCCCGCGACGCCCTACGCAGCCTGGAGCTGACCGAACAGGTCGCCGCCGCCACCCTGCTGGCCGCCAACCAGGGCGTGTGGCTACGCCAGCGCGACGGCAAAATCAACATCCCGGCGCCGGTCGCCGCCATGCGTGAACAGCTGGCCGTGGACTTCCACCCGGTGATCGAAGACCGCGCCCTGGAAGCCGAGCTACGCCTGTGTCTGGTGCGTATCCGCGACCAGCATTGGGGCCTTTATGCGTAGCAAGGGCGTATTGCAGACCGAAATCGAGCTGGTGGTGCCGTTCTTCGACGTCGACATGATGGACGTGGTCTGGCACGGCCATTACGTCAAATACTTCGAAGAGGCGCGCTGCGCCCTACTCGACAAACTCGGCCACAACTACCGACAAATGCGCGACGCCGGCTACGCCTGGCCGGTCATCGACCTGCAGGTGCGCTATATCCGTGGCGCGCAATTCGGCCAGCGCATCACCGTGCGCGCCGACCTGGTGGAGTGGGAAAACCGCCTGAAGATCAACTACCTGGTCAGCGACGCCGCTACAGGCGAGCGCATGACTCGCGGCAGCAGCGTGCAAGTAGCAGTGGAAATCGCCACCCGCGAGATGCAGTTTGTTTCACCCAAGGTGCTGACCGACGCCGTTGAAAAGGTGCTGGCGTGAACAATCTTTGGGCCGGATTAAGCCGTGCGCTCAGCACCGTAGGTTGGGTTGAGCGTCGCGATACCCAACGCGGTGCTGGCCTCGTAGTCTGGATGAAATCCGGGAAACGTTCTCCGGCCTTACCCCGCTCCCGGATTGCATCCGGGCTACAGCTGGCGTTTCTGCTGCTTCTGGCATCCGATGCTTATGCCTTCGACCTCGACCAGCTCAGCACCCAGCTGGCCAAGCCGGCCGTGGTGCGCGGTCCGCTGATTCAGGAAAAACACCTGCGCGCCTTGCCGCAGCCGCTGACCAGCCGTGGCCAGTTCGTTCTCAGCCGCGATCTCGGCCTGCTTTGGCAGCTGCAAAGCCCGCTCAAGCAGGATTACCGCATCGACAACCAGGGCATTGCCAAGCGCACGTCCAGTGGCTGGCAACAGCAGCCCGGACAGGATGTCGCGGCGCAACAGAGCCGGCTGTTTCTCGCCGTACTCAAGGGCGATCACAGTGGCCTGGCGCGGGATTTCGAGCTGCAATTGAGCGGCACATCTGAAGCCTGGCAGCTACGCCTGGTGCCGAACTCGGTGTTGCTCAAACAGATATTCAGCCGCATCCAGATCGACGGCGGCGCGCTGGTGCAGCGCATCGAGCTGCATGAAACCCAGGGCGACCACAGCGTGCTGCGCTTGCCTGAAAGCCAGGCCGGCGATGCTTTGAGCGAGCAGGAGCAACGCGACTTTGCGCAGTGAGCGCTGGCTGCCGCGTGGCTTTTTGCTGCTGCTCGTCGGCCTGCTGGCGCTTGCCGTCTGGCAGTGGCGTAACGGCCCGCCCGTAGCCGCCGATATGCTCGCGCTATTGCCCGCTGGCAGCGGCGACGCTCTGGTGCAACAGGCCGAGCAGCGTATGCAGGAGCCGCTCAACCGCGACCTGTTGCTACTGATCGGTCACCCGCAACGCGAGCAGGCGATTGCCCTCGCGCAGCAGGTGGGCGAGCAGTGGCGCGGCAGTGGGCGCTTCGCTCAGGTGCAGTGGAGCGTCGACAGCGACCTCGCGGCGCTGCGCGATTACCTGCGCAGCAACCGCCTGGCCCTGCTGCCGACAGCAGATCGCCAACTGTTGCTGGAACACCCGCAACAACTACTCGAACAACGCGCCGCCCAGCTGTTCGATACATTCGCCGGTTTCAGCCTGCTGCCCATCGAACAAGATTGGCTGGGCCTGGGCGTGCGTGCGCAGCAGGCGCTGAACCCCGGCAGCCGCATCCAGGCCGACCTGAGCAGCGGTGCACTGCTGCTAGAAGAGCCGGGCATGACCTGGGCCCTGCTACGCGCCAGCGCCCAGGGCAGCGCCTTTGATATGCAAGAACCGCCGCTGATTGCCGCGCAAGTCGCCGCTACCCGCGCGCAGATCGAAACCGCCGGCGGACAACTGCTAGCCGCCGGTGGCGTGCTATACGCCGCCGCTGGCCAGGCCAAAGCCACCCGCGAGATCAGCCTGATTGGCGGCGGCGCCACCCTCGGTACGTTGCTGCTCTTACTGCTGGCCTTCCGCCGCGTGCGCGTGCTGATCAGTCTGCTGCCGATTGGCATGGCGCTACTGGCTGGCTGCACCGCCTGCGTGCTGGTGTTCGGCCAGATCAACGCCCTGACTCTGGTGCTGGGCGCCAGCCTGGTCGGGGTCGCCGCCGACTACCCGCAACACTACTTGAGTAAAAGCTGGAGCAACGCCGAAGGCAGCGAAGGCTGGAGCAGCTGGGGCGCGCTGCGTGCCACCCTGCCGGGCCTGAGCCTGAGCCTGGGCACCAATCTGATCGGCTACCTGGCGCTGGCTTTTACTCCGTTTCCGGCGCTGACCCAGGTCGCCCTGTTCTCGGCCGCCGGATTGATCGCCGCCTACCTCTGCTCGGTGTGCCTGCTGCCAGCCTGGCTCAAGGGGCTGCGTCTACGCCCATCGCCCAGCCTGCTCAGCCTTAGCCAACGCTTGCTGACCAGTCGGGCACGCCTGTTAGGCAAAATAGGCAGCGCACCGCTACTAGCGCTGTTATTGCTGTTCTGCGCCGGCGGCCTGTGGCAGTTGCACAGCCAGAACGACCTGCGTCAATGGTTGGGTAAAGAGCCGCAATTGCTCGCCGAAGCTCAGCGCATCGCCGAGCTCACCGGCCAACAGCCCACCAGCCAGTTCTTCCTGGTGCGCGCCGCCAATATGCAGCAACTGCTGGAGCGTCAGGCGGCGCTAAGCCAGCGCCTCGATCAGGCGGTACAGAACGGCCAGTTACGCGACTACCGCGCCCTTAGCCAGCTGGTCGCACCCGACAGCCAATTGCAGGAGCTGCGCGCCGCACTGCGCGAACTGCCGCAGCACTGGCAACCCCTGCTCGACCTGGGCATTCCGCCAGCCGCGCTGCACAGCGAACTGCTGGCGCTCCAACAGAACAACCAGGCGAGCCTGGAGCAAGCCCTTGCCAGCCCCCTGGGTGAGGCCTGGCGACCGCTCTGGCTGGGGAACCATAGTGAAGACGGAGCCGAGAGCGTGGCCGGGTTGGTCAGCCTGCAAGGACTGAGCAACAGCACCCGCCTCAACCCGCTGGTCGAGGGCCTGCCAGGCGTACAGCTGGTCGATCGGATCAGCGAACTCAACGCGCTGTTTAGCGCCACCCAACTTAGCGCCGCTGAACTGAAACTGCTGTCCTCAATCGCCATCCTGTTATTGCTGTGCCTGCCATTCGGCCTCGGCGGCGCGCTGCGGGTGGTCTGCCTACCACTGCTGGCGGCGCTGGCGGCGCTGGCCTGCCTCGGTTGGCTGGGCCAGCCGCTAACGCTGTTCAGTTTGTTCGGCCTGCTGCTGATCACCGCCATCGGCGTCGATTACGCCATCCTCATGCGCGAGAACATCGGCGGGCCGGCCGTCAGCCTGCTCGGCACCCTGCTCTCGGCGCTGACCAGCTGGCTGTCGTTCGGCCTGCTGCTGATCAGCGATACACCAGCGATTGCCAACTTCGGCCTGGCGATCAGCCTCGGCCTGCTGTTTTGCTTTCTGCTCGCGCCTTGGGCCGGCACCCAGCAAGCCCGACATAACCAGGCGCAAACGACATGACCATCGCTCTGGCCTGGCTGGCGTTGCTCGCATTGTTTGCCCTGGCGACCTGGCTGGGTAAACACCTGCGCCTGATCCCGATTGTCAGCCAGTTGCTGCTGGCCACTTTGGGCCTGCCGTTGCTGATGCTGTGGACCACGCCGCTGGGTTTGGGCGCCCGCGAGCTGCTCGCACCGGTGTGGCTGGAGCCCTTGTATGGCGTGGCCTTCTGTCTGCTGCTGGGGCATATCCTCAGTGATGTGGTCGACCTGCAACTTGAACCCGGTAGCCTGCAGATCGCCCTGCCGAGCTTCTTCATCCCCTTCTTCTGCGGCCTGGCTTGCGCTTTCTGGCTGCTGCCGGCGCAGAGCGGCCTGGCCGATATCGCCGTGGGCTTGCTGTTTGCCCTAACCGCCATTCCGGTGCTGTTTCTCTACTTGCAACACCTCGGCTACCCAGCGGCCAAGATTCGCCAGTTGCTGCAAGCGGCCATCATCATGGATGTGCTGTGTTGGCTGATCTTCGGCCTGGCCCAGGGCAGCAGCGACCCGACCTCCTTGCTCTGGCCCCTGCTGGCCGCCGCCCTACCGCTGCTGTTGAAGCTGCTGCCGCTGCGTTCGGCGCGGCTCAATGGCAGCTGCTTTCTCATCCTGTTGCTGGTGATGCAGCAACTGCAGCTGAATGCCCTGGTGTTCGGCATCGCCTACCTGTTACTGCTCACGGCCCTGCGTTTGCCTTTGCGCTTGCCGCTACCCGCCGGATTACTGCGCTGGCTGCAAACCTGGCTGGCGGTGCCGCTGACTCTGGCCTTTGGCCTGCTGCAGATCGACTGGCACGACGCTTGGCTGGGGTATTCTGCCTGGCAGTTTGCAGCCCTGTTGCTACTCCCCATCATCAGCAAACTGGTCGGTAACTGGCTAGGGCTGAGCTGGGCCGCCGGACAACGCCACGCTTATGCCGGGCAGTGGCGCGAAAGCCTGTTGTTGAATACCCGCGGCCTGACTGAAATCATCTTTATCAATCTGCTGCTGCAACAGCAGATAATCAGCCCAGCACTGTATTTCGCCCTGATGCTGATGGGCCTGATTTCGACCCTGTTACCGGCCCTGGCCGGTGCTTACCCAAACGCCGTCACGCATGAGGCCAGAAGCCGCTATGAAGTCTCTTGAAGTCGAACAACGCCGAGTTGTAGTCATCGGCGCCGGGCCATCCGGGGCGATTGCCGCGGCGCTGCTCAAGCGCAACGGCCATGACGTGCTGGTACTGGAGCGCCAACGCTTCCCGCGCTTCTCAATTGGCGAGAGCCTGCTGTCGCACTGCCTGGACTTCGTCGAAGAAGCCGGGATGCTCGACGCGGTGCGTGCGGCAGGCTTTCAGACCAAACACGGCGCGGCCTTTGGCTGGGGCGAGCGTTATACCGAGTTCGATTTTCGCGACACCTTCACCAAAGGCCAAGGCTCGACCTATCAGGTGCTGCGCGCCGACTTCGACAAGCTGCTGGCCGACCAGGCCGAATTGCAGGGCGTGGAAATCCGCTATGAAGAAGAAATCTTCGCCGTCGACTTCAGCGCTGATTGCCCGCGCCTCAGCGTAAGGCGCTTGGCCGATGGCCATGAATATCAGGTCGAATGCGCCTTCGTCCTCGACGGCAGCGGGTATGGCCGCGTGCTGCCGCGCCTGCTCGATCTCGACTTGCCGTCCAACTTCCCAGTGCGCCAAGCGGTATTCACCCACGTTGAAGACCGCAGCGAAGGTAGCAACTTCGACCGCGAGAAGATTCTGATCAGCACCCACCCCGAACTGCGCGATGTGTGGTTCTGGACCATCCCGTTCAGCAACGGCCGCTGCTCGGTGGGCGTGGTGGCCGATGCCACCCGCTATCAGGGTCGTCCGGAAGATCTGGATGCCTGCCTCAAGCAATTCATTGAAGAGACGCCCAGCCTGCACAAGGTGCTGAAAAACGCTGTGTGGGACACTCCGGCGCGGACCATCGGCGGCTACTCAGCCAACGTCAAAACCCTGCACGGTCCAGGCTTTGCCCTGCTGGGTAATGCCGCCGAGTTTCTCGACCCGGTGTTCAGCTCCGGCGTGACCATCGCCATGCGCTCTGCGAGCATGGCCGCCGGCCTGCTGCATCGTCAGTTGAGCGGTGAGGCGGTGGACTGGGAAGCTGACTTCGCCGTCCCGCTCAAGCGCGGCGTCGACACCTTTCGCGTGTATGTCGAGGGTTGGTATGACGGCAGCTTCCAGGACGTGATCTATTTCGAGAAGGCCCAGCCGGAAATCCGCCGGATGATCAGCTCGATTCTCGCCGGTTACGCCTGGGATGAGAAAAACCCTTACGTCGCCGAGCCGCGCCGCCGCCTGCGGGTGCTTGCCGAACTCTGCGCCACTAATTAATAAGGATATTTATGAGCAACCCGGCCGCCACCTACGTCGAGGAAACCCGCTTCGGTTTCTGGTTCTTGCAGAGCCACGTCTGGCAGCACCATGTGCTGCGCGTGGCAATCAATGACCTGCGCAGCCTGTTCGCAGGCCCGCTACCAGAAGCGCCGGTGTTGCTGGATGTCGGTTGCGGCCAGGGGAAGTCCTTCGGCCTGCTCAATGAGGCGTTCAAACCGGCGCGAATAATCGGCCTGGATGCCGACCCGCATAGCCTTGATTGCTCGCGTGCCGAGGCCGAGCGCCTGGGCCTGGAGGTGCAATTGATCGCCAGTGACTGCGCCGCCATCGACCTACCAGATGCCAGCGTCGACCTGCTGTTCTGCCACCAGACCTTCCACCATCTGGTTGAGCAGGAACAAGCCTTGGCCGAGTTCTGGCGCGTACTCAAGCCCGGCGGTTATCTGCTGTTTGCCGAATCCACCCAGTACTACATCGATACCTGGGTGATCCGCTGGCTATTCCGTCACCCCATGCACGTGCAGAAAACGGCTGATGGCTATCTGGATATGCTGCGCGGCCAAGGCTTTGCGTTCGCAGCCCAGAACATCTCCTACCCCTATCTGTGGTGGAGCCGCTCCAAGGATTTCGGCCTGCTGGAGCGCTGGGGGCTGCTAAAGCCCAAGCCGGCCGGCCAGCGCAATGAAACCCTGGTCAATGTGGTGGCGCGCAAGCCACTGGAGGCAACTTCGGCATGAAGCGCTTCATCCTGCTTGGCCTCGGCCTGCTACTCAGCGCCTGCGCCGCCCGCACGCCGCTGCCGCTAAGCGCGCCAACCTTTGGCGCACCACTGCCGGCGGCGCTGCGCGTTGAGCGCCAGCAAGGCGCAGATCAACAGACCTGGTGGCTGGTGGTGCAGGCTGAACAGTCGGCACTGCGCTGGTCGCTGTTCGATCCGCTCGGCATGCCCCTGGCACGGCAGCTGCTGGTAGATGGTCAGTGGCGCGCTGACGGCTTGCTACCGCCCAATAGCGAAGCGCAGGAGCTGTTCGCCGCCCTGCTGTTCGCCCTGACTCCACTCGACAAGCTGCCTGCCAGCTACGCGCCGGACACCTGGCAGCAACTGGCCAACGGCCAGCGCCGACTGAACCCGCACTGGCTGATCGACTACCACGCGCCGCTGGATTTCACCCTGAGCCAGGCTCAGGTGCTGAGTTACCGGGTCTATGCCCTCGCCGACAAAGAGATTCCCTGATGCCGGTTTACCTCAACGCACTGGGCCTTAACTGCGCCCTCGGCCAAGGCAAGCAGGCGGTAGCGACGGCCTTGTTCGCCGGCGATAGCAGCGGCATGCAGGCGCAAAGCGGCTGGGTGACTGAGCGCGCGCTGACCGTCGGTTCGGTGCCAGGCGACCTGCCTGAGTTACCCAAGCTGCCGGGCCATCCTCCCAGCCGCAACAACCAACTGCTGCTGGCTGCCGCGCTGGAAATCGAGCCCGCGTTGCGTGCCGCCATCGCTCAATTCGGCACCGAGCGCGTCGCGATTATCCTTGGCACCAGCACCTCAGGTATCGAAGAAGCCAGTCAGAGCATCGCCGAGTACTTCAAGCAGGGCGAGCTGCCCGCGCATTATGACTACGCCCAGCAGGAACTGGCTGAGCCGGCGAATTTCCTCAGTGACTGGCTGGGCCTGAGCGGGCCGTGCTTCAGCATTTCCACCGCTTGCACCTCGGGCGCGCGGGCCCTGCTCAGCGCCCAGCGCCTGCTTAACCTGGGCGTGTGTGATGCGGTGATCTGTGGCGGCGTAGACAGCCTTTGCCGCCTAACCCTCAACGGTTTTTCCGCCCTGGAAGCGGTCTCGGCCGAACGCTGCAACCCGTTTTCAGTCAACCGTCACGGCATCAATATCGGTGAAGGTGCGGCACTGTTTCTGATGACTAAAGAACCCATGAGCAGAGCGCCGCTAGATGGCGCAGCAACCGTACCCCGGAGTGCCACAGCAATCGCCTTGCTTGGTGGCGGCGCCAGCTGCGACGCCCACCATATTTCCGCACCGCAACCCGATGGCCATGGCGCTCAATCCGCTATGCGCAAAGCGTTGCAGGCGGCAGGCATCAGCGCCACCCAGGTTAATTACCTCAACCTGCACGGCACCGCCACCACTCACAACGACGCCATGGAAAGCCTGGCGGTGCAGGCCATCTTCCCGCACGGCGTGCCCTGCTCATCCAGCAAACCCATGGTCGGCCACACCCTAGGCGCGGCTGGTGCGCTGGAAGCCGCCTTCTGCTGGCTGACCTTGAGCGAATACAACCCAGAGCATTTGCTGCCCCCACATTTGTGGGACGGTGAGGCTGACCCGAGCTTACCGGCGCTGAACCTGGTGCAAGCTGGCACTCATATAGCCGTTAACCGTCCGCGCCGATTGATGAGTAATTCTTTCGCCTTCGGCGGCAACAATATCAGCCTGCTCTTGGGTGAAGAGATGGGTGAAGAGCCGAATGAAGAACACAGCGAAGCGCCAGGAGAACGCGCATGAAGCAATGGCCCATTGCCGAACTGGTTCCCCACGCCGCCGACATGATCCTCATCGATCAGGTGCTGCGCTTTGGCGACGAGGACATCGAAACCCAGCTCATTGTTCGCCCTGAAGGTCTGTTCAATCAGGCCGACGGTAGCCTGCCGGCCTGGGTTGGTATCGAGCTAATGGCGCAGAGCGTCGCAGCCTACGCCGGCTGCCAAGCGCGCCTGCTCGGCGAGCCGGTGGAGCTGGGCTTTCTGCTCGGCACGCGCAAGTACGAGTGCAATGTCGAACGTTTTCCGGCAGGAGCCGAGCTACATATCCACGCGACCCGTACGCTGCAGGATGACAACGGTATGGGCGTTTTCGAATGTCATCTGCGCGGCCCCGGGATCGAGGTCAGCGCGCGCCTCAACGTATTCCGCCCGCCCCAAGTGGCGAGCTATCTTCAGGAAGAATTTCAAGGATCACAGCCATGAGCAACCAAGCCGTCATGAGCGAAACCATTCTAGTTACCGGCTCCAGCCGCGGCATCGGCCGCGCCATTGCCTTACGCCTGGCCAAAAGTGGACACGATATCGTGCTGCATTGCCGAGCTCGGCGTGACGAAGCCGAGGCCGTACAAGCGCAGATTGTGGCGCTGGGTCAGCAGGCGCGCATTCTGCAATTCGATGTATCCGACCGCGCCGCTTGCCGCACCGCGCTGGAAGCCGATGTCGAGCAACACGGCGCGTATTACGGCGTGGTGTGCAACGCAGGTTTAACCCGTGACGGCGCCTTCCCGGCACTCTCAGAGGATGACTGGGACATCGTCATGCGCACCAATCTCGACGGTTTCTATAACGTCCTGCATCCGCTGACCATGCCCATGGTGCGGCGGCGCAAGGCCGGGCGCATTGTCTGCATCACCTCGGTGTCCGGGCTGATCGGCAACCGTGGCCAGGTCAACTACAGCGCCTCCAAGGCCGGCATTATCGGCGCCGCCAAGGCCTTGGCGATTGAGTTGGGCAAGCGCAAGATCACCGTTAACTGCGTGGCACCAGGGCTGATCGATACCGAGATTTTGGATGCCGATGTCCCGGTTGAGGAAATCCTCAAGATGGTGCCGGCGCAACGCATGGGTACCCCGGAAGAAGTGGCCGGTGCGGTGAATTTTCTGATGTCTGAGGAGGCGGCTTACATCACCCGCCAGGTCCTCGCAGTGAACGGCGGGCTGTGCTGATGACTGGATGCAAACGGGTTGTAGTCACCGGCATGGCCGGCGTGACCTCACTGGGCAGCGATTGGCCGACCATCGAGGCCAACTTTAAAGCCGGCAACAGCGGCATTCGCTATATGCACGAGTGGGACCGTTTCAGCGAGCTGAACACCCGCCTCGGCGGACCGGTGGATGACTTCGAAGCGCCCAAGCGCTGGACGCGCAAGCAAACCCGCAGCATGGGCCGAGTTTCCAAACTCGCGGTGTACGCCGCCGAGCGCGCTCTCGAACACGCCGGTCTGCTCGGTGACCCGTGTATCCAGGACGGACGCATGGGCGTGGCCTGCGGCTCCTCAACCGGCAGCACCGAGGAGGTCAAAGCCTTCGGCAACATGCTGCTCAACTCGGTGGCCGATGGTCTTAACGCCAACTCTTATATCCGCATGATGCCGCACACCACAGCGGCCAATATCAGCATCTTCTTCGGCCTCAAGGGTCGTCTGATTCCGACCTCAAGCGCCTGCACCAGCGGCAGCCAGGGCATTGGCTACGCCTATGAGGCGATCAAGTTCGGACGCCTGCAGATGATGGCCGCCGGCGGCGCTGAAGAACTCTGCCCGACCGAAGCCATGGTCTTCGATGCGCTCTACGCCACCAGCCTGAAGAACGATGCCCCGCATACCTCCCCGCGCCCCTACGACAGCGATCGTGATGGCTTGGTGATCGGCGAAGGCGCCGGCATCCTGATTCTCGAAGAGCTAGAGCACGCCCTGGCTCGTGGGGCGACCATCCATGCCGAAATCGTCGGTTTTGGCTGCAACGCCGACGGCCAGCACGCCACCAAACCCGTACAAGCGACCATGCGCGGAGCAATGGAGTTGGCCTTGCAAGATGCCGGGCTGGAGCCATCAGCCATCGGCTACGTCAACGGTCACGGCACCGCCACCGAGCAGGGCGATGTTGCCGAAACCCTGGCCACCGCCGAGCTGTTCGGCAGCCAGATGCCGATCAGCTCGCAGAAGAGCTACTTCGGCCACACCCTGGGTGCGTGCGGCGCGCTGGAGTCGTGGTTCAGCATCGAAATGATGAACGCCGACAGCTATGTGCCAACCCTCAACCTGGACAATATCGACCCGGCCTGTGGTGAATTGGACTACCTACGCGGCGAGTTCCGCCAGATGAACAACCAATACGTAATGAATAATAATTTCGCCTTTGGTGGCGTTAATACGTCGCTGATCTTCAAACGCTGGAGCTAACAATCTGCTCAATTACACTGGCAGCTTTTACCCACCCATACGCAGTTCCCAGCAAAGCCTCATCACAAGGAGCAACTCATGAACGCCAAAACCTGGATTCTCGCAGCAGCCTGCATCAGCCTGTTTCCGGCCGTCAGCCAGGCCCGTGACACCACCCACTACCTGCCGTTTGACGCCGTGGTGCAGGAAGCCCTGCAGGCTGGCCGTCTCGATGGCAGCGTGAAGTTCTATCTGGCTGGCAATCCGGTCAAGGCCAGTATCGTCAAGTCGGGCGTCACCACCAGCCAGAAAACCAACGCGTTCAACAAGACTGATGAAGCCGCTTGTAGCTGGGCACTGCAGTCCGCACTGATTCGCTTCCAGAGCGCCGCCAAGGCCGCGGGTGCCAATGCGGTGGTCGACCTGGCCAGCAACTATAAAAATGTCGAATACAAAGACAGCCAGAAGTACGAGTGCCACGCTGGCGCGATCATGGCCGGTGTCGCCCTCAAGGGAAACCTGGCCAATGTTAAGTAAGTCGGCATTGCTCAGCCTGCTCGGCGGGCTGACACTGCTCGCCAGCCTGCCTATGCGGGCCGAAGTAGATGGCCCGCAGCTGTACCGTCAGCACTGCGCCAAATGCCACGCCGAAGATGGCCGCGCCAACACCCTGCGCGGCTGGCTGTACTTCGCGCAGAACCTGAGCCAGGCCAAGTGGCAGGACAACAACAGCGACAACGATATCCTCGATGCCATTCAGGAAGGCCCCGGTGCCATGCCCAGTTATGCTGACAAGCTCAGCGAAGCTGAACAACTGGCGCTGGTAAAGGCCGTGCGCGGTTTGCGTAAGCCCTGAGAGCCTGCCCCGGATCTGCTGCGCGTCGGCGATACGGCGTTACAAATGGCCTCGGCAAGCCGCTTGCGGCTAACGCGCTTTAGCGCGACCCGAAGGGCGAGTGAAACGAGTCATGCTCATTTACACCAGTAAACTCCGCTTCCTCGGCCATTTTGACCAGCCGAAGGCTGTTACTAACGTAGCGCCTTGTCTCGCTCTAGCTCGCGAGATCCGAGTCAGGTTCTAAGAAACGCAGACAAAACAAAGGCCGCTAATGCGGCCTTTGTTTTGTGCAGGTTTTATTGATGGTACTGCGCGGACAACTCATGCACCGCTTCGAAAAACGCGCCAGCGTGAGCCGGGTCGACTTCCGGGGTGATGCCGTGACCGAGGTTGAACACCTGGCCGCTGCCATGACCGTAGGCGGCGAGAATACGACCCACTTCGGCGCGGATTGCCGCCGGGTTGGCGTAGAGCACGCTTGGGTCCATGTTGCCCTGCAGAGCGACCTTGTCGCCAACGCGGGCGCGGGCGCTGCCGATGTCGCAGGTCCAATCCAGGCCCAGCGCCTCGGCACCGGTATCAGCCATGGACTCAAGCCACAGGCCGCCACCTTTGGTGAACAGAATCACCGGCACACGGCGACCGTCGTGTTCGCGAATCAAGCCATCGACGATCTTCTGCATATAGGCCAGGGAGAACTCCTGGTACGCCGCCGCCGACAGCGAACCGCCCCAGGAGTCGAAAATCTGCACCGCCTGCGCGCCGGCCTTGATCTGGCCGTTGAGGTAAGCGGTAACCGACTGCGCCAGCTTGTCGAGCAAGGCGTGCATGGCCTGCGGGTTGTCGTAGAGCATGGCCTTGGTCTTGCGGAAGTCTTTCGACGAGCCGCCTTCGACCATGTAGGTGGCCAAGGTCCACGGGCTGCCGGAGAAGCCGATCAGCGGCACGCGGCCATTTAGCTCACCACGAATGGTGCGCACGGCGTCCATAACATAACCCAGGTCCTGCTCCGGATCAGGAATCGGCAGCGCCTCGATATCAGCCATGCTGCTGATGACTTTCTTGAAGCGCGGGCCTTCGCCCGTCTCGAAATACAGGCCTTGGCCCATGGCATCGGGAATGGTCAGGATGTCAGAGAACAGAATCGCCGCATCCAGCTGCGGGTAGCGGTCCAGCGGCTGAATAGTGACTTCACAGGCCAGCTCAGGGTTTTTCATCAGTTTGACGAAATCGCCGGCTTTAGCACGGGTGGCGCGGTATTCCGGCAGGTAACGACCGGCCTGGCGCATCATCCACACGGGGGTGACATCGACAGGTTGCTTGAGCAGGGCGCGGAGGAAACGGTCGTTCTTCAGGGAGGTCATGGCAGTTCCCGAGCATAGTAATCGGTAAAAAAGTGCGGGCATTTTCGCAGAGCGCCAAGCAAAAGGCACGGCGAGGGTCATGCCTTTTGTTGATTGCGACGATTTGCCTCGCACCATAGCCGTCGATTACGCGAAAAAAGACCGCGCGAATGACGAATCACTGATGAGTTCTTAACGGGCTTTTCACACTCAGCACCCTACGTTAGGCACCGCAGCTCATAACCCTCCTGCCCTGACGGATGCCCTCGATGAATAAACTCCCTGCCATTACCCTGAGCTTCTGGGTGATGAAGATCTGTGCCACCACCTTAGGCGAAACCGCCGGGGATCTGCTCTCCATGACGCTGGATGTCGGTTATGCGCTGAGTTCACTGATCCTTATCAGCCTGTTTCTCCTCACCCTGATCGGTCAACTACGTGCGCGCAGCTATAACCCAGCGCTGTACTGGACGGTAATTCTGGCCACCAGCACCGCCGGCACCACCATCTCCGACTTTATGGACCGCACCTTGGGCCTGGGCTACGCCACTGGCTCTGCGTTGCTGGTGACCTTGCTGATTGCGATCTTCGCGATTTGGTACCTGAGCGAGAAATCCCTGTCGGTTGATCACATCGACAGCCGTCGCGGCGAGCTGTTCTATTGGGTGGCGATTCTGTTTTCCAACACCCTGGGCACCGCACTGGGCGACTACTTAGCCGATGATTCAGGCCTGGGCTTTGCCGGTGGCGCACTGTTGATCGGCAGCCTGATCGCCGCGGTGGTGGCGGCTAAATACGTCACACGTATCTCCCATGTTGTGTTGTTCTGGCTGGCGTTTGTGCTGACCCGCCCATTCGGCGCCACGCTGGGCGACTTCCTCAGCAAGCCGTTGGATCACGGTGGCCTGGGTTTTGGCACGGTAGGCTCGTCCGCTGCGCTGGCGGTCACCCTGATCGTGCTGGTAGCAGGCGCGGTATGGAGCACCCGCCGCGAACGCGCCATGAGTTTCGCGGCCGCGCCAACTCGCTAAAAGCGCATGCTTGCGTGTGATGGCACGTTACCCAGCAGCAGAAACAACAAAGCCAGCCCTAGGGCTGGCTTTGTTTATTGCCGCATCGCTACTCGGTGATTAAACGCCGAGGTAGTCGAGGATGCCTTCAGCGGCGTTGCGGCCTTCAAAGATCGCCGTCACCACTAGGTCAGAACCCCGGACCATGTCGCCGCCGGCGAAGATTTTCGGGTTGCTGGTCTGGTGTTTGAACTGGCTCTGCTCCGGCGCCACCACACGGCCTTGGCTGTCGGTTTCGATGGTGAAATCGCTGAACCAGGGCGCAGGGCTCGGACGGAAACCGAAGGCGATCAGCACGGCTTCTGCCGGGATGATTTCCTCAGAGCCCGGAATCGGCTCAGGGCTGCGACGGCCACGGGCATCCGGCTCGCCGAGACGAGTCTCGACCACCTTCACGCCTTCGACCTTATCTTCACCAACGATGGCGATAGGCTGACGGTTGAAGAGGAATTTCACGCCCTCTTCATTGGCGTTCTTCACTTCTTTGCGCGAGCCCGGCATGTTTTCTTCGTCGCGACGATAGGCGCAGGTCACGCTCTTGGCGCCCTGGCGAATCGAGGTGCGGTTGCAGTCCATTGCCGTATCGCCGCCACCGAGGACGACGATGCGCTTGCCCTTCATGTCGATAAAGTCTTCCGGCGCCTTCTCAAAACCCAGGTTGCGGTTGACGTTGGCGATCAGGAAGTCCAGCGCGTCGTGCACGCCCGGCAAATCTTCACCGGGGAAGCCGCCTTTCATGTAGGTGTAAGTACCCATGCCCATAAATACGGCATCGTACTCATCCAGCAGCTGCTGCATGCTGATGTCTTTGCCGATCTCGGTGTTCAGGCGGAACTCGATACCCATACCGGTAAAGACTTCGCGGCGATGGCTCAGCACGGTCTTTTCCAGCTTGAATTCGGGGATGCCGAACGTCAGCAAGCCGCCGATTTCCGGGTTCTTGTCGAACACCACCGGCGTCACGCCGTTACGCACCAGTACGTCCGCGCAGCCCAAGCCAGCAGGGCCGGAGCCGATAACCGCCACACGCTTGCCAGTCGGCACTACGCCGGACATGTCCGGACGCCAGCCCATGGCAAACGCCGTGTCGGTGATGTACTTCTCCACCGAACCGATGGTCACCGCGCCGAAGCCGTCGTTGAGGGTGCAGGCACCTTCACACAGGCGATCTTGCGGGCACACCCGGCCGCACACTTCCGGCAGGGTGTTGGTCTGGTGGCTCAGCTCAGCCGCAGCGAGGATGTTGCCCTCGGACACCAGCTTCAACCAGTTGGGAATGAAGTTGTGCACCGGGCACTTCCACTCGCAATACGGGTTGCCGCAACCCAGGCAGCGATGCGCTTGGTCGGCCGCTTGCGCAGGCTTGAAGTTGTCGTAAATCTCGACGAACTCTTTCTTCCGCTGACGCAACAGTTTCTTCTTCGGGTCTTTGCGCCCGACTTCGATGAACTGGAAGTCGTTATTCAGACGTTCAGTCATTGCAATACCTCATCAAACCACTTCAGGCGCATTCTTACTGCGGGTTGGCACGGGTGCTGGAGAGCAACGACTTCAGGCTTGCCGCCTTCGGTTTGACCAGCCAGAACTTGCGCAGGTAATCGTCTAGGTTTTCCAGCAGGTACGCGCCCCACTCACTCGATGTTTCCTGGACGTACTCGACAAGCACGCGCTCCAGGTGGCTACGGTAGGCCTCCATCGACTCATTGTTGATCCGCTGAATTTCCACCAGCTCATGGTTTACGCGGTCGTAGAAGCTGTTGTCCAGATCCAGGACGTAGGCGAAACCACCGGTCATACCGGAGCCAAAGTTGTAGCCGGTTTTGCCCAATACGCAGACAAAACCACCGGTCATGTATTCGCAGCAATGGTCGCCCGTGCCTTCCACAACGGTGTGGGCACCGGAGTTACGCACGGCGAAGCGCTCACCCGCAGTACCGGCGGCAAACAATTTACCGCCTGTGGCACCGTACAAGCAGGTGTTGCCGATAATGGCGCTATCCTGGGTCTTGAACGGGCTGCCCTGCGGCGGGGTGACCACCAGCTTACCGCCGGTCATGCCTTTGCCGACGTAGTCGTTGGCATCGCCTTGCAGATAAAGGTTCAAACCGCCGGCGTTCCACACGCCGAAGCTCTGACCCGCAGTGCCTTTAAAGCGGAAGGTAATCGGCGCCTTGGCCATGCCTTGGTTGCCATGCACGCGGGCGATTTCGCCGGAGACACGGGCACCAATGGAACGGTCACAGTTGCAAATATCCAGCTCGAACTCAGCGCCGCTGGCCGCGTCGATAGCCGGCTTGGCCAACTCAACCATCTTCTCGGCCAGCAGGCCTTTGTCGAATGGTGGGTTGCGCTCAACCTGGCAGAACTGTGGTTTGTCTGCCGGAATGTGATCGCTGCCGAGCAACGGGGTCAGATCCAGATGGTTCTGCTTGGCAGTTTCGCCTGGGAGCATTTCCAACAAATCGGTACGCCCGATCAGCTCTTCCAGGCTCCGCACGCCTAGCTTAGCCAGCCACTCACGGGTTTCTTCGGCGACGTAGGTGAAGAAGTTCATCACCATTTCTACGGTGCCGATGAAGTGATCCTTGCGCAGCTTGTCGTTCTGCGTCGCCACACCGGTGGCGCAGTTGTTCAGGTGACAGATGCGCAGGTATTTACAACCCAGCGCGATCATCGGCGCCGTACCGAAGCCGAAGCTTTCGGCACCGAGAATGGCCGCTTTAACCACATCGAGGCCGGTTTTCAGGCCGCCGTCGGTCTGCACCCGCACTTTGCCGCGCAGATCGTTACCGCGCAGGGTTTGGTGAGTTTCGGCCAGGCCGAGTTCCCACGGCGCACCGGCGTATTTGATCGAGGTCAACGGCGAAGCACCGGTGCCTCCGTCATAACCGGAGATGGTAATCAGGTCAGCATAAGCCTTGGCCACACCAGCAGCGATGGTGCCAACACCGGCCTCAGCGACCAGCTTGACCGAGACCAGCGCGGATGGATTGACCTGCTTGAGGTCATAGATCAGCTGCGCCAAGTCTTCGATGGAGTAAATATCGTGGTGCGGCGGTGGTGAAATCAGGGTCACGCCAGGCACGGCATAACGCAGCTTGGCGATCAGACCGTTAACCTTGCCGCCAGGCAGCTGCCCGCCCTCACCCGGCTTGGCGCCCTGGGCCACTTTGATTTGCAGCACCTCGGCATTCACCAGGTATTCCGGCGTTACGCCGAAACGACCAGTAGCCACCTGCTTGATTTTCGAGCTGCGCACGGTGCCGTAACGGGCTGGGTCTTCACCGCCCTCACCGGAGTTGGAGCGCGCACCCAAACGGTTCATCGCTTCGGCGATGGCTTCATGGGCCTCAGGCGACAAGGCGCCGAGAGAGATGCCAGCGGAGTCGAAACGCTTGAGAATCTCACCCATCGGCTCAACCTGATCCAGCGCCAAAGGCTGTTCGGCCAGCTTCAGTTGCAGCAAGTCACGCAGCATCGACACCGGACGGGTGTCCACCAACGTGGTGTATTCCTTGAATTTCTCGTAGCTACCTTGCTGCACAGCGGCTTGCAGGGTGTTGACCACATCCGGGTTATAGGCGTGGTACTCGCCACCGTAAACAAACTTGAGCAGGCCGCCCTGCTGGATCGATTTACGCGCGTTCCAGGCTTCACCTGCCAGCAGCTTCTGCTCGGCTTCGATGTCAACGAAGCGCGCGCCCTTGATGCGGCTAGCCACACCACGGAAGCACAGCTCGGTGACGTCATCCGCCAGGCCGACTGCTTCAAACAGCTGCGCACCGCGATAAGACGCCACAGTAGAAATGCCCATCTTCGACAAGATCTTCAGCAGGCCTTTGGAGATGCCTTTGCGGTAGTACTTGAACACTTCATACAGATCGCCCAGCACTTCACCGGTGCGAATCAGATCGCCCAGCACTTCATAAGCCAAGAACGGATAGACCGCCGAAGCACCAAAACCTAACAGCACCGCATAGTGATGCGGGTCGCGGGCGGTAGCAGTCTCGACCAAAATGTTGCAGTCGCAACGCAGGCCTTTTTCAGTCAGGCGGTGGTGAATAGCACCGGTGACCAAGGAGGCGTGAGCCGGTAGTTTGCCTGGGGCAATATGACGGTCAGACAGAACCAGCAGTACCTTGCCGGCGCGCACGGCTTCTTCAGCCTGATCGGCCATGTTGCGCACGGCCGCTTCCAGCCCCATCGACTCGTCATAGTTCATGTCGATCAGCTGGCGCTCAAAACCTGGGCGATCCAGGTTCATCAGGGCGCGCCACTTGGCCGGCGAAATCACCGGGCTGCTGAGGATCACGCGAGCGGCATGCTCAGGCGACTCTTCGAAGATATTGCGCTCGGCACCGAGGCAGATCTCCAGCGACATGACGATGGCTTCGCGCAGCGGATCGATCGGCGGATTGGTGACCTGGGCGAATTGCTGGCGGAAATAGTCGTAAGGCGAACGCACGCGCTGGCTCAATACGGCCATTGGCGTGTCGTCACCCATCGAACCCACGGCTTCCTGGCCCTGTTCGCCGAGCGGACGCAGCACCTGGTCACGCTCCTCGAAGGTGACCTGGTACATCTTCATGTACTGCTTGAGCTGGTTCTGATCGTAGAACGCCGAACCGTGGTCGTTGTCTTCCATGGTCGCCTGAATGCGCGTGGCACTCTTGCGCATCCACTGCTTGTAGGGGTGACGCGACTTCAGGCGATTGTCGATGTCATCGCTACCGAGGATCTGCCCGGTTTCAGTATCCACCGCAAGAATCTGCCCCGGACCAACACGGCCCTTGGCAATCACATCTTCAGGCTGGTAGTTCCACACGCCAATTTCCGAGGCGAGGGTGATGTAGCCGTTCTTGGTGGTGACCCAGCGCGCCGGGCGCAAACCGTTGCGATCGAGCAGGCACACGGCGTGGCGACCATCGGTCAGCACTACACCGGCCGGACCATCCCAGGGCTCCATGTGCATGGAGTTGTACTCATAGAACGCGCGCAGATCGGCGTCCATGGTCTCAACGTTCTGCCAGGCTGGCGGAATGAGCATGCGCACGCCACGGAACAGGTCGATGCCGCCGGTGACCATCAGCTCAAGCATGTTGTCCATGCTCGACGAGTCAGAACCCACGCGATTGACCAGCGGGCCAAGCTCGTCCAAATCGAAGATCTGATCGTTGGCAAACTTCAGGCGACGTGCCTGCGCCCAATTACGGTTACCGGTGATGGTGTTGATTTCACCGTTGTGCGCCAGAAAGCGGAACGGCTGAGCCAGCGGCCACTTCGGCAACGTATTGGTGGAGAAGCGCTGGTGGAATACGCAAATGGCAGTCTGCAAGCGCTCGTCACCCAGATCTGGGTAGAACTGCTGCAGATCGGCCGGCATCATCAGGCCTTTGTAGATGATGGTCTTGTGCGAAAAGCTACAGATGTAGTGATCGCTGTCGGCAGCGTTGGCCACGGATGAGCGGCGACGTGCACTGAACAGCTTGATCGCGAACTCTTGATCGGACAGGCCTTCACCGCCGATAAACACTTGCTCGATCTGCGGCAAGCGCTCAAGGGCAAGGCGCCCAAGCACACTGGTATCGATCGGCACATTGCGCCAGCCGACCAGACTCAGACCCGCAGCCAGAATCTCACGATTCATATTCGCGCGGGCAGCTTCGGCCTTCGCCGGGTCTTGGTTAAGGAACACCATGCCTACGGCGTACTGTTTGGGCAGCTCGACGGCAAAGTGCTGTTGGGCCATGGCCCGCAAGAAAGCATCAGGCTTCTGGATCAGCAGACCACAACCGTCGCCGGTTTTACCGTCGGCGTTAATGCCACCACGGTGGGTCATGCATGTCAGGGCTTCAATCGCGGTCTGCAGCAGGTGATGGCTAGCCTCACCCTGCATATGGGCGATAAGGCCGAAGCCGCAGTTATCCTTGAACTCATCAGGACGGTACAAACCTGCTTTCATAGGAACTCTCACCAGACGGCCTATCACAAGGCAATTACTTTTTAATTCAACCACTTACCGTGCGCGCAGGACTAAGCCCCAGCTTTGCGCAGGCGAAAGGGCAGTCATTGTACATACCCACCTAGGCCGTCACAAATCTAAGTGACGAAACCTTGAAAAGTTATGTCGCGAAAACGAAGGATAAGACCGGAAGGTCGTGGTAGCGACCGACCGGTCAGCGCACGCACTGCAGTGTATCAGCTAGCGTGCTTGAGCAATCTCTTGCTGGATACCAGCAAAGTTTCGCGGCCAGGGTTTGCCCGCCTGCACCTTGGCCGGCAGCGTGCGCAAAGCCGCCTGCGCCGCATCACGCGTCGCAAAACTACCGTAGGTCACCACATACAGCGGTTTACCCTGATGCTGCTTCTTGAAGTAGTGGTATTCCGCACCATTGGCTTTTACAACCGCCTGCGCACCACTTTCCAAACGAGCCCCGAGGATCTGCAGGGTATAGCGCGAGCCTGCCTGAGCGGCATACCAATCACCACCAGCAGCAGGCTTAGTCGCAGCAACCGGCGCCTGCGGCTTTATTGGTGGCGGCATGGCAGCCGTCACCGGCGCAACCGGCTTAACCACGGGCGCTACCGGCGGAACAACTGTCGGAGCCACCTTGACCGGCACAGAAACAACAGGGGCAGCCGGAGCCGGAACCGACGCCACCGGAGTCGACTCAGGGGCGACATCCGCAGCCCCAGCAGCGCCCTCAGTATCAGCCTCTTCCGCACCACTCAACCCGGCAGCCTGCGCCAGAGGCTGGCGAATAACCGGCTGAGCCTCACCCACCAACGGCAATGGCAGCGGTTGGTTTGCACCCTCAAACTGAATGGCAGGCGCAGCAGGAGGCGCGGCCTCTGCACTCACGGCAGGCGGCGCAGCCTCGCCGAGCGGTAACTGCGCCATAACAGGCGCATCAACATCCTCAACCACCCGCCCCTGCATGAACCAGGCAGCCAGAACACCGATAGCAACCACACACAAGGCGAGCAGATGCTTACGCGGCAAGCTAAAAGCAAAACCATTGCGACTCGCAGCGCCGCGCCGCGCCAACATCGCCTCAATCAGCGACTCGCGTGCCACTTGATTGATTACACCCGGCCAACCTGCAGACTGTTCGTGAATGTCCACGATCTGGTCATCACTTAGTACTTCAATGCCCTGCCCTGCACCCTCAAGACGCTGAGCGAGGTACTCGCGTGTTTCATCTTCACCATAGGGCTGCAGCTCGATGACATGGAAACACTCATCACCTGCCGCTACATGCTCAAGACGCGGCAGTAACTGCGAATCCGCAAACAGGAAAACGTGCGGGCGGCCCTCTGCACTCCCAACCGCCAAACTGAGCAGGCTGGTCAGAGCCGCATCACTAAGGTCTTCCGCATCGTCGACCAGGATATAAACCTCCTGCCCGGTTAGCGCCAACTGACCGACCTGCGCCAAAACTGCTGGCAACTCAGGGCGCTGCACCTGCAAACCCTGCGCAACCTGGCGCAAAATACTGGCGGGATCAGAAGCCCCCTTGGCAGATACAACCACACTCTGTACAGCCTGCTTATTTGTACTCGCCACCAACGCCTGACGCAGCAAAGTCTTGCCACTGCCCTCAGGCCCACTGACGACCAACAATAGCTGGCTGTAACGCGCTAGGTGATGCAACTGCCCAAGCACTGGCTTGCGCTGAGCCGGGAAGAACTTGAATCCAGGCACCCTGGCAGCAAAGGGATCATGAGTGAACTGGTAGTGATCGAGAAACGCCTCGTCAGCATGCAAACTTGTCATGGGGCACTCGTTAATTCGTAAGCTGATCCAGCTGCGCCGCATAATCTGCACTCAGCGTGGCATTCAAAATTTCCCGGGGAAAATCGCCGGTCACAACCGCATCCCCCAAACCTCGTAACAAGACCAGCCGCAGCTGGCCATCAAGCACTTTCTTGTCGACCGCCATATGCTGCATAAAATCCTCAGGCGTCATCTCCGCAGGAGGCACAACCGGCAAACCTGCAGCAATAAATAGCTTAACGGCACGCTCCCGCTCAGCCGAGCTAATCCAGCCGAGACGCTCGGACATATCCAAAGCCATGACCGTGCCGGCCGCCACTGCTTCGCCATGCAACCAGGCGCCATACCCCTGATGCGTTTCGATGGCATGGCCGAAGGTGTGCCCAAGATTCAACGTAGCGCGCACCCCCGACTCTCGCTCATCAGCCGCAACAACGCGAGCCTTGGCTGCGCACGAGTGAGCAATAGCCGCAGTCAACGCCTCTTGATCAAGCCCACGCAATGCAGGCATATGCTGCTCAAGCCAAGACAAGAATGGCTCATCGCAGATCAGGCCATACTTGATCACCTCAGCCAAACCAGCAGACAACTCGCGGGCAGGCAAGGTAGCCAATGTAGCCGTATCGATCAGTACTGCTTGCGGCTGATAAAAAGCCCCAACCATATTCTTGCCCAGCGGATGATTGATACCAGTCTTGCCACCGACAGACGAGTCTACCTGCGACAGCAGCGTGGTAGGCACCTGGATAAAGTTCACACCCCGCTGATAACACGACGCTGCAAACCCCGCCATATCGCCGATCACGCCACCGCCCAACGCGATAACAGTCGTCCGCCGGTCATGCCTCGCCCCCAGTAGCCCGTCAAAAACCAGCTGCAGAGTTTCCCAAGTTTTGTAGCTTTCTCCATCAGGTAAGACTATGGATGTAATGGCAAAGCCCGCGAGCGCTCGCTCAAGCACAGCCAGATAGAGGGGAGCCACAGTTTCATTGGTCACAATCGCTACTTGTCGACCCGCCACATGGGCAGCCAGCACACCATCACACGCCAACAGCTCAGCACCGATATAGATCGGGTAACTGCGCTCACCAAGATCGACATGAAGAGTCTGCATAAAGCCCCCTAGTTACAAAGAGGCCTAGGATAGCGCAGATCAGGCTGCGCTTTAACGGGGAGAAAGCGCCTCAAGACGCTCAAGGATTTCTTGCACCACCAGACGCGGCGGACGCTCGTCTGTCTCAACCACTACATCAGCGATTTCACGGTAGAGCGGATCACGAACTGCCAACAGCTCAGCCAGAACCTTACCCGGATCCACCGCACGCAGCAGCGGACGATTGCGATCACGCGAAGTGCGATCCACCTGCTGCTCAACAGACGCATGCAGATAGACCACATGGCCACCACGCCTTAGAGCAACCCGGTTTTCGACGCGCATTACCGCACCGCCACCGGTAGCCAAGACCATACCGTCAACATCGCAAAGCTCTGCGATTACCGCCTGCTCACGCTCACGAAAACCCTGCTCACCTTCAACATCAAAGATCCAGGGAATATCCGCACCTGTGCGCTGCTCAATCTCTTTATCAGAGTCTTTGAACGGCAACCGCAACTCTTTGGCAAGCAAACGCCCGATGGTGCTTTTGCCAGCACCCATCGGGCCAACGAGGATCAGATTGCGCACTGATTCAACGGCTCACCGCGATAGCTTGATTGTTCATGATACGAGGCGTTAGAAATATCAAAAGCTCAGATTTATTATCTGACACAATATCACGTTTGAACATACGGCCTAAGTAGGGCAAGTCACCCAAGAAAGGCACCTTGTCGACGCTCTTGGTTTGTGTATTAGAAAAAACACCGCCGATAACTATAGTCTCACCATCACTAACAAGAACCTTCGCATTTACTTCATTCTTGTTAATCGGAGGGACACCATTTACAGCCCGCCCAAAATCAGGCGCATCTTTAGTAACCTTGACTTCCATAATAATACGATTATCAGGCGTTATCTGGGGAGTAACCTCAAGAGACAAGGCAGCTTCTTTAAACGAAGTTGTACTCGCTCCGCTCGAGCTGGCTTCTTGATAGGGTATTTCTGAACCTTTAAGAATTTTAGCTGTTTCTTTGTCCGACGTGACAACTTTAGGTTGTGATACAACCTCGCCATTACCCGTCTTCTCCATTGCGGAAAGCTCAAGATCCAAAATTGCATTGTCAGTAATGAAACCAATTCCCAGGCCAGAAGTTGCATTCGTGGCGCCAAGATCTACGAAATTACCAAGAACTGATCCCGGATTTTGAACGCCCGCATTCTGCCCATACCCCGGCGCACCAGGGCGCGCCAAACCACTCCCACCAACAACAAAATTAGAATCCCCAACACTGGCACCGCGCCAATTAACCCCAAGCGATTTATCATAATCGACATTAGCTTCAACAATTCTAGCTTCAATCATCACTTGTCGAACCGCGACATCCAACTGCGCCACAATTCGCCGCAACTCATCAAGACGCTCTTGGGTCTGGTACGCAATGATACTGTTTGTTCTATCGTCTACGGTAACTGAGCCACGGGAGTCTGTAGTGCCATCCGCACTGGTAACAGACTGAAAAAGCCGAGCCATATCAGATGCTTTCGCATAATTCACCTGAATAAGCTCACGCCGCAATGGTGCTAACTCAGCAATTTGTTTCTGCGACTCAAGCTCTTGGCGTTCACGCGCCGCTATCTCATCTGCAGGAGCCACAAGAAGTACATTGCCAATTTTTCGCTTATCTAGACCCTTGGTTTTTAAAACCAAGTCCAATGCTTGATCCCAAGGAACGTTCTGCAACCGAAGCGTAATATTACCTGCCACGGTATCGCTAGCAACTAAGTTAAGGTCGGTAAAATCTGCTATTAGCTGCAGAACCGAACGAACATCAATATCTTGAAAATTAAGAGACAACTTCTCGCCCGCATAGGCAAAGCTATCAGCCTTACGCTTTTCAGCCTCTACCTGAGTAAGTGGCTTCACGCTTATGGTTAACTTATTGTCTGTTTGATATGCCAGATAGTCATAAATACCTGACGACTCGATAACAACACTCACCTTATCAGCAGCTCCAGTCGTACTCACATACTGAACTGGAGTAGCAAAGTCTTTCACATCAAGCTTTACACGCAGAGTGTCAGGCAACTGTGTTTTAGAAAAATCCAGTCGGATTTTCCCACCCTGGTCTTGTATGTCCGGACTTACCGAAGCGTCAGACAAGGTAATAACAATATTACCTTCACCCTGCTCTCCTCGCTGAAAATCTATATCATTAATTGACCTGGCTTTAGGTGCATATTTTTTCGCAGGCACCACGGTATTAGCGACAGAAGGCGCAGCAGAAGAAACTCCCTTAGCTCCCTCGCCAACCACCACAAAAAGAACGTTGCCTTCTGCACGAGTGTGGTACGGAGAGAGGCTAGTCAAATTGATTACGAGACGCGTGCGATCTTTGGCCTCAACGACTGTAACGCTGCGCGCATTGCCAATACCAAGCTCTCGATTCTTTGTACCTAACTTATTCGACACCCCTGGCAGATCGAGAGCAATACGTGCCGGCTGCTCAATGGTGTAACCTCTAGGCGCTAGTACAGGCTCATCAAATGTTAGCTTTAACTCAACCCGATCACCTGGCAGAGCCGCAACGTCAATTGCATTTAGATCTGCAGCTGAAGCGAATGGCGAGAGAAACGTAGCCAGGAGAGTAACCGCTAAAAAAGAGGGCGACATATTCATAATCTTAGTCAACTGAGCAGATTGGTTATTCTTTTTCATATTCACTCCGCTCCGATTAAGAGCGCTCCTTGAGGGATAAGCTGCGCGGCCGTTCTAACCAACCACCCTCGCCATCCGGAACGATTTCAATTACATCAATTTTTGATTCATCTATTGCAAGAATTCTGCCGTGATTACGCCCAAGATAATCACCTATGCGCACCCGATGAACACCGCCTGCACCGCTTACTAGCGCAAAAGCACCAGAAGCATTCGCCAAAGTGCCGACCATGGTAAACGCCTCTATATTAAAGCCTTCAAGAAACTGCTTAGTACGAGACTCATCAGGCTTAATATTTTCAGATCCTTTCTGCCGATCTAAAATCTCTAATTTAACCGGCGGTTGAAATGGACTTCTCAATGCAGACGCACTGTAAGTGAAGCTTTCATAAGGCTGAAATTTTGGCAAAGGCTCAATCTCACCTTTGGGTCGAGCACGAACTTCATCCATGTACCCTTGAAGATCTGTAAAGTCACTACCACCACAACCGGATAGCAATAGAACTGACAAGAGGATACTGCGCTTATAAAAAACCATCACTGCCCCCCCTTATCGTTATACCGATATGTCTTGGCCAAGATACTCATACGTAGTTTAGATGAGCTATCGCCACTCGCTGGCACCAGATCAAAGTCATGCAATGTAACGATTCTCGGAAGGCTTGCGACGCCACTAACGAAAGTTGCCAGGTCATGATATGCGCCCACGACCTTAATTTGTATAGGAAGCTCTATGTAGAACTGCTGCGCAGCCTCAGGTAAAAGCTTAATCTCTTCAAACTCCAAACCGCTTCCTAAGCCAGTCCTCGTAATATCTTCCAGCAGGCCAGGCACTTCCGTATCACTTGGCAGCTGCTTCAAAAGCGCCCCAAATGAAACCTCCATCTCTTGCATTTGCTCTTTATAGGCATCGAGATTCGCAGCTTGAAAAGCCTTACTTGAAAACTGCTCTTTGAGGGCAATCTCTTCGGCCTGTTTACTTTCGAGCTGAATTTGTAGGTCTTTAAGATGGAAGTTATAGCCCAGCGCAGCGACGGCCACCAAAAGAAGAGCGCCTGCAATAAATTTAACTGCCGCAGGCCAAGAGCCTACATTATTAAAGTCAAGATCACTCAAATCAATTTGCCGCAGACTCTCTAAGGAATCATTAAGACTCATTACTTAGCCTCCTCTGCTGCGAGCGCTGGCTGGGTCTGCTGCACACTCAATTGAAAAACGTTAGCCTGATCAACCGCACCCGCAGTCACTGACTTGACCTCAGTAAGATTGGGCGCAGCCAACCACTCCGAAGCATCCAAGTTACGCATCAAGTTTGAAACACGATTGTTAGACTCGGCAGCCCCCACAATGGCTATATTTTTCGCAGTCATTTTTACGCCAGTAAAATGAACACCATCAGGCAATGTTCGAACAAGCTGATCAAAGACGCGACCAATAATTGGTCGATTACCCTGAAGATCCTGAATAATCTTCATGCGCTCAAGAAGCTGCTGCTTGCGCGTTTTAAGCTCGCTTATCTCCTTAATACGCGCATCCAGAACAGCGATCTCCTTCTGCACAAACTCATTACGCGCGCTTTGCTGCTCTATTGCTCCATTGAGATATTGATCGCCTAGAAAAACAGCACCCGCCGCAACAATAAAAACACCTGCGAGCGTCACCAGAAAACGCTGCTTGCGCTCTTCGCGTAACTGCTCGCGCCAGGGTAGAAGGTTAATGCGCGCCATTAGTCGAAACTCCTCATCGCCAGACCACAAGCAATCATCAAGGCAGGCGCATCACTGGCGAGCGCGCCGGCGTTGACCTTGCTACTCAGCGCCATCTCAGCGAATGGATTGGCGACCAGCGTCTGGGTGCCTATTTTTTGCTGGATCAAACGATCGAGATCGGGAATTGACGCGGTACCACCTGCCAACAAGATGTAGTCAACATCATTGAACTGGCCTGCGGCGAAGAAGAACTGCAGAGAACGAGCAACCTGCTGAACCACAGCCTCTTTAAATGGCTGCAGTACTTCACTGTCATAATCATCCGGCAATCCGCCTTGCTTCTTGGCAAGACCCGCCTCTTCAACGGACAAACCATAACGTCGCTGGATTTCCTCGGTCAGCTGTTTGCCGCCGAATAGCTGTTCTCGCGTGTAAATGGTGCGGCCATTGTGCAGAACACTGAGGGTGGTCATAGTTGCGCCAATATCAACAACCGCAACGGTCAACTCATCGCGACCGCCGCCGAGCTGATCGATCAGCAAGCCATATGCACGCTCGAGTGCGTACGCCTCAACATCAACCACTTTGGCGGTAAGACCCGCGAGGGCTAACGCGGCCTCACGGACCTCAACGTTTTCTTTGCGGCAAGCGGCAAGCAGCACTTCGACACGATCTGCATTGCGCGCAGACACACCCTGAACCTCAAAGTCGATAGCGACTTCTTCCAGTGGATAAGGAATGTACTGGTCGGCCTCCATCTTCAGCTGATTTTCCAGCTCATCGTCAGAAAGCCCAGCCTCCATTTCGATGGTCTTGGTAATCACAGCCGAACCCGCCACCGCCACCGCCACGGTTTTCACACCGCTTTTGGCTTTGGCGAGCACGCGTGAAAGGGCCTGCCCCACCCCCTCCAACTCGGCGATGTTCTTTTCGACCACCGCGTTTGGTGGGAGCGGCTCGACTGCGTAAGCCTCTACTTTGTAGCGGCTTCCGGAGCGGCTCAATTCGAGGAGCTTGACGGAGGTCGAACTGATATCGATCCCGAGTAGCGTATTCGCTTTCTTATTGAAGAGCCCTAGCACGACCGATTTCCTATTGGCATCCGCGACTTACGGACTATTTATGTTTTTTCACATTAAATAACAGTCTTGACAGAAGCGCAAATGGCTACCCAGCAAAAAAACCGCTTATAATGTGATCAGTTTTTCTCTTTTAACCTTGTGTTTCGCTTAACCCGTTCTTTTATCTGGAAATCCAAAAACCTTGATGCGTCTTCTGCGTTTTTTTTGCTGGTCTTGCCTCGCCGCTTTTTGTGGCCTGGTACTCAGTTTCAGCGGGGCCTTCCTCTATCTTAGCCCTAGCCTCCCATCCGTCGAATCTTTGCGCAGCATTCAGCTGCAGATTCCTTTGCGCGTCTATAGCAGTGACGCCAAGTTAATTGCCGAATTTGGCGAGATGCGCCGTTCGCCCATAGCCTTCGACGATATTCCGCAGGACTTCATCGATGCCTTGTTGTCTGCCGAAGACGATAACTTTGCCAACCATTATGGCGTTGACCTTACCAGCCTGATGCGCGCTGCAACGCAAATCTTGAAAAGCGGGCAGATTCAAACCGGCGGAAGCACCATCACTATGCAGGTGGCGAAGAACTTCTTCCTCACCAATGAGAAGAGTTTCTCTCGTAAGATCAACGAGATACTTCTTGCCCTGCAAATTGAAAGAGAGCTCAGCAAGAACGAAATTCTTGAGCTTTATGTGAATAAAATTTACCTGGGCAATCGCGCTTATGGCATCGAAGCCGCCGCGCAGGTCTATTACGGCAAGTCCATTCGTGAGGCCAGCCTAGCCCAGATGGCCATGATCGCCGGCCTACCCAAAGCCCCCTCCCGCTACAACCCGCTGGTTAACCCAACGCGGTCAATGGAACGCCGTGACTGGATCCTCGGCCGCATGCACAGCCTTGGTCGTATCGATAAACAGCGTTATGAGGAAGCACTGGCCGAGCCAATTAATGTTAGCTACCACGTGCCTACACCTGAGCTGGCCGCCCCCTACATTGCTGAAATGGCGCGAGCGGAAATGGTTGGGCGCTACGGAAGCGAGGCGTATACCGATGGCTTTAACGTGACCACCACGGTGCCCAGCGACCTGCAGCAGGCTGCCAATAGCGCCGTACGCGAAGGCCTGATTACGTACGACCAGCGTCACGGTTATCGCGGCCCGGAAAGCCGCCTGCCTGGAATGACCAAGGAACACTGGCAGACCGAGCTGAGCAAGCAAACGTCTCTCGGCGGCCTGGAACCCGCCATTGTTACAAGCGTTGAGAAAAGCGGCATCTTGGTGCTACTGCGCAACGGTGAAGAGCACGTCGTGGCCTGGGACAGCATGAAATGGGCGCGGCCTTTCCTGAACACCAACAGCCTCGGGCCACGCCCACAGCAGCCTGCTGATGTCAGCCAAATTGGTGACCTGGTCCGCGTTCAGCGTCAGGAAGACGGCAGCCTGCGCTTTGTCCAATTACCCGCCGCGCAGAGTGCACTGGTATCACTAGACCCTAACAGCGGCGCTATTCGCGCCCTTGTCGGCGGATTCTCGTTCGAGCAGAGCAACTACAACCGCGCCGCGCAAGCCAAGCGTCAACCGGGCTCGAGTTTCAAGCCATTCGTTTACAGCGCCGCGCTGGACAAAGGCTACACCGCAGCCACCCTGGTGAATGACGCGCCGATTGTGTTTGCCGATGACGCACTCTCGCAGGTCTGGCGGCCGAAGAATGACAACAACACCTTCCTCGGCCCGATTCGTTTGCGCGAAGCCTTGTACCGCTCCCGCAACTTGGTTTCCATTCGCCTGCTGCAAGACCTCGGCATTGCCAGCACCCTGAACTACATCGAGCGCTTTGGTTTTGAGAAGACGGACCTACCGCCCAACCTGTCCTTGGCTCTAGGCACCGCGAGCCTGACACCGATGGAAATCGCCGAAGGCTGGAGTGTGTTTGCCAGCGGCGGCTACAAGACCGAGCCTTACCTGATTGAACGGATCGAAGACCGTACCGGCAAGCAACTGTTCAACGCCAACCCCGCACAGACGCCAACAGCGATCACTCAGCGCGCGGAACAGAATAGCCCCCTGCAACTGAGCGTTGGTGATCAGCCTTTGCCGCCCGAGCCCGTGCAGGCTGAACAAATCATCGATGGTCGCACCGCTTACATCATGACCAGCATGCTGCAGGATGTAATCAAGCGCGGCACCGGACGCCGCGCCATGGCCTTGGGCCGCGATGACCTGGCGGGCAAAACCGGCACCACTAACGAGTCAAAAGACAGCTGGTTCTCCGGTTATAACGCGGATTACATCACCACGGTCTGGGCGGGGTTCGACCAACCGGAAAGCCTTGGTCGTAATGAATATGGCGGCACCGTGGCACTGCCGATCTGGATGAGTTATATGGCGGCAGCGCTAAAGGACAAGCCCAGCCACGTGCTACCAGAACCTGAAGGCATACTGACCCTGCGCATCGATCCACACAGCGGCAGAGCGGCCTCGCCGGATACCCCTGCGGCCTATTTCGAGCTATTTAAAAGTGAGGACTCGCCACCACCGATGGGCGAGTTTGAGCCAGGCATGTACATCCCTGGCAGCCCATTGCCCGCCGATGAGGCCGCGCCGATCGATCTGTTCTAAATGATTCAACACGCGCAGTGGTAACTGAATACCGAAATAGCGCCAATAAAAAACCCGCCATAGCGGGTTTTTTATTGCTCGTTAACCGAGCGCTTAGCCGTTGAACACGTCGTTAACCGACTGCAACGGGTAATGCTTCGGATACGGCAAAGTAGCCACACCGCTCTCGATGGCAGCCTTGGCCACTGCATCGCAGACTACGGTGATTAGACGCGGGTCCATCGGCTTCGGAATGATGTACTCACGACCGAACGACAACGCAATGCCACCGTAGGCATCACAGACTTCCTGCGGTACTGGCAGCTTGGCCAAGTCACGCAGCGCCAGAGCAGCGGCGATTTTCATCTCTTCGTTGATGCGGGTTGCGCGAACGTCCAGAGCACCACGGAAGATGAACGGGAAGCCCAAGACGTTGTTGACCTGGTTCGGGTAGTCGGAACGACCGGTAGCCATGATCACGTCATCACGCACTTCATGGGCCAGTTCCGGCTTGATTTCCGGATCCGGATTGGAGCAGGCAAACACGATTGGGCTCGGCGCCATGCGCTTGAGGTCTGCAGGTGCCAGCAGGTTGGCGCCCGACAGGCCGACGAATACATCCGCACCTTCCAGAGCATCAGACAAGGTGCGCTTGGTGGTTTCGCTGGCGAATACCGCCTTGTACTGGTTCAGGTCGTCGCGGCCGGCATGGATCACGCCTTTGCGATCGATCATAAAGATGTTCTCAACCTTGGCGCCCATGCTCACCAGCAACTTCATGCAGGAGATGGCGGCAGCGCCAGCACCCAAGCAGACGATCTTCGCGTCTGGCAGGGCCTTACCGGCGATTTCCAGCGCATTGAGCATGCCGGCCGCAGTCACGATAGCGGTGCCGTGCTGGTCATCGTGGAACACTGGAATGTCGCACTGTTCGATCAGCGTGCGTTCGATTTCAAAGCACTCAGGCGCCTTGATGTCTTCCAGATTGATGCCGCCGAAGGTGATCGAGATGCGGCGTACGGTGTCGATAAAGGCCTGCGGGCTCTCGGACTCGACTTCGATATCAAATACGTCGATACCAGCAAAGCGCTTGAACAGCACGCCCTTCCCTTCCATCACCGGCTTGGAAGCCAACGGGCCGAGATCGCCGAGACCGAGAATTGCGGTGCCGTCGGAAATGACCGCCACCAGATTGCCTTTGCCGGTGTAGCGATAGGCCAACTCCGGATCACGCGCGATTTCGCGCACAGGCTCAGCGACACCCGGGCTGTAGGCCAGGGACAGATCGCGTGCGGTTGCGGTGGGCTTGGTGAGCTCGACACTCAGCTTACCCGGACGGGGATGGGCGTGATATTCGAGAGCGGCTGTTTTCAAATCAGACATGGGGGCATTTCCGCTTTGGGCTGTTTAACAGGCAGGCGGCCGAGGATACGCAAGTTGTATACAGCTGCACAAGACTGGCAAGTCCGGATGGGCACGCAGGCCCTAGCGCACGACCTTCAGCCAGTCGCCAGCACGCGGCTCACCTGCCGGGTAGAGGTTATTCAACAGACGCAAGGCCTTCAGCGCATCGCCCGGTAATTTGCTGCCCTTGGCCAGCGCCTCCAAGGTTTGTCCCGGCTTAGCCTTGAGCAGGTGCAGACGCAGCGGCTGGGCCTCTTTCTTCTCGGCACGGGTCATCGGCCGAAAGCTTTTGATCACGCTTAAGAACTGCTCATCCTGGCTTTCCAGCGACGCACGCCCCCGTACGGCGGCAACGAATAGATAAGCCCGCGCGCCATGCTGAATCACCGCCACGCGCTTGGCAGCGCTGCCCGGGATCACTGCACTGTAGCCCGGCAGGCCGGCCTGCTGCAGCTCGACACCCGCGACCAGGCGCTGACCACCCACGCGCTGGCGCAATAGCTCAGCGGGGGGCAAATTCTGCGGATTGTCTTCCAGTGTCATGGCAATAAATGCCTGCTGATCGGCGGTGTGACCGATCAGCGCATCCGGGCGATTGAGCAAACTCCAACCCTGGGGAAACGCCAGAGTAAAGTTCAGATCGGCATGATAGAAACGCTGGCCGCGACGCACACCGGTTTCAGCAGAGTCGCCAAAGGGCAAACCTTCCAGGCGCTTGAGAAAGGCCTCGCGATTAACCTCCTGCTGCCCAGTCACCAAAGCCCGCGCCGGGCCCAGTACCTGCTGCAAACGGCGGTCGTTATCCGGATGAGTATCGAATAGCCCGTGGTAACCCCCAGCAGGCTGCGCCTCACCGCGCGCGGCGGCCTGATCGCGGGCAAAGTCTTCCTGGTTCTTCAGCACTTTGACCACTTCAATCATGGCCTGCGGGTCATAGCCGCTGCGCGCCAGGTACTCGGCCCCCAACCCATCAGCCTCAAGCTCCATGTCGCGGCCATAACCACGGACAACGGTGCTGCCCAGTACGCTGGTGACATCGGCAGCCGCCCCAACACCCGTGCCAATCGCTACCGCTTGACCGAGCAGACCCCAAGCGGTGGACTGGCTTTGCTGCTGCACGCTATGCCGTGCAGTCACGTGGCCCACTTCATGACCGAGTACAGCGGCCAGTTCGGCCTCCGAGCTGAGGTAGGCCAATAAGCCGCGGTGGATATAGATGTAGCCGCCCGGTAAGGCAAAGGCATTGATATCGGGGCTGTCGACCACGGTGAACTGATAATTAAGCTGATTGCGGTGGCTGTTCTTCGCCACCCGCTCACCGACCTGCTGCACATAGGCCTGCAGTTTCTCGTCGGCGTAGCGCGGGTTTTCCTTGAGTATCTGTTGGTTGTAGCGGCGACCAAGATCGAGCTCCTGCTGCTCGCTCATCATCACGAAGTTGCTGCGCCCGGTGGCCGGATTGACCGCACAGCCTGCCAGCTGCACCAGCAGAACGAACAACGTCAGTACGCGCAGGATCATGGCAACACCTCCAACATGGCTTTATCGGTCAACGGCAGCATCCAGCGCGCCTGTCCCGCACGCAAGCCTCCGCGCTTAGAGCGGTCGATGACCCAGCCGCGGGCCTCGACCTTACGACCGTTAAGGCCTTGGACCGCGCGCAGATCAAAATTAGCCAACGCACGGGGCGCGATATGCAGCACCAGCGAATCGCCCATTTCCAGCCACAGCCCACCGCCATTACGCTCGACACGCTGGACCCGGCCCTGAATCAGGGCAAAGCCACCACGGCTCAGCTGCTTGGGCGCTTGCACCGGCGAACGCTGCCAGAGCCCGACATGCGCCTGCCGGGCCTTGCGTTCAGCAGCCTGCTGGCACTGCACCAGCGCCAGGTTGGGCGCGACAGCCACCAGGTAACCGAGGCCTTCGGCCAGCAGCTGCGCCTCCAGGTTACGCCCCCGACTGTCATAAGCGTGCGCCAGGGTGCGTCCGTAGTGATCCTTAGCCTGTTTGCCGTACTGCAACATGACGCGCTCATCGCTTGCAGCCACCAGCGCCTGCAAGCGTTTGCGCGCGGCCTCGGCAAAGGGTTCGGCAGAACGGCCTTGGCGGCCCATTTCCGGGCTGTTCAACCCGATCAAACGCACGCTGCGGCCATCGACGAGGCGCAAGGTATCGCCATCGACCACGCGCTGCACCTTGACGCTCGGCAGCGTGCCGGGTGCAGGGCAGTACGCCAGGGCCGCTTCGAAATAAACGCCGAAAATGAAAAAGGCGCCCACAAGGGACGCCTTTTTCAGTAGCGCGGGGCAACCCATGCGGGTCTCCGTCGCTGCGCGCAAGCTTACTGCTTGGCGCCGAACATGCCGAAACGCTGCTTGAAGCGATCAACACGGCCGCCGGTATCCAGCATTTTCTGCTTGCCGGTGTAGAACGGGTGGCATTCGTTGCACACGTCCAGGCTCAGTGGCTTGGCCAGAGTGGAGCGCGTTTCGATCACGTTGCCACAGCTGCAAGTAGCAGTCAGGGCTTCATAAGTCGGGTGGATATCGGCTTTCATGGTAATTCCTCAGGCTGTCGTGCCGCCACCAAACACTATTGTCAGGTACCGCACGGAATTAGGCCGGCGATAATAACAGAGCATCGCAGTGACGCAAGGCCGGTCGTCGACTGACTGCATGCTAAGATCGCGCCCTTTGTGCTGGAGCCTTTGCGTGCCCGACGTCATTCTGCGCCTCGCCCTGCCCTCGCCGCTGCGCCGCCTGTTCGACTACCGCGCGCCCGCCGGTGTGCCGCGTAGCGCGCTACAGCCAGGTGCGCGGCTGCGTGTGCCGTTTGGGCGGCGCGAGATGATCGGCATTCTGATTGAGGTAACGGATCACAGCGACGTGCCGGCAGACAAACTCAAGCCCGCCCTGCAATTGCTCGACGCACAATCACCGCTGCCGCCGGCGCTGTTCAAGCTGTGCCTGTGGACAGCGCAGTATTACCAGCACAGCCTCGGCGACACGTTAAGTTGGGCGCTGCCGGTGCTGCTGCGCCAGGGCGAGCCGGCCGAAGCGCGTCAGGAGCGCTTCTGGTCTGCCGTTGAGGGTGCGCAGCTGGATGATCCGCGCCTAAGCCGTGCGCCACGCCAACGAGACACGCTGCAAACCCTGGCCCAACACCCCCATGGCGTGCCCCATCCGCTGCTGAGCAAACTGCAGCTGAATAAGGACAGCCTCGACCTGCTGCTGGAAAAGGGTCTGGTTCAGGTGGAAGTCCGCCGTCACGCCCCCAGCGAGCGCCACGCTAATTGGCTCGCGCAGCTAGAGCTGCCACTGAATGCCGAGCAACGCGTCGCCACCGACGCCATTCGCTCAGGCCTTGGCAGCTTCAATGCCTTTTTGCTCGCGGGGGTCACCGGCAGCGGCAAGACCGAGGTTTACCTGCAGCTGATCCGCGAAACCCTGGAGGCTGGCAAGCAAGCCTTGGTGCTGATCCCCGAAATCAACCTTGGCCCGCAGACCCTGGCGCGCTTCGAGCAGCGCTTCAACGCCCGTATCGCCCTGCTGCATTCGGCGGTCAATGACCGCGAACGCCTGGATGCCTGGCTGGCGGCCCGCGATGGTGAGGCCGACATCATCATCGGCACCCGCTCGGCACTGTTCACCCCCATGCAGCGCCCGGGGTTGATCATCATCGATGAAGAGCACGACGCCTCTTATAAACAACAGGAAGGTTTGCGCTATCACGCTCGCGATCTGGCCGTGGTGCGCGCCCGCCAGGAGAACATCCCGATTGTGCTCGGCTCAGCCACGCCGTCACTGGAAAGCCTGCACAACGCCCACAGCGGTCGCTACGCCATGCTGCACCTGCGCGAGCGCGCTGGCGGGGCCAAGCAGCCACGCTTTCTGCGCCTGGACGTAAAAAGCCGACCACTGGACTCCGGTATCTCCGGCCCTATGCAGCAGGCCATCGCCCAGACACTTGCGGCCGGCCAGCAGGTATTGGTATTCCTCAACCGCCGCGGTTTTGCTCCGACCTTGCTGTGCCATGACTGCGGTTGGTTATCCGAATGCCCACGCTGCGATGCGCGCATGACCGTACACCAGCGCTCGCGCGAACTGCGCTGCCACCATTGCGGGCACAGCGAACGCCAGCCGAGCAATTGCCCGAAGTGCCAGAACGTCGACTTGCGCCCCGTAGGCGCGGGTACCGAGCGTGCCGAAGAGCGCCTGGAGATCCTCTTCCCCGAGGTACCGGTATTGCGCGTTGATCGCGACAGCACCTCACGCAAAGAGGCCATGACCACCCTGTTCAACACCGTGCAGCGCGGTGAGCCGTGCATCCTGGTCGGCACGCAGATGCTCGCCAAAGGCCATCACTTCCCGCGCGTCACCCTGGTAGCGATTCTGGATGCTGACGGCGGCCTGTTCTCGGCAGACTTTCGCGCCAGCGAACGGATGGCCCAGCTGATCGTCCAGGTCGCCGGGCGTGCCGGCCGCGCCGAAGAACCGGGCAAAGTGATTATCCAGAGCCACCTGGCCGACCATCCTTTATTGGTGCAATTGACCGAACAGGGCTACTTCGCCTTCGCCGAACAGGCCCTCAGCGAACGCCGCAGCGCAGGCCTGCCGCCGTTCTGCCATCTGGCATTGCTGCGCGCCGAGGCGCACAAGCCGGGCCAGGCCGAAGGCTTCCTTGACGACGCCTGCACAGAAGCCGAGCTGTTATTGACCGAGCTAAAGCTCAGCGGCATCGAGCTGCTCGGCCCAGTTCCCGCCCCCATGGAGCGCCGCGCCGGGCGCTACCGGGCGCAATTGTTGGTACAAGCCAACGCCCGCGCGCCGCTGCATCGGCTGCTCAATAGCTGGATGTTGGCCCTGGAGCAAATGCCGAGCGGCCGTGCGGTGCGCTGGTCGTTGGATGTCGACCCGATCGATTTATTCTGAGCACCGTAAAGATCGACCGTCTAGCTAGAACGTGTTTTACGATCTCGCGAGCTAGAGCCAAACAAGGCAAAAACAGCTGAGGAAGCGGAGTTTACTGGCTGTAAATGAGCATTCCGAAGCTGTTTTTAACGCCGTATGGCCGAAGCGCAGCCGGTCGCGTGCTGGTTCTTTGAACCAAGCCTCTACCTCCAGCCTGTTACACTGCACGCCATTTCGTATTAGCAGGCCTGTACCGTGACCAACACCGCGTTTTCTTCTCTGCCGCTTTCTCCCGCCATGTTGGCGAACCTCGAGTCCCTCGGTTACACCGAGATGACCCCGATTCAAGCGCAGAGCCTGCCGGTAATGCTCAAAGGTATGGACCTGATTGCCCAGGCCAAAACCGGTAGCGGTAAGACTGCAGCCTTCGGTATTGGCCTGCTCAATCCGCTCAACCCGCGCTTCTTCGGCTGCCAGGCGCTGGTGATCTGCCCGACCCGCGAGCTGGCCGACCAAGTGGCCAAAGAACTGCGCCGCCTGGCTCGCTCGGCCGACAACATCAAAATCCTTACCCTGTGTGGCGGCGTGCCATTCGGCCCGCAAATCGGCTCGTTGGAACACGGCGCGCAGATCATCGTCGGCACCCCGGGGCGCATTCAGCAGCACCTGAGCAAAGGCACGCTGAAACTCGACGGCCTTAACACCCTGGTGCTCGATGAGGCCGATCGCATGCTCGACATGGGCTTCTACGACAGCATCGCCGAAATCATTGAGCAGACCCCGACGCGTCGACAGACCCTGCTGTTCTCCGCCACCTACCCGAGCGGCATCAAACAGCTGTCCGCTAAGTTCATGCGTGATCCGCAGCAGGTCAAAGCCGACGCCTTTCATGACGATACGCAGATCGAACAACGCTTCTATGAAATCTCCCCCGAGGAGCGTATGGAAGCCGTGGTCAAGCTGCTCAACTGCTATCGCCCACAGTCCTGCGTAGCCTTCTGCTTTACCAAGCAGCAGTGCCAGGAAGTGGTCGACCACCTGACCGCTAAAGGCATCTCGGCCGCCGCGCTGAACGGTGACCTAGAACAACGCGACCGTGACCAAGTGCTGGCGATGTTCGCTAACCGCAGCTTGTCCGTACTGGTGGCCACCGATGTGGCGGCGCGCGGCCTGGATATCGATGCGCTGGACATGGTGATCAATGTTGAACTGGCGCGCGACTCGGAAATTCATATTCACCGCGTCGGCCGTACCGGTCGCGCGGGCGAGAAAGGCCTGGCCATGAGCTTGGTTGCCCCGGCTGAAGGTCACCGTGCCCAGGCCATCGAAACCTTGCAACGGGCGCCGCTCAACTGGCACCCACTGAGCAGCCTCAAGCACCAAGGCGGCGCGCCGCTGCAACCACCCATGATTACCATGTGCATCAGCGCCGGACGCAAAGACAAACTGCGCCCCGGCGATATTCTCGGCGCACTGACTGGCGATGCTGGCATCCCTGGCACCCAGGTCGGCAAGATCGCCATCTTCGATTTCCAGGCCTATGTGGCCGTTGAGCGCAGCGTGGCCATGCAGGCACTCAAGTGCCTCAGCGAAGGCAAGATCAAGGGCCGCTCACTGCGCGTGCGTACCCTATAGTTGGTTGCAACACGCAAATAGACAGCCGCAGTGATGTGGCACGTGGTAGAGGAACGCTCCTTGCGCAATATTCTGGTGGTCGAAGACAGCCCCCTGGTGCTGAAAATTCTTGAGCACCTGTTTCGCAAGGAAAGTGCGTTCCAGCCGATCTTTTGCGCCTCCCTGGGCGAAGCCCAGGTGATGCTGGAAACCTCAGCCGAGCTGTTCTTCGCCGCTATCGTCGATCTCAACCTGCCAGACGCCCCGGATGGTGAGATTGTCGATGTGGTGATGACCTACCGCCTGCCCTGCATCGTGCTCAGCGGCACCTACAACGAACAGCGCCGCGACCAGATGCTGCTCAAGGGCGTGGTCGATTACGTGCTCAAGGAAAGCCAACATTCCTACGAGTACGCCTTCCGCCTGCTGCATCGCCTGGAAAGCAACAGCGCGGTGAAAATCCTCATCGCCGAGGACTCCGACGCCACCCGCCACTACATTCGCCACGTCCTGACCCCACATCGCTATCAGATCATCGAAGCCTGCGATGGCGACGAAGCCTTGCGCATCCTCAAAGAGCAGCCGGATATCGACCTGCTGGTGGTTGATCACAGCATGCCCGGTATCAGCGGCTTTGATCTGGTCAAACTGCTACGGCAGAAAATGAAGCGTCACGAGCTGATCATTCTCGGGCTCTCGGCCGACACCAAAGGCTCGCTCAGCGCCAAGTTCATCAAGCACGGCGCCGATGACTTCCTGCGCAAACCCTTCTGCTCGGAAGAACTCAACTGCCGGGTCATGTCGACCCTGGAGCGTCGCGACCTGCTACGCGCACTCAAGCAGGCGGCGCAGTTTGATGCCCTGACCAGCCTGAATAACCGTCGCGCGTTCTATGAGCACGGCCAGCAACTGTTCCAACTGGCGCGTAGCGGCGGCCGGGACCTGAGCGTGGCGATGCTCGACCTGGACTTTTTCAAACGCATCAACGACGAACACGGCCACGCCAGTGGTGATGCCGCTTTGATCGCGTTCTCCCGGGCGCTGTCCAGCGCCTTCCCCGACGCGCTGCTTGGGCGCCTGGGCGGCGAGGAGTTCGCCATGATCAGCCAGCAGGATGCTGCCACCCTAAGCAGCACCCTCGACCAGTTGCGCAGCCACTGCGCCAACCTAAAGTACGCCATCGGTGCACCGCCGCTGTGTTTCAGCGCAGGCATCTACCATGGCGCACCGGATGACCTGGAAAGCTTGCTGCACCAGGCCGACCTGCGCCTGTATCAGGCCAAGAACCAGGGTCGCGGGCGTAACTGCTGGCAGTAGCCAGGGTCTGTTGACGTTTAATTCGCGGCCGCGCCGGAGCCCGCTTTAGCGCGAAGCAAGGCACGAGACACGAGACACGAAGTTTGGTTGTTCCAAATGAGTGTCGAGAAACGCAGCATCGCGCTAAAACAGGCCCGGCCCTTCGGGTTGCGCAGCAACGCGGCTCACGATTAAACGTCAACAGACCCTAAAGCCCATGCCGCTGAAAAATCTGCGCATAGCTACCATCGGCACGCATTCCCTCAATCGCTTTATTGAAAGCATCGGCAATCTGCTGATGCTGCGGGTGTTTGCGGCTGATCAGAATATGCAGGTTGTTCTCACTTAGCGGCTGCGGCAGAAACTCCAATTGATCGCGAACCCCTGCCAAGCTGCGGCTCAAATGAAAACGCGCCACCAGCTCATCCTCCAGGGTCAGCTGCACCCGCCGGGCGTGCAGCATGCGCGCGGCCAGCTCAAAACTAACAACCTCCACCTTGTTTAGCTTTGCATCCTGGCCAAATGCTGGGGAATAGGCGTAATCACGCACCACGGCAATGCTGTAGGGGTACAGGTCGGACAATTGAGTGAAATTAATCCCCGCATTTTTACGCTGTAAAAAGCGCACGCGGTTAACCAGATACGGCTGGGAGTAGTGGCCATACACCGCACGCTCGTCGGTGTACCAGGCATTGATCAGCACGTCGTAGGCTTCCTGCTGCAAGCCACGCACCGCTCGGGCCCAAGGTACCTGAGCGTAGGTGGTGAGGTAACCAGCCCGCTCCAAGGCTGTGGTTACCAGATCGGAAGCCAACCCGTTGTTCAGCAACGTCTGGTCATTGAACGGCGGCCAGGGATCGGCCACCAGACGCAACGTCTGCGCCGCGTGACCACACAATGGCACCAATAGCATCCACAACAGCAGGCAGGCCCGCAGTCCATTCATCAACGACTGTCCAGAAAGTGCAGAGTACTCATCCTAGCCGATCACCGGCCTCGTCACACGGTGTCGACCATCAGTTAAGATGCGCGCTGTTTTGCGCCAGTTCTGGCGCGCGTCGCATGCCGAGGAAGAGTCGTGCTTACACCCCAGGTCGTGATTATCGGAGCCGGTGCCGCCGGGCTTATGTGTGCACTGACGGCGGCGGCGCGTGGGCGGCAAGTGTTGCTGCTCGATCACGCGAACAAAGCCGGCAAGAAAATCCTCATGTCTGGTGGTGGGCGCTGCAATTTCACCAATATGTACTGCGAGCCAAACAACTTCCTCTCGCAAAACCCACACTTCTGCAAATCGGCCTTGGCGCGCTACACCCAGTGGGACTTTATCGGTCTGGTGGCCAAACACGGCGTGGCGTACCACGAGAAGAAACTCGGCCAGCTGTTCTGCGATAACAAGGCCAGCGACATCCTCGGCCTGCTCCTCAGCGAATGCGATGACGCCGGCGTCGAGCTGCGCCTGGACACTTCGGTGAGCGAGATCACCAAACTGGACAGCGGCTACCAGCTGCAAACCAGCGCCGGGGCCGTGCGTTGTGAATCGCTGGTGATTGCCACTGGCGGGCTGTCGATTCCAACGCTCGGGGCCAGCGGTTTTGGCTATCAGGTGGCCAAACAGTTCGGCCACGAGCTGCTGCCGACCCGCGCCGGCCTGGTGCCTTTCACCATTACCGATCCGCAGCTCAAAGAACTCTGCGTTGAGCTGTCCGGCACCTCGGTGGAAGACTGCGTGGTGAGCTGCAACGGCCAAAGTTTCAAAGAGAATATTCTCTTCACCCACCGCGGCCTCAGTGGCCCGGCGATTCTGCAGATTTCCTCATTCTGGCAACCGGGTGACGCCATCAGCATCAACCTGCTGCCGCACATTGATCTGCCCGAGTGGCTAGAGCAGCAACAAGGCCAGCGCCCCAACAGTGAGTTGAAAACCCTGCTCGCCGAGCTGTTCACCAAGAAAATGGCCGGGCTGCTGGCAGATAACTGGTTTGCTTCCAAGCCGATGAAGCAATACACCCACGCTGAACTCAAAACCATTGCCGAACGGCTCGGCGACTGGCAGCTGGTGCCGGCGGGCACCGAGGGTTATCGCACCGCCGAGGTCACCTTGGGCGGTGTAGACACCCGTGAGGTGTCCTCAAAAACCATGGAGTCGCTGAAATCGCCAGGGCTGTATTTTGTCGGCGAGGTGCTCGACGTCACAGGTCACCTGGGCGGCTTCAACTTCCAATGGGCCTGGGCGTCGGGCTATGCGGCCGCGCAATACGCCTAAGCCAGCATTTATGCCACCGCAACACCCACAGTATTTTGCTAAGCGGCTGCCTCCAGCAGCCCTTCTCTAAGGATCGCTTGCCAACATGACCCAAGACCAAGGACTGATTTTCGCCATTCTCGCGGCAACCATGGGGCTGTTTTTGTGGGGTCGCTGGCGGCACGATATCGTCGCGCTCGGCGCACTCTTGGCCTGCGTGATCGCAGGCCTGGTGCCCGACGCGCAAGCCTTTGTCGGCTTCGGCCATCCTGCCGTGATTACTGTGGCCTGCGTGCTGGTACTCAGCTTCGGTTTGCAGCGAACCGGTGCAGTAGATGTCATGGCGCAACGGGTGTTGCCAGCCAATGCCGGCCCCATGCTCTCGATCGCAGCCCTGACCGGGCTTGGCGCGCTATTGTCGGCCTTTATGAACAACGTCGGCGCACTCGCCCTGCTGATGCCAATTGCCCTGAAAATTGCCGGCAAGCAAGACTTACCGCCTGGGCGCCTGCTGATGCCGCTGGCCTTCGGCACCATTTTGGGCGGCATGACCACGTTGATCGGCACGCCGCCCAACTTGATCGTATCCAGCTTCCGCGCAAAGACCGATGCCGGCCCATTCGCCATGTTCGACTTCAGCCCTGTGGGTGTTGCCGTTGCCCTGGCCGGTGTGCTGTTTATTACCCTGATCGGTTGGCGGCTGGTACCGCGCCGGGAAGTAGCAAGCGTCGCTAGCTTCGACACGGGCACCTACATTACCGAGGCGCGGGTAAAGGAAGGCGCAAAAGCCGTAGGCAAGAGTCTGCGTGAAGTCGAACAGCTATTGGAGGAGGCCGATGCCCAAGTGGTGGGCATGGTGCGCAACAAGCTGCGCCTGTCGGCGCCCAACCCGCGGCGCATTCTTCAGGTAGATGACGTGTTGATGATTGAGGCTGAGCCCGAATCCCTCGGCGACGTCCTCAGCACGCTAGGCTTGACGCTGGAGGCCGCCAAACAGCCGTCGCCTGACGCGGACGAAGGTGCTGACGAAAGCGAATCTGCCAAGAGTAAAACCGACGACAAAAAAGACACCCACAATGACGAGAGAGTGCTGCAGGAACTATTGGTACGCACCGACTCACGGCTGATCGGGCTGGCCGCCAGCAACATCCGCCTGCGTCACCGTTACAGCATCAACCTACTGGCGATCTCGCGGCAGAATCACCGTTCAATCAAACGCCTGCGCTCCACCCAGTTCGAGCGCGGCGATGTATTGCTGCTGCAAGGTGAAGCGAGCGATATCGCCGACTTTGCCAGTGACTATGAGTGCGTACCCCTAGCCGACCGTGCCATCAGCATTCCTAACCCGACCCAGGCCGGCTTTGCGGTGGGCGTCATGCTGCTGGCCGTAGCGCTGGCTGCGTTCGGCGTACTGTCGGCGGCCGTAGCCTTCGCCGCCGGCATGTTGATATTTATGGTGGCCCGTGTGGTGCCCCTCCGTCAGCTCTACGAGGCCATTGACTGGCCGGTGATTGTGCTATTAGGCGCCATGATCCCGGTCGCCGGGGCTATGTCCGAAACCGGCGCGGCCGACTTATTGGCGCGTCTGCTGATGGAACATCTCGCACAGGGTAATCCGGTGGTAATGCTGACGCTGCTGCTGGTGGTAACCATGACCCTCTCAGACTTCATGAACAATGCCGCCACCGCCGCCGTGATGTGCCCCATCGCCTTGAGCGCGGCCAGCCAACTCGGCGTCAGCCCGGACACCCTACTAATGGCGGTGGCGATTGGTGCCTCCTGCTCATTCCTGACCCCCATTGGCCACCAGAACAACACACTAATTCTTACTCCAGGTGGCTTTCGCTTCGGCGATTATTGGCGCCTCGGCTTGCCGATGGAAATCATCGTGGTGGTGGTCAGCGTGCCTCTGCTGCTGCTGGTCTGGCCGCTGTAACGAGCGGACTGCCCGCAAGCATGCCCGTCGATGTAACCGTTAGGTCCTGCGTGCCCCGCCAACCGTTTTAGCAGTTGGTGGGTGTTACGGGCGAGAGGACGTGCTGCTGGACGGGTTATTCCATTAGTCTTCATCGTACGTCCACGCCAAGGCCCCGATTCAATGTCGTCACCTTCGCTCCGTCATTCGCTGCGTCGCCTCTGGGCGCAGGACAAATTCAGCTACAGCCTGCGGGTATTGATCGCCCTAAGCGGCGCGCTGCTGCTGTGCTGGTCGCAAGACTGGATGCACGCTTTGATTCCGCTGTTTCTGGGCGTAATCGCCAGTGCCCTGGCGGAAACCGACGACAGCTGGCAAGGCCGCCTGGTCGCGTTGCTGGTGACTCTGGCCTGCTTCAGCGTGGCGGCCTACGCCGTGGAGTTCCTGTTCCCCTACCCCTGGTTATTTGTCAGCGCGCTAGCCCTGGCCAGCTTTGCCCTGACCATGCTCGGCGCTTTAGGTGAACGCTACGCCACCCTCGGCGCAGCCACGCTGATTCTCGCGGTGTACAGCATGATTGGCGTGGAACAACGCGGCGGCGCAGCAGGGCACTGGCAAGAGCCACTGCTATTGGTCGCCGGGGCGGCCTGGTATGGCGGGCTGTCGGTGCTGTGGAATGCGCTGTTCGCCAATCAACCGGTGCAGCACAGCCTGGCCCGACTGTTTCGCGAGCTGGGTCAGTACCTCAAGCTCAAGGCGGCGCTGTTCGAACCTTTGCGCCAGCTGGATGTAGAAGAGCGGCGCCTGGCCTTGGCCAAGCAGAATGGTCGCGTGGTCGCGGCACTCAACGCAGCCAAAGAAATCATCCTGCACCGCGTGGGCAACGGCCGCCCAGGGCGCAAGGTCAGCCGCTACCTGAAGCTGTACTTTCTCGCCCAGGACATTCACGAGCGCGCCAGCTCATCGCACTACCCCTACAACGAACTGGCCGAAGCATTCTTCCACAGCGATGTGCTGTTTCGCTGCCAGCGCTTGTTACGTTTGCACGGCGAGGCCTGCCAACGTCTGGCCCAGGCCATTGAGCTGCGCCAACCCTTTGAATACCGCGAACTGTGCCACCAGGCCCTGGGCGACCTGCACGACTCCCTCGAACACCTGCGCGTGCAAAGCAATCCGGCCTGGCGCCACCTGCTGCGCTCGCTTGGCGCGCTGGCCGGTAACCTGCACAGCCTGGATGTGCTCTTGGGCAATGCCAGCAACCCCGACGCCCTGGCTGAGGAGCAGGACAGCAGCCTGCTCGACCGCGAACCACACTCACTGAAGGATGTTTGGGATCGTTTGCGCCTGCAGATGACGCCAACCTCATTGCTGTTCCGTCACGCCCTACGCCTGTCCATCGCCCTGGCGGCCGGCTACGGCGTGCTGCACTGGATTCACCCAACCCAAGGCTACTGGATTCTGCTAACCACACTATTTGTCTGCCAACCCAACTACGGCGCCACCCGCCTAAAACTGGTGCAGCGCATCGCCGGCACAGTGCTCGGTCTATTGCTCGGCTGGGCACTGTTCGACCTGTTCCCCAACCCACTGATGCAAGCGTTGTTTGCGGTGGCGGCCGGGGTGGCGTTCTTCGCCCTGCGCAGCAGCCGCTACACCTTGGCCACCGCGGCCATTACCCTGCTGGTGTTGTTCTGTTTCAACCAGGTCGGCGATGGTTATGGCCTGTTTATCCCGCGCCTGGTCGACACCTTGCTCGGCAGCCTCATCGCCGGGTTGGCGGTGCTATTGATTCTGCCGGACTGGCAAGGCCGGCGCCTGAATCGCTTACTGGCTAATACCCTGAGTTGCAACAGCCGCTACCTGCAACAAATAATCCAGCAGTACGCCAGCGGCAAGCGCGACGACCTGGCCTACCGCTTGGCTCGGCGTAACGCACACAACGCCGACGCCACGCTGTCGACCACGCTCGGCAATATGCTGATGGAGCCCGGGCATTTCCGTAAGGAAGCGGATATTGGCTTTCGCTTCCTGGTGCTGTCGCACACGCTCTTGAGTTACCTCTCAGGCCTTGGCGCACACCGTGGCGAAACCAGTTTGAGTGGCCAAGACCATCCGCTGCTGGCCAGCGCCAGCCAGATGGCAGCCAGCCTGGAGGAAATTGCCAACTGCCTGCATAACGAGCGCCCAGTGGCGATTCACAGCGATGCTGAAGAGCAGCTGGCCGCTGAGCTGGAGCGACTCAGCGAGAACCTGGATGACCAACAGCGGCTGGTACAAACCCAGCTGGCACTTATCTGCCGGCAGCTAGGGCCGCTGCGTACGCTGGCTGGCCACCTGCTCAAACCGCAGCGTTAAACCGTATTAGCCGCCTCGCGCGGCTGTGCTCGGAATAGACTCGACATGAACAAGACCGAACTGCTCAACCAAGTGCTCGAACGCTTGCAAAGTGATCTTCTGCAAGCCCGGCAAGCCGCTCAAACGGCCTATGAGACGGCGACGCACGAAGAAAATATTGCCGAAAATAAATATGACACGCTCGGCCTTGAGGCGTCTTACCTGGCTACCGGACAGGCCCGCCGCGCAGAGACCATTGCGCAAACGCTGAACAGCTGGAAGCAACTGTTGTTGCGCCCCTACAGCGACCAGCAGGGTATCGGTCTCGGTGCACTGGTGGAGGTGAGTGATGACGCAGGCAATCGCCAGCATCTTTTTCTCGGCCCAAACGGGGCCTCGATGAAGCTGCAGCAGGCGGGGCACAGCGTGCAAGTGCTCAGTCCCCAAGCGCCGCTGGGGCGTGCACTGCTCGGCAAGCAGGTTGGTGAGGAAATCACCCTGCAACTGGCCAGCGGCGTGCAACTGTTGGAAGTTCTCTCGGTCGACTGATAGCGGCTATAACTGAAAGGCCGCTCCGAAACCGCTCAGGAGTCACCTATGTACCCGCAAAATCACGACCTACCCAGCTTATTCAAACAACTTGGCTTAGCCCATGACACCGCTGGTATCGAACGTTTTATTGAGCAACATTCGCCCTTAGCAGAAGACTGCAAACTGGCCGACGCGCCTTTCTGGGACACCGCCCAAGCAAGCTTTCTGCGTGAAGAGATCCGTGAAGACGCCGACTGGGCTGAGGTGGTTGACCAACTCAACCTATTGTTGCGGGGCTAAAAGGCCTACCGCGCTGCCGGGCAGCTCGCGCCACGTCAGGTACACACGCAGGTCAAACTCCAGCTGATGGTAACCGGGCAGCATGTATTCGCAGAGTTTGTAAAAGGCCTTGTTGTGCTCGGCTTCTTTCAGGTGCGCCAGCTCGTGTACCACGATCATCTGCAAAAACTCCGGCGCGGCCTCGCGGAACAACGAGGCCACGCGGATTTCCTTCTTGGCTTTGAGCTTGCCGCCCTGCACCCGCGAGATCGCCGTGTGCAAACCCAAGGCGCGATGAGTTAGGTCGAGACGATTGTCGTAAAGCACCTTGTCGATGGCCGGTGCATTACGCAGGTGTTCCTGCTTGAGGCCCTGGATATAGGCATACAGCGCCTTGTCGCTTTGAATCCCGTGTTTAGCGCTGTAAGAACGCGCCAGGTAATCACCCAGGCGCTGCTCCGCGATCAGCTGACGGATCTTCTCTTGCAGATGGTCGGGGTAAGCTTGCAGGTATTTAAGCGGGGTCATGGGCGATGTGCAGGGGCGCAATAAGGCCGTTGATTATGCCGCAAGCCGCACTCATCGAGCTGCGGCTTTTAGCGCTACTGGCTCGGCACCACGCGCAGCAAACGCCCCTCGGCGCTGTCGGTAAGCAGGTACAAGGCGCCATCGGGGCCGCCGCGTACGTCACGGATGCGCTCATCAAGCTCATCGAACAACACCTCCTGACCGGCGAGCTTGCCATCCTGCATGCGAATACGGCGCACGCTGCGCTCAGCCAGGGTCGAGGCAAACAAATCACCCTGCCACTGTGGAAACAAGGCGCCGCGGTACAGCGTTAAGCTTGACGGTGCCACCGACGGCGTCCAGTGCAGCAGGGGCTGCTGCAGGCCCGGCAACTCGGTGTAAGGTGAAATCTGCGCACCGTTGTAATCGATGCCGTAAGTGATCAGCGGCCAGCCATAGTTGTTGCCCGCCTCGATCAGATTTAGCTCGTCGCCACCGCGCGGGCCATGCTCGTGGCTGTACAGACGCTGCAGCTCGCCGTCATAGACGATGCCCTGCACATTTCGATGGCCAAAACTGTAAATTTCCTCAGCGGCACCTGCCTGGCCCACCAGTGGATTATCCCCAGGGATGCTGCCATCGCGGTTGAGGCGCACGATCTTACCCAGGTGGTTGCTCGTGTCTTGGGCTTGCTCGCGCAGATCAAAACCATCCCCCAGTGTCAGCACCAATGTGTTGTCTGGGAGAAAGGCCATGCGCCCACCGTAATGCGCGGCTCCGGCCTTGGCCGGCAGTGCACTGAAGAGCACCTGAACATTCTGCAGCTGTCCGTCGACCAAACGCGCTTTGGCCAACCGGGTGTTGTTGGCTTGCGTGGTGCCGTAGGCGTAGCTGAAATACAGCTGCTGATTACTGGCGAAGTCGGGGTCAAGCATGACCTCCATCAGCCCGGCCTGAGACGCGACAAAGCCCTCGGGTAAACCACCAACCGGATGCGGATTGAGGCTGCCGTCCGGCTCGATGATGCGCAGGCGCCCCACCCGCTCGGTGACCAGCATGCGCCCATCTGGCAGGAAGGCCATTGACCACGGATGCTCCAGGCCGCTGGTCACGGTTTCGATGCGGTAGTCCATGGCCTGCGCCAGGCTGCTGCCAAGCAGGCCAAGCAATAACAGAGCGCGGGAAGTATTCAGCATGGCACGGGCCTTTTCGTTGAAGAGGGGAACATCAGGCGTGAGCAGCAGGCGTACGCCGCGCTAAAGTGGCGAAGAGCAATGCGCCGACGCTGCCGCAGGCCATCAGCCCAAGGGTGCCCGCCAAGCTACGGTTGGCGCCGATCAGTGTCGGCATGGGTAACAGTGCATTGGCCAGCGTCATCGCCGCCAGCACCGCCAGCGCACCGGCCAGGGCAAAAACGGCCCAGCGCGTTACAGGCCAGCGAAGCGCCAGCAGGCTCGCGGCGGGCAAGGCAAAGATAAACCCAAGAATCACCAGCACCGCAAAGGTTGGGCTAAACCCCAATAGGTCCAGGCAGGTGGTGTGCAGGCGAACCGCCATCGGCATGGGCGCACCGAGGGCTTGTAAGTTGGCCAGATTGAACTGGGTTTGCAACACAGTGCCCAGCACGCTCGCCAGCAAGACGGCGAGGAGGAAGTACAGCAAGGTACGGGATTTACTCGACATACGGACTGATTTCCAGAGGCAACAGTGGCCCGAGTATGGACCAGTACGCCTAGCTGCATATCGCCGGAGTTTTACATGGTTTTACCAAGCCCCCGGATAGACGATAGGCGCAGCTGCCAACGTTATATGCATGCAGCGCCGCACGCTTCTCGCTCAAGACCACACGCATTACTCCAGAGAGCAGACGGCCACGCTGAAAGCACAGGGCTGGTCCGCCAGGTAACTGTGGTAGATCTGCAGCAGTTGCTCAACCGTGAGGCGACAGGCCGTTGCCCGGCACTGCGCATTAAAAGCAAAGGCGCTCTGCTCGGCTTCGGCCAGACGGATAGTCAGCGCCGGCCAGTCCGACATCGGCGCATCGACAGGGGTGAACAATAACGGTCCCTCGCGCTGCACCAGCGGCGCCCCGGCCGCCGCGTAGTCAAAGACAAACAACAGCGTGCGCGACAGCTTGGTAGAGCACTCGGCGCGGCTCAAGCAGTGTTGTACATCGCTCACCAGCGGGACGCTCGGCATCGACGGCGCTGCCGGCAAGGGGGTTTGCCCGGCACAACCCACCAGAAAGGCGCACAGAGCCAGCGTCAGAAATGCCCTGATGCCGCCACGCCCGCAATTCCCAGGGTGACGCAATACTGCCTTACCACTCAGAAACAACTGGGCACCCCCGTAGCTACGCGACGGAACTACTCCTGCATGCCACCCACTCATCGGATAGTTCCGTGCAAAAAAACACTCACCTGCGTTTTTCTTCCAAAAAAATGACGCCCATCGCAAAAAACTCTCCTTAGTTATCAAGGTGCGATTTTTTACGCACCCAATTTTATGCACCCATTATTACTGGCCATATAATGGCCATGCGGTAAAAAGCATTTTATTGGCGCCAAAAAAACATTAGCACGCACGGACTTCACACGTATAAAGCCCCTGCTCGGCGGCTCCTTGGCCTCCGAGCGAGGTGGCAACACTGCCGCTTCCCCCTAGCCCTAACTTTTAGTTCGAGCGCACAGGCCGGAATGCCGAGTACATAGCTACTAACTCGCGGATGAGATATGCCCGACTGAAAGTTCTCAGTAGAGAACTCAGTCAATGATCGACCTCGCAACCTGGAACCTCAGCATTCCCGTCGGCGTGCCGGCAACCACCATCTCAACCCCACTGCTGGTGGGTGGCTATCAGGACCACTACTTCCAATCTGACGCCGCCAGCATCTTCTTCTGGGCGCCAGTCAATGGCAGTACCACCAGCAACGCCAGCTACCCGCGCAGCGAACTGCGTGAAACCTTTGCCGACGGCAGCCTGCGCAACTGGAAATATCCCGACGCCGACAACAGCCTGAGCGCTGCCCTGCAAGTCACCCAGACTCCCTCGACCGGCAAGATCGTCATCGGTCAGATCCATGCGAAAGACAGCACCAGCCCATTGCTCAAGTTGGAGTACCAATACAAAACTTGGCGGGGCAGCGGGGACATAGTGGCCAAGGTACGAAGTAATCCCAGCGACGTCAGCGGCCAGGTCATCATCATCGCCAGTGGCGTGCCGTTGAACCTGCGTTTCACCTACAACATCCACCTGACGCCCAATGGGACGCTGAGCATCAGCGCCTACGGTCGCAACTGGAATGCTCTGATAAGCCCCGACTGGGCTGTTAAACCGCTGTACTTCAAGGCTGGCGTGTACACCCAGGACAACACCGGCTATGAAACCGAAGCGGGTAGCGCGACGTTCTACAAACTGAAAATCGAGCACCTCCCGTTACTTTAGGGACGCGTTGCTTGCCCCATGGGAGCTATCGGAGGCAAAAAAAACCGCTCGTAACGAGCGGCTTTTTATCGCGCAGTAAGGCTGCTTTTAGTTGACCTTGGCGGCCAGCTCACCCTTGGCATACCGCTGGAACATGGCTTCCAGGTTCATCGGCTTGATCTTCGAGGCATTACCGGCGGTGCCGAAGGCTTCGTAGCGGGCGATGCAGATGTCGCGCATCGCAGTTACGGTGGCGCCGAAGAACTTACGCGGGTCGAACTCACTCGGGTTCTCCGCCATCAGGCGGCGCATAGCACCCGTAGAGGCCAGGCGCAGGTCGGTATCGATGTTGACCTTGCGCACGCCGTACTTGATGCCCTCAACAATTTCTTCAACCGGCACGCCGTAAGTTTCTTTGATGTCGCCGCCGTACTGGTTGATGATCGCCAGCCACTCTTGCGGCACCGAGCTGGAGCCGTGCATCACCAAATGGGTATTGGGGATGCGCGCATGGATCGCCTTGATGCGGTCGATGGCGAGAATGTCGCCGGTAGGCGGCTTGGTAAATTTGTAGGCGCCGTGGCTGGTGCCGATGGCGATGGCCAGGGCATCGACTTGAGTCTGCTTGACGAAGTCAGCGGCCTCTTCCGGGTCGGTGAGCATCTGGCTATGGTCAAGAATGCCTTCGGCGCCAACGCCGTCTTCTTCACCGGCCATGCCGGTTTCCAGGCTGCCCAGGCAACCCAGCTCGCCTTCCACGGACACACCACAGGCGTGGGCAAACGCCACGGTCTGCTGGGTCACGCGCACGTTGTAGTCGTAATCGGCCGGGGTCTTGCCGTCTTCTTTTAGCGAGCCATCCATCATCACCGAGCTAAAGCCCAGCTGGATCGAGCGCTGGCACACGTCAGGGCTGGTGCCGTGGTCCTGGTGCATGCACACCGGGATATGCGGGAATTCTTCGATGGCGGCGAGAATCAGGTGACGCAGGAACGGTGCGCCGGCGTACTTGCGGGCACCGGCAGAAGCCTGAACGATCACAGGGGAGTCGGTTTTGTCGGCCGCTTCCATGATCGCGCGCATTTGCTCGAGGTTGTTGACGTTGAAGGCCGGCACGCCGTAGCCGAATTCGGCGGCGTGGTCGAGCATCTGACGCATGCTAATAAGTGCCATGGTTTTCCTGTCTCCCAAAAGGGTCGTTAATCGTTGCCAGCCTGCCACTGGGGCAGACCACGTTCAGGTTTCTGGGCACTGGGGTTATCCCGTCCCGCCTCGCACGTCATGGCGCGAGGGTAAAGCTGGAAGGCTATACGGCCCGCCATGCATGTCTTTATTACTGAGCCTGACAGCCCCGACCGATCAGGTCGTCATCCGCCACTCGGTACACCAATCCTTGATCACCCTTAGTGTGAAAGGCCAGCATTCCATCACTGTAAAGCGCACCAGAGCCCGCGGGTTCCAGCTTAAGACGGTGGACGATATCGTCGCCGCCCAAACGCAAATCGATGACCTCGCGGCTGCCATCGGTAAAGCGCCACTGTACTTCGGCTTGGCTGTCACAAACCCAGCGAGTCCATCCGCTATCAGGGGCTGGCTGACCGGCACATGCACCCAACAACAGCATTGAAGCTGCTACAGCGGTGATGCCTTTATTCTTCATACGCCTTCCCGGTTAGCAGCGTTGGTCCGGCATTCCGCCGTCAGAGCCGCTGCCGCTTTGGCCATCAATACGCGGATCATCCTGGCTGGTTGGCGTTTCGATCTGCGCAGGGCTGAGGACCTTGCAGGCCTCTTCCCGAACGTTATCGCCGCAGCCAACCAGCAACAAACCGATGGCACCCACTATGAAAAACCTGCCCATCGCCACTCTCCTTGCTTGGTTAATCAGACCACCCGTACGGCTCAGGGCTACCCATGCCGACACAGAGACTCGTGCTTCACCCTAGCAGGGCCACATTGGCCATGCACCCCACCCACAAGGTTCAACCCTTCGCGCGGGTTTCGAGCACTTCTACAGCCGGCAGCACTTTGCCTTCAACAAACTCAAGGAACGCGCCGCCGCCGGTGGAGATATAGCTGATCTGCGCGCCAATGCCGTACTTGTCGATAGCCGCCAGGGTGTCGCCACCACCGGCGATGGAGAACGCCGGGCTGTCGGCGATGGCCTGAGCCAGGACCTTGGTACCGTTACCGAACTGATCGAACTCAAATACGCCGACCGGGCCGTTCCACAGAATGGTCTTCGATGATTTCAGTAGCTCAGCGAACTGCGCGGCAGTCTGCGGACCAATGTCGAGGATCATGTCGTCTTCCGCCACATCGGCCACCAGCTTGACAGTGGCTTCGGCGTCTTCAGCGAAGGCCTTGGCCACTACTACGTCCACTGGCAGCGGCACGCTGACCTTGGCGGCAATGGCTTTGGCGGTGTCGAGCAGATCCGCTTCATACAGCGACTTGCCAACCGGGAAACCAGCGGCAGCGAGGAAGGTGTTGGCAATGCCGCCGCCGACAATCAGCTGGTCGCAGATCTGGCTCAGGCTGTTGAGCACATCGAGCTTGGTCGAGACCTTGGAGCCCGCGACGATAGCGGCCATCGGCTTGGCTGGATTACCCAAGGCTTTGCCCAAGGCATCTAACTCGGCGGCCAGCAAAGGACCTGCGCAGGCCACTTTGGCGAACTTGGCCACGCCATGGGTCGAGCCCTCGGCGCGGTGAGCGGTACCGAAGGCGTCCATCACAAACACGTCGCACAGCGCGGCATATTGCTGGGCCAGCTCATCAGCGTTTTTCTTCTCGCCCTTGTTGAAGCGCACGTTCTCGAACAGCACGATCTCGCCGGCTTTAAGCTCAACGCCACCCAAATAGTCGGCGACCAATGGCACGTCGCGACCCAGCGCTTTGCTCAGGTAGTCGGCGACTGGCTGCAGGCTGTTCTCAGCACTGAATTCACCTTCGGTCGGGCGACCCAGGTGCGAGCAGACCATGACCGCTGCGCCCTTCTCCAACGCCAGCTTGATAGTCGGCAGAGAGGCGAGGATGCGCGCGTCGCTCTTCACCGCACCGTCTTTTACCGGCACGTTGAGGTCTTCGCGGATCAGCACGCGCTTACCGGCGAGGTCGAGGTCGGTCATCTTCAGAACAGTCATATATCAGTCCTTCACGGGGGCTGTAGTAGTCAGGGAGAGAAAGTGTTCAGCAACATCGAGCATACGGTTAGCAAAGCCCCACTCGTTGTCGAACCAGGCCAACAAATTCACCAACCGCGGGCCAGAGACACGGGTTTGACTGCCGTCGACAATCGCCGAATGCGGGTCATGGTTGAAATCGCAGCTGGCGTGCGGCAACTCGGTGTAGGCCAACAAGCCCTTGAGCGGGCCGCTCTCAGCCGCCTGCCGCAGCACGGCATTGATCTCGGCCGCCGAGGTGTCGCGGGCAGTCTGCAGGGTGATATCCAAACACGAGACATTCACCGTTGGCACACGAATGGCTTTGGCCTGGATTCGCCCAGCAAGTTCCGGCAGCAGACGCTCGATACCGCGAGCCAGACCGGTGGACACCGGAATCACCGACTGAAAGGCCGAGCGCGTACGGCGCAGGTCCTCGTGGTGGTAGGCATCGATCACCGGCTGGTCGTTCATCGCCGAGTGAATGGTGGTGATCGACACGTACTCGATACCCACCGTCTCGTTGAGCAATTTGAGCAGTGGTACGCCGCAGTTGGTGGTGCAGGAGGCGTTCGACACCAGCTGCTCGCGGCCGCTCAGACAATCCTGATTGACCCCGAACACCACCGTGGCGTCGATATCCGCCTCGCTGGCCATCGGTTGCGACAGCAGCAAGCGTGGCGCGCCCGCATCGATAAAGCGCTGCGCATCAACGCGCGTGGTGTATTGGCCAGAGCATTCGAGCAGCAGGTCGATATCCAGCGCAGCCCAGTCAACGCCTTCAGGGGTCGCCTGGCGCAGTACTTTTACGCAGTCGCCATTGATATGCAGGCAATCGCCCTCGACCTTGACCTCACCGGGAAAGCGGCCGTGGGTGGAGTCGAAACGCGTCAGGTATTCGATGCTGGCCTGATCGGCCAGATCATTCAGCGCGACGATTTCCAGCTGCGCCCCCGCACCACGCTCATGCAACGCGCGCAGCACGCAGCGGCCGATACGGCCGTAGCCGTTGAGGGCAATTCGATAAGGGCGCTTGGACATCGGGTATCTCGAATGAACGTAGGGTGGATCGCGCTTCAGCGATCCACCGGCGGTGTAACGGTGGATGAAAACAGCATCATCCACCGTACGGCGTCGTTCTCACTCAGGCTTCCAACAGCTCGGCAGCGGTTTCCAGGATGTTTTCGACGGTAAAGCCGAATTCCTCGAACAGCGCCGGGGCCGGCGCGGACTCACCGAAGGTGGTCATGCCGATGATGCGGCCTTCAAGACCGACGTACTTGTACCAGTAGTCCGCGTGTGAGGCTTCGATGGCGATACGCGCACCCACCTGCACCGGCAGCACGGCCTGCTTGTAGCCGGCATCCTGCTGGTCAAACACGCTGGTGGACGGCATCGACACCACACGCACCTGACGGCCTTCGGCAGTCAGTTTGTCGTAAGCAGCCACGGCCAGGCCAATTTCCGAACCGGTGGAAATCAGAATCAGCTCCGGCTCACCGGCGCAGTCTTTCAGCACATAGCCACCGCGCGCCACGTCCGCCAATTGCTGGGCATCGCGGCTCTGGTGCGGCAGGTTCTGCCGGCTAAAGATCAGCGCGCTTGGACCGTCATGACGCTCGATCGCGTACTTCCAGGCCACCGCCGATTCCACGGCATCGCAAGGGCGCCAGGTGTCGAGGTTCGGCGTGCCACGCAGGCTGGCCAGCTGCTCGATCGGCTGGTGCGTCGGGCCATCTTCACCCAGACCGATGGAGTCGTGGGTAAACACAAACAGCACGCGCTGCTTCATCAGCGAAGCCATACGCACGGCGTTACGCGCGTACTCCATAAATATCAGGAAGGTTGCGCCGTACGGCACGAAGCCGCCGTGCAGAGCCACGCCGTTCATGATCGCGCTCATGCCGAATTCACGTACACCGTAGAACATGTAGTTGCCGGACGCGTCGGCAGCCGACACGCCCTTGCAGCCTTTCCACAGGGTCAGGTTGGAGCCGGCAAGGTCAGCCGAACCGCCGAGGAACTCTGGCAGCAGCGGGCCAAACGCATTCAGCGCGTTCTGGCTGGCCTTGCGGCTGGCGATGGTTTCGCCCTTGTCGGCGACTTCCTGGATATAGGCAGCGGCTTTCTCGGCGAAATCAGCCGGCAGCTCACCACTCATACGGCGCTTAAGCTCGCTGGCCAGCTCCGGGTAGGCGGCGGCGTAGGCGGCAAACCGCTGGTCCCACTCAGCTTCGGCGGCGGCACCGGCTTGCTTGGCGTCCCACTCGGCATAGATATCCGCCGGAATTTCAAACGGGCCGTGGTTCCAGCCCAGGGTGGCGCGGGTCAGGGCGATTTCGTCATTGCCCAGCGGTGCGCCGTGACAGTCTTCCTTGCCCTGCTTGTTCGGCGAGCCAAAGCCGATGGTGGTTTTGCAGCAGATCAGGGTCGGACGGTCACTGGTTTTGCGCGCCGTCTCGATGGCAATCTTGATTTCGTCGGCGTCGTGACCATCAACATTGCGAATCACCTGCCAGCCGTAAGCTTCAAAGCGCGCCGGGGTGTCATCGGTGAACCAGCCTTCAACTTCGCCGTCGATGGAGATGCCGTTGTCGTCGTAAAACGCCACCAGCTTACCCAGACCCAGGGTGCCGGCCAGCGAGCAGACTTCATGGCTGATGCCTTCCATCATGCAGCCGTCGCCGAGGAAGGAGTAGGTGAAGTGGTCAACGATCTGGTGGCCGTCGCGGTTGAACTGCGCACCCAGCACTTTTTCCGCCAAGGCGAAGCCTACGGCGTTGGCGATGCCCTGGCCGAGCGGCCCGGTGGTGGTCTCAACACCTGGGGTGTAGCCGTATTCCGGGTGGCCCGGGGTGCGACTGTGCAGCTGGCGGAAGTTTTTCAGGTCTTCGATGCCCAGGTCGTAACCGGTCAGGTGCAGCAGCGAGTAGATCAACATCGAGCCGTGGCCGTTGGACAGCACGAAGCGGTCGCGGTCGGCGAAATTCGGGTTACTCGGGTTGTGCTTGAGGAAGTCGCGCCACAACACTTCGGCGATGTCGGCCATGCCCATCGGGGCACCCGGGTGGCCGCTGTTGGCTTTCTGCACGGCATCCATGCTCAGGGCACGAATGGCATTGGCTCGCTCACGACGGCTGGGCATCACTGAATCTCCTACGGGCTGCGTTGGCAACTGGGGGTCGAAAAAGGCGGCTATTTTCGCCCACTGGGGCCTGTCGGGGCAATGACAGATAGTCGTAAGGCCGAGCTTTTCTGGCTTTAACGCCCAGCAACACCAATATCAAAAAGTTTTGATATTGGTGTTGCTGGATGAAAAATGACCGACTAGACTGCCCCACCTATGAATATGCGCGCCTCCTATTTGGCTTTTGAGCCGGTCGACGCCCTCGCCGCCCTGTGCAAGGCCAGCGGCGATTCATTGCGCCTGAACATTCTGCGCGCACTGGCCAACGACTCGTTCGGCGTACTGGAACTGGCGCAGATTTTTGCCACCGGGCAATCGGGCATCAGTCATCACCTGAAAGTCTTGGCGCAAGCCGGGCTGGTGGCGACACGCCGCGAAGGCAATGCGATTTTCTACCGCCGCGCCTTGGCTCAGGGTGAGCAGCTCGGCAGCCGCCTGCACGCTGCGCTGCTGGATGAAGTTGACCACCTGCAGCTGCCGCTGGAGATACAGCAGCGCATCGCCGCCGTACACAGCCAGCGCGCCGCCGCCAGCCAGGCGTTTTTCACCCGCAGCGCGGCGAGCTTCCAGGCGCAACAAGACTTGATCGCCGGCCTGCCGCAATACCGCGACAGCGTGTTGGCGTTGCTCGACTCTCTGGGTTTTGCCGCCAGCGCCTGCGCGGTGGAAGTCGGCCCGGGCGACGGCGGCTTTCTCCCCGAGCTGGCGCGGCGCTTTAAGCAGGTGCTCGCACTGGATAACAGCGCGGCGATGCTGGAATTGGCCCGCCTGCGTTGTGCCGAAGAAGGCCTGGATAATGTTGAGCTGCAACTAGCAGATGCGTTACATGACGAATATCCAGCCGCCGACTGCCTGGTGCTAAACATGGTGTTGCACCATTTCGCAGCCCCGGCAGAGGCACTCAAACAGCTTGCACAGCGTTTGAAGCCTGGCGGCAGCCTGCTGATCACTGAGCTGTGCAGCCACAACCAGAGCTGGGCGCGCGAAGCGTGCGGCGATCTCTGGCTGGGCTTCGAACAAGATGACTTGGCGCGCTGGGCTGATGCTGCCGGCCTCAATACCTGCGAAAGCCTGTATGTAGGCTTGCGCAATGGCTTCCAAATTCAGGTGCGGCACTTTGCCAAACCCTCACTACCTCATGGCCCACGGGCTGCAATTACCGGTCACTCACAGGAACCCGAACGATGAGCGAATACTCCCTTTTTACCTCCGAGTCCGTCTCCGAAGGCCATCCCGACAAGATTGCCGACCAGATTTCCGATGCGGTGCTGGACGCCATCATCGCCCAGGACAAACACGCCCGCGTCGCCTGCGAAACCATGGTTAAGACCGGTGTGGCCATCGTCTCTGGCGAAGTCACCACCAGCGCCTGGGTCGACCTGGAAGAAATCACCCGTAAGGTAATCTGCGACATCGGCTACACCAGCTCCGACGTCGGCTTCGACGGTAATACCTGCGGCATCATCAACATCATTGGCAAACAGTCCCCGGACATTAACCAGGGTGTCGACCGTGCCAAGCCAGAAGATCAGGGCGCCGGCGACCAAGGCCTGATGTTCGGCTACGCCAGCAACGAAACCGACGTGCTGATGCCCGCACCGATCGTGTTCAGCCACCGCCTGGTTGAGCGCCAGGCCGAAGCTCGCAAATCCGGCCTGCTGCCGTGGCTGCGCCCGGATGCCAAATCTCAGGTCACCTGCCGCTATGACGGCGGTAAAGTCGTTGGTATCGACGCCGTGGTGCTGTCCACCCAGCACAACCCGGATGTCTCGCTGGACGACCTGCGCGAAGCGGTGATGGAGCTGATCATCAAGCACACCCTGCCCGCTGAACTGCTGCACAAAGACACCCAGTTCCACATCAACCCAACCGGCAACTTCGTTATCGGTGGCCCGGTGGGCGACTGCGGCCTGACCGGACGTAAGATCATCGTCGACTCCTACGGCGGCATGGCCCGTCACGGTGGCGGCGCATTCTCCGGCAAGGACCCATCCAAGGTTGACCGCTCGGCAGCCTACGCCGGTCGTTATGTAGCCAAGAACATCGTCGCCGCCGGCCTGGCCGAGCGCTGCGAAATCCAGGTGTCCTACGCCATCGGCGTGGCCCAGCCGACCTCGATCTCGCTCAACACCTTTGGCACCAACAAGGTGGCAGAAGATGTGATCATCAAGCTGGTGCGTGAACTCTTCGACCTGCGCCCGTACGCCATCACCAAGATGCTCGACCTGCTGCACCCGATGTACCAGGAGACTGCTGCTTACGGCCACTTCGGCCGCACGCCGCAGCAGAAAGTTGTCGGTGACGACACCTTTACCACCTTCACCTGGGAAAAAACCGACAAAGCAGCCGAACTGCGCGCTGCCGCCGGCCTGTAACTACTCGGCAACAGCCTAAGCCCCGCTCAATGCGGGGCTTTTTATTGCCTGCGATTCAGCACGCGCAAGCAAGAACAACTAGGCTCATCAGGCCATCTGCAGAGCAAGGACGCTCATGATGAAAGCCCTCTTCGCCGGCCTACTGCTACTCAGCAACCCACTATGGGCCGCCTGCCCGGACTGGCCCGCGTCACGCGCCGAACTGGAGATCAGTGCACTGGCCCAGCAAGTCAGCGCCTGGGACGACGCCTACCACCGCCAAGGGCAGAGCCAGGTCGCTGACGAGCTTTACGACCAAGCCAGCGCCACCCTGCAGCATTGGCGCAGCTGCTTCGCCAATGCCGGCCCGCCCCCTAGAGACCCGCTAAGCACCAGCAACGGGACACTTCGCCACCCTGTTGCCCACACCGGGCTGCGCAAATTACCCAACAAACGCACGGTCGCTCGCTGGATTACCAGCCGCGAAGACCTGTGGATTCAGCCCAAGGTTGACGGGGTGGCCGTGAGCCTGGTCTATCGCAACGGCCAGCTGCAACAGCTGATCAGCCGTGGTGATGGCCGCAGCGGGCAAGACTGGAGCGCTCGCGCTCAGCAACTCCCAGCAATTCCAACGCAACTGCCCACGCAGCTGGAATTGACCCTGCAAGGCGAGCTGTACTGGCGACTACCCGAGCACATTCAGCACCAACAAGGTGGCCAGGGCGCACGCAGCAAGGTCGCCGGGCTCATGAACAAACAGTCGCTGTCACCCGCAGAGGCCACAGGCATCGGCTTGTTTATTTGGGACTGGCCCGATGGGCCGCCCAGCATGCTTGAGCGTCTGCAACAGCTAAGCGCTCTAGGTTTTACCGACAGCCAACTGTTCAGCCAACCGATTCGTACCGTCGAACATGCCACTCAATGGCGTGAGCGCTGGTACAACAGCGCCTTACCCTTCGCCACTGATGGCGTGGTGTTACGCCAAGGCCAGCGACCCGCAGCCACACGCTGGCAAGCTGAGCCGCCGCACTGGGCCGTGGCCTGGAAATACCCGGCTAGCCAGGCCTTGACGGTGGTGCAGGCGGTGGATTTTCGCATTGGCCGCAGCGGGCGCATCACCCCGGTGCTGCGCGTACAACCGGTAAAGCTGGATGAACGACGCATCGAATATGTCAGCGCTCACTCCCTGCAGCGCTGGCAGACGCTGGACATCCGCCCCGGCGACCAAGTAGTAATCCGCCTGTCTGGCTTGACCATCCCTACCCTCGACAGCGTGCTCTGGCGCACCCAGCAACGCGCCGCCCTGCAGGTGCCAGACGCCGCGGCCTTTCACGCCCTGAGCTGCTGGCGCGCCACAACAGCCTGCGCCAGCCAGTTTCGTGCTCGACTGGCCTGGCTTAGCGGCAAGCAGGGGCTGGCATTACCGGGTGTAGGGCCGGGCACATGGGAAAAACTACTGCGTGCCAAACAACTGGAAGACCTGCTCGGCTGGCTGCACCTCTCAACCGAGCAACTCAGCGCTATCCCTGGTTTAGGTCCGCGCAGCGCCAACGCCTTGCAACAGAGCTTCACGCTCGCCCGCGAGCGTCCACGGCATACCTGGCTTCAAGCCCTGGGGTTGCCGGGCAGTAGCGAGGCAACCCGTGATGTCGATTGGCCCACCCTGGTGCAACGCAGCGTAACCGACTGGCAACGTCAGCCCGGCATTAGCCCACAACGCGCCATTCAGTTACGGGCATTCTTCCAACATCCGGAGGTGCAGGCGCTGCGTACACAATTACGCGCCGCACGGATCGAGGGCTTCTAGAGTGCCAATAAACTTTGCCCCACACCTGAGGTCGACTGCTGGCACCCGCCTAGAGGAATAATCATGCACAGAACCCTGTTACTCAGCGCCCTGCTGCTGACCAGCGCACTGGTCTATGCTGCCGAAAACGCAACAGCCCCACTCACGGGCTGCGCGGCAAAGCACCAGGCGATCAACGCGCAACTCGAAATTGCCAAAAGCCAGGGCAACAGTAACCAGCAAGCTGGCCTGGAAAAAGCCCTCAAGCAAGTGCAGGACAACTGCACCGATAGCAACCTGCGCACAGAGCGTGAAGCCGAGATGGTAAAGGCCGAAGAGCAGGTAAGCGAGCGCGAGATAGATCTACGCGAGGCCCTGGCCAAAGGCGATCAGAACGACATCAGCAAGCGCCAAAGCAAACTTCATGAAGCCCGCGCAACGCTGCAGCAGACCCGTGAAGCACTCATGCAATAGCCCCGTCAGAACGCACGAAACTCTTCATGACAGGCCTTGCAGCTGTCTTCGACACGCTGCATTGGCGCGGCCAGCGCCTCCGGCTTTAACGGTTGCGCGGCAGTGGCTGCCACCAGCGCAGCGGTGCTGGCCTCCATTTCCCGAGCCAATGCCTGGAAGCGCGCCTGGCGCTGCCAGACTTCATCCTTGGCGCGGCTTTCACCCCCCTCTTCCTTAACCTGCGGGAAGTGCTGCCAAGGTCTACGCGTGAGCTGATCAAGCTCTGCAGCGCCTTGCACAAAGCGCGGCGCTTTGAAGGCCAACCGGCCACGCAACATGCCGCCCAACTCTTCGCTGACCTTGAGCATCTGCTTGAAAATGCCTTGGCGCTGGCCTTGTGGCGAGTTGGGGTCAACACCGCCGCAGGCAGCAAGCAGCAGAACAGCAGTAACTACACACAGGTTTCTCAGCTTCATAACACCTTCAGCAACGGCAACAAGAACAACACGATGGGCAACAGTATCGCCACCCACCACCTGCCGGCCAAGCGTGGTGTTTTGCCGCAGACTTAAGCCGACACGACAAACAGGCTGATGATCAGGCCCATATTGACGAACCACACCAGCGACCGCACTGGCGCCCAGTCCGCCAGGTAGCAGATGAAATAGAGCAGGCGACTGGCCACAAAAGCCATGGCCAGCTGATCGATCAGCGCCTGCTCGGCACCACCGGCCAGGTGCGCAATGATCACCGCGGCGGAAAACGCCGGCGTCACTTCAAAGCTGTTGAGCTGGGCATTGTTGGCGCGTCGGCCGACGCCACTGAGATTGTTCAGCAAAGCCCGCGGATCATGGTTGTGCTTGGGACTGAAACCACCACTGACGGCTTTAGCCGTCATGGTCGACAGGTAAGGCAAAAACAGGGCAATCAACACACACCAGTAAGCAATTGTCATAGCAGCTCCATAGGTAGGGACAGTCAGGCCTGCAGCCTGCCTCAGGCATTGCACAAACGCCATGACTGAACCGGCCAGAACGCACGGCGCAACAGCCAATTGGGCCGACAGAAAGCCTTGGGGTTATCCTCCAGCATGGCTATAATCACTGCGCTTCAGTCGACCGGCACAGCTCTGGTCGATCCCGCCACCCGTCCGAGGGGCGCTGCAGCAGGTTGAGCCCCAGCGGTTCTCTCCTGTCAGGCTCGGATGGGGCGTTAACCATACGCATCAACGGCGCCCATTCGCAGACAACGAATGGAGAGCTTTTTATGAGCGCCGCTTTTAACGATTACAAAGTCGCCGACATGTCCCTGGCAGCCTGGGGCCGCCGCGAAACCATCATCGCCGAATCCGAGATGCCTGCCCTGATGGGCTTGCGCCGCAAATACGCCGGCGAGCAGCCGCTCAAGGGCGCGAAGATCATCGGCTGTATCCACATGACCATTCAGACCGCCGTGCTGATCGAAACCCTGACGGCACTGGGCGCTGAAGTGCGCTGGTCGTCGTGCAACATCTTCTCCACCCAGGATCAAGCCGCTGCCGCCATCGCTGCCGCCGGCATCCCGGTGTTCGCCTGGAAGGGCGAAACCGAAGAAGAATACGAGTGGTGCATCGAGCAGACCATCCTCAAGGACGGCCAGCCGTGGGACGCCAACATGATCCTCGACGACGGCGGCGACCTGACCGAGATCCTGCACAAGAAATACCCACAGATGCTGGAACGCATCCACGGTGTCACCGAAGAAACCACCACAGGCGTGCACCGTCTGCTGGAGATGTTGGCCAAGGGCGAATTGAAGATCCCAGCGGTCAACGTTAACGACTCGGTGACCAAGAGCAAGAACGACAACAAATACGGCTGCCGTCACAGCCTGAGCGACGCCATCAAGCGTGGCACCGACCACCTGCTGTCCGGTAAGCAAGCACTGGTCATCGGCTACGGCGACGTGGGTAAAGGCTCGGCGCAATCGCTGCGCCAGGAAGGCATGATCGTCAAGGTCACCGAAGTGGACCCAATCTGCGCCATGCAGGCCTGCATGGACGGTTTCGAGCTGGTTTCGGCCTACAAAGACGGCATCAATGACGGCACCGAAGCCAGCGTTGACGCAGCCCTGCTGGGCAAGATCGACCTGATCGTGACCACCACCGGCAACTACAACGTGTGCGACTCGAACATGCTCAAAGCGCTGAAAAAGCGCGCCGTGGTGTGCAACATCGGCCACTTTGACAACGAGATCGACACCGCCTTCATGCGCAAAAACTGGGCATGGGAAGAGGTCAAGCCACAGGTGCACAAGGTTCACCGCACCGGTGCTGGCAGCTTCGACGCGCACAACGACGATTACCTGATCCTGCTGTCGGAAGGCCGCTTGGTTAACCTCGGTAACGCCACAGGCCACCCGAGCCGCATTATGGATGGCTCATTCGCCAACCAGGTGCTGGCGCAGATCTTCCTGTTCGGCCAGAAGTACGCCGACCTGTCTGCCGCTCAGAAAGCCGAGCGTCTGACCGTGGAAGTGCTGCCGAAGAAACTCGACGAAGAAGTGGCCTTGGAAATGGTCAAGGGCTTTGGCGGCGTGGTGACTCAGCTGACCCAGAAGCAAGCCGACTACATCGGCGTGCCACAGGAAGGCCCGTTCAAGCCACACGCTTACCGCTACTGATAACGACACAAGACCGTAGGGTGGGTTAGTCGCGCAGCGGCGTAACCCACCGAACACTCTGGTGGGTTACGCGCCGCTCCGGCACCACAGTGAACCTTCACGCAGGTGGCATGCGCCGCTAACCCTCCCTACGCCTACGCCTACGCTTGGTAACTCCTATGTCACAAGAACGCCGTTACAGCTTCGAGTTCTTCCCCACCAAAACCGAAGCCGGGCACGAAAAACTGATGAATGTGGCGCGCCAATTGGCCACCTACAACCCAGACTTCTTCTCCTGCACCTACGGTGCCGGTGGCTCCACCCGCGACCGCACGCTGAACACCGTGCTGCAACTCGATGGCGAGATCAAAGTACCAGCCGCACCGCACCTGTCCTGCGTTGGCGACAGCAAGGCTGAACTGCGCGACCTGCTGAACCTGTACAAAGATGCCGGAATCAAACGCATCGTTGCCCTGCGCGGCGACCTGCCGTCCGGCATGGGCATGGCCAGCGGTGAGTTGCGTTACGCCAATGAGCTGGTCAGCTTTATTCGCGAAGAAACCGGCGACCACTTCCATATCGAAGTGGCCGCCTACCCGGAGATGCACCCGCAAGCGCGCAACTTCGAAGACGACATCGCCAACTTCGCACGCAAGGCCAAGGCCGGTGCCGACAGCGCGATTACCCAGTATTTCTTCAACGCCGACTGCTATTTCTACTTCGTCGAGCGCGTGCGCAAGCTGGGTATCGAGATCCCGATCGTGCCGGGCATCATGCCCATCACTAACTACAGCAAGCTGGCGCGTTTCTCCGACGCCTGCGGTGCGGAAATTCCGCGCTGGGTACGCAAACAACTGGAAGCCTACGGTGACGATACCGACAGCATCCAGGCGTATGGTGAGCAGGTCATTACTGAAATGTGCGAGCGCCTGCTGCAAGGTGGCGCCCCAGGTTTGCACTTCTACAGCATGAACCAGGCTGAACCTAGCTTGGCGATCTGGAACAACCTCAAGCTGCCGCGCTAGATCGTTACCGCCGTAATGTCGGCCCACACGTCCAGTGCGGGCCGATAGTTCTCTGGCCATGCGACGCCCACCCACCAGGCGTTGTCGCCTTTTCACCCCGCATCAGGCAAACCACGGTAGCCTTTTGCAACGCACTGTCCGGTCAATCCACTCAACCACGACCATACTTTCAGCATGCGCCTAGCCATGTAAGGCTTGCGCGGTATCACAACCATGGAGCGCCGCAATGGCCGCACGAAAAACGATCAATGCCTCAGTCACCCCTAAAGGCAGCCTGGAAACCCTCTCGCAGCGTGAAGTACAGCAACTGCGCGAAACCGGTTCCGGCAGCGTCTACGCGTTGTTTCGCCAGTGCGCTCTGGCAATTCTCAATACCGGTTCACACAGCGACAACGCTAAGACCATTCTGGAAGCCTACCCAAACTTCGAAATCCGCATCCTGCAGCAGGACCGCGGTATCCGTCTGGAGCTTTTCAATGCGCCCGCGGACGCCTTCGTCGATGGTGAAATGATCGCCAGCACCCGCGAGATGCTGTTCAGCGCCCTGCGCGACATCGTTTATACGCAGAGCGAACTGGAAAATAAGCGCGTCGACTTCGACAGCTCCCAGGGCATCACCGATTACGTGTTCCACCTGCTACGCAACGCGCGCACGCTGCGCGCCGGTGCCGAACCGAAGATTGTGGTGTGCTGGGGCGGCCACTCAATCAGCACCGAAGAATACAAGTACACCAAGAAAGTCGGCCATGAGCTGGGCCTGCGCAGCCTGGACATCTGCACCGGATGCGGCCCCGGCGTGATGAAGGGCCCCATGAAGGGCGCGACCATTTCCCACGCCAAGCAGCGCAACCTGTATGGCCGCTACCTGGGCCTGACCGAGCCCGGCATTATTGCCGCCGAAGCGCCCAATCCGATCGTCAACGAGCTGGTAATCCTGCCGGATATCGAGAAGCGCTTGGAAGCCTTCGTACGCGTCGGCCACGGCATCATCATCTTCCCCGGCGGCGCGGGCACAGCCGAGGAGTTGTTGTATTTTCTCGGCATTCTGATGCACCCAGATAACCAGAATATTCCCTTCCCGCTGATCATGACCGGGCCACGTAGCGCCGCCGCGTACCTCGAACAGCTGCATGAATTTATCGGCGCGACGCTGGGTGACGCCGCGCAGCAGCGCTACAGCATCATCATTGACGACCCTGAGCAGGTCGCACGGGAGATGGCCGATGGGATTAAGGCGGTTACGCAGTTCCGCCGTGAACATAACGACGCCTTCCACTTCAACTGGCTGCTGAAGATCGACGAAAGCTTCCAGCACCCCTTCGAGCCAACACATACCAACATGGCCAGCTTGAAGCTGACGCGTAACCAACCGGTGCATGAACTGGCCGCCAACTTGCGCCGAGCGTTTTCCGGGATTGTCGCCGGAAACGTCAAGGACAAGGGCATCCGCCTGATCGAGCAACACGGCCCATACGAAATAACCGGTGACCGCGACATCATGCTGCAGCTCGACCAATTGCTGCAGGCCTTCGTCGACCAGTACCGGATGAAACTACCGGGCAACAGCGCCTATGTGCCTTGCTACAAACTGGTGACCTGAACCATACACCCGCGCCGTTACGGGCCTGGCAACGGCGCACCGACCACCGAGCAGGCAGAAACTCGCACAGCCTGGCGGCTCTGTTATACTCGGGCCTTCCCGCCAGGCTTGCGCCCGGATGCTAGCCCCCAGAGGCCAGTAGTACCGGACGGGATTACGCCCCCCAAGCGTGATTCAAGCCAGGCAATACACCCCATAGGGCCATGCCCTCACTAGACAGGATTACACATGTCCTTTGCCTCCCTCGGTCTCTCCGAGGCTTTAGTCCGTGCGGTCGAATCCGCCGGCTACACCCAACCCACTCCGGTGCAACAGCGGGCCATCCCCGCCGCGTTGCAAGGTCGCGACCTGATGGTTGCAGCCCAGACGGGTACAGGTAAGACAGGCGGTTTTGCCCTGCCGATCCTTGAGCGACTGTTCCCCAACGGTCACCCGGATCGCGAACAGCGTCACGGCCCGAAACAACCGCGCGTACTGGTGCTGACACCGACCCGCGAACTGGCCGCCCAGGTGCACGACAGCTTCAAGCTGTATGCCCGTGATTTGAAATTCGTCAGCGCCTGCATCTTCGGCGGCGTTGGCATGAACCCACAGGTTCAGGCTCTGGCCAAGGGCGTCGACGTATTGGTGGCGTGCCCCGGCCGCCTGCTCGACCTGGCTAACCAGCGCGCCATCGACCTGTCGCACGTGGAAATCCTCGTCCTCGACGAAGCCGACCGCATGCTCGACATGGGCTTTATCCATGACGTGAAGAAGGTTCTCGCTAAGCTGCCGACCAAGCGGCAAAACCTGCTGTTCTCGGCGACCTTCTCCAAAGACATCACCGATCTGGCCGGTAAGCTGTTGCACAACCCGGAACGCATCGAAGTGACGCCGCCGAACACCACGGTGGAGCGCATTGAACAGCGCGTATTCCGTGTCCAGGCCAGCCACAAGCGCGCCCTGCTTGCCCACCTGATCACTGCTGGCGCGTGGGAGCAGGTGTTGGTGTTCACCCGCACCAAGCACGGCGCCAACCGTCTGGCTGAATACCTGGACAAACACGGCCTACCGGCCGTGGCAATCCACGGTAACAAAAGCCAGAACGCGCGCACCAAAGCCCTGGCCGACTTCAAAGCCAACAAGATGCGCATCTTGGTTGCCACCGATATCGCCGCGCGCGGCCTGGATATCGATCAGCTGCCGCATGTGGTCAATTTCGAGCTGCCGAATATCGAAGAAGACTACGTGCACCGTATTGGCCGCACCGGCCGTGCTGGCCGCAGCGGTGAGGCGATTTCCCTGGTCGCTCCAGATGAAGAGAAGCTACTCAGGGGCATCGAGCGGATGACCAAACAGAAGATCAGCGATGGCGACTTGCTTGGCTTTGACGCCAGCACCGTCGAAGCTGAGCGCCCAGAAGTGCGTGAGCCACAAAAGCCACGCCAACCGCGCGGCGCCAAGCCAGCAGGTGCTGGTACTGGTGCTGGCGAACGCAACAGCGGCGGGCGTAAGGACAAAGGCAAGGACAGCGGCCGTGACAACAACCGCAGCAAGCCCCAGGGCGGTCGTAGCCAACAGCCGCGCGGTGCTTCCTCGGCCCGCGCCAGCACACCGGCGGTGCCCGCACTGCCTCCGGACCGTGCGCCGGACGAGTTCCGCGACGATGAAATCGATAATTTCGGCAACCGTGCCGACTATGTAAGCCCGAACCAAAACAAGCAGCAGAACCGTGGCCGTCGGCCCGGTGCGCCTGCAGCACCAAGTGGCCCAAGCGCCAGCAATGGCGTTGGTATGGGTGCTCGCCCAGCCAAGCCTGCGCGTAGCAATGGCGGTGGTGCCAATGCTGGCGCCGGCGCACAAGGTCGCCGCCAGGGCGCAGGCTCTGGTGGCCAGGGTGGTCAGGGCCGTAATGGCTCCGGCCGTGCACGTCCGCCGCGTGACACCCGCACCACATCGCTGAACCGTGATGAGCTGCCACGCCGCGAAGGTGCCGCGAAGGCACCCAGCGACAAGCAGCCGGTGATCGTGCACAAGGGCTCACGCCTTGATCGCCTGCCGACTGCGGAGCAACTCGACGAGCTGGCGAATGCACGTCCACGCGGCGAGAAGCCAGCGCTGCTGACGCGTAACCGCGAAGAGTCATAACTCGCGAGCCGCACACGAAAACGCCGCCCAATGGGCGGCGTTTTTGTTGGTGCAGCATCTAAGCAGTCATGGGTTACGCCGCTGCGCGGCTAAGCCATGCTATGCACTTACTTGCGCACACCTTCAACCGAGATGATCAGCTCAACATCTTGGGAAGCCGGGCCGAGGTCTTTTTGAATATCGAAGTCTTTCAGCTTCAATGTGGTGCTGCCTTCAAAGCCTGCCCGGTAGCCGCCCCATGGATCTTTACCTTCGCCGATAAACGTGGCTGCAATCACCACCGGCTTAGTGACGCCATTGAGGGTCAGGTCGCCCGTAATGTCGGCTGTACCTTCACCAGTGGACTTGACTGAAGTGGACGCAAACGTCGCAGTCGGGTGCTCGCCGACGTTGAGAAAATCATCGCTACGGATGTGCTTGTCGCGCTCGGCATGGTTGGTGTCAACGCTGGTGGTGTTCAGCGTTACATTGACCTTGCTGTCCTGCGGTTTGGCCGCATCGAAGCTGAAGCTACCGTCGAAATCTTTGAACGTACCGTACAGCCAGCTGTAGCCCAGGTGGCTGATTTTGAAATTGACGAAAGCGTGCTGGCCTTGCTTATCGATGGCGTAATCGGCTGCCATCGCCTGACCGGCACCCATCAGTGCGCCACCAAGCGCCAGGGCTACGAGGGTTTTCTTCAACATGGGCATGCTCCTTGTGAGTATGGGATGGGGCCAATCCGGCCCCGGAAACAACAAACGCAACTAGCGACCGAACATGCGCACAAGCGTACGGTCGCGATCAATAAAGTGGTGTTTCAACGCAGCAAGGCCATGAAAGCCGGCGAAGACCACCAACGTCCACGCCAGGTACTCATGCACCAGCCCGGCGACATCTTCCTGATCCGGGATACTGGTCAGGCTCGCTGGCACCTCGAACAGACCAAACACCTCAATGCCACGGCCATCTGCAGTAGAAATCAGATAACCGGAAGCCATCAGCACGAACAAGCCCACGTAAAGGAACGCGTGGCCAAACTTGCTGGCCAGACGCGTCATACGTCCATGGTTAGGCAAACTCGCTGGAGATGGATTGAGGAAGCGCCAGAGCACGCGAATGAGCATTACGGTAAACAACAGCAAGCCGATACTTTTGTGCAGGTCCGGCGCGGTCTTGTACCAGCCACTGTAGTAGTCCAGGCCAACCATCCAGTAGCCCAGACCAAACAAACCGAAAACCACTGCCGCCACCAACCAATGCAAAAGGATGCTGACCAAACCGTACCGGGAGGAGGAGTTACGCCATTGCATTGCGAGTGTTCCGTAAAAAGGGCTGAACCATCAGTGATGGCAAGACTAACAACAAACCTATCGGCGAAAAGCGAAAAAATCCGCTTTGAAATATCGAGAAATACGATGCGTTGCCTACGCATTTTGCCTAGCCCCTTTAGTCTAGCGGCCCTCGCTAACGTTCAATGACTGGGCTGCAGTTAGATAAATAAAAACAACCACTCCTCCAGCAATCGCCCAGGGTTGTGCCGTCCATCCACGGCAGTCCTTCTGATAGGCTTGGCGCAGATGATTGAGTACCGAGGATAAGTAAAACGATGAGCCTGAATGACCAGTGGATGCAGCGCGACCTGAAGGTGCTCTGGCACCCCTGCACGCAAATGAAGGATCACGAACAACTGCCGCTGGTACCCATCAAGCGCGGCGAGGGCGTGTGGCTAGAGGACTTCGATGGCAAGCGTTATATCGACGCGGTCAGCTCCTGGTGGGTCAACGTTTTCGGCCACGCCAACCCACGGATCAATCAGCGCATCAAAGACCAGGTCGACCAGCTGGAACATGTGATCCTCGCCGGATTCAGCCATCAGCCCGTCATCGAGCTGTCCGAGCGCCTGGTAAAGCTGACACCGGCCGGCCTCGATCGGGTGTTCTATGCCGACAACGGCTCATCCTGTATCGAAGTCGCGCTCAAGATGAGCTTTCACTACTGGCTCAACGTCGGTAAGCCGGCGAAAAAGCGCTTCGTCACCTTGAGCAACAGCTACCACGGCGAAACCATCGCAGCGATGTCGGTGGGCGATGTGGCCCTGTTCACCGATACCTACAAAGCCTTGCTGCTGGACACCATCAAGGTGCCCAGCCCAGATTGCTATTACCGCCCCGACGGCATGAGTTGGGAAGCGCACTCACGAACCATGTTCGCCCACATGGAGCAGACCCTGGCCGAGCACGGCCATGAAGTCGCAGCGGTCATCGTCGAGCCGCTAATTCAGGGCGCGGGCGGCATGCGCATGTATCACCCGATCTACCTGACGCTGCTGCGCGAAGCCTGCGACCGCTATGGCGTACATCTGATTCTCGATGAGATCGCCGTGGGCTTCGGCCGCACCGGAACCATGTTTGCCTGTGAGCAAGCCGGCATCCGCCCGGATTTCCTCTGCCTATCAAAAGCACTAACCGGCGGCTACCTGCCGCTGGCGGCGTGCCTGACCACCGATGAGGTGTATCAGGCGTTCTATGACGACTATTCAACCCTGCGCGCCTTCCTGCATTCGCACAGCTACACCGGCAACCCGCTGGCTTGTGCGGCAGCCCTGGCAACTTTGGACATCTTCGAGCAAGACAATGTAATCGAGGCCAACAAGGCCTTGGCGGCGCGTATGGCCAGCGCCACCGCGCACCTAGCCGATCACCCGCATGTCGCCGAAGTGCGCCAGACCGGCATGGCCCTGGCCATCGAGATGGTGCAGGACAAAGCCAGCAAAACCGCCTACCCCTGGCAGGAGCGTCGCGGCCTCAAGGTCTACCAGCACGCCCTCGAACGTGGCGCGCTACTGCGTCCACTGGGTAGCGTGGTGTATTTTTTGCCGCCCTATGTGATCACCCCGGAGCAAATCGATTTTCTCGCAGAGGTGGCCAGCGAAGGCATCGACATCGCGACCCGCACCTCGGTCAGCGTGGCGCAAGGCAATACTAATTACCCCGGTTTTCGCGATCCGGGCTAAATACAAAAGTAGGGTGGATGGCGCTTTAGCCATCCACCGTTGCGCTAGCCTGGTGGATGAAAAGAGCGTCATCCACCCTACGGATATCAATGCGCACGGCGCACCCTAAGGCTAGAATTCGCGCCTTTACTCTAGGTTCACGTCTTATGCGCCTATCCCGCTTCTTTATCGATGCACCCCTGTCCCTCGGCCAGCATGAGCTGCCGGAAGCCCAAGCCCACTACATCGGCCGCGTGCTGCGCCACGCTGTGGGTGATGCCGTACAGCTGTTCGATGGCAGCGGCCAGGAATTTCGCGGCGAGTTAATTGAGGTGGGTAAGAAGAACGTACGCGTCGACTTGCGCGAGGCCTTCGCCGGCCAGGCCGAATCACCGCTGCATATCCATCTGGGCCAGGGTTTGTCACGCGGCGAGCGGATGGACTGGGCGATCCAAAAGGCCACCGAACTGGGCGCCAATGAAATCAGCCTGATTGTCAGCGAGCGCTGTGAAGTGCGCCTGAAAGACGAACGCGCCGACAAGCGCATGGCGCACTGGCGGCAAGTGGCCATCAGCGCCTGCGAGCAGTGCGGTCGCTCGGTGATCCCAACTATTCATCCGCCCATCAGCTTGGTCGAATGGCTCGCGCAAACAACGGCCGATCTAAAGCTGGTGCTGCATCCGGTCGCTGAGCCTTGGGCCAGTCATCCACAGCCAAAATCCCTAGCTTTTCTGATCGGGCCGGAAGGCGGCCTGAGCGAGAACGAAGTCACTCAGGCCAAGGATCAAGGCTTTCACGCCGCCCGCCTAGGCCCACGGGTACTGCGTACAGAAACTGCGCCGGTGGTGGCCCTGAGCGTGGCGCAGCAATTGTGGGGCGATTTCTAAGCACTTTCTTACGATCTGCTGCGCCTCGACCCAACTGGGTAAAAGTCGGCTCGCGAGATCATGTAAAAGCTCTAAGCTCGAGCCATAAAAAAGCCCGCATCAGCGGGCTTTTTTATGTGCAAAGGATCAGATCAGCCCGGCATCTGCCAGTTTCTGTTCCAAACCAACCAAATCCGGAATCTTCAGCACTGCCTCGCCAAATTGCACCGCATCTAACTCCAACGGCGATAGGGCGACATCGGCGCGCACCAGTTCGGCGCCGACCTTGATCGAGCGTGGGATACCTTGCACCAGCACGGCAATAAACTTGACCGCTGGACGACCACCGAGGGCGTTGATCACCGCCACCCGAGAGCCTGGGCTGACAGTCGCTTGACCATCCGAAGCAGCCTCGAACGACAACAGCGGCAAGCGCAGGTCGCGCCAGGCAATCTGCCCGAGAAACCAATTGGGCATGCCTTCACTGACCTGCGGTGCACGGTAGGGAATTAGCTCGGCGACCGCCACGTTAGGCAGCAGCAGAGTACGGTCAGACAGCGGCATCAACAGGCCCGTAAGGTTGTTGGTACTGTTCTGCGTGGCGACGGCTTGGCTCATGAAAATATCCTAATTAACGGCACTGCTCGGCCAGGTGGTTGACCAAAGCCTCAGCGAGCTCGCGCGGGTCACCGCTGAAGCTGCTGTAACCACCTTCACGTAAGCTATCCGGCATGCTTGGGCACGCGCAGCTGTCGGCGCGCTGGGTCCAGATCAAACCACCTTGGCGCCGCACATAACCCGCGGCGGCCGTACCGTCACTGCCCATGCCACTAAAGGCAATCACGCCGCTCAGCGCAGCATAATGCTGGGCCAGGTTGAGCATCATCTGGTCGATCGAGGGGCTATAGGGTTCCGGCCAGCCACGCTCCGCTATGAGCATCTGGCCCTCATCACTGAAGCCCAGCTCATAGCTGATCGGCACCACCACCACTTCACCGCAACGCACTGGGTCGCCATGTCGGGCAGGGTTAACATGCCATTGGCTGTGCCGGCCCACCGCTTGCGGCAATGCACCTTCGAAACTGGCATCAATGTGCTGAGCGTAGACAAACCCCACCGGCAAACCGCCCGGCAACGCATCGAGAAAGGCTTTAACTGCTGCGGGGCCGCCCAAAGAGGCTGCCAACAACCAAACCTGGCGAGCGGGCTCACCGGCTTCTAAGGGCGTGTCTGCCAGCGCGGCAGGCAGGTCCAGGCGTGACGGTCGCTGCGCTTCAGCCAGTAAGGCTTCCAAACTTGGGCCAACCGCCTGCGACGGGTCACCGACCAATTTCTTCAACTTACCGAACAAGCGTCGTTCCCAGCGCGGGTAGTTTTCCGAATGCCGTTCGGGCGCATGCCCTTCACCAAACAGCACCGGCGCCGAAGCGTTTTCCATCAGGCTATCGACCAGCGGCGAATCTTCCGACTGCGCCAGATCGACCAGCCATAAGTCGGTCTCACACGCGTTCAGCGTTTCCTGATCGAGACGTGCGGGATCACTGTTCATCACCACCTGATAGCCACTGCTAGTCAGAGCCTGCTGCAGCACGTGACGCTGCAGCGAGGTGTCGGCAATCACCGCAATACGGGCTGCAGTTTTCTCAGTCATGTGCGGCTTACCGGGCGACGGCCCACCAGTTGCTGAATCGTTTCGAGCAACAAAGACTCCTGGTAGGGCTTACCAAGGTACTCGTTGACACCAATGCTCATGGCTCGCTCCCGGTGTTTCTCACCGGTACGCGAGGTGATCATGATGATCGGTAGGTCTTTAAGACCTTCGTCATGGCGGACCAAGGTTGCGACTTCGAAGCCATCCATGCGCGGCATTTCGATGTCCAGCAACATGATGTCGGGCTTGCGTTCCTGCAGTTGCGAGATGGCATCCACACCGTCCTTGGCCGTCAATACGTTCATACCGTTACGTTCCAATAGACGGCTGGTGACCTTACGCACGGTGACCGAATCATCGACCACCATGACCAGGGTCGGCCGATCCGCTTCAATCTCTGCCGCTGTCGCCGACTGTTTGAGGAGGCGCGGTTGCAGTTGGTTGAGTAAATGCGCATGCAACACGCGAATGGTTGCCAGCAGATCGAGGATCACCACCACGCGACCATCACCGAGGATGGTTGCACCGGAAATTCCGTGAACCCCGGCGAACTGCGGGCCGAGGCTCTTCACCACGATTTCGCGCGAACCCGCCAGGGAGTCGACTTGCACGGCTACGGCGTGCTCTTTGGAGCGCACCAGAATCACCGGCAGCGGCAGGCTTTGGCCGACCAGCTTGGGTTGTTGACCGTTGTTCAACAGGTCGCCCAAGTAACGCAATTCATAGCTCTGCCCGGCGTACTCGAAGCGCGGCGCATCCGGTGCGTAATAGGCTTCCAGCTCGTACGGGGAAACTCGCACGATACCTTCGATGGTGTTCAAAGGAATGGCGTAGAGGTCTTCACCCGACAGCACCATCAGTGCGCGGTTGACCGATACGGTGAACGGCAGGCGAATGGTAAAGGTGGTGCCAGTGCCCGGATTCGACTCGATGCTCATCGAGCCACCGAGCTGCTTGACCTCGGAGTGGACCACATCCATGCCCACGCCACGCCCGGAAATCTGCGTAACCTTCTCAGCGGTGGAGAACCCTGCTTCAAGAATAAATTGCAGCACTTCGTAGTCGGTCAGGTCGGAGTCGGCATCCATCAAGCCACGCTCGATGGCTTTGCGCTTCACCGCGTCCAAACGAATACCACCGCCGTCGTCGGCAAGGGTCAGGACGATATCGCCGCCCTCACGGCCCAATGCCAAGCGGATGGTGCCCTGCTCTGGCTTGCCGGCGGCACGACGCACATCAGCAGCTTCAATGCCGTGATCGACCGCGTTGCGCAGCATGTGCTCCAGCGGCGCGACGATACGTTCGAGTACGGTACGGTCCATTTCACCGTCGGCGTTGCCGACGATGAACTCAACCTGCTTGCCCAGCTCGCCGGAAATTTGCCGCACGATACGACGCAAACGCGGCACCAAGCGGTCAAAAGGCACCATGCGCGTACGCATCAGGCCTTCCTGCAACTCTGAGTTGACCCGCGCCTGTTGCAGCAACAGGGTTTCCGCATCGCGGTTACGCGCGGCCAAGGTTTCCTTCAGGTCAAGCAAGTCGGACGCCGACTCAAACAGTGCGCGCGAGAGCTGCTGCAACTGCGAGTGACGGTCCATCTCCAGCGGGTCGAAATCCTCATAACCCATACGCTCGGCTTCGGCCTCGATACGGCTGAGGATTTGCGCTTGGGTTTCGGTATCCAGGCGGCGCAGCTGATCGCGCACACGGTCAATGGTGGCTTCCATCTCACTCAGGGTGAAACCGAAGTCACTGACCTGCTGTTCGACCCGACCACGGAAAATCGAGGTCTCACCGGCCAGGTTAACCAGGCCTTCAAGCAATTCGGCCGGCACCTTGACCAGCTCCTGTGGCGCGCGACGGGATGCTGCTTCCAAGGCAGCTTCTTGAGCGCGACGCACAAACGGCAAGACCTTGGCCACCAGCTCCTGCTTGGGCATGGCGCTGGCCGCGACAATAGGTGAGCTCAGTTCCGGCAGACGTGCCGTCGGCTCTGGCGCACTGGCGTGACTGGCCGGTGCTTCATCCGCGACCATGCTGTCGTTCAGGCGTTGACGCAGGCCATCGAGCTCCTGCTGCAAACCTTCGAAACCCGACTGCACATCGACAAACAGGCTTTGTGGCCAAGGCGCACCTTGGGTCTGCGCTTCAGTCAGGAGTTGTTCGAGGCTGTGAGTCAGATCACCCAGGTTTTTCTGTCCAGCCAGCCGGGCTCCGCCCTTGAGGGTGTGCAGGATGCGCAGCATGTCATCAATGGCATTAGGGTCTTCGCGATCAGCTTCCAAGCGGCCGATGGCGACTTCCATTGCCTCCAGCAGGTCGTCACCCTCTTCGAGGAAGATATCGAGAATCTCGGACTCGGCATCGTCATCCTGGTTCTCGACAGCAGCCTTGAGCGCCACGGCGGAGGGCATGCTCAACTGCTCATCGGGGTTGGCGCGAAAGCGTTTGATTGTTTCGATCAACGCATCGCCACTGGGGACGTCGCGTTTGTCGCGCACCGCCTCAAGCATCTCGGCGAGGTTGTCGTGGCAGGCCTGAAGCAAGGTGAACAGATCCTGGCTAGCCCGCAAACGCCCTTGCCCAAGTCCTTCGTAGAGGAATTCTAACTCGTGAGCCAAGTCGCCAATTTCGCGGATTTCGGCCATGCGCGCACCACCCTTGAGGGTGTGCAGATCACGCTGTAACGATTCCAGCTCAAGGCTGTTATGGACGTCGCCCATCCAGCGCTGCAAGGCTGCACCGGCGCTGTCGATGATATCGAAGCCTTCCTCAAGGAAGATTTCCACCAATTCAGGATCGCGGTCGTCATCAAGTACGGCGGGAGCGTTAACCGCCATCGGCTCAGGCTCAATGGCCGGAACCGCAGCTGGCTCGATCTCGTGTTCAGTAGCCGAGTCGCTCAGCGGTTGCTCGTCGAGCTCGCCAGCAGGCAACTCGACCGCCTCCATTTCTAACGGCTCCGTCGCCAACGGAGCTTGATCCAGTGGCTCCTGCGGCACATCCGCCAGAATGCCAAAATCGATCTCTTCTTCAATCTCTTCCAGTGCTTCTGACTCAGGCTCTACCAGATCAAGCGACTCGATCATCGGCAGGGCTTCGGCTTCGGCTTCGGCTTCGGCTTCGGCTTCGGCTTCGGCTTCGGCTTCGGCTTCGGCTTCGGCTTCGGCTTCGGCTTCGGCTTCGGCTTCGGCTTCGGCAACAGGCTCTGCGTTCGCAGTACTTACTGGCAAGCTCTGCCCACCACTTTGGCGGAAGCTACGAATGGCCTCGATCAGCGCCACCGGCGAGGGCATGGCCACGCGCGCCTGCAACTGCTCTAAAAGCTGGGCCAAACTGTCATGGCTTTGCTGCAGCAAACTCGCCAGCGGCTGCGAGAAGCTGTAACGGCGATCAACCAGACCTTCATACAACGATTCGAGCTCATGAGCGAGATCACCAATCGGGCGAATCTCGGCCATGCGTGCACCACCTTTGAGGGTGTGCAAGTCGCGCTGTAACGAGGACAGCGCGGCCTTGTTGTCCGGATCGCCCAACCAGCGTTCCAGCGCCTGACCTGCACTCTCAAGAATATCGACCGCTTCTTCGAGGAAGATCGATACCATTTCTTCGTCGAGCGATTCGTACAGCGAAGCAGCTGGCGGCTCAATCAGCGCCTCGCTGACGGGCTCAATAGACTCAGGCAGCTGGTCGACTGGCGGCGCGTCGAACGGCAACGGCTCGATCACTTCATCCGGCTCAGCCAGACTAAGTTCTTCCAGCGCAGCAGTGGCGTCAGTCAGCTCAACAACCTCGATACCGGCAGCACCGTTGTTAGACAACAGCGCCAGAGTATTAGGGTCCAGCGCCTCCATCATCAAGTTACGCAGGGCTGTCACACGCTCAGGAGCAGCGCTCACCTGCAAGCCAGCAGCGACCTGATCCATCATGCCGATGAGGGCTTCGTGAGCTTGTTCGGCTTCGCTGAAAAAGCGCTCACTGACAGCTAAACGGCCTTCTTCAACCGCACCATAGAGGTCAAGCAAGGCTTCGCAAAGCTCATCAATTTGCGGCAGATCTGCCATCTCGGCGCCACGGCCAAGCGTGGTCAGCTCATCCAGCAGCGAAGTGAGTTCCTGACGTTCCGACGGGTGCTCACGCCACTTACGCAGCAGATCTTCGGCATCCAGCAGGATATCCATGCCTTCAGCCAAGAAGATGCTGATCATCTGCGGATCGCGCTTCTCACCCTGCCCGTCTTGGCGGCTGTTCTCGGCATGCTCAAGACGATCGCTGTGCAGCTTGTGCACGCGCTCAAGAAACTCAGCAGCACCCGGAAGCACGCCCAATGGCTGACTTTCCAACTGCTCCAGACCTAAACGGAAGAGTTTTTCGGCGCTGCTCAGCAGCTCAGCTTCGGCAAGGTCCATCGGAATCAGGTTGGCTTTGAATTCCTTGACCAGTTTTTCCAGCGGCGACGCGATCTCTGCCACAGGCAGAATACCGGCCATCGAGGCACTGCCTTTGAGCGTGTGCAAGGCGCGCTGGAGGTCATCGGTAACCGGCTGCGGCAACTCCTGGGCACAGTCCGCGAGGAAGCTGACCAAGGTATCGAGGTGCATTTCCGCTTCATTACGGAAAATTTCCAGCAATTGCGGGTCCAGACCTTCGTCGTCCTCATCGCTCTGGGCGGTAGCAGCTGGCAAGCCCTCGGGCTCTGCTACCAGCTCAACCGGGGCTTCAGGTTTTGGGAGGGTTCGACCTTTAGCGAGGGCGTGGGCTGTCGCCGCCAGATGATCAACATCGTCGCGTTGACGCTGCGCTTTATTAGCAAATTCATCGACCAGGGAGGGCATCAGCGCTACGACATCAGCGATAACCTGTTGCACCTCTGCACCGGGCTGAATGCTACGGTCGAGCACGCGGTTGAGTAGGTTCTCGATTGACCAGCCCAGCTCACCAATAACCAGAGCGCGAACCATGCGCCCACTGCCCTTAAGGGTGTGGAAAGCACGGCGGATTTCGCTTAGAGCGTCCTTATTCTCAGTGTCGGCGCACCACTGCGGGAAATACTCGCCAATGGTTTCGAGTACTTCGCCAACTTCTTCGGTAAAGACTTCCAACAGCTCTTCATCAATCGGCTCTTCATCAGCCGGTGGTGGCAGCAGGCTAGGCGGTACATCATGAGCCGGCGGGTTGATGGCCTGCACCGGCGCAGCCATTACGTCGGCCATCGACAGGGGCTTTTCCGCAACCGGCTGCACGGACTCTTCAGTCAGCGGGGCACTGGGTAACTCCACCTCAGGCAACTCGAGCGCAGCCATCTCGGCTTCATTCCAGTTGGCTGGGCTGTCGTTTTCATCCAGCTCAAAGCTACCGAGTTGCAGCTCTTCACCAGCAAAGGGTTGCGCGTGCGGGTTCTCAGCTTGTGGCAACGCGTCGACGTCGGCCAGGTCGATATTAAAATCGGCTTGATCAAGATCGGCAGAGGGCACTTCATTCGACCACTCAGCGTCGCTGGGCGCCGCTTCAATTACGGTCGAATCCAGGTCGGTAAACTCAGCGCTGAAATCTTCTGCTAGGTCTACGCTCATCGACTCGTCGTCAAGCGGCTCCGAGCTCGGCTCAATCTCGGCCTCCGGTTCCGGTTCCGGTTCCGGTTCCGGTTCCGCGCTTAGCACTTCCATGTCGTCGAGCGGATCAGCCAATGGCGCGAAAGACTCCACAGGGGGCGCGACCCAGTCCAGAATCGACGGCTTCTCTTTCAGCGGGTAGCCCAGGTTCTCCAGGCTTTCTTCGGCCACATCGAGAATCAGGTCGCCCTGAGTGGCATGGTCTTCGGCCAGTCGTTCGAGGTAGTACTCGACGCTGGTAATGGCATCCGCCAACGTGTCGAGGTTCTGCCAGTTGGGCACGGCCTTGCGGGCCAGCAGTTGTTCTTGGATATAGCGGTTGCAGGCATTCAACAGATCGGCAGCGCGCTGCAGCGGAATCATCGCCAAGCCGCCACGCACCTGAGTCAGCAACTCAGGCACGCGGGCCAGGTGCTCGTGGTTCCACTGCGAAGCAATAAATTCGATGATCGCGTCTTTGGCCTGTTCCAGGCCATTGCGTGCTTCTTTGATTACCAACTGGTGAATTTGCGCCACATCAGTGGTGGGCAGATGACTTTCTTCGCGGCCGCCGTCCTGCGCGGGACCGACCATGCCAGCCAAGGTGGCTTCGACGTACAGCAGAGCGCCGGCCACATCCATCAGCACCGCATCACTCGGCTCACCCTGGCCCTTGGCCAGAGCATTGATAACATCGAGCTGGTCGACAATGACTTTGCGCGGCTGACTAAAACCAAGCACGGCCAGAGTGTCGGCAATCTGCTTAAGCGGCCCAGCGAGCGCGTCCAGATCAGCGACCTGGGTACGATCACTACGCACGAACAGGTCGAGACTGTCCTTGACCCGCACAAGCTCTTCACACAGTGCGGCGACCACAGAGCGCATGGCATCGCGATCAGGACCGGCCAAACGGGCACGCTCTTCATCGACAACATCGTTGTCCGGCAGTGCATCATCAAGGCGGTATTGGTCACGCAGGCTGCGTACCCGCGGCGACTGCGCCGAGGACTTGGCAACGTAGAACAACAGATTCTTGCTCAGCTCGTCCGGAGCAGCTTGGTTGAGACCATCCGCGCCCTGCTCAAGTAGACGCTTAAGCTCTTTATCCACCTGACGTAACAAGGTACGGACTGAGGAGCCATTGGCCACGCTACCGTTCGCTAGCCCTTCAACGACACCCGAAGCGATCTGCCACAGCGGACCTAGAGGGGAGTCTTTACACAGGTTTTCCAGGCGCGCAAATACGCGTGCCATATAGCCAAGATTCGTTGGCAGATCTTGATTACGGATCACCCCAACCAGCGCCACTTGCAGCATTTGCCGCAACTTGCGCAGCAAGCCGGGTAATTCAGCTGTACGCAGCTGATCAAGTGACTCACTCGGCAACACGGGGGTGCGCCCGGACATATCCGGAGCAAACAGACTGGTTTCAGAGAGCAGCTTTTCCCCGCGAGCAGCACGCAGGTCGTTGAGCAGTGGCAGCACGACCATTGGCAGGTCGCGGCGGGCAGTTTGGATGCGATCGAGGTACACCGGCAGCTGCAGAATCGACTGCATCAGCACTTCCAGGGCTTCACCCTGGTTAGTCACCCGGCCGTCGATCAAGGCGCCAGCCAGCTGCTCCATTTCCTCAGCTAGCAATGCCGCACCGAAAAACTCGACCATCTGCAGGGTGCCGAGCACCTGATGCACATAGGTCTGGCAGAAACGCATGCGCGTAGCATCCTGGGGGTTCTCAACGAACGCCTCCAACGCTTGACGCGCCTGTTTCAGGGTTTCCGCGATCTCGCCTTTAACCCATTCCAGGGCGACATAATCGTGCCGATCACCCATAGCCACTCCACTCATATACTTGGCTCTTCTGCCTTATCAAGCTGCTGAAAAACTACCTGCGTTGCCATTGCTGCGTTAAAAGCAGACTCGAACTGCTCATTTACAGCTCGTAAACTCCACGTTCTCGCCTGCTTTTGCCTTGCACTGGCCGCCTCGCTTACGTTTATCAACAGCCTGTTATCCCTTGCGGGTAAACGCCAGTACTCGCTCGTCGGCCACCGGGATTAACTCCGGATGCTGCCAACCTGCTACTTCGCCCACTCCCACCACCAGCAGTCCTCCGGGCACCAAGCGCTCGGCCAGGCGGTTGAGGATCTCGCGGCGACGCCAGCGACGAAAATAGATCAACAAGTTCTGACAAAAAATAACGTCCATTCCGGACATAGGTGCCTTGGCCAGCTCCAGCACATTAAGTCGGGCGCAACACACCCGCGCAGCCAAATTCGGCACCACTTTGAAGCGTCCATCGTCCTGAGCCAGGAAATAACGCTGGCACAAATCGGCTTCCAACTGCTCAAGGCGACGCGCACCATATTGGCCATCACGCGCCTTACTCAGGGCGTTCAGGCTGATATCCGTGCCTGTTACCCCGAAGTGATCCGGATGCTCGCTTTCACGTAAAACCTCGGCAGCGCTGATCGCCAGTGAATATGGCTCTTCACCACTGGCGCACCCCACGCTCCATAGCTCCCATGGCTGCGTCACCCCTTGCTGCAATCGCCCACGCAAATAGCTCTCGAGCACATCAAAGGATGGGCGGTGACGAAAAAAACGGGTTTCCTGCACAGTCAGCCGGTCCAACAGGGTCGACCATTCCACCGCGCCGCGGGGACCATCGGTGACCTGCCGGTAATACGCGGCGTAATCCATAACGCCTAGCTCGCGCATCCGTGCACTTAGATTGGTTTGCAAAAACGCTCGCCGCCGCTCATTGAGAACGACCCCGGTACGCTCCTCTAGCAGCACCTGCCAGTCACGGAATTCCGTGGCTGTCATATCTGCTAGAGGCTGCAAGGCCCAGACGCCTGACTGCATGTCGTGCCCCTCGCTCACGGCCATAGTCCTTTTGCGGCAAACTTTTCAGCCTGCCGCATAGCACCTGATTAAGCCTGTTCCCCACCCGGCAAGGTAAAGCCGGATACCGACTTGCGCATCTCACTGGCCATCTTGGCCAAGTTACCAATGCTCTTGGCGGTTGCGGTGGTACCGGACGAGGTCTGCGAGGTAATTTCCTGGATGACGTTCATCGTGTTGGAAA